>CBHWDO010000004.1:0-285793 GCA_966112615.1 uncultured bacterium
AGTGGGCAAGGATGGATTCGAACCACCGAACTCCGAAGAGGACAGATTTACAGTCTGTTGCCGTTGGCCACTTGGCTACTTGCCCGATTATTAAACTACCAGAGCCAGAGAAGGGACTCGAACCCCCGACCAGCTGATTACAAATCAGCTGCTCTACCAACTGAGCTACTCTGGCTTATTTGCTAAAGATCTCTTCCCAAATTTTCGCTATCCTTGAATTTTTCGGGATGGCAAAGGTAATTGAATTTGTCAATTACAAAAATTTTGAGTCAGATTTTTTTTGCTTGTTTTCAATATTTTAGACCCGATTCTCAAAGAACTTATTGCCTCAGCAATTTCTATTCGGAGCGCGAAGATATTCAGATTGATAATTGAAAAATCAATTGCTGAAAAAAGTTGAAGATTATTTTTTCTATCCATTCCCCTTTACCCTGATCCTCCAGGTATGGGCATAAAAAAAGACCTCCGGTGGAGGCCTTACATGAGTTGATTAATATTTATGCAACTTGTTTTTCTTTCTTTCTTTTTATCTGATTAATAATTGAGTCAAACGCAGAATCAAAAGATTCTTCAAATGATTTTGAGGACGCCTTAACAAAGAACTGGTGTCTTGGAATCTGTATTCTGATCTCTGCTACCTTATCCTTGATCGTATGCACTACATTGTCAAGCTTAAGAAACACATCAACAGAAATGATCCGGTCATTAAACGTATTCAATTTCTCAAGCTTTTTCTGTACATAGGTAGTAAGCTTTGAATCGGCTACAAATTTCACAGACTGAATGTTTACGTTCATGGCATTCGCATTTTTACAGTGAACAATAAATAAAAGAACTACTGAATCAATAACTATTACTTGATCAGATTCTTTATGGAAGTTAGGTCAAGAAGGCCTCTTTTCCAAATAAAAATGCAGCGAAAACCTCAAAATGTTTGATGATTATTATCAGCCGTAAAACAGCCTTTATCATGCCTTTGGATGAGCCTTGCGGTACACATCTTTAAGCTTCTCAATGGTGTTGTGGGTATAAACCTGTGTGGCGGCCAGGCTTGCATGACCCAATAACTCTTTCACTGAATTGATATCTGCCCCGTTGTTCAATAAATGGGTTGCAAAAGTATGCCTCAGAACATGAGGACTTTTTTTATCTATAGTGGTTCCTGTTTCCTGGATGGTTTTTTTCACCATATCATACATTAGCCGCTGATAAAGCCTCTTACCCTTGCCGTACACGAAAAGATAAGTAAGATCGGGAGCTTCAAACTCCTTTCTTTTCTCCTGCATGTACTCTTTAATTTCTTTTAGAAGATCTTCTTCCATGGGTATGATCCGCTCCTTATTTCCCTTTCCCAACACTTTTATATGCCTGTAAGAAAAATCAATGGCATTCTCTTTTAATCCAAGCAGCTCGGAAGTCCGGATCCCGGTATAATACAAAACCTTTGTTACCAGTATCCGCGTCCGCTTATGCCAGGGACTTTCCTTCTTCTCCTCTTCCTCACTTCCCCACTTCATCACTTCTTCCTCCCTCACCCATACCGGCAACCGCTTCTCCACCTTCGGAGCCACCACATTCGCCATTGGTGTGACCTCCAAAACTCCCTGCCTTACCTGGTACCGGAAGAAAGTTTTTAAGGATGAGATCTTACGGTTCAGCGTTCTTGAACTCATCCCGTTATCTTTCATTGATGCCAGCCAACTTCTCACAAAAGATCCCTGGATGGCAGGCAGGTCCATCGAACCAAACTGCAATTCAAGAAAATCAAAAAATTGAATGAGATCGTCCTGGTAAGCCCTTACCGTATGTTGAGAGAATCGCTTTTCAAAGCGCAGGTAATCAATGAATGGAGCAATTACAAGAGGAGAATCGGGCATAAACTAAGATAGCTGCAAAGATATGATCTTGCAGCTATCCAATATGGTGACTGGAGGAAATTATCCTTCGATCTGACCGGTTGCTACCTGTTGTTTGTAGATAGCCTTAAGAACCTGTCCACGACGAACTACGGAAGGCTTGGTGTAAGCCTGACGCTCTCTAAGTTGCAACAGAACTTTTGCCTTTTCGAACTTCTTCTTGTACTTCTTAAGGGCCTTGTCGATGTTTTCGCAATCTTTTGAATCGATGATAAGCATATTATATACCTCCTTTGATGCTATTTTTAGGACGGCAAAGATAGGCGTATTTTTTAAAAATCCATAAAGTCGGCAAAAAAATCTCAATTTTGCTTCATGTTCACAGGCATTGTAGAAAACACCGGCATTGTTACAGAAATTATTCAACAGGGATCCAATTTTACCTTCTGGATAAACTCCTCTCTTTCAAAAGAATTGAAAGTTGATCAAAGCCTCTCCCATAGCGGCGTTTGCTTAACAGTTGAAGAAATTCGCGGGGATACACACCGGGTTACTGCAATTGAAGAAACTCTTAAGAAGACTTCTCTGCAAAACTGGAAACCAGGTACCCTTGTCAACCTTGAAAGATGCCTGCCAATGAATGGCCGTCTCGACGGGCATTTTGTTCAGGGCCATGTTGACACTACCGGCACCTGCATTTCACGTGAAAACAGGAACGGAAGCTGGGAATTCGTGTTTGAATTTCCAGCAGAATTTGCATCCCTGGTCATAGAAAAAGGTTCTATCAGCATGAACGGCATTAGCCTGACCATTTTCAACATCACCAATACAAGCTTTACAGTTGCAATCATTCCCTATACTTTTGAGCATACAAATATCCGGGACATTCATCCCGGAGATATTGTAAACCTTGAGTTTGATGTGATAGGAAAATATCTGCTGAGAAAGATGCAGGTCGGTTAGATCTTCTTTCCTTTCATAGCCGCACTTACTGCAATGTCCATTACACGCTCCGCAAAAGGACGGGTTATCTCATTCAATTCTTCGATCCTGGTCTGAATAAGGTCTTTATTTTGTTGCTCCATAGCGGATCTCAAAGTATTGATGGCTTCCCGCGTAACATCGATCTCATTCGATTGTAAGTATTCACCATTCTTTTCAATGAATCTTTCCGTGGTTTCAATCATAACCGTTGCTTCCGTGGTGGCTTCAACCAGTGCACGAACCTGGATATCATCTTTTGCGTGGGTTATTGAATCCATCAGCATTTGTTCAACCTGCTCATCGGTCAATCCATATTGTGGTTTTACTTCAACGCCCGATTCAACGCCACTCCTCAACTCCTTAGCTTTTACTACAAGGATCCCGTCGGCATTGATCAAAAAGCTGATCTCCACTTTTGGAAGACCTGCAGGCATCGCCGGAATATTGGTTAGATTGAATTCAGCCAGCTTACGGTTATCCTTAACCAGGTCGCGTTCGCCCTGGAATACAGATATCCTCATACCAGTCTGACCGTCTTTATGCGTGGTATATTGGCGACCAGCTTTAGCCGGGATCTTGGTATTTCTTGGGATCAGTACATCCATCAAACCACCCATGGTTTCAATACCAAGGGAAAGAGGAGTGATATCCAGCAAAAGGAAATCCTTATTATTTCCTGCAAGGATATCGGCCTGGACAGCAGCCCCCAATGCCACTACTTCATCAGGATTTAGTTCATCATGTACTTCACGGTTAAAGAATTTCTTTACAGATTCTTTTACCAGCGGAACACGTGTAGAGCCACCTACCATCACAACTTCATTGATATCTGATGCAGAAAGTTTTGCATCACTCATGGCTTTGGAACAGGATTCGATGGTTCTCTGAACATATGGACTAATGATCTCTTCAAATTTATTTCGTGTAATGGTGAACGTTAGTCCATCCATTTCCTTTGAATACTGATCATCACTGCTCAATCTCTTCTTTGCTTCTTCTGCCATCAGTCGCAATGACTGCATTTTATCTTTATGGATGGCAAGATCAGACTGCTCAATTCCATGTTCCTTCATCCAGTACTGGATGATGGCCTGGTCAAAATCGTCACCACCAAGGAAGGTATCTCCATTGGTAGACAGCACTTCAAAGATTCCACCAGTGATCCGGAGTATAGAGATATCAAAGGTTCCACCACCGAGGTCATATACTGCGATGGTTTTCTCTTCATCCTTAGAAAGCCCTAAACCATAGGCAAGACTTGCAGCAGTAGGTTCATTGACGATCCTGAGAACATCCAGCCCGGCAAGTTTACCTGCATCCCTTGTGGCCTGTCTTTGTGCATCATTAAAATATGCCGGAACAGTAATTACAGCCTTTGTCACAGGCGTTTTCAATATATGTTCTGCCCTGTTTTTAAGCTCTTTTAAGATAAAGGACGATAATTCTATAGGAGAATAGAATTTATCTCCCACCTGGATCTTCACAAGGCTTTCTGTATCATCATCAATGACTTTATAGGTGAAGAAATCAGAACGTTCACGAACATCATTGTAGGATTTACCCATTAGTCTTTTCGCTGAAAAAATGGTATTCTGGGGCTCTGTTACCAGGAATTCCTTTGCTGTATCACCTACTGTCACCATTCCTTTCTCGCCAAAATGAACTACAGAAGGAACCAGTGAACTGCTGTCGTGTTCCTTGAGCGCAACAGGTTTCCTGGTTTCAGGATGAATGATTGCCACAAGGCTATTTGTTGTACCCAGGTCAATTCCAACGATCATTTCCTCCTGCTGCAGACTGCCTGTTGATATATTTATGCCGATTTTTGCCATATCCTTTTACTTTGACGGTGCAAAGTAACGATAAAAAAAGCCGCCTTATTCAGGCAGCTATTTTGTAAAGTATCGATATGCGGAATTTATCGCATCAGGTACATCTTACCATAACCGTTGTTGAAGAACCTGTCGGTTTCATCGCCCTTCGCTGAATATTTTTCCATTTTCTTACCATTTAGCATGGATACAACACGATAGAGGTAAACACCATTGCCGAGTTTTTGACCGTACTGATCGGTTCCGTCCCATTTAAACTCGGTAATATTTCTTCCAATATTCAATGGCCCTAATTCTTCTCTGGTGATCTCGCGAACTATTTTTCCGGTAACAGTCAGGATCTGAATCTTCAGGTTTTGAGGAACTTCTGATCCTGTTATGGTAAATACGAATGCAGTAGAAGTACTGAATGGATTCGGGAAATTCAGCATATTGGAGATCATTGGTTTACTGATCACCTTAAATCCAATGCGGTATTCCACTTCTCCAGCTTTATTTCCACTTCTGTCTCTACCTCGTGCGATCAATTCATAATCTTCTCCCTGCATACTTTGTGAACCAGTGAAATTAGGGAAGAAATCAAGTGTTGCTGTATTATCGGTTCCTGCGGAGGCCGGTGTAAACCTTAATGTATCTCCATCAACTTTATACTGGCGTTTGGTTCCATCAGGGAACTTGATGATTAAAGAAGTCAATGCCGTATCATTCAACAACATGTATTTTGCTTCATCCTTTAATTTGATTTGTATATGCGGTCTTGCAGAAACAATATCCTGATTTAGGATGTGTACACCATCAAAAGTAACATCCAGCAACGGGTTTGTCTTATCCGGCCTTACATAGAAATTACGGAAAAGGAAATTATTGAACCTGTATTGTTCAGGTTGATCATCAGGGTTTACATCAAGGAATAAAGTATTATTCTCAGAGAGATCTTTTGTTTCAATATTATAAGAGATCATTACGGAATCCCTGGCAGTCAAGGGTTCTATCCTTGAAGGCAGATAAGTTTTCTGAGCATTATTCTTATCCGTCACAACCACTTTGTATTGAAGGCTATCGAATGGAGTGTTACTGATATTCCTAAAGGCAACCTGAATTTTGTTTACCTCACCAATATCAACTGTATCCTTGAAATTAAATACCCATTTAGGTTCAATCACCCCTTCCGGAACTTCATCATACTTCACCTGCCAGAAATTAAGCTGGTATGGGGTGTAATTCTTGTCATCAAATGTATAAAGCTTGAATCTAAGATTTGGATATGCTGCTGCTGAAATGAAGTCAAGAGTAGTATCCTTTTTAATATCATTGGAAGTAAACAATAGCTCTTCCTGCAGATCTGGTGTCACACCATAAACAGATACCAGAATAGAATCTTTTGAAGAATTATCCTTGAATGATCCGTCCCAATGTAGACTCTTCCAGCTTTTTGCAGGTCCAACATATTCCGATACTACATTTCCTTCAGGACTCAGACTTTGGAAATCAATTTTCTCGCTTACAAGATCCTGTTGAACCTGTCCAATGCTTTGTCTCAATACGGTCCAGCTTCCATCAATATTCTTGGTAAACACAAATACAAAAGGAACATTTCTGTAGAAGGAGTCGATCTTGGTCAGTCCAATCTCCATGAACTTATGGTAGATCGATTTATTTGATCCATAAATCGCAGTATCCTTTTTCCAAGTGCTCACAAACTGAGGATTTGAGTTATAGGTTGCAGATCCCCAGTTAAGAAGAGTAACCATAGTTCCTTTAGGAATACTGTCAAGAAAATCCATAGCTCTCTTCCGGTATGTTGAATTATTCAGGTAGAAGTCAAACAACATATCTTTTGTAATACCATTGTTCGGACATGTAGGATGAAGACTGCCATACTGCCCATTTGCGCCATTAGGCACGTTGGGAATATACCTTCCGGATTTTAAGTCGAAAAGAACAAATTCAAATGAGTTAAGATAATTTCCGCATCCACCTTCAAACAAGAAACCTCCATCCAGACTTGATGAGTTGGCACCATATGGATAAAGCGCCGATTTGAATGTTACAGAATTATTTACAGTATTGAATTCATAGTTTCTTCCCGAATTCAACTTCATATTAGCAAAGCTGTTCTTCAGATGCTGGAAATAATGTGACTGGCTCCATCCCGGTGTACTTTTCGACAGGTAAATGAACGAAGATGAATTCCAAACCGGATTTGAATTCTGATCAGGGGCAGGCGCCACTCTCCAATAATAAACAACGGAATCTTTATAAGCTATTCCAGGATCAACTTCAAACACTCCACCTTTGGTAACAATGCTTTTAGAAACTTTGGCACTGCTGTTAAATGATGTGGTGGTATCTATTTCAACAATAAAAGTTTTTTCCGGACTAAATGGATTGGCAGTAGAAGCAAAAAGTTTTTGCTGAGGATCATTTACAATTGCATACTTGTAAGGATATACAGGTCTTGCTTCATCTTCAAACACAAAGAACTCGGCTGAAGCAGTATTATTATTTTCAGCAACTTCCGAGATCTCATTCATTGGATCTATAGTTACAGTGATCTTATTGGTTCCTTTATCTCTTGTTACAACGATTGGAACATTGAACTCAAGAGAATCAACAGACCTTATACCGCGCATCTTTTGATTGAAAATATAAGTAGTTGATCCATCAGGATACTGGCGTTGAATCTGAACAAGAACAGAATCACTTACAGCCTTCCCTACATTATTCAGGTTAACCTTGAGGCTGAAAGATTTTTCTGCAACTGAAATGAATGAAGGATTTATCTTGATCTGTGGCTGCTCCATGATATAATCTGGCTTAGGCTGCGAATTGATATAGATCGCCGGGTCGCCATGAACAGTGATCTGCTCAGCATGCATTCTTGAATAAAAATCACTTGGACCAAATGCATCCACCACTTTTTGCAAAGCATCCTTATTGGTTTCTCCCAATGATTTTCCAAAATCAGTTACAGCCATTACCGTATAAAGATTATCCAGGAAAAGGTTCAGGTAGTTTACAATTCCAAAATGCGTACTGGCCACAAATGCAATGCTACCGCGCTGTTTAGCCAATACAAATTTTTCTGAAAGAGTTTCATTGACAACGAGTCGTTGTGGATTGAAGGTAAAAAAGTTACCTGCATTACATCCATTCACAAAGAACACCGGATACTTGCCAGGGTTATTATAAGTTTGAGGATTATCAAGATTGAATTCAAGTGTGGTACTGGAAGAGTGACCAAAATAGGTAAGTATACTAATTCCCTCTTCGAATAGATGTGCAATCCTGTCACTGTTCAACTGCTCAATAGGATTGGTTGATGTTTTACAGAATGTATGAACATTACCTCCATACAAGGTATCTTGTATCAGGCTTTTGTATACTCCCATATAATTACATAAAACTGTTCCAAGGTATGGATCTGTAGAACCGGTAACATGTACCACATTCTTCATCCATGCCCTTCCTTCGATCGTCTGGGGAGCATTCTTTTGTACATACTCGTATTCGATCAGCTTTTCAAGGTAATCTTCAATTTCCTTTGCAGATACAACCGACAATCTTCCAATAGGCGTTGCTGCTACAGGGTTATCAGGAGTTTCTGAAGCTAACAGGTTATCTGATGCAGGGTTTCCGAAAGTCGGTACAAGGTTTAGTGCTTCGGAACTTTCCTGATTCTGATTTCTGTTGTATTCGTTGTAGGTCATTCCCCTTCCAATCAGAAATGCATATTTCGGTTTGGTTGGATATTTTGCCCTTGCATAACGTAAAAAATTCTTGATGGAAGATGGATGTTTTTTGATACCAAATGCAAACTGATCGACCAGTTCATCTATATCAACTATCTGAACTTTAAACGATCCTCCTGCAGTGGATTCACGATATGCTTTGTATTCTGCAACAGGGTTACGACCATTGGTTCCGTTGAATAATTTTGAATTGGTAATGATCAAATAATCACCCTGGTTTGCAGGATTATTAAATTGAACAAATGTTTTTGGCGTCAGAGAATTTACCAGGTTGATATTGGATGCATCTTCACTTACCAATACAAAATCATGCTTTCCATCAAACCCGGAAATGGCAAATCTTAATCTGCCGGCAACCTGCGTATTGGCAACATAACGCTGACCGAAAGTAAGATCGTACAATACAGGCGTAGCAGCACCCGCACTGAAGTTGGTGATCTCTAAATAATATCCTTCATTCTTGCCTGGAAGAGAAAATTTAAAATTCTTTTCGCCACCAAAATTGAATCTTCGAGGGTAAGAAATTTCATAATAAGACACTACCATCCTATCGGTAGAAGTGGAAGATGCATTTGCCACCTGGACATTCGCACTGTTATTAAAGATCATGCTGGTAGGAAATTCCACCGAAGTATGGAGGTCATTGAAATAATCCATGATCGTATCGATCAGTTTTGTGTTATTCAATGTAACCTGCACCGACCTTGTATTCAATGCATTTCCGGAAGCGCCGATCCTCAGTGTTGATGTAGCACCGCTGCTGTCAACAAAAAGATTGGCGATAGGTCCGGGTTTGAGCGAATTGGCCGGGGTAAATTCCTGGCTCGACCAGTACTCTCCTTTATCATAAGAGGATGAATAAAGATATTCACCCACAACCACTGCATAACCATTATTGATCGTATTCTTGAAATACCTTCCAACGGTGTGCATGAAATATTTCTCAACAGGATTGGTATTTGAAGCAACATCATTCCCGAAATCAAAAATGCTGAAACCTGAGCGGTTGGTATTCACACTCAGGAAATAAACTGCGGTATCCGTTAAAAGGCTGGTTCGTTCTGTATGCTGGTATTCCGGTTTTCGATATAGTGCTTTATCAGCTTTTCCGTCGTTTGGTTCTCCCCAAAATTCAATATATCCGTTGGCGGGAAGCGTACCATTTTCAACGGAAGTGAAAAAAGGAACTCTCTCCCCATTCTTCCATAATTCAAAAAATCCGACATCTGTGGATCCGATTCCTGCAGCATCAAGCGCAGTTTTTGAAATCCTGAACAGGCCGGACTTCGCAACTTTGAATTTATAATAGGTTTGTCCGGGCCGTATCCATTCATTGTTGAATTTCTGTGCGTGTGTCGACAGAAATCCAAGCATCATCAGTAGCAGTAGAATTCTTTTCATCTTTCCAGGTTTCGGGCTTAACATAGATTGGAGTTATTTCGAGTCTTTCTTTTTCAGGTCGACCTTCAAAGAAAAGACATGGGTATACAGGGGGTTGGATTGATTGGCAAGGTTAGTGAACGCATAATCGATCTGCACATTGGAGATCTTGAATCCTGCACCAACAGAAGGTTGGTATATCCAGACTTTTTTGGTGTTGGTATCATCCGCTTCGTCCAGAGCTTTCTGGAAATTATTGATCCCTGCTCTCACCATGAACACCTGTTTCCAGGCCAGTTCAAGTCCAAGCTTCGGGTCAAGGCTCAATACATCAGAAGCAAGAATCGTATTTCTTCTTCCATCAAAAGTTAGGTCAAGGTTTGCTTCAGTAAGCAGGTCCAGGTTTTTATTCAGTTTGAAATTATATGCACCGCCAAGGATAAGTCGTGGAGCAGTCAACTCTGTTGATTTTACCGGGATATCATTCTGCGTTACATAGAACACTTCCCTCATTTTTTCATTCAGGTTAAATGACCATGCATTAAATGTAGTGGTAATATCGCGGGCTACGATCCCCCACTTCCATCTCTTACCCTGGAACTGTACGGCAGCATCGAAACCAAATCCCCAGGCTTTCGTGAAATCACCAGCCTTCCGATGGATCACTTTAGCATTGATCCCGGCATTCAGCTTACGATTCTTTTTAAGATCCACCTGTTGTGCAAAGGAAACAAGGAAAGCATAATCCGCAGAAGAGAATTCGCTGATATTACTGAAATTGATAGTGCCATCCGGCTCAACAAGAAATATGGTATTGGGAATGTTATCGACTGCAAAACGAAGTAGAGAAAGACCAAGAACCCTTTTATTATCCTTCAGAGGAACTGCAACACTGGCATAATCATATTTCCCGATTCCTGCAAAATACTCGGCGTGCATCAGGTTGACCTGTGGATGATCTTTTACGTTGACCAATCCAGCCGGGTTCCAGTATCCCGCGGTACCATCACTAACGGATGCCACCTGCGCACTTCCCATGGCAAGGCCCCTGGCGCCCGCACCAATATTGAGAAATTCATTTGAGTACTTACGGAACTGGGCATGCGCCTGCTCCTGCAGCACACAACATCCTACGAGAAGGGTTACCAGGAAAGGGATTCTTTTCATCAACAATAATTTCTAATAAGCAATTATCCTAAGCAATTTAAGGGCTGATTCGACAAACGGGAATTATGCGAAAATATTGCATATAAAGGCTTCAAACCTGCCCTAATCCTTACATTTGCACACTCCCGGAATTTGGGCCCAGTAAAACAACTTGTATGAACCTAATCGAAGAATTAAGATGGAGAGGAATGTTACAGGATATCATGCCTGGAACGGAAGAACAGCTGAAAAAAGAAATGACAACGGCCTATATAGGATTTGATCCCACAGCCGATTCTCTTCATATCGGAAGCCTGGTCCCCATCCTGTTACTGGTACACCTTCAGAAAGCAGGTCACCAGCCCGTAGCCCTCGTTGGAGGAGCCACCGGGATGATCGGTGATCCTTCCATGAAAAGTGAAGAAAGAAATCTGCTGGATGAGGAAACATTAAACAAAAACGTGGCAGGGATCAAGGCCCAGCTTGAAAGATTTCTTGACTTCAATCCTTCCTTGCCTAACCCTGCGAAAATGGTGAATAACTTCGACTGGTTCAGGAACATCAGTTTCATTGATTTCCTGAGAGATACCGGGAAGTACATCACAGTGAATTACATGATGGCGAAGGATAGTGTAAAGAAAAGAATTGAGGGTGAAACCGGCATCAGTTATACAGAATTCGCCTACCAGCTCATGCAGGGTTATGATTTTCTATGGCTGTATGAGAACATGAATATCAAATTGCAGATGGGTGGTTCCGACCAGTGGGGAAATATTACAACCGGAACAGAATTGATACGCAGAAAGGCTGGTGGTGAAGCATTTGCATTTACCTGCCCACTGATAAAAAAGGCTGATGGTGGAAAATTCGGTAAAACGGAAAAAGGGAATGTATGGCTGGACCCAGCAAGGACAACTCCTTACCAGTTCTACCAGTTCTGGCTGAATGCTTCTGATGCGGATGCTGAAAACTGGATCAGGATCTTTACTTTTCTTGATAGGAAAACAATCGAAAACGTACTTGAGCAACATGCTAAAAATCCCGGAGCAAGAGAACTTCAAAAGACACTGGCCAGAGAAGTCACCAGTTTTGTACATGGTGAAGAAGAATACCAAAAAGCTATTGAAACAACCGCGAAATTATTTGCTGCACAGGATGCACCTGCCGAAAGCCTGAGTATTGAAGACCTTGAAGGCATGGAAGGTGTGGTTAAATTTGATTATGATCTAGACAAACTGACCAGCGGAGTTGATGTGGTAAGTTTCCTTGCCGAAGCCGGGATCCTTGCCAGTAAAGGAGAAGCAAGAAAACTGATCCAGGGTGGAGGGATCAGCATCAACAGGAAAAAAGTAACTGATCCTGCCATGCAGTTAACCGACACCATGCTATTACACCAGTTATACCTGCTTGTACAAAAAGGTAAGAAGAATTACTACCTGGTAAGAGCCATCTTACCAAGTATGTGATCAGCATAAAATCTTCTATCGGACAACTTATACCCGTTCCCTGCTTCAGCAAAATGGACTATAAGTTGTTCCATACTGATCGTATCGCCTTCGGCTATGGATGAAATGTTGTTATGCATCATTTTTCGTCCATCAATGAATACCACAGATCCACCTCCAATAATTTCTAGGTCATCACCATTTGAAATTACAATCCCGGTGTCTTCCCCGATACCAATTCCCAGGCATGAAGGATTGGATCCAACAGTTTGAGCCAGTCGCATAAAACGACCACGCTTTTCGAAATGCGTATCGATAATGGTATCACCAATTAAACTAAATCCTGCAACAGTCTTGACAGCACCTTTCATGTAACCCAGTTCCGACGCGCCTTCATAGATCATACAGCTACTCATCACCATAGCGCCTGCTGAGGTGCCAGCAACAATAAGAGCATCGTGCATGTATCGTTGCTGTAGGATCTCAAGAAATTTTGTTCCACCAAAAATGGTTGTGAGGCGTAATTGATTTCCTCCTGAAAAATAAACTCCATCACAAGCAGCAATGCGGTCAAGGACTTCAGGTCTCATCGCATCTCTCCTGCTTTCAATATGCATCACATTCACCTTTGCACATCCAAGCAAACTGAAAGCCGACTGGTAAACAGCAGCAACTTCAACAGGGATCTCCGAGGCAGTAGTGATCACTTCAATGGATGCATTCTTACCACCACATTCCTGCACAAATCTCTTGAGGATGGAAGGACCTTTAACAATAGATGGAATCAGGCTTGGTTCAGGGAATTCAACAATATCTCCTTTATCTTCAGCGCCACCAATTACAATAAGTTTTCCTGTAGGTTTTGTCATTCTTAGATTTAAACGTGAATTAAGATGAAGAATTGTAAGGTGCGGATCAGAATAAACTGTGAAATTCCGGAAATAAAAAACCTCCGATTTTCTCGGAGGTTTGTTGCCCGACCTGGATTCGAACCAAGACAAACAGAACCAAAATCTGTCGTACTACCATTATACTATCGGGCAATCAGAAACTGATTTCTCAGTTTGCCAGCCTTAGGCTTTCGCCGAAAGGAGTGCAAAAATACGCGGTTGATATATTGCTTCCAAAAGTTTTTAAAAAAATTTCAGAGTTCCTTATCAAGGGGCTTGAGATCCGTATTGGCAGGGCCGTTCATCAGTTTGCCCTTACAGGAAAATCTTGACCCATGGCAGGGACAATCGAAGGATCTTTCAGTATTGTTCCATTGAAGGATACAACCCAGATGAGGACAAACCGCTGAATATACATGAACCTTTTGTTGATCATCCTTATACACTGCGTATTTTTTAAGCCCTTTTCCAAGTATAGCACCTTCTTCTTTTTTCAGTTCTTCAATTGAAGAAATATCCGCAGAAGTAAAGTAATCTTTGTACTGCGCAGCCATATTCAACAACTCATCTGCAAAATCTACCGGCGCGCGCAACATCAGTCGTGATGGATCATACAATGAAGCCCATGCATTCTCTTTTTTATCGATCAGGTCTGTTATGAGTAAAGCTCCGATTGTTGCATGTGTCATTCCATTTCCTGAATCACCGGTAATGATATAAATGTTTTCATCACCAGGGTTCTTTCCGATAAATCCTACAGTATCTACCGGTTCCATCACTTGTCCTGACCATTTGTACAGCACTTCTTCTGCCTGCGGAAAATATTGCTTTGTCCATTGGATCAGTCTTTCAAATCGCTGCTCTTCAGAGATATTTTCTTTATCCGGCTGACCGGTTTTATGATCTTCACCACCCACGATCAGGACATAATGATCATGATCCAGTTCCTGTGTTCTTACATAATGATATGGTTCACTAACCCATGCAGATTGCATATCCCCGGTATCCCACCATAGTGCAGGTTGTATTTGCTTTTTGGAAACTTTTGCACCAATAACATATGTGCGATATGGATGTTGCTTGGTGTGCATGGTCACCAGGTCATTGAACGGAGTGTTGGTTGCAATTACAGCCGACATAAAATTTATCGTATATCCATTAACGTTAGCTACACCATTCTTTACTTCAGTAGCTCTCGATGATGTAAAGATCTTCCCTCCTTTATCAGTTATAGCTTTAGCAAGTCCATTGAGGAATTTCATGATATGGAATTGTCCCTGTCCTTCAAACTTCAATGCCATTCCATCGTATTGAATTGAGGGAACCTTCTCGACAATAGAAACCTTCAAACCGCTTCGGGATGCAGCTTCCAGCTCATCTCTCAATGATTTTACCTCATCAGTAGGGTGGAGAAACAGATATCCGTCGAGGATCTTAAAATCACAATCGATCTGTTCTTTCTCGATGATCTTTTGAATATAAACCAGTGCTGCAGTATGGCTGTCAGCAACCATTCTTGCTTTTTCTTTTCCGAACTTTTGTTCGAGATAGGAATAGCGATCATCCACTGCTGGCGTAATATGCGCTGTTGTTCTTCCTGATTCACCGCTACCAATATTTCCATCTTCTACAAGCACAACTGAATGACCTGCTTCTATCAGCCTGTATGCTGTTGTTAAACCGGCAATTCCTCCACCAATAACAAGCACATCCGTGTTCATGTTTTGATCCACTTTTCCGAATTGCAGTTGTGGTACAGTATCCAGCCAGACAGATTTATTAAATCCTGATGTGATCCTTTCCTGATTTGAATTCTCCATGATATTTATTTGATAGGTAATGATTATTATATCGAGGAAAATTCTTATGCCAGTTGATCAATAATTCATCTAAATCATTGTTTTTGTGGATGGTACAATTCTTGGGATTATGGGTTAAGTGTTGAAAGAAAAATTGCGTTTTATGGATAAAAATTTTCAGTACAAATCGACCGTTGAGTTAACGGATCCTGAGGAAGTGAAATTCTGGAAAAGAAAGTGGAATGTTTCTTCCCAGCAGTTAGTAGGTGCGATCAAAGCGACAGGAACAAACAGTGTACTTATCATAGATGAATACCTGTTCAATCGTAAAACAAGGAATCGCCGACCGAGGTTTATCACACAGCTTTGATGCATTAAAAAACCCCGTCACCATTTGCAGATGACGGGGTTAACCCCTAAACCCTAATGAGAAATAGTTCTATTCTTCTATGTATAATTATTGTGCCAGCTACTTTCCGCACCACAGTAATGATATCGATCTGGTGATCTCCAGCACTTCACTGTACACACTTGGCTTTGATACAAAACAATTTGCTCCCAGGTCATAAGCTTTCTGCCTGTCGGCATCCTGCTTTGAAGTTGTGAATACCACTACGGGGATCTTTACCCACTTTGGGTTGGTTTTGATGATTCGTAGAACTTCCCTCCCATCCACAACGGGCATGTTGAGATCGAGTAATATCAATGAGGGCAATTCTTCCAGCGATGCGTTGTGCAAGTATTCAAGGAACTGTTTTCCATCTTCGAATTGCTTGAATCTATTGGTACATCCTGCCTTACAAAAACCCTCCTGGAAAATATACCTGTCGTCCTCATCGTCATCTACCAGTACGATTGGGCCCAGTAAGTTTGACATCTACGGTTGTTGGTTTAATTGGTTTCGGTCTGACCTACTTCCTGAAGGTCTTCCCGAAAATACATTTTAGAAATGGAGCGGGTTGTATTGACCAGCTCAGTGTAGAGAGACGGTTTTGTAATAAAACAATTTGCTCCCAGTTCATAGGATCGTTTCCTGTCGGAACCCAGGGTGGATGTAGTCATTACCACCATTGGTATATGAGCATATTTTTTATTTGACCTGATCTCTTTGAGTGCCTGCAGCCCCATCATTCCGGGCATGTTGAGGTCAAGAATAATCAGGGAAGGATGTTCTGTTGGATCATCTTCAATACCTGTAAGCTGGTCCAGCAATTCTTCAGCTCCTTCTGCAAATACGTAATCCAGTTCTGGGTGGTGTTCAAGGAATGCATCCAGAATGATCTGCCGATCATCCGGATCATCATCAACTATATACACCAGTTTTTTCGATGTAGCCATTGTCATTAGGTAAGTCAATTTATTGGGGGCAAATCAAATGCCAGTTATCCTGTTGTAATTATTGCTGTTTTTTGCGCTCCTGGCCTGGGGTTGGTGATTTTCTTCCCCGCATTTTTTGCAGATTGTGGAAAACTAAAAAACTAAAAAGTGTAGCATATTATGCTAAAAATATTAGTAATTTGCAGAGGGGTTAGTTAAGTAGAATATTATGATCTGTCAATCACACCGCACCATAGTGCATTTAGATATGGATGCCTTTTTCGTGAGTGTGGAATGCCTGAAGGATTCGCGCCTGAAGGGCAAACCACTGATCGTCGGAGGTATGGGAGATCGTGGGGTGGTCGCTGCCTGCAGTTACGAAGCCCGTCATTACGGGGTTCATTCTGCCATGCCAATGAAACTGGCCAGAAGACTTTGTCCCCAGGCTATCATCATCGGGGGAGACATGGAAAGCTATAGCAAGTATTCCAGGATGGTAACCGATATCATCTCCGAGAAAGTGCCGCTGTATGAGAAAAGCAGCATTGATGAATTTTATATTGATATGACGGGGATGGACAAATTCTTTGGCTGCAGCAGGTTCTCGCATGAACTGAGGCAGTTTATTATGAAGGAATCGGGATTGCCCGTATCGTATGGACTTGCATCCAACAAGCTCATCAGCAAGGTCGCAACCGATGAGGCAAAACCAAACGGGCAGCTGGAGATCGCTTTTGGACAGGAAAAATCATTTCTTGCCCCGTTGGATGTCGACAAGTTACCCATGGTTGGAAAGCAGACCGGCACTTTACTGAGAAGGATGGGTGTGGAAACGGTAAAGACACTCAGTGAGATCCCTCTCCCCTACATGCAGAACCTGTTGGGAAAGAATGGGATCGAACTATGGAGAAGGGCCAATGGGATTGATGAAAGCCCTGTGATCCCATACCATGAACAAAAAAGTATCGGGACGGAAAACACTTTTCAGAAAGACACCATCGATACGAATTTCCTGATGAGTGAACTGACCAGGATGACCGAGCACATTGGGTTTGAGCTAAGGCAGCAGAATAAGCTCACGGGCTGTATCACCATCAAACTGCGTTATTCGAATTTCGAGACGGTGACCAGACAAAGCATGATCAGTTATACTTCCTGCGATCACCTGTTGCTGGAAAAGGCAAAGGAACTTTTCTGGAAACTCTATGACCGACGGCTACTGGTAAGGCTGATGGGAATAAGGTTTACGCACCTGGTGCCAGGGAATTACCAGATCCATATGTTCGACGATACCCAGGAAATGATAAGGCTTTACCAGGCCATCGACAGCATCAAGAACAGCTTTGGCGCCGAAACGGTGATGCGCGCCCGTTCCGTTGCCTATCAAAATCCGTGATCATGTACCTCAATTGTAAAACATATTTCAGTTTCCGGTACGGCACATTCAGTACCGATGAATTGGTGGCGCAGGCAATCGAAGTGGGAGCCAGTACGCTGGCCCTGACCAATATCAATAACACCTGCGATCTCTGGGATTTCGTGGATGCCTGCAGAAAGAACGGGCTAAAACCCATTGGCGGAGCAGAGATCCGGAATGAAGATGAACTGATGTATATCCTTGTAGCCCGCAATAGTCGCGGGATTGCTTCCATCAATCATTTCATCAGCATTCATCTTCAGCAGAAAATTTCTTTTCCGGAAACTGCATCGGGACTGGAAGAAGTATTCGTGATCTATCCATTAGGGAAAAAAGAAGTCCAGCAGTTGCAAACGCATGAACTGATCGGTGTACAACCCACAGAGATCAATAAACTATTTGGGGTACCCATGCAGGAATACGGATCAAAATATGTGATCCGGCAGCCGGTCACCTACCGCGATAAAGCCAATTACAACCTGCACCGGCTATTAAGAGCCATCGACCGGAATGTATTGTTGAGCATGCAGGACCCGGATTCGATCGCCGGTCCTTATGAATTGTTTGTTCCACCGGAGCGCCTGATGCGGGCATTTAAAAATTATCCTTTCATTATTACGAATACGCTGCAGTTGATGGACCAGTGTTCGGTAGACCTGGCATTCGAAACGGATAAGAACAAGAAGGTATTCAGTGCCAGCCGGGAAGATGACCGGATCCTGCTGGAAAAACTGGCGATCGATGGCATGCGAAGCCGATATGGATCCAACAATAAAACAGCGGAAGAAAGGGTCATCAAGGAATTGAAGATCATTGACCAGCTTGGGTTCAATGCATATTTCCTGATCACCTGGGATATCATACGCTATGCCCAAAGCAGGGGATTTTATTATGTAGGAAGGGGCAGCGGGGCCAATTCGATCGTAGCTTATTGCCTTCAGATCACTGATGTGAATCCCATCGATCTGGACCTCTATTTTGAACGATTCCTGAACCCCTACAGGACCAGTCCACCCGATTTCGATATCGATTTCAGCTGGCTTGACCGGGATGAAGTGATCGATTATATTTTCAAGCGTTATGGCCGGGATCATGTAGCGCTGTTGGGCATGTACAGTACATTTCAGCACAATGCCGTGATCCGTGAACTGGGAAAAGTATTTGGATTACCCAAGGGGGAGATCGATATACTGGCAGAAAGCAGGGAGCATAGTTTCAGTGAAGACAGCATTCAGAAGCTCATCCTGAAATACGGACGAATGCTCACGAATTTTCCCAATCACCAGAGCATTCACCCGGGGGGAATGCTGATCAGCGAAGAGCCTATTTACCAGTACTGTGCTATCGATGTTCCACCCAAAGGCTTCAATACTGCACAGCTCGACATGTTTGTTGCGGAGAAAGTCGGGTTGTATAAACTGGATATCCTGAGCCAGCGCGGGTTAGGACATATTAAGGAAGCATTAAGGCAGGTAAAGCGCAACCGACAGATCAATATTGATATTCATGAGATCGAGAAATTCAAGACAGATCCAAAAGTTGCGGAACAGATCAGGTATGCCGATACGATCGGGTGTTTTTATATAGAAAGCCCGGCCATGCGTCAACTCTTGCGCAAACTAAGATGCGACGATTATATTACCCTCGTGGCTGCAAGTTCGATCATCCGTCCTGGCGTAGCGCAAAGCGGTATGATGCGTCAATACATTTATCGATTCCACAATCCGGATAAGTTTGAATACCTGCATCCCAAAATGAAAGAATTGCTGGAAGAGACTTATGGAGTGATGGTTTACCAGGAAGATGTGATCAAGGTGGCGCACCATTTTGCGGGTCTTGATATGGGTGAAGCGGATATTCTGAGAAGGGCGATGAGTGGAAAATATCGCGGAAGGCAGGAGTTTGAAAGGATCCGGGATAAATTCTTTGCCAACTGCAGGGAGATCGGCCATCCCGATGATATTGCCAAAGAAGTATGGCGGCAGATCGAAAGCTTTAGTGGTTATTCCTTTTCAAAGGCCCACTCGGCCAGCTTTGCAGTGGAAAGTTACCAGAGTCTTTACCTGAAGACATACTATCCCATGGAGTTCATGGTGGCTGTGATCAATAACTTCGGCGGATTCTATTCCACCGAGTTGTATTATCATGAACTTAAAAGAGCAGGAGCAAGTCTGGAAGGACCCTGTGTCAATAAAAGTGAAGAGCTCACTTATATCAGCGGCAATAAGGTCTATGTAGGATTGGTACATATCCAGAACCTTGAACAGAAGCTGAAAGACTTACTGCTTACAGAAAGAAAACGAGGTGGTCCATATGAGGATCTCCATGACTTCATAGAAAGAACTGGTATTGGACAGGAGCAGTTGAATATCCTGATAAGAACAGGTGCATTCCGCTTTACCGGCAAATCTAAAAAGGAACTGTTATGGCAGGCCAACTTCCTGCACAGCAGGTCGAAGCAACCGGTTCCTGCCGGAGCTTCCCTTTTCCATGAACCACCGGTTGACTTTCAATTGCCACAGCTGGCTTCATTTGCATACGATGATATGCTGGATGAACTTGAACTGCTGGGATTTTGCCTGGGAGATATTTTTAGTCTTTGCCTTGAAAATGGCTTTGATCATACACTATCTCGCGACCTGCCTTTGCATAAGGGAAAGGAGGTCACCATGATCGGATACTTTATTACGACCAAACCGGTAAGGACCATCAACAAGCAAACTATGTTCTTCGGAACCTTTATTGATGCTGCAGGAGACTGGATCGATACCGTTCATTTTCCTGAATCCAGCAGGCTGTATCCATTACAGGGCCGGGGGTTTTATAAGCTTTACGGGAAAGTGGTGGAAGAGTTTGGAGTATATACTATTGAAGTAAGCAGGCAGGAAAAATGCGGCCTCAAAAGCCGGAAATAATATAAGGCAGAATCCTTATAATCAGGAAATATAAGGTAGAATCCTTATAATGAATCAATATAAGGTATAATCCTTATAATTTGCCAATATAAGGTAAAATCCTTATAATTGTGTTTTATAAGATAGAATCCTTATAATGAACAGAGCTGTTATATCTGCAGATATCATCAATTCGAAGAAGCTTTCCATTAAGTGGAGAAAGCTGCTTCCTGACCGTATTGAGGAATTGATGAACAGGTTCCTGCAAAAGGATGGCAGGTATAGTATGGAAAGAGGCGATTTCGTTCAGGTGGAAATTTCACCAAGACAGGGGTTAGCCATGCTTTTATTGCTGAAAACCGGACTAAATGCCATGGGATCAGGTTCCCGAGTAATAAAGCAGGAAAACAGGGTGGTAGATATCAGGATCTCATTAGGAATTGGCAATGTAAACCTGAAAGGAAAAACAGTGGGCTTATCGGATGGGCCTGCCTACCAGTTAAGCGGAACAGGCCTGGACCAGATCAAGAACAACCGGCAGACCATCATCATGCAATGCGAAGAAAAGGACTTCAATGAAGAACTAAGGGTAATGGCCGCATCATTGGAATTCATTACCAATAAATGGACAAGGGGTTCGGCAGAAATCATTAGTTTACTGATCGAAGGCAAGAAGGAAGTTGAGATTGCAGAGATCCTGAAGATCAGCCAGTCGGCAGTGAACCAGCGAAAAAAAACAGCCGGCTGGGAAGTGATCAACATGATGCTGCAGAGGTATGACATGAAAACAAGTAACCTTAAATAAACAGCATGGCCATGGCAATATTGATGAGATTGTTGATAGCACACATTTTCACCGATTTTGTATTTCAACCAGGCAGTTGGGTTACAAACAAAAGAGAAAAAAAATTCGCTTCACCATATCTTTACTGGCATGGGCTGATCACTGGAGTAGCTGCATATATTGCGCTATGGGACTGGAATGCATGGCCTCTCGCACTGATCATCATGATAACACATATCCTGATTGATGGATGGAAACTTTATCAAAAGAACACGCTGCTTTTCTTTCTGCTTGACCAGGTATTCCATGTGATCATACTAGTTACCGGATGGCTGATCTATTATGATCAGTGGAACCAGGAATTATTAAAACAGTTCGATTGGAATATCATCTGGACCTTCATCCTCGCATTCAGCTTTGTATTGTGGCCGGCAGGATACCTCGTAAGTTATGCAACTGCCCAGTGGAGAAAAAGTATTGAAGCAGAATTAGGTGAAAGCCTGGAACAGGCAGGCAAATACATAGGGATGTTGGAAAGAACATTGGTACTGATCTTTATCCTTACCAACAGGTATGAAACAATAGGTCTGCTGATTGCAGCTAAATCAATCCTTAGATTCAGTGAAAGCAAAGCCAGGAAACATACTGAATATGTGCTGATCGGAACCATGCTCAGCTTCTCTATCACATTAGTGGTGGGACTAGCTGTAAAACATTACCTGTCAAAGTAATTTCTTCAAACAGACCTGCAAACTTTCTTTCCAGCCAGGAACCACTACTCCATATTCAGAAATGATCTTCTGTTTATTCAGCAGACTGAAAGATGGGCGTTTGGCAGGTGTAGGATAACCACTGCTTGGAACAGGATTTACTTCACAGGACAACCCAGCCATCTTACGTATCTCAGTGGCAAAATCAAACCAGCTAATTCTTCCTTCATTTGAGTAATTATAAATTCCGGGAACCCATTTATCAGAAGAAATAATTTGCAGGATCACAGCAGCAAGATCAGCAGCATAGGTTGGTGAACCAACCTGGTCATTGACAACTGAAACAACAGAACGTTCTTTCATCAATCGCAACATGGTCTTAACGAAATTATGACCGAATTCAGAATACACCCATGCAGTGCGAATGATGATGGCATCGGGATCTGCAGATACCAGATTTCTTTCTCCCGCTAACTTTGTTTCACCATAGAAATTAACCGGGTCGGTTGTGTCATCTTCATTGTAAGGATCTGAAGATGTTCCATTAAAAACATAATCTGTGGAAATATGAACGATCCTAGCACCTACCGCATTTGCAGCAGCAGCAAGATATCCAGCCGCATCGCCGTTGATACGCATGGCAATATCCCGTTCAGTTTCTGCTTTATCCACAGCAGTATATGCAGCACAATTTATAATGAAGGATGGTTGATACTCTTTTACAAATTCCAGTACAGATTCCGCATCATCTATTGACAATTCATTTCTATCAGTGAAACGAAATTGATATTGCGGATACTTTGAAGAAAGTACCTTCAATTCCGAACCAAGCTGACCATTTGAACCTGTAACCAGAATCTTCATCATATCAAAATTTAAAATCCTGCAACCAGGTCTTTGAACAGCGGATTAACCATATCTTTTTCTGATATGATCCTGTCTGCTTCAGGGATCTGCCAGTCAATATTCAGATCAGCATCATTGTACATGATGCCACTTTCACTTTGTTTGTTATAGAATGCATCACACTTATAAAGCACTTCTGCTTTTTCACTCAGCACAGAAAAGCCATGAGCAAAGCCATGCGGCAAAAACAATTGCCTGTTATTCTCTGCTGAAAGTTCAATGGTAAAATGCTTTCCAAAAGTTGGTGAAGAACGACGAATATCAACTGCTACATCCAGGATTCGTCCGGATAATACACGAACCAGTTTAGCCTGTGAATATGGTGGCAACTGGAAATGCAATCCTCTTATCACTCCATAAGTGGAAGATGACTGGTTATCCTGGACAAAGTCACAATCAATACCGTTTTCGGCAAAAACATTTTTGTTATAGGACTCAAAGAAATATCCCCTTGAATCAGGAAAAACCTTCGGTTCAAAAACCCATAATCCCTGTATACCTGTATCAATAAATGGCATGAGCTGCTACTATCTGTTTTGATATTGATCTTCGTAATAATGCTTATAATCTCCTGATGTTACATGCTGAACCCATTCTTCATTGGCAAGATACCAGTCAACAGTTTTTTCAAGACCTTCTTCAAACTGAAGACTTGGATACCAACCCAGTTCCTTATTGAGTTTTGTAGCATCGATCGCATAGCGCTGGTCGTGGCCAGGGCGATCAGTTACATAGGTGATCAGCTTTGCCGATTCACCTTCCGCCCTTCCCAGTTTCTTATCCATAATAGAACATAACAACATCACCAGGTCAATATTCTTCCACTCATTGAATCCACCGATATTGTATTTCTCGCCCTGCTTTCCTTTATGAAAGATAGCATCGATTGCACGTGCATGATCTTCCACAAATAACCAGTCGCGAACATTATCACCTTTACCATAAACAGGTAATGGTTTATTGTTCTTGATATTATTGATCATGAGTGGGATCAGCTTCTCCGGGAAATGATGAGAACCATAATTGTTGGAACAATTGGATAAGATCACCGGCATATGATAGGTATGATAATATGCCATCACGAAGTGATCAGAAGCCGCTTTGGAAGCGGAATACGGAGATCGTGGATCATACGGGGTCGTTTCAGTAAAGAAGCCTTCATCACCCAAAGATCCGTACACTTCATCGGTTGAAACATGGTAAAACAGTTTTCCTTCTTCACTACCCTTCCAGAATTTCCTGCAGGTATTCAGCAAAACTGCTGTACCCAGAACATTTGTTTTCACAAATGATAAAGGATCCTTGATAGAACGGTCTACATGACTCTCAGCAGCAAGATGGATCACTGAATCGAAATGATATTTTTCGAACAGAGATTCAATGGCTGACTCATCAGTAATGTCGGCACGTTCAAACCTGTAGTTGGCACTTTGCTCAACATCCTTAAGGTTTTCAAGATTACCGGCATATGTAAGGGCATCGGTATTAACGATGAGGTATTCAGGATACTTGTTGACAAACAAGCGGATCACATGAGAGCCGATAAATCCGGCTCCGCCTGTGACCATTATAACTTTACTGTAAAACTGCATATCTTATTTTTTGCTTTGGAACTCCTTGGGCTGTTTATACCATTCTTCCCTTGGAAGATTTTTGAAGTACTCATATGTACGCCTCAGGCCTTCCTGACGGTCTACCTTCGGCTCCCAATTCAATATTTCTTTTGCACGGGTGATATCAGGCTGGCGTTGCTTCGGATCATCAACCGGCAATGGTTTATATACGATCTTCTGCGTGGTTCCGGTTAATGCAATGATCTCTTCAGCAAAATCCTTCAGGCTGATCTCATTTGGATTTCCAATATTCACAGGGTTGAAATAATCGCTCAACAACAACCGGTATATTCCTTCCACAAGGTCATCCACATAGCAGAAAGAACGCGTCTGGCTTCCATCACCAAACACAGTGAGGTCTTCACCTCGTAATGCCTGTCCGATGAATGCAGGAAGTGCACGACCATCATTCAATCGCATACGCGGACCATATGTATTGAAGATGCGCACTATGCGTGTTTCCAGGCCATGAAAATTATGATAAGCCATAGTAATGGCTTCCTGGAAACGTTTTGCCTCATCATATACACCTCTCGGTCCCACTGGATTTACATTACCCCAGTATTCTTCATTCTGAGGATGCACCAATGGATCTCCGTAGATCTCCGATGTAGACGCAACAAGGATCCTGGCACCTTTGGATTTAGCCAGGCCAAGACAGTTATGTGTTCCAAGCGATCCAACCTTCAGAGTTTGAATAGGGATCTTCAGGTAATCGATCGGAGAAGCCGGTGAAGCAAAATGCAGAATGTATTTTATCTCACCCGGAACATGGATGAATTTTGAAACATCATGATGATAAAATTCAAACTGCTCCAGTTTAAAAAGGTGCTCAATATTTTTCAGATCTCCCGTGATCAGGTTATCCATTCCCACTACAGCATATCCTTCCTTAATGAACCTGTCGCAAAGATGCGAGCCAAGAAATCCGGCTGCACCAGTGATAAGAACTCTTTCTCTTGACATAGTTAATTGTTTAAGGACGACCAATGCTTACGTAATGGAAACCGAGATCTTTTACTGCCTTAGTTTCAAAAAGATTTCTGCCATCAAAGATTGCTTTGCTCTTCAGGGAAGAAACGATCTTAAGGAAGTTAGGCGTACGGAATTCATTCCACTCAGTTGCAATGATCAACGCATCGGCACCTTCCAGGCAATCATACTGGTTTTCTGCAAAACTGATCTTATCGCCAAGCAGTGCCTTGACATTCTTCATTGCCTCAGGATCATATGCACAGATCGATGCACCAGCTTCAACCAATGCATCAATAATGTATAATGCAGGTGCTTCGCGGATATCATCTGTATTCGGCTTGAAAGCAAGTCCCCACAATGCAAACTTCTTTCCTTTCACATCATTGTTGAAATACTCCTTGATCTTTGGAACAAGGTGCATTTTCTGTGTTTCATTCACTTCCATCACAGCCTGGAGAATCTTGAAATTATAATCCACCTGCGCGGCTGATTTAGCAAGTGCCTGTACATCTTTTGGGAAACATGATCCGCCGTATCCAATGCCAGGAAATAAAAATCTTTTACCAATTCTTTCATCACTGCCCACACCTTTTCTAACCATATCAACATCAGCACCAAGACGCTCACACATCTGTGCGATCTCATTCATGAAAGTGATCTTGGTAGCAAGAAATGCATTCGCAGCATATTTGGTAAGTTCAGCAGAACGCTCATCCATGAAGATCACAGGATTACCCTGGCGAACAAATGGAGCAAAAAGATCGCTCATCACTTTTCTTGCACGCTCGGAATTTGTTCCGATCACCACACGGTCTGGTTTCATGAAATCCTCTACTGCTACGCCTTCGCGAAGAAATTCAGGATTTGAAACAACATCAAATTCACCTTTATAATTGTTTGCGATCGCTTCATGCACTTTCTCTGCAGTACCTACAGGAACTGTACTTTTATCAACGATCACTTTATATCCCTTCATTATTTTTCCGAGATGATCCGCAACACCCAGAACATATTTCAGATCTGCAGAACCATCTTCACCCGGAGGAGTTGGTAATGCCAGGAAGATCACTTCCGCATCAGCAATACCCTTTTCAAGATCGGTAGTAAAAGAAAGTCTTTCTTCTTTCAGGTTGCGGATAAAAAGCTTTTCAAGCCCTGGTTCATAAATGGTGATCTGGCCATTGCTGAGTTTATCAACTTTCGACTGATCAATATCCACGCATACAACATCATTTCCAGTCTCAGCAAAACAGGTTCCGGTTACTAGTCCAACGTAGCCGGTACCAACGACAGCTAATTTCATTAATTATTGATTTGGTTAAGGTTTATCTATTTACGAATTCCAGCACTTTTGAAGTGATCAGTTCCAGTTGATCCTGCTCCATTTCGGTATGCATCGGCAATGAGATCACTCTTTCTGTTAACCAGTCTGTAGTTTCCAGTTTATAATCCCCTCCCCCAAATGCTTCAAACATCTTCTGACGGTGAGCAGGTACAGGGTAATAGATCATGCTTGGAATATTATTCTCAGCAAGGAATGCATTCAGTCCATCGCGGTCAACACCTTCCAGTTGCAAAGTGTACTGATGGAAAACATGTGTTGTATAGGAAGCCCTGAAAGGCGTATTTATTTTTGGATTACCGGCAAATGCCTTGTCGTAATAATCAGCTACTGCGCGACGGGCAGCAATATACTGATCAAGCTTTGGAAGCTTCACATTAAGTACAGCAGCCTGGATAGTATCAAGCCTGCTGTTACATCCCACCACATCATGGTAATAGCGTTTACTCTGACCATGGTTGGCGATCATTTTCATTTTTGCTGCAATGTCATCATCGTTGGTGAAGATTGCACCACCATCACCATAACATCCCAGGTTTTTGGATGGGAAGAAAGAAGTTGCACCGATCGTTCCGATGGTTCCGGTTTTCCTGACTGTTCCATCAGAAAATGTATAGTCTGAACCGATTGCCTGGGCATTGTCTTCAATTACATACAGGTTATGCTTTGCTGCGATGGCCATGATCTTTTCCATATCGGCTGCTTGTCCGTACAGGTGAACAGGCACGATCGCTTTTGTTTTTGAAGTGATCGCAGCTTCAATAGCAGCAGGATCTACACAGAAAGTCTTTGGATCAACTTCTACAAAAACAGGCTTAAGTTTCAGCAGGGCGATCACTTCTGTAGTAGCGATATAAGTAAATGATGGAGTGATCACTTCATCGCCGGGTTGCAGATCCAGCGCCATCATGGCGATCTGTAATGCGTCGGTTCCATTGGCACATGGGATCACGTGTTTAACGTCAAGATATTTTGCCAGGGAAGCTGTAAAATCAGTTACAGCCTTACCATTTATAAATGCAGTATTTGTTAATACATCCTGGATAGCAGCATCCACATCCGTTTTGATATGTGCATATTGCTGCTTTAAATCAACCATCTGAATTGGCCTCATATTCTCTTTTTTGAATGGGCACAAACCTACCGCAAAAATTTGGCATGTCCAATCCAACTGCAATTACCAGTTGGTTAAACCACATGAATGGTCATACATTTGTGGTTCAATCCCATTGGCTTGATCATATTTTACAATCTTTTCATTCAATTATATGTGCTGGGTATCAGGCTGGTTTCGCCATGGAACCGTAAAGCTTCTGCCTGGCTGAAAGGCAGGCAATCCCAGCATAAGCTTACCGGGCCATATTTCGAACCGGGATCGAAAGTGATCTGGATGCATTGTGCTTCCCTGGGTGAGTTTGAACAGGGCCGACCGGTTTTAGAGGCGCTCAAAAGCCATCATCCTGAATATAAGATCCTTCTCACCTTCTTTTCTCCATCGGGATACGAAATAAGAAAGGATTACAAGGGAGCTGATAAGGTATTATATCTCCCCATGGGAAGCAAGTCAGCAGCTGATAGATTTATTAGCCAGGTCAACCCATCGCTTGTTCTTTGGGTGAAATATGAATACTGGTACCATTACCTGGTCCAACTTAAAAAAAGAAAGGTACCTGTGATCCTTTTCTCGGCGATCTTTCGCCCTTCCCAGCCATTTTTTAAATGGTATGGTTCCTTACATCGAGAGATGCTGACTGCTTTCAGAGCATTATTTGTACAGGACGTGGAATCAGTTGAATTACTGAAAAATATCGGTATCCATGAAAATGTGATTGTGGCTGGAGATACAAGATTCGACCGTGTTATCCAGATCGCCGGCCAGTCAAAAGAGTTTAAGGCCATTGACTATTTTATCAACGGCCATTCCTGCATTGTTGCCGGGAGCACCTGGAAAGAAGATGAAGAAGAACTGGTTCATTTTGCAAAGGCAAATCCCGGAATAAGGTTTATTATCGCACCACACCAGGTGGAAGAAGACCGGATCATAGACATAGAAAAACTGTTTCCCAACACGATACGATATTCCGAATTTACCGATGGCCATCCTGACGCTGATGCACAAACGCTGATCATTGATAATATTGGAATGTTATCATCCCTGTATCGTTATGCCACTGTATGCTATGTGGGCGGTGGGTTTGGGGATGATGGGGTTCATAATATCCTTGAAGCGGCAGTATATGGTAAAGCAGTTGTATTTGGACCCGTTTATGAAAAATACAGGGAAGCAGTTGGTATGGTTGAAGCCGGAGGTGCATTTCCCGTCAATTCTGCCCTGGAACTGGAATCAACGCTTCAAACTTTATTGCAGCATCCTGAGCCCGGGCAAATAGCCGGTGAATTTGTTTTCCGCAACAGCGGGGCAACAGCACAAATCATTGAAAAACTAAAGGACCTGGTTTAGAGAAATCTTCTTTTTACCAACTGGTCGAAATGCTGAACCGTGCTGGAACCTTCATCCCAGCCGATCTTTACTTTCAGTTCACGTTGGATCCAGTATTCCGCTTCAGGAAGAATTTTAAAGTTGTTGATGGTCTTGATGCTTCTTTCATACATCACTTCATCACCCCTGAATAATTCATTAATGAAAACATAACGATCATTGATGCCGATCGCTTTCTTGAGATCGCGGATTGGAGCATCTGTCAGCTTGTGACCGACTTCCACCACTTTTGTTTTTAGCTGATCGTTCAGTGAATTAGGCTGGGACCTCATTACTTCATTGATCTCTCTTGCTGCAGTCTGCTGCGCAAGCGTTGGAACCTCCTGTAAAGGATCGTAATTGAAACCATTCGTATCAGCGATCTCTTCTTTTACCGGCGGCTCCTGTGGGATATAGGCTTTGTGACCGGGATCTTCAACAGGCTGTTTTACAGCATGGGCTACCGGTTCCGGAACAGGTTCGGGAACGGGAGGAACAACAGGCCTTGAAGAAGAAGGCATTACAACTGCAACTTTTGAAGTTATATTTGCCGGCTTTTCAACAGGTGCTGTGCGCGACAACTCTTCCTGGATCATTTGGGTAATGACCATAAGTTGCCTGCGATCAGCATTTTGTTCGAATTGTTCTTTTAATTTGCTTATCAGTTCTGCTAAACGATCCATCATGAATGGGTACAATTTTGATCTGATGTATAGCAGCACAAGTTAACAATTTTTATACCTATTTCTGCAGATGTACATTGAACCGAATATTTCAGGAGAGAAAAGAGGGATTATTGAAGTGATCTGCGGATCTATGTTTTCGGGAAAAACAGAAGAACTTATCAGGAGGCTGAAAAGGGCCAGGATAGCGAATCAGCGGGTAGAGATCTTCAAACCAAAGATCGATATCAGGTATGATGAAATGAATATCGTTTCTCATGATGAGAATAAAATTCACTCCACTCCTGTTGATAATTCACAAACCATTCTATTGTACTCAACTGATTGCGATGTGGTAGGAATTGATGAAGCACAATTCTTTGATGACCAGCTTCCGGATGTTTGTGACCAGCTTGCATTAAGAGGGATCCGTGTCATCATTGCAGGACTTGATATGGATTATAAAGGCAAACCTTTCGGCCAAATGCCCAACCTGCTTGCGAAAGCAGATTATATCACCAAACTGCATGCGATCTGTGTACGTTGCGGGCATATCGCTAATTTTTCCTACCGATTAACTGAGCAGGACACGCAGGTGCTGCTTGGTGAGAAAGAAAGTTATGAGCCACGCTGCAGGAAATGTTATTACGAAGAAAAATTCGCCAATTGAAAAACCTGAATCATATCTACGCACTGCTTAAAAAAGACCTGTTGCTTGAAATCAGGCAGCAGTATACATTCTACGGCATCTTATTATATGTGGCATCAACCATATTTGTTTTATACATGGCCATGCAGCAGCCTGAAGAGAAAGTCTGGAATGGACTCTTCTGGATGATCCAGTTATTCATCTGCGTCAATGCAGTCGCAAAAAGTTTTCTGCAGGAAAGCAGGGGAAGGATGCTTTATTTCTATTCTATTTCAGGAGCAAGAAATTTCATCCTCGCGAAGCTGGTTTTCAATTCAGCATTAATGATCGTCATGAGCCTGACCAGCCTGCTGCTGTTTGTTTTGCTCATGGGCAATCCACTTCAATATCCATTGGAATTTGCAGGGATCGTATGTGTGGGAGGTGTTAGCCTCAGCCTGGTATTTACCTTCCTGGCAGCCATTGCTGCGAGAGCCCAGCAAAATGCAGCTTTGATGGCTATCCTGGGATTTCCTTTGATCATCCCTCAGATCATGCTGTTGATGAGAATCTCGAATGGTGTTTTCGCAGATGTGATCCAGGCTGGTACTTTAAATATCCTGCTATTACTGGCCGGATTGGATGTACTGGTAGTCGCCCTGGCTGTTATTCTTTTTCCTTTTTTGTGGAAGGATTGATTTGTTGCCGTTGTTTGTCCTAATTTTGGCCACTTAAATCTTTTTAATGCGCAGAAACTGGTGGAAGTATCTTAGTGTAGCGCTGCTTGCCTTTACAATCATTGCCGGCTTTACGGTAAGGGTTCCGGATATTGGCAATCTTCAGCAGACTATCAGGAACCTGTTCTTCCATGTTCCCATGTGGTTCGGACAATTGATATTGATCACTGTGTCGTTGATCAATGCGATAAAGTATTTACGTAAACCTTCTTTTGAAGCAGATAATGCTTCACATCAATATGCCAAAACGGGTTCGCTGTTTGGAGCCCTGGGACTGATCACCGGTGCCATCTGGGCCAACTATACCTGGGGTGCTCCATGGAACAATGATCCCAAGCAGTTGGGCGCTGCAATTGCCCTGCTGATCTATCTTGCCTATTTTGTTTTGCGCAATTCCATAACCGACCTGGATAAAAGAGGAAGAGTAGCTGCAGTATATAATATATTCGCTTATTTCATTTATGTGCCGATGATCATGATCCTTCCAAGGATGGTGGAATCATTGCACCCGGGAGGAAAAGGTGTTGAAGGAAATCCGGGGTTAAGTGGCGGCGACCTGGATCCGCAAATGCGACTGGTGTTCTGGCCTGCAGTGATTGGCTGGACCCTTTTTGGAGTTTGGATAACAACCCTCAGAATACGTCTTAGAACCCTTGAAGAAAAAAAACTGGAAAGCCAACTATCATGAAGAAATTTATCCTATTGACTTTAATGAGCTTAATGGTATCCTTATTGGTTAATGCACAGGATACAGCTGTACAAGCTGAACCAGCCACCGGCCTAAGGGCTGATCAAAAGATCTATGTGGTGATCGCTGTACTGCTTACCATCCTTGCCGGTTTATTCATTTACATGATCCGACTCGACCGGAAGATCAGCCGGTTTGAGAAACAGGAAAATAAATAACTCTTAACCCGGTCATTAAAAATGTCCGGGTTTTTTATTTCTTAAAAATTTAAACTAACGATTGTTCGTTTATACAAAATACATCGATATTTGCGGCGCATGGTGCATGATTTGATGCACCGTATATTGCCATATAAATAATTATCCTTTATTCATTTTCTAAATCCTTCATTATGTCAGCACATCAGGAGTATAGTTTTTTCGGCGCAGTGGAAAAAAGTTTCGATAAGGCGGCTAAGTTTACCAGTTGGGACGAGGGTTTGCTGGAGCAGATCAAGCAGTGTAATGCAGTATACAGAATGCATTTCCCTGTTAAGATCGGTGACAAGATCGAAGTGATCAAGGCTTACCGTGTACAACATTCTCAACATAAATCACCTTGCAAAGGAGGAATCCGTTTTGCGCCAAATGTCAACCTCGACGAGGTAATGGCCCTGGCAGCACTGATGACCTATAAGTGCGCAATCGTAAACGTTCCATTTGGTGGAGCAAAAGGTGGTATCTCTATCGATCCAAGGAAATACACTCCTTACGAACTCGAAAAGATCACCCGCCGATATACCTCTGAACTGATCAAGAAAAATTTCATTGGGCCTGGTATTGATGTACCGGCTCCTGACTATGGAACCGGTGAAAGAGAAATGGCATGGATCCTTGATACGTACGCGAGTATGCGTCCTGGTGAGATCGATGCATTAGGTTGTGTTACCGGTAAGCCTGTTACCCAGGGTGGTGTAAGAGGAAGAAGGGAAGCAACCGGACTGGGTGTTTTCTATGGCCTGAGAGAAGTGTGTGAAATGAAGGATGTGATGGAGAGGCTCGGGATGGAAGTAGGTGTTTCAGGCAAAAGAGTGGTGATCCAGGGATTGGGAAATGTGGGTTATCATACTGCAAAATTCTTCCAGGAAGCAGGTGCTATCATCGTTGGATTGGCTGAATATGAAGGTGCTATTTGGAGCACATCAGGACTGGATGTTGAAAATATTATCAAGCATAGAAAAGAAACAGGATCGATCCTGAATTATCCTGGCGCAAATAATTTTGAAAAGAGCGAAGATGCATTGGAAATGGATTGTGATATCCTGATCCCAGCAGCACTTGAAAATGTTATCAATGGAGAAAACGCTCCAAGGATCAAGGCAAAAGTAATTGGTGAAGCAGCAAACGGACCACTGACTCCCGAAGCGGATGAAGTATTTGCAGCAAAAGGAACACTGGTAGTTCCTGATATGTACCTGAACGCTGGTGGTGTAACTGTTTCCTATTTCGAATGGCTGAAAAACCTTAGCCACGTGCGTTATGGCCGTATGGACAAGCGTTTCACCGAAAACCAGAATACATCCATTCTTTCAACTATCGAAAACCTGACCGGCAAGCAGGTGAATGCAAGAGAGCGTGAGTTCATTGCACACGGACCGGATGAAGTTGACCTGGTAAGAAGCGGACTGGAAGAAACCATGATCACCGCAACCCGCGAGATCATGGACCTCTGGAAGAAAAATCCCGCAATTCCTGACATGAGAACTGCTGCTTATGTAGTAGCGATCAATAAGGTGGGGACTTCTTATAATGAGTTGGGGATATTCCCGTAGGAGTTCGGAGTTGGGAGTTGGGAGTTAGCAACTTCCGGGCTGAACGACCCGCAGGGTCGGGCAGAACGCTAAATTATACAGCCGCTGAAATTTCAGCGGCTTTTTTCATACCAACTCCTAACTCCTAACTCCCAACTCCCTCTGCCCTCTTCTTCAGCTCCTCATTCATCTTCACAAAACCATTCCTCGTACTCTCCCCCACTTTTTTCAGAATCATTCCACTTAACAGTCCACTAAATTCCTCCCCATGTTTGAACAGTACCTGGTTGGGTGATAATTCTTCTATTTCAAAATAATGTCGGCCATCAAAAAGACCTTTTACAAAAAGGCTTCCCATCCAGCTAAATCCTTTATTTGGTTCGACATGCAAAACTGTTGGTTTGAATGCCATTTGGCTATCTCCATTTTGCAGAATGATCTTCAACTTTCCATCAACAATCAGATCACCAGATATATGCTTTATGAAAGGATTCCACTCAGGATATGACTGGAAATTGGTCAGCACTTCCCATACTCTTTCTTTTGAAGTATTAATAACGATCTCTGTTTTGATTGATTTGCTCATGTTGAAAGGTTTATTCCACAAAACTATAATGAGCAAATGGCCTGTCCATTAACAATTGTAAACAAATCATTTTTCTTCCATCACCCGTTTTCTTATTCGACTAAATGATACAGGTGTTATACCAAGAAAGGAAGCAATAATATGATGAGGAACACGAAGCAGCAGATCGCCATGTTGTAAGATAAATTTCCTGTAACGCTCTTCGGGACTGTCCAGGATGAAGGAAGACAATACCTGTTGTGCATTGATGAATCTTTGCTCAGCAATCTTTTTTAATAAAATATTCATCTTCGGAATATCTTCTGTCAACTGGTCCAAATGTTCTTTAGTTATTACGAGCAGTTCCGCGTCTTCCAGTGTTTCCAACACTTGTATGGATGGTGCGGATCGCAAAAAACTTTCATAGCTTGCAGCAAACAATCCTTCCCTGAAAATAAATGCAGTGATCTCTTCTCCTTCCTTATTATAAAATAAACGGAGTAATCCCTTGTTTATGAAATACACTTCTCTTGCTATCTTCCCTTCATCCACCAATCTGAATTTCTTATTGACCTGCCGGAATGTAAAATAGCTTTCAATCAGGGAACGCTCCTTATTATTGAATGATATAACCTGGCTGGTATATTGAAAGAATAAATCAAACATGATTGTTATTTGCCGAATTCAGGTAATGCATCCAGCCATGACAAATTAGAATTTCTAAGAATGCCAAGGCAGTGAAGTCCATTGGTAAGGATCATATATTTCACAGGTACCGACATATTGTATCGTAAGATCTGGTCGAGAACTTTCTGATCAAGCCGAACATCCATCGCCTTACATTCTATCATCATCCAGGGCTGATGGTTTGCGTCGTACACAAGGATATCAAATCTTTTGGTAAGCTCTCCCAGTTTCAATTGTTTCTCAACAGCTATGAGTGAGGAAGGATAATTCATCACATTCGTGAGATAGCGAATGAAGTTTTGTCGAACCCATTCTTCCGGTGTCAGCACCAGCCAGGTCTTCCGCAATTCATCGAAGATGAGACTTCCATTATTTTCTTCCCTTATCCTGAAATCAGGTTCGGGATATTGTATCTGGATCATTCGTCGGCAAATTAAATCTTATCTTCGGACATGAAAACAAAAGAAGAAATCGTCAAGAACTGGCTTCCCAGGTATACCGGGGCCAAACTGGAAAACTTCGGAAAGTACATCCTGCTCACCAACTTCAGTAATTACCTTCAATTATTTGCATCATGGCATGATGTTGAGATCGTTGACCTGTACAAACCCATGCAATGTGTTACAGCAGGCGATATCACGATGATCAATTTTGGAATGGGTAGTCCAACTGCTGCAACGGTAATGGACCTTTTATCAGCCATTGAACCAAAAGCTGTATTGTTTCTCGGTAAATGCGGTGGATTGAAAAAAAGAAACAAGATCGGAGACCTCATTCTTCCTATCGCTGCCATTAGAGGGGAAGGTACTTCCAATGATTATTTTCCACCCGAAGTTCCCGCAATGCCTGCATTCGCCTTGCAGAAAGCAGTCTCCACAACCATCCGTGATTATGGTGAAGATTATTGGACAGGAACAGTATACACAACCAACAGGAGAGTGTGGGAACATGATGAAGAATTCAAAGCATACCTGCAAAAGATCAGGGCTTATGCTATTGATATGGAAACTGCCACCATTTTCACTGTTGGATTCTATAACAAGATCCCTACAGGTGCATTACTTCTGGTAAGTGATTCACCTATGACACCTGAAGGAGTTAAGACAGAAGAAAGTGATAAGAAAGTGACTTCAGATTATGTTGAAAGACATATCAAGATCGGCATAGATTCATTGAAGCAGCTTATCAATAACGGGCTTACTGTAAGGCACCTTAAATTCTGATGATGAGTGGTCATCCATTGTTGCAGGTCAGTGAACTTTCCATTGGATTTCTGTTGGAAGACCAACTGGTTCCTGCAATTCAACAGGTGAGTTTTGATATTGAAAGGGGTGAGACTTTAGCAATTGTTGGAGAATCAGGATCAGGAAAATCAGTAACATCTTTATCAATCCTGGGACTATTGCCTTCTCCCCCGGCTGTGATTAATGGCGGAAAAATTCTTTTTTCGGAAGATGGAATTCAACAGGTAGACCTGTTGAACATAAGTCAGGACTCACTTAGAGAAATCCGTGGTAAACGCATTGCGATGATTTTCCAGGAACCAATGACATCATTGAATCCTGTGATAAGTTGTGGTGAACAGGTTGCAGAAGCAATCATGGCGCACGAAAATATTTCTACTGCTGAAGCAAAGCAAAGAGCAGTTGAATTATTTCATAAGGTAAGATTACCGGAACCGTTACAGATCTATAACAGGTATCCGCATCAATTAAGTGGCGGGCAAAAACAAAGGATCATGATCGCGATGGCCATGAGCTGCTCTCCTGCCCTGCTCATTTGTGATGAACCAACCACCGCACTCGATGTAACCGTTCAAAAGAATATTCTTGAACTCATCAATGAATTGAAACAGGAATATGGTATGGGTGTGATCTTTATATCACACGACCTAGGATTGGTGGCAGAGATTGCAGACCGGATTGCAGTTATGTATAAAGGGAAAATTGTTGAACAGGGAAAAGCAGCAGAGATCTATCATTCTCCACAACATCCATATACAAAGGCATTACTTGCCTGCAGGCCGGCTAATCATCCAAAAGGATCACCACTCCCTGTAGTGAGTGATTTTATGAATGCAGAAACAATATCAACTTCGGTTACCCATAAACGTTATGAACCAACACAGAAAGATCTTTCCATTTTAAGTGTCAAAAACCTGACTGTTCAATATGGGCATTTTACAGCAGTTGATAAAGTTAGTTTTGATATCAGGAAGGGAGAAACAGTAGGCCTTGTTGGCGAGTCGGGCTGTGGAAAGACTACTTTGGGAAGAGCCCTCCTGAAATTAATTGAACCATTCGAAGGAAATATCATTTTTGAAGGAAAGGATATTAGCATTCTAAACCCCATGGATATGCGCAGTTTGAGGAAGAAGATGCAATTGATCTTCCAGGATCCATATTCATCCCTCAATCCAAGAATAAGGATAGGAACTGCACTGGAAGAGGTATTACAGATCCATAGCGGGTTGAAACATATCGAGAGAAAGAAGAAAGTATTGGAGATGCTGGAAAGGGTGGGTTTGCATCCCGATCACTACAACCGCTATCCACACGAATTTTCGGGAGGCCAGCGGCAAAGAATTGTGATAGCCCGGGCCCTTATCCTGGAACCCTCTTTCGTGATCTGTGATGAATCAGTTTCTGCACTGGATGTGAGTGTGCAGGCACAGGTATTAAACCTTTTAAATGAATTGAAAGATAGTTTTGGATTTACAGCATTGTTCATTTCCCACGACCTCTCGGTGGTAAGGTATATCAGCGACCGGATCATGGTAATGAGCCAAGGAAAAATTGTTGAATCCGGAGACTCAGAACAAGTGTATAATAACCCCAAACATCCTTATACTACCAGGCTTCTGGAGGCAATTCCCGGCAGGAACCTGTAAATAAAAGCCTAGATTGCAGGTCATTACGATTTTTTCGGAAAATTGCAAAAATAATTTACCTTTGCCCGCTCTAAAATGGCCTTTTTGATATCAAACCTGGTGCCGTAAGATCAGGTTTGGTGGGAACCATCCCGCACAACCATCTGCTCTCCTATTTGATATCAAGGCAAAGCAAAACCCGTTTTCAAATGAAATTATCCCAGTTTAAGTTCGATTTACCTTTAAACCTTATTGCCCAGCACCCTGCGAAAAAAAGAGAAGATGCACGTCTGATGGTGGTGCACCGCAAAACCGGCCAGATTGAGAACAAACATTTCAAAGATATCCTCGATTATTTTGACGATAAAGATGTTTTTGTAGTGAATAATACCAAGGTATTTCCTGCAAGAATGTATGGCCGTAAAGAAAAGACAGGGGCAAAGATCGAAGTGTTCCTGCTCAGGGAATTAAACAAACCCAACCGTCTTTGGGATGTGATCGTTGATCCCGCAAGAAAGATCCGCGTAGGTAACAAATTATACTTCGGTGAGAATGATGAGCTGGTTGCAGAAGTGATCGACAATACCACTTCAAGAGGAAGGACAATTCGTTTCCTTTGGGATGGAACTGATGATGAATTCCGCCAGATGCTGGAATTCCTGGGGGAAACTCCGCTTCCAAAATACATCAAGCGTAAGCCGGATGAGGATGACAAAGAGCGCTACCAAACAGTATATGCAAAGCATGAAGGTGCAGTTGCTGCTCCAACTGCTGGTCTGCATTTTTCCAAAGAACTGATCAAGCGCCTGGAGATCAAAGGTGTTCGTTTTGCTGAGATCACGCTGCATACAGGCCTGGGTACCTTCAGACCAATTGAAGTGGAAGATCTGAGCAAACACAAAATGGATGCTGAGTATTACAAGATCGAGGATGCATCCTGCAAGATCGTGAACAAAGCCATCGAACAGAACAAGCGCATCTGCTCTATTGGAACAACTACCATGAGAGCAATTGAATCTTCATATACTGCAGAAAAATTATTGAAGCCATCTGAAGGTTGGACAAATATCTTTATTCATCCTCCTTACAATTTCAATGTTGCAGATTCACTGGTAACCAATTTTCATCTGCCAAAGACCAGCCTGCTGATCATGACCTGCGCTTTTGCAGGGTATGACCTGGCAATGGAAGCCTATAAGAAAGCTATTAAGGATAAGTATAGGTTCTTTAGTTATGGGGATGCGATGTTGGTGATTTAACATGGAGACGTGAAGACACGAAGACATGGAGACATGAAGTCGAAGAAATTGGCCTGGCGGAAGCCGGGCTTTTTTATTTTCCGAATTCATTATAATACTGAAGCACTTGTGAGGCAGCTTGTTTCCAGGTGAATTGTCTGGCTCGTTGATTTCCGAGGGAGATAAGGTCGTTGCGGAGATCTGAATCTGTTGTAACTCTTAGGATACCACGCATGATATCATCCACTGAAAATGGATCTACATAAAAAGCTGCATTACCACCAACTTCAGGCATGGAAGAAGTATTGGAAGTAATAACCGGCGTTCCTCCTGCCATTGATTCAAGAATTGGCATACCGAAACTTTCTCGTAGAGATGGATAAAGAAATACATCCGCGCATTGATAGATGAGCGGCATTTCTTCATGATTGATAAAACCTGGAAAATATATCTTATTCATACAGGAATCAATCCCATATCGCTTCAGGAGCTGCTGCATTTGGGGCGGCTCATAATCAAGCACCACCAATGGTAACGGATTTTTTTCCACCTCACAATAACGGGCAAAAGCCCTGATCACATTGATGGTATTCTTCTTTGGCGCCTGGTTCCCCAGGAACAAAATAAAATTCAATGGCAAGCCCAGCCTGTTCCTGATAGCATGCAATTCCTGGTCATTATGATGTTTAAAGAACCGTTGATGCACCCCGTTATATACCACTTTTACTTTCTCCTCAGGCACTTGAAGTCTTTCCCTGATAAGCTTTTTCTCAAATTCAGAAACAGTTATAATTAATTTCGACCGATCCACAATTCTTGGAACAACCAGTCTGCGGTAGAGGTTACCAAAATTCTGATAGTTACTTCCTCTGAAATTCAGGTTTTCAAGATAAATGATGTCATGAAGTGTAAGGAGCATGGGAACACCTGGAAAAACAGGGCCCGTATTGGAAGTACAGTGAAGAAGATCGATCCCGAATTTCTTTACCATTCGCGGAAGCTTGAGCTGCTCCCAGTCGGCATAAGTGATGGAATCAAAACAATGTATTTTGAAGTTGCCGGTCTGCTCAAGAAGATCCTGCTCCTGGTCATTCTTTTTAGCAAACAGCACATACTCGTTGGATTGATCAATATGCTGAAGTTCCCGCATCAATTCCAATCCAACGATCTCCATTCCGTGTTTCTTCCTTCGAAAAAGTCTTTGTACTTCTATTCCAATCCGCATAGGTAAAATTCGGAAACAAGAATAGCGATAAAGTTCTGATAATGCAACTGTTGTAATAATAAAGCCCGGCGAACCGGGCTTTTTAGCATATTAAAATTTCAAACTGAATTTACAGACCAAATAATCCGCTGTTCAGTTTCTGCAAAGTATTATTCTTATGCTCTGATGCTACCAGCAGGGAAACATTGTGTTTGCTGCCTCCATAGCTAACCATTCGAACCGGGATCTCATTGAGCGAATCGAACAGTTTACTGAGAATGGCTGGTGTTTGAGCGATCTGGTTTCCAACCACAGAAATAATGGTATTTCCTTTTTCCACAGCGATTGTTCCGAAAGGTTCCAATTCCTTCAGGATCTGGTCGAGACTTGCATCGGTATCAATGGTCACCGAAACAGCCACTTCAGAGGTGGTGATCATATCGATGGGTGTTCTGTATTTTTCGAATACCTCGAAGATCTTCCTTAAGAAACCATAGGCCAGTAACATGCGGCTGCTTTTGATATTGATGGCAATGATACCATCTTTGGCAGCAACTGCTTTAACCCCCACTGAACCTGCTTCTTCCAGAATGATGGTTCCTTTGGCTTCGGGCTGCATGGTATTCAGCAGTTTCACCGGAACATTATAAAATTGAGCAGGCCAGATAGAAGCAGGATGCAGGATCTTCGCACCGAAATAAGCTAGTTCGGCGGCTTCTTCAAAACTCAATTGTTCGATCGGGAATGTCTTGTTTACAATTCGCGGATCGTTATTGTGCATTCCATCGATATCAGTCCAGATCTCGCAAACAGATGCCTGGATAGCAGCAGCGATCAAAGATGCAGAGTAATCACTTCCTCCTCTTTTCAGGTTATCCACTTCTCCCCTTGCATTTCGGCAGATGTATCCCTGGGTGATGTATAATCTTCTGCCTGGATTATCCTGGAGCAGCTGTTCAAGCTTTGATTTGATCACAGGAACCTGTGGTTCATCATAAGCATCGATCGACATAAATTCCAATGCAGGTAACAATGCGTGATCGATCTGTTTTTCTTCAAGGTAAACACAGAACATTTTCGTTGACAGCAATTCACCCTGCGCAAGGATATCTTTATTCAATGCATCATTGAATGATATTTTGAGAATGATATTGAGGAATTCAAAATGCTCGGTAACAATGGCATTTGCTTTTGATTGTGCAGCTTCAGTTGTCACAAGTTCAGAAACAAATGTGCGGTAATGAGCTTCGAGGTTATCGATGATCTGTTTGGCACCCTGTTTATCGCCCTTCATCAAAGCATCACCAATTGAAACGAGGGTATTTGTTGTACCACTCAGTGCACTCAGAACAACGATCGATGGCTCATCCCCTGTTGTGATCAGCTGAGCCACCTGGTGCATACGCTCAGGTTTCCCAACCGAGGTACCTCCAAACTTCATTACTTTCATTGCTATTGTAAATTTTGGAGTGCAAAGATAGGGTGAAGCACCGAGTGAACAGGGTTCAATGAAAAAAATGAAAATTTGAAAATGAATAATGCATTTATGACTAAATGCTGAATAATATTTAAAAACTATGATATAAGATCCACACCGAATCTTTTACCGATCTCTTCAAGATCCTTCCATACCGCATCAAGGAGCGGAATTCCATGTTCCAGTCTCTCCTGCTCCATTTCACGTTCAGGATCTCCCGGAACCAGCACGGGCTGATTTGCATCAACAGGTGTTGAACTTCTAAACCTCCGGATCCACTGATCCATATTGTGTTTGAATTCTTCAGGCTTTCTGAAAGCGTCTATACGCATGGCTCCGAAGAAATGACCAATACCTTTACCAGGCATGTTCTCTGGCATTGGAACATAGGCAGGAAACGGAGGCACCCATGGACCATAATTAGCACCACTGAGGATTGCCGAAAATATATCCACCACTGCACCTAAAGCGTATCCTTTATGCGATCCATTTTCACGGTTTCCGCCCAGGGGAAGCAGGGCTCCACCTGATTTCAGGGCATGAGGATCGGTGGTTGAGTTACCATCCTTATCCTGGATCCAACCGACGGGGGCTTCTTCACTTTTGCGCTGAAGGATTTCAAGCTTGCCATTTGCGGCAGTGGTTGTTGCCAGGTCCGCCACAAATGCCGGCTCCTCTCCTGCAGGTATCACTACGCAAATAGGATTAGTACCCAATAAACGTTCTTTGGAAAATGTGGGTGAAACAAGTGCACTTGCATTGGTCATGGCAATGCCGATCATATCATGCTCCAACCCCATCAACGCATGTGTGGCAGCAATACCGAAATGATTTGAATTTTGCACACTCACCCAACCTGTACCAACATTTTTTGCTTTTTCAATCGCAACATTCATGGCGAAAGGAGCCACTACCAATCCTAACCCCGCATCACCATCAACCACTGCAGTGGAAGGTGTTTCATGAATGATCTTTATATTAGGAGTCGCGTTGGCACGTTTGGCTTCCCATAATCTAACATACCCCGACAATCTCGCTACACCATGCGAATCCACTCCTCTCAAATCCGCACGCAGCAAGGAATTGGTCGCAATGATCGCATGTTCTTCAGAACATCCTAATGATTGAAAAATATTCCGAGTGAATTTGTATAGGGAGTCGTAGGAGATAGTTGGCATGGGGGTGAAGGTAGGAATTTTTAGGAGTTGAGAATATGAGGAGTTGAGGAGTTGAGAATTTAAACCCTTATCTCCTAATCTCCTCACCTCCTCACCTCCTCACATCCTCATCTTCTTAACTACCCCTTCACCACCATCTTCACCGGATCCCAATTAATGATCTTCTTCTGGAAATAACTGTCATTACATGCAAGACATGGAGCGGCAGCCCTGAAACCAAAAGTTCCATCTTCAACAATCGGCTTGTTATTTCTTACTCCATCAAAGAAATTGATGAAATGATCAAGATGCTCATCATACCCCTGAGGAGTATTGTATTTGAGTGGTTCTTTATTAACACGCTTCTTGTCTTCTGCAGAATACTTTTCATTGTACTGCTTCATCAACTGCTCCTGCATTTCTTTTGGATACGTCATCAACGAATCCCAACCGCCAATTCCAGGCGCTTTACTCATGGTACTGTGCGTAATGGTAAATCCATTCCATCCCATATCCAGTGCACCATCAGTCCCTACCAGTCTTGTAACACTCTTGTCCCCCATTCCACTGATGAAATTTACTCTTAACATCACCTGGAATGATGGATGTTCCTTTGTTTCAGGATAATCAAGAATGGCAGTCATTACATCAGGTACATCACGACCATCTTTCCAGTAAGCAAGCTGACCGGTTGAGAAGATCTTATTCGGACCATATGAATCCGTGATCAAATGAATTCCTGAAATAAGATGCACGAATAGATCACCCGCTACACCAGTTCCGAAATCCTTATAATTTCTCCACCAGAAAAATTTCTTGGGATCATATTTTTCATTCGAACCCTTTGTATACCGCTTCCAGTCTACTGTTTGCGGCGATGCATCAGTTGGCATAGTGTATTCCCATGCACCTAACGCACTCTGCCTGTCGGTAAATGCTTCAACACATGTTAACTTACCGATCTCTCCTGCACGATACAATTCTTTCGCTTTTGCAAAAGCAATACTGCTTACGCGCTGACTACCCACCTGCAATTTTTTACCATATTGCTTTTCTGCAGCGATCATTGGTAAACCTTCTGTAATGCGATGTACCATTGGTTTTTCGCAATACACATGCTTGCCTGCTTTCAATGAATCGATCGTTGCTTTTGCATGCCAGTTATCACTGGTTGCAACAATCACAGCATCGATATCATTTCTTTTCAGGATATCATTATAATCACGTGTGGTCATGATATCATTTCCATAGATCTCTTTTGCGCGGGCTAATCTTCCATCATAAAGATCAGCAACTGCAACCAGCTCCACTCCCGGAACTTTGAGAGCAGTCTTGATATCATTGTGTCCCATGATCCCCAGTCCGATACAGGCAATCCTGATCTTATCGTTTGGTGAAAATCTCTTGTTAAGAGGGATCAGTCTCTCTTCCATTGTTTGTTCAGCGAGACTGCTCAATGGACCTGCACCCAGCAATAAAGATGTTGCGCTCAGGTGCTGCAAAAACTTTCGTCTTGATGATTGATTGGGCATAGCAATTCGGTTAGTTTATTTTTTAGTGTGCTCTTCAAAAAACTTACGGGTCTGGATAACATCAGGAACATTATTCAACCAGTTGTCTTCTCTTTCAATAGAAAACATTCCTTTAAAGTTCTGTCTTTTCAATTCAGCAAATACATCATCCATTTTGATGATACCTGTGCCAACGATCATATCAGCTCCATCAACTTTTGCTTCTTTCACATCTTTGAAATGAAGTCCGATAATGCGACCTTCCAAAGTTTTCAAACACTGAACAGGATCCAGGCCGTTTCTTGTCCAGTGACCTATATCAGCACAAGCACCCATATTGATTCTTCCATTGATCGCATTCAATACTGAATCCGGATGTGCATATGGAGAAGGTGTCGGGTGATCATGAATAGCCACCATGATGCCGTAGTTTCCAGCCATGGTATTCACGGTATCCCAGTGTTCACGCTTTGGTTCTGCAGTGATATACTGAACTCCCATATCTTTAGCGAAATCAAAAGTCTGTTTCCATTCTTCAGGAGTTTGAGGAACCACAACACCCATGGCAATAAGCCTAATACCTTTTTCTGCAAGCAGGGTTTTTACTTTGGTGCGGCTTTCCTGTGACATATTCAATCCGAAAGTATCTTTCATATCTCCACCCAGTGGTTGTCCAAGGTAAGCTTCGATGAATTTGATACCGGCACTGTCAACTTTTTGAATCCCTTCGGTGAAGGTGAAATGGTTAAATGTCCACATCTGCACTCCAAGTTTCCATCCCTGGTCTGCATTGGCTGAATCAGCGGAACTGGTCATGTTTTCGGTTCCGTTTTCCTGCGGTTTGTTGCCACAGCTATGAAGAATAAAAAGGCATGCAAAAGCAAATACTGATTGGATGAATAGTTTTCTCATTGTTAGCAATGGTTTTGTGGAAGATAAGAAAACTTCCTGTTCGGGAAAAAGACTGAATTTGCTGTGGGAAAAAACGGGATAAATTACGTCAAAACACTTTGGCAGGGCAAAACGGCTAATGTAATTTGCCTTCAGTTAGATTGTAAATACTTATAACATGATAAAGCTACAAGTGATCGGGCATTTAGGACGGGATTGTGTTACTAACACAGTGAATGGTAAGTCGGTAATGAATTTTACCGTTGCACATACAGAAAAATATCGTGATGCACAGAACCAGCAGAAAGAAAGAACCATTTGGGTGGATTGTGCCTACTGGAGCGACCGCACAGCCATAGCCCCATACCTGCGTAAGGGCACCCAGGTTTTCGTTGAAGGAAACCCTGATGTAAGAACCTATCCAAAGAATGACGGCACAACAGGTGCTTCTCTTACCATGAGGGTCATGAATATCCAGCTACTGGGTAGCAGAACCGAAGGTGGACCAGGACAACCACAGGGTGCAGAATCATTCGCACAGTCAGGACCAGTAAATGCTCCGGCATCTATGGGACCTATCAGCGGACCGGATATGGCGGATGACCTTCCCTTCTAACTGAGCGTCACAATACTGTAAAAAGACCGTAAAAGCCGCCTTGTGCGGCTTTTATTCTCCCCTCCTTAACAGGCCTTTTTCCGTAGCATGCTGCCTATTATCTATCTTTGCAGACTCAAATTTCAACAATGAGCAGGAAAGGAAAGGTTTTGGTGGCCATGAGTGGCGGAATCGACAGTACAGTCGCAGCCCTGATGCTTAATGACCAGGGATATGAAGTGGTGGGAATCACCATGAAGACCTGGGACTATGCTGCCAGTGGCGGAAGCAAGAAAGAAACCGGGTGCTGTAATATAGATTCATTCAACGACGCGCGAATGGCTGCGGTTCAGCATGGATTTCCGCATTTCATCCTGGATATAAGGGATGAATTCGGTGATTTCGTGATTGAAAACTTTGTAGAAGAATACCTCGCAGGAAGAACTCCCAATCCATGCGTTATGTGTAATACCCATATCAAATGGCGGGCTTTACTTAAAAGGGCAGATGCTTTGGGATGCGATTTTATTGCAACTGGTCATTACGCGAATATTCACCAGCATACCAATGAAAGGTTCTACCTCAGCAAGGGACTGGATGAAACCAAGGATCAGAGCTATGTTTTGTGGGGTCTTCAACAGGATTTATTAAGCCGCACACTGCTTCCCTTAGGTAATTTCCGTAAAACAGAGATTCGCCAGATGGCCCTGGATTATGGCTATCCGGAATTAGCCAAAAAAAGCGAATCATACGAGATCTGTTTTGTACCCGACAATGATTACCGGGGATTTTTGAAAAGAAAGGTTGAAGGGTTGGAAGAGCAGGTTGCCGGCGGAAACTTCGTCGATAAATCAGGAAAGATCCTGGGAAAGCATAAGGGATATCCATTCTATACGATCGGGCAACGCAAGGGGCTTGATATAACTTTTGGCAAACCGGTATATGTGACCAATATTATTCCTGAATCCAATACAGTAGTACTGGGAGATGAAGCCGATCTGAATGCCAACGATATGATGGTCAGCAAGATCAACTGGATCAAATACGACGGCATTACAGATGGGATGGAAGCAATCACCAAGATCCGTTACAAGGATAAAGGAACAGTTTCGAACCTGTATGCTGAAGGCAACTCCGTAAGAGTAAGATTTTATGAAGATGCCAAAGGAATTGCGCCGGGACAGAGTGCCGTCTTTTATGAAGGCAATGATGTGATCGGTGGCGGTATCATTCAAAGGCAATAATTCCTGCTAATTCTTCGTTTTCGTGGCTTATTTCCAGTCAAAAGGAAAACCAGGCCTTCATGAAGAAAAAGCTTTACCTCAGTTCAATTATACTGGCAGCGTTTATGGTCTCCTGCTCAAAGGAGACCGAAACCCTGCAGGCTGATACTCCATCAGATTATTTCAGTTTCCAGAAAGGAAAATACATTGTTTACGATCTTGATTCTATGCTGTTTGTCAATTTCGGACAGAAGGATACTGTTGTCAGCTATGAAGCCAAAGACGTGGTTGATGAGCAGATCACTGATAATCTGCAGCGAACAGCTTGGAGGATCATCCGGTATTTGCGTCCTGCGGGAAGCACAAACGAAGCCGACTGGAAAACTAACATCACCTATATCGCTATTCCTACCAGGAATTCAGTGGAGATCATGGAGAACAATCTTCGGTATCAAAAACTGATCGGACCTGTAAAAGAAGGATTTATCTTCAAGGCAAATACCTATCTCCCTTCAAAACCTTTTGAAGGTGCATACTCTTTCAGTGTGGATGAAGATATCCAGTCGTGGGAATCAATGTATGAAAATGTTGGAATGCCTGAATCTTACAACGGATTGAATTTTGATGAAACGGTAACCATCCGCCAGGTGGAAGATTCCGTAAATGTTCCGGTTGATATACCAGACTCTTATGCATATAAGATCCTTTGGAATGAACAATATGCAAAAGGAATTGGTATGATATCAAGGAACGTGGAGATGTGGGAATACCAGCCTCCTACTTCTGGTCAGCCGGGTTTCCGTACCGGTTTTGGAGTTAAAATGCGAATCAAGAATCATAATTAAAATGTGCAGATCCATTGTCTTGTCTATGATCTTGCTGATCACTGGCATTGAAGCTGGCGCTCAGTTCAAAAGACATATTGTTCGTTTTAAAGACAAAGGTTTTAATACATACAGCCTTAATTCACCCGCCAGTTATTTATCCTCAAAAGCAATTGAAAGAAGAACAAGGCAGGGCATCAGTATAGATTCAACCGATCTTCCCGTTACGAAAAGATACCTGGATAGTTTAGCCTCGGTTCCCGGTGTATCGGTGAAGCAAAGTTCCAAATGGCTGAATGCAGCTTTTATTACCATTACAGATCAGAATGCATTAACCCGCATCAATAGTTTTCCTTTTGTTTTGAATGCTGAACCAATTGCTTCAATGGCAAATCCAGGGGAGAATATAATATCAAAGAAATTCAATGAAACACTTCAACCTGTAAACCGGCAGATCACCAATGGCGTAAGAGGAACGAAGGGAACTTCGGATGCTATTAATTATGGTTTCAGTGCACCACAGATTACCATTCATGAAGGCAATTTTCTCCATGAAAAAGGATTTACCGGGAAAAATATGGTGATCGCAGTACTGGATGCCGGATACAGTGATTATGATATCAACAATGCGCTTGATAGTTCAAGAAATGCAGGAAGGATTTTAGGTGGATATGATTTTGTCACCAATACAAATACAGTATCAGAAACCAATGCACATGGAATGTATTGTCTCTCCATTCTCGCTTCGAATAAACCGGGTCAGATAGTAGGCAGTGCACCACATGCAAAATATTATCTGTTGCGAACTGAAAATGGTGCAGAAGAATACCCTGTTGAAGAATTCTATTGGGCCCTGGGTGCTGAGTATGCAGACAGTGCCGGTGTAGATATCATTTCATCTTCTTTGGGTTATACAAGTTTCGACAATCCTGCATTCAATAATGAATACATTGAGAGAGACGGCAATACCTGTCTTTCAACCATAGCTGCTGATATAGCAGCATCAAAAGGGATCATCGTTTGTAACAGCGCAGGAAATTCCGGTGGATTCTCAACTGAAGAAAGATATGTTGCTGCACCTGCTGATGGCGACAGTGTGCTGGCTGTTGGTGCCATTAAAACTGATAAAACAATTGCCGGATTCAGTAGCTGGGGACCGAATAGTGCAGGAAAGATCAAGCCTGATGTGGTTTCCATTGGACAGGGCACTATACTTACCTTAGCAGACGGAACACCGGTTGGAGGTAATGGAACTTCTTTTAGCAATCCAAATATTGCAGGACTTGTAGCCTGTTTATGGGAAGCTTTTCCTGAATTCACTAATATGGAGATCATCCAGGTAGTGAAAGAAAGCAGCGATCGTTATTTTTCTCCTGACGAAAGGTTTGGTTACGGAATTCCAAATTTCCGTATCGCATATAACAAACTTGATTCAATCAGGCTACAACGCAACTCTGATAATATTCTTAAGAACGACTGGATCAGGGTTGTTCCAAATCCTTACCAGTCAAATTTAAGCCTGGTAGTAAAAGCTAACGTTGATGGATATGCGAAGATCCGGGTCTTCGATTCAAAAGGTTCTATGTTACAGGAAATCAATCAGCCTGTAGTCAATGGTATAACCAAAGTAATTCCAATCAACAGGGCGGCTGGTTTTGCTAAGGGAATCTATATCATTCGTTATGATGATGGATCCCGTAATGCAAGCCTGAAAGTGGTTCACCAGTAATTATTTCTTCTGTAGTAATGCAGCAAACATAGAATCGGCGTGGTGTTCAGCGCCATTGATCACTCCTTCCCTGAGAATGGTAAAGCCGTTAGAAGCAATAAGCTCAACATTCTCTTCATTTTCTTTTCTGAAAACAGAACAGGTAATGTATAACAGGTATCCATGTTGCCTAACAGAAGAGTAAAGGTTCTTTAAAATGGATCTTTGAAGTTGTTGATACTCCAATACTTTTTGCTCCCGGAAGTACTGAAGCTGCTCAGGAGTCCGGCCCCAGGTACCTGATCCCGAACAGGGCACATCGGCAACGACCAGGTCAAACTGACCAAGAGGTTTATGGGGTTGAGGCAAGGAAAGGTCAGTAACCATAGATTTATAATTCTTAACTCCAGCATTGCGGAACCTCAGGTCAAGGTTATGAAGTATGGAACTTCGTTTATCCGTTACTGTTAGCTCTGGGTTCTTATACCAATCAATTGCCAACAAAGATTTTCCGCCGCTGGCAGCACATGCATCCCAGATCCTGGAACGTGATGGAAGATCAGGAAAGAATAGAGCAACCTGTTGTGAGCTCCAGTCCTGGATCACCACATCCTTATCGATCGTTGCATAATTCTCGATATGCGTTCCATTTCTAAATCCAAAAGAAAATACTTCGTGATACTTATAACCATCAACATGTAACAATTTTTCTCCCACATCTTCATGACCCGGGCGTAAACGTACATGCAGATCCGGTTGCAAAAGAAGGTTTGCTGAAAACTCTTCTTTATTCAATCCATCACTCAGTGGTTCTGAAAAACAAAAGATATCCGCTACATTGAATTCAGGAAAAGCATCTTCAAAATTATCTGGCAATTGAAGTTCCTGTTTCAGAAAAACAAGATAGGATGATTCGGCATCGCTAAGCATCAAAGCGGCAGCCAGTCTATATTTGAACGGTCTTTCCGGCAATGCATTCCCAATCCTGAAATATGTATAACACAATTGAGAAATATTCTTCCTGTCTTTCGACCCAGCTTTTTTATACTCCCTGAAATAATTTTTCAGGTAAAGATGAAAAGGCTGATCACCCTTGTACTGGCTGATGATTTTTTCGGTGGTGGTGATGTGGGAAGGGTGCATTCTTTGAGGAGTTGGGAGTTGGGAGTTGGGAGTTGGAAAATACAAAGGGGGATCGCTCCCCCTTCCATGTATTCTGTGTTTTCTTTGTATTCCGTGTATTCTTTTTTACAGTTCCAACAACGTCTTCACCGGATCCTTGCCAAACAGCAATAGCTCAGGATTTTCGAGCAGTTCTTTAACCCTTACCAGGAAACTTACTGATTCACGGCCATCGATGATACGGTGGTCATAACTCAATGCCACGTACATCATTGGCTTGATCACAACCTGACCATTAACTGCGATCGGGCGCTCCTGGATCTTATGCATACCAAGAATTGCTGACTGTGGAATATTAATGATCGGAGTACTCAACAGGGAACCGAATACACCACCATTGGTAATAGTAAAAGTTCCACCCTGCATTTCCTCAAAACTCAATTTATTATCTCTTGCCTTTTTAGCCAGTTCAACAACTTTTGATTCGATCTGCGCCATGCTCAGGCTTTCCGCATTACGGATCACCGGCACAACAAGTCCTTTCGGAGCTGATACCGCAATTGAAATATCGCAGTATTCATGATAGATGATCTCTTCTCCATCAATGTATGCATTTACTGCAGGCCATTCCTGCAAAGCATAACAAACAGCTTTTGTAAAGAAGCTCATGAATCCAAGGTTCACACCATGTGTCTCCTTAAACTTATCCTTGTACTTTGTCCTGATCTCCATGATCGGGCTCATATCTACTTCATTGAAAGTAGTGAGCATTGCAGTCGTATTCTTTGCTTCCACCAGTCGACGGGAAACCGTCTTGCGAAGATTGCTCATCTTCTCGCGCTTGTCTTCCCTGGTGAATGCCTCTTTACCCGGTGTTCTACCTGGATTTGAAATGGCTTCAAGCACATCGCTTTTAAGGATCTTACCCTGGTAACCACTTGGGGTTACTGACTTAGGATCTACTTTTTTATCCGCAATGATGGCTGCAGCAACAGGCGTTGCTTTTACATCAGTTGCAGGAGCAGCTGAACCATTTGAAACCGGTGCGGCGGCAGTGGCGGTGGCCGGCGCAGGAGCTGATTCTGTTTTTGCTACAGGAGCTGCTGCCGCAGCTGCAGGTGCACCCTCAGGCTTCGGCGCGGTCTCGTCGATAGTTGCGAGAACATCTCCTATCTTGATGGTATCTCCCTCTGCTGCTTTGTATGTAAGAACACCTGCCTGTTCGGCGTTTACTTCAAATGTTGCTTTTTCACTTTCCAGTTCTGCGATCACTTCATCTCTCTCCACATATTCACCCTCTTTCTTCACCCATTTTAACAGCGTTACTTCGCTGATTGATTCCCCTACCGTTGGAACTTTGATATCGATCATGTTGAACTTTTTTTATCCTTGTGGATTACTTCTGTTTAGATTGAAAATGCTGTGTCAATAATTTCTGCCTGCTCCTGCGCATGAACCTTGCTGAATCCTGTGGCAGGTGAAGCCGATGGCTGCCTGCTGATCACACCAAAATTGATGTTCTCCAGGTTCATCTTTAGATATGATGCAGCACCCATATTCAGTGGCTCTTCCTGAACCCAAAACCATGTTGCCTTATTGTACTTTTCATACAATTCATTCAACTGGTTTTGTGGAAGCGGATACAACTGCTCCAATCGAACAATCGCAGTATCTGTTACACCATCTTTCTGCTGACGTTCAGAAAGATCAAAATAAACCTTACCTGAGCAGAACAACACTTTCTTCACATTACCAGGATCTTTAATGGTTGTGTCATCAAGCACTTCCCTAAATCCTCCATTGGTAAATTCTTCCAGCGAGGAGTAAGTTCCCGAATGACGAAGATTTGCCTTCGGAGAGAAATTGATCAATGGCTTTCTGAAAGGCCATGCAAGCTGTCTTCTCAATACATGGAAGAAGTTCGCAGAGGTCGTAATATTGGTCACTACCATATTCAATTCTGCACACATTTGCAGGAATCTTTCCATTCTTGCACTGGAGTGCTCAGGCCCCTGGCCTTCATAACCATGTGGCAGCAACATCACTACTCCACTCATCCTGTTCCACTTCTGCTCGCTGCTGCTGATGAACTGATCGATAATGATCTGTGAACCGTTCACGAAGTCACCAAACTGCGCTTCCCACAACACTAATGCATGTGGATTGGCCATTGCATATCCATATTCAAATCCCAATACTGCATATTCACTCAGCAGTGAATTGTAAATTCTGAATTGACCTTTCGCTCCAGGAATACGACTCAGCCTGCTATAGGCTTTATTGTTTACTTCATCACGAAGTACTGCATGACGATGAGAGAAAGTACCACGACGAACGTCCTGTCCACTCATTCTTACATCATTATCATCAAGCAGCAAACTTCCATAAGCCATCAATTCGGCAGTTGCCCAATCGATCTTTTTGGATTCTTCGAAAAGCTTGACTTTATCCTGGATGATCTTCTCAACTTTTTTCAATGGTTTGAAGTCATCAGGCCATTGCATCAGGCTCTTAAAAATTATATCGAACTGGTCTTGTGAAATTGCGGTGGCTGGAGATGATTTAAAATCGTCTGCAGTGGCTTTCCTCAATTCTCTCCACCATAATTCCGGAGTCTGGTATTTATATGGAAGCGGATTCTGCTTGATCTCATCCAGTCTTTCCTGGAGATCCGACCAGAATTTCTTTTCCATTTCCTTAGCCATTTCTTTTGCATCAGCCTCCCCGGTTTCAAGAAGATAATTGGTGTACACTTCTCTTGGATTGGCATGCTTTTCAATCAGCGCATAAAGTCCTGGCTGGGTGAATTTAGGATCATCACCTTCATTATGACCATGGCGGCGATAACACACCATGTCAATGAATATATCTGAATTAAATTCCTGTCGGTACAACGTTGCGATCTGAACACATTTCACCACTGCTTCTGCATCATCACCATTCACGTGAAGAACAGGAGCCTGGATCATGGCAGCAGCGGAAGTACAGTAATCTGAAGTTCTCGCTTCATCGAAATCTGTAGTGAAACCGATCTGGTTATTGATCACAAAGTGAATGGTTCCACCAGTGTAATATCCTTCAAGTCCACTCATCTGGAGCACTTCATACACAATACCCTGTCCGGCAACGGAAGCATCTCCATGGATCAGGATTGGCAATACCCTGTCGAACTCTGATTCATACACCACATCTGCTTTTGCTCTTGCAAAACCGATCACAACGGGATCCACTGCTTCGAGGTGTGAAGGGTTCGGACAAAGTTTCAGGTTGATATGATTTCCTTCAGGTGTTTCCATTTCACTGGAGTAACCGAGGTGATATTTTACGTCACCGCTACCCATGGTCTGGTCGAGCTTGGCAGTTCCTTCGAACTCACTGAAGATCTGCTCATAGGTTTTGCCCATGATATTGGCCAGGATGTTAAGACGACCACGGTGAGCCATTCCAATCACAACTTCTTTCACTCCATTGGCAGCCGCCGTGTTAATGATGGCATCCAGTGCAGCGATGGTCGTTTCACCACCTTCCAGGGAAAAGCGTTTCTGACCAATATATTTGGTATGAAGAAATTTCTCGAAGATCACACCCTGGTTGAGTTTCTCGAGGATGCGCTTTTTCTGCTCAAGCGGAAGAGGGTTGAAGAACTCCTTTTCAACTGCTTTGGCTAGCCACTCGATCCTGTCCATCTTGTTGAGCGCTGAATATTCAACACCAACATTGGAAGCATAGCATTTAACCAGGTGGTCAACAATATTTTTAAGGGAGGTTTTACCCAGTCCAATGAATTTCCCTGCTTCAAACTCAGTATTGAGGTCAGAATCAGCCAGGCCGAAATTCTTTAGTTCCAGGTTAGCACCGCGATCCTTACGTTCGCGGATGGGGTTTGTTTTAGCTTCCAGGTGACCTTTTTTGCGGTAGGCCTGGATGAGCTGGTATACACTGAATTCTTTATCAAGGTTAGTCACAACGGCGGACCCGGTTTTTGCATCGGCAGTGCCATTGGTTGGTCTTCCCTGTGATACGGCAAAATCGAAACCTTCAAAGAAGCGACGAAAATCGGGGTCGATGCTATTAGGATCCTTTACAAAATCCTGGTATAGCCCTTCAATAAAGGATGGATGTGAATTGGTGATGTACGAGAAATCCTTCATAATATTGATCTTTGGGGCAGCATTTGTTCTGTCCAATTCCTTAAGGGTGACAAATATCGGTGATTTGGGTAAGAAAAGAGGGTTTTTTTGAGAGTGATTGTGGTGTTTTTAAAGGCTTTAGGAAGAAGTTGTGAAGTAGGACCGGGTAAGGCTGAAGGGTACTGCTGAAAAAATCAATAATATTTTTTTGTGCCATACCGATTTTACGCTTACCTTTGCCGTCCTAAAATTTCGAATTGAAATGGCAAATCATAAGGCAACCAAAAAAGATGTGCGTCAGGCAAGCAAGCGCAGGGACCGTAACCGTTACAATGGTAAAACCACCCGTAACGCTATCCGTGATTTAAAAGAGTTGAAGGATGCTACTGCTGCTTCTGACAAACTGCCTTCGGTTGTGGCGCTGATTGATAAGCTCGCTAAAACTGGTGTTATTCACAAGAATAAAGCCAGCAACCTGAAGAGCAAGCTTACCAAGAAGGTTAGCGCACTGGCTTCTTAGTCTGAGCTGTAAAGCATGGTTATATAATTTTTTTTCCCCGCCAGTGGCGGGGTTTTTTGTTTGGGGGTGGGGGAATAAGGTATAATGGAAAATGAAGAATGAAAAATGCATTTAGCGTAGGATTCCGACTTAAATGCATTTTTCATTTTTCATTTTTCATTGATCCTCCTGCGTTCAGCCCGCCATTCGGGCGTTCTGCCCGTATCAAGTCTCCACGTCTTCACTTCTCCATGTCTTCATTTCCTATACACCGGATATCTCATATGATCCTTCTCATAATACCCGGAATTCTGAAACACCCAGTTCAACTGCGCGCCACCATTGCGGGCAAAAGCTGTATCGGAAGCTTTCTTCTCTTCCAGTTTCTGCCTAACATCCGGATGGTTCTTTAGAAACTCTTCCGCCGTATCCTCAAATACATAACTGCTGTATCCTTCCTTCTGACCCAGGATCGCATCAAAATAGTTCCAGGCAAAATAGCTGTCGGGCGCAGTCGGTTCAAACACTTCCATCAAAAACCGGTTGGCACGCTGGTTCATCGGAATGTACCAGTCGCCCTTTCTGAACTTCACTTTTTCTTTTACCACCCGGGTCTTTACATCACTGTTGATATGATGCATTTCGTATTGCCTGGAACTGGTCTTATAATCGGTGATGTATTGAACCTCCACTTCCATTACTGTATCTTTTCTCAAAGGCTTCATCTCTACCCTGTTTGCCTTCAACAGTTCAGCAACCTTCCACCAACCCTGGGGTAAAATATAGGCTTCAGGCTTTGACGTCAGCTGGGCATCCTTATAGGTATTGTAAAACTTTACTTTCCTCGTGAAAGGCTGGTTTCTGTCGTAATACAATCTTGGTTGACCGGAAATTGCACTGGGCTTTTTCCCTGAAGCGTATCCTTTGAATTCGATCTCAATGAATTTATCCTTGTCGATTGTCCAGCTTAATGGAAACTGCTCTTGCTTCTTTACCGCTTCTTTCGCCATCTTCCTCAGTGATGCTATCTTATCACTATTGCTGGAAGCAAAATCAATAAATGACTCCATCAGGGCATAAGTTGATCTTACTCTCTGCTCGTACGGCTTCAGCATATGGGTTTCAGGAGTAAAAGCGAATGTTTGAAAGAGGCTGGCATATCCACTGCTGTAACGTGGCGCATCGAAGAATTGCTGCCAACCGTTATCCGGCGTTTCTCCAAAATGATTCACATAAGGAATCAGGTCATACCCCTTCTCCTTCATCTTCCCATAAATTGCCGGCTCCATCACTTCATTCAGGTACTGGCCCATCTCTCCTTCCAGTTTATTATGCTGTGCGGTTAGCAGGGTCATGATATGCTGGTAATCCGCACCATTGCTTACATGGTTATCCAGGAAAATATCCGGATCGCAGGCATGAAATATCTCTGCAAAAGACCTTGCTTCTTTTGAATCTGACTTGATAAAATCCCGGTTCAGATCCAGGTTCTGACTGTTACCACGGAAGCCAAATTCATCGGGTCCATTCTGGTCTACCCGGTAGTTGGTCGACCTGTTCAAACATCCTCCGATATTATACACAGGAATAATGGCCAGTATAACGTTGATGGGTAGACGTTTTTTACCTTCCACGATATCTCTCACGAGCATCATGGACGCATCAATTCCATCTGGTTCACCGGGATGGATGCCATTATTGATCAGGATAACTCTTTTCTTAGAGGATGAAAGTTTCGCAACAGGCATTTCACCTGAAGCATTGACTGTTATTAAATGCAGAGGGAAACCCGCATCAGATGGGCCCATGGCCTCCATCTTTACATTAGCTGATTTTGCGTCTAACTGTTTCCACCAGTCTATGATCTCGTAATAGGTAGGTGTTTCTTTAAATCCGGAGCGTTCAACTTTTGTAGTGATCTTCTGGGCAAATGTTGCCAAAGGGAACAGGCAACACAACAGGATCTTATTCATGCAAATCTGATTAAGCACTAAAAATAAGACTTCTGCTATGTTGCCTGCAACAATTTAATCCACCTTCCTTACACTGCCACTGCCTTTGATATCGCTGATCACCTGGGCAGGACCTTTATATCTTACATCGCCGCTTCCTCTAACCTGGATCTCCATTTTCACACTGGCATATGAATCTACATTTCCGGAACCATTGATCCCGATCTTGGCCTGTTCTGCTTTCAGATCCATGGCCTTGATATTTCCACTCCCATTGATCTCACCATCAAATTCACGAACCTCTCCTTTCAGATCCATATCGCCGCTACCGGAGATCTCCGCCTGGAGGCGAGGTGCATCTACTTCAACTTTTATATCACCACTTCCATAAGTTCCAAAATCCATCGCATCGCTGGCAGTCAATTTATTTTGGGAGATAATATCACCTGACCCATACACTTTCACCTGTGCAAATGAAGGTGCAGTGACATAGATCTTCACATCTCTTTTTGGACTTAGGTTAAAGCCATCCCGGGTTTCAATGACAAGCGCATTTCCTTCGATTCCTGTTTCTATATATTCCAGTATGTTACTTTCGCCTTCCATTCTTACGGAAGCCACCGGCCCGGTTGCAAGAATAATATCGAAAGATCCTTTGGAGCGAACGCCTGTAAAATTTCCCGGAGAACGTTCCTGGGTAATGATATTTCCATTACCTCTGACTCTTTTTCCTGATATAAATCGACAGGAACCAAAAAGTACCAGGATCAGCAATAAATAAGCAGCTAAACTTTTCATAAACAAGGTTGTGTTTGGTATTATGACTAAAGGTTAAATGATCAGGTTACAAGGTAAGGAAATCCCCGAATCGGAGCAGCCGACTATCATTGAATTCATTACCTTCGCACCACCATGACCGAAAAGATCCTCATTCTCGATTTCGGCAGCCAATACACCCAACTTATTGCCAGGGCTGTCCGTGAAGCAAATGTTTATTGCGAAATTCTTCCTTTCAACAAGAACATAGAACCTGATGCGTCCGTAAAAGGGATCATCCTTTCCGGATCACCATTTTCTGTGAATGAACCAAATGCTCCTGATGTGGACATCATGAAGTTCCACAGCCAGGTTCCTGTATTGGGAGTGTGTTATGGCGCACAGCTGACCGCCAAAAAGTTTGGAGGCCATGTGGCTAAAAGTGATAAAAGAGAGTTTGGCCGTGCTTTGCTGATGAAAGAAAAAGAGGATGAACTTTTTAAAGATGTAATGGATCGCTCACAGGTTTGGATGAGCCACAGTGATTCAGTACTGGAATTACCCCAAGGTTTCGAATTACTTGCAAGAACGGAAAGTATTCCTTTTGCAGCTTTCAAAAAAGCTGATGGAGGGCTGCCTCTGTATTGCGTACAGTTCCATCCTGAAGTATATCATTCCATCGAAGGAAAAAAAGTACTGAAAAACTTCCTGGTGAATATTTGTGGATGCAGCCAGGACTGGACTCCTGCACACTTCATCACCGATACAGTGGAAGCACTGAAAAATCAGATCGGTGATAAGAAAGTTATCATGGCTTTAAGTGGCGGAGTAGATTCAACAGTAGCTGCAACACTTATCCATAGAGCAATTGGCGAAAATCTTCACGGAATATTCGTCGATAATGGTGTATTGAGAAAAGGAGAATTTGAACAGGTACTTGAGATCTATAAATCTATTGGATTGAAAGTAACCGGCGTTGATGCAAAGCAGCGTTTCTACGATGCATTGGCCGGGAAAACAGATCCTGAACTTAAACGTAAGGCCATCGGCGGTTTGTTCATCGATGTATTCCAGGATGAAGCAAAGAAAGTTGAAGGAGTTGAATTACTTGGGCAGGGTACTATTTATCCTGATGTCATTGAAAGTGTTTCCGTACATGGACCTTCTGTAACGATCAAGTCGCATCATAATGTAGGTGGACTTCCTGATATCATGCACCTCGGGCTGGTAGAGCCTTTGAGGTATTTGTTCAAAGATGAAGTAAGACGTGTTGGTGCTGAGTTAGGAATACCTGCAGACCTGCTGAACAGGCATCCATTCCCCGGACCTGGACTTGCGATCAGGATCCTTGGAGAGATCACACCTGATAAAGTGGCTTTGTTACAGGAAGCTGACCACCGTTATATCCAGGGATTGAAAGAACATAACCTGTACAACCAGGTTTGGCAGGCTGGAGCTATCCTATTGCCCGTAAAAAGTGTGGGAGTAATGGGTGATGAAAGAACCTATGAGTTCACTGTTGCCTTAAGAGCAGTGACTTCCGTGGATGGAATGACTGCAGACTGGGCGCATCTACCCTACGAATTCCTGGCACATATTTCGAGTGATATCATCAATAATGTTAGAGGGATCAACCGGGTTGTATACGACATCAGCAGTAAACCCCCTGCAACGATTGAATGGGAGTAAACGTCTCTGGCTCGTCTAAAAAATCTTGAATGAAGAAGTCAACGCTGGTATTTTTTGCTGCGCTCCTGTTGTTATTCAACCAACAACTTGCAGCGCAAAATGATACGCCAATAAAAAAATGGCAGGTTGCGGTATTCACTCCATTGTACCTCGACTCAGCATTTGACGCTTCTTATAATTACACTTACAAAGATGCTTTTCCGAAATTTCTGAATCCGGGACTGGAATTCATGGAAGGAATTGAGAAGGCTGCAGATAGTTTATCAAAACTGAATATTCAAATGGATATCCATGTTTTTGATACCAGGTCATCAAGGTCTTCGGTTTCATCGATCATGGCCTTGCCGAAGTTCAGAACTTTTGATATGATCATTGGCCATGTGAATGCCAATGAATCAAAACAGTTGGCAGAAGCAGCAGCAAAACTTCAGAAGCCTTTCATCAATGTGAATTATCCTAATGATGCAGGCATCCACAACAATCCTTTCTATGTTATCCTGAACTCAACGCTGGAAGCGCAGTTCAAAGCATTATACAAACATCTTCAACGGAATAACGGCTCATCTGAGATCATCTATGTTAAACGAAAATCAGCCAATGATGATCGATTGCTGGATGCGATAAAAGCAGTGGAAAAGAACACCAGTAGTGTTCCTTTGAAGATGAAGTATGTAACCCTTGAAGGTTCCAATTACGATGCACAACTTGGCAAGTTCCTTGACAGTAACAGGAATAATATATTGCTCGCAGGAAGCCTGGATGTAAATTTTGCCCAGTCACTTTTGCAGGGACTTAAAAATTTTGGTGAGAGCTACCAGATATCAGTTTTTGGAATGCCCACCTGGGATAACCTGGATGTTGCCAAACATGGTGCAGAGAATATCTCCGTTTTTTATGGTACTCCTTTCTACCTGGATTTTTCAAATCCTGCTGTAGAGGCTGTGCAGGAAGACTTCAAGGATAAATATTATTCCCGTCCAACAGATATGTACTTCAGGGGATTTGAAACCCTGCTTAACTTTGGTAGACTGCTGAATGAACATGGCAGCAATATTGCATCAGGATTGACAGATAAAAAATTCAGGGTTTTTACCGAATTTGATATCCAGCCAGTTCTGGATCCAAAGACCATGACACTTGATTACTTCGAAAATAAAAAGATCTACTTCGTTGAGAAAGCGGGAAGAGAAGTGAAGGGTGTGTTCTAGGATCCATCCATCAACTCTTCATTATGCCATTGATCGAATTTACAGATAAAGGATTGTGCTGTCCGCAGGGAGGATTTTATATTGATCCCTGGAAACCTGTTGGCAAAGCCATCATCACGCATGCGCACAGCGATCATGCTAAATGGGGCCACCAGCATTACCTAACACATCATCATTCCATTCCATTATTAAGGCAACGACTTGGTGAAAACTATTACCAGGGAATTGAGTGGGGCGAAACGATTTTTATCAATGGAGTAAAGGTTTCTCTGCATCCTGCCGGACATATGATCGGATCATCGCAGGTAAGACTGGAATATGGTGGTGAAGTATGGGTATTCAGTGGGGATTACAAAGTGGAGAATGATGGGATCAGCGGTGCATTTGAACCGGTAAAATGTAACACATTCATTACTGAATCCACTTTTGGATTACCAATTTACAAGTGGAAGAAACAGGAAATCATTTACCAGTCTATCCAGGATTGGGTATTGAAAAATAAAGACGCAGGCAAAACCAGCGTACTACTGGCTTACAGCCTGGGTAAGGCACAAAGGATCATGCCCTGTCTTCAAGCAGTAACAGATACTATCTATGCTCATGGTGCCATCTGGAATGCACAGGATAATATCCTGAAAGCCGGATGGAAACTTCCCTCTGTTGAACGCATCACTTTTGAAACACCAAGAGACGCATTAAAAGGTGCAGTTGTTATTGCGCCACCCAGTGCAGATGGCTCTCCATGGATACGGAGGTTCGGAAATTATGCCACAGGTGTATGTTCCGGCTGGATGCAGGTAAGGGGTAATGCGCGCAGAAGAAATGCAGATGCTGGATTTGCACTGAGTGATCATGCCGACTGGCCCGGCTTACTGGAGGCCATCAAAAGTACAGGCGCAGAAAAAGTTTTTGTTACGCATGGCTTTCAATCTGCTTTTTCAAAATATCTGAATGAGATCGGCATAGAAGCCGCAGAAGTAAAAACAGAATATGGTGATGAAGAATTAGTTGAAGATCCTGCAGACCCAAATACAAATTCATGAAAGCATTTGCACACCTGGTACATGTGTTGGGAACTTCTACCAAGACCAATGAAAAATTGCAGTCATTGGTAGACTATTTTTCCGTTGCAGATGATCGTGACAAAGTTTGGGTGATTGCGATCTTCAGTGGCAGAAGACCAAAGAGAGCAGTCAATTCAACTTTGTTATCAAACTGGGCAATGGAACAGGCCGGACTACCATCCTGGCTTTTCATTGAATCATATTCAACTGTCGGTGATCTTGCCGAAACGATCTCTCTTTTACTTCCGGAACAGGTCAATGATACCCCCGAAGAACATTCATTGAGCTACTATATCGAACAATTTATTACAATTGAAAAACAGTCTGAAGAAATCAAAAAATCCTTCATCCTAAATTCATGGAATGAGTTGGACCAGCTTGGAAAATTTGTTTTCAATAAACTGATCACCGGGAATTTCCGGATTGGTGTTTCGCAAAAACTGATGGTGAATGCGTTGGCGAAAGTATTGGATATAGAAGCATCTGTGATCGCACATCGTATCAGTGGAAACTGGGATCCGGTAACAACTTCATTTGATGAATTATTGAGTGAAGAAGCAACCACCATCGATGATTCAAAACCATATCCCTTCTTCCTGGCATATGCGCTGGAAGATCATCCTTCCTCATTAGGTGATCCTGCGGAATGGCAGGTGGAATGGAAATGGGATGGCATCCGCGGACAACTCATCAAAAGAAATGAGCAGTTGTTTGTATGGAGCCGTGGTGAAGAATTAATGACGGATAAATTCATTGAATACCATGCATTGAAAGACCATCTTCCAAATGGAATTGCTATTGATGGAGAGATCCTTCCCTTTAATGGAGAAATGCCGCTTTCTTTCAATGTTTTGCAGACAAGGATCGGCAGAAAGAATGTGAGTAAAAAACAATTACTCGAAGCACCCATTGCTTTTTTCGCTTATGACCTGATGGAATATAATGGATTGGATGTCCGCGACCAACCGCTCATGGAGAGAAGACGTCTTTTGGAAGAAATAATTTCAGGCATCAATCACCCGATTTTACGCATATCCCCTACCGTTAGTTTTGAACGATGGGAAGAACTGGTGGAAATAAGAAAAAGTTCAAGGGACAGAAATAGCGAAGGGCTCATGCTGAAGCGGAAAACTTCCGCATACCAGGTTGGAAGAAAACGTGGCGACTGGTACAAGTGGAAGATCGATCCTATGACCATCGATGCTGTAATGGTATATGCACAAAAAGGAAGTGGCCGCAGAAGTAACCTTTATACCGATTATACTTTTGCTGTTAAGGATGGCGATAAATTGGTAACTTTTACCAAAGCCTATTCTGGATTGACCGACAAGGAGTTTGCAGAAGTTGACAACTTTGTAAAGCGCAATTCCCTGGAAAAATTCGGCCCGGTGAGAACCGTAAAACCTGAATTGGTGTTTGAGATAGGATTTGAAGGCATCGCAGCTTCCAATCGTCACAAAAGCGGGGTGGCACTGCGTTTTCCCCGTATCTTACGATGGAGGAAAGACAAAAAGGTGGATGAGATCAATACGCTCGAAGACCTGAAGTCGATGCTGGAGAATTACAAGTGAAAAGGCAGGTATCATGAAAAAAATTATTGCAGCTTTATTGTTGCTGGTAACTGGCGCTTCCTTCATCATTACTGAAGAGCCCAAGCCCGTATTTATTCCTCCTTCTGATCAAAGATTGGGAGGAGATCCGCAAAAAGGTTATGACTACCTGGTAACAGGTGATTATGTGAAGGGAGGAATTCCGCTTCAGTTTTTCACATTGGGCATGGGTAAGGCTAAAAAGGATCATCTACAGAGAGGCGGCTTCAACAAAGGGATTTCTCATGAATTCACTGCAGTGAAAGCCAACAACGGAGAAGTGGTTGTAGCGCCGAATTGCATGCAATGTCATGCACAGGTATTTGAAGATTCACTGATCATTGGGATGGGCAACACCTTCCAGGATTTTACCAAATCAATGTCGGCAGGTTTCAATATTGCAGAAAACCTCATGCGTACCACTGCTCCTAAAAAGTATGAGGCATCTGCGGATTTTTTCAAGGTTGGAAAAACCATTGCGCCATTTCTTAAAACCGAAGTGATGGGAGTGAATGCTGCAGACCGACTGGCAGCAGTACTTGTAGCACACCGTGATCCCAAAACTTTGAAATGGAGTAATAAACCTTTGATGGAAATTCCTGAACAGGTCATTCCATCTGATGTTCCACCCTGGTGGCATTTAAAGAAGAAGAATGCCATGTTCTACAATGGATTTGGAAGAGGTGATTTTGGAAGATTCCTGATGGCATCCAATCTCCTTACTGTAAATGACACCAGTGAATCTGCACAGGTTGATTCACATATGCCAGACCTTCTTGCCTATATCTATACTTTGGAAGCACCTAAATTTCCTCATGCTATCAATGAATCGCTTGCAAAAAAAGGCCAGTTTATTTTTGAAGAGAAATGTGCAAACTGTCATGGTTATTATGGAAAGGATGAATCTTATCCCAACCTGTTGATCCCACAGGAGATCATTGGGACTGATTCACTTTTATATGTGAGTAATTATTCCAATCCGCAGTTTGTGAACTGGTTCAATTCAAGCTGGTTTACTATGGGCGATCACCCGGCGAGGCTGGAGCCTTTCAAAGGATATATTGCTCCACCACTTGATGGAATCTGGGCTACAGCTCCTTATCTTCACAATGGATCCATACCAACACTGGATGCTGTGATCGACAGTAAGCTTCGACCAAAATTCTGGTCAAGGGAATTCCTGACTCCACAATATGATTATATTAAGATGGGATGGAAATTTGAAGAGAAGGATCGCTCATCAAACCAGACTGTATATAACACTACTTTGCCTGGGTATGGAAACTACGGACATTATTTTGGTGACAAGCTGAATGATAAAGAAAAGAAAGCTGTTCTTGAATATTTAAAAACATTGTGATAGTCATTGGAAGCATTGAAAAATACGCGTGGTTACAGGGTTGTTGCGGAATGGATGGCATCGCAGAAGAAATTTCCATTTGAATTCCAGGAAAAGGCATGGGCCAATATGTTGGCCGGAAACGCAGGTCTGGTCAATGCTCCCACAGGTTGTGGTAAAACCTATTCTGTTTTCCTTGGTGCTGTGATCGACTTTATCAACCGGCACGAAGATTATCTCACTCATTCAAGAAATGGTTTGCAATTATTATGGATCACGCCTTTGCGGGCTCTTGCAAAAGATATTGGAAGAGCTATGCAGGAAGTGATCGATGGTATTGGACTTGAATGGAATGTGGGGATTAGAAATGGAGATACAGAAATTTCGGAGCGACAAAAACAAAAGCGTCGCATGCCGGAAGTATTGATCATTACTCCCGAAAGTCTACAGCTACTGCTTGCTCAAAAAGATTATCCGCAGGTATTCAAAGACCTTCGATTTGTTGCTGTTGATGAGTGGCATGAATTACTTGGAAGTAAAAGAGGTGTTCAGGTTGAACTCGCATTATCCAGGATAGCAGGATTGAGATCTTCTTCCGGAAGCAGCGTCCCGCTTCAGTTCTGGGGCATCAGTGCAACCATCGGAAATCTTGATGAAGCATTGCAGGTATTGATGGCGCCATTAGCGCTTATGCATGACCGTAAGGAGCAGCTGATCATAAGAGCGAAAGTTAATAAGCCAATCGAGATCATATCTGTTTTTCCTGAAGAAATTGAAAAATATCCCTGGGCTGGTCATCTGGGTATCAAGTTGGTTGATAAAGTGATTCCCATCATCATGAACAGCCGGACTACGCTCATCTTCATCAATACAAGAGGAATGAGTGAATTATGGTACCAGGCATTGTTGTCCGCATGTCCTGACCTTGCAGGCCAGATCGCATTACACCATGGCTCCATTGATCTTGAATTAAGAAACTGGGTGGAAGAAAATCTGCATACCGGTTTATTGAAGGCCGTAGTGTGCACTGCAAGCCTTGATCTTGGTGTTGATTTTCGTCCGGTTGAAACTGTTATCCAGGTTGGTTCTCCGAAAGGTGTTGCAAGATTTCTTCAGCGAGCAGGAAGAAGCGGTCATCAACCGGGTGAGGTCAGCAAGATCTATTTTCTTCCAACACATTCATTGGAATTGGTAGAAGCTGCAGCACTTAAAACTGCAAAGGATCAGCAACTGATTGAAAGTCGTAACCCCATGGTTCTTTGCTTTGATGTGCTGACCCAATACCTGTGTACGCTTGCCGTTGGTGAAGGATTTTTCCCGGACCAGGTGTATGAAGAATTGAAGCAGACATTTTGCTATGCGGAAATGACCAGGGAAGAATTCCAGGAGATCCTATACTTCATTACGGTTGGGGGAAATGCTCTTCAGCAATATGATGAATACCGCAAGGTTGAGATCATGGAAGATGGAAGATACAAGATCAATAGTAGAAGGATCGCCATGCGCCATCGCCTGCATATCGGAACCATTGTAAGTGATCCGATGCTGAAAGTCAAATTCATGGGTGGTGGGTATGTTGGAATCATTGAAGAATATTTCATTTCCAAACTTTCACCCGGCGATGTTTTCACACTGGCAGGACGAAACCTTGAATTCGTAATGATCAAAGACATGACTGTGATCGTACGAAAATCATCAGCAAAAAAATCAATTGTTCCTAGCTGGAATGGAGGACGGATGCCCTTATCCGCTAACCTTGGAAAAATGTTAAGAAGGAAATTCAATGAAGCAACGGAAAGCCTGGAATTCTATAAAGTTTTTGAACCGGAGATCATGGCGCTGAAACCCTTATTCAAGCTGCAACAGGAGCTCTCTCATATTCCCAGGGAAAATGAATTACTTATTGAACAGATCGAAACAAAAGATGGATTTCATCTCTTCATATATCCATTCGAAGGAAGACTGGTACATGAAGCATTAGGCGCCATCCTTGCTTACAGGATCAGCAAGATCACTCCAATAACATTTTCATTTGCGATGAATGACTACGGTGTTGAGTTATTAAGTGATCAGCCCATTCCTGTGGATGACAGTAATGTGTATGAGCTCTTCACTACAAAGAACCTGCTCAACGATATTCAGCGAAGCGTGAATTCTGTAGAAATGGCCAAGAGAAAGTTTCGCGATATTTCGGTGATCGGTGGATTGGTATTCCAGGGTTTCCCGGGTGAACATAAAAAAGCAAGACACCTGCAATCTTCAGCATCATTGATCTTCCAGGTATTCAGTGAATATGATAAAGACAATCTTTTATTAAGGCAGGCATACAATGAAGTAATGGATCAGCAGATGGAAGAAGAACGCCTGAGAGATATGCTGGAAAGAATACAACAATCCAAAATCGTACTGACTTTTCCAACCAGGTTAACGCCTTTTTGTTTCCCTCTGAAAGTGGATTCCATGAGAGAAAACCTATCATCCGAAAAACTGGAAGATCGCGTAAGGAGAATGCAGATGCAATTGTCTAAATAGTTTTGTAACTTTTAGATATGAAAAAGATCCTTATAACCCTGTTGGTAGTACTGGTGATCATTCAATTCTTTCATCCAAAAAAGAACCAGTCTACTGCCCTGTCACCCAACGACATTTCAGCGAAATATGATGTACCACAGGATGTACATGCTATTCTTGATAAAGCATGTATGGATTGTCACTCCAATAATACCCGCTATCCATGGTATAGTAAAATTCAACCGGTTGACTGGTGGCTGGCCAATCATGTGAATGAAGGAAAAGCTGAGCTTAATTTTTCTGAATTCCTGACTTATGAGCCAAAGAAAGCAGATCATAAAATGGAAGAAGTGATGGAGACTGTAAAGGAAGGCGAAATGCCGCTGAACAGTTATACCTGGACACACAAGGATGCCAAGCTTACCCAGCAGGAAAAAGAAAAACTGGTAAACTGGGCACAGGAAGTGCGCAGAAAGATCGCATTTCGGTAGTTTTGCAGCCGATCATGCAGATTCAGTCATTTACCATCAGGGGGCAGCAGTTTTGTTTAAGTGCGGAGCGATGTATTTTTTGGGAAGCCAGGAAAACACTGATCGTATCTGACCTACACCTGGGCAAAACCGGTCACTTCAGAAAAAGCGGCATAGCTGTTCCACAATCAGTTTATAAAGAAGACCTTCAAAGATTAATTCACCTGGTTCAATTCTTCCGGGCAGAAGAAATCCTGGTTGTCGGTGATCTCGTGCATTCCGTTATCAATAAAGAACTGGAACTATTCAGTAAATGGAGGCGCGATTATGAGCACTTAAAGATCTCGCTGATCCGCGGTAATCATGATATTCTTTCTTCATCCTGGTATGAAGAAAACAATATTGCTGTGCATGAAGGTTCATACACACTTGAAGAGTTTTGTTTCCAGCATGATCCCAATGAATGTGAATCAAATGCTGATGATCCTTTTCTTTTCTCAGGTCATATTCATCCCGGTATTGTGTTGAATGGAATGGGTAGACAAAGCCTTCGTTTTCCATGTTTTTATTTCAGTTCCGACAGTTGCATACTTCCTGCGTTCAGCAGGTTTACAGGTGCTGCAGCAGTTGAACCAAAGAATGGAGATATTGTTTATGCTATCGTCAATCAAAGCCTGGTAGAATTAAAATATTGAGTCTTGGTCAAGATCGCTTATGATCCGATTTATGCGCATCCACTTCCTGAAGGACATCGGTTTCCGATGCTCAAATATGAATTGATCCCAGGTCAGTTATTGTATGAAGGAACCATCACCCAGGATCATATTTTCAAACCGGGAATTTGTCCTGATGAAATTGTTTTGCTAACGCATGACAGGGAATACCTGGATAAACTTCACCAACAAACCTTATCCGCCAAAGAGCAGCGCCATATTGGTTTTCCGCAATCTCCAGCACTTACCATTCGCGAGCTGATGATCACACAGGGCACTATTGATTGTTGTCGGTATGCAATGGAATATGGTGTTTCATTGAATGTTGCAGGAGGTACACACCATGCATTTAAAGATCATGGTGAAGGTTTCTGCCTGCTGAACGATTTTGCTGTTGCAGCCAATTATTTGAGACATAAAAAACTGGCAGAAAAGATCCTGATCATCGACCTTGATGTACACCAGGGAAATGGCACTGCAGCTATCTTTCAGGAGAGAGAAGATGTATTCACTTTCAGTATGCATGGAAAACACAACTACCCTTTTCACAAAGAGAAAAGCCATCTCGATGTTGAATTGATCGATGGATGTAATGATGAAACTTATTTATCCCTCCTGGAAGAAAATCTTCATAAAGTATTATCTCAATTCAATCCTGATTTCGCATTCTTTTTGTCAGGCGTAGATATATTGTCAACTGACAAATTTGGCAAACTCTCAGTTAGCATGGAAGGTTGCAAACAAAGAGATGAATTTGTTTTTACTACATTGAAAAGAAAAAACATTCCCTGCACTGTTGCCATGGGTGGAGGATATTCAGCTGATGTAAAACTTATCGTGGAAGCACATTGCAATACTTTCAGAACTGCAAAAGAAATCTATGGATGATTATTTTTTTCTGAACTGACTATAATCGAGGAAGTAAATAAATCTTAAAGTGACTTCGTTTCCATGCGGATTGTTGAAAACATTTCCAACATTATTCAGGTATGAATTTCTTTTAGCAAGGTTGTAGACATTGGCAAAATCTTCTCCCAGCCAATTCTTATAACCAAGTATGATCCTGCTTCCCAGCCTGAAGTCCCAGGTATAGAAAACATCCAGGTTCCATGCATTATAAGTTCCATTATAATCTTTCGGATTGAGATCCGGCCGAAGTTCCCAGTTGCCATCAGGCAATACATTATAAATTCCGGTGTTATCCAGTTTATTCCAAAAATGTCTTGCTCTGAAAGTAAGGTTCATTCTGGAAGTGAAATTGTAGATACCGGTGATGACATTACTTACATCCGTATATCTTCTCCTGGCCAGCAATGGTTCTCCATTTTCCCTTGCAAATGCATAACCAAATTGTCCATTATCGTATTGACGATTGTAAGTGATATCCATCGAAAAACGATCGCTGAATCTATAGCGGAACGAGAGGTCTACCTTGTGAAAAGGATCATTAGGAAGAGGACCTTCTGCCCCACCAATATTCCAGGATGCAAACCATTTTTTCCGGCTGTCTGTGCTTCCACTTAAAAACAGGTAGTAATATGGAGCTCGCCTTAATTTTCTTCTGGGTGTTAAAAGAATATTCTGCGGAGTTTGCAATTCAAAGAAATCATTTTGCCAAACTGGTGATGAACCAGCTTCTACAGTAAGATCCCAGAAATTATGAAAGATCACAGATGCAAAAGCAGAAACTTCAGTCTTCTGATAAGAGAAAGGTTTCAGCAGGTATGAATGTTCTGCATTGATTCCGTAAGACTGGTTGATAAAATATTTTGTTGGATTGAAGATGCGGTATGATACCGTTCCGAAGTTTGAGAATTCATTTGGTGACAAAAGAAATCCAAGATCATTCGGTGAATACTTCGGCGTTTCAATATTGTTTTCGAAATTAAACTGTAAGTTCCCACTAACCTTTCCAAAACCGATTCTGTTACTGAATCCATCATAACCTCCTGACTCGTTGAAGATCTTGCTGTACCGTGGATTCAGGGTAAATCCATACCGGTTCTTCTTATCATAGATCGCAACATCAAGTGCTGTAACATTTGCATCCGGCGCGTGGCCGTTTCTCAAAACATTGGTATTGGTAAGAGTGATATATGACCGGTTCTTAAGCGCCTGGTCGAGCACAAACACATTGTAGTTGGTCATCTCCTCCGTCAGGATCAAAGAATCCTTTCCATTGATATTGTTCCGGATCCTTGCTTTGACGGGTTGTCCCACAGCATTGAACACGCCGATTCCAAGGTTATGCCTTGTTCTTCCGGAAAGTTTCATGGCATTATAAAGCCTGGTAACATTCGGATTTTTGATGATCGAGTAATTTGGTAGCGTTCCATTGTTAACAAGGTTATCGACCTCGTAATATTTTTCAGGGATACGCCCTACCCTCCTGGAATAAAAGATCCCTGCCTTATTGAAGAGTTCAGTTCCTTCGGTAAAGAAAGGGCGGTTTTCCTTGAACTGAATCTCGAATGGCGTGATATTATTCACAACATTATCGGAGATCACCTGGCCAAAATCGGGAATCAGGGTAGCATCCAGGGTAAAGCTTTCGCTGATACCATATTTAAGGTCCATCCCACCGCTCCTAAGCCATTCTTTGGTATTCGGGCGATTGTCGTGAGGAACATCCCTGTATCCGCCGCTGACATAAGGAGAAAAGCTCAACCTTAAAGGCGAGCGCAGGTTTTCCAGTCCGGTCAGGTTTCCAAACTGGTTTACAAATCCATTGACAGCAGGATTTACAGGGTTCCAGAAACTGCTTTCATTGTATCGCCTGCTAAATCGTAAAAACTGGATCCCCCAATTTTGAACTTCCTCTTTACTGAACCTGAGGGAGAAGTATGGTATTTTGATCTCAACGATCCAACCATCTTTCTGAAGGCTTACCTTGCTTTCCCATACTGCATCCCAGCTCACATCTCCATAAACCCCATAACCGGTTTCAGCTGTTGGGGAAACCCTGGCATCACTCTGAACATTCCGGGATGTAACGAGAAATTGAAAAGCATTCTGCCGGTCGTTATAAGTATCGATGAAAACGGAGAAATAATCAACATCGGAAAGGCTTACCTGGTCGCGGGCGGTGAATTGCCTGCGAATACTGGCAGGATCATCATAAATATATGCTCCGATATAGATCGCTGTATTATCGTACAGCACTTTCACTTCCGTAGGAGAATGGGATGGTTTCCCATATACCGGTGAGTTGGTGATAAAATCTGTTGCAACTGCCGCCTGGTTCCATTCTGATTCATTCAGATCACCATCGACCTTGATGACAGAAGCGGTTCGAAGCGCAATAGTGGATTTGGTTTGGGTTCTAGCAGCCAGGCCCGACAATACACACAATGCCAGTAAGCAAATTATTCTCATGAAAATCTGTAAGCAGCAAACTTCTTAATGCCTGGTTAAGGGTTATAAAAATAAAACAATATATAAAAAAGCTACCAAACCAATGAGCATTTTACACAGGAGAAGGAATACGAGGCAGCAAAATTAAAAAAGACCAGCTTTTCACAAAGCCGGCCAGATTAAAATTCAAACACTAAGTAGTTCTAATTCATTTTATTCTTGAGGGTGGCCACCTGTTCCTGGAGGTTACTTACCAGGTTGGCAAGCTGGTTTACATCCCACCGGGGCTGAACCGTAGCTTTACTGATCACAAAGGAAGCCGACCAGAATTCTATTACATCGGAGGTATTTATGGTATAAGGATGATAGTTGCTGTTATCGCTCACCAGGGTCAATTTAGCCTTGGATTTAGGATTTTTTACCACCCTTTTATATACTATCCCTTCATGCCTGCTTACAATAATATAAGCACTGTTGTTTTTAACATCTTCAAAATCATTGACTTTCTCTCCTACGATCACCGAACCACTTGGAGTAGGAAGCATTGAATCCCCAATGATCTCGAATGCCCTGTAATTACCCGGAGCCAGCATAGGAAGTGTAAAGGTATTCAGCTCATCAATAAATTCCGGATCAGCATAGCCGGCAAGATAACCTGCAGCAGCCTTGACAGGAACAAACTGGATCTCGGCAGAGCCGGAGGATGCCAGTTTTTGGGCACGGCGACGGGCCAGGAAGCTGTTGTTGTCATTGCTGAGATCTTTCAGCAACAATTCATCCAGCGATAATTTGAAGATATCCATTACTGATTCAAGTACATCGATCCTGGGTTCGGCACGCTCTTCTTCATATGCTCCCAATAAGGATCTTTTGATGGATAACTTATTTGCAAACTCCTCCTGTGTCCAGCCCCGCAGTTTCCTTAAATACTTAAGGTTCTTTCCGGCGAATGACATACGCTAATAAATTTAGGAGTGAAATTACTAAAGTTTTTGGTTTTACAAAAAATCTGACTAAATTTTTTCTCCTTTAAAAACTTACATTTGCCGACTGTCAATCTGACCATAACTCCTGCTTAGCATCATATTTGACTGATTCGTAGGTTCCGGTCGTTGACCAAACAAATAAATTCTATCAATTAACCCATATGTTAGGTTTCATTTCGAAATTATTCGGGGGAAGCAAGTCGGAGAAGGACGTCAAAAGCATACTCCCAATCGTACAGAAGATCAATGAGCATTTTGCTTCCTATCAATCCATATCCAATGATGAATTACGTGGCAAAACCGTGGAATTCAAAACCAGGATCAAGGAACATATCAAGCAGGTAGACGAGGAGATCAGTTCCTTGTCGAAGCAGGCTGAAGAACTTCCTTTCAACGAGATCAACCAGAAAGATGATATCTATAAAAGAGTTGATGAGCTGAAGAAAGAGCGCGATCAAAAGATCGAAGAAGCGTTAAAGGAGATTCTTCCGGAGGCATTTGCAGTGATGAAAGAAACAGCACGTCGTTTCAAGGAAAATCCTGAAATGGTTTCAAGCGCTACAGAACTCGATCGCAATCTCAGCGTGCGAAAGGATTATATTCGTATAGAAGGCGATCAGTCTATTTTTAGGAATAGCTGGACCGCCGGCGGAAATACCATCACCTGGAACATGGTTCATTACGATGTTCAGTTGATCGGTGGTACCGTATTACATAATGGTAAGATCTCCGAGATGGCTACGGGTGAAGGTAAGACCCTTGTTTCAACCCTTCCCTCCTACCTCAATGCACTTGCCGGTGAAGGTGTTCACATTGTAACGGTGAACGATTACCTGGCACGTCGTGACTCTGAGTGGAACGGACCAATTTTCGAATGGCTGGGTCTGACCGTTGATTGTATCGATAAACATCAACCAAATACTACAGATCGTCGAAACGCTTACCTGGCCGACATTACGTACGGTACAAACAACGAATTCGGTTTTGATTACCTGCGTGATAACATGGTGCATTCACCAAATGAAATGGTTCAGCGCAAGCATCATTTTGCCATGGTGGATGAAGTGGATAGCGTTTTGATCGATGATGCAAGAACACCACTGATCATTTCTGGTCCGGTACCAAAAGGTGATGAGCAGTCATACCATATTCTTCGTCCAAGGATCGAGAAACTGGTAGAGATGCAGAAGCAGGTGGTGAATAAATATCTCATCGAAGCAAAGAAGAAATTCAGTGAAGGCGATGATGAACCAAAGAGTGGTGGACTGGCCCTGATGCGCGCATATCGTGGTTTACCGAAGAACTCTGCCTTGATCAAATTCTTATCAGAACCCGGTGTTCGTGTGAAATTGCAGAAGTCGGAGAACTACTATCTCGCCGATCAGCAGAAAGAAATGCCGAAGGTTGATGAAGAACTTTTCTTCCATATTGATGAGAAGAACAACCAGGTTGAACTTACTGAAAGAGGTCTAGCTGCAATTACCAAAGCCGGTGAGGATCCTGATTTCTTCCTCCTTCCTGATATCAGTGTAGCATTGGCAGAGATTGATAATTCAGAAGGAACCCCGGAAGAAAAATTACATCAGAAAGAAGCGATCCTGAATGAATATACTGTAAAAGCTGACCGTATCCATACTGTTCAGCAGTTACTAAAAGCATATACATTATTTGATAAGGATGTTGAGTATGTGGTGATCGATGACCAGGTGAAGATCGTTGATGAGCAGACAGGTCGTATTTTGGATGGACGCCGATACAGCGATGGTTTACACCAGGCAATTGAAGCGAAGGAAAATGTGAAGATCGAAGCAGCGACTCAAACCTATGCTACGATTACGCTGCAGAACTATTTCAGGATGTATCACAAGCTTGCAGGTATGACCGGTACTGCGGAAACTGAAGCAGGTGAATTCTGGGATATCTACAAGCTTGATGTGGTAAGCATTCCAACGAATGTACCTGCGGTAAGAAAAGACCAGCAGGATCTTGTTTACAAGACCAAGCGTGAAAAATATAAGGCAGTCATTGAAGAGATCGGGAAACTTCGTGAAGCAGGAAGACCTGTACTGGTTGGTACTACTTCAGTAGAAGTGAGTGAATTGTTGAGTAAGATGCTGCAGGTATCGAAGATCCCGCATAATGTATTGAACGCAAAACAACACGCCCGTGAAGCACAGGTGGTTGCAGAAGCTGGTCTGGCAGGAGCAGTTACCATCGCAACCAACATGGCCGGTCGTGGTACGGATATTAAACTCGGACCTGGAGTAAAGGATGCAGGCGGTCTTGCGATCATCGGTACAGAGCGTCACGAAAGCCGCCGTGTAGACCGCCAGTTGCGTGGTCGTGCAGGTCGCCAGGGTGACCCCGGAACTTCACAGTTCTATGTTTCTTTAGAAGATGACTTGATGCGTTTATTTGGTTCTGAAAGAATCGCTGCAATTATGGACCGCTTTGGTTACAAGGAAGGTGAAGTGATCCAGCACAGCATGGTTACCAAGAGCATCGAGCGTGCGCAGAAGAAGGTTGAAGAAAACAACTTCGGTATCCGTAAGAGATTGCTCGAGTATGATGATGTGATGAACAAGCAGCGTAATGTGGTTTACCAGAAGAGAAACCACGCGTTGTTTGGTGAGCGTCTTGCATTGGATCTTGATAATGCTTTTTATATCGTTGCTGAAGGACTGGTGAATTCATTCCAGGAGCAGGGTGATTATGAAGGATTCAAGATGGCTGCTATCGTGAACTTTGGAATTGATTCTGCGATCACACAGGATGAATTCAACAGGAGCAATGCAGTTGAGCTGGCAGACAGGTTATATACAGAAGCAACAACGAGATACCAACAAAAGATGGATTCTCTGAAAGCACAGGCTGTTCCTGTATTCCAGAATATCCGCGCTACGCAGGGACCATATGTTGAAAATGTGGTGGTTCCATTTACAGATGGAAAGAAAGGCATGCAGGTGCTGGCTAATCTGAATAAAACTGTAGAAACAGAAGGTCGCGAACTGGTGAATGCTGTTGAAAGGCAGATCACACTTGCGATCATTGATGATGCATGGAAAGAGCACCTCAGAGCAATGGATGATCTTAAGCAAAGTGTGCAGACTGCATACCTTGAGCAAAAAGATCCGTTGGTTATTTACAAGATTACTGCATTTGACCTGTTCAAGAGAATGGATAGCGAGGTGAATAAGGATATTGTAAGTTTCTTATGTCATTGCGGAATTCCTGTTGAGCAGGATGCTCCTCCTGCGATTAAGGAAGGCAGAGAAGAAAAGACCGACATGAGCAAGCTACAGGCGAATAAGAGTGAGGTTGATGCACGAGGTGAAGATTATGCCGCAAACGAGAATGACTATCTTGATCCAAGTCCTGTAAAGCAGGAACCGGTTAAAGTAGGTCCGAGGATTGGCAGAAATGATCCTTGTCCTTGCGGAAGCGGTAAGAAGTTTAAGAATTGCCATGGGAGGGAATAGGGTAAAATCGAAAATCGGTAATCGGTAATCGAAAATGAATACAAGGCCGCTGAGGAAAACTCAGCGGCTTTTTTATTTCCGATTTTCGATTACCGATTTCCGATTTGTTTTCGATTACCGATTTCCCATTTGTTTTCGATTACCGATTACCGATTTTCGATTTCTGAAAATAAGCCCTTGCGTTCTGCCCGACCCTACGGGTCGTTCAGCCCAGGAAAGCAAAAAGCCGTTGGATTGCTCCAGCGGCTTTTGAAAGGTTAAAGGTTAAGCACAATATCTTATGAGAAAAGCTTTATTACACAGCAAAAATACCATACTGCTGATACTGGCATATACCTACTTTGGAGTATTTTTTGGAATTAGCCGCAATCCTTTTTCCACTGCTGAGAGGGCAGATTGATACAATTCCCTGTTCCCTTTGTCCAGTTTCCTCAGCGTATCCCGACATTCCTTTAGAAAAACAATAGCAAAATCCGGGTCATGTTGAACGATTTCCTGGCTGTTATCAAGAATATCGGCATACTTTATCGTCTGAGCGTCCGAACTAACCTTTGATAACCGATCCAATTCCCTTTGCTTGCGTGCTTTTCGGTTGAGGTGAGGATATTCTGATTTGATATAAACATCAGTTAGCTCAACTACCAATTTGACTGTTTTATCCACTTCATGTGGCTTCAATAATTTATGGAGGAAATCCCGAAGCTGGTATTCTTTAACCGGTGTATCTTCCAAAACATCGTGTAATAATGCTGCACATAATACACATATACTGCTGGTGTACTGCCTGCAAATCTCCATTACCCTGATCGGGTGAACAATATACCGATCGGGGGAATACTTCCGCATCTGCGTTCCATGCGCTTTATCAGCAAAATCACGTACCTGTGACAACACTTCTTCCATCAAGGAATTTTCTCCTTGTACCGCAAAGGCTGTTCCAAGGTTATGCTTTCGAAATCTTCTCCACAAAAATGATATTCTCCCTAACTGTACCTTCTGCCACTACCATTTTGTCGAGCCAGCTTTCAAATGGAGATTTCATAAAAGGATTCACTCCTCTTTTCCTTAATTCAAAAGCTCCGTCTGCTGTTTGAATGAATAAGGCTTCATGAGCACTTTTTGAAATACCCCCTGCTGATTTTCGTATAACCTTCCCTGTTAGTTTACTTACTGACATATATCCTGCTTCCTAAAATTGTTTCGCCCTTCTCCTTGATCATAAGGATCTTTCTATGAACGATCTTTCCCTTATCCTCTTTGGTTGAATAGGCAATATATTTTATTGAATTCACTGTGTTTTTCAATCCATCTTTTTGTGCCGACCTGCTGTTGACATACACTTCTTTCCTCACATCTTTTTCCATGCCATTTTCTTTCAGCATTTTCTTTACTTCCTTCTTCACAGGCATCGGAAGTTCATTGTTTGCATAATGAACAGGCGGGATGATCATATTGCCCATGGCAATTCCTTTTTGTTTCAGATTTTCACGCCGGTTAACCCGGGAATTTTTCCATGCTATATTCTTTTCATCAGGATCTGCAATTTCTTTTTTGATAGGATGAATAGATGGATCGCCAAGAAGAAGGAATTGCGCAACAGTCTTAAGTTCTATCACATCAAGGTAGGGACCCGCATCATTCAGGAATTGCATCCTTGCTTCCAGTAAGGCTCTGCCCGTGGAGGCTCCCTCAAAGATCTTTAACAGGAAAAATTGTGTGATAAGATCAGCAAGTGCAAGGTTATCGGAAGGACCATATGCCACATTCGTACTTCCCATAAAAGCAACCGCACCGTGTTCAAGATATGTATTGGCGATACTTACCTGGTTTGTTTCATTGATATCATACAACTGAGCACCATAGCAACATTCAGCAGCGGCAATGGTACCTTGGGAAACATTCTTCAATATTGATTTTGCATAAAATGCTTCAGGCATTTGTTTGCCTTTCTCTCCATAAAATGTTGGCTCTTCCAGTGCACCATGGCAATTAAAGAAATGGATGGAAGGTTTAAGTTGAGTTTTTGAAAAGGCAGGACCATTCAATGGAGATAATAACAGTTCAGTATTTGATCCAAACATTCTAGTGATGTTCTTACCTGTGGAACCTTTCCAGGAAACAGTGCTGAGTGCAAAATATTTTTTATAGTCTTTAGGATCGCGTGGTATCCAGTTGATTGCATTATTGATCAGCGTTGTAAGATATGCAGGATCATTATGGCCGGGTATATCGGGAATCCTGCCTACTACCCTGGAAGGTGCAACAAAATCTTTCGATTCAATACTATACCCATGTTCACATGCATAAGGAAGATCGCTAGGCACTTCATTTTCATCATCATGCCTGCGCGCAGGATTCTTCAAAGGTTGAAATGGAATGATATCCTGTGATCCAACGATAACAATGTAATCAGGATCCAGTTTATGGTAAAGCTTATCCACTGCTTCTTTGACCTGCCTGGGATCATTACCATTCAATACTTTGGGAACCGAGTAATTTTTATCTATAGCATCATCATCAAGAAAGACCAGCGCAGATGTCATTTGCTGTTTTTTCGCAGCCTTACTGAACTTTTGCAGAAGTGATATGATCCTGGGAGCTTTGGATCCGTACTTGGAAAGAATATTTCCCCTGTGAGAAATAATGAGTTTATTGATCTTTTGCATGAGAACAGTTTTTGGGTTTGTAGGGTACTGTTCGCTTAAAGTAAGATAGGGAAATTTTGGGGGAGTTGGGAGGTGGGAGTTGGGAGGGGAGTGAAAGGAGATGAGGAGATGAGGAGGTGAGGAGGTGAGGAGGTGAGGAGATTGTACAACCGGCGTCCTGCCCGGCCCTCCGGGCCGTTCAGCCCGTTTAGTAAGAAGTAAAAAAAAAGTCGGGTGTTACCCCGACTTCCATGTATTCTGTATTCTGTGTATTCCGTGTATTCCATGTATTCCCCGACTTCTTAAAGCCCATACTTCCCCTTATACCGCTCATACAATTGCTTCTGCTTATCATCAAGGTTGATCTTTCTTCCCTGGATAAATGCATGCTCTATTCGGCTGCTGCGCATATCAAGGATATCACCTTCGCTGATCACGATATTCGCGTCCTTGCCTGCTTCAATGGATCCTGCTTTTTTATCAATTCCAAGGATCTTTGCAGGATTCAAGGTGATGGCAGTGAGTGCTTCTTCTTTTGTAAGACCATAAGTTGCTGCAGTACCTGCATTGTAACTCAGGTTGCGACCACGGAACTGTCCGTCTTCATCATTGATTGCATACAATACACCCGCTTTTTGCAGTGCTGCAGGTGTTTTGTAGGGCTGATCAACATCGTCATCCAATGTGGTTGGCAAAGCATGCATCTGGTTAAGAATTACTGAAAGATTATGCTGCTTCAACAACTCAGGGATCAGGAAACTTTCAGAACCTCCAACGATCACAACGTCAAATCCAAACTCTTTTGCAAAGTCAACTGCCACCAGCATTTCCTTTACAAGGTTTGCATGCACATAGAGTTTCTTTGACTTATCAAACAAACCCTTCACTGCTTCATACTTTAAATTCATTGCAGTGTGTGAAGCTTCATCATTGTAAGCTTTTGCTTCACGGAAAAACTCTTTTGCAATTTCGATCCTGTCGAGCGCTGCTTTCATTGGATCTGTTCCCTGCTGCTGTCCACCAAACCCTCCTCTCGGACGATTCAACAGGTTTGGCATATCAAAATGAATTCCATTATCCATTGCATAAGCCGCATCTTCCCAGTTCCAGGCATCAAGCTGAACCACAGAAGATGAACCCATGATCAAACCACCCTGTGGCACAGTATGAACTAATAGGATCCCACTGTTCCTTAAGGTGTTGATGATCTTTGAATCGGTGTTATACGCCACAATACTTCTGACATTCGGATTGATATCTCCCAGTTCCGCGAAATCATTGGTAGCACGGGTTCCTGAAGCCACTTCTTTCAAACCAAGATCCGACTGGGAAAGAATCAATGATGGATAAACATGCTTACCGCTTGCGTCCACTTTCATTGCATTCGATGGTGCATTCACTGAAGCACCTACTGCACTGATCTTTCCATTCTCGATCAATACAGATCCATTATTGATGACCTGTCCATTACCAACATGGATTGTCCCGTTACAGATCACTATTGGCTGCGACTGTGGTTTGGCCGGGTACACAGTTTCCTGTGCATTGGCAATGCCGGCACTCATTACACCACAAAGCAGGTATGTTGCAAATTTCTTCATTGTAATTTCTGTTAGGGATTAAAACTCTGTTGACTCTTCCACCAATAAACCATGATTATGCTGATGATCAGAACATGCATTTACACGACGCATGCTTGCAGCACCAGGACCAACAGGTGCTCCTGATTTCTTTTCATTCAGCAATTTCTGGATCAGCCTGTTTCTTTCTTCAGCTACCTTCACACGCATCTCTGCATCTTTTTCACGATCGAAATAAACTGTTCCGTCAACAATGGTTTTTTCTGCCTTTGCATAAATGCTCAATGGATGATTTGACCAGAGTACGAGATCCGCATCTTTACCTACCTTGATACTTCCAACTTTATTGTCGATGTGAAGCATCTTCGCAGGGTTCAGTGTAACCATTTTCAGAGCATCTTCTTCACTCATGCCACCATACTTCACACTCTTAGCAGCTTCCTGGTTAAGTCTGCGTGCCATCTCAGCATCATCAGAATTAATGGCAACATTCAACCCAACTTTATGCATGATGGTTGCATTGTATGGAATTGCATCCACTACCTCATTCTTGTACATCCACCAGTCAGAGAAGGTCGAAGCATTCGCTCCATGAGCTTTCATCTTATCAGCTACTTTATAACCCTCAAGTATATGCGTAAATGTATTTACTGTAAATCCGTATTGCTCTGCAACACGCAATGCAGCAGTGATCTCACTCTGTACATAGCTATGCATGGTGATGAAACGCTTCTTGTTCATGATCTCCACCAGTGCATCCAGTTCAAGGTCACGACGCACGATCATTGGAGTAGCTCCTTTCTTCTTATTGTTTGCTTCAGCCTGTTTCAGTTTCGCTTCATATTCTTTTGCACGCTGGAAAGCATCCATCAAGACCTGTTGAACACCCATGCGTGTATCCGGATACCTGTTATTTGCAGCGAAGAATGTACGCTTAACGTTTTCACCCAATGCAAACTTGATGAAAGGATCAGCACCAGCAAACATCAACCCTTTATCATCAGCACCCCAACGGAGTTTGATCAGTTGTGTTTGTCCGCCAATGGTGTTAGCAGATCCATGCAGGATATGTGAGGTAGTTACACCACCGCTCAACTGGCGATAGATATCGATATCCTCCGGATCAAGGTTGTCTTGGATACGAACTTCAGAAGTTACGGATTGTCCGCCTTCATTGATAGAAGCAGCTGCAATATGCGAGTGCTCATCAATGATACCAGCAGTAAGGTGTTTGCCTGTTCCATCGATCACTCTTGCAGAGGCATCGTTAAGGTTTTTACCAACCTGTGCAATCTTTCCATTCTTCACCAATACATCAGCTCCTTCAATCTTTCCTTCTGATTCATTGGTCCACACGGTGGCATTTTTGATCAACAGGTTTTCCTGCTTAGCCATTTCTTCCACACCAAAACCTGTAAATGGATAGATGACTTTACCCAATGCAAGTGGTTCTTTTTTCTTAGCGCTGTCTGCTTTCTCTGCAACAGCACTTACAAAATTTGCAGTCCAGAAGAATGATCTTCCTGCTGAATCAACACCGGTTCCACTCCAGCTTGTACCGTTTGATACACCGCTCAGGCGATTACCTGATTTAGATTTTTTCGATGGAGAAAAATTCAGTTTCACCAGCTTACCATCATAAGATAGTTTTGCAGCCATGGTATCTTTTCCACTGATCACATTTGCTGAAGAAGGACTCTTTACTTCAAGTGTATATTTTGAACCGTTATTGAAAGCCAGTTCATAATTACCTTTCACTTCACTCAGGTCATTCTTCACTTCATATTTCCTGCCCTGCACCCAGTTTTCAAGAATAGAAGATTTCTCACTGAATAATGGGCCATTTGTTACAATGAAGTTGGCAAACTTACCATTATCAATGCTACCAACATTATCATAAACACCCAGCAATTGTGCAGGTGCTTTGGTCAGTGCATCGAGCGCTTTTGCTTCAGTCAATCCATATTCAATTGCCTTACGCAGGTTACTCATGAATGACTTTGCATCACGCAGGTCAGCTGCAGTAAGTACGAAAGGAATATTTGCTTTTTCAAATGCAGCAGGATTAGATGGTGCAAGTTCCCAATGCTTCATATCGCTCAATGAAATGAAACGTGCATCATTTGGATCTTCCACATCCATCGCCTGAGGATAATTCAGTGGCAGAATATAAGTAGCTTTTGTTGCTGCGATCTCTTTGATCCGCTGGTATTCATTTCCACCACCCTTGATGATATACTGAACGCCAAACTCATCTCCTATCCTGTCGGCACGAACTGCATTCCACTTATCATTTGCTTCGAAGATCTGAGGCAACGACTGGTTTGCATTGAAGGAAGTCAGTGTGATATTCACTCCTTCCGCTGAAGGATTTGATTTAAACCACTGTGCATCGAGATAGGTTTGTCGAAGTAAAGCGATAGTGCCCATCAAAGAAGAAGGATAGCTTTGAGTGGATGTTCCCTTACTCAATGAGTAGTGTGCTGAAGCTTTTTCTTTCAGCACTACAAGGTTATCCTTTTCATTTGCAAGTGTTACCACAGTTCCTGTTCCTCTTGCGATTCCATCTTTCTGATGAGTCAGTACGGTACCAAATCCCTGTTCACGAAGTGTTGCTGCTTTTGTATCATCAACAGAGAAGATTTTGTATGCATCTACTTCTGGTTTAAGTGCCTGGTTCCAGCCGTATGCACCCTTTACATTGGTTGCAAGTTGTGGAGGTTGGTTGAAATTAAAACCGCCCTGTCGCTGCGGAGTTGCAATTCCATAATCACTATACACATCGATGAAGGAAGGATAAATATACTTTCCTTTACAATCGATGACCATTGCATCTTTTGGAATGGAAAGGTTGGTTCCTACCTGGATCACTTTACCATTCTTTACGATAATGGCTGCATCATTCAGCGTAGTGTTTCCGTCTTTCACTACTGTTGCATGAACCAATGCATAGTGTCCCGACCTTGGTTCGGCTACTCCATTCACAGGGAATGTTTCCTGCGCCTGCAGAAGCACCGGAGCAAAGCATCCCAACAGCGCCAGTACTGTCTTACACAGGCGCGAATTAATTGCGAGTCTAATCATAATTCCGGGGGTTGTTTAATTGAAGCATGGAATATAAGTAATGTTGTACTTTCGGCCTTCGCGAATTATACAGTCGCACATTAAAATATGATGAACATCTCGAAATATATTGATCATACGATCCTCAAGCCGACTACAACACTTGAGGACATCAAAAAGATCTGTGCGGAGGCGAAAGAATTTGGATTTGCAGCTGTTTGCGTTCCACCTCCTTTTGTTAGGAATGCGAAAGCCATTCTGGAAGGTTCTGATGTTAAAGTGGCTACTGTGCTGGGTTTCCCTTTTGGTTATTCTGTTGCCAAAGCGAAGATCTTTGAAATGCAGCAGGCGTTAGAAGATGGGGCGGATGAAATTGATGTGGTGATCAACCTGATTGCATTGAAGGCTGGTCAGTGGGAATACCTGGAAAAAGAAATGAAGTTTTTGGTAGAAGCGGCTCACAAGAACGGACGGCTGATCAAAGTGATCATAGAATCAGGAATATTGACTACAGACGAGATCATCAAATGTTGTGAGATCTATGGAAAGCTGGATGTGGATTTTATGAAGACTTCCACAGGATATGCGGAAAAAGGTGCCAGTGTGGAAGCTGTTCAGATTATGAGATCGCATTTACCGGAACATATAAAAATTAAAGCTTCAGGCGGGATCAGGGATTTTGCATTTGCAAAACAGCTGGTGGAAGCGGGTGCCGACAGGTTGGGATGCAGTGCATCTGTTGCCATTGCAAAGGGTGAGCAGGGAGAAGGAAATTATTAACAGGTTTTGGTCCCGAATTTGTATTTAGAACAGCTATATGAAAATACTCCTTACCATTCTTGCCGTACTATTGACCATGGGAAGTTTTGCCCAGGTTGATTCAGTTTCTTCAGTTGCGATTCATAAAGATCCAAGGGTTGAACTATTGAAAGCAAAGCAGGCTGAGATCAATGAAGTAACGACCAGGAATGCCCGGAGGACCGGCCAGGGTTTTAGGGTTTTGGTCATTAATACTAACGACCGGAACAAGGCTTATGAAGCCAAAACCCGGATCTATCAAAGCTTCCCTGAATTAAAAGCTTACCTGATGTATCAAACGCCATTCATTAAATTGAAGGTAGGAAACTTCAAAACCCGCGAAGAAGCTGATGAATATGTGGAAAGAATTAAAAGGCTGTTTCCTACTGGGGTTTATGTGGTAAGGGATGTGATTGAGTTGAAGAATTAGAAGACGTTGAAGACATGGAAGACATGGAATACATTGAATACATGTAAAACATGGAATACATATACTACATAGAATACATAGAATACATGGAATACATGGAATACATAGAATACATAGAATACATAGAATACATAGAATACATAGAATACACAGAATACACGGAATACATGGAAGTCGGGTTAGACCCGGCTTTTTTTGTGTCAGGGCTGAATGGCCCGGGCTGAACGGCCCAAAGGGCCGGGCAGAACGCCGGGTGGTACCACCTCCTCACCTCCTCATCTCCTTTCACTCCCCTCCCAACTCCCAACTCCTATCTCCCAACTCCTTACCTTTGCTCATGCTTCTATCCCGAATAAAATCACTTGCATCAAAATATGCCGAAGAAAATCTTGCTATAAGACATCATCTTCATGCTAATCCTGAATTGAGTTACCAGGAATTCAATACTTCAAAATTCATTCAAGACAAATTAACTCAGCTCGGCATTCCGTTTACCGTAATGGCGACTACTGGCGTGGTTGGGATCATTGAGGGTAAAAATCCTTCATCAAGAATCGTAGCCCTCCGGGCTGATATGGATGCACTTCCCATCCGCGAAGAAAATAAAGTGGATTACTGCTCAACCGTTGATGGCGTGATGCACGCTTGCGGACATGATTTGCATACAACTTGTTTGTTGGGTGCTGCTAAGATTCTGAATGAACTTAAAGCAGAATGGGAAGGGACAGTCAAGCTGGTTTTTCAACCGGGAGAAGAAAAGAACCCCGGTGGTGCAAGCCTCATGATTAAAGATGGAGTCCTGGAAGATCCGGCTCCACAGTGCATCATTGGATTGCATGTCAACCCGCAACTGGAAGTTGGAAAACTTAGTTTCCGTGGTGGGAAAGTAATGGCCAGTGCAGATGAATTATATTTTACAATTAAAGGAAAAGGCGGACATGCTGCTGCACCACACCTCACACAGGATACAGTTTTGATTGCCGCCCACCTGATCACGGCATTGCAGCAGGTGATCAGTCGGAATAACAACCCTCTTTCACCATCGGTATTGTCGATCTGTTCTGTTCAGGGAGGATTTACTACCAATGTTATTCCAAATGAGGTTAAGCTAATGGGGACTTTCAGGGCATTGGATGAAGAATGGCGGTTCAAAGCGCATGAGCATATCCGTGAGATCGCTAAGGGAGTGGTGGAAGGAATGGGTGCTGAATTGGAGATGAAGATCGATGTTGGGTATCCATGCGTTTACAATCACGAAGGACTTAATGAAATTGTAAGAGGATTGGGAGAAAAATATATGGGGTCAGAAAAAGTAGAAACGACCGAAATGCGCATGGGTGCTGAAGATTTCGGCTATTATTCTCAAAAGATCCCGGGGTGCTTTTTCCGCCTGGGCACCCGTAACGAATCAAAAGGAATTGTTTCAGGTGTGCATACTCCCACTTTTAATATTGATGAAAACGCGATAGAGATCGGAGTTGGAATGATGGCGTGGTTGGGGAGTAGTGTTATTTGGGGAGGAGAAATCGGTAATCGGGAATCAAGAATCGGGAATCGAGAATCGGGAATCGGGAATTGAACCAGCCTGTTTATTTAATAGAAAAAGGGCGAAGTGCTTTAGCATTTCGCCCTTTTACATTATTCAAAACTTGCATTTTCCGATTATCGATTTCCGATTTCGAAACCCGGCTTTATTCTCCATTCCCCATTCTCCTTTCTCCATTCTCTTTCTTAAAACCTCGGTCTATCCACCATCCCCTTAAACTTCGGTCTTTCCAGCCTCTTATTTGCTTGCTGAACCTGTCCGGATTTGCCCTGCTCAAGCACAGCGCCACCGCGGGTTTGAACTACTCCGAATGCACCGGTTCCTATATATTTCAGGATGGATGCCAAACTCGCTTCGTCCTTATCTCCCCAATCCTTATTCACCCCATCGGCAGTTTGCTTATCCGTCTGGATCCCATCAAAATAATTTCCACTGCCCAACCTGTTGGTACTTCTGAATGATACAGGGAAAACATACCAGTCTCCTACAGGAATGTTGAAATATCCTACCGGCTTACCATAAGTTGCACTTGGACCAACCAGTTTAACCTCCATGAAAGGTTTCAGGTTATTGATCAGCAACTCACTTGCAGATGCAGTATTATCAGAAACAATGAAGAAGATCCTGTTCAGGTTCAGACTTCCGATCTTATTGAACTCATAGGTTTCATTATAAATCGAATACTTATTATTGAACTCCTGGTTCATCATCACCTGTCCATTACCTGCATTTGGAACCAAGTAATTTGCCAGCTTTTCCTGCACTGAAACATATCCACCGCCATTGTAACGAAGGTCAACGATCACGTCAGACACATCTTCAGTAGAAAACCTGTTGAACAGCCTGTTGAAATCATTATAGATCTGGTTCGTATCACCCAAAAAGCTGTTGAATACAAAGTATCCTACCTTCTTGTTATTGATAGTATATACCGTATCCATGAAAACAGGTCTTTGCTGGTAGGTACCTACATTCAGTGCCACATCAACCGAACTGTTATCAGGCTTTTCAAAAGTGAAGTTACCGCTGGTCTTATTGAAGATCGCATCTGCAACAAAGTTCACGTTGCTGTAAGAAACATTTGTGTTGTTATTGATCTTGGTGATCCTCCATCCTCTCCTGATTCCCGCCAAACCAGCCGGAGAATTAGGTTCCACAGCAGTGACACGAAGATCTGTTTCAGAGATATAGATCACATTCATTCCGAAATCACCAGCAATACCAGAGCTCACATCATCCCAAACCGACTGCTTGATACCGAAGCTCCAGCGATCAACAGGCTCTGTAAAACCTGGTTCATCACTGTATTTCCTGATGGCCTGCATCACTTTATCAGGATCTGCAAACTGCCTTGGATTGAAAGTAGTTGGAATCTGGTTATACCAGAGGTAAATATCCTGGGCGATCATAAGAGATGTATCCTTGATCTTATTCGCAGTGGAACTGGTATCCGGCGAAGGAGTTCCACCATTCTCCACACCTTTTTCCTTTGAACAGGCTATAGTCATGACAGCCATCAACACAACAAGAGGAAGCGCTTTAGTAAGGGCCCGCATAAATGAATAAAGTTTAGTGCTAAAAATACCGAATTTAGATTAGGTTGGTTGCTTTATGGTTGCAAATAAGGCCATAATCTACACATTTTCCCTAACAAGTATTAGCTTATGACCTAAATTGCACCCCTAACCATTATCCGGAACCGAAACAACCAGATTATGCAGAAAGACCTAAGACGAGAACAGGCGCTGGAATATCACGCCAAAGGAAGAGCCGGTAAAATAGAAGTTGTTCCGACCAAAGACGCTAAGACCCAGCGCGACCTTTCCCTGGCCTACTCACCGGGAGTTGCAGAACCCTGCAAGGAAATTTTCGCTAATAAAGAAGATGTTTATAAATACACCGCCAAGGGAAACCTGGTGGGAGTGATCTCAAACGGTACAGCCGTATTGGGTTTGGGCGATATCGGCCCTGAAGCCTCCAAACCTGTAATGGAAGGAAAGGGCGTATTGTTCAAGATCTTCGCCGATATCGATGTATTTGATATAGAATTAAATGAAAAGGATCCGGAAAAGATCATCCAGATCATTAAAGCGCTCGAGCCCACTTTCGGTGGAATAAACCTAGAGGACATCAAGGCCCCGGAATGTTTTTATATTGAAAAGAAACTGCGCGAAACGCTTCAGATCCCTGTGATGCACGATGATCAGCATGGCACAGCGATCATTTCAGGGGCCGCATTGCTGAATGCACTGGATATCCAGAAAAAGAAGATCGATAAAGTAAAGATCGTGGTGAATGGTGCGGGTGCTGCGGCTATGGCCTGCATGAAACTGTATATCTCCCTTGGAGCCAAACATTCGAATTTTACTGTTTTTGATAAAGATGGGGTGTTGCATACCGGCAGGACTGACCTGGATGAAGACAAACGTAAATTCGCCATCACCAATCCTAATTGCACTCTACCCCAGGCTATAAAAGATGCGGATGTTTTTGTAGGACTCAGTGTGGGAAATGTGGTGAGCCCGGAAATGATCAAATCAATGGCAAAGCGCCCGATCGTTTTTGCGATGGCAAACCCCGATCCAGAGATCACTTATGAAGCAGCAACAGCCGTTCGTGATGATATCATTATGGCTACCGGCCGAAGTGATTTCCCGAACCAGGTCAACAATGTACTCGGATTTCCATTTATCTTCCGGGGAGCCCTGGATGTGAGAGCGAGGACGATCAATGAAGAAATGAAACTTGCCGCAGTACAGGCTTTGGCTGAACTGACCCGCACGCCTGTTCCCGATATCGTGAATATTGCCTACAACGAAAAGAATATCGTTTACGGACCCCATTATATCATTCCAAAACCACTGGATCCAAGGTTATTATCAACCGTAGCACCAGCCGTTGCAAAAGCTGCTGTTGCTTCAGGCGTTGCCCAGACAACCATCTCTAATTGGGATGAATATGCTATTGAACTGAATAAGCGCCTCGGACTGGATAACCAGATCATGCGAGTGATCGGTTCAAAAGCACGCAAGGATCCAAAGCGCGTGGTATTTGCAGAAGCGGATAACCTTAAGATCCTGAAAGCCGCGCAGATCGTGTTTGATGAAGGTATCGCCTACCCGATCCTCTTAGGAAATGAAAAGAAGATTCGCGAGATCGCTGCAGAGAATTCAATTGATGTCGACCAGTTCCCCATCATGAACCCGCAGGAAGATGCCTTTGAAGAAAAGCGCAGGCAGTACGGTGATATATTCTTCCATAAACGTCATCGTAAGGGATTCAATAAATATGAATCTTATAAGGTGATGAAAGACAGGAACCATTTTGGTTCGATGATGGTTGAAACAGGAGATGCTGATGCAATGATCTCTGGTTTGACCAAAAACTATCCTGATACCATCCGCCCTGCGATCCATACCATTGGAATGGAAGAAGGGACGAGGAAACTGGCCGGGATGTATATCTTGCTGACAAAGAAAGGACCTTTGTTCCTGGCAGATACAACCGTGAATTTCAATCCTACTGCCGAAGAGCTGGCTGACATCACTTTACTGGTGGCCAGGGAAGTGAGGAACTTTAACCTCACGCCCAGGATCGCCATGCTGAGTTATTCGAATTTCGGATCAAGCAATTCTCCGGAAGCCAAACTGGTAGCACAAGCCAGGGCAATCGTGAAGCAAAGGAACCCATCGCTGCTGGTGGATGGAGAGATGCAGGCAAGTGTGGCGTTCAACCAGGAGTTGCTGAAAGAAAATTATCCGTTTAGTGAACTGGTTGATGCAGAGGTGAATACATTGATATTCCCAAATCTTGCAGCAGGAAACGTGGCATATAATTTACTTAAGGAAGTGGGTGGAGCCGATGCTATCGGACCGGTCCTGCTTGGCCTGAAGAAGCCGGTGCATGTACTGCAATTGGGCAGTTCGGTCAGAAGTATCGTGAATATGGCCATGATCGCTGTGGTAGACGCACAACTGAAATCAAAGAATAATGTACTGTCGACCCAGGAAGAAGTGAAGAAGTCAAGGTGGTGGAAGCGGATTGGCAAGAAACAATCATAACATGAACATTTTTACAGAATTTGGCCGTTATCTCCTGTTGCTGAAAGGCATGTTCTCCCGCCCGGAGAATCCCAAAATGTACTGGAAGGAACTGATGCACCAGTGTAATGAGATCGGTATCGGATCACTCGGTATCGTAGTGATCATTTCGTTCTTCATGGGTGCGGTTTCTGCCTTGCAGACAGCCTACCAGCTTGTATCACCGGTGATCCCAAAGTCTACCATTGCACAGATCGTTAGAGATACCGTGATCCTGGAATTCGCTCCCACGCTGGTTTGTATAGTACTGGCGGGTGTAGTTGGATCCAAGATCGCAAGTGAACTGGGTAATATGAGAGTGAGTGAACAGATCGATGCGTTGGAGATCATGGGCATCAATACAAAAGCTTACCTGGTCCTTCCGAAGATCCTTGCAGGATTGATCATGATCCCTTTACTTGTAGTGGTTTCTGCAGGTTTGGGTATCTGGGGAGGAAGACTTGCCAGCGTTACTACCGGCATCATTTCAGGCAATGAATTTGACCGTGGATTGCTGATGAGTTTCATGCCCTTCAACGTTTACTTCGCGCTGATCAAGGGATATACATTTGCATTCCTGATATCAAGTATTCCTGCTTATTTTGGATATTATGTGAATGGCGGATCATTAGAGATCGGTCGTTCATCCACCAAAGCGGTAGTGGTTAGCTGTGTGGCTATCCTCGGTGCCGATTACCTGTTAAGCTTATTACTGTTACAATGATCGAGGTTAAAAATATCAAGAAGAGCTTTGATGGCAAGACCATCCTGAATGGCGTGAGTGTTACCATGAATCCCGGTCAGTGTAACCTGATCATCGGATCAAGCGGTAGCGGTAAAACGGTGTTTATGAAATGCCTTGTTGGTCTGTTCAAACCAGACAGTGGTGAGATCCTTTACAATGGAAAAGATTTTATAACCATGTCGGGGGAAGACAAGAAAGAGATCCGGAAGGAGATCGGGATGCTGTTCCAGGGTTCTGCTTTATTCGATTCCTTAACCGTTGAGCAGAATATCATGTTCCCGTTGAACATGTTCACCAAGGATAATCTTCAGAAGAAACTGGCAAGAGTGAATGAAGTATTGAAGAGAGTGAACCTTGAAGGAGCTAATAAAAAATTTCCTGCAGAACTCAGTGGTGGTATGAAAAAGCGCGTAGGTATTGCCCGCGCCATCGTACTTAATCCAAAATATTTATTTGTTGATGAGCCCAACTCAGGGCTTGATCCATTGACTTCCCTGGTGATCGATAAACTTATTCTTGAGATCACCCGTGAATATAATATCACCACGGTAATCAACACACACGATATGAACAGTGTGATGGAAATGGGTGATCATATCCTTTATATGCACAAAGGCGAGAAAGAATGGGAAGGAAACAATAAGGAGATCATCTTCTCTAAAAATGAACGCCTCAATGAATTCATATTTGCATCAGAATTCCTGAAAGATGCCAAGGATATGAGGATGCTGGAGATGAGCGGAAAGATCGATGAAGACAGGGATATGGGTGAGATGCTGAAGAATGACTAGATATTTTCTTCCACTCCAATTTCTTTTTGCCCTAAATTCGCCCAACTTTTAATTTCCCTTTATGAGTATTCTAGTAAATAAGGACTCGAAGATCCTGGTCCAGGGATTTACCGGTACAGAAGGTACTTTCCACGCAACCCAGATGATCGAATACGGAACGAACGTAGTAGGTGGTGTTACTCCAAATAAAGGTGGCACCGAACACCTCGGAAAGCCAGTATTCAATACCGTTGCTGAAGCTGTAAAAGCTACGGGCGCTAATGTATCTATCATCTTCGTTCCGCCAGGATTCGCTGCTGATGCGATCATGGAAGCCGCTGAAGCAGGCATTGCACTCGTGGTTTGTATCACAGAAGGTATCCCGGTTCAGGATATGGTGCGTGCTAAGAATTACCTGCAGGGAACCAAGACCCGACTGATAGGGCCAAACTGTCCTGGTGTGATCACTTCCGACGAATGTAAAGTTGGTATCATGCCTGGCTTTATCTTCAAGAAAGGTCGTGTAGGAATCGTTTCCAAATCAGGAACCCTTACATATGAAGCAGCAGACCAGGTAGCGAAAGCAGGTCTGGGCGTATCTACTGCAGTAGGTATCGGTGGGGATCCGATCATCGGAACCACTACCAAAGAAGCCCTCGAGCTGTTCATGAACGATGCAGATACTGATGCGATCGTTATGATCGGTGAGATCGGTGGTGGAATGGAAGCTGAAGCTGCAAGATGGTACAAAGAGAATGCGAAGAAGCCTGTTGTAGGATTCATCGCAGGACAAACTGCTCCTCCGGGGCGTCGTATGGGTCACGCCGGCGCGATCGTTGGTGGTGCAGAAGATACTGCAGAAGCAAAGATGAAGATCATGAGCGAATGCGGGATCCACGTGGTAAGCAGCCCGGCTGATATCGGCGCTACCATGAAAAAAGTACTCGGATAATTCGTTAAGAAAATATACCACTCTTCATAAACCCCTCCATTGCGAGGGGTTTTTAGTGCTTATTTACTAACCTTGTACCCTATGAGACCTATAATTATCCTGTCATTACTGCTGACCTTTTGTTTCACCACTTCCGCCCAAACCAATTATACCAGTTCATGGAAAAAGATCGATTCCATGATATTGAAGCGCGGATTGACTGCTTCGGCATTGAAAGAAGTAAATGCACTGTATAAAAAAGCAGCATCAGAAAATAATGACGCACAAAAGATAAAGGCACTTCTGTACCGTATTCAACTGAATGAAGAAACGGATGAAACTTCTTCCATTACTGCCATTCTTGATCTTGAAAAAGAAACTGCTGCAGAAACCGGCGCTTCAAAAGCTATCCTTCAAAGTCTGACAGCTGAAGCCTATTGGCAATATTTACGGGAACACCAGTATGAATTGCGGACAAGAACATCCATCAATGCAGCACCAGGAAAAGATATCAGTGACTGGAGTATTGATCAATTGCATGCAAAGATCAGCGCATTGTTTGATGCTTCATTGAGCCAGAAAATATTGATTCAAAAAACATCTTTGAATAATTATGAGCCGCTTATCTTAAAGGGCAATAGCAGGAAATTACGTCCGACACTTTTTGACCTGCTGGCATATCGAGCTTTGAATTATTTCAGGAATGATTCAAGATTTATTACCAAACCGGCATTAGCCTTTGAGTTAACAGATCCGGCATCATTTGCGGAGGCAAAACAATTTGCTTCTTATCAATTCAAAACTGCAGATACCTTATCGGCAGCATTCAAATCAATCAGGATTTACCAGGCACTACTTCAATACCATCTGAATTCAGGAAACCTTGCAGCCCTTGCTGATGCTGACATTGAACGAATTGGTTATGTTGAAGCAAATGGAACCATGCAGGGCAAAGAATCATTGTATATCCAGGCATTACAAAAAGCGATGCAGGAGTACAGGTCTGTAAAGGAAGGCAAACAGGCTGATTATTTACTGGCTGCTTACTATGCAGGATTGGGAGCGCAATTCAGACCGGGTGTTGATACTACTAACAGGTATGCTTATGCGAAATCTGTTGAGATCCTTCAAAAAATTTTAAAGGACACAATAGCATCTGAAGGAAGAGCTAATGCGCAGAATCTTTATACTGAAATAACAAGACCTTCATTAACTATCACGAGTGAACAGGTGAACAGTGCTAATTTGCCATTCAGGTTATTGGTCACTTTCAAAAATTTAAATGGATTTTATGGAAGGATCATTCCGCTGGACAATGAACTCCAGTCACAGTTCGATAATTATTGGAACGATGAATTTTGGAAGGTCATTACAAGCCAGCAAAGTACCAGGGATGTTAACCAGGTGTTCCCTGCATTGAATGACCATCAGCCGCACCATACCGAGATCAAAATGGATGCCCTACCAGCAGGACGATATGTATTGCTGGCAAGTACAGAAAATAATTTTGAACCGGGAAAGCAAATGCAATTATCTGCACTGATCTTCCAGGTATCGAATATTGCCTATTTCAACAAAGGCAATGATCATTTCGTGGTGGACCGTGAGAACGGGAAACCTCTTGCAGGTGCGCAGATCAATGAGCTCAACAGGATCTTTATCGAGAAGACTAGAAAATATGAGAACAGGATTGTTGCCAGCTATACAACTGATCAACGAGGAATTTTCAGAACACCGAAGCCAAAACAAAACAATTACGATCAGAAGACTTTTGTGATTAAGCTGAAGAATGATTCGGTGATGGTGAATAAGGAACCGGAGTATTGGGTGTATGAAGACATGGAGACGTGGAGACGTGGAGACGTGGAAGAAATAGACTCCTATCTATTTACAGACAGGGCAATCTATAGACCGGGGCAGATCGTGTATTTCAAAGGGATCATGACTACGAAGGATAAGAATACCGGTAAGCCAAAAGTGGTTGCAGGACAGGAAACAAAGATCTTTTTGTACGATGCGAATGATGAAGAGATTGATAGTGTAGTTGTGAAGAGCAATGAGTTTGGATCTTACAATGGCAGGTTCACGCTGCCTTCAAATTTATTGAATGGAAATTTCAGGATTGAGGATGATGAAACAATGGCTGATGTGAGCTTTTCTGTTGAGGAATATAAGCGTCCAAAATTCAAAACAGAATTACAAAAGCCTTCCGAAACGTTCAAAGTAAATGACTCTATACATGTAAGCGGTATCACCACTGCATTTGCGGGCAACAGCATCAGTAATGCAAAAGTGAACTATCGAATAGTAAGAAGGGCACAATGGCCGATCTGGGGTGCTATCTATGGAAGAAAGATCTTCCCATATCCTGGTCAACAGCAACAGGAGATCGCACATGGAAATACCACTACTGATGCAGGCGGAAATTTCAGTCTTGCATTCAAAGCGATTCCTGATCTTAAAATTGATACTTCATTCAACCCGGTTTTCAGTTATACTGTTTCTGTGGATGTAACAGATATCAATGGAGAAACTCATTCAGCTTCAGAGATCATTCGTGCAGGATATCGTTCATTTCAATTGAATACTATTTCAAAAGAAGAAGTCAATGCCAAGGAACCATTGGAAGTATCTGTAGGTATCACCAATATGAATGAACTACCCGTGAAAGCTGACCTAAAGATCACCCTCCAAAAACTGGATGCACCGAATCGGGTTACCAGGGAGCGATACTGGGAAACACCTGATGTATTTGTTATTAATGAAAACGAGTATAGGAAAGCATTTCCAACAGATATCTATGCCAATGAAGATGATCCATTAACATGGAAATCGTCTGCAGTAGTTAAATCAATTACTGATACTGCTAAAGGAACCAGGAAGTTCAGGTTATCAGATAATGCCACTCCAGGATATTATCTATTGAACATCATCGCTGATAAAAATGGAGAGCAGATCAGCTCAAAGCAGGTGATCAGGGTAACTGGCCCGGATGCTAACGGTAATGCGTATTCGACAATCATTGCAAAGGATACCGTGAATGGTTCAGTAGCTGAGTATACTATTGAAACAAATCTTCGGGGACTGATGATCACCAGCCAGGAACTTCAACCTGATACTGCAAAAGCCTATCAACAAAAATCAGTGAAAGGCCAGTTGAAAGAAAATATCCAGGTTGTAAACAATATCACCAGGGTTGATATGGCTGGAGTGTATAACAACCGTTATTATGCCGATTCGAAAGAGATCCGCAAAATTGAACCTGGTTCAGAATTAAAAATTGAAGTGCAGTCATTCCGCAATAAAACAATGCCTGGCAGTAATGAGCAGTGGACGCTGAAGGTAACAGGCAAAGACAAACAACCTGTTGAACTCGCCACTGTGATGTATGATGCTTCATTGGATATGATCAGGAATCATGAGTGGAATCTTCCCGAGTTTGGTGGGGCAACAAGTATCAGCGCTCCAATATTCAAAAAAGGTTCTGATTTCAATACGCTGGTATCTGCCAACAGGACTTTCAATGAACCGGTATATGCATCTTTTGAGAAAACCTATGATGAACTAAGGTTTGATCTTTTGTCGCGCCAAAGACAATCTATGCTATATGGTTCCAGGGCACCAGTATCTCAAAGGCTACAGGGAAAGGCCGCAGGCATTGCCGTACAAAATGCAGATGCGAAAATGGAAGAGGTTGTGGTAGTTGGATATGGAAATGAAACCAGGAAAAACCTTTTGTCAAGTTCCGCTGTAAAATTATCATCTTCCATCACCCCTCGCAAAGACATGCGCGAAACCGCCTTCTTCTACCCTGCCCTTCAGCCAAAACCTGATGGCAGCATAGAACTTAATTTTACCATGCCGGAAGCACTGACCAGCTGGAAGTGGATGTCGATGGCGCACGACAAACAACTCAATTTCGACTACCTGGAGAAAATGATCCAGACCCAAAAACCATTGATGGTTCAGCCCAATATGCCAAGGTTTTTAAGAGAAGGAGATCGATTGAGCCTCAGTGCCAAGATCGTTAACATGAGTGATAAGGAACTGACAGGCCAGGTTGAATTGCAATTGATCGATCCTGAAACCAATCAACCGGTTGACGGATGGTTCCGCAACTTCTTCCCTAACCAGTATTTCACTGCTGCCGCTGGAGAATCTGTTGTATCAGACTTCAGCATAGAAGTTCCTTTTCAATATGCAAAGCCGGTGATCACAAGGCTTTTTGTACGCTCGGATAGCTTAACGGATGGGGAAGAAAATATGATCCCGGTATTGATCAACAAACAACTTGTTACGGAGACCCTTCCTATCTATACCAATGGTGATGAAACAAAGAAATGGAAGTTTACCAAACTTCTGAACAGCGACAGCAGTGAAACGCTGACACACAAAGGCATCACTGTTGAATATACTTCAAATCCATCCTGGTATGTATTACAGGCATTGCCGTATATGTCGCAGATCACTCATGATTGCGCGGATGAAATCTTCACCAGGCTGTATGCCAATTCAGTTACCAATTACCTGGTTCAGCAAAACCCTTCTTTAAAACAGAAATTTGCTGCATTAAAAAATGATACTTCTTATACCAGCAAACTTCAGCAAAATGAAGAACTGAAAAACATCCTGCTGCAACAAACACCATGGGTGCTCGAAGCGAAGAATGAAACTGCACAGATGCAACAGATCGCGTCGTTGTTTGCTGATTCTGTACGATCCACTGCAGCCATCATTGAACAGCTGAAGTCGTTCCAAAATGATGATGGTGGATTCTCCTGGTTCAAGGGTGGAAAAAGTGATCGATATATCACGCAAAAGATCCTCATTGGCCTTGGCCGGTTAAAGGAATTTAAAATGGATGCAAGCGAAGAACTTGAAGAGATCACAGACGACGCATTGGATTTTGCCCATGATCAATTACTGAAAGATTATAATGACCTGATGAAGTCTAAAACCAAGACTCCATCTATTTCCTATCCACAGGTACAATACCTGTACATGCTTGGATATTTTACCGATGAACCCATCAAAGGTGATATGTTGAAAGCGATCAATTATTATCGTAAGCAGCTTACCACAAAATGGACCCTCTTCAACAAATATGGACAGGCCATGGCTGCTTTGTCGTTACATGCGTCAGGAGATAATTTCAATGCATCAAAGATCTTAAGATCGATGCAGGAATCTGCCATCACTCATCCTGAAATGGGTATGTACTGGAAGGATATGGTATCCGGATATTACTGGTACCAGTCACCTATCCAGTCACAGTCCATGATGATTGAACTCTTCACTAAAATGAAAGCTCCGGAAAAGCAGGTCAATGCTTTGAAGACCTGGCTGATCAAAAACAAGCAGACCAACAGTTGGGGAAATAATATTGCCACTGCAGATGCTGCACATGCAATCCTGTTAAATAATAAAGCCTTGACCGGACCAGCACCTGTTGCTACTATTTCATTAGGCAACCAGGTGTTCAGCAATAAAGGGGATTCATCTTATTATTTCAAACGCAGTATTGATGGGCAGAATGTTCGTCCTTCCATGGGTGAAGTTAAACTGGAAGTTAGCGGTTCACATGCACAGCCAACCTGGGGAAGTGTGTACTGGCAATACTTTGAAGACATCAATAAAATTACAGCATCAGGAAATGCATTAAAAGTGAACAAGGAATTATTCATCACAAGGAATACCGATAAGGGACCTGTATTGGAAAGACTGACTGATGGTAATATCATTAAAGTTGGAGATAAGATAACTGTGCGTGTTCAATTGCAATCAGACCGCAATATGGAATATGTACACCTGCGTGATATGCGTGCTTCTTCCATGGAGCCATTGCAGGCTATCAGCGGATGGAGATACAATGGTGGACTTGGTTTCTATCAATCCACTAAAGATGCCAGCACTGATTTCTATTTTGATTTCCTGCCAAAAGGAAAGTATGTATTCGAATATCAATTGAATGCAACCATTGCCGGTACTTTCTCTAATGGCATTACCACGGTTGAAAGTATGTATGCACCGGAATTCAAAAGTCATACAGCTGGATCAACCATCATGGTGGAGAAAGAATAATACCTTTGCATGATGAGAAAGGATGTCATTATTGTTGGACAGGGAGTATGCGGAACATTCCTGCATTGGTATCTATCAAAATTGGGATTGGATACACTGGTGATCGACGAATACATTGCATCAAGCTCAACAAGAGTAGCTGCAGGAATGATCAATCCAATAACTGGCCGCAGGCTCGTGAAATCCTGGATGGTCGACGATATACATCCTTTCTCATCGAATGCCTATACCGAATTAGGAAATGAACTTGGTATAAGGGGCATCCATAACCGAAATACTATTGACTTCTTTCCAAATCCCCAAATGCTGCTGGCATTCAATAAAAGAGCGGTGGAAGAACCGGCGCACCTGAGAAAACATGAAGATGAAAACTCCTACAGAGATCTATTCAATTATGATTTTGGGTTCGGAGAAATTCATCCTTGTTATGTAGTGAATACCACAGTGCTGTTTCCTGGATATCGGAATAAATTGATATCAACTGGATCATTGCTCGAGGAAAAATTTGAAATCGACCAACTACAATTCGATAATGGCCGGGCATTTTATAAAGACATTATAGCAGACAAGATAATTTTCTGTGAAGGATTGCAGGGAATGGAAAACAAATTCTTTCCAAACCTTCCGTTTGCAAACAATAAAGGCCAGGCTTTGATTGTTGAGATCGATGATCTTCCAACGGATAAAGTATATAAGAAAACGATGAAGATGGTTCCTATCGGTGGAAATCTATTCTGGGTGGGCGCTTCTTATGAATGGAATTTTACCGATCTGCACCCCACAACAGACTTCAGAAATAAGACAGAAGAATCCTTGAAACACTGGCTGAAACTTCCTTTTAAAGTTATAGATCATAAATCATCAGTTCGGCCGGCTACCCTGGAAAGAAGACCATTCGTAGGTTTTCATCCTTTAAACCCGGCGTTGGGAATACTTAACGGTATGGGAACCAAGGGTTTTTCTCTGGCACCATATTTCGCTCATGAGCTGGCCCAGCACCTGGTTCACCAGCATGGGATCCATCCCCTGGCAGATGTTTCAAGATTTGAGAAAACCCTCGCCCGGTCTGTATAATCTCTTATTTTTGCGTTCATGTCAAACCCCCAATTGTACTCAATTCCTGCAAGGTTCAGGAAGACAGAGAACCTCCATATTTTATTCTGGCTGGTAAAGGACCTTAGTTGGGCAATGTTATGGAAACCACTCGGGCTTATCATGCTGGTACCAACATTTGCTGTAGCGATCATCATAACCTGGCAAACACGTCATATCAAGTCGGAATTATTTCACAACCTCGCCATTGATTTCTGGATCACGGCCAACGGGTACTGGATGATCGTTGAATTTTTGGGCAAAGATGAGACCATGCGATGGCTCACGGTGATCCCGTTCTCCATCGGACTGTTTTTCATCCTTACATATTATCTCTATATCCTTCCTAAAGAGAAGCGTGCAGAGAGACTGGTATCAGTTAATATGGAAGTTCCCGAACAGGTTCTCAACGAAGTAAGATAAACAGGATCCTGTTTTAGCAGGCTGCTCATCGCTTCATAAAGAGAAGGTAGTTCATGCCGCATCCTTACAGGATTTTCGAAGAAAACTTCCACACTGACTGCCCAGAATTCGTGGTAGTTGGTGGAGGCATAATCTCCGAGCATATTCTTCTCCCCTACCTGCATGCCGTTGAAAATTGGTCGGGCTACTTTGGAAAAATTCTTGAATTCCTTCTTAAAGTGTTTGTCTTCTTCGGTTTGCGTGATGAAATTCACATAAGCCAGCGCATGCGCCATTTCATGCAATCCAACATTGCAATTCACCATTTCTCCATGAATGCCTTTCAGAAAATTATCCCAGGAGAGATAGATTCCGCTATGGTCAACATGTCCCTGGAATGGTCTTGAATAGAATCCGTAGTGATAGTCGTCTTTCAATACAAAGATGTCGCGGAAATAATCCAGTCTGAATTTTTCAAGCCCGAAGCTCAATTGTACTGCAACAGCGCTGATGAGGATCGGCATTTCTGCTGAAGGACTGACTTCGATGTAGTGGAAGCGTTTTGCTTTTTTGAAAAGATAGGTTCTGAAAAGGAATCGCTCCTGTTCTTCACTGTCGAGGTTCCTGAAATACCGCATATGTGAAATGATCACGGAACGGTAATAACTTTTGTGTTGTTGAAAGAGGCGGTAGTGGCGCTTAACTGAAATGCGTTCATACCAGTTTTGAAGGGGCTGGTAGAGCAACACGGCAATTGCTACCACGGTGAAAATGAATAGAATTTCCATAGAGTTCCATTTTTCTTTTTGTGTGAATGGTACAGCATGGCCTATCCATAGTTGGATTGAGTAACGGTCACTTTCTTCGGAGTGGAAGGTTAATCAGGGGAGTGATGGGCGGATTTGTAGAAACAATATAGGAAGATTTCGTGAATTTCTAAACCTTTTGGGAAAAAGCCATCCGCTCTTTTAATGTACATTTGCACTCCCCTGAGCTAAAGCACTGGGAATTAACGAACAATCATTTCACATGTACAGAACGCATACTTGCGGAGAACTTCGCATTGAACATGTTGGCAGGGAAGTCACCCTGGCAGGATGGATCCAGACGGTCAGGAAATTTGGAAGCATCAGCTTCGTTGACCTTCGCGACCGCTATGGCATCACCCAATTGCTATTTGGTGAAGAACTGAATGCACAGCTTGACCAGAACCCTCTGGGTCGTGAGTTTGTGATCCAGGCTATTGGAACCGTGTCTGAAAGAAGTAATAAGAACCCGAATATTCCAACGGGTGATATTGAGATCAAGATCTCTTCTTTTAAAATATTGAATAAATCTGCAGTGCCTCCATTCACTATCCAGGATGATACAGATGGTGGAGATGATCTGCGCATGAAATATCGCTACCTTGATCTTCGTCGCAATGCAGTGAAGAGAAATCTTGAGTTGCGTTACGCAGTGAATCGAGCAGCAAGAAATTATTTGCACGAGCAGGGCTTCATGGATATTGAAACTCCTTTCCTGATCAAATCAACTCCTGAAGGAGCACGCGATTTTGTGGTGCCTTCAAGAATGAATCCTGGTCAGTTCTATGCACTGCCTCAATCACCGCAAACCTTCAAGCAATTACTGATGGTGAGTGGATACGATAGATACTATCAGGTGGTGAAATGCTTTAGGGATGAGGATCTCAGGGCGGATCGTCAGCCTGAATTTACACAGATCGATTGCGAGATGGCATTTGTTGAGCAGGAAGATATCCTGAACATGTTTGAAGGAATGATCAAATCTATCTTCAGAGATGTAAAAGGGATTGAGATCACTGAGCAGGTTCAGCGTATGACATGGGAAGATGCGATGTGGACCTATGGCAATGATAAGCCGGATATTCGTTTTGATATGAAGATCGGCAATATCAAGAGTGCATTCTTTAAGGATGGAGAGATCAAAGCAACGGGTGAACTGGTGAATGGAAGCGGGTTTGGTGTATTTGAAAATGCAGAAACGGTGCTGGCGATCGCTGTTCCGGGATGCTGTGAATATACCAGGAAGCAGATCGATGAACTAACTGACTGGGTAAAACGTCCACAGATTGGTATGCAGGGAATGGTGTACATCAAAGTGAATACAGATGGAACCTATAAGAGCAGTGTAGATAAATTCTTTGCAGAAGATAAACTGAAAGCAATTGCTGAAAGCTGTCATGCAAAAGCAGGAGATCTTGTATTGATTCTTGCCGGGGCTGAAGAAAGAACCAGGAAAGCGATCAGCGAATTGAGGCTTGAGATGGGTGAAAGATTGGGACTGAGAAGGAAGGACGAGTTTAAACTCTTGTGGGTACTGGATTTCCCGCTGTTTGAATATGCAGAGGAAGAGAACAGGTGGGTTGCAAGACACCATCCGTTCACATCCCCAAAGCCATCCCAGATCGATGTGATGATCAACAACAATCCAGTTATTGAAAATGCTGCGCAATATCTTAAACATCCATACAGCAATATCAAGGCGAATGCTTATGATATGGTATTGAATGGAAATGAAATTGGTGGCGGATCGATCAGGATCTTCCAGAGAGAATTGCAGGAGAAGATGTTTGCTGCATTGGGTATGACTGAAGAAGAAGCGAATCATAAATTTGGATTTTTACTGGGTGCATTTGAATATGGAGCACCTCCGCATGGTGGAATTGCATTTGGTTTCGACAGGCTTTGTGCGATCATGGGTGGAAGTGAAAGCATCAGGGATTTCATTGCATTCCCAAAGAACAACAGTGGAAGGGATGTGATGCTGGATGCACCCGCTAGTATTGATGAGAAGCAGTTGACGGAGTTGGCGATTAAGTTGAGGTAACGGGCTGAACGAGCCGAAGGGTCGGGCTGAACGCATTTCACGCAAAGCCGCTGCCTGCGGCAGCTGGGCAAAGAGGCTAAGATCGCAAAGGATGGCTTCGCCATCAAAAAATACAGATAGCTGAACACAATTGATTTCTTTTGTGTTCAGCTTTTTTGTATTAACTATTACCGATTACCGATTTCCCATTTCAATTAACTAAATTATCCCATGAACCGATTCCTCCCACTGGCACTCCTATTGCTCTTCATCTCCTGTTCAAAATCAGAAGATACAGCAATGGACTTTAGTGCATCGAGCATCAGCAATGTGAGTTATGGAAATGATACTGCGCAGCGAATGGATCTTTACTTTCCAACAACAAGAAGTAAAGACACTACGCTGATGGCAATATTGATCCACGGTGGATCATGGACAAGCGGAGATAAAAGCGAACTAAATCAATACATTCAGCAGATCAGGCCGGCACTTCCAAACTTTGCTTTTGCAAATATTAATTACCGACTGGTACGATCTGAACAGACAAGGTTTCCTGTGCCGGAAAATGATGTAAGAGCGGCTATCGACTGGCTGGTGGAAAAAGCACCTCAAATGGGTATATCTAATAAATATATTTTGTTAGGTGTAAGTGCAGGAGGACATCTTGCATTGATGAATGCATATAAACCCAACAACCGTTCGGGAGATCCTGAAGCAGTGATCAACCTCTTTGGGCCAACAGATCTTGCAGATATGTATCGTAATCCTGTCAATCCTGCGACTCCCCTTTTGCTTGGTGCAGTGATCGGTTCATCTCTACCTGATAACCCCAATGCATATGCGCAAAATAGTCCTGTCAATTTTGTTTCTGTCTCAAATCTTCCAACATTGATCATACAGGGTGGGAAAGACAGCCTTGTAGCGGTTAGTCAGCAAACAATGTTACGCGATAAACTTCAGCAAAATAATGTGCCGGTTGAATTTGTACTATATCCGGATGCCGGACATGGTTTATCGGGTACCAATCTTGCAGATGCTTTGCTGAAGGTCAAAGAGTTTTTAGACCTTTATGCAAAATAAGAGCAGATGAGAGCACCGCTTGCGGAACGAATGAGACCCACTTCACTGGATGATCTGGCAGGTCAATCACATCTAGCCGGACCAGGCAGCATCTTAAGGCGATCCATTGAGCAGGGGAAGATCCCTTCTATGATCCTGTGGGGACCACCGGGGACAGGAAAGACCACCATTGCAAATATCATTGCCAATACATTGAAGGTTCCCTTCTTCACCTTAAGCGCGATCAGTGCCGGAGTGAAAGAAGTTAGAGCTGTTATCGATGAAGCAAAACATACGGACCATGCTATTTTGTTTATAGATGAGATCCATCGATTTAATAAGGGACAACAGGATGCTTTGCTGGGTGCAGTAGAAAAAGGGATCATCACCCTGATTGGTGCCACCACAGAAAACCCTTCTTTTGAAGTTAACAGCGCATTATTAAGCAGGTGCCAGGTCTATGTTTTGAAACATTTGACAGAAGAAGATCTCCTTCAATTAGTAAATAATGCGATCACAAAGGACAGCTACCTATCAGGCCTTGAAATAGATTTAAAAGAAACTACTGCATTATTCACTATCAGTGGAGGCGATGCAAGAAAATTATTGAACCTGCTTGAATTGGTTGTGAATACTTTATCTGCAAATGGTTCAAAGAAAAATATTGTGATAGATGATGATGCAGTAGTAAATATCGCCCAACAACGGATTGCGATTTATGATAAATCTGGTGAGCAGCATTATGATATCATTTCAGCATTCATCAAATCAATTCGGGGATCAGATCCCAATGGTGCCATTTACTGGCTTGCTCGAATGATCGAAGGTGGAGAAGATGTAAAATTTATTGCAAGAAGAATGGTCATACTGGCAAGCGAAGATATCGGCAATGCCAATCCCACTGCTATTGTGCTGGCAAATAGTTGCTTTGAAGCAGTAAATAAAATCGGCAATCCTGAAGCCAGGATAATCCTTGCACAATGTGCTACATACCTTGCAGCATCACATAAAAGTAATGCATCTTACATGGCTATTGATGAAGCATTGGCGACGGTACGGGCAGAAGGCGATCTGCCTGTTCCGCTTCATTTAAGAAATGCACCGACCAAACTGATGAAGCAATTGGATTATGGAAAGCACTACAAATATTCACACAGTTATAAAGGCAATTTCAGTGAACAGGAATACTTACCGGAGAAATTAAGTGGAAAGAAATTCTATGATCCGGGAGCAAATCCAAGAGAGGAAGAATTGAGGAGGTTTTTGAAGGGGAAGTGGGGGGAGAAATATGACTATTAGAAGAGACGAAGTGGGGAAGAGATGAAGTGGAGAAGGGGGAGACGTGGAGACATGGAGACACATTAAATGCAAAATGCTTTTAGTTCGGGATTACGACTAAAAGCATTTTTCATTTTACATTTTTCATTGCCACAAAGGGCATCCAATAAGCAAAAGCGGGGAGTGATTAATAAAATCTTTCTATTAGTCTTAGGGTACTTAGAAAATAGGGAACGGATCAGGTTTGACTCAACCGGATATTAGATTCTACTAATTTCCCCGCAGCTTATTGGCTAGTAGTTATAAAAACAAAGAACTCACTAATTAACTTCTACCTTTCCGGTCTCTACACGTTCATCATTACTAAACACTTCGAAAAGATAGGTTCCTTTATCGATCTTATTCAGCATGGCTGTTTGCTTATGCCTAATGTGCGCCTGCTTAACAAGCTGTCCATTCAGATCAAATAAAAAAAGTTGATATACTTTTCCTTTTGCACCAGAGACGTAAAAGAACAATCCCCTGTGTTGTGCATCCGGATAAATTTGAATCTTATGCTTTTTACTCGACCCATTTTTTTGAACAAGGATCTCTCTCCTTGATTCAGGATTTTGTTGCGCGTTCGATTCAATGGATAAGGTTAGAAAGAAACTAACGGCGATGGTTACACGTAAACCAAATCTAATCATTTCTTTGAATAGTTCAAATGATGATAAAGGTTTAGAACTTGATCGGACATTTAGTCGAATTATTCCACCTATTGTTACTGCTTCCACCTAAGCGGATACCGAGTTTGAATCCTGCAGAATAATAGGAATCATTCTGCTTGGGATTACCCCTGATATCTCCAGCATCAAACACACGGCTCAATGGTGTACCTGTTTTATTTGCCATTCTTTCAGCAAGTGCGGCCTGTTGGGCCGGCATATAATTATAGAACAATGCAGGATCTATATACCTGGTACTTACATCGTCGATGTAATCGGTGAAAGTCTGACGGTGAATGATCTCAAAGCTCAGGCTCATGTTATCATTCAACTGATACTTCACACCAAAACCCAATGGAATATTTAATTGTGTAAGATTATATTCTTTACGATCAGGATATTCAGCCATACCCTGCCCTTCAGTACGAAGGGGTTTAAGGTCTACCCAGTTGCCTGTAAGCGGATCCTGACCCTGCGGATTGAATTTAAATACACCCACACCTGCAAGTGCATATGGCCTTAGTTTATGGTATGCATCTGAGGCATCATATTCAAACAAAGTAGTTGGATAAAATTCTGCAAGCAATAATCCTTCGAAGAGTTTTGAACGGAAATTACTGTTACGGATCTTCCTGTATTCTTCAAAACCACCTTTACCATTGATAATATTGTCATCTCCTTCAAGAGATCCAATATTTATTGAGGCTCTGAAACCCAGTAATGGAGAGGGATTATAAGAAAGATAACCACCGATTGTCATCTTGGTCATCTGGATATTATTATCCTTCAGGAACCTTGTTCCCTTACCTAAATTACCACCAAGATCTCCCAGGAAGTTTGAAGGACCAACCGTTACACCGGCCTCCCAAAAGGCAGCAGACTCCTGCATTTGAGCCGTCGATGACAGGCTGGAAAGAACCAGAAGTGCAGACACACCACACCTCCAAACAGAAGTAAGTAAATTCTGTTTCATGAATATTAGATTTTATTTCAGTTTCTTCAAAGGATACGATCTCGAGCACAATTAACTCACCTTAAACGAATGATTTGTTGTTTTTTGTGTGTGGAGGGGAAAATATTTTTTTAAAGCGTGCAGAACGGCCCGGATTCCGTTCAGCCCAATTGCCTTTGGCAATTGTTCAGCCCGGTGCGTTCAGCCAAACTTCTCCGAAGTTTGTCAGCCCGCTGTATATCTCATATGAATATGCTCGATCCCATCTTCGAGATAGATCTCTCCTTCATTGATGAAACCAAGTTCACTGTAGAATTTGTTGAGGTATAATTGTGCACCGATAATAATGTCCTGTCGGCCGAATAATTCGAAGATCTGCTTAATCGACTTTTCCATTAACTCCTTTCCTACTCCCCTGCCACGAACTGAGGCAGAATTTACAACGCGGCCAATGGAGATCTCTTTATATGATACGCCTGCAGGAATCAACCTGGTATAAGCAACCAGTGCCCCTTCTTCAAAACCCATTAAATGATGCGAAAGCGGATCTTTACCGTCACAATCCTGGTAAGGACAATTCTGCTCTACCACAAATACTTCATTTCTTAATTGAAGGATCTCGTAAAGTTCCCAGACAGTTAACTCATTGAATGATTTGCAAACCCAATTGATCATGGACGTGAATTTAAAAAGATCTCTGCAGCATGAGCCCAACTATCGATACGATCATATCCTTCCACATTCAGGTTATGCCATGAAGTGAATAAATATGGTTTACCACAAAACACTTCAAGGTTTCTTACGTGATCATCGATCATATAATCACCATTGATCAATCTCTTATCACCACATAATACCAATTGCTTCCATGTGAGGTAAGGAAAATGATCGAGTAACCACTCCAGCTTATCTTTTAAGGAATTTGGAAATTCTGTTGCAGCAGAACAAATGAACACTTCATATTTATCATTCAATTCCCTGATCACATCCACCGCATCTCTCATCACAGGAAGATTTCTGAAAAAACCTTCACTCAATAATCTTTCCCTGATCAATTGCTGGTGTTCATCAGGAAATCCCTTGACCCATGAACCCACCAACATCTTTTCCTTATCAACCTGCTGTTCGTATTGACGAGAATACCATTCGATCATATCACCCATAGTATCAGCCATTACTTCATCCATATCTATAATGATGCGCTCTTTTCTCATAATTCCAGTTTTAAAAATCTACCTGTATGACTTTCTTCCATCTTCGCCAATCCTTCCGGTGTGCCTTCAAATAATATCCTACCGCCCCCATCACCGCCTTCAGGACCCAGATCTATAATATGGTCTGCCACTTTAATGACATCCATGTTATGTTCAATTACCAGCACAGTATTTCCACGATCCACCAGTTTATTGACAACATCAATCAGATGCTGGATATCCTGGAAATGCAAACCTGTTGTTGGCTCATCCAATATATAAAAAGTCTTGCCAGTATCTTTCTTGCCCAGTTCAGTACTTAGCTTAACACGCTGAGCTTCACCACCACTAAGGGTTACAGCTGACTGGCCCAATGTGATATATCCCAATCCAACTTCCTGGAGCACTTTAATTTTCCTATAGATGAATGGAACATTGGAAAAGAATTCCACGGCTTCATCAACTGTCATATCCAAAACATCACTGATTGATTTTCCCTTATAACGGATCTCCAGTGTTTCACGATTATAGCGCTTACCATTACATTTTTCGCAATGCACATATACATCGGGTAAAAAATTCATTTCAATCACGCGCATACCACCACCTTCACAAACATCACATCGCCCTGCTTTGACATTAAAAGAAAATCTTCCTGCAGTATAGCCGCGGATCTTTGATTCAGGAACAGATGCAAACAGTGTACGGATATCAGTGAAGAACCCGCAATAGGTTGCAGGATTGGATCTTGGTGTTCTTCCGATCGGCGACTGATCAATTTCAATTACCTTATCGATATGTTCCAATCCTTTGATGCTTTTATACGGCATCTGCGGATACCTTGAACCATATACATGCTCGCTCAATAATGGATACAATGTTTCATTGATAAGCGTGGATTTTCCTGATCCGCTTACACCAGTCACAACGATGAGTTTTCCTAAAGGAAATTTCACGTTGACATTCTTCAAATTGTTTCCTGATGCACCTTTCAGCTCAAGCGTCTTTCCATTTCCTTTACGACGTTCAGTTGGAACGGCGATCACTTTTTCACCAAATAAAAACTTGGAAGTATCGCTTTGTGTATCATAGATCTTTTTTGGATCGCCCTGCGCTACAATTTGTCCACCGTGCTTACCTGCACGCGGACCAATATCCACCAGATAATCTGCGGCAAGCATAATATCTTTATCATGCTCCACAACAAGTACACTGTTTCCAATATCACGAAGATTTTGAAGTGCAGTGATGAGACGATGGTTATCACGCTGATGTAATCCAATACTTGGCTCATCAAGAATATAAGTGATCCCCTGCAGTTGTGAACCGATCTGTGTGGCCAGGCGGATACGCTGCGATTCGCCACCACTAAGGGTTTTAGAAGGACGATTCAATGAAAGATAATTCAATCCCACATCAAGTAAGAACTGTAATCTTTCCCGAATTTCTTTCAACACATCTTTCGCAATGGTCTTTTGTTTGGTTGATAATCTTTCTTCAATATCCAGCATCCAGTCCATCAGTTTATTGAGATTGAGATCACTCAATTCACTAATATTCCTGTTATCGACTTTAAACCAAAGAGATTCTTTTTTGAGCCTGGCACCATTACATACAGGACAAGCCTGTAATTCCATGAATTGTTCAACCCAATCACGCAAGGCATCTGAAGTAGATCCTGCAAACCATCTTTTTAACTGGGGAACCAATCCTTCATACTCTGTTGCATAAACGGTATTTGGATCCTCAATATTATCGAAGTCGAGATCCGTTTCAAGCGGACCTTCTTCATTACCATATAAAATAAGATTGACAGCTTTAACCGACAATTCACTGATCGGTTTTTTCATATCGATCTTATGCTTCTTTGCAAGTTGCTGAACCTGCTTGAAGACATAAGCTTCGCGCTGTTCGCCAAGTGGTGCAAAACCACCTTCATTGATGGATAATTCTTTGTCGGGCATGACCGCATCCAGGTTCACCTGGTATACAACACCAAGGCCTTTACAATGCGGACATGCACCATATGGTGAGTTAAAGGAAAATGAATTAGGAGAAGGTTCTTCATAACTGATGCCGGTATCTTCACACATCAATTGTTTGGAATACTGCACGATCTTATTGTTATCCTGCACTTCAAGAAACATCAGATCCTTACCCATCTGGAGTGTTTTCTGAACACTCTGGCTGAGTCGTACACGCATATCTTCAGCGACGGCCAGCCGATCAATGACTACTTCGATATCGTGGATCTTGTATCGATCCACCTGCATCTTTGGAACCAGGTCTTTAATTTCTCCATCCACACGGACTTTCAGGTATCCTTTCTTACGAATGTCTTCAAAAAGTTCGCGGTAATGACCTTTTCTACCACGCACCAATGGAGCGAGCAGGGAAATCTTTTTGTTTTTGAAACGTTCAAAGATGTTAGAGACAATTTCTTCTTCAGAAAACTTCACCATTTTTTTTACGGTATTGTAGCTATATGCTTCACCGATGCGTGCAAAAAGTAATCTGAAGAAATCATAGATCTCCGTGATGGTTCCAACTGTTGAACGGGGGTTCTTATTGGTAGTTTTTTGTTCAATGGAAATCACGGGAGAGAGACCAGTGATCTTATCAACATCCGGTCTTTCCATATCACCAATGAACTGTCGTGCATAGGCAGAGAATGATTCCATATAACGACGTTGTCCTTCGTTATAGATGGTGTCGAAAGCCAGGGATGATTTACCACTTCCGGATACCCCGGTGAATACCACCAGTTTATTCTTCGGAATGCGGATATCTATGTTTTTTAAATTGTGTTCACGTGCTCCAAAAACCTCAATATATTCTTCGTGGGACAATTGTTCCTTCGGCATAGGGTAAAATTACGGGAGAATCGGGAATTGAGAATCGGGAATCGGGAATGGGCGTTACCCTACTCCTCATTTCCTCAACTCCTCAGCTCCTCATCTCCTCACCTCCTCATCTCCTTTCCCAACTCCCAACTCCCAACTCCTAACTCCTAAAAAAATTTCCCCCCAATTTCAAGAATCCCTACCTTCGCAGCAGTTCTTACAAATATCTTATCAAGAAAGGCAGAGGGACATGGCCCAATGAAGCCTTGACAACCTGGCTGGTGTAGCAACCAACTAAGGTGTCAATTCCATCACGCAAAAGCGTGAGAGATAAGTCAGATCAAGCTTACAACACATGAATCACGATATTCAAAAGCTCTTCTGACGAAGGGCTTTTTTTATGCCCCTACCTTCTGCTAAGAAAATTATAAACAACCTTATCTCACCCAAATCTTATTTGGAATTAAGGTAAAGTCTACTAATATTGTAGGGAATTAAAACCTAAATAAAGTCATCATGAGTAAGCCACGCTTCGAAACGCTGCAACTGCACGCCGGTCAACAGATCGACCCAACTACCAAGTCAAGGGCCGTTCCTATCTATCAAACAACTTCATACGGATTCGACAATGCCGAACACGCTGCCAATCTTTTTGGATTGAAGCAATTCGGAAATATCTATACCCGTATCATGAATCCCACTACCGACGTATTTGAACAGCGCATGGCAGCCCTTGAAGGCGGCGTAGCTGCACTGGCAACTTCATCCGGTCAGTCGGCCCAGTTCCTGGCCCTCAATAATATTCTCCAGGCCGGCGACAATTTCGTTACCACTTCATTTCTCTATGGCGGAACCTACAACCAGTTTAAAGTTGCATTCAAAAGACTGGGTATTGAAACCAGGTTTGCGAATGGAGATGATGTTGAAAGTTTCGTAAAACATATCGATAAAAATACCAAGGCGATCTACATCGAAACCATCGGGAACCCAAGACTCAACATTCCTGATTTCCAGAAATTCGCCGATCTCGCAAAAGAATATGACCTGCCACTGATCGTTGATAATACATTTGGCGCCGGTGGTTATTTGTTCCGCCCGATCGAGTGGGGAGCAAACGTTGTGGTTGAATCTGCTACCAAATGGATTGGCGGACATGGAACCAGCATTGGCGGCGTGATCATCGATGGTGGAAACTATAACTGGGGGAATGGTAAATTTCCACAATTCACAGAGCCTTCTGAAGGTTATCATGGATTGAAATTCTGGGATGTATTTGGTGAAGGAAATCCTTTAGGTCTGCCAAACATTGCTTTTGCCATTCGTGCAAGAGTGGAAGGATTGAGGGATTTCGGAGCTTCACAAAGTCCGTTTAATTCATTCCTCCTGTTACAGGGAATTGAAACCCTATCATTGAGAGTACAGCGCCATGTTGATAATACGCTGGCACTTGCACAATGGCTCGAATCACATCCACAGGTTGAGTTCGTTACCTACCCAGGTTTACCTGGTAATCCATACCATGAGTTGGCAAAAAAATACCTGAACAATGGCTTTGGCGGAATATTGAATTTTGGTGTGAAAGGCGGTAAAGAGAAAGCCAGCAAGTTTATTGATTCGCTGAAGATGGCCAGCCATCTTGCGAATGTTGGTGATGCCAAAACACTGGTGATCCATCCTGCATCTACCACTCACGAGCAATTGAGTGAAGCAGAGCAGGCAGCAGCCGGGGTATTACCAAACCAGGTAAGAGTAAGCGTTGGAATAGAACATATTGAAGATATCAAAGCGGATTTCGAACAGGCTTTTGCAGCTGTGTTTGAAAAGGAACTGGTTTAATTAAAAACTTACAGAGACTAATGCACGCAGGGTTTATGCCCTGCGTGTTCTTGCATATGGCGAAGAGATTTACATACGAACAGCCCTTTACCCTGGAATCAGGAGTTACCATTCCGTCCTATCATTTGGCTTATACAACATACGGAGAACTGAATGAATCCAAAGACAATGTTGTCTGGATCTTTCATGCACTCACTGCAAACAGTGATCCTGCCGAATGGTGGCCAGGACTGGTAGGTGAAGGAAAATTATTTGATCCCTCGGAACATTATATAGTGTGCGTGAATATGCCCGGCAGTTGCTATGGAAGCATCAGTCCACTGGATATTAACCCGGAAACCAATCGAACATATTACCACCTCTTTCCATTTTTCACCCCAAGAGATATGATCAGGGCATATCAACCCCTGAAAGATCATCTCGGTATAAAAAAGATCTGCGTAGGAATTGGCGGATCTATGGGCGGACAACAATTGCTGGAATGGGCCGTGGAAGAACCCTCTCTTTTCGAATATATATTCCCGTTAGCAACTAATGCACAACATAGTCCCTGGGGAATTGCATTCAATACCACGCAAAGAATGTGTATTGAAGCAGATTCAACCTGGAAGAATGAGAATGAAGAAGCAGGCATGCAGGGCATGAAAGCAGCCAGGGCAGCGGCTTTGCTAAGCTATCGTCATTATGATGCCTATTGGAAAACACAACCCAGAACAGAAGGATATCCCTTTAATAATGGTTGGGATGGGGCTTCATCCTATCAAAGATACCAGGGCGAAAAACTGGCCAAAAGATTCAATGCATTCAGCTATTATGTGTTGAGCCAGGGAATGGATTCACATGATCTTTCACGCAACAGGCATTCACTACAACATGCATTGAATAAGATACAGGCAAGAACACTAACCGTAGGAATTGAAACCGATGTATTGTTTCCACCTTCCGAACAGGAATTTATTGCCAAACATATCCCCGGAGCGCATTATGTGAAGATTGAATCACCTTATGGGCACGATGGATTCTTACTGGAATTTACCCAATTGGAAAAACTGATCAGGGAATTTCTTCCTGCATCATGGAAGAAAAAGGAAACACTCGAAAAAATATAAACCGTTGAACATGCATAAAGAATTAAGTATTGGATTATTTGGATTTGGTGTAGTGGGTGAAGGATTGTACAAAGTACTTCAGCAAACACCATCATTGAAGGCAGAGATTAAAAAGGTTTGTATCAGGAATGCCAGCAAACTCCGACATGCACCCGAATCCCTATTTACAACAGACAGGTATGAATTATTGAATGATGAAAACATCAATGTTATAGTTGAAGTGATCGATGATGCAGATGCAGCATTTGAAATTGTAAGTACAGCATTGAAGAATGGAAAGGCAGTGGTAAGCGCCAGTAAAAAAATGATCGCTGAACATTTACCTGAATTACTGAAGCTGCAGGAAGAAACAGGACAGCCTTTCTTATATGAAGCATCCGCCTGTGCGTCTATCCCCGTATTGAGAAACCTGGAAGAATATTATGATAATGACCTGCTGCATGGAATCAGGGCTATCGTAAATGGTTCAACGAATTTTATTTTGACAAAAATGTTTGAAGACAGGCTCGACTTCAAACAGGCCCTGATACTTGCACAACAGCTTGGATTTGCCGAAAGTAATCCAAAGCTGGATGTTGAAGGATATGATGCTTTAAACAAATGGACCCTGATGCTTGCGCATGCTTATGGAATTGTCACAACACCTGAAAGCATCGTTTTCAGTGGCATTCAGAATATTCAGTTAAGCGACGCAGTGGTGGCAAAACAAAGGCATCAGCATATCAAACTGATTGGTCAGGCTAAGAAACTGAACAATGGGAAAGTAGCAGCATTCGTATTACCACAATTTGTCAAAGAAGAAGACCAGATGTCTTTTGTAAAGAATGAATACAATGGTGTTGTGATTGAAAGTGGATTTGCCGACAAACAATTCTTCTATGGAAAAGGTGCAGGCTCCTTCCCTACTGCATCCGCTGTATTGAGTGATATTTCTGCTCTGAGATATCAATACAGGTATGAATATAAAAAGCTTTATCACCATACTCCTTCAGAACTCACTGATGATTTTTATGTGAGAGCTTATTTAAGTTTTGATGATATCAGGTACATTCCAAAAGAGAGATTTGAATGGATTGAAGAGTGGCATGCCAATGAAGACAGGAAGTACCTTGTGGGCGTACTGGCATTTAGTGAATTGAGGAATAGCAATTGGTGGAAAGAAAATAATACATCGCTGATCCTCACACCGGATCCTATCATTGAAGATGTTGAGATCAGGAAGCTGAAGAAGAAGAGCCTGGAACTTGCAGGAGTAGAAATGTAATTTCAGTAAATCGGAAATCGATAATCGGAAATCGGAAAGAATACAGGGCCTTCGGGCCCTTTTTTTGTTTTACCAGCACAACTGAAATGCATATTAACCTTTCATAATATTTCTTCCCTGTATAGCATTTAAAAACCAGACCTTGGTAAGAATGCTAAATCATGGAGAAATGAAACGGTTACTAAACCTTATTGTCTTACTTGTTACTGTACAAAGCGGGTTCGCTCAAATGCCCGACAGTGTTAGATCCTATGTCGATACAGCTTTGAAGATCATTCAGACAAGATCCCTGTTTGCAAATGAGGTTGACTGGGGAAAGACACGGGATACTGCATATATACTGGCCGCTGGTGCTACATCCTATAAAGAAGCATTTCCTGCTATTTCATATGCATACAAACAGGTGAAGGATTACCACGGAATGGTTGCCAATTCAGATACCATGTACCGGTATCCTGCTCCTGTAAATTTTGATTCGGTTTTAAGCAAAGGCATCAAAGCAGAATTCCTGAAAGGAAACAGGATCGTCATTCAGACTTTGGACAACGGGATCGCTTACTTGAGGGTACCATCCATGAATGTATTTAGCAGAACAGATATGGATGCCCGGGCCAATATGCTTAGGGATTCTTTATGCAAGATCGTTTCAACTGATCCCAAAGGCCTGATCATAGATCTGAGGATGAATACAGGGGGAAACTCAGCGCCCATGCTTTCGGGGATCAGTCCAATCTTTACGGATTCTATCCTGGGATATGGTGTAGACCGCGACAATAAATTTCTTTCCCCAACCCGCCTTAGAAATGGTGTTTTGGTTGATGACCAAGGCCAGCCGATGGTAACCCTAAATAATACCTGTACGATCAATTCAAAGATCAAACTTGCCGTTCTGATTGGGCCCTCAACTGTCAGTTCCGGGGAGATCCTTGCAGCATTCATCCGGCAACAGAAAAACACGAGACTATTTGGAGAACCAACTGCAGGATTTTGTAATGCAACAGAAGGATTTCTTTTCAATAATAACCAGGGTTACCTGTTGCTGACAGTCAACAGGATTGCGGATGCAAAGAAATATGTTTATCAAAGTTTGCGGGTAGAGCCGGATATAACAATCCCATCCAGAAATGACAATTTTCAACAATTGAATTCAGACCCAACGGTTAACGCAGCCAGAAAATGGATTCAATCAAAATAAATTTATGAAAAGAAATTTTGAGGTACTAGCATTAATGTTTTTGTGTGTAAATGTCAGTGCCCAATTACCAAAAGACGATTCTTTATTTAAAGTGCTGCAAATCCACGACAGTATCTTTTTTGAAAAAAGTTTTAATCAATGCGATCTCCACTATCTTGAAGGATCCATACACAAGGACCTGGCCTTTTTCCATGACCAGGGCGGCATCCAGGACAGGGCAAAGTTTTTTGATAAAATAAAAAAATATATCTGCGGAAACAAAGAGCAAAAGCCCATTCGAAAAGTAGTTACCAATAGCCTGGAAGTATTTCCACTTTACTCGGATGGGAAATTATACGGAGTTATTCAAACAGGGATTCATGACTTTTATAGAAGAGAAAAGGGGAAGCCCGATGTTCATACCAATCGCGCAAAATTTTCTCATGTTTGGTTATGGGAAAACGAAAAATGGTTATTAAGAGAAGTATTGAGTTTTGACCATAAAGAACCTTCATCAGCAGATGCACCTAAGACTTTTAGCCTTATAAATCCTGAAAATGTTGCTGCGCCACGGGGTTATTCCCATGCTGCAAAGGTTGATATGGGCAATGCTGATATGATCATACTTTCAGGACAGGTAGCTTTAGACAAGAATGGAAATCTTGTAGGAAGAAATGATCTGTCAAAACAAACGGAACAGGTATTTACCAACATCAAAAACATCCTCGAAAGTGCAGGGGGAAAAATGTCGGATCTTATTAAGATCAGCATATACATGAAAGATGTAAAAGGTATACAAAAAGTGCGTGATGTACGTGACAGGTTTATTGATAAAAAAAATCCACCCGCAAGCACACTTGTAGAAGTAAGTGGTTTATTCAGGGAAGATATATTAATTGAAATCGAAGCCACTGCACTTGTTTCAAAATCTAACTAGATGATCAGTTTTCAATTGCTTCAGAAAGATGATGAATCCATGTTCGATCTTATAGCAGGCTGGTACCAGGAACAATGGAATATCCCGAGGGATCAGACATTTCAAAAGCTTTACGAAATAACAGGTAATGAGGAACAGTTTCAGCTGATTCTACAATGGAATGAAATTCCAGTAGCGACTGCTGGTATATACAGCCAGGTTGGGATTCACAGGTATGATACGAGGTTCAATGAATTTAAACATTGGTTGGCACTGGTGTACACTGTTCCGGCATACAGGAAAAGAGGTTTAGCATCTGAACTATGCAAAATGGTTTTGCAATTGGCTAAAGAAAGAGAATTGAGCAGCATTTACCTGTATACCGATACCGCAGCCGCTATGTACCTCAAGCTTGGCTGGCAGCTCAAAGAAAATATTGCAGTCAACAACCGTGAACTAGCCATTATGGAAATACATCTACCAAAGATCACCCGCCAATAAATATTCTTTTAAAGAATCATATTCTGCATCAATCACAATACTCTTTTTTTCCAGTGGCAATATCTCCTGGATGGAAGCAGGCACTTCAACTTTGGTTTTCAAAACAGGTTCAACCACATCATAAAACTTCACAGGATGTGCAGTTTCCAGGAAATACCCGGGAGATCCAAATTTCTTCAGACCTAAGGATCCTACAGCTCCATGAGGATCTAACATATAATGATCTTCACTAAATACTTTCTGCATTTCGCCACGAGTTTCATCATCATTAAAACTATAGCTGCTCATCATGGCACTAAGGTCTCCAAACTGCTGGTTGAAGATTTCCAGTATCCGAACAAAATTGCTTGGATTACCAACATCCATTGCATTTGAAATAGTAGCAACAGCAGATGCAGGTTGCATTTGCTGCGATTGAAAATATTTCGGAATCACATCATTGGCATTACAGGCGGCAACAAAATGCTTTACCGGTAAACCTGCACGATAAGCCATCATACCTGCACATATATTCCCAAAATTTCCACTGGGAACACTGATCACGGGTGGCGCATTCAAGTTCCATTGTTGGGCTGCATAAAAATAATAAAACTGCTGTGGAAGCCAGCGCGCAACATTGATGGAATTAGCAGAAGTAAGAAAGAGTTTTGAACACAATTCCTCATCCGCAAAAGCTTTCTTGACCATTGACTGGCAATCATCAAAAGTCCCTTTTACTTCCAGTGCATGAATATTTTTTCCCAGGGTAGTTAGTTGCTTCTCCTGCACGGAACTTACTTTTCCTGAAGGATATAGAATTACTACTTCTACCCCATCAACATCAAAAAATCCATTGGCTACTGCCCCGCCGGTATCACCGGAAGTGGCCACTAATACAGTTATCTTATCATTACGATCTTTTGAAAAATATCCAAGACACCGGCTCATGAATCTTGCTCCTACATCTTTAAAAGCCAGTGTAGGACCATGAAAAAGCTCCAGCGTATATACACTATCAGAAATCTTTACCAGGGGGAATTCAAAATTCACTGTTTCTTCTACGATCTGATAAAGCACATCATTGGGAATTGTTTCGCCAACATATGGTTTGATCACTTCAAATCCTATCTCTGCTTTTGAAAGGTTTTGAAGATCCTGAAGAAAATCATTCGGCAATTTTGGTATGTATTCGGGAAAATAAAGTCCCTTATCAGGAGCCTGCCCTTTAATAGCTGCTTCATGGAAATCCACCATCGAAGATTGCCTGTTGGTACTAAAATATTTCATAGCATTATTTAATCGTGCGATACTACCCGCACACCATCGTTATTGATCTTTGTTACATAGGTTTTCTCTTCTATGCCAAGCTTTGCATAGACTTCTTCCATAATTCCTCCCACAGCATTTGCAGTCTGTTCATCTTTACTCAACATGAAAACAGAAGGGCCCGATCCGGAGATTCCTCCACCTAAAGCACCGGCATCTTTACATCTTGTTTTTATATCCGCAAATCCAGGAATCAATACACTTCTCACAGGTTCAATGATCACATCTTCGAGGGAACGACCAATCAGGTCATAATCAGATTTCAATAATCCTGCAACAAGACCTGCAATATTTCCCCACTGCCTGATAGCATCTTTCAACAAAACTTCCTTACGCAGAATTTGGCGCGCATCAGAAGTTTTCACTTCAATTTGAGGATGTACGGCAGTAACAAATAATTCCGGTGCAGGGATCTGCACAATATCCAATGGAAAAATCGAGCGTATCAACGTGATGCCTCCATAGATACAGGGTGCAATATTATCAGCGTGCTTTACTCCGCTGGCCACTTTTTCTCCTGCCATGGCAAATCGAACCAGGTCTTCATTGCTGAACCGATGGTTTAATAATTTGTTAGCAGCAACTACTGCACCTGCAGATCCTGCCGCGCTGGAACCCAGTCCTGATCCGGGTTTGATCTGCTTAAAGACTTCCACTTCAAATCCAATATCATCCTCGTCCAGTTCATCCATCATTGCTTGCAGAGCAGCACCAGCAACATTCTTCTCAGGCTCACAGGGAAGGTCATAGGAATCTGTATGTTTTATCCTGATCAAAGGATCCGGGATCAGTGTGAGTTTCATGATATCAACAGGTGCATCGAGTGCCATTCCCAACACATCAAAACCACAAACCATATTGGCAACCGAAGCAGGTGCGTGAACAGTAATACTTTTCATGTTGATTGTTTTAAATTCTTCCGGCCCTGATGATATCTGCAAATACTCCTGATGCAGTAACTTCCGCTCCTGCTCCTGCACCTTTCACTACAAGCGGCTGATCAGGATAGCGCTCTGTAAAAAATAAGACTGCATTATCCTTTCCATACAAATGGTAGAAATCGCTGGTTGCGCTTACCTGGTTCAGTCCTACGGAAGCTTTTCCTTTATCATAGCGTGCAACAAATTTCAGTTTGTTGCCACCTGCAGCTGCAGATGCATACATCTTCCGGAAATGATCCTCATGTTTCAACATTTCAGCATAAAAATTTTCAACTGATCCTTCCATACAGGAAGCAGGCATGAATGATTCGTTGCTGATATCCTCCATATCAATCATAGCACCTGATTCACGTGCCAGGATCATGATCTTCCGCATTACATCAGTTCCGCCAAGGTCCAGCCTTGGATCCGGTTCTGTGTATCCTTCATCCTGCGCCTGTTTCACCACTTCAGCAAAGCTTCTTTCGCCATTATAATTATTGAAAACAAAATTCAGTGTACCACTTAATACTGCTTCGATCCTGTTGATACGATCACCGGAACGCATGAGATCGTTCAATGTACCGATAACAGGAAGTCCCGCTCCAACATTGGTTTCGAAGAAAAACTGGCAATTGAATTCTCTTGATAATTCTTTCAGCTGGAGATAGTAGTCATATGATGATGAACACGCAATTTTATTGCAGGCAACGACTGATATACTTTTCTCTAACAGTGATGGATATGCGAAAGCAACTGCATCATTAGCTGTAACATCCACAAAAACACTGTTGCGTAAATTTTTCAGCCTGATATGTTCAACATATTGATGGATATCCATTTCGGAACCGTGATCCAGCGCAGCTTTCCAGTCATTCAGATTGATCCCTTCATCATTGAATGCCATCTTCCTGCTATTAGCTAACCCGATCACTCTAACCTGCAGACGAAGATTTTCCAGGAGGTACTGCTGCTGCTGTTTCAATTGCGCAATCAGTCTCGATCCAACATTACCCACACCTGCAATAAAAATATTGATCTGCTTATAGGTTGTTTCAAAAAATTCTTCATGCAAAACATTCAGTGCTTTCTTTACATCTTTCGATGCAATGACTGCAGTAATATTTCTTTCAGAAGAACCCTGTGCAATTGCACGAACATTCACACCATTTCTTCCTAAAGCACCAAACATCTTTCCTGAAATACCAGGATGACTTTTCATATGATCGCCAACCAAAGCCACCACTGCGAGGCCGGTTTCCACTATCAGCGGCTCCACTTTCTGGGCAGCAATCTCAACCGCGAAGGTCTTATCCACAGCAGCTTTCGCGTTAACCGCCTGGGATTCATCAACCCCAACACAGATGCTGTGTTCAGAAGAACCCTGGGTGATGAGGATCACATTGATATGTTCGTTCGCAAGAGACTCAAAAAGTCTTTTGGAGAATCCCGGAATACCTACCATTCCACTTCCCTCCAGTCCCAGCAATGCAATAGAATTAATGCTTGAAATTCCGCGTACTGCATGTACAGAGCTGATAGCATGTCCGTCGATCAGGGTACCGGGATCTTCGGGAGCAAAAGTATTCTTAACGCGAACAGGGATCTGCTGTTTCAATACCGGCTGAATAGTAGGCGGGTAAATTACTTTCGCTCCAAAGTGAGATAATTCCATCGCTTCCTGGTAAGATATATGATCCACCACTTTAGCATTGGTCACAAATCTTGGATCAGCAGTCATGATACCTGAAACATCAGTCCAGATCTCCAGCATATTTGCATTTACGGCACCTGCAAGGATTGCAGCAGTATAATCCGATCCACCCCTCCCTAAAGTGGTGGTAGACCGGTCTTCAGCTGAAGCAATAAAACCAGGTAGTAAAAACAATTCATCTTTCGAAGAAGATAAATAATTAAGCACATTCGAATTGGTCATCCGAAAATCCACAGCAGCATTGCCATATTGATGGTTTGTCTGGATCAGTTCGCGCGAATCTTTCCATGCTACCGGCAATCCCTTTGCCTGCATGGCTGCCGCGATGATCTTAGAAGAAAGCAATTCACCATAAGCAATAATCCGGTCACGAGTTCTTGGAGAAAGTTCTCCAAGTAAAAAAACACCGTTGCATACATCTTCAATCTCGTTGCAGTGCTTCATTACAAGGCTAAGCACACTGCTTTGATTACTGACAGGAATCAACTCTTTTACAGTTTCGAGATGACGCTGTTCCAATAACTTGATCTGCTGCCGGTATTCTTCATTTCCCGACGCTGCAAGTGTTGCACAACGGATCAATGTATCCGTAATGCCGCCTAGTGCTGAAACCACAACGATCGTACGATCATGCGACAAAGATCTTTCAACAATGGAGATGACACGTTGTATATTGACTGCATTGGCAACTGAACTTCCGCCAAATTTTAAAACCTGCATGGGAGATAATTAAGAATGTAAAAATGAAAAAATTGATCCTGGTAAATCAGGGCAAACAATGATCCTGTATACGATAGCCTTTGGCCCATAGATGATATGCAACTGTACAACCCTTAACGGGTTGTTGTGTTCGTTGTTGATGTGGTGAAAGCAGGAACGGCAACAATGAAGGACTCCATCACATATGATGTAATGGCGCAAGCAGAAATGATAATATTTTTTAGATATGCTTTCACTAAAGTGCCACTAAGGTAAATAAAACATATCGAAATTGTATAATCCTTGGAATTTATTTAATCAAATTAGTTAATTTCATGCCGCCTATATACGCTGCTTGCTTTTCATTCAGTTCATAACTAACATTCGTTAACATAATGGATCATCAATCTTCATGGGCTCTGCAGCAATTCAAGAACTATGTTGGAATAAAATTTCAACTGTACAACAGCCTGTTCACTTCACTTCCTTTTCACAGGATCGAACGCACAGGAATATTGTTGTCGCTGTTATTGAATAATTGCGAAGAGGGTTATAAAAAGAAACAAAGTCCGCAACAGATCATTGAAGAATTTTTCCAGAAGCATACTGCATTAGCGACGGAGCGGGAAAAAATTGACATGCTGTTCAGGTTCATTCAATTTACCGAGCGACAGATCGTGTTGTTTGATGCTTTAGAAGATGCAGCTTTCAAAGAAGTGAACGACATGAATGGTGTTGGTACTTTAAAGCAACTGGAGGCAGAAGTCATCCAGTTCAATAAAGAAGATGCACTAAAGGAAAAGTTGAAACGCTTCGGCATCAGGCTCGTACTAACAGCGCATCCAACGCAATTTTATCCTGGAACAGTTCTAGGTATTATCAATGATCTCAATAAAGCATTACAGAACAATGATGCAAGTCTTGTGAATATGTATTTGCAACAGCTTGCAAAAACTCCATTTTTCAAGAAGAAAAAACCTACGCCATATGATGAAGCCATCAGCCTGGTATGGTACCTGGAGAACGTGTTCTATCATGCAGCAGGAAAAATTCTCACCTTCCTAAAGAACCAGTTTGGAGAAGCAGTGTCACCGGATAATCCAATCATTACGATGGGATTCTGGCCTGGTGGTGATCGCGACGGAAATCCCTTTGTTACCAGTGAGATCACCCTGAAAGTGGCTGATGCATTGCGAGGTTCTATCATTAAATGCTATTACCTGGAAGTCAGGAAGATCAAGCGCAGACTGACTTTCAAAGGAATTGAAGAGATACTTGTTGACCTGGAGAACAAGCTATATGATAACCTGTTTGTACCTGAACACAAAACCGGCTTGCATGCATCAGATCTGCTGAATGCACTGGAGCAGATCAGGACAATATTGATTCATCAGCATAATGGACTATTCCTAAATCTTGTTGATAGCTTTATCAGTAAGGTACAGGTATTCGGATTGCATTTTGCATCACTTGATGTGCGCCAGGATAGTTCTATTCACGTCAAGGTATTCAATACCATTGCAGAATCAGGAAAAGGATTGCCTGCAAACTATACATCGCTGACAGAAAGCGAACAGATCGATGCACTTACTTCCATCACTGAAACCCTTGATCCGGCTGCATATTCCGACATTACCAAAGAAACACTGGAGAGCGTATTAACGATCAAAAAGATCCAGGAGTATAATGGTGAAGTTGGATGTAACCGATACATTATCAGCCAGTGTAACAGTGCAAGAAACGTGATGGAAGTATATGGATTATTCCTGCTGACAGGATGGAAGAAAGAGGAGATCGCCATTGATATCATTCCATTATTTGAAACAGTTGATGATCTTCAGAATGCAAAATCCATCATGCACACTTTGTATTCAAATGAAGTTTATCGCGAACATTTGAAGAGAAGAAATGATCTTCAAACGATCATGGTTGGATTTTCAGATGGAACAAAGGATGGCGGGTATCTCATGGCTAACTGGAGTATCTATAAAGCAAAAGAAGAATTGACATCCATTTCAAAAGAGTACGGTATTGATGTTGTCTTTTTTGATGGAAGAGGCGGCCCTCCTGCACGTGGTGGCGGAAAGACTCATAAGTTCTACGCTTCCATGGGAAATAATATTTCGAATGAACAGATCCAGTTAACGATACAGGGACAAACTGTAAGTTCAAATTTTGGAACCAAAGATTCAGCGCAATTCAATATTGAACAATTGTTGAATGCAGGCATCACCAATAATCTCATCAATCCAAAAGAAAATACTTTGGATCAGAATGAAGATGCGCTGATGCAGGAACTTGCCAACCTCAGTTTCAAAGCATATATAGGACTGAAGGAACACCCGATGTTCACAGAATATCTTGCGAATATTTCACCACTGAAGTTTTACAGCGAAACAAATATTGGCAGCAGGCCTGCGAAAAGAGGCAGCGGGAATAAATTGAATTTAAAAGATCTGCGTGCTATTCCTTTTGTTGGCGCATGGAGTCAGCTCAAGCAAAATGTAACCGGTTATTATGGTGTGGGCACAGCATTGCAGGCAATTGAGCGGCAGGGAAAATGGAATGAAGTAAAAGATCTGTATCATGATTCCATGTTCTTCAGAACCTTGATAGGCAATTGCGAGATGGCGATGAAGAAGTGTTATTTTCCTTTGACTGAATACCTGGCCAATGATCCAAAGTATGGAGAGATCTGGAACATGATCTACCAGGAGTATGAACTCACCCAAAAATATGTATCGTTATTATCGGGTAGAAATGAATTAATGAGTGAGTACCCGGTTGAGCAGTTATCCGTTCAGATGCGTGAAAGAATTGTGTTGCCATTGACAACTATTCAGCAATATGCAATCACCAGGATCAGGGAAATAGAAGAAGGTAAATATGCACCTACGTTTAAAGAGATCTATGAGAAGCTGGTGATCAGGAGTTCGTTTGGAATTATTAATGCAGGTAGGAATAGTGCATAGAGCGGGCTGAACAGCGACGAAGGCGCTGGGCTGAACGCACTGTGCTGAACTAATGCCAAAGGCATAGGGCTGAACAGAATTCGTGTTCAGCCCTATCGCTTAACGATTGGTCAGCCCAACAAAAAAGCGTCCCCATTTGGAGACGCTTGCTCATTCCTAACAACAAACAAAACTAAAATTTATAGACAGCGGCGATCAGCACGCTTCCGGCATTCTTTGTAGCTGAACCTTCGCCTTTGGTATAGATGGCCTGGCTTGCAGATTCATACCTTATCTCGGGAATGATCACGAGATTGTCAACTTTGAAATTAAAGGATAAGGTATTGGCAAAAATGTTTCCTCCTTCTGAAGCTGCACTAAATACATTCAACTGGTTCTTGTCATTGAAATATTCTGATCTCAAAGTAACTCCAAACCATGGCTTGGGATCGAGGTTTACATAGACAGCAGATCCATACCAGCTATCCGAACTTCCAAACTTACCATCTGTTTCACGGGTTTTATAGGATGCCATAGTACCATTCAATCCTAAACTGAATTTATCAGATACTGCAGCGGTAACGACAGCATCAAACTGTGTTTGCTTCGTATCATCATTAGGTTTTCCTGACTGGAAATTGAGGAAGAATTTTACTTTGTCATTCGCAGATGCAGTACTGTATTGAGCGATTACATATTTATGATCCATGCTGGTTGATTTCAGATCAGTTGGATTGGCAATTCCCAACATGAAACCATTCTTTCCAATAGAAGTTTCAGCTTTGATACCTGTATGAAGAAAAGGACCATAAGAGAACATGTAAGACATGCTGTAATTGCGATTCAGCGGTGCATCAACCAATTCGTATCCAACATGTGTTGCCCAGCTTCCTGCAGTCAGCTTAACTTTTCCAAGCTGGTAACTCAGGTACAATTGCTTGATGGCAAAACGTGTCTTGTCTTCTGCATATGAAAACTCCTCTGCACGCTTACCAAAGCCAAGATCCGCTACAGCGCTTACTTTGCCAATGGTATGTTCCAGCTTCACTGATGCCATTCCAAGTTCAAAGGAATTATGTGAATTGGTGAAACTTGTTTTATTATTGGTTGCAGTTTTTCCAAAATCATAACGATAATAAAGATCCGCCCATGCTGAAAAAATGAAGTTGGATTTTTTTTCTTCCGGTTTAGGATCTTCTGCAACAACTGCCGGAGTAGAAGTTGTGTTGGTATTTACTGCCACATCCTGTGCAGCAACTAAATAAAACGAGGAGAGTGCAATTCCCGAAGCAAATATTTTTCGTAACATTGTTTTGACTTTTTAGTTATTCAGGTATGGCCCGGAGCTTGGTCAGAAGCTCCATCAGGCCATGCCTTTTTGGTAAATTGGGTTAAGGAAAACTATCTTAGAAAACAACTTCAGTTTCTCTCTCCACTTCTTTTTGAGTAAGCTTACCATTGGTACTGGTAGTAGTAACCAGCAAGGTTCCCTGCATATATTTTTCGTTGTGCTGGGTTGAATCCAGACCTTCTTCTTCTTCATCCTGGCTAACACGAAGCGGAAGTACCAGGTTGATCACTTTGAAGATCACAAAAGATGCAGCCAAAGAGTAAGCAACTACTATAGCCAAACCTTTTAATTGTGTGAAGAAGAATGCAGGATTGCCATAGAAGAGTCCTTCGTTACCTGCACCATTCACGGCTTTGGTTGCAAACAGACCAACCATCAGCATACCTACCATACCACCGATACCATGACAAGGGAATACATCCAGTGTATCGTCGAGTTTGGATTTATGTTTGAATTGAACTGCGATGTTTGAGATGATTGCTGCAACCACTCCAATGAATACAGATTGAGGGATAGCTACGAAACCTGCAGCCGGGGTGATTGCTACCAGTCCAACTACTGCGCCGATACAGAAACCGAGTACGGAAGGTTTCTTGCCGCGAAGCACATCGAAGAACATCCATGAAAGACCTGCGGCAGCTGCGGCGGTATTGGTTGTGGCGAAAGCACCTACAGCCAGGCTGTTAGCTCCAAGTGCAGAACCTGCGTTGAAACCAAACCAACCAAACCAAAGCAGACCGGTTCCGATCAATACATAAGGAATATTTGCAGGAGGAATTTCTTTTTGCTCAATATGAGCTTTACGACGTTTTAAAACAAGAGCACCAACAAGCGCCGCGCAACCAGCAGAAATATGCACTACAGTACCACCTGCAAAGTCGAGAACTCCCATTTTGAAGAGGAATCCATCAGGATGCCAGGTCCAGTGTGCAATCGGAGCATAAACAAGTAAACTGAATAAAGCGATGAAGAGAATATATGCAGTGAAGCGGATTCTTTCGGCTACTGCACCAACCACCAGTCCGGGAGTGATGATGGCAAACATCAACTGGAATAATGCAAATAATGCCAGTGGAATGCTTGGTGCCAGGCTCCAGGGAGCTCCGGATGTAACATTTTTGAAAAACAGGAAAGTTCTCGGATCTCCGATGAATCCACCGATTGAGTCGCCAAAGCAAAGGCTAAACCCAACTACCACCCAAAGAACACTGACAATACCAGCTGCAACTACTGATTTGATCATAGTGGAGATCACATTCTTGCGATGAACCATGCCCCCGTAAAAAAAGGCGAGACCGGGAGTCATTAAAAAAACAAATGCCGTTGCCACAACGATCCAGGCAATATCGGCACCATTATAAACCCCAGCTTTGTCTTCGAAGTTTGGAAGTGTGGGGATAAAGATTGAAGCAAGGGCCACAAGGGCCAAGATGAGAAAGGGAAGTACTTGTTTGAAGGAGAATGATTTCATGCCGAACAATTTTGATTAACAGATTAAGATTTTCAATAATCTTACCGATTGAAGTAAAATTATAAAATTCTGTTAACCTGATGAGCAAATTCTTCATATAATATAAATTATAATATGTATGAACCGATTAACTATTGACACTATTTCACTCTATTTCAATACTTTAATTTTCACGCTTTATATATTATCAAATTATAGCTTAAATAAATCGAACACTTCTAATGTAATTTTTAATGAAAAATGAACAAATTATATCATATGTATAAATATTTTAATTTATCTAAAGGCAAAATTGAATTAAATTTAGGACCAGCGTTCAGCCCGGCCTCCGGCCGTTCTGCCCGGGGCAAAAAAAACCGGGAATCTTTCGATTCCCGGCAGTCAATATAAAACCAGAACTTACTCTACCCTGACTTAAAAGCTGGTAGCTACAAGGTTTTCATCCTTGGTCTCCAGCAATGAGCTTCCCATCAGGAATTCATCCACCTGGCGGGCACATTCCCTTCCTTCACTGATCGCCCATACAACGAGAGATTGTCCTCTTCTCATATCTCCGGCAGCAAATACTTTTGGAATGCTGGTCTGAAACCTTTTTTCAGAAGCTTTTACATTACCCCTTTCATCAAGTTCAACACCAAGCTCTTCAACCATTCCTTTATGCTGAGGATGTACAAATCCCATGGCAAGTAGTACCAGTTCACAAGGGATCTCTTTCTCGGAACCTTCAACTTCTGCAAACTTAGCCGGACGACCATCATTCGATGCAGTCCATTCCAGGGTCACCACTTTCAGTGCTTTTAAATTACCCTGCTCATCTCCTATGAATTCTTTAGTATTAACGGACCAGAAGCGTTCGCAGCCTTCTTCATGAGAAGTGGTAGTCTTCAATACCATCGGGTATGTAGGCCATGGCATCAGGTTGGTCCTGCTTTCAGGCGGCTTTGGTAACAATTCAAACTGCACAACGGATTTAGCACCATGTCGGTTAGAAGTACCGACACAATCTGACCCTGTATCACCTCCACCAATCACGACAACATTCTTACCTGTTGCAAGCAGCTCCTCTCCGGAAAACTTGCGGCCTGCAACTCTCTTGTTATTTTGTCCAAGGAAATCCATCGCAAAATGAATTCCTTTAAGATCACGTCCTTTTATTGGTAGATCGCGCGGAATAGTGGATCCTCCCGTCAATACGATGGCCTGGTATTCGCGAAGCAGATCATTCACGCTCACATTCACCCCAACATTTGCATTGGTCCTGAATACCACGCCTTCCTCTTCCATGATCGCAACCCTGCGGTCGATCACCCATTTTTCCAGTTTGAAATCAGGGATTCCATACCTGAGCAAACCACCGATGGCATCATCTCTTTCAAAGACAGTCACTGAATGACCTGCCTGGTTGAGTTGTGCAGCAGCCGCCATACCTGCAGGGCCTGATCCAACCACCGCAATCTTCTTCCCTGTTCTCACAGCTGGCTTGCGAGGCTTCACAAATCCTTTATCAAAAGCGATCTCGATGATATGCTTTTCAATTTCTTCAATTGCAACAGGAGGTTGATTGATTCCAAGCACGCAGGCAGATTCGCATGGTGCAGGACAGATCCTTCCTGTGAATTCAGGAAAATTGTTAGTGCTTGAAAGGATATCATAAGCTTCTTTCCAGCGCTTCTTATACACTGCATCATTGAATTCAGGGATCACGTTGCCTAACGGACATCCGCTGTGACAAAATGGAACTCCACAGTTCATACACCTTGCAGCCTGGTTGTTCAGCTTCACATCATCAAAACGCTGAACGAATTCTTTATAGTCATGAATTCTTTCGGTTACCGGGCGCTTTGAAGGCATCTCCCTGGTAAATTCTAAAAATCCTGTAGGTTTTCCCATAACTGAAATTACTTTGAATAGACTGAACGATTATTTAACCCCCGCAGCCTGCTTTGTTGCTGCACTCTGCAATACCTTTTTGTAATCGCGCGGGAACACTTTCACAAAATTCTTAAGCTGGTTCTCGAAGTCATCCAGAACAAACTTTGCAACGGTACTCTTTGTGTATTCATAATGATCAGAGATCATTTTGTGCAACTCCGCAGCATCTTCCACTGATACAGGATCCAGGTCAACCATTTCTGTATTACATAATGAAGCGAATCGATTTCTTACATCATAGATATAAGCAATACCGCCACTCATACCTGCTGCAAAGTTTCTTCCTGTTTCACCAAGGATAACCACTTTACCACCGGTCATGTATTCACATCCATGATCTCCCACTCCTTCTACAACCACCGACGCTCCTGAATTCCTTACGCCAAATCTTTCACCTGCCTTACCCCTGATAAACGCTTTACCATCAGTTGCTCCATAGAAAGCAACGTTACCGATGATGCTGTTTTCTTCAGGAATAAATGAAGCTTTATCTGATGGATAAATGATCAGTTTCGCCCCACTCAAACCTTTACCGAAGTAGTCATTGGCATCTCCTTCAAGTTCGAGTGTAATGCCTTTTGTATTGAATGCTCCAAAACTTTGCCCTGCAGTACCAACAAATTTGTATTGAATGGTATCTTCAGGAAGTCCTTCAGCCTTATATACTTTAGTGATCTCGTTCGACAAAATAGTTCCCACTGTTCTGTCGGTATTCTTGATCCTGAATTCTGCGCTTACCTTCTCTCCTTTTTCAATCGCAGGCTTTGCTGCTTCAAGCAATTTCCAGTCGAGCACATCTGCAATACCATGATCCTGTTCTTCCTGCTTGTACAAACCTGTATACAATGAAGATGGTTCTTTGTACAGGATCGGAGAAAGATCCAGCTTGCTGTATTTCCAATGTTTGATACCTTCTCTCATCTGGAGATAATCAACCTGGCCGATCATTTCATCCACTGTTCTGAATCCAAGCTCTGCCATGATCTCACGAAGCTCTTGTGTAATAAATCTGAAGAAATTTACTACGTGATCAGGATCACCCGCAAAACGTTTTCTCAATTCAGGATCCTGGGTTGCAACACCTACCGGACAAGTGTTCATATGACATTTACGCATCATGATACAGCCTTCAACGATCAGTGCTGCAGTAGCAACACCCCACTCTTCTGCACCTAACAATGCAGCGATGGCAATATCACGACCGGTTTTCATCTGTCCATCTGCCTGTACCACAACACGGCTGCGCAATTTATTCTTCACCAGTGTCTGGTGAGTTTCTGCAAGACCAAGTTCCCAGGGCAGACCTGCATGCTTGATGGAACTGATCGGTGATGCACCGGTTCCTCCATCAAATCCTGCGATCAGGACCACATCAGCTTTTGCTTTTGTCACACCTGCTGCGATGGTACCCACACCTGCTTTTGAAACCAGTTTCACATTGATACGAGCCTTTCGGTTTGCATTCTTCAGGTCGAAGATCAATTGCGCAAGGTCTTCAATGGAATAGATATCATGGTGCGGTGGCGGAGAGATCAAACCTACTCCAGGAGTGGAGTGTCTTGTCTTTCCGATCCAGTCATCCACTTTATGTCCAGGTAACTGTCCACCTTCACCCGGCTTCGCACCCTGTGCCATTTTGATCTGCAGCTCATCAGCTTCAGTAAGATAGTAGGATGTTACACCGAAACGTGCAGATGCAACCTGCTTGATCGCACTTCTCATGGAATCTCCATTTGGAAGTGGCGTATAACGTCTTTCATCTTCCCCGCCCTCACCGGTATTACTCTTACCACCAAGGCGGTTCATTGCAATGGCCAGCGTAGTATGCGCTTCCCATGAAATAGATCCGAACGACATAGCGCCTGTTGCGAAACGCTTGTAGATCTTTTCAGGTGCTTCCACTTCATCAATTGAAATGGCAGGACGATTATGTTTGAAATCAAATAAGCTTCTTAATGTAGCAGCCTTTTCAGCCTGGTCATTTACAAGCTTTGAATATTTTTTGAATGATGCGTAATCATTCATCTTGGTTGAATACTGCAGCGCATGAATGGTTGCAGGATTGAAGAGATGGAATTCACCTTTTCTCTTCCACTGGTAAACACCTCCAACAGGTAGCCTGTCGACAGGTACATCCTTTCTTGCAAAACCAAAATGATGTTTGGCAAGACACTCTTTCGCGATCTCATCCAGTCCCATCCCTTCGATACGGGAAACAGTTCCGGAGAAATAAGTGTCAACAACACTCTTATTGATACCGATGATCTCGAAGATCTGCGCTCCCTGGTATGACTGAAGGGTTGAGATACCCATTTTAGAGAACACTTTCAAAAGACCATCATTCACAGCCTTGATATAATTCTTCTTCAGTATTTCAACATCCTGTTCAGTTTCAAGACGACCATTCAGTTTCATATCCCTGATAGAAGACAAAGCAAGGTATGGGTTGATAGCAGTAGCTCCGAAGCCGATCAGGCATGCGAAGTGATGAACTTCCCAAACATCACCACCTTCTACAACGATACCCACTTTACCACGAAGTCCTTTACGGATCAGGTGATGGTGAACAGCTGCAGTAGCCAGCAGCGTCGGGATTGGTGCGTGGTCAGAATCGATAGCGCGATCGGTTAAGATCAACACTTCGAATCCATCCTGTACAGCATCAACAGCATAACGACAGATCCTGTCGAGCGCTTTTTTGAGTGAACCAGGATTTCCATCCGCCCTGAAATAACACTGCAGTGTCTTGGCCTGGAAAATACCAGTATCAATACTTCTGAGCTTTTCGAGTTCATGGTTGGTGAGAACCGGGTGAGGCAGTGCCACCACGTGACAGCTCAGCGGATCTTCATTCAACAGGTTTCCTGTACTTCCTACAAAAGTGGCCAGCGACATCACCATTCTTTCCCTGATCGGATCGATCGGCGGGTTGGTTACCTGTGCAAACAACTGTTTGAAATAAGAGCTCAGGTGCTGAGGCTGATCACTCAGGATAGCCAGCGGAGCATCGGTTCCCATTGAACCGATCGGCTCTTTACCTTCCACCGCCATTGGGGCGATGATGGTTTCCAGGTCTTCAGTTGAATACCCGAAAGCCTTTTGATATTTAAAGATCTGGTCGGACTCCAGGTGCGTGAACAGTACGCGAGGTTCCGGAAGTTCTCCCAGCCTGATCTTGTATTTATTCAACCACTCACCGTATGGTTTTTGTGAGCAGATTTCCGCTTTGAGTTCATCATCGCTGATGATACGCCCCTGCTCCATATCCACCACAAACATCTTACCTGGCTGAAGTCGGCCGTATTCTTTTACGATCGCCGGATCAACAGGAAGCGCACCGGTTTCTGAAGCCATGATCACGCGGTCATCGTGGGTCACACAATAGCGCGAAGGACGAAGACCGTTACGGTCAAGTGTAGCACCGATCATCTTTCCATCAGTAAAAGAGATTGAAGCCGGACCGTCCCATGGTTCCATCATACAGGCATGATACTCGTAGAATGCTTTACGAACCGGGTCCATAAAGTCGTTACCATCCCATGCTTCAGGGATCAGCATCATCATCACATGAGGTAGTGAACGCCCGGTTAGAGAAAGCAGTTCCACTACATTATCGAGACAGGCAGAATCCGACTGACCTTCCGAAATGATCGGGAGGAGCATGTCGAGTTCTTCCTTCGAGAAATAATTTGTTTCGAATCCCATTTCGCTGGAACGAAGCCAGTTCAGGTTACCCTGGAGGGTGTTGATCTCACCGTTGTGTGCGATGAAACGGAATGGCTGAGCCAGTTTCCATGAAGGGAAAGTGTTGGTTGCAAAACGTGAATGCACCAGTCCGAAGGCTGATACCACTCTTTTGTTTTGCAGGTCAGGGAAATATCCGCGAACCTGGTGAGAGGTCAGCTGTCCCTTGTACACAATTGTTTTATGAGAAAGGGATGCAATGTAGAAACCGATCGCATCCTTCTTTACTGTGTTGTTGATAGTGTGAGAAGCGTAATTGCGGAGAACAAAAAGCTTGCGCTCAAACTCTTCAGGATTCGTGATATGATCAGGACAGGCAATGAAAACCTGTTCCATTTCCGGCTCTACAGAAAGCGCTGTGGCACCGATACCATCGGTGTTTACAGGAACCTTACGATAGGTAAGCACTTCCAGTCCAAGTTTCTCTGCTGTACGGTTGAAAATATCGCGACACTCTTCGCGCAAACGGATCTCGCGGGGAAAGAAAACAACACCCACTCCATACTTACCGTAAGAAGGAAGGTGAACGCCGAGTTTAAGACACTCATCGAAAAAGAACTCGTGCGGAACCTGGAACATGATCCCCGCACCATCACCTGTATTACTCTCACATCCACATGCACCACGGTGCTCCATATTTTCCAATACGGTCAATGCATCCGATATATGCTGGTGTGATTTACTTCCTTTGATACTAGCCACAAAACCAATACCGCAGGCATCTCTTTCAAAAGATGGTGAATATAAACCTTGGGTGCTTGCCATACTCAATAGTTATATAATAGAAAAAATTCAAAAAATATATAGAATCGTTAGATAAAAGGCAATTATATCGACAAGCAATTGACTAAAAATACTTAATATTCCCTTTACAAAGATGATTTCAGCAATATTTTTTAGAAAAAATGAATAAAACTACTTATACGAGGTATCCGAAAAGGTTATCATCCTTATTCAGTTCCGTATAGTTGATATTATATCTTTTCATATTACTGAGCAATGCTTCGTAATCTTCCCGGTTCCTGAGTTCAACTCCAACCAGGGCCGGACCGGTTTCTTTATTATGCTTTTGCATGTATTCAAACCGGGTGATATCGTCTGTTGGACCAAGTACATGGTTCACGAATTCTTTCAAGGCACCGGGTCTTTGAGCAAAACGAATCAGGAAATAGTGTTTCAGTCCTTCGTATTGCAGGGATCTTTCCTTGATCTCCTGCATCCGGTCGATATCATTGTTTGAACCGCTGACAATGCAGACGATGTTCTTTCCTTTGATCTGATCGGCATAATCTTCCAGCGTTGCGATCGATAAGGCGCCGGCAGGTTCTACCACGATAGCATCTTCGTTGTATAATTTGAGGATAGTGGAACAGATCCTCCCTTCAGGTACCAGGCTCATTTCATGGAGCACATCTTTACATAGGTTGAAGGTGATCGATCCAACAGTTTTCACTGCCGCTCCATCCACAAATCGGTCGAGGTTTTCGAGGGTTACAGGACGACCGGCTTTCAAAGCTTCTGACATGGAAGGCGCCCCTTCGGGTTCCAGTCCGATCACTTTTGTTGCCGGTGAAAAAGTTTTAAAGTAGGATCCTACACCGGCAGCCAGACCGCCACCGCCTACAGGAACAAAGAGATAATCAACCTGTGAAAGGTCTTCAAGAATTTCAAGGCCTACCGTTCCCTGTCCTTCGATGATTCGTTCATCATCAAACGGAGGGATGAAGGTCATTTCATTTTCAATAGTGTATTGCTGGGCAGCTTTGGAGCAATCGTCGAAAGTATCGCCCACGAGTTTGATCTCGATAAAATCTTCCCCGAACATTTTGGTCTGGGAGATCTTCTGATTCGGAGTGATAATGGGCATGAAGACAACGCCCCGAACATTCAATTTTTTGCAGGAGTAAGCGAAACCCTGAGCATGATTGCCTGCGCTGGAGCAAACTACTCCATTTTTGAGCTGTTCTTTTGATAGAAGGCTCATCATGTTGTAAGCACCGCGGAGTTTATAGGATCGAACCACCTGCAGGTCTTCCCTTTTTAGGTAAACATTGCAGTTGTATCTCCGCGACAAGCTCCTGTTATATGTCAGGGGTGTGCGTTTTACTATTGGCTTCAGTCGTTCCGCCGCTGATCTTATGTTGAGAGAAGGCCGGGTAGTAAACATTCATTTAAGTTTAAATCGGAAATCGATAATCGGAAATCGGAAAAGGACAACCCCAAAAAAGCACCATTGAAACTTTGCTTTTTCGATTTCCGATTACCGATTTCCGATTTCATGGAAGCAATTATGCTTCCTCCTCAACCTTCTGGTTCTCCGGTCTCAAACTTCTTACGGTTTTGCCGGCCTGCCACATTTCGCTTTCCTGCAGTTCTTTCAGTTCTGCATTGAGCTTCTCGCGGTAATCAGGTTGAGAGTTGCTGTCAATAGAGCGTTGAGATTCCTTACCGGTTGCAACGCTGTCATATAATTCATTGAATACTGGAAGTGTCGCATCACGGAACTTCTTCCACCAGTCGAGCGCACCGCGCTGAGCAGTGGTTGAACAGTTCGCATACATCCAGTCCATACCGTTTTCAGCAACCAATGGCATCAGCGATTGGGTCAGCTCTTCAACAGTTTCGTTGAATGCCTCAGAAGGTGAATGACCTCTGTCGCGCAGCACCTGGTACTGTGCTGCAAAGATTCCCTGGATAGCACCCATCAAAGTTCCACGCTCACCGGTAAGGTCAGAGTAAACTTCTTTCTTGAAATCAGTTTCGAACAGGTAACCGCTACCAACTGCGATACCAAGAGCTACCACTCTTTCTTTCGCACGACCGGTTGCATCCTGGAAGATTGCGTAGCTGGAGTTCAGACCACGGCCCTGGAGGAACATCCTGCGAAGGGAAGTACCGGAACCTTTAGGAGCTACGAGGAACACATCCACATCAGCAGGAGGAACGATGCCAGTCTGCTCGTTGAAAGTGATTCCAAAACCATGAGAGAAATATAATGCCTTACCAGGGGTAAGATGCTTTTTAACTGTAGGCCAAAGTGCGATCTGTGCAGCATCACTCAGCAGGTAACAGATGATGGTACCGCGCTGAAGAGCTTCTTCGATCTCGAACAAAGTTTCACCGGGAACGAAACCGTCGCGGATTGCTTTATCCCAGGTCTTGGAATCTTTACGCTGGCCAACGATCACGTTGATACCATTATCTTTCTGGTTCAGTGCCTGACCAGGTCCCTGTACACCGTAACCGATCACAGCAACAGTTTCATTCTTTAAAACTTCCTGTGCTTTGGACAATGGGAATTCTTCGCGTGTTACCACGTTTTCTTCCACACCTCCGAAATTGAGCTTTGCCATTTTTTTAGATTGATATTGATGAAAAAAACTTGTACGATTGATTACATCTGGAACACTTCATCCTGCTGGTTGAGATAGTTGTTCTCAATCAGTTCTTCTGAAGGTTCGTGTTGTTCAAACTCTTTTAATTTTTCGTGGAAACCGGCACTTGCCTTGATGATCGCAACTCTTGCACTGCGCACGAATTCGATCAGTCCATAAGGCTCCAGTACTTCCACGAGTTTTTCAGTTTCCTCGCGATGACCTGTTGTTTCAAAGATGGTATAGTCCTTACGGATCACCACTGCTCTGGCGCCGTACTGGCGAAGCAGTCTTTCCACTTTTACTTTTTCCGCGATCTGGTCGGTCGGAACTTTATACAATGCCATTTCCTGCCAGATGATCTCATCAGCAGTATTGTAATATGCTTTCAGTACTTCCACCTGCTTCTCGATCTGCTTCACAACTTTTGATACCACATCTTCAGTTTCATCGATCACAATGGTGAAGCGATGAATGCCTTCAATTTCTGAAGGAGAAGTATTCAGGCTGTCGATGTTGATCTTTCTTCTTGAGAAGATGATCGCGATCCTGTTCAGCAAACCGATCTGGTTTTCGGTGTAGACGGTTATGGTGAATTCTTTTTTCATGGTGTTACTTTTTTGAAATCGGAAAGCGGTAATCGGTAATCGGAAAGAATACAGGTGCTACACCCGACGTTCAGCCCGCCCTTCGGGCGTTCTGCCCATTCTCAATTTCCCATTCCCCATTCGCCATTCTTACTTAAGCCTAATCTCCGCCACACTACATCCCTGCGGCACCATCGGGAACACATTGTTCTCCTTGCCTACCATCACTTCCAGCAGGTATGAACCTTTACTGTTGATCATGGTCTCCAATGCAGTGCGCAGATCCTTACGATCGTTGATGCTGTTTCCATCAATACCATAAGCAGACGCGAGCTTTACGAAATCAGGACTTTGTATATCTACAAATGAATATCTCTTATCGTGGAATAATTGCTGCCACTGGCGCACCATTCCAAGGAACTCATTATTCAGGATCAGGATCTTCACATCCACTCCGGATTGCATGATGGTTCCAAGTTCCTGGAGAGTCATTTGGAAACCACCATCACCAATTACTGCGATAACAGTTCTGTCGGGCGCTCCGAACTTTGCACCGATCGCCGCAGGCAATGCAAATCCCATTGTACCTAAACCGCCGGAAGTAACATTACTCATGGATTTATTGAACTTCGCATATCGACAGGCTACCATCTGGTGCTGACCAACATCTGTTACGATCACTGCTTCTCCCTTAGTGATATCATTGATCACATTGATCACTTCACCCATCGTCATTTTTTCTGATGTTGGATGTAGTTCATCATGTATCACCACTGTTTCTTCTTCTTTCTGGAAATCACGAAACTTTTGCAGCCACTGTGGATATACTTTTGGTTGGATCAGTTCAGTAAGCATCGGAAGTGTTTCCTTACAATCACCCCAAACTGCCACCGTAGTCTTTACATTCTTATCGATCTCAGATGGATCGATATCAAGATGAATGATCTTCGCCTGCTTGGCATATTTATCAAGCTTACCAGTTACACGATCATCGAAACGCATACCAACTGCGATCAACACATCACATTCATTGGTGAGTACATTTGGACCATAGTTTCCATGCATACCCAGCATTCCAACATTCTGCGGATGATCTGTTGGCAGGGCACTCAAACCCAGGATGGTCCAGGCTGCCGGAATTCCTGCTTTCTCTATAAAGGTTTTGAATTCCTTTTCTGCCTTTCCAAGAATTACTCCCTGTCCAAAAACAACAAATGGCTTTTGTGCACTATTGATGAGCTCAGCAGCTTTCTGAACAAATTCTTTTCTTACAATCGGCTTAGGACGATAACTCCTGATATGATTACATTTCTGGTATCCGGTATAATTGAACTTTTGCAATTGCGCATTCTTGGTGATATCGATCAATACTGGTCCAGGTCTTCCGGTTCCTGCAATATGAAATGCCTTTGCAATAGCAGCAGGAATTTCACTTGCTTCGGTTACCTGGTGATTCCATTTGGTAACAGGTGTCGTAATGTTGATCACATCTGTTTCCTGGAAAGCATCTGTACCAAGGAGATGAGCAAATACTTGTCCTGTTATACACACCAGCGGTGTTGAATCGATCATAGCATCAGCCAAACCTGTTACAAGGTTAGTTGCTCCGGGACCACTTGTTGCAAACACCACTCCCACTTTACCGGATGTTCTTGCATAACCTTGCGCCGCGTGGATTCCACCCTGTTCATGACGAACAAGGATATGTTTCATGTCACTCTGGAAATCGTACAGTGCATCGTAGATCGGCATGATCGCTCCTCCGGGATAACCGAAAATAGTATCCACACCTTCTGCTACAAATGCTTTCAATACCGCTTCGGAACCGGAGATCTGTTCGATCTTCTGTTCTTTTGGTACCGGCTGTACTGCCTGAAGTGTTGCCATAATAATTTATTTACCTAATGTTTTCAATCTTGTTTCTTATGCTTCATCAGTTACACAACCTTCGGCTGCATTCTTAACTGTTCTTGCATACTTGAAGAGGATCCCTGATTTCACTTTTAGTTCAGGCTGCTTCCAGCCTTCCTTACGTTGTGCGATCTCTTCATTACTTACTTTCAGATCAAGCCTGTTATTCACTGCATCGATCTCGATGATGTCTCCATCTTTTACGAATGCGATCAGGCCGCCTTCGTAAGATTCAGGAGTGATATGTCCTACCACAAATCCATGCGTACCACCACTGAATCTACCGTCGGTGATAAGTGCCACAGATTTACCCAGGCCAGCTCCAATGATCGCAGAAGTTGGTTTCAGCATCTCAGGCATACCAGGCGCACCTTTCGGACCGACGTTCTTAATGACGACGACATCACCCGGTTGTACCTTGCCTGAAGAGATCCCTGCGATCAGTTCAAACTCTCCGTCGAACACTCTTGCAGGACCAACAAATCTTTCACCTTCCTTACCGCTGATCTTTGCAACACTTCCGCCTTCTGCAAGATTTCCATAAAGGATCTGCAGGTGTCCGGTGGCCTTGATCGGCTGTTCAATTGGATAGATGATCTTCTGTGTATCAAAATCAAGATCTGGAACTGATGCAAGATTTTCAGCAATGGTCTTACCTGTAACTGTCAGGCAATCTCCATGCAGCAAGCCTTTGCTCAGCAAATATTTCATCACTGATGGAAGTCCGCCATGATTGTGCAGATCCTGCATCAGGTATTTACCACTAGGTTTAAAATCAGCCAGTACAGGAACACGATCACTGATCGCCTGGAAATCATCCTGTGTAAATTGAACACCCACACTTTTTGCCATAGCGATCATATGCAGTACTGCATTGGTTGAACCACCCAGCACCATGATAACCGTAACTGCATTTTCAAATGCTTTACGCGTCATGATATCACGTGGCTTAATATCTTTTTCCAGCAGGTTGCGAATAGCCAGTCCTGCTTCATGACATTCTTTTTTCTTCTCTTCACTCAATGCAGGATTGGTTGAAGAATATGGAAGACTCATACCGAGTGCTTCAATAGCTGCAGCCATGGTGTTTGCAGTGTACATACCACCGCATGCACCAGCACCCGGGCAACTTTTCTTTACAATTTCCTTGAACTCTTTTTCATCGAGCTGACCAGCGATCTTCTGACCCAGTGCTTCAAATGCAGAAACAATGTTCAGGTCAACCCCGTTATGATGACCGGGAGCGATCGTTCCGCCATAAACCATGATGGATGGGCGGTTCAGCCTTCCCATGGCAATGAGTGAACCAGGCATATTCTTATCACATCCCGGCAATGCGATGATTCCATCATAGTATTGTGCTCCACAAACTGTTTCAATGGAATCAGCAATAACATCACGACTCACCAATGAATAACGCATGCCATCTGTACCATTACTCATTCCATCACTCACACCAATGGTGTTGAAGATCAGTCCTACAAGATCATTCTGCCACACACCATCCTTTACCATTTTAGCAAGATCATTCAGGTGCATATTACAGGTATTGCCATCATAACCCATACTCACAATTCCGACCTGTGCTTTTGTAAGATCTTCTTCTGTCAATCCGATTCCATAGAACATGGCCTGTGCCGCAGGTTGCGTCACATCCTGTGTAAGCGTCTTTGAGTATTTGTTCAATTCCATTTTCCAGTTCCTTAAATAAATAAAAAAACCCGCTCTTTTGAAGCGGGTTACTATCTTATTAAAATAATGTTTTAATAAATCCCGCCGGATGATAAACCAATAATAATGACAACAGCAATGGTAATGACCACTGCCACGTTGTTAATCACATTAAGTTGGTTTGCTCTTTTGCCCATGCGGTAATGCTATGTTTACAAACATAGAAAAACCACCTGTAGAAAAGAAATATTTTTTGTTCCTATTTTTCATCATCAGATAATGGTTGATTTACTCAGAACAATATTTCCTTTATTGATGGTCGAAGGAATTTTGTTCTCAATAAAATCACGGATAAGGTCGCCGATTGTTGATGTTGCATAGTTGTTTACCGGATCGATATCCTTAGAAACAAAACCATGACTGAGTGTCCATTCCACAGCAGCTCTCAGCAATGCAGCTTCTTCATTCATATTGAAATGATCCAGCATCATTGCGGCGGAAAGTATGGACCCGAGCGGATTTGCAATGTCTTTACCTGCAGCCTGCGGATAAGAACCATGAATCGGTTCAAACAATGCAGTTGTTTTTCCAACAGATGCAGATGGTAATAATCCAAGTGAACCACTGATCACACTTGCTTCATCGGAGATGATATCTCCAAACATATTTTCGGTGAGTACTACATCGAATTGTTTTGGATTGACAATGATCTGCATCGCAGCATTGTCTACAAACATGTAGTCAACTGTTACATCAGTGTATTGCGCAGCAAGCTCCTGTACTACCTTTCTCCAGAGCCTGGATGTTTCAAGGACGTTTGCTTTGTCGACGAGTGTTAATTTCTTTCTTCGCTGCTGCGCATACTGAAAGGCAAGATGTGATACCCTTTCGATCTCATCACGGGCATACACGCAATCATCAGAGGCCAAAGTTTTTTCATCATTGATTGATTTCTTACCGAAATAAATGCCACCGGTAAGTTCACGGAAGATGATGAAATCAACCCCTTCCAGTTGCTTGCTCTTTAAGGGAGACAAATGCTGCAGAGCGGGATAGGTTGATACAGGACGGATATTAGCAAATAGTTGCAATGATTTTCTAAGCTTCAGCAAACCCTGTTCAGGTCTTACTTTGGCGTTGGGATTATTATCGTATTTCGGATGGCCGATAGCACCGAATAATATAGCATCGCTGTGAAGGCATACTTCGATGGTTTCATCAGGAAGAGGGTTGCCTGTTTTATCGATGGCATCAGCACCCATCAGGCAATAGCTGTAGTTGAACTCATGTCCGAACTGAAGTGCTATTGCATTCAATGCTTTGATGGACTGCTGCGTTACTTCAGGTCCGATCCCATCTCCGAGTATGACTGCTATATTTTTTTGCATGTTGTTTGTTTTGCGGGCTGAACAACTGCTGAAAGCAGTTGTGCTGAACGCCCCAGGCTGAACAGGAACCGAAGGTGACTGGGCTGACTGGAATTCAGTTCAGCGCAACCGTTTCACGGTTGCTCAGCCCGGTTTTCGAACTCCTCTAACTCCCCTTTCAGGCTCAATAAAAAGTCAATATCATCATATCCATTCAGCAGGCAGTTCTTCTTGTAATCATTTATGTCGAAGCGCTCATGCCTGCCGGTTCTATCGATAGTTATAGTTTGTTCGGGCAGGTTGATAGTAAGTGTCGAATTCTTTCCTTCAGCAAAGATCTTCTGAAGAAACCGATCACTTACCTGCACCGGTAACACGCCATTATTCAGCGCATTTGTTTTGAAGATATCAGCAAAGAAACTCGACACAACCACCCTGAATCCATAATCAGCCAAAGCCCATGCTGCATGCTCTCTTGATGATCCACATCCGAAATTCTTTCCTGCCACCAGGATCTCTCCTGAATAGGAAGGATCATTCAATACAAATTCTTTTTTCGGTTGTGCCTCATCGTTATGATGATACCTCCAGTCGCGAAAAAGATTCTTACCAAATCCTTCTCTTGTTGTCACTTTCAAAAACCTCGCAGGGATCACCTGGTCGGTATCGATATTCTCTTCCGGCAATGGAACAAAAGTGGAATGCACAATGGTCATTGCTTTCATATCTCTTCATTTAAAAGTTCCCTCACATCTGTTAACACACCTGTGATCGCTGCAGCTGCTGCAGTCAGCGGGCTCGCCAGCAATGTTCTTGCACCTGCGCCCTGTCTTCCTTCAAAATTCCTGTTTGAAGTTGACACGCAATAGTTCCCTGCCGGTATTCTGTCTTCATTCATACCCAGGCATGCACTGCATCCGGGCTGCCTTATTTCAAATCCTGCTTCGATAAATATCTTATCAAGACCTTCTTCAATAACTTGTTTTGCCACCTGCTGCGATCCCGGAACGATCATCACTTCAACCTGTGCACTTTTTCTTTTTCCTTTCACCACCTGTGCCACCTGCCTAAGATCTTCGATCCTCGAATTGGTACAGGATCCAATGAATACATGCTGAACGGGCATTCCGATCAACTGGCTTCCTCCGTCAAAACCCATATAATCAAGCGCTTTCGCGATGGTCTTTTGTTCTCCCTCATCCTTTGCAAATACAGGATTCGGTACAGTTCCATTCACAGGGATTCCAAGCCCAGGGTTGGTTCCGTAAGTGATCATGGGTTGAATATCTTCAGCCTGGATAAAGATCTCGGCATCGAATGCTGCATCATTATCTGAATACAATTCACTCCACTCCTTCACTTTGGCATTCCATTCAGCTCCATGTGGTGCGAACTTTCTTCCATGGAGGTACTGGAAAGTTTCTTCATCAGGTGCGATCAGTCCGCCCCTGGCACCCATTTCGATACTCATATTGCAGATGGTCATGCGGGCTTCCATCGACAATGACCTTATCGCAGAACCTGTGAATTCAACGAAATATCCCGTTGCTCCACCGCTGGTGATCCTTGATATGATATAAAGAATGATATCTTTCGACACCACTCCTTTATTTAAATTTCCTTCAACATGGATACGCATTTGCTTTGGTTTCGATTGAAGCAGGCACTGGCTTGCAAAAACCATTTCCACTTCACTTGTTCCGATTCCGAATGCAATGGATCCAAATGCTCCGTGCGTTGAAGTATGACTGTCGCCACAAACGATCGTCATTCCTGGTTGTGTGATCCCCAATTCGGGACCGATTACATGCACAATGCCCTGGAACGGATGTCCAAGGCCATAGAGCTCAATATTGTGATGCTGACAATTCTTAATCAGTTGTTCAACCTGCATCCTGGATAATTCATCCCTGATCGGCAGGTGCTGGTCGGCGGTGGGTACATTGTGATCTGCAGTGGCAACAACCTGTTGCGGACGAAAGACTTTCAATCCTCTTTGTTCAATTCCCCTGAAGGCTTGCGGGGAGGTCACTTCGTGAATGAAGTGCCTGTCGATGTACAACACTGATGGACCACCGGGTAAGGTCTTTACCACATGTTTTTCCCAAACCTTGTCGAATAATGTCTTCCCCAATTTTTCCGTTTTTAGTTCACGATCTATACAGCTGCAACCTCAGGCTGGTAGGCCTTTGCAAGTGCATGAAGATCATCCTCCAGCACTTCCTTCTTTGAATCTGCGACTCGAAGGAACTGCTCATACAGCACATCAATATCATTACGGTTGAATTGGTAGCCGATCTTTGAAAGTCGGTGTGCAAGGGCACTGCGGCCACTTCTAGCGGTCAGAACGATCTTGGAACTCTCTGCTCCAACATCTTCCGGGTTGATGATCTCGTAAGTGAGTGCATCTTTCAAAAATCCATCCTGGTGTATACCGGATGAATGTGAGAATGCATTTGCACCAACGATTGCTTTATTCGGTTGAACCGGCATGCGCATGGTATCAGAAACCAGGCGGCTCATCGGATTCAGTTTCTTTGTGTTGATACTGGTATGGAATCCCAGTTCGTGTTCGTGCTGCCTGATCACCATCACCACTTCTTCCAAAGAAGTATTCCCGGCTCTTTCTCCAAGGCCGTTGATGGTACATTCGATCTGGCGTGCACCGGCGATCACACCTGCGATGGAATTGGCTGTTGCCAGTCCGAGGTCATTATGACAATGACAGGAGATCACGGCCTTATCAATATTGGATACATTGTTTACCAGGAATGCGATCTTCTCACCATATTGATGTGGAAGGCAATAACCTGTTGTATCAGGGATATTTACGGTTGTTGCACCGGCAGCGATCACGGCTTCCACCACGCGGGCGAGGTATTCATTATCGGTACGACCGGCATCTTCCGCATAAAATTCAACATCATCAGTGAAATTGCGAGCCCATTTCACACACTGAATAGCGCGCTGCAGGATCTCTTCACGGGTTGAATTGAATTTGGATTTGATATGGTAATCGGAGGTTCCGATACCCGTATGTATACGCGGGCGAACTGCATATTTCAAAGCGGCACCTGCTGTTTCAATATCTTTCTGAACTGCACGGCTCAAACCGCATACAGTAGCATTTTTGATGATCTTAGAGATCTCTTCCACTGAAGCAAAATCACCCGGGGAGGAAATAGGAAATCCAGCCTCGATAATATCCACGCCCAAATCTTCCAGCTCCAGCGCCAGCGCTACCTTTTCTTTGGTATTCAGCTTACAGCCCGGAACCTGCTCACCATCACGAAGTGTGGTATCGAAAATGAAAATCTTATTCTTGTCTGCCATAGAGATAAATTAGAAATGCAGGCTGCCTTAATTGTTGTTGCTTGCCTATATGTCCATAAGACAGCCTGCATAGGTGAAATTATCCCACCTAACCTGCGGATGGAAATCATAATTGTAATTACTTTACACAGTCAAAAAGCCGTACATTCGTTTAAAATACAGTCCTGTAAAGGATTCTAACGTTTTTTCACTACGATGCCCAACCGCTCTACCGACGCCCTGTTCCTATTGATCAAGTCACTGGAGAAATCCGAGAAAAGGAACTTTAAATTGTATGTAAAGCGAAATTCAGGAGGTGAAGACCTGAAGATCGTACAGTTGTTCGACGCGCTCGACAAAATGGACGAGTACGACGAAAATCTCCTGCTCCGCAAGAATAAGGCGCTGAGCAAACAGCAGTTATCCAACATCAAGGCACATTTATACCGGAAGATCCTTTCAAGCTTAAGGCTTATCAAGGATGCTGATAATATTGACCTGCAATTGCATGAGCAGATGGATCATGCCCGGATCCTCTACAATAAAGGATTGTATCACCAGTCGCTTCGGATGCTCGACCGGGTAAAAGAGCAGGCGCGAGAGCAGAACCAGTTCACCTACCAGATGCAGGCGATCTTTTTTGAAAAGAAGATCGAAGCGCTCCATATCACCCGATCCATGCAGGACCGGGCCGAGAGTCTTAGTGAGGAAGCCGACTGCGTGGTTGGTAAACTAAAGAGCATTACGAGCCTGTCGAACCTTTCACTTCTTTTGTACAGCTGGTATATCAAAAATGGCCACAGCCGGAATGAAAATGATGCCGCTGACCTGGAGGATTTCTTTACCAGGCATTTACCGAAGGATGCCAATAAGTTGGAAGGATTCTATGAGAAATTGTATCTCTACCAGAGTTATTGCTGGTATGCTTTCATCAAGCAGGATTTCCTGAATTATTACCGCTATGCCCAGAAATGGGTTGATATATTTGAAAGGAACCCTGATATGATCTCGGTGGAAACCGGCATGTATATCAAGGGAAGGCATAACCTGCTTGGAGCACATTTTGATCTGAAGAATTTCACGAAATTCAATGAAGAGTTAGAGAAGCTGGAAGCATTTGCCCAGTCGAGGATAGCACTGATGAGTGATAACAACCGCATCCAGGCTTTCATATACCTTGCCACCTCAAAGATCAATAAGCATTTCATGGAAGGTACATTTACAGAAGGACTTTCCATGGTTCCATACATTGAAGAAAATCTCAGGGAATATGGATTGTACATGGATAAACACCGTGTGCTAGTATTCTACTATAAAATTGCATCCCTGTATTTCGGCAGCGGTGATTTTGAAAAAGCCATCGATTACCTGAATAAGATCATCAACTGGAAAATGGATCTGCGTACCGACCTGCAGTGTTATTCCAGGCTGTTGCATTTGATCGCGCACTATGAACTTGGTAATTATGAACTGATAGAATACCTGGCGAAATCGGTGTACAGGTTCATGGCCAAAATGGAAAATCTTAGTCTGGTAGAAGAATATATTTTCGACTTTCTGAAAGAATCGCTTAGAACTTCTCCACTCAATATTCGACGCTCATTCAAGGAATTGTATGATCGGTTGAAAGCACAGGAAATGAATGTACATGAAGCAAGGGCTTTTGCTTATCTGGATATTATCTCATGGCTGGAAAGCAAGATGAGCAATGTTCCCGTACAGGATATTATACGCAAAAAATTCCTGGAAAGAACGGGCAGAAAAACTGCGTTATAGTCCCGCGCGAAGAATGAACTGGATCAGATCCGCAGCATTCTTTGAACCTGTTTTCTGGTGAATATTTCTCCGGTGTGTTTTAACGGTAAGCTCACTGATATATAACTCGCGGCTGATCTCGCGGTTGGTATAACCTTTGGCGATCAGTTTCATGATCTCAACCTCACGACCGGTAAGGTATTCAGGTTTGGCATAATCTTCATTGGCGGTGATCCTTTTATCTTCCGAAGGAAAAAATGTATTTCCGGATGATACCTGCTTAATGGCTTCAATAACTTTAGCAGGATCCTCACTTTTATCAACATACCCGTGGAACCCCGCTTCCTGCAAAGGTTTCAGCACATTATGGGCTGCGGTATAAGCGATGATCCGGCATTGAGGGAATACGTGCCGAATTTGAGAAGCAACAGCAAACCCATCGGTACCAGGCATGGAAAGATCAAGCACCGCAAGATCAGGAACATGAGCGAGCGTATGGCGGAAAATGAATTCACCATTTTCATATTCACCAATAACCTGGAAGCCCGGCAATTCTTTCAATAGGTTACTAAGTCCTTTACGAACTATAGGATGATCATCAACAAGCAATACCTTACAAACCATAATTAATAATCGTACATGTGAAATTTAGGATGAATTACTTTTCCCAGTGGTACACGGATCACAATAGTAGTTCCACGGTTAGGTAATTTTTCATCGCTGTTACCGAGTTCTGCAAATTCATCAGGACCAATAGTATCAAGGTATTCAACCTTTCCGTTCAATAATTCAATCCGTGAAAATATATTATTCAAGCCATTTCCGTGTTGCGTTCTAACAAAGTTGATATCAACACCAATTCCATTATCTGAAATTACCAGGATCAGTTCTTTCTTTTTAACTGTAACAACTATATCTGCTTCAGTTGCTTTTGAATGACGAATGATATTGTTGATGATCTCCTGCATGACACGGAAGAGGTGCAGTTTGGTATCATCTGACATATCAACTTTTTCCTGGTTAGCGGAAAAGTGCATGATGGGAATGTTTGCATCAATTCCTTTTTCATGATATTCTAACTGGATACTTTTGATGTAGAGTCGAAGTATCTCAATAAAAGAATTGTGTTTGATATACCCTGGCATCAGGTTATGTGAAATATTCCTTGTTTCAATCTGAACCATTCCGATCTTATCAGAAATATTCTGAAGCTGTTCTTTCACTGAGCCATCGCCATTGATATTTTTAGCAACAGACTGAAGATTGTATTTGATACTGGTCAAGGAATTGGAGATACTATCATGAAGTTCTTTACTGATCGAATTGCGCTGTTCTTCTTCAGCCTGCATAACCTGTTGGAAGGTGCGGAATTTAAAGAGTGTATACCTTCGTGAAATGGTGTAAGTCAATACACCCAGCTCAATCAGCAAACCGGTCTGGAGAAAACCTTCCATATGGTGTATACCAGGACTATAGCCAAGTTCAAACATGGCAAGGTTAATAAGGCTCGGCAGTTTAAGCACATTTGCCATGAGGTAGAATCGTGCATTAAAGCTTCCACGGAATGCAAAATAGCCGATGATATAGATCATAAATGCCACGCAAATAATAATGGTGACAAGGAAGCCAACCAGGTATGCATGATTCTCTTTGTATCCGTACTGGTTAAGGTCAACAACGCATGGAATGATTGCATAGATCAACATAACAGCCTGCATAACCTTTAGAATCCAGTTCCAGCCTTTTCGCTCTTCCTTCAGTCTTAGCCAGATCAGCACGATCTGCATATTCAATACAAGATTGAGAGAAGCAAAAAACGGAGCACCAACTGTATTGAAAGATGGATGATCAGGCCATATATATTGAAAGCCCAATCCAAAATAGGAGAACATCCATGCTATGGATACAAGGATATATAATGAATAATACAGGTAAACTGAATGGAGTGTACTGATGAAGAATGTGAGTGTCAGCAAGGCAAGGAAAAAGAAGATCCCATAAGCAACTCCATCCGTTAAATAATTTCGTGAATTGAGTTTTGTAAAGTTTGCACGTTTATACACTTTGATGGGAAGACTGAATACATGCCCGACCTGGTTAACGTAAAGGAAATACGTTTTAACCTCTTTAGGCTCCATCGTGGATTGAAATATGAAGTTTTTGTGTTCCAGTGCACGTTGAGAAAAAGGAAAAAAATCGCCCTGTTCCCCTTTAAAGAATGGCACTACACCCCTGATAGAATAAAACAATAACTGGTTGATCCTGGGATTGGAAATATCGACCATCAGGTCAACGGTCACATTTGTTTCATTCCTTAAAGTAAACTGGAACCAATATGGACTAGTTGGAATTCCAGGGTTAAACACTGCCTGGTTAATCCTTTTAAATTTCCCCTCATTAAAATTTTTCAAAGCCAGGTCAATGGATACTGGTTCATTGTCCTTTAATTCATACACCGATAAAAATCCGGGCTCTGAATAATAGGTTTGTATATAACCAACATTTAATGTGTCAGACTTTCCTGCAAATATTTGAGAATGCAGGAACAAGAATCCAATGAAAATCGCTAGCAGTTTACGTTTTGGCATAATGGTCGGGAGCCCCAATATACAAAGTTTTGAAACTATGTAATATATTGGCGAACTAATTAACCCTTTCCATGAAAAAAGATGTCAATGTCGACTACGCCAAACTGGTCGTGGTTTTCAGTGCATGTGTAATACTTGTGGTGTTTCCATGCATACTTATTAACTGGTGCCTGGAAAACTGCCCATTGTATATTGGTGCAACAATAGGTATTCTGCCCATAGCTTCCATGTTGGGTGTGGTGGCATTCACGGGTAAATCGGGGAAACTATTTGAAAAACTTGTATATATCAAGTATAATAAGAACTATCCCATCCTGTACAAATTCGATGATGAACCCAAAAGATACAGATGGAAAAAAGCAACAGATGTTGAATCATTGATTGAAAGCGGTGATGTTTTACTGAGAAGGCATGATGACTATATTGATGGACTGGTGCTTTTACAGAACAGTTACTATTCACATGCAGGTCTTGCTGAAAAAGATGAAATCACAGGAAAGGTTTACGTACACCATGCTCTTGGAAAATCTGGAGTGAATAAAGAACCTTATGAGAAATTTGCAAAATGTGATGATATAGCTGTTCTGAGATTCAATGGGGGTAAGGGTCATGAAGAATACCTACAAAAATTTTCGGATAGTAAATTTTATAAGACAAGCATGGATAGTAAGAAACTGGAAAAATATACCAGGTTCATTGAGATCTATGCTCCCAATCTTAGTGGCAATAATCAACGAACGTTTGAGATGACCAATGTCCGCAATATTGTGGATGATACAGATGAAAAAATCTTATTCAAAGGAGAAAAAGCAGGGATAGTTGAATTAAGGCTGTTTGACAAGTATAAAGAAAGCATTGATAATGGAACCTTCACTCCTCCCCCGAGAGAAGAATACATTCCGCTGGTGTTGGAATTGGCGAAGGGAAGTGTAGGTGTGCCGTATGATTACAACTTCAATTTCCAAAACTTTAAAAGCATGAGCTGCGTGGAGTTTGTATGGTTTTGCTATAAATCACTTTTCCCTATTCACCAGGTAAAAAGAAGAGTGTATACATTTTTCGATTTCATTAAAACCTTTGTAATGGTGCCCGATAATTTTTTAGCAAGCAAGGCCTTTGACCTGGTGTATTGCAGTATGGAAGATGTTGGAACCAACAAATACAAATTGCTTCACAATATAAAAAGCAGGCATATCAAATTCTGGAATGTAATTGCAAGGTTAGTTTTATTGCAGTTAGTACTCTTTATGACGATATCCTTAATTTTATGGTTTATATGATCTATCTAGCCGGTTTTATACTGCTTCTGATCCTGCTTGCAGTTTTACTTAGCGAAAGACCCGCCGGACCTGTATCCTATCTTCCTATCAATCCTGAAAAGACTCCTTTGAAACCAGCCAGTTTCAAAGGCACACCTGTAGATCAGAAGAATCGTTTTGTTTTTGAAGAAGCACCTTTCTATCAAAATTTTCTTCGGGTATTTGGCTTTCTACCGGCACATTTTGGCGTGTTATGGTTTAGTAAGAAAAAGAAAATTGAAGTTGAAAACATCCAGGATGATTCATTCCTGTATGGAGAGGATTGTATCATTTGGCTTGGACATGCTTCTTATTTTATGAGATTGAATGGAAAGAATCTCCTGATAGATCCTCATTTTCATGATATTTATTCCTATAAACGGCACACCAGAAATCCCCTGGATCCCGAAAAATTCACATCGATAGATTATATCCTTTTGTCGCACGATCATGCTGATCATTTCGATACTAATTCTCTTAAAACAGTCTTGAAAAATAATTCTGCTGCCACCATTCTAACAGGGATGCATATGCGAAAATTATTGCAGGAGGAACTAAAAACCGAATTGAATATCCAGGAAAATCTTTGGTTCGAACAATATGATACTGGGGATCTTTCGATAACATTTCTTCCAAATAGACATTATAGTAAACGAATATTCCGACCATTCAATTCAACTCTTTGGGGCGGATTTATGATCAGGCATAAAAATGGAACAATATACTGGTCGGGCGATTCAGGCTATGCCGGTCATTTTGAAAGAATTGGCGAGATCTTCAAGCCCGATATTTTCATTGTAGGAACAGGGGCATACAAACCAAGATGGTTTATGAAAGAGAACCATATGGATCCTCAACATGCTTATAAAGCTTTTAAAGACACCGGTGCAGGTAAGATGATTCCTATGCATTACGGAACCTTTCAACTGGGAAATGAATCCACTAATGAAGTTTTAGATACTCTTCACTCTCTCGGAGAGGGAGTTAATATGCTGACCATTGGTCGAATTTACCCAACGATCACATTCATCTAATTGTTAATATAAATTAAGGGTGGGATCAATTTCAGTGATATAGGATAGTATTCCACCCTTAAGATTATACAGGTTATTTAATCCATATTGTTGCTGGAGTTCCCTGATAACTTTAGAACTTCTGCCTCCGGATTTACAGTGTATGATCACCATTTTATCCCGGTGAATACGGTTAATATTTTGATTGATATCAGATGACGGGATCAATTCACCACCAATATTCACAATATCAAACTCATACTTTTCTCTAACATCGATCAACTGGAAATCTGAACCGGAAAATCTTAATTGCTCAAACTCCTTTACAGATATCTCTTTTACATCATTGGTTAATCCACAGAATTCCTCATAATTTATCAAACCTGTGATTGGAGGAACTTCAGGATTCTTTTTCAGATGAAAAATTTGAGATTCGGCATTCAGCGCATCAAAGACAAAATACTTTCCAACAAGAGGATCACCCAGGCCAGTAATCAATTTGATCACTTCAAGCGCCTGCATGCTTCCAATGATACCTGGCAAAACTCCCAAAACACCACCCACTTCACAGGAAGGCACAAGACCGGGAGAGGGAGGCTTGGGATAGAGATCACGGTAATTCGGACTTGGTTCACCGTGCTCATTCAATGCATTGAAAACAGCAACCTGTCCATCGAATCTTGAAACGGATGCATACACAAGAGGTTTACCACAGATCACGGCAGCATCGTTTACAAGGTACCTGGTTGGGAAATTATCAGAACCATCTGCGATGATATCATATTGAGAGAAAAGTTCTAAAGCATTGCCTGCAGTGACTTTGAAGTCGTAGGCAATTACTTTCACAAATTCATTTAACTTATTGATCCTGGATTTTGCAGCATCAACTTTAGTTAAGCCAACATCATCAGAATCAAAGATGATCTGTCGTTGCAGATTGGATTCATCCACTACATCATGATCGATAATTCCAAGTGTACCGATACCGGCCGCGGCGAGATAAAGCAGTAAGGGGCTTCCAAGTCCGCCTGTTCCCACCACCAAAACTTTTGCCTTCTTCAGTTTTTCCTGGGCTTCTATACCGAAGCCGGGGATCAGTAGATGGCGATTATACCTGGCTAATTCTGATGGTGAGAATGCAGACATATTTTAGATCTTATCCAGTGCCTGGAGAATATCATTCAGAATATCATCACGATGTTCAAGTCCAACGGAAATGCGGATCAAACCTGGTGTAATATTCACTTCGGCTCTTTCCTGTTCACTTAATTTAGAATGCGTAGTGCTTGCAGGATGTGAAGCAATACTTCTTGTATCACCAAGATTCGCCGTTAAGGTAAGCATTTGCAATGCATCCAGAAACTTCCGTCCACCTTCAATTCCACCTTTGATCTCAAAGCAAACTATTCCACCTCCAGCTTTCATCTGCTTCACTGCAATTTCATGTTGCGGATGAGATGGAAGGAAAGGATATTTAAGCCATGAAATTTTCTCGTGACTGCTCAGCTTTTCAGCAATGTACAATGCATTGTTACAATGACGTTCCATACGAACATCCAGTGTTTCCAGGCTCTTGCTCAGTACCCATGCATTGAATGGACTCAGCGCGGGACCTGTATTTCGAAGAAAGAGGTAGAGCTTATGAATCAGGTCTTTTTTACCTACGATCACTCCACCCAATACACGTCCCTGTCCATCGATCCATTTGGTTGCAGAATGCACTACCAGGTCGGCACCGTATTCAATAGGACGTTGCAGCAATGGAGTAGCAAAGCAGTTATCGACATTAAAAATCAGGGAATGTTTTTTAGCAATGCGGTTGATGAGTTCGAGATCGATCACTTCAAGTCCAGGATTGGTAGGTGTTTCAACATAAACCATTTTGGAGTTTGGCCTGATGGCAGCTTCCCACTCTGCTTCTGTCGCATTCGCATCTACAAAAGTGTATTCAATGCCATATTGAGGCATGAACTTAGCGACAAGAGAATGTGTTGAACCGAAGACTGCACTGCAGCAAACCAGGTGATCACCCTGCTTCAGGAAAGCCATGAAGGAACCATATACCGCAGCCATTCCGGTTGCAGTGGCAAAGCCGGCTTCAGCGCCTTCAAGAGCGCACATTTTGTCGATGAATTCCTTAACAGTCGGGTTACTGAAACGGCTGTAAATATTATCGTCCGTTTCTTCTGCAAATGCTGCGCGCATATCTTCTGCGCTGTCGAACTTGAAACTGCTTGTAAGGTATAATGGTGTAGAATGTTCGTTTTCGTTTGAACGTTCTGTTTGAATGCGGATAGCTTGTGTGATTGGATGCATCTTTTTTTTAGAATGGAGAATCGGGAATCGGGAATCGGGAAAATTTGTTTTCGATTACCAATTTCTGATTTAAGGATGAACAATAACTTTCCAGCCCAGTTCGCAACCGCCTCTTCTGAGGGTTTCCGCTACTGAGCAATATTTATCCATGGAAAGAGCGCAGGCTCTCTCTGCTTTTTCGTGATCGATATCGCCGTATAATTCAAAGACAATATTGACTTTACTCCATAGAGAAGGTTCTTTACCGGCTTCTCTTTCAGCTTCAATAAAGGTTTTAATATCACGAAGGTCCTGCCGCTGTTTTTTAAGAATGGATACAATATCGATCCCACTACAACCACCCAAACCCATCAGCAACATTTGCATGGGACGAACTCCGAAATTCTGACCACCGGTTTCAGGACTTGTATCCATCCGAACTGTATGTCCATTGCTGTCTTTGGCCTCAAAGCCATAGTCGCCATTTACACGACTCATTTCTATTCGGATCATGGAGGAAAATTTGAGCAAAAGTAGGGGAAACTAAAGACATGGAGACGCGTAGACATGAAGACGGGAACGGGCAGAACCAAGCGAAGCGCAGGGGCTGAACGCAGGGTCTTACACCATTCCCGATTCCCAATTCACCATTCTACAAATCAAAAGTCACCGCCCCATAATACAACCCACCAATGGTCGGGCCGGCGGCATACTGGATATAACGGTTGTTGAATAGGTTGGAACCGCCAATTTTTAGAGAGGATTTCAATTTTGGAATCTTGAAGCTGACCTGTGCATCAATTGTATTGAAGGAAGGAACAGTACCATTTGCCAATGGACTTTCCCAAAGGAATGAATCCTGCCATTTCCATACAAGATTAAATCCAATGTTTTTTACCACTTCGCGGTTCCCGAAACTCAGGTTAACAATCCAGTTTGGTGTATTGAATGCAGTAACAAATACATCAGACTCCTTATTCGTTTTGATATCATTGTAATTCACATTACCAGAAACAGTAAACTTCTTATAAAAGTTATACGTAACTCCAAGTGCAGATCCATAATTTCTATACTTGTTCTTTGCATTGGTAAATACACGATACCTTGTTTGCCTCAAACGATTGGATGCAAGCATATCAATTATAGATTCATCAGAACCAATCTTTCCCGAATTTGGCACTGATACTTCAACCTGCCCAAGGAAGCCATCATACTCATTGGTATAAAGATCAAAATCCAGTACCAGCTTGTTGTTCAGCAAAACAGATTTATAACCGAATTCAATTGAAACAATCTGTTCAGGTCTTGTTGCTGATAAGTTTGTTGCATCCAGTAAAGCCCTGTTTTTTAATGCTGCATCGTTTGAAGATAAGCCTGCATTTACATCCTTATTCACTGCTGCATTAAAAGTGTTTACCGAAGTCAATGTATAAGAATTATCAAGATACCCCAATCCTTCATTAATGAATGGCAAACCTCCTACTCTTCTTACATTTCCATTATTTACAAATGACAGTGCTTCAAATAATGCAGGGTACCTGAATCCATTCTGAATGGAAAATCTGAAATTATGTTTCTCTGCCGCAGTATATACTATCGCGAAACGAGGGTTTAGTTTTGGATCGAATTCCGGATTATAATCTGCTCTCAGGGATGCATACACTTTCAATTTCTCATCAAAGAAGGTTTTGGTAAATTGCACAAAGCCGCCAAATTTTTTATAATAAACATTGCTTCCACCAGGCTTGGTTCTGTCATTCACAGGTCTTGAGAAATCAACAAAATTATTACCGTCGGGAATCACTTCATACACTCTTGCATCAGCTCCCATCAAAATACTTAACCACTTGATTTTGGATGAAAGATCATACTGCGCATCAGCATGGTACATCCTGCTCATCTGCTTTAACCAGGCACCTCCTGTTTCTGGTGCACCGGGAATTCCAGCATTCTTATGATCCCAGTTATTAATTTTGATGATCGTATTTTTCAACTGATCAAACTCAGCAGTACCGGGCAATACACGTCCTTCATCAGCTGCAGCCCTTGCTTTCTGCATGGCATCTGCCAATGCAACATTATTATTCAATTCTGCCTGAAGTGTGGATTTAAAACGATCTCTCCACGCATTGTTTGACAGATGCGTAAGATCAAGATTATCCGCCAGTGGTTTTACATTATAGGAATCACCGGTGTTTTCAACCGACACATATGTCCGTATAAAAAAATTGGATCCTTTTACTTCAAACCTATGATTCTGCACGATCACATTATCAAGCTGGATCTTATTTCCACGTTGAAATACACCATCCATTTTACCTATCCGGTATGCATACGACAATTCTAACCTGTCATTGATGCGATAGTGCAAAGCCGCATCCAGCTTGAGATTATCCACTTTGGGCTGAACAAGATCGCGCTCCCAGTAGCCTGTTCTTCTAACCAGAAATGTATTGGTTCTTCCCTGGTAATTAATTCCCGGAACAGTCACGGCATTATTATTCTCATCACCATATTTATTCCATGCATCATAAGCAACATTATTTTCACCGTTGAGCTCAGCATAATTTGGATTAGCCGTTGATTTACTATTCGGATTCTGATCGGTCGCCGTATTGGATAACCAATCTGTTCCTCTCATATAGGATGCATTGATCTTGAAAGCCCATTTGTTATTGAAAGCTATTGCATATCGAATAGCAGTTTCAGTAAGAATGCCAGGATCACGATCAGTTCCGTCGATATGATTCACACCAACTTTTTGATACACACTAAGACCCTGGTATAAAAAAGGACTCTTGGTAATAAGATTGGCCATTCCATTGATCGCATTCATTCCATATAGCGCAGAAGCCGCACCGGGAGTGATCTCTACGCTTGCGATATCAAGCTCGGTTGGACCTATCGCATTTCCTAATGGCACACCGAGCGTTGCTGCCTGCATATCAACACCATCAACCAGTTGCATAAATCGAAAGTTGTTGGGAATATTAAAACCACGTGTATTGGGAACTTTAAAAGTTAGCGATGAAGTAGTCATCTGAACTCCTTTGACAAACTCCAATGCATCATAGAAAGAAGGGGCTGGAGTCTCGCGAATGGCTCGTATATCAAGCTTTTCAACTGCAACAGGAGAACGAAGAATACTCTCTGAAACTCTTGATGCAGTTACCACCACTTCTTTCCCTAACTGTGTTTGAGTAGCAAGTGCAATGTTCAATGAAGCACCAGGACTTTTTACTTCAAATTCCTGGTCCTGGAAACCAACGGAAGAGAATTGCAGGACAAAAGGAAACTTAAGCCTGGTGCGGAGTTTAAAGGTTCCGTCCTTTTGAGTGATCGTACCCGCAACAGAATTTTTAATATGGATACTCACTCCTTCAAGAGGCTCCTTGTTGATCTCATCCACCACAGTTCCTGTGATCTCTACAAGGTTGCCATCCTGGGCATTGGAAATAATTGATAAGAAGGAAAGAATAAGGTAAAGTGCATGTTTCTTCATAATAGTCAATTATTGTCTACTATTTTAGTAGACTATTAGGATAAAATTTTTTACTTTTTTGTTGTGCGACGGAAATCAAGGTTTTGGAAATAAAAAAGACGGATCACATGGTTTGAACGATAGCGATTGCCGGAGGAGAGTTGCTGAAAGAGATTCATATATCCTAGTTGTATGTTATCGTGTTTGTTCAGGTGATAGGCAAATCCAAGGAATAAGCGGTTCTGGTCGAAATAATTAAAGACGATCTCTTTTCCCAGGTTGAAATGAATTTCATCGTTAGCCACAAAAGAAAATGTATTGGGTGAAAATGCATTCTTTGAAAGGGGAATGTTGACCAAAAAATTGTGTCTGATTCTCCAGTTGAAATTATATCCATCAGCCAGTTTATCATCGTTCAGGATCTTATGCCTGAATCTTTCTTCAAGGCGCAATACATGCGTGAGCCTGATCTTCGGAAACTTATGGTGCCATTGAATCTGCTGCCAGGGGCGATGTTCAGGCTGAGCAATGTTCTTATGGTTTTCAGCAGGAAAATGATGAACATAAGCATAGCCTGCGGTAAGCTTTGTATTCTCGGAAAGGTAATAAGTCACTCCCACCCTTGCGATTCCCTGCGATAGGTCATGCACAAAATTTTCTTTTGTTCGAAGATGTCCATCAAACCAAAGTCCCCATTTATCCGATAACCGGGACTGGTTAAAATAACCAATCCATGTTTGTTGAACATGAGTGGTTTGCTTTTGAGCAGTCCCCCAGATTGGAACAAAAACTAAGAAATACAAGAATCGCATCAGCCAGTTTGGTTATTTAGTCCACAAATTTAGTAGACTATTATGATATTAAAAAACCCGAATTGATTTTTCGGGAAAATTCCTGTCTCCAAGTCTTCACGTCTCCATGTCTCCACTTCACCCCAACTTTACCAAAATCCTCATACTCCAAATTATTACGAGTAATCCCAACAGAATAAAACTGGTTTTGCGAGGCAGCCTTCCGGCAAGCTTTGCCGCAAATGGTGCTGCAATAAATCCTCCGATGATCAGCGCCACTATCACCTGCCAGTGTGATACTCCCAATAAAGTAAAGAAGGTAAACGCACTTGCAAGGGTCACAAAGAATTCAGTCAAACTAACTGACCCTATTACATATTTCGGATGACGACCTTTAGTGATCAGCGTAGTCGTTACGATCGGCCCCCAGCCTCCACCACCAAAGCTATCGAGAAATCCGCCAATCCCTGCAAGCCAGCCATAGCGCTTGAATTTCTTCTGTACCTTCTGCGACCTGAATGCATTGGCAATGATCCTTATTCCAAGAAATAAAGTATATACGGCCATGATGGGTTTGAGATACTGCGCATGTGAATCTCCATACTTACTTAATAAGACCGCGCCTAACACTGCTCCAATCACACCCGGGATCACCAGCAGCTTAAAGAGTTTTTTATTGACGTTCCCAAATTTATAATGACTGTACCCTGAAGCTCCGCTGGCAAACATTTCAGCAGTGTGAATACTTCCCGAAATGGATGCAAGATTAACTCCACTCGACAACAAGATCGTAGTACTCGTTACGCCATAACCCATGCCCAGCGCACCATCCACCAACTGTGCAATAAATCCCGCCAGTACCATCCAGTGAAAATTCGGATCAAGTGTCTTATAGAAATCTACCGTTCCGTCTTTAATATCTTTCCATGGAACATAGGTTGAAATAAAGTGACCGATCAACATGAAACCAAATGCCATCAGGGAATAGGTCGCGATCTTTTTCCACTTGTTGGGTTTATTTTCTTCCACCCAAACCTTAGTGATATCATTCAGCTTTTTGACCTTAGATTCGAAATCACCTTTCAAGGATTCGCGAATCTTAGTCATATTATTCAGCACATCTTCCAATTGCTCCGGAAGTGCTTCATTCAAAGTTTCTTTCAAACGCTTGGCAAGGGTTGGAGACTTCCCATTTGTCGAGATTCCGATCTTCAGACTACCCTTCTGAACTATTGAACCGAGATAAAAATCACATAGATCCGGTTTATCTGCAACATTCACCAGCTTGCCGAGCAATCGTGCATCTTCACGAATTTCAACACTTGCACCAGGATCGTTAACCGCAATAAATACCAGGTCAAATAATTCTGCATCACCAGGCTCATATGCTCTTTCAATCAGTGTCAGATCATATTTTTCCTGAAGCTCTTTAATGCCTTCCTGGATCTCAATACCAATAACAGTTATTTTGGTATGAGGAGCATTGTGAACAATGGCTGTAAGTTTTTCCAATGCTACATAACCACCGCCAACTATCAACACATTCAATTTCTCCAGTTTCATAAAAACCGGGAACAGGTGATTGTGTTTCGAACCAGCAACAGTTTCAGTTTCGTATATGATTTCTTTTTCCACTAATATCTCAGTTTACTAATTCCTTTCTGACAACAAAATCACCAAAGCTTTCACCCTGCTTTCTGCCTGAAGCATACAAACCAAACAGGCTGTCAATTTCTTCAAGGATCTTATCTTCCCCGATACTTTCTTTGTAGATCTTATTCAGCCTGTATCCCTGGTTGTCGGCACCAATATGCATATTATACTTTCCGAGTGCAGTTCCAACAAATCCTATTTCTGCAAGATATGACCTTGCACATCCATTCGGACAACCGGTCATGCGTATGATTATGTCCTGGTCCTGCAATCCATGCTTCTCATATAATGGTTCAATTTTGCTGAGCAAAGATGGAAGATAACGCTGCGCCTCAGCCAAAGCCAAAGGACAGGTATTCAAAGCAACACAGGCCATAGCATTCTTTCTTATCCGTGATGCTTTATGAGTATGTGCAATCAGGCCATAAGATTCCAGGATTGCTTCAACCGATGCTTTATCTTCTTCCTTAATATCACTCAGGATCAGGTTCTGATTACAGGTAAACCTGAAATTGGCTTTACCGCTTTCTGCAATCAGCAATAATGCAGTTTTCATTTTCAGATCATCAGTATCAAGTACACGTCCGTTTTCAATGAACAGGGTGTAATACCATAATCCTTCATGATTTTTTTCCCAGCCATAATAATCCCTTCTTTCCTGGAATTTGAAAGGACGTGCAGGTTCCAGTTTAAACCCGATTCTTTTTTCTACTTCTTCCTTAAAGAAATCAACACCGTATTTATCCAGGGTATATTTCAAACGTGCTTTCTTCCTGTCTTCCCTGTTTCCATAATCACGTTGAACAGTTAGGATCTCGTATACTGCCTTCATCGTTTTTTCCTCGGTATCTGTAAAACCAATCACGGTCGCAAGACGAGGATATGTATCCGGATTTCCATGTGTTGATGACAATCCGCCACCAACAGCAATGTTGAATCCTTTCAGTTCATTGTTCTCAATAATGGCGATGAGTCCGATATCATTGGCAAATGCATCCACATCATTATTAGGAGGAATGGCAATCCCAATTTTGAATTTGCGAGGAAGATATTTATCCTGGTATAAAGGATCTTCTTCGGTGCGCTCTGCAATCTTTTCTTCATCAAGCCAAACATCATAAAAGGCGCGGGTTTTAGGAAGTAACATGGTACTGATCTTATCAGCATACCTGAAAACTTCTTCATGTACCGGCGATTGTTTTGGATGAGATGAACAAACCACATTCCTGTTCACATCTCCACAGGCCGCAATGGAATCCAGTTTAACCTGGTCGAACGATTGGAGTGTTGGTTTGATATGAGATTTGATGATCCCGTGCAATTGTATGGTTTGCCTGGTAGTGATCTTGATTACTCCAGTTGAATGCTGACCTGCGATATGATGCGTTGCCACCCATTGTTGCGGGGTAAGAAATCCACCGGGAAGTCTTAACCTGATCATGAAAGAATAAAGCCTGTCGAGCTTTTTTGCTGCACGCTCATCTCTCCTGTCGCGGTCATCCTGCATATACATTCCATGAAACTTGATCAAGGCAGTATCATCTTCACGGATCGCTCCGGTTATCTCATCCTGCAGACTTTCTTTGAGTGTTCCTCGCAGACCGTCGGAGGCTTTTTTTATTTTTTCTATTGGGGATTCCATATTCAGTATTCCTTTTAAAGGTTTCACGCAAAGGGCGCAAAGGAGCAAAGGACTATAAAACTTTGCGATCTTTGCCTCATTGCGTCTTTGCGTGAACCAAAACAGTTATTAATAAACATCTTTCAAATACCTCTCTCTATCTTCCAAACCCTTCAAATATTCCTTCGCATTTTCTTCACTCATATTACCATGCTCTGAAATGATCTGGATAAGCGTGTTTTCAACATCAACACTCATAGGTTCTTTAGCACCGCATACGTACACATATGCACCGGATTCAAGCCATTCGAAAAGCTCTTTCCCGTGTTGTTGCATTTTGTGCTGTACATAGATCTTCTCTTTCTGATCGCGGGAGAACGCCACATTTACTTTACTGAGAACACCCGTTTCAAACCAGTTTTGAATTTCTGTTTGATATAAAAAGTCGGAAGCAAAATGCTGCTCTCCAAAGAACAACCAATTGCGACCTGAAGCGCCCGTTGCATCACGTTCTGCAAGAAATGAGCGGAATGGCGCTATACCGGTACCCGGACCTACCATGATGATATCTTTATCTTCAGCAGGCAAACGAAAACGATTGTTTGGATGGATATAATAATTGAATGTTGATCCAACCGGTAATTGTGCGAGGTAATTAGAGCACAGCCCGAATTTATGTTCATCATTCACCTTGAAAGTGTTCCTTGAAACAGTTAGATGGATCTCTCCACTATGAGCTTCCGGTGATGATGAAATACTATATAATCTAGGTGCGATCGGATCTAAAATATCAACCAGTTCCTGGATACTAACTGAAGCAGGAAGGGAATAGATCTTCAACAGATCAAGCAAACAAAAATCTGCTTCGGGAATTTCCTGCTTTACCAGTTCAGCATACTTCTTTACAGTTCTTGGAGCCAAAAAATTGATATTCACTGTTTGCTTCAGCAATTCTTCCAGTGAAACTTTTTTATCCCTGTAAGAAACTTCTACAGAAGCTTCAACATGTAAAGTTTTTAAAATTGACTCTACAGTAGCTGCATCATTGTAAGGAATCAAACCAAGTGAATCACCCGGCTGATACACTACTTCTTCAGCAGCAATTTCAATATGATAGGTTTCTTTATTTGAATCAACATCGTTTAGATTTACGGAAGCAAGAATCTCTCCGGTATAAGTCTGCTTACCGGCTTTCTTTTTTGCAACAACAGTTCCTGCAGGAGCAGGAGCAGCAGCACCAGACAATTTATTCAACACACCATCAAACCATGCTTTTGCATCGGCTTCATAATCTGTGTCGCATTTGGCAAGATCAAAAATTCTTTGTCCTCCAAGTTTACTCAACTGAGCATCTACATCTTCCCCTGCCTTACAGAATAATGGATAAGAAGTATCGCCCAGTGCAAGTACTGAATACTTTAATTTCTCTGCTTTGAAGCCATTGTTATGGATATGATCATAAAACTTTTTCGCTGCTGCAGGAGGCTCACCATCTCCCTGTGTACTGATGATCGCAAGAAAGTATTCTTCCTTCGAAATATCATTTACCCTGTATTGGTCAAGTGAAACAAGCTTCGGATTAATGCCTTTCGATTTTGCTTCAGCTGCAAATGTTGATGCCAACTTCTTTGAATTTCCCGTTTCAGTTCCATAAGCAATAGTGATCTTATTCACCAAAGGCTTTGCCGGTGTGGCTTCCACCACGGTAGCTCTATTCGCTCCTGCCGTGATCGCGGCAAGATAACCATTGATCCAGATGAGTTCTTCCCTTGTAGAATTATCTACAAGATCCAGGACCAGTTTAAGTTTTGTTGCACCAAGCATATTAATGATTTGTCTGGTTGATTATGAAGTGTGATGAATGCCTGCATCTGAATTGGCTGCCGACATTGCTTTGGTCAATGGCTGGAAATAATATTCATTGCCATGATAATTCTTCAGCCACCTGAATTTTTCATGGAGAGATACCACTTTACCGATGATCACTAAACCCGGGGAAATGAACTGCACTTTCTCTGCACTGATATCATCACTGAATTCAAATACACGAACTCTTTGCAAAGGAGTTGTCGCCTGTTCGATCAATGCGATCTTTCTGTCAGGTGCAACACCATGCTGCCTAAGTTTTGAAACCACTTTCACCAGCGATTCAGCAGACATATAAAACACTAGCGTATCTTTAGTTTTTGCAAGATCATTCCAGTATTCATCTGTTACAACATCCGATTTATAATAGGTCAGAAATCTTACAGCAGTGGAATGATCCCTTGCTGTCAATGGTATTCCTGCATAAGCAGCTGCACCCAGTGCCGAAGTAACTCCAGGAATTATTTCGTAAGGAATATTATTTGCGGCAAGTGTTTCAAGTTCATCGAGGATATTTGAAAAGATAGAAACATCACCACCCTTCAAACGCACGACGAGCTTGCCCTGCAAGGCATGATCAAGTATCATCTGGTTAATGGTGGTCTGCCTGGTTGAATATCCTTTTCCTGCCTGCTTTCCAGCGTAAATTACTGTGGCATCAGGTGATACATATTCTTCAATGATCTCATTGCTTACGAGCCTGTCGACGATCACCACATCTGCTTTCCTCAAAAAGCGAGTAGCCCTCACCGTTATGAGTTCAGGATCTCCCGGACCGGCTGCGGCCAGGATCACTTTTCCTGTTGGTTTGTTGCTCATAAATTGGGATCTGTTGGTTTAATTTAATTATTGAATCATGCAGGCACCTACGGTAACATGACTCGTTTCATCGATCAGGATTGCACCTCCATTCACACGAAGTGATTCATAAGCATCAAACGCAATTGGGGATGCGGTTTTGATCCTTGCTTTCACTACATCATTCAATCCTGCTTTTCCTGGAAATTCAATTTTCTGCAATGAATTCACGTCAAGCTGGTATTCAATTTCTTTCACGATTGATTTTACAACACGGCTATTGAGTTGAAGCATATACTTGTTTCCGGGAACCATTGGTTTATTATCCATCCAGCAAACCAGCACTTCCAGTTCATTTTCCACTCTTGGAAGTTGATTTGAAGGAACGATGATATCACCTCTTGAAATATCAATATCATCTTCCAGGTGCAGTACAATACTTTGCGGTGCAAATGCTTCTTCCACTTCAGTTCCGCCAAGTTCAATTGCTTTCACTTTGCTGGTCAGTCCGGATGGAAGCACAGTTACTTCATCACCCTTTTTATAGATTCCACTAACGATCTTTCCTGCATATCCACGATAATCATGCAGATCATCCACCTGCGGACGAATTACATACTGCACAGGAAATCTTCCTTCAGAAAGATTAATGTCTTTATCAATATTCACATTCTCCAGGAAGTTGAGTAATGAATCTCCTTCATACCAGTTCATGTAATTGGAACGTTCAACCACATTATCACCATTCAATGCACTGATAGGAATATAAGTAACGTCTTTTAGTCCGAGAGTTTTTGCAACTTCCGCATAATCGATAACTATGTTATTGAACACGTCCTGCGAATAATTCACCAGGTCCATTTTGTTGACTGCCACTACCACATGCGGTAATTTCAACAAAGAAGCAATGATGGAATGACGCCTGGTTTGTTCAACAACACCCTGCCTGGCATCAATCAGAATAATGGCCAGGTCTGAGTTTGAAGCACCAGTCACCATATTGCGGGTGTACTGGATATGCCCTGGTGCATCGGCTATGATAAATTTTCTTTTAGGAGTAGAAAAGTATTTATAAGCTACATCGATGGTAATGCCCTGTTCTCTTTCAGCACGCAATCCATCGGTCAGCAAGGCCAGGTCGATCTCGCCATCTTCCTTATTCTTGCTCTGTTTGCCAATAGCTTCCAGCTGATCGATCATGATCGATTTCGAATCGTATAATAAACGGCCAATCAGTGTTGATTTTCCATCGTCTACTGAACCGGCGGTGATGAAACGTAGTATGTCCATTGTTAGAGTTTGTGAATCGGAAATCGGGAATCGGGAATCGGGAATGTTCATTTCCCCATTCGCCCTTCTCCATTCCCCATTCCGTTTAGAAATATCCATTCTTCTTCCTATCCTCCATCGCTGCTTCCGACACCTTATCATCGATGCGGGTTTCGCCGCGCTCGCTGGTTTTGGTGGCAATGATCTCACGGATGATATCATCAATATTGGAAGCTGTTGATTCAACTGCAGCAGTGCAGGTCATATCACCTACCGTGCGGTAACGCACTTTGCGGGTGGAGACTTTATCGCCTTCTTCCAATTGAATGAATTCAGAAATAGCTACCAACTGTCCTTCATGTTCAAGCACTTCTCTTTCATGAGAGAAATAGATAGATGGCAGTTCAATCTTTTCGCGACGGATATAATTCCATACATCCAGTTCTGTCCAGTTGCTGATTGGAAACACGCGAATATTCTCACCTTTATCGATGCGACCATTATAAGTGCTCCAGAGTTCGGGACGCTGGCGCTTTGGATCCCACTGTCCGAATTCATCTCTTACAGAAAAGATCCTTTCCTTCGCACGTGCTTTTTCCTCATCTCTTCTTGCGCCGCCAATACATGCATCAAACTTGAATTCTTCAATCGTATCAAGTAAAGTATAGGTCTGCAGTGCATTACGGCTTGCAAACTTTCCTTTGGGTTCAGTCAGTTGCTTAGCCCTGATAGTATCTTCCACTTTGCGAACGATCAGTTTCTCTCCGATTTTCTTAGCCAGTCGATCACGATAATCCAGTGCTTCCTGGAAATTGTGACCGGTATCAATATGCACCAGCGGGAAAGGAAATTTTCCCGGCCTGAATGCCTTCAAAGCCAGGTGCACCAGGCAAATTGAATCCTTACCCCCAGAGAACAACAGCGCAGGTCTTTCAAACTGCCCCGCCACTTCCCTGAAAATATGAATCGACTCTGCTTCCAGCTGATCGAGGTAATCCAAATGATATTTGCTCATGTATTGCGATTAATATTTTTTGTATTCTTCCAACTCCTAACTCCCAACTCCTAACTCCTTTCATGGAGCCCACACTCCTTCTTCCCCGCATCTTCCCACCACCATCTGCCGGCCCTGAAATCCTCACCCGGCCTCACTGCCCTTGTACATGGCGCACAACCGATACTGATGAATCCACGGTCATGCAGAATATTGTAAGGCACATTATAATCATTGATGTATTGCCTGGTCTCCTCTGTAGTCCAGTGTAGCAGCGGGTTGTACTTGATCACATTATTGGCAGCATCATATTCAAACACTTCAAGATCCTGCCTGGCCGGAGAATGCTCAGCACGCAAGCCGGTGATCCAGATCTCATTTCCACTCAATGCCCTTCTTAATGGTTCAACTTTGCGGATAAAGCAGCACGACTTCCTTAATTCAACAGAATCATAAAAAGCATTCGGACCATTCTCAAGTACGAATGACTCCAGTGGTTCATGCTGAGGATAAAATGCCTTGATGCGGTACTTGTACTTGTCCTGGGTAGCACTCCAAACAGAATAGGTTTCTGCGAATAACCGACCGGTATCAAGCGTGAATATGGAAATAGGAAAATTGTTAGACAGGATCAGGTCTGTCACCACCTGGTCTTCAAAACTGAAGCTTGAAGAAAATGTAACCTTCCCTAGATGATTCTGAACCAGCAAATGCAGGGTTTCAGGGATAGACAGTCCACTTGTTTTGTAGAGTAATTCCTGAGTATATGTTTCCAACGTTCCTGACATGATATTTTTTTATTTGATTCGGTAATGGGGAGACTAATGGATCAGCAGCAACAACAGGGTTGCATACAGGTCAGGTTGGAGCACATCGAATATGTGTTGGTATAAGTCATTAGTCTACTTACTTGGTGGACAAAATTAGTTCCTGAGTCCTATCTACCCAAAAGAAATTTCGGGAATCTGTTAAAAATGCTGCGTGCGAACATTTGTTAGTCAGCCATTTAGTATTAGAAATCAGGTTATTAATGTAGCTTAACCAATCAAAAAATTAATATGAAGTACTTAACCTTGATCCTTATTGCCATCGTTATCTATTCTTGTTTAGAACAGGAAAAGAAGCCTTCCAATCCTATGGTAGGCTCCTGGAAACTCTTAACCGGGACCCTGATCGCGAAAGACGATACTGTTATTACGGATTATACTGTAACCAACTCCTTTATCAAGATCATCAACGAAACACATTTTGCTTTCCTCCTTCATGATCTGAAAAAAGGTCAGCAGGATTCGCCAATATTTAGTTCCGGAGGCGGACCATATTCATACAAAGACGGCAGCTATACGGAACACCTGGAATATTGCACAGCAAGGGATTGGGAAGGACATGATTTCACTTTCAATATTGAATTCAAAGGTGATACGATGATCCAGCGTGGAATAGAAAAAATCGACAGTTTAGGAATTGAAAGACTTAATATCGAGAAATACTTAAAAATTAAATAGAACTTCGCACCCATTTTTCATTATACATTTTTTAATACCATGTCCATTACTTCCGATACAGAACTCATCGCCATGCAACAAGTCAGCGATGTTGTTGCACATACCCTGAATGAAATGATCAACTTTGCCAAACCAGGCATGAGTACCAAAGAACTCGATGAATTCGGAGGCAGCATCCTGCAAAGCTTTGGTGCAAGATCAGCACCATCTTTTGATTATGATTTCCCGGGTTGGACATGCATCAGTGTAGGAAAAGAATTTTGTCATGGTATACCTTCTGCAACCCGTATCCTGCAGGAAGGAGATCTTATAAATATTGATGTTTCCGCAGAATTGAATGGGTACTATTCAGACAACGGCTGTTCATTCGTACTAGGACCGGATATTCATGGTCACCAGAAATTGGTGGATGCCTCCAAACAAATCCTTCTTAAAGCACTCAGCAACATTAAGGGAGGAGTAAAGATTTCAGACATCGGGCATTTAATTGAAACAGAAGCGAAGAAGCAGGGATTTAAAGTAATCAAGAATTTGACCGGCCATGGCATAGGAAGAAAACTACATGAAGAACCTTCTGAAATTGCCAACTACAGGGATAAATACAATACTCAGCGATTTAAAAAAAATTCGGTAGTAGCCATAGAAACTTTTATAACAACGGTATCAAACAATGCCATCACCCTCGAAGATGGCTGGACCATGGTTGGTGACAGAGGCGGATACATGGCCCAGCACGAACATACCATTGTTGTTACGGATAAGGAACCCATAATTCTGACAAAAAAGAATATGATTTGATTTCTACTGCAGGTATATTGTTTGAGTGAATGCGCCATTCACAGCAGCATCCCACACTTCAAGTCTTGCCCATGTACGTCCGGATAGATCTAGTTCATAACTGAATTGTTTTTTACCAAAAGGAACAGTATGATCTAGATTTATCCGATGACGATAAGTCTTTTTTCCATCGCCTGAAATTATCATGGCATATTGGAGTGGAAAAGTCCAATTAACAGAAAAATTTACTCTTGCTTTTTTATTATTAAGCAGCGCCGTTTCACCAGTTGATTTCCCGTTAATGGTAAATGAAGGCAATAACACTTCACCTGTAGACGAAAAGAATTTTCCTTTCTGCATGGCGTCTACAACAGGTTGCCAGCCTTTATTGAATGAAGGTAATTTATCAAGCAAGAGATAATTCACATTCATGTGAGCATACATTTCGTTTTCCGGTTCAATGGTAAAGAGATCAGCCTCAGCAATGATCTTTTTTTGGAGTCCCCAATTGTTCATATCATCCAGCAGGTCCAACACTCGTACACCCAACCGGTCTATTGAAAGGTCCGCCGGCATTGGTTTCCAGGCGCCGCCTAAGAACCTGTCGGATAAAAAGAAAGATTCGTTTTTATATTTATCCGGAAAGCCGGTTGAACCTTTGGTTCTTGGATGGGCAGTCCATGCAAGGCCTTTCTCCTGGTTAAGCAAATCGAGCATTTCTTTAGCATTTCCTACCCTATAGATCTTACCAAGTTGAGGATCATTTGTCACAAAGGGCTGATCTTTTTTCCTTGACATGATCCAATACACAGGTTTAGGAAAGATCTGTAACCAGTGTCCACCAAAGAATTCATTTGGTTCTTCACCCGGCAGAAGCAAAAATTTGTCATTGGAAAATCTTACACACATATCAAACAGCGCTTTCAATTCTTTCAAACGCAAAGAATCAGGCCCTAGCGGATGAGCTGTATAGTGAAATTCTCCCAGGTGAACGATGTCAATACCTATGTCTTCAAATACCTTTACAAATGAAGGTTTTGCTGGTACCGGTTTATTTGCCAGCACAACATTCATTATATATTCATTATGAAAATGACTGGCCATTCTTTTATATCCTTCTAATGGCGCATAAGCATCGCCGTTAGTAAATCTCTTTATCTCTTCAAGCGTATGATTTGGTTTTTTATCACTCACATAACAGAAAAAATTCAAACGTTGATCAGTTCCGGGTGGAGCGTTGAACCAGGGAACAAATCTTCGGTCACCGTAAAGATCCTGTCGTATTCCTATTCCATATCCATCGATCATCTTCCTGTACTGGTTACCATGCCAGCCAAATTTCAAATTGAATGCCTCATCAAGTGGATAAAAATATTGATGCGGAGCAGGAAACACGGCAACACTTCCTTTCTCTGTTTCACCTAAAATCGTACGATATTTGACCGCTTGATTGATAGCTGTGTCGCTAAATGTTGGAGTTTGCTGTTGCATTTTTTCGTATACATCCGAAAAAGCGATATTCTTCCACGGTAATTCTTTTGCAACAAGTCCTGCATCATATAGGATGGCTGTAGAATCCTTAAGGGTACTAATCACCGCCGCAATATTGAACAATGGAGATCCATTGAAAAAAGTCAACTCAAGATGTCCATCAAATCCTGGTGCCGACAGTTTTCCAATGGAAACAACAGTTCTGGAACCAAAGGATCTAACACTTGCCGAATCCTTTTTAAACTCTACCAGGTGCGACTGGAATGGCTTCAATGGAACCTTATCAAAGAAAATATTCCATCCATTCTGAGAAACAAGGTCGCGCTTACCAACAGTAAGCAAAAACTTTGGATCTAACTCTGAAGCAACCTCTGTATACCTCGACCCACTAACATTTCCAAGGCCTTTGATCAAAGGATTGAAATTATCCAGGTCAAGAATAACTCTTGCGCTTTGTCCCTTACCCGAAGGCCAGGTTACTGACAGCGCTCCATTTGCATTGGTGATATTTACACCATTTTTATTGCTGAAATTTTTCAGATTGACAGGAACCTGTGAATGAAGAAGGCTAGTTAACAGCAGGCAAATACAAGCGATGAAAAATTTCATGGCCAAACTTTAAGGTTAATGGTAAAAATGAATCAGGCGATAATATGACAAAGAATTCTATAGTCCACCGATTAACTGGATTTTAATCAAGATATTAATCTTAACCAATCATAAATCTTGACAAATAAAGGCCGGTTGAAATACATAACCGGCTTTATGCTTATTAGCGGAATGCTTAATTTTAGATCCAACCCACGCCTTTAACATGAGAATCATCCTTGCCTGTATTTGCACCTTCATCTTTTCTTCCACCTTTTCGCAGGAATGCGATTGCAGTTCACAACTATCCTATGTAGTGGATTATTATGAGCATAACAGTCCGGCCTTCCAAAAAATTAAGGCACATCCAAAAATGCTGAAGTACTATCACGAAGAACTAAAGAAAGTTCAAAAAAAAGCAGCATTGGAAAAGGATATTGACAGGTGTATTTTTCATCTTGATAAATATGTTGTATTGTTAGAAGACCATCACAGTGGAATCGGATATAACCTGAAAAGAAAAGATCTCAGCTCTGATGAAAAGATAGAAGCTTTTAAACATTCAACAGAATACCAACGATTCAAAAAGATCGCTATTGATACCATATTCATTATACCATCACTGCAATCAAAGAAAACTGATGAAGTAAAAGGAATATACAGTGATGGACGAAATTTAATTTTTGGCGTTATACAGGTTAAGGGAAGCAAGGATCTTCTCCAGGGAATTGTCTTGAAAAAGAACAGGGTGATGGACGTTGGTCATGTTTTACTGGAACTAACCAAAAAAAAGGACGGAACTTATGATGCCATCTATAATGTAGGGCTGCTGGGTTTTAATGTGCAGCAGTTGTATAAGAATATCAATATTGAGAATGGACAAATGCCTTACTTCGGATTTTCAAAAGCAGGAGGAACATTAACGCAGAAATATAATTACGAATTCAGAGCATTAGATGATTCAACCAATTATTTAAAATTGAAATCTTTTGATAGAAGTCTGACCAAGGAATTGGATTCATTTTACTCTACCATTCATGATCAGTTGATCAGCAAACCCTACCTGGTAGTAGATATTAGGGACAATGGAGGAGGAAGTGAAAGCTCTTATTTCAAATTACTTCCTTATGTATATACCAATCCATTAAAGATAGATTCTGCACAGATTTGGGTTTCACCTGACAATATTAAGCGATATGAAGAAAGTTCAAGACCCGACGAGGAATTAATTGATAGAATGAAAAAATCCACCCCATACAGTTTCATTCCATTTACCGAAGAGGCAGCCACCACATGGGAATTAAATAGCTCAACTAAATATCCTTCCAGGGTTGCCCTGCTTTATAACAGGGGATCAGCCAGTGCTGCAGAAGGCATGATCATGTATTTCAGGCAAAGCAGTAAAGTAATTACAGTTGGTGAAAATTCCGGAGGATATATAGGATATGGAAATGTGATGGATGCACCCACTCCTTGCGGAACCTATGTTATCAAGAATACTACAACGAAATATGCACAGAAATCAAAGTATGAATTTGTAGGCATTCCACCTCAATTCACACCTGGGAAAAAAGAAGACTGGATTAAATTCGCACAGCAGAAACTTAAATCAAATCGACCATGAAAATTGCAGCAGCACAGGTAAGACCAGCGAAAGGTATTTTAAGATCTAACATTGACAAACAGCTTCAATGGGCCATTACTGCAAAACAAAATGGTGCAGATGCCATCTTTTTTCCGGAGTTATCCCTAACAAGTTATGATTCAAAATTTGCAGGCAAATGGGCAATAGATGACGCAGATTCGATATTAGATCCCTTTAAACAGTTTAGTAATACCCATAACATCCTGATCGGAACCGGCATACCAACTAAAGGAAATAATGGAACACTGATCAGTATGATGGTATTTCAACCAGGTGCAGAAAGGCAACGATATTCGAAGCAATTGTTGCATGAGGATGAATTACCCTATTTTATTTCCGGAGATACAGAACTCATCATAAGTTTTATGGGGGAGAGAATTGCACCAGCCATATGTTATGAAAGTTTACAGCCCTCACATAACAACAAAGCTATTCAACAGGGTGCAACAATGTATATTGCAAGCGTTGCCAAATCAGCAAAAGGAGTTGATAATGCATATATTCATTTTGAAAATTTTTCCGCAAACGCTGGTATTCCAGTGTTAATGAGTAATAGTCTTGGCCCTTGCGATGACTTTATCAGTGTTGGAAGAAGTGCAGCATGGACAAAAGAAGGGAAACTATCAGGAAATCTTGATGACCTAAAAGAAGGTTTGATAATATTTGATAAACATACAGAAAACTCGGTTAACATCAGATGATTAGCATAAGAAAGATCAATGAATCTGAAGTGAAGCAACTTCAGGACATCAGCAGGAAGACATTCTTTGAAACCTTTGCAGAAAGTAATTCTGCAGAAAATATGAAGAAATACCTGGAAGAAAATTTATCAACAGAACGGCTGTCATCTGAGCTCAACAATCCATCATCCTTATTTTATTTGGCAGAGATGGATAAAGAAGTGATTGGTTACCTTAAGCTAAATAAAGGTGATGCTCAAACGGAATTAAATGATAATAGATCTCTTGAGATTGAAAGGATCTATGTGTTAAAACAATAACAGGGACTAAAAGTAGGTCAACAGCTGTTCACTTTTGCCATTAATGTTGCAAAAGAAATAAATGCTGATTATGTTTGGCTGGGTGTATGGGAAAATAATACCAAAGCCATCAATTTTTATAAGAAAAACGGGTTTGTGGAATTCGACAGGCACAAATTTATACTCGGTGTTGATGAACAAACTGACATCATGATGAAGTTGAAAATTAATGCTGATCGGACCTTATAATAAATTGCAGTTATGGCCAGAATTTCATTTTTAATTGCATTTCTCTTTATCATCACTCCTTTAAGTTACAGCCAGGTTGTAAAGTTTGAACTGATCAAAGAAAAAACTCTTCGTTACGAAACGGATGACACCACCCTGGTCTACCCAATATTTCATTTCAAAAACAAAAACTTTTCGCAACTGGTCAATAAGACAGTCAGGAATGAATTTTACGAATTCTACGATATCAACCGTGCATTGCCAATCAAAGCAGCATTGAAAACTATTGGCAAAGATGGATTGACAGAACTTGGCTATGAGATCCACCTGGATGATCAACAATTTTTCTCTTTTGAATTATACCAGGAATGGCTTGCTGCCTACCCCACAAGCGGACAAATGTATTTCAGCTTTGATAAACAATCAGGCAGGCAATTAACCCTGGATAGCCTGATCATCCCTTCACGAATAAAAGATTTCGAGAAATTGGTAAAGTCAATCTGGAAGGACTCCTTAACTAAATACCGAAAGGAACTAAAAGTACAACTAAAGAATGGGGACATTGATTCTATTGATTATGAATCGAGCCTTGAATATTTAAAAGATGATTGTTTATCATCATACTCAACAACAAATTTTAAGCTTACAAAAGGACAGGTTGAAGTATTTTTTGCATGCGGATTTCCTCATGTGATGTTACCTTTAGATCCTTCCGGAGGCATTAGTTTATCTTTTGACAGAATAAAGAATTACTTGCGACCGGCATACAAACCTTGATCCTTATGTTGAATGATGAACTTAACCGATTTGATCGGACTTTATCCATATTGATCCTGCTTCAATCGAAGAAGCTGGTGAAAGCCCAGGAAATTGCTGATAAATTCAATGTAAGTCTTCGAACAATTTACCGCGATATCAAATCACTGGAAGCCGCCGGAGTTCCTATCATTGGAGAAGCCGGATCAGGTTATACCATCATGGAAGGATATCGCCTCCCTCCTATCATGTTCTCCAAAGAGGAAGCCGGAAGTTTTGTTGCAGCGGAAAAGCTGATGCAAAAATTTACTGATGCAGGTCTTGGAAAATATTTTGACAGTGCAATGCGCAAGGTTAAATCAGTATTGAAGGGACAGGAAAAAGATTGGATCGCCGCATTGGAAAAACAGGTCTGGGCAGTTCAGTCATCAGAATTATTTAATAAGAATGTTCCGAATGCACTGGAGATCCTATTTAACAGCATTGGTGGGCAGACACAGGTGGTGATAGATTACAACCGTTTGGGTTCATCACAATCAGAACGAAGAAATATCGAACCTATTGGAGTCTACCACGATATCAATCACTGGTACCTGTTTGCATTTTGTCATTTAAGAAATGATTACAGGAATTTCCGAACAGATAGGATTACCTCCATTCAACCCACCGAAACTTTATTCGCAAAGGAACATGATGGTATTGAAGTCCATCGGAAAAGAGAAATGGATGCTTACCAGCAACAGAAAGTTTTAATTGCTGTTGACAAAGAAATTGTTCCGTATATCTGTGATGATCGTAAGCATTATGGTTTTGTATCACAGGAAGAAAAGGATGACAAGGTATACATGACCTTTCAAACCAATCGTTCGATGGAAGGATTGGCCAGATGGTATCTCATGTTCGCAGATTATGCAAAGATCATCGAGCCTGAAAGCTTCAAGGATAAAGTCTGCAGAATTGTCGAAAAAGCAAGATTGAATTTGCAGTAACGGGCAGACCCGGGCAGAACTCCGGGCAGAACGCCCTTTGGGCGGGCTGAACGCCGGGTTTTACACCCAACGTTCAGCCCCTGCGCTATGCTTGGTTCTGCCCGGAACGTTCAGCCCCTGCGTTACGCTTGGCTCTGCCCGTTTATGGCCTATCCCAGAAAAAAGGAGGTTCAATACCCAAAGCCCTCAGGTAAACATATCCCTGTGCACGGTGATGAATTTCATTATCAATGAAATAAAAGATCGATGACCATACGGGGTTCTCGTATTTTCCAAATATCATGATCACTTCATGGAAACGATCTGAAGCAATCTGCGGATATAATCTGTTGATCTCTTCAGTAGCTTCATCCCATGCTTTCAAAATATTTGCTTTCTTATTACCATGTTCGAAGTGCTCAACAAGTTCTCCTGGTTGACCTGTAACTATTTCCCTGATGCCAGGAGCAGCAATGCCTAATAATTCCATGATCATTTCAGCATAGGTTCTCATACCACCAATAGAAAACTCAAAAAACTCTTTTTCAGGGAACGCTTCAATGGTTCTGCGTGTAAGATCACGATGGCCCTGTAAATGTTTGAGTAACTCAGCGGGCTTGATAACTTCATTGATCTGCTTGATTGTCTGTTCCATAATGGTTAATTGAATGATTTCAACAAAGGAACAACGGGGTAGTGACAAGGGTATGTCAGCAGACCTAAATGAAAAATGAAAAATGTTTAAATTGTCCCATTGAACAACTAATCATGATAAATCCAGCTGTTGATTTCTATTTTGATAAAGCAGATAAGTGGAAGAAAGAAGTAACTAAACTCAGAGATATCATCCTTTCCACAGGTTTGCAGGAAGAATGTAAATGGGGTGTACCCTGCTATACTTACAACAATAAGAATATTGTACTCATTCATGATTTTAAAGACTACTGTGCAATACTATTTCATAAAGGGGCACTGCTGCAGGATCCTGAAAATATCCTGATACAACAGACAAAGAATGTGCAATCAGCCAGGCAGATAAGGTTTACTAATATCAAAGAGATCAATTCACTGGAAAAGAAAATCAAAGAATATATCTACGAAGCAATTGAAGTGGAAAAAGCAGGTCTTGAAGTTAAACTGAAAGAAGTATCGGCATATGATGTGCCGGAAGAATTTGAACAAAAGCTAAAAGAAAATCCTTCCCTGAAAAAAAGTTTTGAAGCATTAACGCCAGGCAGACAACGTGCGTACCTGCTCTATTTCGCCCAACCAAAACAATCCAAAACACGTGAAGCAAGAATAGAAAAATACCAACAGCAGATCATGAACGGTAAAGGGTTAAATGATTAATGCATGAAACCAAATCCTGGAGTTGACATATATTTTAAAGATGGCTGCGGAAGATGTTCTTTCTTCCAAACAATTAATTGCAAAGTGCATAATTGGGATAAGGAACTGGCTGCGTTGAGGAAGTTCATTTTAAAACATGAACTTAATGAAGAACTCAAATGGGGTGTACCCTGCTATACACTAAACGGAAAAAATGTATTGATCCTGACTGCTCTAAAAGACTGTACGCTTGTGAGTTTCTTTAAAGGAGCATTGATCAATGATCATTTTAAACTTCTCGAAAAACCAGGACCGAATACACAGGCTGAAAGAGTGCTTAAATTCCGATCGATGAAGGATGTCAGCGAACGGCAACTTGCCCTTGAAAAATACATCACTGAAGCAATAGCACTGGAAAGATCCGGAGCAAAAATAACTGCAGATAAAATCAAGCCATTGGAATTGCCCGTTGAATTAGCCAATAGATTAAATAAAGATCCTGAATTAAAAACGGCCTTTGAACAACTCACCCCGGGTAGACAAAAAGGCTATATCATCTTTATTTCAGGCGCTAAGCAGTCCAGCACAAGGGAAAGCAGGATAAGTAAATGCACTCCGCTCATCCTCCTTGGAAAAGGTCTAATGGATTGAAACCCTAAGAGTATTACAGTATCCACTTAAAAAAATTTTGAACAGGAATTTGAAATATCAAAACAAACACTAACTTTGAATTACAAAGTACTTTCAAATACAGAAAACCAATTTAAAATCAAGCATATGACTTTCAAAGAACACCTCACCTCTGGAATCAATATTCCTTCACTGGTAAAAAGAATGACCATTGGATGGTTCATAGCATTGGTATTGATCTCCTTATTTCTTTATTCAGCCAATCCAAACCCAGCCTGGGGTAAATATTATTTCATCAGGCCGTTGATCATCACTCCATTGGCCGGAGCTATGGGTGGACTTTTCTTTTACATTATGGACCCAATGAGGGTTGAAAGTGGCTGGAAGAGATTTATTGCCAACTTCATCTGCATTATTGTTTACCTCATCGGGCTTTGGCTGGGCTTTGTTTTCGGACTGGATGGAACCTACTGGAATTAATTTTATAACTCTATGCTTTTAAGTCACAGGCTCGACCGTATCCATTTTAAAGCAAGGCAATATAAATGGCTTGGATATTTCACTATATTCTTGCGCCTTGCTCTGGCATGGGGATTTCTGCCCTCAGGATTTATTAAAATAATGGGAGAAAGATTTACTTCTCTTTCCGACAATCACCCAATGGGAGCCTATCTTACGGCTTTGCATAAAACCGGATTTTACTATACAAGCATTGGTATACTTCAGATCCTTGCCGCCATTCTTTTGTTGTTTCGACGTACAGTATTATTAGGGGCAATGATCTACCTGCCCATCATCCTGAACATTGCGATACTTTCCATATCCGTAAGGTTCGAAGGATCGTTGGTAACATCTCCCTTAATGGTTGGAGCCGTGCTGTTCCTGATCTTTTGGGAGTATCACAAATGGAAGTTGATTCTTCCTTTTAATCATTGTATGGCTGCTGCACAATTACCATTGACGCAAACGCAAACCAAAAAAATCCCCTGGAAATATTTCGGAGGAATTTTTGCAATTGCAATATTAACGGCAGCTATTGTCACACAAGGATTCTCCATTTATCCAAGGAACAATACAAAAGATTGCCTGAAGCAATGTGAGAACAGCAGCATTCCTGCGGCTTGTATCGCGTTTTGTGATTGCATACACCAAAATGGAAAGCCCTTGCCGGAATGCCTTGAAGCCTATAAAAAAGCTATGCAAAAACATTAAAGTATCTACAGTGAAACCATTTGTAGCGCATGATTCAATAGTGAGAAAGATTTGGGGTGACAGCGATACCATCCTCTTCATCTTTGCGGGAGCTGCTGCTGAATTTGCATTGAACAAAGCGGTAGACTGGTTATACTTTACAGGTAAACTTCCATCCGATCCCTTAGGCAGACTTTTCTCAACTGTGGGATATGCAAGAAAGATCGTGTTTGATTCGGAAGAAAATGCACTTAAGTCGATCGACACCATTGCAAACATTCATCGCTCCGTGGAGAAAAGCAGGGGTACTTCGATCCCCGACTGGGCATACCGTGATGTACTTTTCATGCTGATTCATTATTCTATTACATCTTACGAACTTTTACAGCAACCTATGAATGACAAGGAAAAGGAAGAAGTTCATAATGTATTTTACAGGGTCGGCAAACGAATGGGATTGACTGAATTACCGGTAAATTACTCAACATGGCTGATCGCACGCGAACAACACCTGAAAAATGATCTGCAGTACAGCAGGTACACAAAAGATTTGTTCCATCAATACAAAAAACATCTTGGAGCAATAAGATTTAAAATACTTATTGAAGGTCAAAAACTCGTTGTTCCTTATCAAGTAAAAGTATTGCTTCACATAAATTCCTTCTCTCTGTTAACACCAGTTGTACCCTTATACAAGTTTTCAAAACAAATAAAACTTGACTGGATTCTTAAGAACATTTTACTTCCATCAAAATATAAAGATCAAATCAACGCACTAAATATTCATCCCACTACATAATAAAAAAGGTGGCCCTTTCGGAACCACCTTAACACTCAGAATATCAATCTATGCAAGATCAAACCTGTCGAGGTTCATGACTTTATTCCACACTGCTACGAAGTCATGCACAAATTTTTCTTTTCCATCTTCACATGCATACACTTCTGCAATTGCACGAAGCTCTGAATTAGAACCAAAGATCAGGTCAACCCTGGATCCTGTCCATTTTAACTGGTTAGTTGTACGATCATTTCCATCGAACAACTGCTGCTCATCTGAAGTAGCTTTCCAGGTGATACTGAAATCCAGCAGGTTGACAAAATAATCGTTGGTCAACACTCCTGGTGTTTTGGTGAATACACCATTCTTTGATCCATCATAATTGATATCAAGCACTTTCAAACCGCCAAACAATGCTGTTAATTCAGGAGCTGTAAGATTCAGCAGTTGGGCTTTATCAACCAGCAATTCTTCTGCGGCAAGTTTTACATCAGCTTTCAGATAATTTCTGAATCCATCAGCAATTGGTTCAAGTACAGCAAATGATTCAACATCAGTTTCTTCCTGGCTTGCATCGGTACGTCCGGGAGTGAAAGGCACTTTCACATTGAAACCTGCTCTTCTTGCTGCTTCTTCTACACCTGCACAACCTGCAAGTACAATGATATCGGCAAGAGATACACGCTTGTTACCTGTTTGCGCGCCGTTGAACTCTACCTGCAATACTTCCAGTACAGCGAGTACTTTAGATAATTGAGCAGGATTATTTACTTCCCAATCCTTTTGTGGCGCCAACCTGATGCGTGCACCATTTGCTCCTCCACGTTTATCCGATCCGCGGAAGGTTGAAGCAGATGCCCAGGCAGTGGAAACCAGCTGAGAAATTGTAAGACCTGTTGCCAGGATCTTTGTTTTTAATGCTTCAATATCCTGCTCATTGATCAGTTCATGATTGACAGCCGGAACAGGATCCTGCCAGATCAATACTTCCGAAGGAACTTCTGGACCGAGATACCTGGCACGTGGGCCCATATCACGGTGAGTCAATTTGAACCAGGCTCTTGCGAAAGCATCTGCGAATTCATCCGGATGTTCAAAGAATCTCCTGGAGATCTTTTCATATGCAGGATCAAAACGTAATGCAAGGTCAGTGGTCAGCATGGTAGGTGCATGCTTCTTATTTGGATTGTGTGCATCCGGAACAGTTCCCGCACCGGCACCATTCTTAGGTTTCCATTGGTGAGCGCCTGCAGGGCTCTTGGTCAGCTCCCATTCAAATTCAAAAAGATTCTCAAAGAAATTATTGCTCCATTGTGTTGGAGTGGTAGTCCATGCACCTTCTAATCCACTGGTAATAGTGTACTCTCCATTTCCTGTTCCATAGGTATTCTTCCATCCCATGCTCTGCTCTTCAATACCAGCAGCAGCAGGTTCCTTTCCTACATATTTTGAAGGATCAGCAGCTCCATGAGTTTTACCGAATGTATGTCCACCGGCGATCAGTGCCACAGTTTCCTCATCATTCATTGCCATACGTCCGAATGTTTCACGGATATCTTTTGCAGCCGCGATCGGATCAGGATTTCCGTTGGGTCCTTCAGGGTTCACGTAGATCAATCCCATCTGAACAGCGGCGAGTGGATTCTCGAGTTCACGATCCCCGGAATATCTTTTATCTCCCAGCCATTCCTTTTCTGATCCCCAGTACACATCTTCTTCCGGTTCCCAAACATCTTCACGTCCGCCACCAAAACCAAAAGTTTTAAAGCCCATGGTTTCCAGGGCAACATTACCGGCAAGGATCATCAGGTCTGCCCATGAGAGCTTCTTACCATATTTCTGTTTGATAGGCCAGAGCAAAAGCCTTGCTTTATCAAGGTTGGCATTATCAGGCCAGCTGTTCAGTGGTGCAAAACGCTGCGTACCACGGCCGCCGCCTCCGCGTCCATCGCTGATACGATAGGTTCCGGCACTATGCCATGCCATACGTATAATAAAAGGACCATAATGGCCATAATCAGCCGGCCACCATGCCTGCGAAGTGGTCATCAGCTTAGCAAGGTCTTCCTTTACAGCTTTCAGATCGAGTGATTTAAATGCTTCAGCATAGTTGAAATCCTTTTCCATTGGATTGGATAGATTTGAATGCTGACGAAGGATATTAAGTCGAAGCTGGTTAGGCCACCAGTCACGGTTTCTTGTTCCGCTTCCTGCTGTCTGCTTTGGCGCTCCATGATGAAACGGGCATTTTGCCACGGAATCATTTACCTGGAGTGCATGAGTGTTTTCTGCTGCGTTACTTGCCATAAATTTTATTTATAGTAGTGAATAGGAATTTGCGTCGGCAAAGTAGAACCTTTCATTTAAATATTTTATATGAAACTTCTATACCTGATAGATTTTGTCTATCATGAATTTGCCTTTATAAAATACTAAGTTTTGATGTGAATGATTATGATTTCGGTATTAAATCGATAATTTGTTGCCCTAAACATTCACATGCGACATTCCATTAAATCAATCAGGCCTTTTATTGGTGCAAAAGATTATGATCTTTCAAGGAATTTTTACAAGGCCCTGGGGTTTACGGAGAAAGAATTAGGACCTACCATGTGTGTTTTCTTTCATGAATCCTTTGCATTTTATCTCCAGAAATACTATGTACAAGACTGGATCGACAATACCATGCTTTTTGTTGAAGTAGATGATGTGGACAGGTATTATGCTGAAATGTCGTTGCTTGATCTTCCCGGGAAATTCCCCGGTTCTAAATTGATCCCAATAAGAAACGAAGCCTGGGGAAGAGAATTCTTCCTGCATGATCCTTCAGGAGTTTTGTGGCATTTTGGTGAGTTTAAATAACTATTAGAGCTTTCCATCTCGCATCATCCACTCATTAACGATGTAGAAAAATAACAGGTTAAAAAGTAAAGAACGTGCTTTTATTTCTTCAACAGTATCCATGAAGATCATATCTATCAATGGACTTACGAAGAAATATCCAAAACTAAACAGAACGCTGATCAATAAGGCCTTTACTTTAACTGAAACAGTTTTCTCCGTCTCAACTTTATATTGAGCCCAGGCAAACAGGAATAAACCAAATAAAGATCCGTATTGCTTTATACCGGTGGAGAGATCCTTACTGAAAAAATCCGGCTTCAACCAGGTATAAATCAAAGATTGAAACAGGCATATAAAAAAGATTGCAAGTCCGATTTTCTTGAAACTATAAGGAAGAAGCATTCTTACTCTTCCAGATCCTTCGGTGCTGAAAAAAATATCGGAAGACATTCAACTAGTATTTAGTCCACCAAAATAATAAAATTAGGGTACGAACCAAATGGGTTACACCAAAACTGTCACCAATAAATAATTCGCATTAACAAGCATGCTGTACTGAAGACCGCTTTGGTTGTGCTCTTCAAACAGGTCGGTTAGTTCCCGGTGTAGCTGATCAGCAACATTATTTTTGGCTGCAGTATCATATGCATTCATGGTTGGACCATAATACAATTTGAATCTCTCCAAAAATTCTGATGGAGGGAATGAACCTTCAAATGTAAATACGGCTGTTTCAAAAGAAATATTTTCAGCAGGTATACCCGCCAATCCAAATCTCTCTGTCACCACATCTTGTTTACCCCACAAAGCAGGACTAATAAAACCTTCCGGAGGAGGATTATAGGCACCACTGATTTTTAAAAGCTGGGATACCATGGTCGGATCACCAGGAATCCAGTTACCCATAACTATTTTACCACCCTTCTTTACCACCCGAACCATTTCTGAAACTACGTCTTGCGGCCTGGGGGCAAACATGGCTCCGAAAATGGAAACAACCATGTCAAATGACCGGGATTCAATATCCGACAGATCCATAGCATCTCCCTGCTGTATCCGGATGTTATTTAAGCCCAGTTCCTCAATTCTCTTGTTTCCTGCCGCTACCAGGTTACGGGAGATATCAACACCCGTTACTTCCGCCCCAATTTGCGCTGAAGGAATTGCTGTAGTTCCATCACCACAACCAAGATCCAGCACTTTAATTCCAGGAACAACTCCAATTTTCCTGACCAACTCCTCTCCACTCCTGCGCATGGTTTCAGCAATCTTTGTAAAATCACCTTTCTCCCATAATGCCTGGTTAGGATTAATAGATGGAGTTACCGATCCAGTGGTTAACTGACTCATGTTGATTGATTTTTAAGGTTGAAAATATGTGGGTATGGAGACTATTAAGCAGGCTAACTTTCAAGTTAACCAATTAAATCAAACAGAGATTCTTTATTTTAGGAATCATGACCGGGGACATGATTAAATACAGCAAAATGAAAATCACACTACAACTGATCCTGTTAAGTCTTATTACATTCAATACATATTCTCAGGTAAAGGTTCAATATACCATTTCAATCCCTGAACCTTCATCACATCAATATTCAGTTGAAGGAAAATTCATTTCAATTTCTTCAGATACATTGGTTCTGAAACTACCTAACTGGATGCCGGGTTATTACCAGCTGATGGACTATGCAAAAGGGATTCAACAATTCAATGTAAAAGACAACAAGGGAAACTCTTTGAAATTTATACATCCTTCTGAAAATACCTGGATCATTCCAAATACAAAAAGATCATCAGTTTTTGTATCGTACAATGTTCTTACGAACAGACAATTCGTTGCAAACAGTTATGTGGATTCAAGCAGGGCATATATTATCCCTGGGAACAGCTTTTTCTACCCCATAAACAATCTTCAGCAACCTGTACAGGTAACAGTAAAAAAGACTGATCAATGGAAAGATATTGCAACAGGATTGGATCCTGTTAAAGGATCATCCAATGCATTTATGGCTAAGGATTTTGATATTCTTTACGACAGTCCTATCCTCATTGGGAACCTGGAGGAACTGGAATCATTCAGGGTGCAGGGAATCAGTCACAGGTTTATCGGTTACAAACCGGGAAATTTTGATAAGGTCAAATTCATGTCAGATCTTAAAAAGATCGTTGAAACAGCCTCTTCATTGATCGGTGACATTCCTTATGATCATTATACTTTTATTGCGATAGGTCCGGGACGAGGAGGCATTGAACACTTAAACAACACTACAATCAGTTTTGATGGAAACAGTCTTTCTGATCCATCTGCCTATAACAGGATGATGAATTTCATTGCGCATGAATATTTTCATCACTACAATGTGAAACGCATCAGGCCATTGGAACTTGGACCATTCGATTATGATAAAGGAAATAGAACCAACCTGCTTTGGGTAAGCGAAGGATTATCTGTTTATTATAAATACCTGGTGGTAAAACGTGCAGGATTAATGAGTGAAGATGATTTGCTGAAAGTACTCTCAGCAAACATCACTTCCCTGGAAAATAATCCGGGGAAAAACTTCCAGTCGCTGCAACAGGCCAGTTACAACACCTGGAGTGACGGGCCTTTTGGCACACAGGGCCGTAATCCAAAGAAAGCAATTTCTTATTACGATAAAGGACCTGTTGTTGGCTTATTGCTGGACCTGGAGATAAGGCATGCAACAAAAAACAAACATTCCCTGGATGATGTGATGCGGCTTTTATACTGGAGATTCTATAAAGAAAAACAACGCGGTTTTACAGAAGCAGAATTTCAACAGGCATGCGAGGAAGTTGCCCAGAAACCGTTAATGGATTTCTTTGAATATATCTACACAACGAAAGACCTGGATTACAACACTAATCTTGACTATGCAGGACTTGAACTAATAAATCAACAGCAGAATGACAAGAAGGTTTTCGCTTTAAGAAGAAAGGATCAACTAACCGATGAACAACAACAGATTTATCGATCATGGTTGATGAAGTAAAGTAGCTATAGCACCTCTTTTCCTTCAATAACTCCGGTATCCTTTTTATTTTCAAGTTCAATAGTCTCTATCTTCTCCGTAAAGATCAAATCATTATTGGCAGCATGCTCGGCAGCTGCAACAGTATTTTCAACGATAACCATTTCAACTTTATATTCCTGTAAAGAACTTGAAACATCTATTGCAATTTTTTTCCTTTCCGGAAGATTTACATCACGGATATAAATTGCCAGTACACGTCCCGGAAAAAGCTTGACCACTTCCCGATAGATTACAGGATCTTCCTGGCCGCTATCTCCTATCAATACAAAATTCAAATGAGGATATGCTTCAAAGATCTGCCTGATCTCTTTCAACTTATGTCCAAGGTGATCAGCATCTTCTTTTGATAATTATACTTGCAGTTATGTTGATGGAGACCAGCTTGTACCAAGCGGAGGAGGCATCAATATTACCAGCATGGGGGAACAGGATGGTTTTATAACCGGAACGTTCACTATGAACCCCGCAGGTCATGGAGAAGGTTTAAAACAGACCATACTGGTAGAAGGGAAATTCAAGGTGAAAAAAGGGTGGCAATAGCCACTCTTTTCTTTTTAAGCCAGCTATCCGGCTGCCAAACCTTTTATAAGAAAGAAATGTTTTTTCTGCCGAAGTTTCAGTTAATTGACACTTTATCAAAAAGTCAACAACACACATATGAGAAAATTGGTTTCCGTGCTATTTGCGGCAGTCTGCGGAATTTCCGCACAGGCCCAGCAGGACCCTCTCTGGTTAAGGTATCCTGCCATTTCTCCCGATGGAAAGAACATCGTGTTCAGCTACAAAGGCGACCTCTATAAAGTTGCCTCATCCGGTGGTGAAGCCACAGCACTTACACTTCATGAAGCACATGATTACATGCCAGTCTGGAGTCGCGATGGAAAATACATTGCATTCGCAAGTGATCGTTATGGCAACATGGATGTATATGTAATGCCTTCATCCGGTGGTGAAGCGAAAAGACTAACCTATCATTCAGCAAATGATTATCCAACAGATTTTACTGCGGATGGAAAATCAGTTTTATTCAGCACTGGCAGAAATGATATTTATACTTCTGCAAGATTTCCTCAGCGTGGACTGTTTCAAAAATTGTATACAGTTCCAGTGAATGGTGGTCGGTCAGTAATGTACCTGTCTGCAGGATCTGAACTGGCAAGGTTCAATTCGAAAGGTGATAAACTCATTTTCCAGGACAGGAAAGGATATGAAGATGCATTCAGGAAACATCATACTTCTTCGGTGACAAGAGATCTTTGGGTGTATGATGTCAACAAAAAAGAATACACACAGGTATCTCAATTTGAAGGTGAAGATCGTGAACCACTCTGGAGTGCTGATGATAAATCATTTTATTTCCTGAGTGAAAAAGATGGCGGATCACAGAATCTTTATAAAGCATCTGCCACAGATCCTAAGTCGGCACAACAACTGACTTCATTCAAAAAGCACCCGGTAAGAAATCTTAGCAGGTCGGGCGACAATACTCTTTGCTTTACTTATGATGGTGAGATCTATACCATGAAAGAAGGTGGTGAGGCTAAAAAAGTATCTGTGAAGATCAATACTGATGGAAGAACAAATTCAGAAAAAATTCTTCCTATCAATACAGGAATCACTTCCACTGCACTTTCACCAAATGGTAAAGAGATCGCATTTATTGTAAGAGGTGAATTGTTTGTAACATCTGTTGAAGGTGGTCTAACCAAGCGCATTACCAATACACCATCACAGGAAAGAAATGTGGAATTCACTCCGGATGGACGTTCACTGATCTATTCAGGTGAGCGAGACGGAAGCTGGAATATTTATCGTACTTCAATTGCAAGGAAAGAAGAACCTTATTTCTATGCTTCTACTGTCTTGAAAGAAGAAGCGCTGGTAGCAACTGACAAAGAAGAATTTCAACCTGTTCTTTCTCCTGATGGAAAAGAGATCGCTTATCTTGAAGAAAGAAATATCATCAAGGTTTACAATATCGATTCAAAAAAATCAAGAACCATTCTTCCTGCGGGGATCAACTTTTCTTATGCAGATGGAGATCAGAGCTATAGCTGGTCGCCTGATGGAAAATGGATCGCATTCAATTCTTCAGAGGGTCGTTGGCCAAGTTCAGAGATCGCCTTGATGAAAGCAGATGAATCAGGACAACGTAGAAACCTGACCCAGTCGGGGTTTGGTGATGGTAATGCTAAATGGGCATTTGGTGGAAAAGCATTGTTATGGACAACAGATCGTGATGGTAAAAAGCCTTTAGCATTCCAGGGATCGAGAGAACTTGATATTTATGCAATGTTCTTCGACCAGGATGCATACGATCGTTTTAAATTAACCAAGGATGAATTCAGCCTACTGAAAGAAAAAGAAGAGAAAGAAAAAGCTGAAGCTTCCAAACCCGCAACAGCTGCTGGTTCTAAAGATACCGCTTCAAAGATCGCTCCACCTTCAAAAGGTTGGGAACCTGAATTCACTGCACTGGATAACAGGAAAATGAGGTTGACCATCAACTCAGGAAATATCTCTGACTACCAGATCAGCAACGATGGAGAAAAACTTTTCTTCATGGCGCGTATGGAAAAAGGATATGACCTGTGGATGACCAATCCAAGGACCAGGGAAACTAAACTGCTTGCAAAGCTTGATGGTGGACCGGCAGGAATGGATATCACTAAAGATGGAAAAAGCCTTTTCGTAGTGAGTGATGGAAGGATTGTAAAAGTGGATGCAGAAAGCGGTAAAGTATCTCCTGTAACTGTGAATGGTGAAATGAACCTGAATGCATTTGAAGAGCGCGCTTATATTTTCGATCATGCTGTAAGACAGGTAGCAAAGAAATTTTATGATCCAAAAATTCACGGCATTGACTGGAAAGGATATGGTGCAGCTTATGCAAAATTTCTTCCTCATATCAATAATAACTATGATTTCCAGGAACTGCTGAGTGAACTGTTAGGAGAATTGAATGCTTCGCATACTGGTGGACGTTATAGTCCTCCTCAACAGAATACCGATGCTACTGCATCGCTTGGATTATTGTATGATGAAATGTTTCCAGGTGAAGGAGTGAAAGTAATGGAAGTGCTGGAAGGCGGACCATTCACCAATGCAAAAACAAAGATCAGGAAAGGTGTTGTCATTGAAAAGATAGACGGAGAAAGCATTTCTGCCGATATGGATTGGAACAGGTTGTTGAACAGGAAAGTTGGAAAGAATACCTTACTTAGCCTGTACGACCCTGCAACCAAACAACGCTGGGAAGAAACAACCAAGCCGATCCCGCAGGGTGAAGAGCAAAACCTTTTGTACAACAGGTGGACAAAGATGATGCGCAGGATGGTGGACTCATTATCAGGAGGTAAAGTTGGATATGTGCATGTACAGGGAATGAACGACGGAAGCTACAGAACGGTATATGAAGAAGTACTTGGTAAAGAAGCAGAAAAAGAAGCGTTGATTGTGGATACCAGGTTTAATGGTGGTGGCTGGCTTCATGATGACCTCGTGACTTTCCTCAGTGGAAAGAAATACCTGGGTATGTCGCCACAGGGTGTTAAGCCTGTGAACCACGAACCATTCAACAAATGGACATTGCCATCAACTGTACTGATGAGTGAGAGCAATTATTCTGATGCATTCATATTCCCATATGCTTATAAGAGTTTAGGACTCGGCAAGCTGATCGGAATGCCGGTTCCGGGAACAGGAACAGCAGTATGGTGGGAAACCCAGATAGATCCAACACTTGTATTTGGAATTCCAATGGTTGCAACGATCGGTAAGGAAAACAGGCCAACCGAAAACCTGCAGTTGGAGCCGGATATCAAGGTGGCAAACGATTATAATTCGATCCTGAGCGGCCGCGACCAGCAACTGGAAAGGGCAGTGAAGGAAATGCTGGAGGAGATCGGAAAGAAGAAAGGATTTTAGCGGGCTGACCAACCGCTTTGCGGTTGGGCTGAACGCAGCGGGCTGAACAAATGCCAAAGGCATTTGGGCTGAACGAAAGGTAAAAACCCCTTCCGGTCGGCCCATCACCTTCGGTTGATGTTCAGCCCGTTGCATTCAGCACAGCTCCTTTAGAGCTGTTCAGCCTGGGTTTTCCCTACCTTTGCCCCCTAAATTTCCCAATTTGCAAGCACCGGTTTTCCTGATCACTCCACCATTCACTCAACTCAACACCCCCTACCCGGCTACTGCCTACCTGAAAGGGTTCCTGAATACCAGGAACATAGCTTCAGTTCAGGCCGACCTGGGTATCGAGGTTACCGTGGAACTGTTCAGTAAAAAAGGACTTACCGACCTGTTTGCCAATATTGAAAACCGGAATCTCAGTCTATCTGAAAACTCGCTCCGCATCTTTTCCTTAAGAGAAGAATACATCAGGACCATCGATGATGTGGTGCTTTTCCTGCAGGGTAAACTCCCGACCCTTGCCCATTTGATCAGCAGACGTGACTTTCTTCCTGAAGCTTCCAGGTTTCAACAACTGGAAGATCTGAACTGGGCATTCGGCTCCATGGGAATCCAGGACCGTGCGAAACACCTGGCCACCATGTACCTTGAAGACCTGAGCGACCTGATCCAGGAAACCGTTGATGAACATTTTGGTTTCAGCAGGTATGCAGAAAGACTTGGACGCTCAGCGAATTCATTCGATGAACTTTACCAGGCACTGCAAAATGAGCTCACTTATGTAGATCATATTCTGCTAAAACTATTGAAGGAAAAAATTGAAACAATTCAGCCTAAGTTGGTTTGTTTGTCGGTTCCTTTCCCGGGAAATCTTTATACATCATTAAGGTGCGGGCAATTTATCAAACAATATTATCCTGCAATCAAAGTCGCGATGGGTGGCGGTTTTGCCAACACAGAACTTCGTTCATTAAGCGATCCCAGAGTTTTTGAATTCTACGATTTCATTACACTCGATGATGGAGAAGCTCCGATTGAGCAATTATATAAATTCATTCAAGGTGAAATTCCACTCGAATCACTAAAAAGGACTTTCACTTTATTAAATGGCGCGGTCACATTTATCAATAACACTGCATGTACTGATTACAGGCAGGGACAGGTAGGAACGCCTGACTACAGCGACTTCTACCTTGACCAATACATTTCAGCAATTGAGATCATCAATCCAATGCATAGTCTTTGGAGCGATGGAAGATGGAACAAACTTACCATGGCGCATGGATGCTATTGGGGTAAATGTACATTCTGTGATATCTCTCTTGATTATATAAAAAACTATGAGCCGATAACAGCATCATTGCTGGTCGACAGAATGGAAGAAATGATCGCTCAAACAGGTCAGAATGGATTTCATTTTGTAGATGAAGCTGCACCTCCTGCGTTAATGCGTGCACTTGCTATAGAGATCATCAGGAGAAAACTGGTGATCACCTGGTGGGCCAATGTTCGCTTTGAAAAAAGCTTTACCAGGGATCTTTGCATTCTGCTCAAAACATCCGGATGTATCGCTGTAAGTGGTGGACTTGAAGTTGCTTCCGACAGGTTACTCAAACTGATCAATAAAGGAATTACGGTTGCGCAGGTTGCCAGAGTTTGTAAGCATTTTACAGAATCAGGCATTATGGTACATGCCTACCTCATGTATGGATTTCCCACTCAGACCGCTCAGGAAACCATTGATTCACTGGAGATGGTTCGACAATTATTTCAAACCGGTGTATTGCAGTCGGCTTTCTGGCATCTATTTACCATGACTGCGCACAGTCCCATCGGACTTGAACCTGAAAAATTCAGTGTGCAGAAAGTTTCTGAAACGATAGGAAGCTTTGCCAATAACGATATTGAACATATTGACCCAAGCGGTGCAGAACACGAAAAATTCGGGTATGGATTGAAGAAAGCCCTGCTGAATTATATGCATGGAGCCTGCTTCGATTATCCATTGCACCAATGGTTCGATTTCAAGATTCCAAAGACAACAGTAGCTCCCGACTTTATAGCAAAAGCCATAGAAGAGCAGGAAATTGCTTTCAACCCGAATAGTAAAATTGTATTTATTGGAAACCAACCCGCTTCCGAAATTATCACGAAATCAAAAAAAGGATCGAGCTGGGAAGTGATGTCGATCAATTTTCAAACCCGGAGATCCAATATCTCCATCAGTGTTGATCCGGCAAAAGGTGCGTGGTTGCTGGAAAAGCTACAATCGGTCACCATTCAAAATCCAGCTCAGACCACTTTACAGGAGCTCAAAAAGGATTACGAATCCCAGGGCTTTGAAGATTTCGATCTATTCTGGGATAACAAACCAGTAAACACTTTATTTAAAGCAGGCCTCCTGAAGCTGTAACCTCAATTCATGTGGTAGCCATACCAACATGAAAAAATTGAACCTTATCCTTTTTTTGGCATCTGCTGCTGCCTTCCTTCCTGCATTATTAATTGCCCAGGACATCAATAAAAAAGCAGACTCATTATTGTCTGAATATTACAAATACGACCTGTTTACAGGAACAGTCCTGATAGCAAATAATAATAAGATCCTGTTTGAAAAATCATACGGATATGCTAACCGCAATCAACAGATATTAATCCATGATGATCAGGTATCCTGAAACAGGCACCTGTATTATTTTCCTGTCAAACTATTTCAATACACGCGGACCGGAGATCTGCGAACAATTAAAAGCAATTACATTCAATGAAACAATTCCTGAGATTGAATTCCAGCATCCTGTTACACTATCCGATGAGCAGTTGAAAATGCATGAAGGCGTTTATACAATGTGCGGCAAAATGACGATGACCATAAGCACTCAATCAGGCCGACTCCTGAGTATTATAAAAGGCCAGCCTGTAGTGAGTTTCAGGCCTGTTTCCACGGAGATATTTTATAATAAATCACATAATGCATTTATAGTGTTTGAAAAGGATGCAGAGGGGAATATGATCCTCAAGCTTAAAAAAGGAAAACAGCAGATGGAATGGAAAAAGGACAAGTCCATATAATTTTGTTAACTCATATCCTGGCAATTTCCATGATTCGAAAAAGGTGCGAAATTTAAAAGAACTAACATTCTTATCATGAAAAGAATCTTTACACTTCTTCTCATCTTTCCCACCTTTTTCTTTTTAGGATGCAGCAAAGATTTTCTGAAAAGCTACAATCGCAGGATCATTGGCCAATGGCATATCAGGGATGTAAAAAGAATTGGGATCGGTGGTGATATCGATGAACTACCATTCAGTAACGGAACACTTTACTTCAATGAAAATGGAACTTTGTCGTATACAGACAGGCTAAACAGGCAGTACAGCGGAAGCTGGGAGATCATCAAAAGATATCGCGACGAAAATACTACTCAAAGCCTTCAGATTACAGCCATCGATTTCAACAACCAGGTGGTTTTATCTGAATATTATGATGATATCAATTTCAGAAGTTCTGATCATTTTGTAGCAAACAATGTTCGCAACTTTCATACTTATGTCACACATTTCCGAAGGTGATTACCCAACCGGAAGTATGATAGTAAAAGTTGCACCTTCACCGGGTATCCCTTCGGCTTTAATATATCCCTTATGACTCTGAACAACTCTTTGCACAATAGCTAAACCTATACCAGTACCCTGGTATTCATTCCTATGCTGAGGTAAGCGCTGGAATATCTTGAAGATACGAGTCGCATCTTCGTTGCAAAATCCCTGCCCATTATCACGCAATATTACCTGGAGATATTGCTGCTTGATCTCAAATTCACCAAGTTCAAAACCAGTGTCCTTTCCCTGTATCAGAGAACTTTCAATACTGATTGCAGGCTTTCTTTCAAAGCTTGAATACTTAAGGGAATTACTCAACAGGTTCTGAAACATTTGTTGCAGGTGCAAACTGTTACCCATTATTTTTCCAATCGGATTCACTGTGATCTCAGCATCTCTCTCAGCAATGGCAACTTCAAGATTCTGCAATACTTCCTGCAGCAATGAATCCAGGTCAACTTCTGTTTTCTCCTTGTCTACAGATCCAACTTGTGCAAATACCAGCAGATCACGAATAAGGATCTGCATTCTGCGGGCAGCAGTTTTAATTTTTTCAATGTACTCAAAAGCATTATCGTTCAGTTGATAACCATATTCCTTTTCCAAATCATCCGCCAGTTTGGTGATCCTTCGCAAAGGCTCCTGTAAATCATGAGAAGCGGCATGTGCAAATTGTTCAAGACTGGCATTCGATCTTTTCAGTTCAGCGATTGAGCTTTCAAGTTCTCTCTGCAATCTTTTCAATGATGTATTCTCTGTAAAGGTTCCAAATAATTCATCGCCTATTGGAACAACATGGATCGTAAAAAAATTATCATAGCCATCTTCGTAATGAAGATCAAAAGTCGCAGGATTACCTGTGGTCATTGATTCAACATACCGATCGAATAATCCATTGGTTTTGTAGGCAGGAAAATAGGTACTTCCCAATGATCCGGCAATATCTTCAGCTTTCATTCCGAGGTAGGAAGCCACAGCCTGGTTAACAAGACCAAATCTGAATTCCTCGATCTCTCCATTGTCATTTCTAATAGCCTTCAATGTATACATCCCGGCTCGTGAATGGTCAAATATTATCTGTAGTTTCTGATTGGTCTGTTCAATTTTTTCTTCATTCAATAACCTGTTTCGTGTAATTGCAGTAACATCTCTTACCACAACCATTACACCATCATTCACCTTTGAAAAAAACAGGGTTATGTATGAATTGGATATTTCATCATGAAATGGCTTCTCAGCGGAATATCCAAATGATAGCACCTGCTTTAATTCAGCGAAAATAAATTCCTGCAAAAGACTTCCATTCCTTAAAAGCAAATCACCGGGAACAAGATTAAACGCTCCAAAAGCTTTAGGATTTGCATATATGATCTTAAAATCAACGACAGATCCCGCATTTATTACTGGTTCGTAATAAATAACGGGATCCGGCTGATTATCTAAAAGTTTATATACCAGGCTTTCACTGGTTGCTGGGTCTAAGGTCTGGGACATCATTAAATGTAATGATTCTCCCTAATATTAATCGAAGTCAAAAAGATCGCCCAGGAAACCCTTCTTTTTTTTGTGCGGATAATATTTGCCCTGAGAATAATCTTTCCGCTCCTTTCCATACTGATCATATTGATCATTTGTAGAAGGACCATTATCAACAGGTGAAGTTCGGTCAATGATTTTATCTAACTCACCTTTATCAAGCCATACGCCTCTGCACTGTGGACAATAGTCAATTTCAACATTCTGTCTTTCACTCATCACCAGGTCGATGTTACAGTTTGGACATTTCATATGCTACAGTTTTGATGTGCTCTAAAATAAAGGATTCAGAGTAAAATGCGCCTGCAAACAGATTAATTTAACATTCAAAAAAATCCCTGCATGAAAATCATACAGGGATCATTCATCAATCAATCAAGAACAATCTTACTTATTATCGTGGTCGCGATCTACTGCATCTTTTGCTTTATCGCCAACTTTTTCTGCTGCATTTCCAATTGCTTTTCCGGCTTTCTTTACACCTCTCTTGGTATCATCCCATGCATTTTCAATGGCAACACCGGTGCGATCAAAAAAATCACCTGATTTATTCACTATCTCACCATCATTCAATTCAATTTCACGATCATCTTTTTTAACATGACCATCTTTATACACAACAACGCCATTGTCGAGTTTCACTTCATCATCTGCTTCAATCCAGGCTCCATTGCGCATTACAAACACTTTATCATCACGATAGATCACATCTCCATCTACAGGTGAATAAGTTGTTGTGGTAGTGGTTGTAGTAGCCACTGTATCAGGTTTCATTTCATCTGATTCAATCCTGTCATCATTATCTGCATCTGCACAAGACGCAAATGAAAAGGCTATCAAGCCGATTGCAAATAGTTTTTTCATATTAGTGTGTTTTTGTCTGAAGCTTTTTTAACATCAGTTACAAACACTAATAAAAACTTATGCCAGCTTATTCTCTTTCAATTTCAAGAATCAAAACCGGCTTATTGAGGTATTGATCAGTATCGGGCCTTGAATAGATCTTCCTCACAATATCCATCCCCCTGGTAACCACACCAAATGCTGCATAACCTTGCCCATCGGGATTATTTTCTCCGCCAAAATCAAGTCCTGGCTGGTCATCGAGACAAATAAAAAATTCCGAATCCGCCGTACCAGGTTCATTTCTTGCCAGTGAAATGGTTCCCGTTTTATGAAGGATCCCTGTTTTATTTGTGGGCTCATGCGGAATCAATGGAAGCTTGCCGGATTTGTTTTTATTCGCCCAGATACCACCCTGCACAAACTCTGCTTTTGGTGCATCAGAAGATTGATTATCCATATTCATCACCCTGTAAAAACTCGCATCTTTATACACTCCTTTATCAACAAGATCAAGAAATGCCTTGCAGGATAAAGGTGCTTTTTCAGGATAGATTGCAATATGAATATCTCCATCAAGCGTTTTAATGATCAATGGAACTGATCCGTCTTTTGGTTTTTCGGAATTGCAGGCATACAATACCAAAACACTTATCATCACCAGAAGAATATTCTTCATAACATAACAAAGGCTTGCCGGTATGAGGATACGCAGCAAGCCTTATTTCAGGAATTAATTAATATTATTTTTTTGCGATCTTATACAAACGACCACCATCGGTCACAGCATACAAAGCGCCGTCCTTACCCTGCACAACATCTCTGAAACGCTGGTTCTGATCAGCCAGCAATCTTTCTTCTCCCACCACTTTATTATCGCGGATCACCAGTCGTGCAATATGAGTTCCACTCAGTGCTCCAATGAACAGATTGTTTTTCCATTCAGGAATAGCATCACCGGTGTAGAAAGTCATACCACTTGGAGAGATCACCGGATCCCAGTAATAAACCGGTTGTTCCATACCTTCTTTCTGGGTGATACCACCACCGATCTTTGGACCTCCATATTCAATTCCATAAGTAATGGTTGGCCAGCCATAGTTCTTACCTGCCTGGATGCGGTTCAGTTCATCACCACCTCTTGGACCGAATTCTGCTTCCCACAGGTCGCCGGTTTGAGGATGGATAGCGAGGCTTTGTACGTTGCGATGACCGTAAGTATAGATCTCAGGCATTGCATTGGCCTGTCCGGCAAAAGGATTACCCTGTGCCGGTTTTCCATCCTTTGTGATCCTTACAACCTTTCCCAGTGCAGCTTTCAGGTCCTGCGCCAATGGCCTGGTAGCCAGGTCAGAACGTTCACCGGTACTCACATACAGGTTGCCGTTTTTATCGAACAGAATTCTTGAACCATAGTGAAGGTTTCCTTTATAAGCCGGGAAAGCCCTGTAAATAACAGTGGTTCCTTCAATTGATTTTTCATCTGCTGAAAGTTTACCTTTTGCAACAGCAGTAAGATTTCCATCAGGAGTGTTTTCAGAGAATGTCCAGTAGATCATCCTGTTGCTTGCAAAATCCGGATCCAGCGTAATCCCCAGCAAACCACCCTGTCCTGCAGAATTCACAGCCGGTACACCTTTTAAAGGTTCACCAACCGCTCCGGCAGCACTAACGATCTTCATATCACCACCTCTTTCGTTGATGATAAATCTTCCATCGGGAAGAATGGCAATACCCCATGGCCTTTTCAGGTCACTGGTGATCACAGTTGCTTCGTAAGGTGTACTTGTTTTAACCCCTCCGATCCTTGTCTGCCCTGCAAAAGCCGGCTTATAATCCGTATTCGGATTCTTGGTTTCAACTGCAGGAAGTGAAGTATCCGCATTACCCGGGGTCACCGGACCTGAAACCGTTGCAGGATCTGAAGTACAGAAAGCAAAAGCAAGAGACAAACCTCCCATCATTGCTGGAATAAGTCTATACATAATTATGATTTTTGAAATTGGAAGATGAAACTAAAGAAAATCAGGCTCTTTTGTTCATTTCAATCCTCATAAAACATAAAATTGCTTCACTTCCCTGCCTTTATCCAATCGCACAGGCTCCCTGAGTACCTGCATCAGATCCTTTTCAATATTTCTTGCAATGGTGGTCATTGGAGTATCTGTTGGCTTATTATCGAAAGGATCCTGTAAATGGATCGCCATCTTTTCAATTAAAAGAAAACAGGCTGAAATGGCCATCACCAAAGGAATTTCGAGGAAGCCAAAATATTCTATCAGGCTGAAAGGAAGCATACTGATGAACAGCAGTAAAGAAAAATGTATGTATAAACTATATGTACTTGGAAATACAGTATTCTTAATGCGTTCGCATTTTCCCATAGCATCACATAACCTGGTAAGCGTCTGATCAATTTCAATATGCTGGTAACGATTGATCCAGCCTTCATCCAGCGCCTGCTTGATATCTCTTCCATGCAATTCCAGTAATGCCATCGGTGCATTATCATAATGTGAAACGTATTCCTGGTCATGTTTCGACAAATACTTCTGAAGTGTTTTCTGGTAAGGCATTTGCCTGAGATAATACCCTAGTGAATAACACCAGGCCACCTGCCTGCGAACGATCTTCTGCAAGAATTCATTCCAGACTTCATTGGTTTCTTCTGTGGTATCAGAGAAAGTTGTTAGCTGTCGTGTCAGCGTTCTTGATTCATTTACGATCGCTCCCCAGATATGCCGGGCTTCCCACCACCGATCGTATGCCTGCTGACTTCTAAAACCCAGCAGCAAAGAGATCACGGTACCGAGGACCGCCGGAACTGCCAGTGGAATGGAAATGGCGTTCATCTGATAGAATTCGTGCAAACCTGCAATGGCAGTGGCATAGAGCAGGATGTACAATAACTCTTTCCTGATCTTTCCAAATACATACCTGAAGGGAACACGCTTTTTTAACAGCATAAAAATTATTTAGACATTAGTTTTTCCTGGATCACCAGCTTTTCCGATTCTACATGTTTCAGGGCTTCATGTGCAAGGACCTTTTGAACAATTCCCGAATGCCTGACTTTCAATACAGGTATACCTGAGCGTTTAAACAAAGGCACTGGATTAACACTATCGGGATGAACCGAGGTGAAGAAATAATCTTCAGGGAGATAAATGATATCAATATCATTTGCATCAACAAAATTTCGGAATACTGCAGCGGTAGATCCAAACATATGCTTGATCACAATACTCTTTACCTGCTTTGAATATTGTTGTTTGACCTGTCGACAAGCCATGCGAAATGAATCATCCAATAAATTACTGTAAGGAGCCGGCCGGGTTATTCCATGCAGATCATTATTCAGTGTAGGTATTTGAAATGCATGAAACAGTATTGCATGGAATGGCTTTACACCCAAGGCTTCCACTGCCTTTTCAATCTGGAAAACAGAGGCAACACTGAAATCTGTAGGGATCAATACATTGGTCATATGTTCTTGTTTTAATAAGAACACAAAACTGCATCGCACCTATTAGGATGTCATAATACCATGATTAGATTATGATGTGAAGAAGATTAGAAAATGATTAGAACATTAGAATATCATTAGACCCTGCTGATCTTAGCTTGTGGTAAAAGAATTCTTACATGGGTGCCTTCATTCTCCCTGGAGTCCACCAGGATATTGCCTTCATGCAGCGTAACAATGGCCTTGGTCAAAGGTAAACCAATTCCATATCCTTCATACTTTGTACTATTGGAAGCTCTGAAGAAAGGAACATAGATGTGCTTGATCTCATCTGCCGGAATACCGATACCAGTATCCACGATCTCTATGCAGATATTTCTTTTTTCTGAAAAGATAGAGACCTTAACAATATTGTTATCAGAATATTTGAAACCATTCATGATCACATTTGAGATCGCCAGTCGCACCAACTGACTGTTACCCATGATCTTCAATTTTAAATTATCATCCGGCAACCTGCTCAGATCAAGTTTTAATTTTCCGCCCGGATAAAGTTTATCTATCGATTCCTTCACTTCAAATAATAATTCATCCATTCGAACGATCTTCCAATCCTGCTTTTTACCATCAAACCCCGACTGGGCAAGGTTCAGCAGGCTTCCAGTAATTAATTGCAGACGTTCCGCCTGTCGTATGATCACTTCGAGTGTTTGCCGGTATTCTTCAACAGTTCTTTGTTTTGACAATGCAAGATCTGCCTCTCCAATGATGGTAGTCAGGGGAGTACGGAACTCATGGGAAGCATTGCTGACGAAATTATTCTGTGTTTCAAATGCCGTTTGCAAACGATCCAGCATCATATTAAAAGTGTGCGACAATTGCGAGATCTCATCCTTACCAGGCTTTACATCAAGCCTTAAATGAAGATTATGTGCACTGATATCCTGCGCACGAAGATTAATATCACGAACCGGTTCAAAAGTTTTCTTTGAAAAAAATAATCCTACAGTAAATACGATCAATACTCCGATAACAAATGAAGCAATCAGTACCTTCTTCAGGTTATCAAGCATTCTGTTTCCATATAGATTGATCGCTGATGTGATAACCAGGTACTCACCCGTTTCATCAGAATATAATTTACCCGCATATTCACGATCATTCCTGTCGGTATACACTGTTGCACCTTTTTTAAGCAGTATGTTGCGATAAAAGTTAGGTGAGAGATTCAGTCCGGAAGAGTCAATAAAGCTATTGCTGGAAGGGTCATACCGGACAATATACTCCTTCTCATCAGGAAGCATTTCAAGGTGCTGCTTTTTCAATTCATTATAAGTATTGATAGATGTTCTATCCTGTTCAAATCTTAGCTTGGAAGCAATGACCACCCTCAATTCCAGGCGCTTCAAAAAATCATTGAAGGCAAGCTTGCTGGTAAAATAATAGACTGAAAAACTCAGCGAAGCAATGATACCTGCAGTAAGAAGCGTGAACAATAAGGTGGTTTGTGCCTGGATCCTCATACAGTTTATTTTATAACATATCCCATACCTGTGACTGTATGAATTAATTTTACATCTGCTTCTTTATCAATTTTCTTACGCAAATAATTCACATATACATCAACCACATTTGTACCCATATTAAAATCGATTCCCCATACATTTTCCAGCAGTTGCAATCTCGATAATACTCTGCCTTTATTTCTGACCATATACTCCAGCAAACGATATTCAGTACTGGTAAGCGTGATCTCTTTGGTATTTCGAAAGGCTGTTTTTGAGGCAAGATTCAACGTAAGATCGTTGACGATAAGTTCTTCTGAATTAGCAGCAGGACTACTTCTACGGCGAACAAGGTTTCGGATCCTGGCTTCGAGCTCAGCGAATTTGAAAGGTTTTGCGAGGTAATCATCGGCACCATTATCAAGACCAACAACAATATTTTCTGTTGTACTTAATGCTGTTAGCATGAGTATAGGAGTATCAAGCTGGTTCTCACGAAGCTTACGGCACAGTTCAAGTCCATTCATTCCCGGGAGCATAATATCGAGGATGATCACATCAAAATTGATGGATGTGGCCATTTGCCAGCCTATATTACCATCGGGTGCAATGCTGACCTGGTGGCCCGCTTCACCCAATCCTTTGTTGATCATTATAGCTACAGAGGCTTCATCCTCAACCAGCAGTACATTCATTGAAAAGGTTTTAAAAGCGCAAAAAACACTCAATTCATCCAATTGTTCGTTTAAATTTTTCTTAATCTGTTTACATTGCAGGAATCATGAGCATATCCATTGAATTATATTCTGAAGAACTGCGGGAATCGGTCGTTGAAACATGGGAATCCTCGGTTCGGGCTACCCATCATTTTTTAAAAGAAGAAGATATCCGCTTCTTTAAAACATTTGTATCGGGACTGGATTTTAATTCAATGTCGGTGTATTGTGGTTTAACCGAAGAACGCGAAATGATTGGATTTCTGGGAGTAGATAACCATAAACTTGAAATGCTTTTCCTGCATCCTCAGCATATTGGAAAAGGATACGGGAAGCTGATGCTGGATTACGCAATAAATAATCTTGAAGCCAATGCGCTGGATGTTAATGAAGACAATCAACATGCAGTTGAATTTTATAAAAAGCATGGATTTGTTATTGAAGAAAGAATGCCGGTAGATGGAACAGGTAAACCTTATCCAATTCTGAAAATGAAGTTGAATACTACAACCTGGCATTTGTCGGAACCCAGGATTGAGGTGATCGATGAAAAAATACTGGTTGGACAAAGAAAGACCATGTCGCTTATTCACAATTCTACCGGTGAATTATGGGCTTCATTTATGAAAACAAAAAACTCCATTACTGAATTGGATAATGCAACCAGGTATTCATTACAAAATTATCCTGCGCAATATTTTACCAATTTTAACCCATCTACAGAATTTGAAAAATGGGCTGCCGTAGAGTTTTTGAATGAAGGTGAAATACCGCCCGGTATGGAGTTGATGAAAATACCGGCAGGTAAATATGCGGTTTTCAATTTCAAAGGGAATAACAAATATGCACCGGAAGTTTTCAGGTATATTTTTCAGCAATGGCTGCCATCTTCGGGTCTTGGATTAGATGACCGGCCACATTTTGAATTAGTGGGCGAAAAATACCGGAACGGCCAGGACAATTCTGAAGAAGAAATATGGATCCCGGTCAAGTAACCGGGATCCCTTCACTTAATCCATATCACGTATGCGCTGTGCGATCTTTTCATACTGCTCACGAACTATGGAACGCTCTTCTTTTTGTTTAAGGTAATCGAGAGCCAACAGGTGGGCTTTCCTAACACCTTCTTCTGCCCTGCTAGTTACATCGGGCAACACCCCTGTACCTTCCCAATTCTTTCCTGTAACCGGGTTGACTACATGGGCAAGAGATACATATATATCAAGTTTTGATCCATCAGCAAAAGTAAATACAGGTAATAATCCACCGGGATTGGCACCGCCGCCGGTTGCTTCTCCAACAATGGTAGCACGCTTCATTGCCTGCAGGTCATAAGCAAATTCTTCTGCAGAAGAAAAAGTTCCTTTATCTGTAACCAGGTAAACAGGTCGATCAAGATACCTTGGCCCCTGCAATTCAGGTATGGTATAAAAATGATCCGTATGATCATTCCAGTAAATTGAATTCAGCAGGAGAGAATCTTTTGGAAGAAGATAACTGGCAATTAAAGTCGAAGGCATTCCTCCTCCATTACCTCTCAGGTCAATGATCAATGCCTGGGTGTTCTGAATAAAAGTAAACGCTCCGGGGGCAACGTCCTCCACTGAACCAAATGCCTGTATCCTCATATAACCAATATCGCCCGGAAGAACAGCTACACTATTGAGTCCGTTATTTAAAAATTTCTCTTCGATCAATCCCCAATTCATTTGCGGTCCTCCAGATCCTGCCTGAACAAGATTTGCAGGAGTATAAAAAAAATTCAGGTGATTGTCTTTTGCAGTAGCTTTCAGATCGTTCGCAACCGCTGTGGTAAATGCGTCCCTATTGTTCAGTTTCTCATAGGCGCCGCATTTCCATTGCTTTTCAAGAAATGCGTTAATGGCTGGCAATTGCTCTTTAAAATGATAATGTTGCAACATCCTGGCTTTGGTTGAATCCAGGATCATTCTTTTTTCTTTTTTACTCAGTTCCTGGGCAAAAATGGTAGCGGAACTTAATAAAGCAACCAGCCAAAGAACAAATTTCTGTATCATGATATAAGGTTTGGGGCTATGACTACACCCAATATGTACCGGTTACACAGAAATGATGAACGGTTGGTGCAACGGATAAGAATCGGGCGCTGTCAAAGCACAAAACCTTATCATGAAACCTTTTCTAGGAATTATTTCTTTATTAGCCATCCTGTTCGTTGGAGCAAAAGTCTCCCAGGGCAAATTGAATTTTTTAAGTCGAAAACTGGACACCTGCAAAGACCTTAACAGTAATCCAAAACAGCTGTTTCCCAATGATGTAGATGTTTTCACACCAAATATTATTCACCAGATTCTATTAAAATAAAGTATTACATTAGTAGACACCTCTAAGCCATCCTTACCTTAAGATGGCTGTTTCCTCTCTATGGGAACCTTATTTTCTTTAATTTTTTAACCTGAAGAAATGAGGCCCAACATCAACGACCTGCCCAAATTGCAGGAACTCAAACGCACGCTTGCTGAAAAAAACGTCTCCGACACCGCAATCTCAACCATTGAAAAAGCTTTAAGAAAGGGAATGATCTTCAAGAGGCCAGAAGATCTTTCCATTCTTAGCATTCCAACGGTCGACCTTAACATGGTTGGTGAACTGGTTGATTTCAACACTCCAACCAACGTAGTAAAGAACCTGAAAAGAATAGAATACCAGTTCATACCGGTAGGTGATAAAAAATTCTTTTTCGGTTACCAGCTCATTGTTTCTTTTATAAATAACGATCGCTTTACTATTGAACAATCATTTCCCATTGAGGATTCGGGGATCGTTATCGTTGACCTTGACCTGAATGAATTGCTTCCCAATAGCAAAGTTTTATTGAAAGTGAAATCAGCCCAGGGTGAATATGTTGGAATTGCTTTCCAGCCTACAACAGAGCCACCTGTAGAAGAATTCATAGAAGTAAATATATCTGCACTTGCCAATGAAAAAATTCATGTTGCCATTGAAAAATTACCACAGGTACCTAATCCATCCGTGAAGGGTTCATACCAGGTAAAAGGAAAATTGATCAGTAATAAAAGTATCGACAAACTTGACGGATACCAGGTAGTGATATTTGCTTCTACAACTGACAATGCCGAAGACCTTCAGCCGGTTGCCTTCGCAAGCACGGAATCAAACGGGTATTTTGTAACAGGATTTATTTCATTCTTCAACATTGAAGACCAGTTCAATGTGAAACTATGCAGAGCCACTGTTTCAAAACAGAATTTCCGAAAGGATATCCAGGTCAGAACCAAACAGTTTACAGAAGGCTCAGGAGAAAATGCAGTGAGCAAATCAATGATCCCCGACAGACTGATCCTGGTCATTGATGAAGAGATCAGCGCTGAAGAAGGATGTACAGACTGCGGATGCAATAATCTGAATTTTCACGAAAAGAAAGTAGTTGAAGAATTCAGTTATTATTCTGTAGTAAGAACGACAGAGCCTTCGATCATTGCAGATATTCTTGAAGAAGAAAAAGAGATCAACCTGAAAGATCTCTATGGAGTAAATATTACAGTCCCGTTCAGTGTATTTCAAAAGTTTCATTTGATCACAAGTAAACAGATCAAATCATCCAATATCATTAAAACAAATGTTGCTGCACTAACAAATGGAAATGGGAATGGCAGTACAATAACAAAAATAAATCCTGAGATAAAAGCCAATTTCAACCAGGACCTCCTTGACAAATTGGTACTGGATCATAAAGTAAAAACAATCATCAGGGGAAATGAAAAACCTGTATTCAAAGGTCGCACGGTACTAAGCCAGATGAACCAGATCGATTGGGATGATGATCCAACCATTTACCAGGCAGCCAGCATTGCACATGGTCACCTGCTTCATTTCAAACAGGAATGGATCCCTGACGGATATTCTATCGGCGATCTCGTATATTCATTACCGTTAGCTCCCGGGCAAAAGAAACAGATCGCTGTACTGGACTGGGAAAGAAGAGAAAGCGCTGCCAGGTCACAGGAGTTATCATATGAAGAAACACTGAATAATACGTTGATCCGTGACCGCGACATCAGTGAAGTAGTAAGCGCAACCTTATCAGAAAATATCAAGGGAAATTCTTCTGCCTCAACCTCCTCATTCGGCGCAGGTTTTGGAGCAGGCATCATGGGAATTTTACCTGGTGGAGCCGCATTCGGAAGTCTGTTGGGAATTAGTGGAGGCAAAAGCAAGGCCAGTTCCAATGCAAGCCAGAGCTCCAACAGACAAAGCACTGCAAACAGTTTACAAAGCATAAGTGACAGAACAATGCAGGCAGCTTCCATGGTAAGATCCCAAAGAGCAACAGTGATCCAGACAGTAAGCCAGGGAGAAACAGTTTCTGCCACTGCTGAATCGGTGGCCAATTACAATCACTGTCATGCCATTACGATCCAGTATTTTGAAGTGCTTCGACATTTTGAGATCCGCAACAGGTTGGCAGGTGTTCAGGAATGTTTATTTATTCCTTTGCAGATGTCGCCATTCGACATCAACAAATGTCTTCGCTGGAGAAACACATTGGAAAGATACCTGTTCAAACCTTCGCTCAGGGCAGCATTTGACGCCATTGCAAGAATTCAGAATGAGAAAGAAAGCGCTTTTGAGAATTACTATGACAGCATAGGATTTCCAAGAGTAAATTTTGCAGAACAGAATGTAGTTTCTTATGACGGAGAACTGCTGATAGAATTTACCTTCTTTAATACCAATGAAGGAAAAGTTGATGCTGCAATGTTGGAATTCTTCAAAATATTTGGACTTCAACTTAATGATTATCTCGACAAACAAATCAGCAACGACGAACTCGCGAGAGTGGTAGGACCAAGAACCATAGAATTCCTGCTTGATCATTTTACAGTAACAACTGATAAAGGGAAAAACCTTGCAATGGATTTCACGCTGGTCAATACTTTCAGGCCAAATATTCCATTGCGGATCACCATGCGACAGTCGGCACAAACACCAACTGATATACCACGTGAACAGATCGGAAGCCTGCTTATCAACCTTGATCTTTCCAATGCAGCACCAGAATTAAAAACAAAACTGGAGCAACTGCAGAATAAGTATATGAAAGTGCGTGTTCATTCGGGGAACCTTAGATACCGCACGAATAATATTGCCGGAACATTGTTCAGTGGCCGCATTGACAATGATATTTTCGCAGGAAGTGATGGTGTATTTCTGACAACTCCATTAACCAGGAATGAACTTCGAAATCCAAGAGGAGAAGATGTTGATGCAGCCAATAACCTGTTGCAACACCTCAATGAAAATATGGAGTACTATCACAAATGCATTTACTTCGATATGACTCCTGAAAGAAGATACATGTTGCTGGATGGAATCATTGCTCCAGGGAAAGCAAATGGAAGAAGTGTTGCATCAGTGGTTGAAAACAGGGTGATCGGAATTGCAGGAAATTGCCTGATCATGCCGGTTGCACCGGGTAATCAGCTGGATCCAACCATCGATGATGAGTTCGATCTTTTTGCACAGTATCATGTTGATCAGCCGGAACCAATGCGCGTAAGCATGCCAACAAAAGGCATCTATGCTGAAGCTGTAATGGGTCAGTGTAATTCATGCGAAGAAAAAGATGAAAGTCGCTTCTGGCGCTGGGAAGAATCACCTATTCCTGATAGTCCGAATACGCAGATCCTTCCACTCAATACTGATACACGCAGGGCAGAACCAGGTAATCTTGATCCTAAAGATTTTCCAGCCCCGGTGGTCAATATTCAGAATGCTCCTACCCTTCCTGATCCAACGGGATTACAATCCATGCTTCAACTGGTTGGAAAAGGTGATGCGTTCAGAGACATTACCGGCCTAAATCAAAACCAGCTGAATGCCATTGAAGCATTCAAGAAATCCATGGATACTGCACAGGCATTCGGTAAGGAAGCAGCTGAAATGGCAAAAGCAGCCGCCGCCAATAAACTGATTGAAGATGCAAAGAAAAATGGATCAGTAAGTAATGACAAGGCCAAAGAACTCACCGAAAAAAATATCAAAGCTTCTATTCCAAAAACAAAAGAAGAGTTGATGGATCTTGCGAAGAAGCAGCTGGATATGATCTCGCAACTCGAAACCAGCGGTGGTCTACCATCTGAAGCTGCGCAGAATGCCAGGAAAAATATCATTGAAACACTGACCAAAGGATTGGATGGTAATTCAACCAGTGCAGGTGATCTTGGATCATTGATGGAGAAAGCCAGCCAGACAGGAACGAATGTGAAAAAAGATGGTGATGGATTTGAGATTACTAAAGGAGATGGTCAGACAAAACCGCTGATCGTTGATCTGAAATTATCGCCTTCATTAAAAGCATTCAATCCTCCTTCTGATAGATCAGGAAAAACAATTCTATCAGTTAAACCATCCAATGCACCGGCAGGATCCACTTTAAAATGGAGTATTCCGGATGATGAAGCAGGAAAATACAGCATCACTCAAAAGATGAATGGCGAAGCAAATGAAGTTACCATACTGGGTATTCAGCCGGGCATTGCAGCCATCGATATTGAATTACTTGATGGTACAAATAAAATAGCCAGTGAGAAACATAAGCTGAGCATTCCGCAATTCATTGAAGTGTCATTTGCTGCAGAATTCGATACATTCCTGAACGGCATTCAATCCTCACACCTGAAGGATCCTATAATTGAGGAGATCGTTAATACGGTTCAGCATCTGACAAAAGATTCGAACATCAGGCTTGTTTGGAAGCATAAAGGACATACATCTCCTGCACATGTTCCTGCTAACATGATCACAAAGGTTACTGTCAGAAATACCGATGGCTTTGTGGAATCAGATGGAAGCGTGCGGAACCTTTTCGGAGGTTTTGTTGAAGCTGATGGCAATCAAACTAATGGAAACCTCATCGGTGCACATCACTTCAATGAAAGTATTTCTGTGTTTGCAGGAACTTACCTGATCGATGATTCCACTGTTGATTACCTCGATGGTATCGGACTTGTAACAAAAGGTATTATCCACGAATTGATCCTTGCAAGAGTAAGCGACCCTGTAATTGATTCATGGGTTGTGAAGATCTTCGGAAGACTGATCGGTGAAACTATGTCGCATGAGATCTTCCATTCATTACTGGATGAAAGCTTTGCCCACAACCCGGTTCCACCGGCCGTTGCAGCACTTTCAGACATTATGAATGACGGAAGTAACCGCGATTTTACACAACGTACAGGAATTAAAGTTCATGCGCTGGCGAGCCCGATCTTTAACCAGTTAACGGATAACGGAATTACAGCAATTGTTGGACTGAAGGGCTCCAACAGGAACGCACTGGATGGTTTTTATCCGGTACCTCCTGCTGTATTTTAATGTTGGGTGAAAGGGTGCTTCGGCACCCTTTCTTATCTTCGGAATAATAATTGATGAAGGTAACAAGCATGAAAATCATCCAATGGGCCAAAAAGTTTTTAAGCCCTGTAACACTGTCGGGCAGAAATGAAGTTATCCGGAAAAATATCTTAAATGCACTTCCATTCTGGGCTGCAGCATTAATATCAGGAGCTATTGCAGTTTTCTATGCAAAACTTTTTGCACTTGCTGAACATGGTACTGCCTGGATCTTTCATCAAAATAAATTCCTGCTACTGGTTGTCACTCCTGCATTTTTTGTAATGTCGTGGTATGTAGTGAAACGCTTTGCACCTTTTGCAAGAGGCAGTGGAATTCCACAGGTTATTGCTGCAATCGAACTCACTAATCCCCGGCATAATTATAAGGTCAATTCATTACTGAGCATTCGCATCATTATCACAAAGATCATATCCAGCCTGATGATGGTCTTCGGAGGAGGGATCGTTGGAAGAGAAGGTCCTACCATCCAGATCTCAGCTTCAATATTTAAATGGGTGAACGACCTGCTTCCAACCTGGTATCCAAAAATATCAAGAAGAAATATGCTGGTAACAGGTGCAGCATCAGGGCTTGCTGCAGCCTTCAATACGCCTCTGGGAGGAATTGTATTTGCCATTGAAGAGCTCACTAAAACGCATTTCAGTTTTTTCCGTTCTGCATTACTGACAGGGGTGATCATTGCAGGACTTACCGCATTATATTTTCTTGGCCCATACCTCTATTTGGGATATCCCCAGTTACATAATTTCTCCAACTGGATGATCCTGATCGTTATTCCACTTGCCATTATCACAGGTTTCCTGGGAAGCTTTATGGGAAATGTGATCATTGCGCTGATGAAGAAAAAAGCACTTATCAGGAAGACTTCATTAACGATCCTGTATATCATCATCAGTGGGCTGATCATTGCTGCAATGGCAGTATTCTTTGGACAGCATACTCTTGGTTCAGGAAAAGATATCATGGTCCAAACGCTGTTCACAGATGACAAAAAGATCGAATGGTACCTTCCTATCTTAAGAATGCTGGGCTCGATCGTTTCATTCGGAACTGGTGGTGCAGGAGGTGTCTTTGCTCCTTCTCTAAGCGCCGGAGCCAGCATCGGAGCTGTATATGCTGATCTGTATAAATTATCGGGTCCTGAAATCAACCTGGTGATCCTCTGCGGAATGACCGGCTTTCTTACCAGCATAACAAGAAGTCCATTCACCTCTTCAATCCTTATACTGGAAATGACAAACAGCCATAATGTAATATTCTTCATTATGCTTACAGCACTTGCTGCAAACCTGGTAGCTACTGTGGTCAGCAGGCATTCATTTTACGACCGTTTGAAAGATCAGTATATAAGAGAAATTCACCTTACAGAAACACAGCAGCCACCTGAAAAAGAATGATCATCCGTTGTCAGAAAAACTTTCGAAGACAGACATACCGCCATCTATGAAGATACTTGCGCCAGTGATATAATCAGAATCATCAGAAGCAAGAAACACACAAAGCTTTCCAACATCTCCAGGCTCACCGATCCTGTTGTATGGAATCAATGTCATGAGTGATTGCAATGATTGCTGGTTATCCCAGGCTTCTTTATTGATGGGTGTTTTAATGGCGCCCGGGCAAATACTGTTCACACGGATCTTTTGAGGACCATATTCCTGTGCAAGACTTTGCATGAACATTTTGATGGCACCTTTCGATGCAGCATAATTAACATGTCCGGCCCAGGGAATAATTTCATGAACAGAACTCATGCAGATGATCTTTCCACAAGCTGCAGATCTTTCTGGAACAATGCCTCTTCGTAAAAATTCTTTGATCGCTTCTCTTGCACAAAGAAATTGACCCGTAAGGTTTACATCAATGACCTTCTGCCACTGATCAAGGGTCATGTCAACAAACGGCGCATCCTGCTGCAGTCCTGCATTGTTGACCAGTATATCAATAGTTTCAAATTCTGTGAGTGCAAGTTCAAACATATCGATCACTTCCTTTTCTTTACTCACATCAGCCTTGACTGCAAGAGCCAGGCTTCCCATATCGCGGATACGCTGAACCGTTTCCTCAGCTGCCGCAGCATCATTATGATAATTGACTACCACATTGGCACCTGCTTCTCCAAGTGCAAGTGCACAGGCTTCACCAATACCGGAACTGGCGCCGGTTACGAGGGCTGTCTGCCCGGAAAGTTTCCTGTTATCCATCAGCATTTTTTCAAATTGCTGAAAATTATATACCAACCCCGTTGATGATTTCTTATTATCTTAATAGCTCACAACCTTTCACCATGATGCATCGGAGAAATTTCATCAAAGGAACGGCTGCAACTTTGGCTTTATCGGCTTTTCAATTTTCCTCACTCGCTGATTTCAATCCACAGAAAACATACCGTGTAGCACTAATTGGTACCGGATGGTATGGAAAAAGTGACCTGTTCAGGTTAATGCAGGTTGCTAAAGTGGATCTAGCAGGATTATGTGATCCCGACAGCAAACAATTGAATGAAGCAAATGATATTATCCGTAAAAGGCATCCCAACGCCAAACCCAGGCTATACAAGGATTACAGGGAAATGCTTCGAAAAGAAAAACCTGAACTGGTATTGATAGGTACACCCGATCACTGGCATGCACTGACAGCTATAGAAGCAATTGAACAGGGTGCACATGTATATCTTCAAAAACCTATCAGCGTTGATGTACTGGAAGGTGAAGCAATTTTAAAAGCTGCCAGGAAACATAACAGGAAAGTGCAGATCGGCACACAAAGAAGAAGTACTCCTCACCTCATTGAAGCAAAGAAAAAATATATTGATTCAGGTGCGTTAGGCAAGATCACCCATGTTGAAATGTGTTGTTACTATCACATGAGAAACAACAGTAATCCGCCTTTACAGGAAATTCCTGCACACTTTGATTATAACCTGTGGACTGGTCCCGCACCACTCCGACCATACGATGGATTACCACATATCGGATGGTGGCGTGCCTTCATGGAATATGGAAATGGCATCATGGGCGACATGTGTGTGCATATGCTTGATGCAGCAAGGTGGATGCTGGATCTTGGATGGCCATCAAAGATCTCTTCCACCGGTGGAATACTAAATAGTACAGGAAAGTCAAATATTGCCGATACACAGGTCGCGGTTTTTGAATTCGATCAATTGAATTGCGTTTGGCAACATCGCACATGGGGAACTACTCCCGACAATGATTATCCCTGGGGATTATTTATTTATGGCGAGAAAGGAACCTTGAAAGCAAGCCCTTATCAATATGATTTCATTCCTGTAAAAGGAGACCCGGTAAGGGTTTCAGCAGTATATGAGAAAGAAAAATATCCTGAAGATGTAACAGAAAAATCTATTGAGATCCATGCAGCTCCTGCAACAAGATTGCATATGATCAACCTGATCGAAAGTATTGAACAGAATAAAAAACCTGTTGCAGATATTGAAGAAGGCCATATCTCCACTGCCTCCTGTATACTCGCCAATATTTCCATGCAATTACAGCGACCGGTTAAATATGATCCTGTGAAAAAAGAAGTGGTCAATGATGCAGAAGCAACTGCCTTGCTCAAAAGAAATTACAGGGATGGATATAAACATCCCTGGGATCGTTTGGGCTGAAATACAATTGGCCACAATAACAGGATCAATCCATAAGACATCATTAAGAGAAATAACATCATCCAGAAATCATTCAGGTAAAAACTGAAAAAAATACTGGCAATACAATATATGAGGAGCGCCACTTCCGCCATATTGATCCATGTTAGCCGCGCCTTCTCCTGAATGATCTCATCAGATTTAGGTGTTCTGATAAATTCTGATTCCTTACCTAAAAAACCCTGGAATATGGCAATCGTATTTTGAACCGACATACCCATATAAACAACCAGGAACAAGGGATAATATTTAATAAAATCCCTCGAAGAAAGATTTCCTTTTGCAGTGGCTCCTTTATAATAAAATAAGGTCAACAGAACCAATGCAAGCGATGCGATCATCATATACTTACTTAACATAGCAATATTCGGGATCTCATTCCTGAAATATAATAATGGTGCAGCAAACAATACATTCACAAACATGCATACAAATACCAGGTTACTCAGCAGATGAAAGATACCATGGATCTTTTTTATTACAGGAATTGATGTATTGAGTAGCTGTTTGAAATTCTTTTTTGAGATCTGAGCCATGCCTTTAGTCCACCTGAATTGTTGTGTCTTAAATGCACTGACTGCACCAGGTAACTCTGCAGGAACTTCAACATTATCATCATACACGATCTTCCAACCCTTCATTTGGGCACGATAAGAAAGATCAAGATCTTCACTTAATACTGAACCGTCCCAACCTCCAACATCTTCAATGCAGGAACGCCTCCAGATTCCTGCCGTACCACAGAAATTCAGAAAATATCCTGAATGATGACGTGCATACTGTTCAATGGAAAAATATGCGTCGAGCAGGATGGACTGAACACGCGTCAGAAAATTTTCATTCTGATTGATGTGCCCCCATCTTGCCTGGACCAGGCCTATTTGCTTGTCATTAAAATATGGCAGCAGCTTATATAAAAAATCCGGCGAAGGAATAAAATCAGCATCAAAGATGGCTACTAATTCTGCAGCTGATCTTTGCAATCCATATTGAAGCGCACCAGCTTTAAACCCGCTCCTGTCGGGTCTCCTGACGAGTTGATAATTAAATGGAAGATCTTTCTTTTCAAGAAATTTATCAATTATTACAGATGTACGATCAGTAGAATCGTCAAGGATCTGGATAGTTATTTTATCAGCAGGATAATTCAACTTAAATATTGATTGCAACAATCTTTCTACAACCGAAGGTTCATTGTACAGGGGGATTTGAACCAAAACCTCGGGATAATCATCAGTATCCCGAACTTTAACCTGTTGCGACTGTTTTCTGGCAAAGCTGATCTTATACAGCAGGTGCAGTTGTATACAGGCATTCAGCATCAGCCATATAGAAGTGACAGCATAAACCAGGAACACCATATATCCTACCAATATCATTTCTTCATTGGTGAAATTTTCAAGCCAGCTTTAAAAGCACGATTTTTGTCAACATAATCTAAACAGGCAGTATGAGGTCATTGAGCAACGGCATTTACAGGAGTAATTTTGTAGAAAATTTTCCGGGAGATAAAAGCGGCAATAAAACATCAAGGCAAACGCCGGGAATGTTGTATAGCCTGGTACAACCAACTGCAGTACAGCAACCCAAATTGCTGGCCTGGAGTGAGGACCTGGCCAGAACGCTCAACATTAGTTACCCTGATCAACAAGATCTCAACATACTTGCCGGAAATGCACAGGCACCAGGAATGGAGCCTTATGCAGCATGCTATGCCGGCCACCAGTTTGGTAACTGGGCAGGACAACTGGGCGATGGAAGAGCTATTACCTTGGGTGAATGGATCAGTGAAAATGACCAGTTGTGGGAACTTCAACTCAAAGGAGCAGGACTTACTCCTTACTCACGCAGAGCCGATGGCAGGGCCGTACTAAGATCTTCTCTTCGTGAATATATTCTCAGTGAAGCCATGCATCATTTGAATATCCCTACCACCAGGGCTCTGGCATTGGTTTCAACGGGTGAACAAGTTATCCGCGACATGTTTTACAACGGCAATCCACAGGAAGAACCGGGCGCTATTGTAATGCGGGTTGCTCCTTCATTCTTAAGGTTTGGAAATTTTGAGATGGCTGCAGCTCGACAGGAAATTGACAACCTCCGCAATCTTGTTGACTGGACCATCAATAAGTATTATCCGCATATCACCGGCGAAAACAGGATCATCGACTGGTATCGTGAAGTAGTATCAAGAACAGCAACCATGATCGTTGACTGGATGCGCGTAGGATTTGTTCATGGTGTAATGAATACGGATAATATGTCGATACTAGGACTAACGATCGACTATGGACCCTTCTCTTTTGTCGATGACTATGATCCCAATTTCACTCCGAATACAACGGACCTGCCGGGAAGAAGATATGCATTCGGCAAACAACCATCCATTGCAAAATGGAACCTCGCCGCTTTAGCCAATGCCATTGCACCATTACTGCAAGACACTGATCAATTGGTAGAAGCAGTGGATTCTTATGATGATATTTTCTGGGAGAAATATTTCAGGATGATGAGCAACAAGCTGGGACTGGGTTTGCACAATGATCATTTAGATATGATCCGTACGCTGGAGCAGGTCTTGAGTTCCATTAAACCAGATATGACCATCTTTTTTAAACTACTGGAAACACTGCCGGAGGTTACTGATAATAAAGAAATGCTGATCCGTCATTTCAATGAAAGTTATTATCGTGATCCATCCACCGCGCAGCAGGATAAACTGTTTGAATTTTTACAAACATACCAGGGATTCAGATCAAAAGTTTCAATAGAAAAAATGCAGCAAACAAATCCTGTTTTCATACCAAGGAATTATTTAATGCACCAGGCTATTGAACAATTGCAAAATGATGATGATACTTTATTTAAAGAATTACAGGAAGCCATCAAAGAACCCTACAGCGACAAGTTTAGAAAGTACCTGGTAAAGCGTCCCGATTGGGCTGCGCAAACTCCGGGCAGTTCGATGCTGAGCTGCAGTTCTTAATTCAACAGGTCATAACATTCATTGGCAATTTCCAGCTCTTCATTGGTTGGAACGATCAGGATGCGAACTTTAGATCCGGGCATTGAAATATCACGGATGCCTGGAACCCTTTCTGCGTTTGCTTTTTCATCAAGTTGGACGCCTAAGTATTCCAATTGTGCACATGATCTTCTTCGCACTTCTGAATCGTTTTCTCCAACTCCTGCAGTGAATATTAGTGCATCCACTCCATTCAATACAGCAGCAAATGAACCTATGTATTTTTTGATACGATAAGCATATAATTCATAAGCAAGCATGGCATCCTTATTTCCTTCGCTGATCTGTTTCATGATGTCGCGCATATCACTGAAGCCTGTCAGTCCAAGCATTCCCGATTGTTTGTTCAACAGGCTGCTTACTTCATTTGCGCTCATGCCCATATGCTCAATAAGGTGAAAAATTATTGAGGGATCGATATCACCTGAACGTGTTCCCATGATCAATCCACCCAGCGGCCCAAATCCCATGCTATGATCAACAGATCTTCCGTTCTCTACAGCAGTCATACTGCACCCGTTTCCAAGATGTATGGTGATCATTTTTGCAGATGGATTTCCCAGGAATTTTCCTGCTTCACGACTCACATATTTATGAGAAGTACCATGGAATCCATAAGCTCTGATCTTATGTTGCGTATAGTATGCTTTGGGAATGGCAAAGCGAAATGCACGCTCAGGCATGGTTTGATGGAAGGCCGTATCAAACACTGCTACCTGTTTTGCATTGGAAAAGATCTTTTCTGCAACCTTAATTCCTTTATAGTTCGCAGGATTATGCAATGGTGCAAGTGAAAACAGGTCAAAGATCTTTTGCTCAACTTCCTCATTAATGATAGTAGTAGAAGCAAACGCTTCACCTCCATGTACCACACGATGGCCAACAGCCTCAATCTCTGAAGGATCCTTAATAACTCCATAATTTGGATCGGTGAGCAACTTAGTTACTTCATTCAATCCCTGTTCATGATCCTTTAACTGAACGGTTTCACGTATTACCTGCGGTTCAGAACCGGTAAAGATCTTATGCGTGATAATTGAATTCTCTAATCCAATCCTTTCAACCAAACCACTGCATATAGGATTTGGATCCGGCATTTTAAATAACTGGTACTTGATTGAACTGCTTCCTGAATTGATCACGAAAATATTCATGCTATGCATTTTCCTGTGCCTGAATGGCTGTTAAAACTACTGTGTTGAAAATATCATCTACTGTACATCCCCTGCTAAGATCATTGATCGGTTTGTTTAAACCCTGTAACATAGGCCCAATGGCCAATGCACCGGTTTCTCTCTGAACGGCTTTATATGTATTATTCCCAGTATTAAGATCGGGGAAGATCAATACACTGGCTTGTCCTGCCACTTCAGATCCCGGTAATTTCTGTTTCCCAACTATAGGATCAACTGCAGCATCGTATTGAATAGGACCTTCCACCTTTAGATCAGGACGTTTTTGCTTTACAATCTCAGTTGCCTTGCGCACTTTTTCAACATCCTCTCCTTCCCCCGAAGTTCCGGATGAATAAGACAACATAGCGATCCTTGGTTCAATACCAAATTTCGCACTGCTTTCTGCAGATAATATCGCGATCTCTGCAAGCTGCTCTGCTGTTGGATTTGGATTCACCGCACAGTCACCAAATACGGAAACACGATCTGGCAAACACATGAAGAACACCGATGACACCATCGAAATGCCAGGCTTGGTTTTTACAAATTGTAATGCCGGCCTGATGGTATGTTGTGTTGTATGTACTGCACCACTCACCATTCCATCTGCCAGTCCTTTGTACACCATCATGGTTCCAAAATAGGATACATCCGTCATGAGATCGCGGGCCATTTCAAGATTGACATTCTTTGTCTTTCTCAGCTCATATAATGTTTCTACAAAATCATCATAGTATTCAGATGTGGCCGGGTTGATGATCCTGATCTTCGACAGGTCAACTGTTAGGCCAAGTCGTTTATAAGATGCAGCCACCTGTTCAGGATCTCCCAGTATGGTAAGTTTTACAACATCCTGAACCATCAGCTTAGCGGCCGCCTTTAGGATACGATCATCATTACCTTCAGGTAAAACAATATGTTTGATAATGCTCCTTGCCTTCTTTGTAAGCATGTACTGGAACATATGCGGCGTCATTCCTTCTGGTTCAAAACGGATGATCTTTTCATCAAGCGCCTTAACATCCACATATTTTTCAAAAGTGTTGATGGCAAGCTGGATCTTTTTGGGATTATCTGCAGTTAATCTTGCATTGATACTACCCACCACCTGTGTTGTTTTAAATGTCCCCATTTCAACACTGATTATTGGAACAACGGTCTGCAAACCTTGAATTAGTCTTACAATGGGTTCATCAGGTTCAATTCCTGCAGTAAGAACGATCCCTGCAACTTTTTTATAGGTGGTTGAAAGATTTGCCTGGAGTGATCCAATGATGATATCACCACGGTCGCCAGGTGTTACGATCAATACATTTTCCATCAGGTGATTCAAAAACTTCGGAAGGTGCATCGCACCTGTTACAAAATGATCCACCTGGTTACTCAACTGGTTTTCACCAAATAATAATTTCCCTCCCAACTGCTCAAGGATCTCTTTCATGGTTGGGTTCTGAAGATTCTCATCGCGCGGAATAACAGACAGAATCAAACCCTTATCCAGCTGGGGTTCCAGCACCTCCCTGATATCATTGACCATCTCCGGCTTTACCTTGTTCACTACCAGGGCAAGCACCTGCACATCCCGTGCATGAAAATTCCGGATCACCGCATGCGCTGTATTGATGACCTGCGCGATGCTTTTATGTTCACCATTTACAACAAGTATCACGGGTGCTCCAAGATTCTTAGCTATAGCAAGATTGGTTTCAAATTCAAAAGCGGCCCCTTCACCGATATAATCACTTCCTTCAATAACCAGGAAATCATTTGAATCTTCCAGCTTCTTCACCTTACGGATCACAGTATCGATCAATTCACCACTGGTCTCAGATTCCACCTGTCGAAGTCCCTGCTGCCTGGTAAATCCATAAGTGTCTTCATAAGGAATATTCAGGTTGAAATAATTCAGAACGGTTTCGATATCGATATCCTTCTTTTCAAGAGGATCATCGTTGACGATTGGTTTGAAATAAGCCACCTTACCGGCTTTTCGCAAAAGCATATTCACAATTCCAAGGGCAATGATCGATTTACCGCTGTAAGGCTCCGTTGTGGCTATAAATATTGATTTCGTCATGAATTCACATTATTTAACCTTGCAAAATTGCTTTGATTGATAGCTTGAGAACCTAATAATAATCATGCTAACAAATGAAATAAATTAATTTTAACCTGCTAACATTCATATCAACATGCTCAGGGGAATACATCATATCGCCATAATCTGTTCAGACTACCAACGTTCAAAAGCATTCTATACCGATGTATTAGGTTTAAAGATAATCCGTGAAGTGTATAGAGAAGAAAGAAAATCTTTTAAACTTGATCTTGCCCTCGAAGATAAGTATGTGATAGAATTGTTTTCCTTTCCGGACCCACCGGAAAGGCCTTCGCGCCCTGAAGCTCAGGGGTTGCGCCACCTGGCGTTTTCAGTTGATAACCTGGATGCTGTGGTATCAGACCTTCAATCCAAAAATATTGCTGTTGAACCGGTAAGAATAGATGAATACACAGGAAAAAGATTCACGTTTATCGCAGATCCCGATAAACTTCCTATTGAATTCTATGAAGATATTTAGTGGATCACCCTAATTTCAGAATAAGCATACCCCTGGTCGTTATTGATGATTTTAAGGCGGTAATACGCAACACCATTTGCAGGAATGATATCAACAAATCCATACCTGCGCTGCGCAATCTGCCTGGTTTCTGCAGCTATACGAGCTATGCCGACAAAATCCTTTCCATTCTCACTTTTCTCCACAACATATTCCCTTGTATTGAATTCCATGATGGTATTCCAAAAGAGCTTGACAACATTCAGATCTTTACCAACTGCAAAATAATTTGGGTTAACAGGAAGATTAATTAAAGGGCGTTCCATCAAACCCGACAAACGATCATCTGAATTATATGAAAGCAGTTTTCCATCGTTGCCATTCCCAGTTCTGTCGGGAATAATATTTCCTGCAAGCACCATATCAAATGAATACTGCATTTCAAGTCCCGCCTCATTTCCTGCCAGCACTGCATCCCGATTAATGGAGATCTGTTCAGGAGTTCTTTGCACAGACCAAATTCTTAGTTCATCAACGGAACCCTGGAAAACCTTATTGCCACTGCCTCCCAGCTCCATGGAAATAATCTTTGAAAGATCGATTCCAGGATATAATTCAGTAGAGAATTGCCCATTGATAAATACATTGATCCTGTTCTTCTCAACAACAAGTGCAAGATGCGTCCATGCATGCATGGGTAGATCGATCAATACAGATTTATTGATCAATCGTGCATTGACTGCAGAAGAAGGATGTAGATCAATAGTAAACACTGAATTCTTTGTATTTAAACGAATTAATTCAGAGGGTGAAGAAGAAATATTTCTGACCCAGCATTCGATGGTGTTATTGGTAAGGTCGACAGGCATTGCAGGTTGAACGACCATTTTATCATTATTCCCATCGAACATGAGAGCATGCATTGGATTGCCGGAACTACGGCTTACCTGCAATTGTGCTTGAGCAGACAAGGCAATAAATGCTGTTATGATCAGGATAAATAAAGGTCTCATGGCCGGGGGTTGTACCCTAATTTATCCAGAAATGACGGAGCAGGTGCCGCCACTCATCCAGTCAAATTTCAGATTAAGGGTTTTTCCTTATCTGCAAACAGAAAAATGGAGTAATTTAAGTGCCTTCATTAAAACCTTTGCCAACATGAAAATCTTAGACATTCTTAAAAAAGAATTCGACCAGGAAGTAGCATTGACAAGAAATATGCTCGACAGGGTTCCAAATGATAAGTGGGACTGGAAGCCGCATGAAAAGAGTATGAGTATGAAGTCACTGACGGTTCACCTGGCCGAGATACCAGGCTGGGTAGCTTTTGGATTTGCTTCTGATGTACTTGATTTTGCTGCTACACCATACAAGCCTACTCCGGTAAATTCAACACAGGAATTACTGGACCTGTTAGAAAAAAATGCGCAATCAGGAAGAGAGGCACTTGCAAAAGCAACAGAAGAACAGCTCGAACCCACCTGGACCATGAAGTATGGAGATAAGATTTTGATGCAGCTAACCAAGTATGAGCTGATCAGACATTCGCTTAATCAACTGGCACATCACCGTGCACAACTAGGTGTTTATTTAAGGTTACTGAATATTCCTATCCCGGGCACTTATGGACCGAGTGCGGATGATGGAGCGGGATTTTAAATCCAGGAAGACATAGAATACGCGGAATACACGGAATTCATGGAAGAATTGTTCCTTCTTCCTCCCAACAAAAAAAGCGCAGAAATCATCCTGCGCTTTTTTACATATAACAGCTCAAAAATTCTCAACTCCTCATCTCCTCCCAACTCCTAACTCCTAACTCCTAACTCCTAATATCTCCCTTCCTTCTTATCCATACTCCTACCGATTCCATAACCAACACCGCCACCAACAACACCACCAATTACAGCACCAACAGCACGGTTTCTTTTGTTGATCACTGCACCGGCAATCGCACCACTACCGGCACCGATTGCTGCACCTTTAGCGGCTTTACTCCAGCCTTTCTTTTGTTCAACTGGTTGTTGACTGGTTGAAGGAGCTGTTGCTACCGGATAGGATACGGTATTACTTCTTCTTGAAGTTGAAGTATTTCTATTAGCAACTGTTCTTGAAATTGAAGATGATTTTTGTGCGTCTTCACCTTTAACAAAGGCTTTGTATTCATCTAATTCCTTTTGAGATTTCCAGTCCTGGAACGCTTTAAATTCAGCCATTCCAACGGTATCCTGAACTGCAACGGAAGTCACACCAACTTTATCCGCTGCAATCTCCTTAGATGTAGGAACACCACATGATGCAGCAATTCCAACTGTCATAACTAACGCACTGATAGGTACAATTCTTTTCATAGTTTTCTTTTTTAGGATTGAAAATAAATTCAACCTCTATTATGGAAAACTATGCCAAAAAGGAGGGGGAGCGTTTAAAGAAATGTGAAGACGTGGAGACATGAAGACATGTAGACGTGAAGACATGCAATTCTAAATTCAATCTTCCCTTCTCGTCTCCAAGTCTCCACGTCTTCATGTCTCCATGTCAAAATTCCACTATAAACCCAAACGTAGGCGTTACCTGCACTTCTCTATTAGATAATATAGTTGGAATAGCATTGCTTCCATCCGCTTTGATGGGTTGTCCGTCGGTTGTTAAAAAACCACTGCTATCTGCTGTGCGAGTAAATGTATATTGAGGTAATCCTGCGATCTCGGAACCATACCAGTTAGATATATCAACATATACATCTAATGTAAACCTGTTAAAATTCCATTTTTTATTCACCCTGATATCACTTGCATTGAAGGCTTTCAATCTAAGTGTATTGTAATTATCAAATGCGAGAATTCCTGTTCCCTGGCTTAAGTAGTTTGCCTGTGATGCAATCAGGTCGAATGGAGTGTAAGGGGCTTTGCCCTGGTAACGGAATTTCAATCCAAGCTCCCAGTTCTTTTTGAACTTATATCCCATCGTCAATGCAACTAGATGCCTGTTGTCCCAGGCTGCAGGAATATAACGGTCATCTATACCCGTAAATTCAGAACGATAGAACGTATAACTTAATAAACCAAAGAATCTTTTTGTAAGCTTTTGCTGCAATAGCAATTCGAATCCGTATGCCCTTCCCTGTCCATTTTGTATCACAGGTTCATTTCCAATAGATCCTACTTCACTGCCTTTATTGGCAAGACTGATCCCTTCCAATATACTCACCGGGTATTTCCTGTAATTCTTATAAAATCCTTCCAGTGTTGCCCTGAAAGCATTATTGGGAACAAACTCAGTACCTGCCACATAATGGATGCTTTCAATATAATCTGCCGGATTGGTAATGATGCTGCTTCCATCTTTTGAACCAAATGCGATCTGTGTATACGACGGCAGTTTGAAATACTTCCCTACACTTGCATTTAAATTCAATTGATCAGTCAATGCATAACTTAATGACACTCTTGGAGAAAATTGTTTGAATGGATTTGCTTCACTGTTCTTCAATCCATTCCCATCGATCCTTGTTCCTGCACTGATCGCAAGCCTGTCATCAAAAAATCTTTTACTTGCCTGCACAAATGCACCATACCTGATAAAATCAGTTGCATTGTTACTGTTGATGATCACACCAGGCTGCACAACATTTCCATTCTGATCCGTTAACTCTTTTCTGAATACACTAAAGAAATTATTATTAAAGTCTACATACTGAACAGAACCTCCGTAGCTGATCTTCCAGTCACGAACATTCCTGGTTATATCTACTCTTAATTTATTTTCTGTCTCTCGACTATCAGTCAATAATGTCCTGGTATCTTCTGATGGCGCATCATTATCTTCATACTTCTCAACATTATTGTTCAATGTATTCCTGCTTAATGCAATATTGAGATATCCATTGTTCAACAATCTTCTCAAACTCACTCCTACAGTATAGTTCCATTGATTGATCAATGGATTGCTGTTGATCACATATAATTTTTCAGGCGTAGCATCTTTTGGAGCAGCAAACCTGAATTCATCAATTGCACCAAGCCCAATAAAATTCAGTGTGGTCTTTTCATTCAATTTACTGGTGATCTTAACCTGTGCATCCCAATAATTTGGCCTGATAGGCAGATCGATCACCTGGAAAAGAAATTGCAAATAACTTCTTCTTACTGATGCGAGATAGGTTGTATTCTTTGATAATGGTCCATCAAAAGTCAATGCAAGTTCAGTTGCACTCATGATGATATTTCCCTGTGTACGATTGCTGTTTCCTGCTTTCTGCCTGAATTGTAATACACTGCTCAATGCATTATCATACCGGGCATCAAAAGCGCTGCTGCTAACCTTTACTTCTTCAATAAAATTCGCGTTCAAAATACCCTGCGGACCACCACCGCTTCCCTGTGTACCAAAATGATTCAGTACAGGAATTTCAATTCCATCCAAATAATAAACATTTTCACTGGGAGCACCACCACGTATGATGATATCATTCCTGAATCCGCCGCCACCAACACCACCGCCAACTCCTGGAAGAGATTGTACCACCTGGCTTACATCGAAATTTCCACCGGGATTTCGCTTGATCTCTTCTGTGGTCAGTCGCTGAACACTGAGTGGAGTTTCAATACTGGCCACCCGCACACTGTTTCTTTTGCCGGTCACAACAACTGAAGACAATTCTGTTGCAGTAGGTTCCAATTCCACCGACAATACATTTTCGTTACCCGTTGTAATAACAACATTTCGATAGGTATATGCACGATATCCAATACCTGTAAAGTTCAGATTGTATGTCCCTGGATTTAATTCTGCGATCCTAAATGCACCCGCAGAATCACTCACTACGGCCCTGGTTCCCGGCTGAACTGTTACCGTTATTCCGGCTATCGGTTTGAAAGTATTCTTATCAAGAATAGAACCGGACACAACTCCATTCTGGCCGAAGAGAATTTGAATGCTACAAATGAATGAGGATAATACGGTCAGATTTTTCAACATGCCTGATTAACATTTATATCAATAAAATGTTCATTGTTTACACATAGAATAATTTTTTATTATATTGACAGTACAAACTAACCAATGAAAATAGCCAAACTGATTGCCATTACCAGCATTGCTATCACTGCTGCACTCATATTCTCGTTCTCAGAACATGAGAATGATAAAGTTCCATCCTTTAAACTTATTCCATCCCAAAAATTTCTTTTCAACTCCTTTGTTGATTGTAATATGGCTGAAGCATGGATCGGCGATACATTCAGGATCTTTCCCGGAAAATACGGTGAAGATCCACTCTGGGGATATTCAAATGAATTGAAGTTTGCTGATGGAAAAAATGCTGATGAAGCATTCCTGCGTAAACACGAAGAATTTAAAGAACCGGCCATGCCCAAGAATGCACCGGTTGGACAAAAAGGACTTCATGGTGCTGTATGGTTTGAAACGGTTTACCAGGATCCAAAAGATAAATCAGGCAAAACATTATATGCAGTCTATCATAATGAAAATTATCCTTCAACCTTACCATACGATCCAAAAACAGGTGAAGGATATAAGGATGAAAAATGGCCACAGGGATTGAAAGGCCCCACATCACCGGCTGCTGTTTGCAGAATTGGAATAATGAAATCTACTGATGGTGGAAATAGCTGGGACAATCGTGGAATTATTATTGAAGACCTTCAGCCAAGACTAATTCTTAAACCACACAATACTTCGGAAACTTTTGGTGGTGGAGTAGGTGATCCGTCTGCAGTGGCAAATGGTGATCACCTGTATATTTTTTATGGAGAATACGGATATCCGGGAGTGTATACTGAGCAAACCTATGATCCCAAAAAAGAATGGAGCGGTCAATGCATCAGCATAGCCAGAATCAAATTATCTGACCTCGACAATCCCGTAGGAAAAGCAAGAAGATGGGATGGAAAAGGATTCAATGCAAAAGGAAATGGATTTGGATTACCCGTTGCCTCATTGCAAATCCCGGAATCCGAAGGTGGAGGACCATCATCTTCACCTACCGGTGGATTTCATTGGGGACCTTCTGTTAGCTGGAATACTTACCTGGAATGTTGGGTGATGCTGATGGGAAAAGTTACAGGGCCATCCTGGAAGGGCAGCAGCATTTATATTTCATTCAATAAAAATAAAGACCTCTGGAAAAACGACAACTCGCAAAAATGGAGTAAGCCTCAACTCTTGCTGGATCGTCCAGGACATACACTTTGGTATCCTTCACTTCAACCGATGAATAACGAAGAAGATATCCGGAATAAAAATACCTGTCTGAAACTTGGGAAACAGGCAAGGCTTTTTGTAAAAGATATGTACGGTGAAGGAGAAAATTTTAAAGCAGAATACTTATCCGAATTCATTATCGAATTTGAAAAATAATTGCCTTTATCAAAGTATAAAAAGAACTTTATAGGATGAAGTCATTCATCCTATTTATTTGTTGTCTCTATTCTCTCCAGTCATTGGGGCAGGATAGCAGTTTTCGTGAAACACCTGTACAACTGAAGATCAGCACCGGTATTTTGAAAGGAACCTTAACTGAACCTGTTTCAAAAAAGAAGAAATACCCGGTCATACTATTGATTGCAGGCTCAGGTCCCACCGACAGGAATGGAAACAATCCTTCAATGAAGAATGATGCAACCCTGCAACTGGCACATCAACTGGCCAATGCTGGTATTGCAACCTTACGATATGATAAAAGAGGCATTTCGGAAAGTGCCAATGCGCGCATTGAAGAAAAGTACATGCGTATTGATTCATTCATCGTAGATGCAGGCAAATGGCTTGATACATTAAGATCCATAAAAAGATTCAGTTCCATCATTGTTGCAGGTCATAGTGAAGGCTCTCTTATTGGTTTAAAGATCGCATCGAAGGCCGATAAATATATTTCCATGGCCGGTGCGGGAAGGCCTGCAGATATTGTCATTCGTGAACAACTTGCTTCTCAGCCAAAGCCCGTTATGGAGCATTCTTATGGCATTATGGATACGCTTAAAATGGGTTTGAAACCAACCGTTGTTAATCCGTTAGTGCTTTCTTTATTTCGTCCATCCATCCAGGATTATCTTATCTCCTGGTTCAATATTGATCCTGCAAAAGAAATTGCAGGATTGAAAATTCCGATATTGATCATACAGGGCACGAATGATATCCAGGTTGCTGTTAAGGATGCTGAATTACTTCATGCAGCAAATCCATCATCAAAACTTTTGTTGATCACTGATATGAATCATGTATTCCGAAAGATCCAGGGCTCCCGCAATGCCAACCTGGCTACTTATTACAAAACCGACCCACCGATTGAGAAAGAACTGGTTGAAGCAATTGTTGAGTTTGTTAGGATGTAATGGAAAATGTAAAATGAAAAATGCTTTTAGTCGGAGTTTCTGACTAAAAGCATTTTTCATTTTACATTTTAAATTATTCCCCGTTGGGTTCTGCCCGTCTCCACGTCTCCATGTCTCCAAGTCTTCACTTCTAACCTGCTCTCCTCTGCTCCTCACTCACTCCACCACTCTTCTTCTGTGGACCACCCTGCAACTGCTTTCCAAACCTGTAGTTGAAGGAGATATTGAATACCCTCGATTCTCCGAACTGCTTGAAATGCTCATCCACATTGCCATACTTGATATGCCCGTCGATTCGCTGGGTCCAGAATACATCACGCATATTCATCTTGATACTTCCTTTTCCATCAAGGATATTCTTCGACAAACCAATACTCATCTGGCCAAAACCCTGGATATCAAACTGCCCGTTTTTATTGCGGGTGTTATACCATCCGGATAATTCTGCTCCCCATCCTTTTTTGAAATTGAATTGGTTGTTCAAATTAAACTGGCCATTGAACGACTTGGTATTGATCGACTGGCCATAAGCCAAACCATCAATGATCAGGTAGTTCAGATTTGCATTCGCAGATATATTCCACCATGATACCGGATTGACCTGGGTATTCACACCCAATCCAAAATTCTCCTGTGTACCAAGATTTCCTTCTGTTAAGATAGTCACTTCGCCCTCCGGCCTGAAGATCTGCTCCATCAAACCAGTTGTACGACCATATGTCAATGATGTATTCAGCTTACCTTTATAACTGTGCGAGATTTCAAAATTAGTTGTGTATTGAGGCTGAAGGAATGGGTTACCAGCTGCATATGTAAACTTGTTGATGAAGAACAGGAATGGATTCAATTGCCTGTACGCAGGCCTGTCGATTCTTCTACCAGTGTTAACTGTAATAGTATTATTTGAATCCAGCTGGTAACTTACATACAATGTTGGGAATAGACTTGTATACTGCCTGTTGAAACTTGAATCATTCTTGGTTGGATTCCCCAATTGATTTCCTTTATAATTCGTATTCTCCAATCGCAAACCTGCCTGTACATTCCATTTTCCTAACTGCTTATTGGTGTTACCATACACAGCATTGATGTTCTCTTCATATAGAAAATGATTGGTCTTTGTATAATCATTCTCATATCCTGTTCCATAATCCACATAATAATCTGCAAGGTTATCGGTTTTTACAAGGCTTGATTTCAAACCTGCTTCAACTTTCCAGCCCGACTTCAATGTTTTGGTGTAATCGGTTTTTACACTGTAGATAGAAATTTTTGAAGGCAGATCTCCTTTCAGCTTATCATTATACACTACCGGCCTGTCAGGATAAGTAATAGAATTATTGAATGTTTGTGTAGAACTATTATCATATTTAACGACATCCACATCAGCAGTTATCTCTTCAGAAGCACTCATTACATGCTTAAAATTCAGGTTAACAGATCCGTTTTGAAAAGTTCCTTTATCAAGACCAACTGTCTGTGCAGTTGAATCAACCACACCTGAAGCATCTTTAAGATATCCGGTGCTTAGCGTATTAAATTCACGTGGGTTGTACAATCCATTGAACACAATTCCAATGGTTGATTTCTTGGTAAGGTTATAATCCATTCCCAACTTCAGAGAAGCATTTCTTCCATAATGCCTCATGAAAGTAGGCTGATGGAATACTGATGTTACCGTTTTTCCATCTGTATCAAAATATGTTCTTTCAATGTTGAGATCACCAAAACCTTTGTTTGCATTCATGGAAAGATTCATAAATGCATTGAACTTGTTATTCTTGTAATTAAGGTTAAGACTATTGTTAGTTTTCCAGTATGCACCCTGTCCGTACGAAAGAGAAACATTCCCGTTAAATCCTTTTGCCTTATTCTTCTTTGTTTTGATATTGATCACGCCTGAGTTTCCTGCCGCATCATATTTTGCAGGTGGATTGGTCATGATCTCGATCTGGTCGAGCTGGTTTGCATTCATGCTTTTCAACAGGCTTGCAAGATCTGCTGGAGCCAGGTATGTTGGCTTTCCATCCATCATCACCAATACACCTTGTCTTCCTTTAAGGCTGATATTTCCATCCCTGTCAACAGATACACCAGGCGATTTTTCCAATACCTCCAATGCATTTGCTCCAACATTTGATGGAGAAGCATCCACATTCACCAGTGTTCGATCGGCCTTCACTTCGATCATTGGACGCTTTGCCACTACCGTAACAGCATTTAGTGAGGAAGATGCCGGCGAAAGTGAGATCGCATCCATTTTCTCTTCCGGATGATTCGCATCCAGTACAAATTCTGCTGAAGATTTCTCTTCAAATCCAACACCGGAGATCTTCAGGAAATATTTTCCTTCATTCAACTTGTCAAGATCAAAAGCGCCTTCTTTATTGGATACAGAAAATTTGCTCAAAGCTGAATCCTGCACTCGATAAAGGGATATAGTGATTCCGTCAAGCGGCTGACGCTTATCATCCGTAACCTTTCCGTTCACACGGTATTGCGCTACAGCAGGTACTGCCAGCAAAAAAAGGATAAGGTTCATCCACATCTTTCTCATAACATAAAGTTTATGCATCGAAGATGTGGTCAATTACAAACAGAAAATATATAAATTAGGATAAGGGGTAAATGACAGTGATGAATGTAAGAAAACCTTCGTAGATCATTCGGATCTGACTGTATAACGCTTTCCTTTGGTTGTTTTAAATTTTGTAATGAATCCATGATCATCCTTACTGCTTGTTACCTTAACTCCTTCAATATTCACAGGACCTTGTGTTCTTAATATCACTTCATTTCCATTCAATGATAATACAGAAGCCTGTTGCAGCTTTCCATTGGACCATTCCAGGTCAATTTCAAAACCACCTCTTGCCTTTAATCCTTTAATGTTGCCTTCCTTCCATGCACCTGGTAATGCGGGCAATAAATGGATCTCACCAAGATGGCTCTGCAAGAGCATTTCAGCCATTCCCGCAGTTCCGGCAAAGTTTCCATCAATTTGGAAAGGCGGATGTGCATCAAAGAAATTCGGATAGGTACCACCAGCTCCTCCACCTTTCGGTTCAGTATATTGTAATAACTGCCTGATCAGTTTGTAGGCATGATCTCCATCCAGTAGTCGTGCCCACCAATTGATCTTCCAGCCTTTACTCCATCCTGTTCCTTCATCACCACGAATACCCAGTGTAACTTTTGCAGCATTGAACAGATCAGGAGTATGTTGTATGGAGATTTCCTTTCCCGGGTGCAAACCAAACAAATGCGATACATGCCTGTGCTTTGGATCTTCTTCAACAAACTCTTTGTGCCACTCAAGAATCTGCCCTTTTGATCCTATGCTGATCGGAATCAGCTTTGCTCTTTTCGCTATAAGTTCATTTCTGAATGCTTGATCAGTATTCAACACTTTCGATGCTTCAATACAGTTATCAAAAAGATCACGGATGATCGACATATCCATCGTAGCACCATAAGTAACCGATTGCGGCTTCCCTTCTGAATCAATGAATTTATTTTCCGGCGAAGTAGAAGGAGCAGTTAATAGATAACCATTGTGTTCCACTAACCAGTCAACACTAAACAATGCAGCTTCCCTCATCACCGGGTACATCTTTTTCAGAAAATCTTTATCGCCGGTAAACTGGTAATGTTCCCAGATATGCTGGCAAAGCCAGTTTCCACCCATATACCAGTTGGCCCATGAAGGATCGCCCTGCCCCTTATCACCCACAGGATTTGCCATCGCCCAAATCTCTGAATTATGATGAGCAACCCAACCTCTGGCATGATAGAATTCTTTTGCAACAGCAGTCCCATTCACCCTCAGATCTTTGATAAAATTCATTAGTGGCATATGCATTTCACTGAGGTTCGTTACTTCTGCCGGCCAGTAATTCATTTGCGTGTTGATATTGATCGTATAGTTTGAACTCCATGGCGCACGCAATTCCTTATTCCAGATGCCCTGGAGATTTGCTGGCGGACCGCCTGGTCTCGATGATGCAATCAAAAGATATCTTCCATACTGGAAATACAACACCTCCATGCCAGGATCATAAGCTCCGCTGGAATAACTTTTTAGCCGCTTATCGGATGGAAGTTTTGCATTCGGATTATTTCCAACAGTATCTTTTAAATTGAAAACAACACGATCAAAAAATTTCCTGTGATCCTTTTCATGCTCGGAAAGCAATGAGCTATAACTCTTTGCTGATGCGGACTTCAATGCATCCTCAATTATTTTCTTTTCATTTTTCCCTTCAGATAAAGGACATTTATCAAAGCCATTGAAACTGGTTGCTGCACCAATCATCACCACCACTTCTGAGGCATTGGAAATTTGTAAGGCCTCACTATCTGCACTAGAATTGCCATCATTTTTAATGACTCTTACATTATATTGATAACGCATACCATTGCATCCTGAACTGTCACCATAAACAACATGCTCTCTTCCCTTTGGATTATAATAACTTGGATCAACATGTGAAGGAGCATTTCCATGCAATATCAATTCATTCTTTCCATTGGTTGAAACAACATTCTTAATAGCACTTTTAACATGCAATGAAAAATTTAACGCCTTCTTCTTGGAAGAAGTAATACGCATGACAACAACATTTGCCGGCGCCGATACAAAAATTTCTCTTTTATAATCCACTCCATCTGCAGTAAAAGAAGTTGTTGCCAATGCTTTGCTGAGATCCAGTTCCCGATGGTAACTAGTTGCAGATCCAACATTCTGCCTGATCACCAGGTCACCTAATGGAAGATAGGATTCAGTAAAATATCCCTGCATTTTCCTTAATAACTGGTCTGCTTTTCCATAATTCTCTTCCTTAAGCATCGCATCCCTTACTTGCGACAGGTACTGAAACGCTTCAGGATTGATAGTCTTCCTGACAGGTCCACCGCTATAAAATGTACTTTCATTCAATTGAATTAATTCCTCATTAACCCCACCAAAAACCATCGCACCGATCTTACCATTTCCAACAGGAAGGGCCTCTACCCATTCCCGGGCAGGCTGATCGTACCATAGAGTCAGATTCTTTTGTGCAAATAACAATTGAATGGATAGTGAAAACAGCAGTAAAAAGGAGACTTTTTTCATCAGCAATCAGTTTCAATTCGTTTCAAGATAAGGGCAATAATTCAGAAAACTGCAGGAGCCGGTTGGAGTTAATGACTGTTTTGGGGAATGACTCCATGGCCCTGCTTTTGCAATTCATTGCAAAAAACTACCATATGGACGTCAGAAGAGAAGATTTTCCAATAGTGATTCAGGCATATGATGCCGATAATCGCAATGATGATTTTCTGGCTGAACAGGTTGTTCATTCCCAGGCGGAGGTCGACCTGTTTACATCCAGATTTACAGGCAAACTGATAAAGGCAAGGAAACTTACCACCACAGAGCATCGCAATGATGAAGCTGAGAGACCGGATTATCATACCGAGCGCAGAGGATCCTCAGGAATGGTTTGGATACTGTTACTGCTGGTAATAGCAGCGCTTGTTGCATGGGGATTTTATACAGGTTGGATACAGGCTCAGTTAGGAATGTAATAACATGAAGACATGGAGACATGGAGACGTGGAGACCTGGTGAGGCCGCCTCCATGTCTCCATGTCTCCACGTCTCCACTTCTAACTCTTCTTTAAAAGGATCTTTGCATTCGTCCAATCAACAGCTGCATCAAGAAACGCCATCATCTTGGTCCAGTTTGCTGCAGGTTCAAAAGAATGGAGATAATGTTTTTTAACCTTTATGGAAACTATGGATCCTTCAACCTTTGCTTCAGCGGTAAAGAATCCTGTTTCATTGGAAACATTTTTATTCAAAGCTTCAACACCCTGTGCGGTATAACCTGCAGGAATTTCAAAGTTTATATCGTACTCAATACTTCTCGGGTAATCCATATAAATATCCATATTGCGGTTACGTTGTTCAGGCTTGATATTGAGTGGACTTCCCTGGATCTTTCCTATTTCAACGATCATATTGTTTCCTGCTTTCTTCACCAATCCATTCATATTGAAAGTTGAACTGTAAACAAAATCAGGATCGGTATGACGAACACCCATCTTTTCAACCTTATGATTTTTCAGATCACTGATCTCCTGCTCAAACCAACCTTTTGCTTCATCCCTGAAAGCATCTGCCTGCTTACTTCTTGCTTCAGCAAAGGCACTCTTCACTTCCTCTACTGATTTTTTGGTTTTCCTGCTGTCCGCAAGGATTTCCAGCAATGATTTCTTTTCACCTAATGCCAATCTTTCAGACTCATAGAAATCTTCATACAGGATCAAATCTTTTTGCACATCATATTTATAATGTCCCTTTAAAGTGGTTTTACGATTAACAGAAAGTTGTTCATTTCCGGGAGTTATGGAAATATTCAGGTTCTCTATATGTGCATTTTTATTCGCTGCAGCAGCCGGAATTTTGATTCCAGCTCCCAGTTGAGCTCTTTTTTGCATGTGAGCAACCGTAAAGGAAGAACCTTTGCTATCAAGAGTGATTGTTCTTGATTCGGTGAACCCATCAACTCCTTCAGGAATTTCAAACGGAAAATTAAAAACTGTATTTACCGAAACAATTTTTTTCGAAGACTGCAGATACGCTGATGAAGTAAAATCGTCTTCATCGATTATTTCTTTCATCCTGAAACCATTTGGAGAAGTTGTTACCAAAATGGCAGGATCAAATTTATCTGCAGACAATAATCCATGCATTATGAGTGCCATTCCATCAAATTTGCTATAGCCTATATTCAGGGTCCTGGCCAACTCAGTTATTTCAAAATTCAATAGCTTGGTAAATCGAAATGAATAATACAGGAATGCCAACCTTTCATCATTGCTCATGGCTTCATAATCTTTCCCCACCTGCTTTGCCTTCTTCTTCGCATCATCAATAATTGTTCTAAACTCAGAATAAGCTCCGGGCGAAAGGAATACCTGGTTAAATTTTATCCCCATCGCATTTGAATACCTTTGTAACACTTCATCAGTTCCCATATCCTTATTCACTTCACCAGGCTTACTTGTACCCAGGTACTTGCTGCCCATTCCTTTATACCCTAATGAGATCTGCATCCTGATAAAAGGTAATTGTAATGCCGGTGCAACCCATAAAGAAGTTTCAAAAGCCGGCATATCTTTCTTTTCAACATCAATTACAATATCATCATCCTCATTCTTTGATACCTTCAGATCCGGTGCACCATTATAGCTGCGATAATCAATTGCATATTTTCTTCCGAGCTGACCATGAAACGAATAGTGCATTACAGGTGCATCATCAAACAGGATCACAGAATAAGATTTTGTACTGAAATCATTGGTGAGAAACTGATCGGTGGTAATAAAGTAATCGATGATATCCCCAGGTTGAAGATCCGGTATGGCAACTTTTGCTTTCTTCTCGTCAGCCTCATTTTTTGTCAGAACAATATCATCTGCATTTACTTCAATTATTTTTCCACCTGGCTTGATAACACGAATGCCTATAAATGCCGATGATTTTGCTTTTGTATATACACCTGATTTTTTTACCAGTCTTGTAAAACTCAGTTCGGAAAACTCTTCAACAGCCGACTTATCATTCAACTTCACCATCTCCCTTACTGTTTCCACGATCGTTAATTCTTTTTTAGCACCAAATCCTAATCCGTAATAAGCAACTTTGGATTTACTGTCGGCCGATAAATCTGTATGACGTGCAATAATGATCTTGGAAGCTTTTGCATATTCAGCAGGAATATTTCGGTTTGAAAACTCAGGTCTTTTCCATGCCCAGACACTCTTGCGAAGCGCTTCTGATTCCTCCCTGTATTTCACATCTGACTTAGAAAGAGTAGCATCATTCTTTTGTGCATACACTGCACGAACCGGTAACATCAACACAAAGGCACTCACAGCGCCAATAAAATAAGATCTCATGAGAAGGGTAGGTTATTTAGTTTTCTTTAATACTATTTGCTGGTTGTAGAAATTTTCCAATTGCGTAACATCTTTATTCCACTGGCTGAATTGTTCCGGCCGGATCTGTGCTTCTTTAATAATGATCTCACAACGATATGTTAGCTTAGAATCAGTTACAGCATAATTCCCTGAAAAGCTATATCCCTGGCGGGTTATAGAAACTGGTGATGGTAATTCAGATGGCTTGGTTTGCTGGGGCAATATCAATTCTGTTTCAAATACCACATGATTCTTGAAATCAAACCAGTATGGTAATTTTCTTGTACCCGTATCTATCCTGAAACTTTCCATTCTCCTCCTATTATCAATTTCGAGGTAAGTCTCATCTCCAAATTCTGTAACAGCATTCTTCCAGTTTACATTGTAATCAACCTTTACATCTTTATTATAATCTTCCAGATTAGTGATCTTTAATGAGCTGATCTCATAATTGGTTTTATTGTCCGACAGGTATCTCAACAAAGCGGTTTCCTGTTTATCCTGTTTGATGCTATTCAAACCATTCAGAAAATAGACTTTATTCTCTCCCTTCCAGTTATGTTCAACGCGGCCTTTAAGGCTGGAACCATCCATCGACAAAATCCTTTTTTCAAAATCAGTATTCTGCTGGTAATTAACTACCGGAACATGTTCCAGGATATAGTTATCATTATTTTCAATCAGTGTTTGTTTCCCCTGGATTCTTTCTGCCACTTCACCAAAGCCAATATATTTTTCAGTTGCATCCAGGTACACGGGTTTTCCATTGCGCATCCATACAGAGATCATATGATTATCGACTACCAGGGAAGGCGTTGAATAATCATAAGCAATATCTCTTGTTCCTATCCAGCAACGGCGAGCATCCACACCTGCAAATCGCAACATTTCTGTTAACAGGTTTGCCATGCCTTTACAGTCACCATACTTTTTTCGCAGTACTTCTTCAGCCTTCTCAGGTTTGAATCCGGCAATTCCATTTTCAAATGCGATATACCTGATATTATCCTGCACCCACTGGTAGATCTTCTTTACCTTATCTTCTTCGGATACGCTTCCTTTGGTGATCTCAAGCATTTTTTCCTTGACTTCATTCCCCGCGTTTCCATTTAGCTTAATAAGTTTTCGATACCATGCATATTGATCTTTCAATGTGTTGAAATAAGTGATCTTTCCAGTGGAAGATTCTGCAGATTTACTTAACACCAGTATATGAGGAGCATAATGTGAAAATCCCGGGGATGCAGGCTCCTTCTTCATCCCAGGCAAATTTGCCATGGTATAAATGTAAACCTGGTTATCCCCTTCAGTTATAACCTTACGGGTAATATTATATTGCTGGAAATTGTATTCTTTCAATTCAACTTTCATCCAGGAAGGAATAATAACTTTTACTTCCTGATCTGTCATGGGAACAGGCTCAGTAAAATGAATGCTACCAAAATACTTTGGATCCAGAATGGTTTTAGTAAAACTTACTTTGGATGTAGCTCCTTTTTTCAACAATGGAAGAGAGAAATAACAAACTCTGGCATCTGAATAAAATATTCCCGAGGAACTGTAATATTCATTTTTGGGAACTACTGAATGTTTTTTCGATTGATCTACAAGAATATCAACATCATCGATCCTTTCCATATCGTTATAAAATTCCACGACAGGAATTTCTGCACGATAATTATTACAGTAATATACCCTGGAGGATTTTTCTTTTACCTGGACAGGATATTCATCGTTTCCTTTTACAAATTTGTATTCTTTGCGAGACTGACTGATTATGATATTTTCAGCTTCAGCAGACTGGGAAAATACAACCGGGGAATACAGGCAGACAACGGCTGCAAGCAAAAATTTATTCATCGGGTTTAGGGACCATTAAGGGTGGGCGGTAAGATAGAAAAATTAAATCCAATGAAAGAATAGCTAATAATCTTAATGTATAAGAGACTTGATCAATAAAAAAACCCATACAAAAATGTATGGGTCTTGATCAGTCGGGGCGGCAGGATTCGAACCTACGACCTCCACATCCCAAATGTGGCGCGATACCGGGCTACGCTACGCCCCGAACTTTGATACCGCTGTATCTGAAACACACTGTGTTACTGTGTTTCGTGGGGTGCAAATGTAGGCCTTGTTTACAATTGAAACAAAATATTTTTTAGAATTTTTTTTCTAACATCTGAATGAAGTGCTACAAGGTGCTCATAAGAATAAAATTTGTTTGGTTAAATGGATGAGGGAGGATACAAATAATAGTCTTGAAGAATGGTAACAATCAATTGCAGCTAAAGATCAAAATCTGTAAAATAAAAAAGCCTGCATATTAATGCAGGCTTTGCGGTGAGGGAGGGATTCGAACCCTCGGTACAGTTTAACCCGTACGACGGTTTAGCAAACCGTTCCTTTCGGCCACTCAGGCACCTCACCCTGTTTAAGGGACGGCAAAAATAGGAGAAAGTATTCAATTACCAAATTAGAAACTGATTTTTCGCAGACAATTTCTTTCATAAAAAAAGAGGGCCTCAGCCCTCTTCAATATTCATGTCTCCATGTCTTCATGTCTTCACGTCTCCACGTCTCCACGTCTCCACGTTCTGCCCCTTCGCTTCGCTCGGTTCAGCCCGCATCACATCGCCGCCAACTGCACCTTCTGCTGTAACTCCACCACACTCTCCCTGAACGAGCTATCCGTATCCATCAGGTCTTTTACAGTCTGGCAGGAATGGATCACCGTTGTATGATCTCTTCCTCCGAAATGTTCACCAATTGTTTTCAGAGAATTCTTGGTGAAGGCCTTCGCGAGATACATAGTGATCTGCCTTGCCTGTACGATCTCACGTTTCCTTGTCTTCTGCAACAATTTATCGTAAGGCACATCAAAAAATTCGCAAACCATTTTTTGAATGGTCTCAATGGTGATCTCTTTACTGCTGGTCTTCACAAAATTTCTCAATACTCTTTTCGCAAGATCAAGATCGATCTCGCGCTTGTTGAGCGAAGATTGTGCCAACAGCGATATCAGTGCTCCTTCGAGTTCACGAACATTGCTATTAATATTGTATGCCAGGTACTTCACCACTTCCTTTGGCATATCCAACCCGTCATTCTTCATTTTACGCTCAAGGATCTCGATCCTTGTTTCGTAATCCGGAGTCTGAAGATCTGCGCTTAATCCCCAACGGAACCTGCTCAGCAATCTTTCCTGCACACCCTCAAGGTCTTTGGGTGATTTATCGGAAGTTAGAATTAGCTGCTTACCACTCTGGTGAAGGTGGTTGAAAATTGCGAAGAAAGCATCCTGCGATTTCTCCGCCCTGTTGAAGAACTGAACATCATCAATGATCAATACATCCACCATTTGATAAAAATGAATGAAATCATTGATGGCATTGTTCCGGCTATGATCCTGGAACTGGTTGATGAATTTTTCTGAGCTCACATACAACACCACTTTATTTGGATGCAGTCGCTTGGTATCATTACCAATCGCCTGTCCAAGATGGGTTTTACCCAAACCTACTCCACCATATAATACTAATGGATTAAATGAACTTGCACCAGGCTTCTCCGCAACCGTCTTACCGGCTCTCCTGGCCACCCTGTTACAATCCCCTTCAATAAAATTATCGAAAGTATAAATCGGATTCAGCTGCGGATCGATCTGCATCTTCTTTAATCCCGGGATCACAAAAGGATTCTTTACAGGATTATTTATGATCAGCGGAAAATCCATTTCATTATTGGAAAATGTTTTGTACCCATTGGCAGGTACATCCATAGTAAGCGGTTTATTCTGGTGATTACCACTGTCCACCATAATTCGATACTCCAACCTTGCTTCCTTTCCAAGGATACGACGCAAAGTTTTAGCAAGAAGATTCACATAATGCTCTTCCAGGTACTCATAAAAGAATTGACTGGGAACCTGGATCACCAGGATGTTTTCTTTTAACTCAACAGGCCTGATCGGTTCGAACCACGTCTTGTAATGCTGCCATTCTACAATGTCTTTGATTATTTCTAAACAATTACTCCATACTTTTTCGGATGACTTAGCCATTTTTTCCAAACACTGTTTATGTTGAGTTTATTACATTTTTTGCTTTGTTCAATCATGAACCACGTAAACAAAAATCACACAACTCTGTACACAATTTCTCCACAAAAAATTAACGCAGGGGGACGAATATCAAAAGTTTTTTTGGAAAAAAAAATTTTTTGTTCCCTTGCAAATTCACCAATTATTACAATCTGATGAACCTATTATTCCTTTGTGTGAAGTGTTATTAATTGATCTTCTGAAAGCCAAGCCACACCTGTATTTCAACCGATGTAAAAAAATATTTTTCTTTGCTGTCGAAACTGAACCGTTGTTGAATAGGGCCGCTTTCAAGGTATCGAATTAATCAACATCTTGTTACTATTTCAAAGGCAAAATTTAAAAATCTTGATTAAAGTAAATTTCTTACCTGACACGACTATTTGTCATTAAACGTTAACCCCTACAGGTTAGGCTGATTATATATAAAATCCAACGAAAAAACTTTTGATTATTTACCAGTAAGAATTTTCTTTGCATAGCTAATCTAACGTTATGAGGAAAATCTTAAGCCTTCTTCTTACTATATCTATCACCCAGTTTGCCTTTTCACAAGGTAACTTCGAGATAAAAGCCGGTACTAATCTATATTATATTACCTCCAAGACTGAAACTGAAAATTTTGATAATCCCAAATTGGGATTCGTGATCGGTGGAGCTTATGATATGAAAGTATCTGACAGGTTCAGCATTCAGCCTGAACTATTATTCAGCACTCAAAGAAGCCAGGAAACATATTATAACCAGGTGCTTCGAACTAATTATGTTAATGTGCCTGTTCTCTTCAAGTTCCATCCGGCAACTTCAAATTTTAGTTTATATGCAGGTCCACAGGTTAGCTTTCTTTCAAACGCAAGAAGAAAGATCAACGATGTAACCACTCCATACCGTGATGCGGTTAATAAAACAGACCTGGGCGGTACTGCCGGACTTGGATACCTTTTTCCAAAATGCAGACTCACTGCTGATGTAAGATATTATTTCGGAACCCTTAATGTTCTGCAGGATCAACAATCCGGAACGAAAACACGCAACCGTCTTTGGTCGGTTATGATCGGTTACTCTTTTGCAAAAAAGAAATAACGAAAAACCGGGTATCTTTGCAAGGGAACTCAATAGAGTTCCCTTTTTTTATCGCCGTTTTAGGATAAATACCTAAACTATGCAGAAACAACTCTCCATAAAATTACTGCCCTCAGAAGCAGCCAATGATTCAATTATTCAAAACCTGGCAGCTTCGGCTGCAGGATGTGCTGTCAAAGAAATTACAGGATATAATATAATAAAGCGCTCCATCGACGCCAGGGGAAAACAACCCTGGATCCTTCTGACCCTTCAGGCATTCATCAATGAACCTTACATAAACCGGACATTTAGTCCTGTTCATTTCCCGGATGTATCGAATAGTGATCATTCGGTTATCATTGTCGGGGCAGGACCTGCAGGGCTTTTTGCGGCACTTCAGCTCATAGAAAAAGGTATCCGGCCAATTGTACTTGAAAGAGGCAAGGATGTTCGTTCCCGCAGAAGGGACCTCGCTTTATTAAATAAGGAAGGTATTCTTAATCCTGAGAGCAATTATTGTTTTGGAGAAGGGGGCGCTGGAACATATAGTGATGGAAAACTCTATACACGCAGTAATAAAAGAGGAGATATTAACCGGATCCTGAATTTATTTGTTCAGTTTGGTGCCGAAGAAAAGATCCTCTACGAGGCACATCCTCATATCGGCACCAATAAACTTCCGCATATCATCACTGCCATGCGTGAGCAGATCATGACCTCCGGAGGAAAATTTCTTTTCAATAAAAAAGTAACAGATTTTATTATAGCTGATAATAAGATCAAAGGTGTTCGCACTGCAGACAATGAAGATTTTTCTGCTGAAGAAGTGATACTTGCCACAGGACATTCTGCCAGGGATATATTTATTTTATTGGAAGAAAAAAGGATACTCATTGAACCAAAACCTTTTGCACTAGGTGTAAGAATTGAACATCCACAGGAACTGATCGATTCTATTCAATATCATTGCAGCTCAAGAGGCGAATATTTACCTCCCGCTTCCTATAGTCTTGTACAACAGGTTGAAGGCAGGGGTGTTTTTTCTTTTTGCATGTGTCCCGGCGGAATCATTGCGCCGGCAAGTACCGATATTGGTGAGCTTGTTGTAAATGGATGGTCACCCTCAAAAAGAAATAATCCTTTTGCAAATTCAGGAATGGTCGTAGCCATCGATCCAAAGGATTATAAAAAATATGCTTCGTCCGGAAACCTTGCTGCCATGGAATTTCAACGTTCCGTGGAAACGAAGGCATTTAATGCAGGCGGAGGAAAATATGTTGCACCCGCGCAACGAATGGCTGATTTCACAGAAAATAAGATCTCGTCCTCATTACCTGAATGCTCTTATTTACCGGGCATTCATTCTACTTCATTACATGATGTATTACCACCATTCGTTTCAAAAGGATTGCAGCTCGCCTTTAGAGAATTTGGGAAAAAAATGCGCGGATATTTTACAAATGAAGCGGTACTGGTAGCGACAGAATCAAGAACATCATCGCCGGTTAGAATTCCAAGAGATAATTTTTCATTGGAACATCCTCAGATCAGAGGACTATACCCATGTGGTGAAGGCGCAGGATATGCGGGCGGAATAGTAAGCGCAGCAATGGATGGAGAGCGTATCGCACTTACCATTTATAACAAAACGCTATAAAAAAATCAGGAAAAGTTTATCTTAAGCCGGTCAAATCAGATACTGAAATAAACCCGCTTATGAATATACTTGAGATCAAAAATCTGAAGAAACACTACGCCACTCAAAAAGCAGTGGATGATGTGAGTTTTTCTTTAGCTCCCGGAAGTATTTTCGGACTCCTTGGACCAAATGGAGCCGGCAAAACCACTCTAATCAGGATGATTACTGGAATTTTTCTTCCAGATGAAGGAGAGATCCTATTGAATGGAAAAAAAATGGATCCTATGAAGGATGTATCTTATATAGGATACATGCCCGAAGAACGTGGATTGTACAAGAAGATGAAGATCGGTGAACAGGCCATTTATCTCGCACAATTAAAAGGGCTTTCAAAGCAGGATGCATTGCAGCAGGCCAAAGAATGGTTTGTAAAATTTGAAATGGAATCATGGTGGAATAAAAAAGTGGAAGACCTGAGTAAAGGGATGGGACAAAAACTCCAGTTTGTTACCACGGTTATGCACCAACCAAAACTTATCATACTGGATGAACCATTCAGCGGACTGGATCCCGTGAATTCAAATCTTATCAAGGAAGAGATCTATAATCTTGCCAAGAAAGGTGCCAGTATCATTTTTAGTACACACAGGATGGAACAGGTTGAAGAGATCTGCGATCATATCATCCTTATGAATAAGGGAAATAAAATTCTCGACGGAACTGTAAAACAGATAAAGCAGCAATTTAAGGAAAATCTTTACCGGGTATCATACCATGGACCGGCTGAGATCCAGGCGCATCCTGCATTTGAAGTTATGGGGCATAAAGATCATCAATATGTTATCCGCATTAATGAGAATTATAAGACCAATGATGTATTGCAACATTTTATTGCAAGTAATGTATCCATCAATGGTTTCCAGGAAATACTGCCATCATTGAATGATATCTTTATTAAACTGGTTGAAGGAACTCCATTGTCTCGAAAATTTGAAAAACAAACTGCTTAAACTTTTCCCATGAATAAGACATGGCTTATTATAAAACGTGAATACCTTTCAAGGGTCAGAAATAAAACATTCATCATCTCTACATTTCTTACTCCATTATTATTTGTTGGAATTATTGCTGCAGTGGTTGCTATCACTGTAAAAAATTCAGATAAGGAAGTAGTAGCTGTAATTGATAATTCAGGCATTTTCAAAGAAAAGACCGACAGCAACAAAAGTGTTCGGTTTGTCATTGATGCAAGTGTCGATACGAGTAACTTTTCAAAGAAAGGTTATTCAGCTATTTTGTATTCACCCAATACAGGGGCAAACCAGGGTACTAACTGGAAGATCTATTCCAAGAAAAATTTCAGCATCATTGCCAGTGGTGAAGTTGAAAAAAAGATCAGTGAGAATTATGAAAACGACCTGCTGAAAAAATATGGGGTTGATGTAAATGAAGTGGATTCCATCCGCAAAGCATCCAAAGGACTTATTGCCGAAACAGCAATTTTGGAAGATGGTGCAGGAGCGAAAAAAGGAAACTCAGGCGTGGCCTACGGTGTAGGCTATGGTGCAGCATTTCTGATCTATATCACCCTGTTCATTTATGGAACAATGGTATTAAGAGGTGTGATGGAAGAAAAGACCAACAGGATCGCTGAAGTGGTGGTAAGTTCCGTTAAACCTACACAACTGATGATGGGAAAGATTATTGGAATTGGCGCTGTTGGATTGACCCAGTTCTTTATGTGGATCATCCTCATCTTTGGATTGACAACATTGATCGGAAGTTTTCTCCCTGCAGATATAGCTTCACAGGTTGCAAGTTCACAGGAATCAATGCCCGGACAATCAGCTCAAACAAGCACAGCGATCAGTGCATTATCTGCAGCAGGCAATGAATTATCCAGTGTTAACTGGCCATTGATCATCTTCTGTTTTGTATTCTACTTCCTGTTTGGATACCTGTTTTACGCTGCATTATTTGCTGCAGTAGGCAGTACAGTGAATGAGGATCCACAAGATGCACAAAGCCTGATGTTCCCGATCACCATGCCGATCGTACTGGCTATTATCATCATGATGAATGCCATCATACATCCGGAAGGCAGTTTAGCAACCTGGAGCAGCATGGTTCCATTCTTTTCCCCAATTGTAATGATGGCCAGGATACCATTTGGAGTTCCCGGTACTGTACCATGGTGGCAGCTTGGGTTAAGCATGGGCTTACTGGTTGCAGGATTTATTTTTACAACCTGGCTTTCAGCCCGCATTTACCGTACAGGAATATTGTTGTATGGAAAGAAAGCGACATGGAAAGAGATGGGGAAATGGATATTTAGGTAGCGGGAATCGGGAATGGGGAATCGGGAATCGGGAATGGAGAGATTCTGTTGCTAGTAAATCGAAAATCGGTAATCGGTAATCGAAAAAAATACAGTTAAAGAAAATGGTGCAGCTACAACTGCACCATTTTTTTATTTCCGGCATTCACGATTCCCCATTCCCCATTCCCCTTCCCCCGATTCATTTCCGATTACTGACCCCCAAACCCCATTTGCAATAAATTAACGAACTCCTTCGTACATGTTTACGAACTCTATCGTACATTAGCGGAAACCATTAAAAATTATAGTATGAAAAGTAAAGCCTTATTCCTCGCATCGGCTATGGCCATCGGATCACTGGTGTTAGTTTCCTGGGCAGGTAATCCAGATACTGCACTGCCTCATTTTATTTTTAATGATACCATTCCTGGACAAACCACTGGTCGTGATTTTGACCGTGAGCTCAAATCAATTGCTGAAGCAAGAGTTCATATGAAAAAAATGACCGAACAGGATATGGATAAAATGATCCGTGATATCGAAAAATCTATCCAGGATATAGATATGCAGAAGATCCAGGCTGATGCACAAAAATCATTGGTCAATCTTGATCATGGTAAGATTGAAAAAGAACTTCAAAATGCCTTAAAAGAAATAGACCAGGAATTAGCCAGCCAGGAAAAAGATGAAGACCTGAGTGCAAAAAGAAAAGCTGAGATCCGTCGCGACCTCCAAAAAGCCAGGGAAGAGATCAAACTTGAAATGGAGAATATTAAAAAAGAACTTTCAGCCGAACGAATAGAAATCAAAAAAGATATCGATCAGGAATTAGCCAACGCGAAAAAAGAAATTGAAAAAGCAAGGAAAGAAATTGCAGAGCAGAAGATCAACATCAAAAAGGATATCCAAAATGCATTAACTGATCTCGACAAAGCAGAGAAAGAAGTAAAAGGCTACCAGGAAATGGTATATGAAATGGAAGCTGCCGGATTACTCAGCACTAAAACAAATTATACTATTGAACATGATAAGGGCAAGATCTCTGTAAACGGAAAAGAACTCAGTTCAGATGATTACAATCGTTTCAAAAAATATTTTGATGAAGATAAGATCGTGATCAAAAAAGAAAAGGATCATATTAATATTCAAAAAAAATAAATCGAAAATCGGTAATCGGTAATCGAAAAGAAAACAAAACAAAAGCCGCTGAATCACTCCAGCGGCTTTCTTGTATTATTACCGATTTTCGATTTACTTGTCTTACCTAAATCCATCCATCATCCTCGACAACGGATGAAACACTTCCTCTTCTGATTCTGACAGGTTTGCAATATTGAAATTGATCACCATTCCTTCCTTCAACACCACTCCTTCCTGCTTATAAGTTTTATATCCCTTCTTCTCCAATACAATGGTCACTTTACCTGCAGGTAATTTTGGTAACTTGAAATTACCTGAAGCATCAGAAGTTACTTCATGCTGAACATTCTGCGCTTTTATAGAAATGGTTACTCCCTTGACAGGCTTCTTATTTTTTGAATCTGAAATACATCCCTGGACAATGCCGGAACCTTCAGTTTTACCTTCTTTTCCATTATTGGCTACCGCCACTTGAGATAAAGAAAAAATTGAAAAGATCAGTAGTAGGTGTTTAGCTTCTTTCATAAACGGTAAATTGTTTGCAACTATCGTTACCCAACCGCAAGAAATTTGATTCATAGAGACAAGAAGCGAAGTGATATTGATGCTTCGGCAGCAAATATAGGTGAAAATATTTATTGGATTAAAATGGCTTTAATTTTCACAAACCCCTAACTCCAACTCCCAACTCCTAACTCCCAACTCCCAACACCCAACTCCCAACTCCCAATCAACTTTCCCCCAAATCAATCTCCGTATTATCCCCAATATTCAAACTCCTGCTTTCCCCCTTAACATCCGTATCACTACCAATCAGGGAATTTGTCAGAACAATGTCAAAAAGATCTGCAAATGAACCGATTATGGATTCTTTGATAATAGAATAATTGATATGCGTCTTCTCACCAATGGTAACATTCGGCCCAATGATGGAGTTCCTGATATCACATCCGGGCGCAATACTCACCGGTGGAACAATGATCGTATTTTCAAAATTGTGCTCAGAGGCGATGAGGCCACCAAACTTTTTCAGGAGCGTAGCATTAGATTCAAGCAGGGTGTCCTTTTTCCCGCAGTCAAACCAGTTTTGAACTTTGAACGACTGAAACTTAACCCCACTGCGGATCATACACTCTATCGCATCGGTAATATTGAATTCACCCCTGCATTTCACACAATTACGAATGTTCTCTTCCAGGCAATGAAAAAGCTGTCCTGATTCCTTGATCTTATACACTCCTACCAAAGCCATATTCGACTTGGGTATCTGCGGCTTTTCAACCACCCTAACAATATTTCCATCATCACCTACTTCCGCTACACCAAAATCACGTGGATCATCCACCCGCTTTATGCCAAGCGTCGAGTGAGGACTATTGATAACATCTTCAACATTATACTCACAAATGGTATCACCCAAAACGATAAATACTTCATCATCGCCTACCAGGTGCCTGGTCAATAAAATAGCATGCCCAATTCCCTGCCGCTCATTCTGGTTCACAAAATGAGCATTCAGACCAGGATATTTATCTTCAATGTAATCACGGATCTTATCGCCCAGGTATCCAACAATAAAAATGAATTCATCAATTCCTGCATCTTTCAGCTGGTCAACAATTATGCTGAGGATGGTTTTCCCGGCAAGTGGGATCAGGGCTTTGGGTTGTGTATATGTATGAGGTCGTAGTTTGGTGCCGGCACCGGCTACGGGTATAATTGCTTTCATCTTAATCAGTTTTTCAACGCACTGGTTCCTTTCAACCTAACCTTACAAGCGCTCGAAAGTAGGCATTTTTTAATGAATTAATAGTTTGAACAAAAAACTGGATGTTCCATAATGAGGGGTTATTTTTGCGGCAAATTTCATCCTAATCTCATCTTCATGCAAAGAGACACGCTGGTTTTTGACCTCATCAACAAAGAACTGGAACGTCAGCGAAACGGTATCGAACTGATCGCTTCCGAAAACTTCACCTCCCTGCAGGTTATGCAGGCCATGGGAAGTGTTATGACCAACAAATACGCCGAAGGCTATCCTGGTAGAAGATATTATGGTGGATGTGAGATCGTAGACCAGACTGAACAACTGGCTATCGATCGTATCAGGCAGATCTTTGATTGCGAATATGCAAACGTACAACCTCACTCCGGTGCCCAGGCTAACGCAGCAGTAATGCTGGCAATCCTTCAGCCGGGAGATAAAATACTAGGACTGGATCTAAGCATGGGCGGTCACCTTACACACGGCTCCCCTGTTAACTTCTCCGGTAAACTTTACCAGCCACTTTTTTATGGTTTGAAAAGAGAAGATGGCCGAGTGGATTATGAACAACTGGAAAAAGTTGCCCGCGAAGAAAAACCAAAACTGATCATCTGCGGTGCTTCCGCTTACAGCCGCGACTGGGATTACCCACGCATCCGCAAGGTGGCCGATGAGATCGGTGCTTTTGTACTGTGTGACATGGCTCACCCTGCAGGATTGATCGCAAAAGGATTACTTTCTTCTCCTTTTGAATATTGCCACTTTGTTACCTCAACAACCCACAAAACTCTTCGTGGACCAAGAGGCGGTATCATATTAATGAAAAAGGATTTCGAAAATCCATTCGGCTTAAAAGATCCTAAAGGAAACACCCGTATGATGAGCAACCTCATTGACATGGCTGTTTTCCCTGGAACACAGGGCGGACCTCTGGAGCATGTGATCGCTGCAAAAGCTATTGCATTTGGTGAGATCCTGACAGAGGAATTTACTCACTACGCAAACCAGGTAGTAAAAAATGCGCAGGCAATGGCCAAAGCATTTATCAATCGCGGTTATGATATCGTATCAGGCGGAACTGATAACCATCTTCTGCTGATCGATCTTCGTAATAAAAATATCAGCGGAAAGAAGGCTGAAGGTGTATTGGGTAAAGCCGATATCACAGTGAACAAGAACATGGTTCCTTTCGATGATAAATCTGCTTTTGTAACTTCAGGAATTCGTGTGGGTGTGCCTGCCATCACTTCAAGAGGAATGATGGAAGAGCATATGGAAAATGTAGTTGACTTCATTGATCTCGCCCTGATGAATGCAGATGATGAAGAAAAACTGCACAGTATCGCCAAAGAAGTGAATACCTATATGCAGCAGTTCCCATTGTATCCTGAATTAGGTTAATTTCACAAAGGATAACCAACCATACAACTATGATACAAAGGATTCAATCGCTTTATCTATTAATAGTAGCCATTGCAGCATTTTCTACTTATACCCTTAAATTATATGTAGGAAAACTTTCTGACGGATCTGAACGACCATTCTTACTGGCCGATGATTTCCTGATGGTGATCGCTATTATTTTATTAGGACTGCTTGCAATTGCATGCATCTTCTTATTCAAGAACAGGAACCTGCAATTTAAATTGTCTGTGATTGGAGCTATCGCTTCTTTTGGATTTCTTTTCCTGGAATACTTTAAAGTTGAATCTTTCAAGACCAGCATGAATTTTATTTCTGGTCAGTACCAGGTTGGAGCTATCGTTCCGTTATTTATGGTGATCTTTTTCTTCCTTGCAGCAAAAGGAATTTATAAGGATGAAAAACTGGTGAAAAGTCTGAATCGATTAAGATAATTACTTACCCAGTTCAAATTCATAACTCTTCAATAAACGGCCATCCCGAAGCTTATTCTGGATGGTCTTTATTTTTATATCCTGTTTACCATTCGTGAATACAACATGCTCCTCGTTGGTATAGCTGTACTTATTCTTTGTTTTGAAGTAATTATACAAGAGAAAAGTATTCATCTTTAAATACTCATCCTTATTGTAAGTCCGGTACTTTACCAGCCGGCTGTGCAGCTCACCTACCGCTGCATCCATTAATGTAAGTGAACGAACCCAGGAAGGACCTTCACTGTTTCGTTCTACATGATTATAATAAAGGCTGATCATGGTACTGTCCTGCTCCTTTTCCATCAACACATATCCTTTACTCTTCATCAATGTATCTATCACGAAACTTTCTTTATCCAATAAGGATTGAAGGAATGGAATATCCAATTGCTGGGCTTTTGCAAAGGATGCAGCCAGGCAACATATAACTATTATGTATACACGAAGAAGTTTCATCCCTGCAAAAGAATACAAATAACATTAATGTAAAAGTTAATACCTACAGAAACTTACCTGTGTGGCTCTCTTTAACTTTTTTCAATCCGGCAGGCTGGCCCGCATATACCAAAGAACCGCCACCATCGCCCGCTTCAGGACCAAGATCTATCAACCAGTCAGCAGTTTTTATAACATCCGTGTTATGTTCAATAACGATCAATGAATGTCCCTGCTCGATCAGGGCATTGAATGATGCCAGCAGTTTCTTGATATCATTGAAATGCAAACCAGTTGTTGGTTCATCAAATATGAACAGGATATTTCCAGCCCCCTTTCCTTTACCAAGAAATGATGCAAGTTTCACACGTTGTGCTTCACCTCCAGAAAGTGTATCGGAGGATTGCCCCAATTTGATATACCCCAATCCAACCGCACTTAGTGGGTTGATCCTTTTAACAATATCCTTTTCATCTTTAAAGAACTCAAGGGATTCATCAACACTCATCTCAAGCACATCAAACACACTTTTACCATTGAAAGTAACCTCCAAAACTTCTTCCTTGAATTTCTTTCCTCCGCACACTTCACAGGTAAGGTGAACATCTGCCAGGAACTGCATTTCCACTACCTGTTCTCCTTCACCCTTGCAGGCATCGCATCTTCCGGCATCTACATTGAAAGAAAAATGTTTGGGTTGAAATCCCCGGATCTTACTCAATGGTTGTTTGGAAAAAAGATCCCTGATCTCATCCCACGCTTTGATATAAGTAACAGGATTACTTCTGGATGATTTACCAATTGGATTTTGATCTACTAATTCGATCTGTGAAATACTTTCAATATCACCGGTTATTGCTTTATGCAATCCAACTTTTTCAGCAGCTTCTCCTTTGATCTTCTGCAAACCAGGATACAGGATCTGTTTTACCAGCGTTGTTTTACCGCTTCCGCTAACACCAGTAACTACGCACAATGTGTTCAGTGGAAATTCAACGGTAATATTTTTCAAATTATGATGTCTTGCACCTTCTACCACAATAGAACGATTCCATTTGCGCAGCACTTTGGGAACATCGATTGTAAGCTGACCACTCAGGTATTTACCGGTAAGGCTTTTATCATTTGCTATGAGCTCGTCATAATTTCCCGCTGCCACTACTTCACCTCCAAGATGTGATGCAAGCGGACCCATATCAATAATATGATCAGCTTCACGCATCATTAATTCATCATGCTCCACTACAACTACGGTATTTCCAAGATCACGAAGTTCTTTCAATACTCTAATCAAACGCGCTGTATCCCTTGAATGTAAACCAATCGAAGGCTCGTCAAGGATATATAATGAATTGGTTAAATTACTGCCGAGTGAACGGGTCAACTGGATCCTCTGGCTTTCTCCACCACTCAGTGAATTTGCCAGTCGGTTCAATGTGAGATAACCTAAACCAACATCTTCCAAAGTCTTCAATCGATGAGTTATTTCAATCAACATTCTTTTGGCAACCTGCTGATCAAATTCACTTAGTTGTAATTCTTCAAACCAACGTGAAAGGTCTCTTACAGGTAGCTCGCATAATTCACCAATATGTCTTCCACCTACTTTTACAAACAATGCTTCTTTTCTCAAACGATATCCATTGCACTCAGGGCATTCGGTTCTTCCGCGATACCTCGACAACAATACCCTGTATTGAACCTTGTAAAGATTTGCTTCAACTTCTTTAAAGAAATCATCGATTCCATTTATCACGCTGTTGCCCTTCCACAATAATTGATATTGCTGTGCCGTAAGATCCATGATTGGTTTATGAACCGGGAAATCATATTGCCGGGAAGACCTTATAAATTGATCTTTCCATTTGCCGAGTTTCTCGCCTTTCCAGGGTGCAACGGCACCTTCATATACACTCAATCTTTTATCGGGAATAACCAGGTCTTCATCGATTCCCAGGACCTGGCTAAATCCTTCGCACATTGGACATGCACCAAAAGGATTATTGAATGAAAAGAGATTTGGTACTGGCTCTTCGAACACCATGCCATCCAGTTCAAAACGGTTGGAGAAGGGGATTTTCTTTTCATTGTTGACAAGAAGATATACTTCTCCTTCTCCCTCGTACATCGCAGTGGTTATGGAATCCGTGATACGATGCTTATCATCCTCATCGAAATCCCGGATCACCAGCCTGTCGATCAGTACATATGTTTCTGATGAAGGTTTCCAGTTTTTTCCTAATGCTTCCACTTTCTCTTCAAGGATATCTTCGATCCTGTAAACCTCGCCATTGTGCAGGATGCGGGCGAAACCTTTTTGCATCAGGATATTCAGTTCTTCTCCCGGTTTGCGATTGGCATGCTGCCTGAAGGGAACTATGAGCAATACCCTGTCGCCCTCATCAAGTTTCAGCAGGGCATTCAGCACATCGGCCACATCATCTTTTTTAACCTCTCTTCCTGAAATGGGAGAAATGGTTTTTCCAACCCTCGCAAAAAGTAAGCGCAGGTAATCATATATCTCCGTCATACTCCCTACAGTGGAACGTGGAGTACGGGTAATCACTTTTTGTTCAATTGCGATAGCAGGGCAAAGTCCTTTTATATAATCCACATCCGGCTTGACCATTCTAGCCATAAATTGACGAACGTAGGCGCTGAGTGATTCGGCATACCTGCGCTGCCCTTCGGCAAACAGGGTATCAATGGTAAGAGAAGATTTACCGGAACCCGAAACCCCCGTTACCACTACCAGTTTATTTCTTGGGATCCCAACCGATACATTTTTTAGGTTATGAACCCTTGCACCGTGTATATATATTAAGTCGGAAGATTGCTGTGGAGCTGCTATTTCTTTGCTTGATTTCCTTGCTGTCCGGGCCATAGGCAAATATACTTGGATACAGAATAATAGTGTCGGAATGAATAATAATAGGCGGTCCAATAGCTGTTTTAGTCGGTTACCCTTAATTTATTGTAGGGATTTCAAGAAAAATTTTCTAAAGTTTTGTATTTTCAGAAAACTCTATATCTTTAGTTGGTAATTTGTACTCAATTTAGAAAACAAACATATATACTATCGATTAGACACTTCTACACAGAAAAACCAAAAACCGACTTTTAAAATCCATTTTATAATAAATATCCTAAACCTTCAAATCGTAGAAGTATGAATTCACTACGCTTAAAGACCGACAATGAGTTGATCCAGGACTTCCAGGATGGAGACCTGAATGCACTCGAAATCCTTGTTCTTCGTCATAAGGACAAGATGTTTACTTCCATTCTATTTCTGGTAAAAGACAAATACCTTGCCGAGGACATTTTTCAGGATGTTCTGATCAAGGTAATCGATACCATCCGTGGAGGAAGGTACACAGAAGAGGGAAAGTTTCTCCCTTGGGCTATGCGTATTGCACACAATCTTTGTGTAGACCATTTTAGAAAAGTTAAGCGTACACCAGCCATCAAAACCAGTGATGACCGCGACATTTTTGAAGTGATCAACTTTACAGAAGACGGAGCTGATGTAAAAATGATGAAGCGCCAGAGCCACGACAGGGTACGTCAGATGCTCGATTTGCTTCCTGAAGATCAGCGCGAAGTGATCATTCTTCGCCATTATGCCGACCTGAGCTTTAAAGAGATTGCTGCTTTGACAGATTGCAGTATCAATACAGCTTTAGGAAGAATGCGTTACGGTTTAATCAACCTGCGTAAAATGATGGTTCAAAAGAATATAGCATTGTAAGAACTTTACACTTAAGGGTACAACAGACAAATTGTAGTAGTAGTAGTAGAAAATAAAAGACGAAAGTTATTTGCCTCCTTCGGGAGGCATTTTTTTTACAAAGAATCGGAAATCGATAATCGGAAATCGGAAATGGGCAGAACCAAGCGAAGCGCAGGGGCTGAACGACGGGCGTATAATTCACCGTTCAGCCCGCCCTCAGGGCCTTCTGCCATTTCCGATTTCCGATTACCGATTTCCGATTTTCTCTTACCAATTTATTTTTTCCCCGCCTGTACCCCACACTCCAGCCACTCCTTAAACTCGGTAGCATTCGGTGTATATCCAACAGGCTTGTTCAACAATTGCTCATCAGCGGTGATGATGGCATAAAGTGGCTGGGAAACTGATGTAAAATTCAGGTTCTGAAAAGTTGCATATTTATCGCCAATGGTCCGGACCTCCTTTTTAGATCCGTCCGCGAACTGGTGGATGAACTGATCATCCTTTGGAAGCAGTTTACGGTCATCAACATATAGTGATACCAGCACAAAATTCTTCTCGATCATCTCCTTGACCTCCGGAACAGTCCACACATTCTCTTCCATCTTACGACAGTTTACACAAGCCCATCCGGTAAAGTCAATAAGAACCGGCTTCCCCTGCTCCTTTGCTAACTTTAAAGCTGCTTCATAATCGTTAATTACATTGGCTTCAACACCTTTGAAGGCATCATGGCCATAAATGGAATAAGTCAATGGTGGAGGAAACCCGCTGATCAATGCTCGGTTCGCATATTTCGTTTTGGTTAGTCCCGGCACCAGGTAAATGGTAAACAGTGCTACCACTATTCCCAATCCGATCCTGGCCTTGGTAAGTTTTGGTTTGCCCTCGTGCTTAAACTTCAACAGACCAAATAGATAAAGGCTTAGCAGGATTCCGATAATTATCCAGAACGCAAAGAAAACTTCTCTTGGTAATATTCCCCAATGCTCCACCAGGTCTGCATTTGAAAGGAACTTGATAGCCAGCGCCAATTCCACAAAACCAAGTACGATTTTAACTGTGGTTAACCATCCTCCAGATTTAGGTAATGATTTCAATAAACTTGGGAAAAGAGCCAGGATGGTAAATGGCAACGCAAGAGCAAGTCCAAACCCAGCCATACCCATCGACAATTGCATAGCGCCCCCATTGGTAGACAATGAACCGGCCAGTAATGACCCAAGTATAGGACCGGTACAGGAGAAAGAAACCAGGGCCAGGGTGAGGGCCATAAAGAAGATACCCAGGACTCCACCTACTCCCGATCTTTCATCCGCCTTATTGGCCAGGCTACTGGGCATTGTGATCTCAAAAAGCCCGAAGAAACTTAGGGCGAACACCACGAAGATCACGAAAAATATAAGGTTCAGCCAGACATTCGTGGAAATATTGTTCAGGATCTCAGGGTTACTGGAATCCAGGAAATGAAATGGGATACTTAAAATAACATAGATCAGAAGGATAAAGAATCCATAGAGGGAAGCATTGAAAATTCCTTTTTTACGACTGCCGGTTTTCTTGGTAAAGAAAGATACAGTCAACGGGATCATCGGGAATACGCATGGAGTGATCAGCGCCACCAATCCTCCTAAAAATCCCAGGAAAAAGATCCCCCAGATGCCTGAAGATGCGGATTCATCCAGGCCTGTTCCGCCACAATTCTCAACAGGTGCATTTAATTTTATTGCCTCTCTTTTCAATCCAGTACTTGCAGCATCAACCTGCTGTAATGTAGCAGATCTGGCTACCACATTTCCTGAAGCATCAATGGAAAAACGGAATGGCTCATCAATGGGGCCAACCACTTCTTCCCCCTTCATAGCCATATAGCTGAGGTTACCTGAGATCTCGTCTTTACCTTCCACAACAGCCTCCACAACTATTTTGCCCTCAAAATATTTCACTTCAAGATTATCAAATAATGGTTCCTTCGCTGTTTTCAGATCTCCCGATTCTGAAGTAGAAACAATCCTGGTGGAAGTAGTAGTATCCGGGAATACCCTTGTATTGGGCTCGTCATCGCTGGCCGTAGTAGAAAAGAGTCTCCATCCCGGTTCTACAGTACCGCTAAACCGCAAAATGATTTTACCATCAGCCTTTTCAGCCTTAATATCCCAATTTACCGGCTTCTGAATGGAATCCTGACCAAATAATGATACACTGAAAAAAAGTACAAGAAGAGATATGATGTAACTTTTTACCATGGTATAGCTTTAAAAAAAATAAACGAGCTCTGTCGAAGCAGAACCCGTTTATCCAGATATCTTTTTTTTATTATCCACCTATGTTCACTGTAAAATCAACTGTTGCAGGAGGTAAACATTCTGTGTCGTTACAAACCATGAATTCCACTTTTCCTGCAAGCTTGCTTTTGGCAGATCCTTTCACTTTCACTAATTGTACAAACTCAACTGATTTTTCGTAATACTTCACTTCACTGCTGAAAGCTTCTTCATATACTTTCTTCACTTTTCCAATTTCCTTAGGTTGTCCCTCCAGGGTCAGCAATGGGTTCCTATTGAAGGCAAAGCTTGTTGAAACGGGTCCTTCCCCGGCATTTTGAGCATAAATATGATAGTTGCCTTTAATATTGGCAATCATCTTTACTTCATAGGTCTTGTTATCTATCTTTTTTGAAGTAAAGGTCCAGTCTACCTTTTTATTGGATTGTGCAAAAATGGATGCCGTCAGCAACATCAATACGGAAAAAAATACAGATTTTTTCATATGCTCCTTAATTGAGGAACCAAAATTCGGATTTGTTATCCTAATGATTTGTTTAAAAACCCCTTAAGCATTCACAAAGTCATTCGCCCTGATCAACAGATCCTGCAGAATGATCCTTCCATCGGTGTTTCCCAACACTTCTGATGTTGCTCTTTCAGGGTGTGGCATCATACCAAATACATTCCTGTCTTTATTGGTGATCCCTGCTATATTTCTTAAAGCTCCGTTCCAGTTTGCTTCTGCGCACACAGTACCGCTTGCATCGCAGTAATAGTATAATACCTGTCCATTTGCTTCCAGCTCATCAAGCAGTTTTTCTTCTCCATAAAATCTTCCTTCACCATGAGCAATTGGAATCTTTAAAGCCTGTTTTGATCCCGGAGCCTGCAGATAAACGTTCTTGCAAATGAATTGTTGATTGGCATTTCTTAAAAGAGCTCCAGGCAATAGCTTGGATTCACAAAGGATCTGGAAACCATTACAAACTCCCAGTACCTTTCCTCCCCGGTTGGCAAAATCGATCACACTTTCCATCATCGGGCTGAAACGCGCGATAGCACCACAACGCAGGTAATCTCCATAAGAGAAACCTCCCGGAAGCACGATACAATCATCAGTAGAAAACATACTGATGTCCTTATCCTTATGCCAAAGCATAATGACTTCCTGGTTCAGATCGTTCTGCAACGATTCCTGCATATCTCGATCGCAATTCGATCCCGGGAATACTACAACGCCAAATTTCATGTGATCTTTTTTTGGAGTGGCAAAGATAACGAATCCCTGCCAAGCTTTTAATTATTGGAGGTATTGTGGGAAATAGTTTATGAAAATAGCGTAAGCAAATACCAGCCAGTGAAGGATCACTGCCAGTTTCCCTTTCGCATAGAAATAAGCAGCGCCATGGAATGCGGCCAGCGGGATCAAACAACAGATCCAATTAACATACCTGTCGCCTCCACTTACCAGTATCAGCAATACGGATATGATCAGGAAATTCAGCAGTACACTCCAGGTCTTGCGAACCTGGATCAGCATTTTATTGAGGTTATCCTGTACAAAAAATCCTCCCATGATGAATGGCACAACCAGGAGCACCAGGCTTCCGGTGATATATAACGATCCCGGAATTGCAGGCAGGTCAAAGCTTATCGAAGGAATGAGTTTGGCCAAGGTAAACTTATCAGAGAGGTATAAATAAACCGCCAGGAAATAGAACGGAGTGGTAACCCCCAATATTCCGATCAGCCATTCCCTTATTCTGAATGGTCTCATGATGAACAGTGAAAAAGGGATCAGCAACAGGAACATCAGGGCTGATTCATAGAACAAAACCATCAAACCCAGTATCAATCCAATGTTGAAAACTGCAACATTCGGCAAGTTGGTATTATAAAGATTGACCACCCGGTAAAACATCCAGATCAGGAAGGTATTGATGATCAATGGAGCTGAAAATTGTGTCCACTCCGGGAATAAAGAACTTAAGAGGATATAGCTCATAGCCGTCAGGTAATTCGGCTTAATGAACATCTTCTTATTATTACAGATCCGGTTCAGCAAAAATGCCTGTACCAGTACCAGGATAAATGCGATAAGGTTATAAATAACAGGATGGATATTCAAGGGATTTAAGAAATCCAGCAAGGCATTATAGAGAATATTGTCCTCCCGCTGCCTTAATGGTGGTAGCGGATTAAGAAAGGAGGCAAACTTAAGTGCCGCGGCATAAAAGAACAGGATAAAGGTATTGCCGGGGTTTTTCTGCTTTAGAATTCCTATCAAAGGGATTGGGTTTTAAAAATCTACTTTCGCAAAGGTCAGGTAATTCCTGTAAAAGCAGGGTATTAAAACTGACCTGGCCCCGATCTGTTTTCCATATCTCGGCATAAATTCCACTCCCCTGTCGAGGTTCTTCAAAGTTGGATACCTGGTGATCTTTCCGTCAGGACCAATACTCTGATCCGTCAGCAATAAAGATCTTCTTTCATTCTGGTTGAATAAAAAGTGTAATTCCGAACCTGTCACCAGCATCAGGTAAGAAACCAATGCATCACTTTCATCATCAAACTGGCTCTTTGGAATCACATTGCTCCATTCTACTTTACCATCTTTATCAAACGAAAGCACCATAATATTATCAGCATGATACCTGGTAGCCTGCCCGGTATTATACCGGTTAAAAGGTGATCCGAAAGGACCGTAAAATGGCGAATAATAATAGTTCAGCGGAGAATTCCATGGACTGTTCCATCCCATATATTCCCATCGGTTAAAGGCATTTCCGCGGGTTGTGGTGTACATGGATTCGTTCACCAGCAAATAACCTCCATCTTTCCTTAGAATGATATTCTTGATGAAATAATCATTGAAAGCCAGCTTCACATTGGCATCCGGCCCCTTTGCCTGCCTACGTAATTCTTCACTGAAGGAATATTGGGTCGACTTAACAATGGAATCCATCTTACTATCAAAGACCACGCTGTACAGCCCTTCGATATTGCCGCGCTTCTGTTTGTAATAGAAAGCAGTAAAGAAATAACGTTTATTGGTATTATCAATCTTCAACTTGATCTCATCCAGGATCTTGCCGCCTCCGGCCAGGTCCCTGACAAGAAAGTTTTCTGAATTGGGTTGAAGGGTTACCAGTTTTAAACCTGTCACATATTCGCTTCCATTCTTCCTGATATAGACTCCAAAAACAAGCCCTCCATCGTTGTCAAGAAGAAATTCAGTGAAGTAATCATTTCTTTCTTCCATGGGAAGGGTAAGCTGTTTCTTGCTTAACAGGTTCAGGTTTCCGTCGAACAGGTTAGAAGTAAACAGGAAACGTTTTGGATCCTTGGAATTGATCTTGAGGACCATGATCTTCTGCTTATCGTCAGAAAAGATCGTTGTATAGATCTTATTGCTCGCTGCCCAGTTGATCCTGGTTGTATCGAGCACAACAGGATCCATGATCCTTTTACCTTCACCATTGATCTTTACAGCAGCACAATACACAATATCCTTTTTCTGGTATTGGTAGATCATGTAGGCAAAATCATTGTATGGAATGAAGTCAACATTGATCCAGCGTTCATCCATGAAATTCAGGTCGATCTTATTCAATTCCTTCATCTCATTATCATACACACTGATATTATTGCTGGAACGGTTGTTCTTAAATATGAGGATATTACCTCCCACTTTCCCGATGATCTCGAAGTTTGTTCTCCTGGAATCATTTCGGTCAGGTTCAGTATAATTGATCCTTTGTGCGGAAAGGGAAGTCACGAACAATGTCAGCAAGGCCGTCAGTACAAACAACTTATTGAATCTCATTTCGAAAAGTCCTTTTCTTGTAAATGTCATTAATTGGAAAATTAAGAAAACTGCCTGAGGCAGCCAATCAATTCCCGTATTTATTGTAACGAAACAAAAGACGCCTTGTTGCGGCATTTTGGTTGGTTCGATAATTTACTGGCAATAAATGGACTATTTTAAAAGTTTTTTAAATATACCTTTGTCATCCCCTTCCATGTTGGAAGGCTAGTCAGGAATTATACCTATTACAGTGGGCAAACAAATGAACAGAGCATCCGCAGCGGGAATACTCATAGCGCTGGGGATCATATACGGGGATATCGGGACCTCACCTCTTTACGTTCTGAACGCTATTATCAGCGGAAAGGTTATCGATGAAAAACTGATCGTCGGGGCACTATCCTGTATCATCTGGACCCTCACACTTCAAACTACCATCAAATATGTTGTGCTTACTCTGAAAGCCGACAACCGTGGGGAAGGTGGGATCTTTTCTTTATATGCCCTCGTGAGGCGACAGAAAAAATGGCTCGTGATCCCCGCCATGTTAGGTGGGGCGGCACTCCTGGCAGATGGAATGATCACACCACCGATCTCAGTGACTTCCGCCATCGAAGGACTTAAAAACATACCACATATCGGAAGGATCGAATCAATGACCATCGTTTACATCGTTCTGGGAATTCTTTCGATCCTTTTCTTTTTACAGCAATTCGGTTCTGCGAACATTGGAAGGTTGTTCGGGCCTATCATGACCACCTGGTTCCTGATGCTGGCTTCATTGGGTATCCTTCACCTGTTCGATGACCTGCATATCTTCAAAGCTTTCAACCCTTATTACGCAATCAATTTGCTGGCAACTTATCCCAAAGGATTCTGGATCCTGGGTGGAGTTTTTCTCTGTACCACGGGTGCGGAAGCATTGTATTCAGATCTTGGTCACTGTGGAAGAGCCAATATCCGGTACTCCTGGGTTGGTGTGAAAACCTGTCTCATCCTTAATTACCTTGGACAGGGCGCCTATCTTCTATCACATTTTAAAGGACAGGAAATCACCAAAGAAATGATCTCGCTTGGATTCAACCCATTTTACAAGATCATGCCCGAATGGTTCCTGGTGATTGGGATCATTATCGCTACAGCCGCCGCTATCATTGCGAGCCAGGCATTGATCTCCGGATCATTCACACTGATCAGTGAAGCGATGCGATTGAATCTCTGGCCAAAGATGAAGATCAATTATCCAACAGAAGAAAGAGGGCAGTTATATATTCCAGGCATCAACCTGCTGTTGTTCCTGGGTTGCGTAGGTATCACACTGTATTTTAAGGAAGCGGCCAAAATGGAAGCTGCATACGGGTTAGCGATCACGATGTGTATGATCGCAACCACGATACTGTTTGCGAATTTCCTTGTCTCGCGAAGGGCACCTCGGCCTTTCATCTATTTGTTCCTGATCACTTATTTATCCATTGAATTATCCTTCCTGTTTGCTAACCTGGAAAAATTCCCACATGGTGGATTCATTGCTTTGATTGTTGGAGGTGGTTTGTTCTTTGTGATGTATGTGTGGTACAGGTCGAGGAAGATCAAGAATCGTTACGTGGAATTCGTGCGCATGGAACATTATATCCCGCAGATCCAGGAATTGAGTAATGACAGGACCGTTCCAAAATATGCCACACACCTGGTGTACCTCACCAGTGCAAATAATCCAAAAGAGATCGAGCATAAGATCATCTATTCAATATTGAACAGGAAGCCAAAGCGCGCAGATATTTATTGGTTTGTTCACGTGGATACACTTGATGATCCATACACTTGTGAATACACGGTTGAACACATTATTCCAAATGATATCATTCGAGTGGAATTCAGGCTGGGCTTCAGAATGCAGCCGAAGATCAACCTGATGTTCAGAAAAGTTGTTGCTGATCTAGTGCAGAATAAGGAAGTGAATATTACCAGTCGATATGAAAGTTTAGAGAAGAATAATATTGTTGGTGACTTCCAGTTCATCGTGATGGAAAAATACCTGAGCCAGGATAATGAATTACCGATCATCGAACGACTGATCATGAAATTGTATTTCTTCCTGAAAGAATATAGTTTATCTGAAGAAAAAGGATTTGGTCTCGATTCCTCGACTGTGGTAACTGAGAAGTTCCCACTCATTGTTGCGCCTGTTACAAATCTTAAGTTGAAACGAATCTTTGAGGATAATGAAAATACGATCTAGCAATGAAGGAGATCAGTTATGAAGCATTAAGATCGCGACTGGAAAATAAAGAAGATATTATTTTGATAGATGTCAGAGAGCCTCATGAACATGAGGCTTTCAACATTGGTGGAAAGCTCATTCCCTTAACCGAACTGATGGAACACATGGATGAGATCCCAAAGGATAAGGAAGTTGTATTGTATTGCAAGATGGGCGTCCGCAGCCAGATTGCCATCCAGAGACTGGAACGATTTGGATTTACGAATTTGGTGAATTTGACTGGAGGGGTGGGAAGAGGGAGGAGATGAGGAGATGAGGAGGTGAGGAGGTGAGAAGATGAGGAGGGGTTCCTCAACTACTCAACTACTCACCTCCTTTTTTTCTTATCTTCCAGAAAAACCGCCCATTGTTAATTGCCTTCCTTTCCATAGTATCCCTTCTCCTCCTCATCTATTTTTTGCAGGAAAAATTCATTTTCAAACCGGAACGACTAAAAAAAGATTTTCAGTATGAATATGATATCCCGTTCAGGGAACTGAATTTTTATATTGAAGAAGGAGTAGTGATCAATGGACTTCATTTCTATCGCGAAGCACCAAAAGGATTGATCCTTTATTTCCATGGCAATTCAAGGAGCATTAAAGGATGGGCTAAATATGCGCGTGATTTTTACCGGTATGATTATGATGTTGTGCTCGTTGATTATCGTGGATTTGGAAAAAGCACGGGTGAAAGAAGTGAAAAAGAGATGTTGAATGATATGCAGTTTGTCTATCGCGAATTAGCATCACAGGTCAGTGAACATCATATCATCGTTTATGGAAGAAGCCTGGGAAGCGGGTTTGCAGCGAAAGTGGCTTCCGAGAACAAACCAAGATACCTGATCCTTGATTCACCATATTACAGTTTCAGAAAAGTAGTAGAAAGATTCATTCCGATACTCCCGGTGAGATTGGTTTTACGATATCAGTTAAGAACCGACAGGTGGATCAGGCATGTAAACTGTCATACCTACATTATTCATGGAACGCGCGACTGGCTGATCCCCATCAAACAAAGCAGGAAATTGCAGCAGATCAATCCATCAAAGATCACATTGATCGCTATTGAAGGTGGCGGTCATAATAATCTTCCTTCGTTTCCCGAATACCATAATTTCATCCGGGATATTCTCAAATACTGATATTTGCGCCATGAATCCTAACAGAAAGAAACTCGTGATGCGTTATGTGAAGTTATTCCTGTTGCTGTACAACATCATCGGGTTACTACTTTATTATCTTCAGGACAAGATCCTGCTTCATCCCAAAGAATTACCGGCATCTCATTCCTTCAAAATTGATCAGCCATTTAAAGAAGTCAATATTCCATACCGGAAAGATGTAAATATTTCCATCGTTCAATTCACTACACCTGATACACCAAAAGGAGTTGTGTTGTATTTCCATGGAAACCGCGACAATATTGAAAGATATGCATCCCAGGCAAAGATGTTCACCAGCCAGGGTTATGAATGCTGGATGATGGATTTCCCCGGTTTTGGAAAAAGTACCGGGAAATTTTCTGAACAGGAATTGTACGACTGGGCACTTATTTTTTACAAATTAGCAAGAGCAAAATATTCCCGCGACAGCATTGTTATATATGGACGTTCACTGGGATCAGGTGTTGCCTCGCAACTGGCATCTGTGCGTGATTGTAAGAAGTTGATTCTTGAAACCCCCTTCTATGATATCCCATCACTGGTAGGTCATTATGCACCGGTTTACCCGGTTTACCGCATGATCAAATACAAATTCCCGGTGCATGAATACCTGAAGAATGTGACCGCTTCGGTATTGATCCTGCATGGCGACAATGACAGGACCACTCCCCTTTCAAAGACTGAGAAGTTGAAAAAGTCTTTTAAACCTGGAGATGAATTTATTTTGATAGAAGGAGGAAGTCACAATGACCTGGCGAATTTTCCTGAGTTCAGGAAGAAGATTGAGGAGGCGTTGTAGCGGGCAGACCAGCGACCGAAGGGAGCTGGGCTGAACGCACCGTGCTGAACAAATACCGAAGGCATTTGGGCTGAACGAAACCGGTTTTCCGTTCAGCCCAGTCACTTTCAGTGACTGTTCAGCCCGGTCCGTTCAGCCCAACTGCTCCACAGTTGGTCAGCCCGGTTAATCTCCCCAAATCTCATCTTCGCCCTTCAGCCATCTTTTTACCAAAGCTGTGGTAACTGACTTCGGACGTTCGATCGGGAACGCAAGTGCACGGTCCCAGATAAGGCTCGATAGAACTCCCAGTGCACGGCTTACGCCGAAAAGCACCGTGTAAAATTCATATTCTTTAAACCCATAATGAACCAGCAATGCACCACTGTGTGCATCCACATTTGGCCATGGATTCTTGATCTTTCCTAATGATTGAAGAATTGGAGGTACCGCCTCATAAATGTTCCAAACTGTATTCACCAGTGGATCATCCGGCATATGCTTCTTACCAAATTCCATTTGAGCAGTGAAGCGTGGATCAGTCTTGCGTAACACCGCGTGACCATAACCAGGAACAACTTTACCGCTGTTCAATGTCTGCTGTACATATTCAGCGATCTGCTCCTTTGTAGGATTTTCAGAACCCAGGGATTCACGCATTTCAAAGATCCACTTGATCACTTCCTGGTTTGCAAGTCCGTGTAATGGACCAGCAAGTCCGTTCATACCAGCAGCCAGGCTGAGGTAAGGATCACTCAACGCAGATCCTACCAGGTGTGTAGTATGCGCTGAAACGTTACCACCTTCATGGTCAGCATGAATGGTCATGTACAAACGCATGAGTTCCATAAAACTGAAATCATCATAACCCAACATATGCGCCAGGTTTCCGGCCCAGTCGAGCAACCCGTTAGGATGAATATGCTGATTTCCTTTATATTTTCTCCTGTAGATATAAGCTGCAATCCTTGGCAGACGTGCTATCAGATCCAATGAATCATCGAATGCCGCATCCCAGTAATCCTTCTTGTTCATCCCTTCAGCATACCGCTTCGCGAAATTGCTTTCGGTCTGAAGTGCCATGATACCCGTAACAAACATGGTCATCGGGTGAGTATGAAGAGGAAGCGCATCAATTGCATCAAACACATGGTTTGGTACATGAGAACGACGCTGTAACAATGAGGTTACATCCGCAACATCTTCTTCAGTGGGCAATTCGCCCATCAGCATAAGAAAAAACAACCCTTCAGGAAGTGGTTCACTTCCATTAGGTGCCTTAGGTAATTTATCCTGCAATTCAGGAATTGAATATCCTCTGAAACGGATACCTTCCTGTGAATCGAGCAATGAAGTTTCAGAAACCAAACCGGTAATTCCTCTCATCCCCTGGTACACCTGTGAAAGTGTAACCTCTCCGATTTTCTTGTTACCATGTTCTTTCAATAACTCCTTAATTTCTGCAGCGGCAGCATCTGCCTTCTGTTTAAACCGTTCTTTAATTAAAGCCATGAGATAGTACGATTATGGGTGTTATGTCCGAAGAACAAATAAGAAGGCTTAAAGTTATACCAAAGCAGGTAAGTATAAAATTTTTTAATCTCCTTTAAGAAATCTACTTCGGTGCTTTACGATATAGCCAGATCCCCACCAGAATGAATATCAGGTTCGGCATCCAGGCTGCCAGTATGGGCGGAAAATTTCCTTTGGTGGCAAAAGTGAGCGAGAATTTATCCATAACTACAAATATTGCTGCAAGGATGATCCCAACAGCCAGGTGCATTCCGCTACCTCCGCGGGTTTTCCTGGAAGCAACCACGGCTCCCATCAAGGTAAGAAGCACAACAGAAAATGGAGTGGCATCTCTCCTGAACCTTTCCACTTTATAATCATTGAGACCTTCAGTGCCCCGCTCCTCTTCCTGCCTGATAAAGGCTTTCAGTTCCGGGGTGGTCATCTTATCCTTGAAATATTTATCAGGTTTGATCTGGCTTGGTTTTACTTTCAGATCAATATGCATTTCAGGGATCACTTTTAAATCCTCACGAATACCATCGATCTTTCTCTCCACGGCATTTTCAAGTTTCCAGGATTTCTTGGCTGTATCCCATTTCAAATAATCAGCTCTCAGGTTATACACTACCTGTGTCCCTTTCACGGTTTCCATGAAGAAACCGCCATAAGCCATCTTCGATGCGGTATCATAATTTCGAAGACCCGCATAGGTATTCTTATTCACCCGCAGGTAATAATTACTTCCCTTACTGAGGTACTGACCGATCTCGTAGGAACTCTTGCTGTCAATATATTTTGATTTGAAATCGGCCAGCAACACCTGCGCCCTTGGGATCAGGTATTGATTGGCGAACCAGAAAATACCACCAAGGAACACCGCTCCCACAAAATAGGGACGCAGCATTCTATTGAAACGAACACCTCCGGCAAGGATTGCCACTATCTCCGACCTGCCCGCCATTTTCGAAGTGAAGAAGATCACGGCGATGAACACCATCAACGGGAAGATCATCGATATGATAAAAGGAATGAAGCCCGCATAATAGTGCGTGAGAATATAATAGGCACTTTGTCCGCTCTTCACGAAATCATCCGTACGCTCACTGGTATCGATCACCCCGGCAATGATTGAAAAGATCAGCACCATGAACAGCGTGGTCGACAAAAACTTCTTAAGTATGTACCAGTCGAGTTTTTTCAGCATACAATGGAGGCGAAATTAAGCTATTGATTTTGTGGGAACAGTTAAATATTATAGCCTTTGTTTCAGCTTAATTACCTGCTCATTCTTCCAGCTGTTGAAAGTTCCTTCCAGAATATGTTTTCTTGCTTCTTTTACAATATGAAGATAGAATGCAAGGTTGTGGACACTGGCGATCGTTAACCCAAGGATCTCTTTCGATTTGATCAGATGCCGCAGGTATGCCTTCGAATAGAAATTACTCATTTCACAATCGATCCCACTATCAATCGGAGAATAATCTTTCTCCCATTTCTTATTGTCGATATTGATCACACCTTCACTGGTAAACAGCATCGCATTGCGGCCATTGCGCGTTGGCATTACACAATCAAACATATCAATACCATAGCTGATACATTCCAAAATATTCCAAGGCGTGCCCACTCCCATCAGGTATCTTGGTTTTTCATATGGCAGATGTTCACAGCAAAAAGAAGTAAATTCATACATCATATCTTCAGGCTCTCCCACACTCAATCCACCAATGGCATTTCCTACAGCATTCTTTGAGGCGATGTATTCACATGAAGCTTTTCTCAGATCCTTATAAGTACTTCCCTGCACAATTGGGAACAGGTTCTGGGTATAGCCGTATTTATCAGGGGTTGAATTGAATCGGTCGAAACAACGGTCCAGCCAGCGATGGGTGAGGTGCATCGATTTTTCAGCATACTTGTAATCACTTGGGTAAGGCGGACATTCATCAAAAGCCATCATGATATCAGCACCGATCACTCTCTCAATATCCATCACGGATTCAGGTGTAAACAAATGCCTTGAACCATCGATATGGCTTTGGAACATCACTCCTTCTTCCGTGATCTTGCGGGTTCCGGCAAGTGAAAAAACCTGGTATCCACCACTATCGGTAAGGATCGGGCGATCCCATCCATTGAATTTATGCAATCCACCGGCAGATTCCAGTACATCCAGTCCCGGTCTCAGGTACAAATGATAGGTATTCCCGAGGATGATCTGCGCCTGCACATCCGACTTCAATTGCTGTTGGGATACAGCTTTCACACTTCCAGCCGTACCAACGGGCATGAAGATCGGCGTCTGGATCACACCATGATCTGTGGTGATCGTTCCTGCACGAGCGCCTGACTGCGCATCCTTTCCATTCAGTTCAAATTGTAATGCTGCCATAAATGGGCCGCAAGATACGCAGGGCCGCCCATATCAACTCTATTTATACATAAGCTATCCACAACGATGGAAGTATGCATAAATCGGCATTAATTTGCATCTAGACCGACTGGACAACCCCTTTTTTAAACTGTTTATGGACCTACATAGTGTCGACTGGAGACTACTCATATTCGTGTGTTTCTGCGTGATCACCGCGATTCAATTATTTTATTATTGGTTCTTCTTTAATAGACTGGCGAATTTTAAAGGCTATACCAAAGAAAAAAGTCAGACACATCCTGTCAGCATGGTTGTCTGTGCGCGGGATGAAGCTTCTAACCTGGCAAAAAATCTCCCGGGAATCCTGGTTCAGCAATATCCTTCAACGCATGAAGTGGTGGTGGTTAATCATAACAGCCAGGATGAGACCAGGTATCTACTTGAAGAATTCAGAAAAACCTTCAAGGACCTTCATATTGTAAACCTTGAACAGGAAGCGAAAGGAATACCGGGGAAAAAATATCCTTTATCAATGGGGATCAAGGAAGCTAAATATGAAGTGTTGCTGCTTACGGATGCAGACTGCGTGCCCGCTTCGGAGAACTGGTTGTCGAAGATGCAGGATGGTTATGATGAAAATATTGAAGTTGTACTGGGATATGGCGCATATTTCAAAAGGCCCGGCATTTTAAATAAGATCATCAGGTTTGAAACTTTTTATTCTGCCCTGCAGTATTTATCATTTGCCCTGGCAGGATTACCATACATGGGTGTGGGAAGAAATCTTTCTTACAAGAAAAATTTATTTCTGAAGAATAAAGGTTTCTCATCCATCAATCATATCCCGAGTGGTGATGATGACCTCTTCATTAATAAGGTTGCGCATAAACGCAACACCAGGATCGTGGTGGATCCTGAAGCATTTACATTATCTGAACCAAAGAAGTCATGGGGCAACTGGTTCAGGCAAAAGAATAGGCATTTGAGTACAGCAAAATATTATAAGCCTGTTCATAAGTTCCTGTTAGGATTATTATCGTTCTCACAATTTCTATTCTATCCATTATTTGCAGCATCGATCATATTTTTTGACTGGCGAATCGTTCTCGGAGTGTTTGCCCTAAGGTTCCTCACGCAGTTATTTGTTTTCTCAAAAACGATGAAGAAGCTGGATGAAAAGGATCTTTTGCCATGGTGGTGGCTGCTCGATCTGTGGATGTTCTTTTATTATTGCATCTTTGCAACTGCGTTATGGAAAAAGCCGAAAACAAGCTGGAGCTGATCACGAAATACTTTAGTGATTTTACTGACACTCAACTGGAACAGTTGAGGATGCTGGAAGAATTGTACCTCGAATGGAATACAAAGATCAATGTGATCTCCCGGAAAGATACTGAAGGGTTGTATGAAAAGCATGTGCTGCATTCTTTAAGCATTGCTGCATTGTACAATTTCGATAAAGGACAAAAAGTAGTGGATCTTGGTACCGGCGGCGGTTTCCCGGGAATTCCACTGGCTATATTTTTTCCTGAAGTAGAATTTTTGCTGGTAGACAGTATTGCAAAAAAATTGAAAGTAGTGGATGCTGTGGCAGAAGCTGCGGGTCTGAAGAATGTTACAACCCGGCATTCAAGGGTGGAAGATATCAAGGATAGAAAATTTGATACGGTAGTATCCAGGGCTGTTGCGCCGCTGGGCGATCTGTGGCGGTGGTCGAAGCCCCTGATCAAAAAGAATAAGGAGCTTTCGGCTGAATCCCTTAATGGATTGGTTTGCCTGAAAGGTGGAGACCTTGCGCAGGAAATATCTGAAAGTGGCTGCAGGCCATCGTTGGTAAGCATTTACGAGATCTTCCCTGAAGAATATTTTAAGGAGAAGTTTGTAGTAACGGTGAAGGCGGGCTGACGAATCGCGAAGCGGTTCGGCTGAACGCACCGGGCTGAACAAACAGCGAAGCTGTTTGGGCTGAACGGAAAACCACTGGCTGTTTTCTGCCCAGCCCAATCACCTTAGGTGATTGTTCAGTGCAGTCCATTCAGCCAACCTCGCTTCGCGAGCTTGTCAGCCCGGAAAAATACTCCAAAGTAGGTATAAGCAATTCCACTTAAGCCCTCTACCTTTGTTCCCTGGCTGCCAAAGCTAACTGTATCATTACCCATTTACTTATCCGAAATGAATTGAAAAAGCCACCTGCGAGGGTGGCTTTTTTAGTGGGCTGACCAACCGCCAAGCGGTTGGGCTGAACGCACTGAGCTGAACAATCAGCGAAGCTGATTGGGCTGAACAGAAAACAGCGAAGCTGTTGCCGGATAGACAACAGCTTCGCTGTTTTTTAGTCAGCCCAATTGCCGGAGGCAATTGTTCAGCCTAATGCGTTCAGCCAAAATCGCTTTGCGATTTTGTCAGCCCGCTACCACGGAAAATCTATCCTGTTATTCTTTCTCTCCACATCTGCCATCCGCTCACTTGGGTCGATCTCCACGGCTTTCATATCATTCATCCTCCGTTTAACTTCAAAAGTGTAAGTTGGATGTGTCCATTTCCATGGTTCACGTGTACTGTATGGAATTGCAGGATTCTCCTGCTTCTTAGCACCAAACATGCTGAACTGGGGAATATTTACGATCTCCTTGCTTCCATCCTTATACTCGATCTGGAAATCAATTGGCATCGGAACCTTACCTAATCTTCTCACACGGATCTTTGTTGCCCCTCCTTCTTCCCATAAACTATCTACACCATAATCGATGGTTTTGGTTGAATTTACCCAGTACTCTTTATACCAGTCGAGTTCCATACCGGAGCGCTTCTCAGCGATCCTGATCAGATCATCAACCCTTGGATGTTTGAACCTCCAGGTATCATAATATGCATGCATGATCTCATCCAGTTTCTCATCTCCAACGATATAACCCAATTGTGTTAAGAACACTGCACCTTTTGAATAGGATGCAATGCTATATGCCAGGTTGGTATTGAAATGATCAGCATGAGTTGTCAATGGCTCTTCCAAACCTGATTTTACCAGGTAGAAATAACTATCATAATTATCTGCATGCAACAGTGGTTTTACTGCTGCTGCAGAATCCAACGACTTCAATGCTGCAGGATTATTGGCAAGCCTTTTCCTTGTCACTTCATTACGATAGTAGTTCGATACGCGGTCTGTTGCCCACTCAGTGAAACCCTCATCCATCCAGGCATACAGCGATTCATTTGTTCCCAGCAGCATCTGGTACCATGTATGCATCCATTCATGGAAAACAGTGCCTAATCCAGGACCCGCCAGCAGTGTGGCCATTGGGTATTCCATACCCCCGTCACCACCATGAATAAATGAATACTGCTTATAAGGATATGCACCGAAGGTCTTTTCAATGAATGGCAATACAGTTACTGCAGCATCTGCAACATCCTGCCATTGCTTGTCAACTGATTCATAATATTTATTGACATCATTTCCGTAATTCGCTTTCTGTGCATCACGCATCCTGTTGAACTGCTCTCCCATCATAGCTGTGTCAGCATTGTATAGTACATGGATCACACGACCACCGGAGACTGTCCTGGAGATATGCTTGTACTGCGGATCAGCGGCCCACATGAAGTCATGTACATTTGGTGCAACAAAATGCCAGGTGAGTTTTTGTCCTGCAGGACGTGTAACCTTTGTTCCTTTTGCTTCATATCCATAACCGATCTGCTGCGGATTCTGCAGGTACCCGGTACCTCCAAGGATATATGACCTGTCGATAGAGATCCTGACATCAAAATCTCCCCATACACCATAGAATTCCCTGGCAACATATGGGTTTGGATGCCATCCGTCCACATCATATTCAGCCATCTTTGGATACCACTGGCTCATGCTGTAACGCACACCATTTGCAGCATCACGGCCGGATCTCCTGATCTGGGCTGGCACCTGGCTTTCATAATCCATATCAAATGTTGCTTTCGCACCCGGGAGAATGGGTTTGGAAAGATCAACTTCAAGAATGGTTTCATGAACCGTATATTTTTGATCGACACCATTCATCTTCACACTGAAAATTTTCTGGTAACCGATCTCATCATCCTTCAGTTTTGAAATGCGATCACGCACGCGTGCATCCCAATCAGGACGACCATTGTGTTTGATCTTACCCAATTCCTGGCTTCTCACATCCATCATACTGTTTGGCTGAAAAGCATTCCAGTAAAGATGATAGAATACGCGCTTTAATGTGTCAGGAGAATTGTTGGTATACTCAAGTTTCTGTTTTCCTTTGATGCGATTGGTATTCACATCAACATCCACTTCCATAGTGTACTTAACCCGCTGCTGCCACCTGTTCGATTGTGCATTTACCATTTGAAATGCCGTACCACAGATGATCGCAAGCCATAATCTTTTATTCATGCATGTAGGATTTGAAGCTTCCAAAATAGAATTTTTTGTGGTACAGTCGCTTCAAAATATTTAATAGGTGGTTAAAATAAAATGGCCGCCCCGATTGGAGCGGCCGATATATATGGAGTTGATAGTGTTAGATCTTGGTATCATCCCTCAGGAAAGTTCCATCAGGTGAATAATACACATACTTTCTTTTCACTACGTTATCACGGATGTATAAACGAAGTTCCTTACCTCCATTTGCTTTTTCAATTTCAGCAACAGTGCGTACTTCGTAATCAGAATATTTTGATGATCTGAAAGCAGACTTTACAGCATCAGGCAATGATTCAAAAGTGATGGCTTTCTCTGTTTCAACCCAGGTACCATCCTTATTGAATCTTGCTTCATAAGTTGCACTGTCTTTTAAAAATTTCGCCTGGAAGTTGGTCACACGATCATCCCACTGCACATTGGTAGCTTCAGGATATTTTGCTTTAAATGCATTGGTAACTGCTCCGGGAATATCACGGAATTGAGCTGTTGCAGAAATGGTAATCACCATAGCAAACAGCAGATTGAACAAGTGTTTCATAACGTGTAGATTTTTTGTTCCTGTTCAACAAAAATCCGTGCCACGCACTACTCTGTTCCTTCAACAACTATAACGATCTCGCCTTTTACACCCTTTTCTTTGAAGTGATCAAACACTTCCTTCAATGTACCACGTGCATGTTCTTCAAACATTTTACTGAGTTCTCTTGCAACACTGACTTTTCGGTCTGCCCCGAAATAAGTGATCATATCCTGCAATGTTCTCAACAGGCGCAATGGGGATTCATAAAAGATCATGGTGCGCTCTTCAACAGCAAGTTTTTTGAAGATGGTCTGGCGACCTTTTTTGAGGGGAAGAAATCCTTCGAATGAAAATCTTGTGGTGGGCAATCCACTGCACACCAATGCAGGGATCAGTGCTGTTGCACCGGGAAGACATTCCACTTTGATTCCCACTTTAATGCATTCACGAACCAGCAAAAATGCCGGATCCGAAATACCGGGCGTACCGGCATCTGAAATAACAGCCATTTTTTTGCCTTGCAACAACTGGTTAACCAGGTGCTGCAAAACCTGGTGTTCGTTATGCTGGTGGAAAGGAGTCAGCTGCTTCTGAATGAGGAAGTGATTGAGCAGCTTGCTGCTTGTTCTAGTATCCTCCGCAAGGATCAGGTCAACAGATTTGAGGACTTCCAGGGCACGCAAAGTGATATCCTGGAGATTGCCTATGGGAGTGGGAACAATATACAGCATGATAAAAGAGACCGGCTGCGTACAGCCGGCCGGATAATTAGTTAACTGAAACCTCGAAGTATTCCATTACCTGGTTTGCGAGCAGTTTTTTGGCTGCTTCTTCACCAATGGTCTTTGCTTCTTCAGGAGAATTTGCTTCTACCTGGAGGGTAATATGTTTGCCGATCCTTACATCGCTGACAGTATTCAATCCAAGGTTTTTCAAACCTCCCATAACGGCTTTCCCTTGCGGATCCAGCAGATCCTTCAGTGGCATTACCGTTACCTGTACAGTATAGTTCATGAGATTATTTTTGATGCCGCAAACCTACTCTAATTTGAGGAAATTTCATGCTTATTGCGCCTTTTTAGCTGTAACTACAGAAAGGATCACATAAATTATGAAGACTGCAGGAACGGCGATCCATCCTGCAAAAGCCGCCAGCACAGCGATTATCAGCAGGATATATCTTGCAGCATTGTCTTTGAAAGAATAGTTTTTGAACTTGAGTGCCATCATCGGCAGATTGCTCACCATCAGCCAGCTTAGCACCAGCGTGATCGCATAAAGCACCCATTTGTTGGTGAATACCTGGGTTAAATTCGCATCAAACCAAAGTATTAAAGGAAGAGATGCTACCACCAATCCTGCTGCAGGGATCGGTACTCCTCTGAATCCATACACCTGGTCGGTGCTGATGTTAAACCGGGCAAGCCTGTATGCTCCTGCCATTGGAAATAAAACCACCGGGAGGTAGGCGATCCAGCTGGTATCCAGCCCGGTTTCTTCCTGTATATAACTGATGCGCAATAACTGGTATAAAATCAATCCTGGGGCAACTCCAAAACTCACTACATCGGCCAGTGAATCCAGTTGTGCACCCAGTGGTGATGAAGCCTTCATCAGCCTTGCTACAAAACCGTCAAAAAAATCAATGATGGCTGCGATCCCAATACATACTGCTCCCCACCAGATCTTTTCCGGAAGTTGTGCAATGAAATTTCCTTCTTCAGAAGTTGTCACAATTGTTTCTCCGGGTTGAAGAATCAGAATGATGGCAATGAATCCGAATACAAGGTTAAGAAGGGTAACAATATTAGGGATCTGTTTCATGCAATTGGTTGATGGCTGTTAAGAACGTTTCATGAAGGATTCTATTTCATCGGTAGTAATCGGGATCTTTTTAAAAAGATCATCATTACCATCTTTGGTGATCCAGATATTATTTTCAATCCGGATTCCCATCTGCTCTTCTTCAATATAAATACCAGGTTCAACCGTAAACACCATGCCCTCAGTTATAGGCTCAGTGCGGGTTCCAAGGTCATGCACATCTATTCCCAAATGATGCGAGATGCCATGGTAAAGGTATTTTCTGTATGCTGGATTTTCTTTATCCTGGTTCTTTAGATCTGACTCAGTTAACAAACCGATCTTCACGAAGGTCTTACCTGCTTCCTCTCCCACCATATCTGTATATTGAAGGATAGTGATGCCGGGCTTCAATAATGATTTGGCAAAATCATGCAGATGCAAACAGGCATCGTACACTTCTTTCTGACGCTTGCTAAATTTCCCGTTTACCGGAATAGTACGGGTAAGATCAGCGCAATAACCACCATAGGCTGCTCCGAAGTCCATCAATATTAATTCACCGTCTTTACATTCCTGGTTATTGGAAACATAGTGCAGTGTTCTTGCACGGTCACCACTGGCAATGATGCTTCCGTAAGCTTCGCCGGTAGCGCGTTGTGAAAGAAAAGAGTGCACTATCTCTGCTTCAATTTCATATTCCATTACACCGGGCTTCACAAAACGCATCACTCTTTCAAAAGTGGATTGAGTAATATCGATAGCCTGTTGAAGCACTTCAATTTCTAGTGGAGTTTTCACGGCACGCAGATCTTTCATGATGCGCGCACTGCGTTTGTAATTATGTAAAGGATAACGCTCACGCATAGACGCAGCAAAACGGTAATCCCTTACAGGAACCAGGTTCGCTTTGCGGTCGTTCTCATTTGTATTGAGGTAGATATTATCTGCAAGATGGATCCATGGTTGAAGCAATCCTTCAAGAGTATCAAGCCAAACTATTGTTTGAATTCCTGAAATATCCCTTGCTTCCTGTGCCCGCAAACGCTTGCCATCCCATTTCTCTTTTAGTTCATTCGGACGAACCAGCACCAGCACTTCACGGTATTTAGGATCAGGGTTATCCGGAAAAAGAATGACCATGGAATCTTCCTGTTCAATCCCCGAAAGCCAAAAAAGATCTGAATTCTGTTTGAACCGGTGGAGGGCATCACCATTTGAAGGCAGTTCGTCATTGCTGTTGAAAATAGCAATGGAATTGGGCTCCATCCTGCTTATAAAACGTTCACGATTAGTGATAAAGATCTGGTTGTTCAGCGGCAGATATTTCATGCTGGGAAGATATTGAGATTTCTTCTTTCAAAAATAAAAACTAACATTCGTTAGCTTTTTTGGAAAAAATATTATTTTGCAGCCCTTAGAGCTTTTCTAAAAAACGGCATTGTTTAGCCATTGAATTTTGAAATTATCAAAAACAAACGTGCAAATACCGATTTATGCCATTAATGATTGCTTGTCCAAAAAACGAATTACAACATGTAGGTTTATCCGTAATGAACACCATTCATTACCAGTTACCCGCAGATGAACTGGTGCAGGATACCCTGCGCAGAGGAGAAGGAAAGCTCAACGACACAGGGGCTCTTGTGATTGAAACAGGAGAGTTTACCGGGAGGAGTCCGAAAGACAAATTCATTGTGAAGGATGAGCTTACTGCCGACTCAGTTCACTGGAATGATTTCAACATTCCTATATCAGAAGAGAATTATGTGAAGGTGTACACAAGGATCCGTGAATACCTGGATGCACAGAAAGAGTTGTGGGTTCGCGATTGCTATGCCTGTGCTGATCCCCGCTACCGGCTTGGGATCAGGGTGATCACTGAAAAACCCTCCACCAATCTTTTTGCCTACAACATGTTCATTCGTCCAACCAACGATGAACTGGACCTTTTCTCTCCCGACTGGCACCTGATCTGTGCACCGGATCTGAAACTTGATCCAAAGGAATGTGGAACCCGTCAACAGAATGCTGCGATCATCAGCTTCAAGCAGAAGATGATCCTGATCGCAGGTTCGGGTTATACGGGCGAAACCAAGAAAGGCATATTTACAGTACTGAATTTCCTGCTGCCCCATTTCAGGAATGTACTGAGCATGCACTGCTCCGCGAATATGGGAAGGCTTGGAGATACAGCGTTGTTCTTTGGTTTGAGCGGCACAGGAAAGACCACACTCAGCGCAGATCCCATGAGAAAACTGATCGGCGATGATGAACATGGATGGACATCAGACAATATCTTCAATTTTGAAGGTGGCTGTTATGCCAAGACCATTGATCTGAGTGAAGAAAAAGAACCGGACATTTTTAATGCTATTCGTCCGGGTGCACTGGTTGAGAACGTAACATTTTTTCCGGGCACCAATACCATTGACTTCGAATCGCGCCGCATAACGGAGAATACAAGGGTATCCTATCCTTTGAATTATATCCGCAATTCCATGGAGCCTTCGATGGGGAATGTTCCGAAAAATATTTTTTTCCTGACCTGCGATGCATATGGTGTGTTGCCTCCTATTTCGAGGCTTACTGAAGAGCAGGCGATGTACCAGTTCATATCTGGCTATACAGCAAAAGTTGCCGGAACAGAATTGGGTGTAACTGAGCCGAAATCCACATTCAGCGCCTGTTTTGGAGCACCGTTCCTTCCATTGCATCCCGGGAAATACGCAAGCATGCTTGGAGAAAAGATTCGCCAGCATAAAGTAAAAGTCTGGCTGATCAATACCGGTTGGACCGGAGGTCCTTACGGGGTTGGAAGCAGGATGAAGCTTTCCTATACCCGCGCTATGATCAGTGCAGTGCTGGAAAATAAAATGGAGCACATGCATTATCATCAGCATGATGTATTTAAAGTGCATGTGCCTACTGAATGCCCTGGTGTTCCATCCGAATTGCTTGATCCAAGGAATACCTGGGAAAACAAAGAAGCTTATGATGTCCAGGCGAACAGGCTCGCAAAGCAGTTCGTGGAGAACTTTAAAAAATATGAATCGGGAGTGGATACTGCCATCCTTCAGGCCGCTCCTGCCATCTTCTAATTGGCCGCTATGATTGTTTGCTCGAGCCCCCGGTAAGCCGGGGGTTTTTTATTTGCAAAATTTTAGAAGGATTGAAGTAAGGTGATGGGTTAGATTTGCATGCGGGCTGAACAACTCACGAAGTGAGTTGTGCTGAACGCAACACGCTGAACAGTTGCTGCAAGCGACTGGGCTGAGTGAAAAAACTTCTGTTCAGCCCAAACAGCTTTGCTATTTGGTCAGCACAGTGCGTTCAGCCCAACCCGCTTCGCAGGTTGGTCAGCCCGCTAAATCAACATCTATGAACCTACTATTCATCATATTCTCCTTGTTCGCCTCCAACTTCATTGACTGGAGCGAAACACGCAAACTCACCTGGGAAGATTTCCAGGGACCTGTAGAAACCACTACTGGAAAAGCTGCGCTGACACACAGTTCTATCCACGCACAATTCGGCTATAACCAGGATGGATTGCAGTTCACGATCAAATGCCAGTTCGACAAAAACAAATCATGGGGACGGATCAAGAACGATTATATTCTTGCACATGAACAAAAACATTTCGATCTAACAGAAGTTTTTGCAAGGAAACTCAACAAGGAATTAAAAGAATACAAGTTCAACAACGCCACCGTTGGAGATGATATCAACCGCATTTACCAGGGAATGGTCAATGAACTTACTTACACACAACAGCAATACGATAAGGAAACGGATCACTCGAGAAATCCTCCTGTTCAATTGGAATGGAACAATCGCATTGATTCTCTTTTAAAAGTAACTGCACCATACAAAAACTATAATCGCGGACCACTGAAGTAAATCGCAATAAAATTTCCTATATTAGGAAAAACCTTATTGTATGGGAAAAGCTGCAGCCCGTACCAGTTCCCTCAGTGATCAGCCCGCAATCAGGGAAAAGATCAACATCCTCAAAAAGCTCAAGCCTGTTGTTTCAGATATAGTAGATGACCAGGGACATCAGTATGTTGACCTCGTCATGGAAGGTGGCGGCACACTGGGTATTGCGCTGCTTGGTTATATCTATGCGCTTGAAAGTATTGGCATTCGTTTTCTTTCCATTGGCGGTGCCTCGGCCGGTTCCATCATGGCTTTATTGCTCGCCTGTGGACCCATTGATGAATCAAGATCCGGATGGATCGAAGAACAGATCCGCTATAAAGATTTCCAGGACTTCATGGATGGCGACCAGGATGCGAAAGATTTTATAACGAATGTGATCCAGCATTCTTCCAGCATGGGCACTGGAAACTTTGTCGATTCTGTTAGAAAGGCATGGTACTTCATGTGTATCATTGATAACTTATCAAACGATAAAAAAGGACTTAATCCTGGAAAACATTTTCATGAGTGGCTTACAGAAATTCTTGCAGGAAAAAATATCAACACATATAAGGATCTCATCAATCTGAGAACAAGAAAACCATCAGGTTTGAAGAACAGGATAACCAATGAACTGATCTCTGATGCTGAATTCAATGATCCCTACTTTGCGGAACTGGGTGTAGTGGCAGCCGAAGTGACCACGGAAACTAAGGTGGTTTTTCCAAGGCTTGCACATTTGTACTGGCAGGATGTTCAGGCAGTAAACCCGGTTGATTTTGTTAGAGCATCCATGTCGATCCCAATCTTCTTTCAACCTTTTGAATTAACCGGTATACCAAAAGATGATGCATCACTTGATCGTTGGAGAAAGGATGTAAACTTCCAGGGTGATCTTCCCGATAAAGTTGTGTTTGTTGATGGTGGAATTATTTCAAATTTTCCAATCGATATTTTCCATAATTATTCAACTCAACCTTCAAGTCCAACCTTCGGTGTGAAGATCGGTTATGATCGTTCCAGGTGTAATAATACCAATGGATTTCTTGATTATGTGGGAGCGATATTCTGGTCATCTGCACATTGCCTCGACAATGATTTCATCATGCGTAACCCGGATTTCAATCAACTGGTTTCTTATATCGATTATAATTATAAAAGATTCGGATGGCTGAAATTCACGCTGGATGAGGATGACAAGAAAGAGTTATTCAAGAATGGAGTGGAAGCTGCTTATACTTTCCTTACCAGTTTCAATTGGGAAAAGTATAAGCAGTCGAGGAAATGTATTTAGAACAGTCCGTATAACTGCGAATCTATCTTGCTGATGATCTCACCAAAATCTTCTGTCTTTTCAGGGAACTGGTTCTTATCAATATCGATCACCAACAATGGACCTTCTTTATATCCATCGATCCATTTGTTGTAATATTCATTCAACCGTTTGAGGTAATCAAGACGAATATTTTCTTCATATTCGCGGCCTCTTTTCTGGATCTGTGCCACCAGTGTTGGAACTGATGCACGCAGATAGATCAACAGATCGGGAGGTTGAACCATTGATTTAAGTGTCTGAAAGAATTCGAAATAATTTTCGAAATCACGCTTGCTCATCAGGCCCATCTCATGCAGGTTTGGCGCGAAGATGTTGGCATCTTCATAGATGGTTCTATCCTGGATGATGGTTTCTGTTCCGCGTTGAATTTCGAGTAACTGTTTCAGCCTGCTATTCAAAAAATAGATCTGGAGATTAAAACTCCAGCGTGGCATATCATCATAAAAATCGAAGAGGTATGGATTATGGTCTACGTCTTCGAATTGAGGGATCCATTTGTAATGTTTGCTTAGCAATTCGGTAAGGGTTGTTTTTCCTGCGCCGATATTTCCTGCAACTGCGATGTGCTTGGGTTTCCTGGATTTTGCCATAATACTGGATGCTTAGTAATATTTTAATCCCATCGCTTCTTTAACCAGGCGGATGGTTTCCTGTGCACTCCTGCGTGCTTTTTCTGCGCCGGCTTCCATCACCTGTTTCAATAAAGTTTCATTGTTACGGATGCTTTCTGCTTTCTCGCGGATAGGCGTGATAAACTTCACCATATCTTCTGCGAGTTGTTTCTTCATATCACCATAACGGATCACACAATTATTATAATCCGCTTCAAATTTTTGCAAGATATCTTCACCACTTACCAGTTTCATCAAAAGAAACAGGTTCTCAATATAATCAGGTTTTACTGAATTATTTTCTGTAGGGCCCTGGTCGGTCTTGGCTTTCATCACTTTTTTCCTGATCACATCATCTTCATCAGCGAGGTATAATGTTGCATACTGATTCTCGCTCTTGCTCATCTTTCCAGTTCCATCAAGGCTTGGAACCTTTACCAGTTCTTCTCCAAAATTGAAAGCGAATGGTTCCGGAAAAACATTTCCATATCGATGATTGAAGCGGTTCGCAAAATTTCTCGCCATTTCAAGATGCTGTTCCTGGTCTTTACCAACAGGCACTTTTACTGCACGATGCAGAAGAATATCAGCAGCCATCAATACAGGATAGGTCAACAAACCCGCGTTCACATTATCAGGATGCTGGCGAACTTTATCTTTAAAAGTTGTGGTCTTTTCAAGCTCACCTTTATAAGCAAGCATATTGAGGAAGAGATAGAGTTCTGCGGTTTCCGGAACATGGCTCTGGCAATAGAGCGCAACTTTTTCAGGATCCAGTCCGCATGCAATATTTTCCGATAGAACGCGGTGAACATTTGCTTTAAATTCAGCTGTATCAGGATGGGTAGTCAGCGAGTGAAGATCAGCCACCATGAAGTAGCAATCGTATTCATTCTGCATTCTCACATAATTCCGGATGGCACCGAAATAGTTTCCCAGGTGAAGGAATCCTGTAGACCGGATCCCGCTCATAACAATTTGTTTCTTACCGCTATTCTCCATCTTTAGAAGCTTTCTGCTTAAGTCGGCGAAGATAAGGTGATTTACCCTTTTTCAATCCTGCGCATATCGTTACTTTTGTTGCTATGCAAGTAAATGATGCACTGGTTGAAAACCTGGCCAACCTGGCCCGACTGAACTTCAATGAAGAAGAGAAGGCTGCCATCAAATCGGATCTTCAGAAAATGATCAGTTTCGTGGAGAAACTTCGCGAACTGGATACCACCGGTGTAGAACCGCTTCTGCATATGAGTGATATTACCGATAATTACAGGGAAGATGAGATCCGCGGTTCCATTACCCGTGAAGAGGGTTTGAAAAATGCTCCGGAAACTGATGGAGTGTATTTCAAAGTACCGCAGGTGATCAAAAAATAAACCAACCGACTTATGCAGCCGATCATTCACCTTGAAGACATCCGTAAGAATTATTACATGGGAAAACAGGCGATCACCGTACTGAAGGGGATTTCGCTGAATATCATGAAGAATGAATATGTGGCTTTGATGGGACCTTCCGGTTCAGGAAAAAGTACACTTATGAATATCCTTGGATGCCTTGATTCACCTACATCCGGGACCTACATTCTGAATGGACATGATGTGAGTACGATGCCTGATGATGAGCTGGCTGCAGTGAGGAATAAGGAGATCGGCTTTGTATTCCAGCAGTTCAATTTGCTACCCAGGCTAACAGCTGCGGAAAACGTGGCTTTACCGCTGGTGTATGCAGGCATTGCCAAAAAGACCCGGATAGAGATGGCGATGGAAGTGATCCAGAAAGTTGGATTGGGAGACAGAAGCCATCACAAACCAAATGAAATGTCGGGTGGACAGTGCCAGCGTGTTGCTATCGCTAGGGCACTGGTAAACAATCCATCGATCATCCTGGCAGATGAACCAACGGGTAACCTTGATACCAAGACTTCGAATGAGATCATGGATATATTCTCGAAGATCCATGAGAGCGGAAATACAGTAGTGCTGGTTACGCACGAAGAAGATATTGCGAATTATGCCCGTCGCGTGGTAAGATTGAGAGATGGAGTGATAGAAAGCGACAGGGTAAAGGAATTGATACCGGGCTGACAAGCCGCGAAGCGGTTTGGCTGAACGGACCGGGCTGAACAAACAGCAAAGCTGTTTGGGCTGAACGGAATTCCAGTCAGCCCAGCCACCTCCGGTATCTGTTCAGCTTGGTGCGTTCAGCCCAATTTCCTTCGGCAATTGGTCAGCCCGCTACCTGGGTTTCCACTTGATCTCTTCAACACCTAACTTCATCCCCATATACCTGGAGAGTACAAAAAAGTAATCGCTCAACCTGTTCAGGTATTTGATCACAAGATCACTAACGAATTGATCGTTTTCTGTCAGCAGTACGCAATGCCGTTCAGCCCTTCTGCAAACACATCTAACTATATGTGCGGTGGATACTGCAACATGACCACCGGGAATGATGAAGTTCCTCATTTCAGGAAGTACTTCATTCATTGCATCCATTAGGGATTCCAGCTGATGAACATCTTCTTCCTTAAGGTCAGGAAGTTTCATGGACGGTTCTTTATCAGGATCGCAGGCCAGTGTTGAGCCCACAGTGAATAGCCTGTCCTGAATATTTTTTAAGAGAGAAGTTTCTTCAGAAAAAAGATTGGTCAAATGCATTTGATCGATCAGCAGACCAATGAAAGAATTCAATTCATCGACAGTACCATATGCTTCGATGCGCATGTGGGATTTAGGAACTTTGGTTCCTCCAATCAGAGAGGTCTTCCCTTTGTCGCCTGTCTTAGTGTAGATCTTGAAAGCCATTGTTGGTGTACGTATTAGTTTTTACACAGTTGCAGGCTGAACGATCAGTCCATCTTTCATGTGAAGGATACGATCGCTCATGGAAGCCAGTTCTTCATTGTGCGTTACTATAAGAAAAGTCTGGGCAAATTGTTTGCGCAGGTCGAAAAATAATTGGTGCAATTCACGTGCATTCGCTGAATCCAGGTTACCGGTCGGTTCATCTGCAAAGATGATCTTCGCATCGTTGATGAGTGCCCGGGCAACTGCCACGCGTTGTTGCTCACCTCCTGATAGTTCCTGTGGTTTGTGTTCCAGTCGATGTCCCAGGTTGAGTGTTTTCAGGAGCATCGCAGCTTTTTCTTCCGTTTCTTTTTTGGGTTTCCCTCCGATCCATGCCGGAATGCAAACATTCTCGATGGCGGTGAATTCCGGGAGGAGGTGGTGGAATTGGAAAACGAAGCCAATGTGTTGATTCCTGAAGGCAGCGACCTGCTTATCGGAATTGAAAGAAATTTTTTGCCCATCGATAGACAGCTCTCCCCTATCCGGTTTATCCAGAGTGCCCAGGATATGGAGCAGCGTGCTTTTCCCCGAACCGGATGGACCAACGATGCTGACGATCTCACCCGCTTTGATATGCAGGTCTACCCCTTTTAAAACGTTCAAACTGCCGTAGCTTTTATGAATTCCTGTAGCTGTTACCATTAGGGCGTCAATTTAGTGCATTTTTGGAGGAGAGACCGTTCCCAAAAGAACATTTGGTTATTTCGTGTCAAACTTTACATTTGCGGAAAATTGGGAAAGAGCGTAATTGTGAATTTGATCGATCCCACCGCACATTTAAACTATCAAACATGTTTTGGACACTAGAACTGGCATCCTATCTCGAAGACGCGCCATGGCCTGCCACCAAGGATGAACTGATCGACTACGCAATCCGTAGCGGTGCTCCTATCGAGGTTGTTGAAAACCTCCAGGAACTCGAAGACGAGGGTGAAATATATGAAGGCATTGAAGACATCTGGCCTGATTACCCTAGCCAGGATGATTTCTTCTTTAATGAGGACGAGTATTGATTAGGAGTTGGGAGTTGGGAGTTAGGAGTTGAAGAAGGTGAGAATATGAGAAATTATTTAGCCGCTGAGGGATCAGCGGCTTTTTATTTTATGCTATTGAAATATATTAGCAGATACAGATTATATTTTTTCTATCGGGCCATCTGAATTATAGTTTATAAATTTTAAAATTGAAGGTTACTATAAAAATTTTTGATCCAAAATTTTGGAGTTTATAACACATGACTTTATATGCAAAAAATGGCCGCTGAGCGATCAGCGGCCATTTTTAATATCTTTAGAGACTAACTCCCAACTCCCAACTCACAACTCCTAACTCTCTCACTTCTCCATCTGCTCTATCACCGCCTGAGTAACCCCCGTAAACGAGAATCCTCCATCATGAAACAGGTTCTGCATAGTCACCATCTTGGTCAGATCACTGAACATGGTTACTACATAGTCTGCGCAGGCATCTGCTGATGCATTGCCCAATGGGCTCATCTTCTCTGCATAGCTGATGAAACCATCAAATCCTTTTACACCACTTCCGGCAGTAGTGCGGGTTGGTGATTGAGAAATAGTATTGATACGTACTTTCTTTTTGATTCCGTAATGATAACCGAAGCTGCGGGTTACGCTTTCCAGCAAGGCTTTTGCATCAGCCATCTCACTGTAATCCGGGAATACTCTTTGCGCAGCGATATAAGTTAATGCTACTACACTACCCCACTCATTCAATGCATCAAGATCCCATGCTGTGCGTAACACCCTGTGCAATGACATCGCAGAAATATCAAGGGTCTTGCCATTGAATCCATAATCCAGCTCAGTATAGCTCTTTCCTTTTCTTACATTCAGACTCATACCGATTGAATGCAGAACGAAATCGATCTTGCCACCGAAATGGGCCATCGACTCTTCAAACAACTTCTTCAGATCATCCATATTCGTTACATCCGCTCCAATCACCGGTGCATTCACCGCTTCAGCCAGCTTATTGATCTCACCCATACGCAATGCTACAGGCGCATTGGTCAATACCAACTGTGCTCCTTCTTCATGACAACGCAAAGCAGTTCTCCATGCAATGCTCTTCTCATCAAGCGCACCAAAGATGATTCCTTTCTTTCCTTTCAACA
>CBHWDO010000005.1:0-267112 GCA_966112615.1 uncultured bacterium
GTGATAAATAATGTTGCCATATTTTTCTTTCCATTCGAAAGCATATTGAAGAAATTCTTCGCGGGAGAGTTGATGTTTGTCGATGCCTTTCTCTTTCAGCATCTGAACCACTTTAGCTTCAGTGGCAATAGAAGCATGGTCGCTGCCGGGAACCCAGCAGGCGTTAAAGCCGCTCATACGCGCCTTGCGCACAAGGATATCCTGAACTGTTTCGTTCAGTGTATGACCCATGTGCAGAACACCGGTAACATTGGGAGGAGGGATGACGACTGTAAAGGCCTTCCTTTCATCGGGGAGGCTGTTGAAGTATTGCTTCTCTTTCCAGGTCTTATACCATTTGTCTTCTACCAGTGCTGGCTCGTAATTCTTACTTAATTCCATATTCTAAAGGACTGCTTTTCTGCAGGACCGCAAAAATAAGCAATGATTACTAGAGATATGGAAAAGGAAACCGGAATTCAGAAATCCATCCTCATCCCGGTTTCAACACATTAAGCAAACCAGTATAGGTAAGACAAAAGCATTACAAAAGCTACAAATCCGATTGCATAAAGCGCAACCTTTGCAGTTTCGCCGAAGTGAATAAAGTTATCCTTTTTCATACGCAACTTTTTGACGTGAAAAAAATAGGTGACGGCGGAATTCCAGAGGATAATTAAAGAAGGTTTATTTCGCGACGGTAGGATGTCTTGGGTATTCAAAAATAGGAAATTTCTGATACCATCTACGAATTCACGTTAATATTTTTTAACAAAAAATCCTAAAAAATTTGGCAAAACCTGTTGGGGTTTTTTATCTTTGGAACCTGCTATGTATGCAATTGTCGATATAGAAACAACAGGTGGCCATGCGGCTGGTAATGACATTACTGAAATTGCCATTGTGATCCATGACGGCACCACGATCCTGGACCGGTTTGAATCGCTGGTTCGGCCTCTGACGCCCATCCCATACTATATCCAGGTGCTCACCGGGATCAATCATGATATGGTTGCGGATGCTCCTACCTTTGATGAGATTGCTCCCAGGGTTTCTGAAATTTTGCAGGATAAGATCTTCATTGCACATAATGTCAACTTCGATTATTCCTTTGTTAAGCATCATCTGGGTTTGAATGGGTTTGAGCTGAATGCTAAAAAATTGTGCACAGTCAGGTTGAGTAGGAAAGTTTTTCCCGGTCTTCCATCTTATAGCCTTGGTAATCTGTGCAGGAGCCTGGAGATCCCTTTGCAGAACCGGCATAGGGCAGGAGGTGATGCCGAAGCAACCGCATTGCTCTTCCATAAGATGTTACAGTCGGATGGAATGATCCATATTGAGAAATTCTTAAAAAAAAACTCAAAGGAGCAATGTCTTCCTCCAAATCTTCCGGCAGATGCAGTGAACAGCTTACCTTATTCCCCGGGAGTCTATTACTTTCATGATGCTGCAGGAAAAGTAATTTATGTAGGGAAAGCCAAGAACTTAAGATACCGGGTAAGCAGTCATTTTACGCATAATGGAACCGGCAGGCAGCGACAGGAATTTTTGCGAAATATCCATTCCATCAGCTACCAGGAATGTGGGACCGAATTGATGGCATTCATCCTGGAGAATATCGAGATTCAGAAAATCTGGCCTAAGTACAATACCAGTCAGAAAAGATTCATTCCAAAATTCGGCATCTATTCCTACGAGGATAGAGGAGGATACCAGCGACTGACCATCGAGAAACAAAAGAAAAATCTTCCTTCACTGTATACGTTTAATCTCTTGCATGAAGGACAGGTTATGTTGCGCAAATTATATGAAGCTCACAATATTGAGCCGAATGAAGTGAATGAAGAACCTGCAGTATACAATTCGAAACTGTCTTCTGCTGTTGAAAACCTGCAGCAGGAACTACCAAGTTTTGCATTGGTTGATAAATGTTTTGCTGAAGAAAAACAGGCCTGTTTCCTGATTGAAAAAGGAAGATTTTTTGGGATGGGATATATTCCACCGGATGCAGCTGTTTACTCAATGGATGATTGCAAACAATATCTTACACCATATCCGGATAATGATTATATCCGCGGATTGATCTATACTCATGCTTCCAACTACCCGGGAAAAAAGTTAATATTAGGGTCTTAAATAAGGTTCATGCAGGCACATATTACTTCATGGTTTAGTCCTTCCTTGCAAAAAGAAATGCCCATAGCAATGTACGGGCATTATGGATTTGCTTTATTGCTCGTACCGACTGCTGCAGCGGATTTCCTTGAATACGAAAGATTTCAATTGATTGAATCCATCCGTCCATTGATTGAATCAGGTAAGGTCAAGGTTTTTTCAATCGACAGCATTAACAATGAAAGCTGGATGAACTATGGAATGAATGGCAGGGACAAGATGATCCGGCATTTACAATGGAATGAATATGTTTACAATGAAGTGATTCCATACATTAAAACACATACAAGCACCGAAACACCGATCATCATCAGTGGTGCGTCCTTTGGTGCTTTACATAGTGCCAACCTTTTCTTTAAGCGACCTGATCTCCTGAATGGATGTCTTTGTTTAAGTGGGGTGTATGACCTTACTGAATATACCCGTGGCTATTACGATGAAGAGGTTTATTTCAATAGTCCCATGCACTACATGCCTAACTTATCTGACCATGCAATTCTGGAACAGATAAGATCCAGCAGTCATATCCATTTATTTTCCGGTAGTGGTGAATATGAAGATCCTTCATCTGCATCCAGATTTGCAGAGATATTATATCGCAAGAATATCTGGTATGAACTTGATATCTGGGGAAATGAATGGCGGCATGATTGGGAAACCTGGCGGGCTGTATTGCCGCATTATCTTTCCACAAGATTTTAATGATGCTGTTCGCTATACAACATAATGATCCTTTTCCTCCGGTGCACCTGGCACAACCTGATGGACTGCTCGCTGTTGGTGGAACCCTGACGAGGGAACGATTGCTGGATGCCTATCACAAAGGAATATTTCCATGGTATGAAGGAAAGTTTCCAATGTGGTGGAGCCCTGATCCACGGTTCGTTTTATTTCCCCAGGAATTGTATGTAAGTAAAAGCATGAAAGTCTTACTAAAAAAGAAGGCATTTGATTTTCGGATCAATACCTCTTTTGCTGAAGTAATTCATCATTGTAAAAAGATAAGACGCCGTTTTCAACAGGGAACCTGGATCACTGATGATGTGGAACGAGCCTATATAGATCTTTATGAACAGGGATATGGTCATTGTGCAGAGGCATGGTATGATGGAAAATTAGTAGGTGGATTGTATGGTGTTCGGCTTGGTAAAGTATTTTTTGGTGAAAGCATGTTTTCTCATGTAAGCAATGCAAGTAAATATGCATTCATCAGTTATGTGCAACAGTTAATACAAGAAGGAGTGGAGTTGATCGATTGCCAGGTGTATACAGAACACCTGGAAAGTCTTGGTGCAAGAATGATATCCAGGAATGAATTCAATGAAAGATTAAAGCAGCTTATCTAAGCAGTCACTTCCAGCGTTGCACCGATACCTCTTTCAGTGATGGCATCACATAAAGGTTTAAGATCATCATATGATCCGTTCTTAACTGCATACTTTCCTTTGTAGTGAATGATCCAGGCGCATTGTTCGGCTTGTTCTTCGCTATGTCCGCAGACTTCGATCAGTGTTTGAATAACCCACTCAAATGTATTGACTTCATCATTCCATACGATGAGTTGATAAGGATCTTCAACATCGGTTAGTACATCTTCTTCTTCAAATTCGTAGGGCTTTACAGACATGTTTAAGTATTTGACCAATGCAAAAGTAGAAAGAATTTAATCGGATGTGAAACAATGAATTATTGCAGGAAAAAAAATTAGAAAAAAAATCAAGTAAAATTTGGCCGCATAGTTCACATTCCTATCTTTGCACTCCCAACAACAAAAAGGTTGTACGGAAGCATAGCTCAGCTGGTTCAGAGCATCTGCCTTACAAGCAGAGGGTCCGCGGTTCGAATCCGTGTGCTTCCACAGAAGTTCTTAAGTATTTCAACAAAAACTAACCGTTTACGGAAGCATAGCTCAGCTGGTTCAGAGCATCTGCCTTACAAGCAGAGGGTCCGCGGTTCGAATCCGTGTGCTTCCACTCCCAAAGGCATCAGTTTTACTGGTGCCTTTTTTCATGTCTCCATGTCTCCACGTCTCCACGTCTCCACGTCTCCATGTCTCCACGTCTTCATGTCTCCACGTCCGTGGCACCATTTTTTAGTAAATTCTCAAAAATAACACCATGAAAAAGAAACATATAACCATCACCTCCGAACCTGCGTTTCCCTCAGCGGAACCAGCAGAAATTCAGGATGGTAGATACAAGGAATGGCAGGATAGGGCAAGAGTCAACATGGAAAAAGCTGATCCCAATCAAAGCACTAACCTGGAGCGTGATTTTGAACCTGAGGAAGATTCACGCCATGAAGAAGATGATAAGTTCTACTGATCAGTTCAGTTGAACAACAGGAAGGCGGTATTGATGACCATCGAACACTACGAGTTCATCAATTTCAACCTTCCAATACTTGTAAACAGGGGAGCGGGAAAGATAATTTTCCGCTTCTTCTTTTGTTTCAGTGGTCATCGTGATCCATACCCGCTGGGTTTCCATCGAAACAACATAATGATCAATTACACCCTTATCGATCAGGTGATCTATATACACACGATGCGAAGGAATGAGCGACATGAATCCCTCATCCATATAAAATTCAATTGTAGCCTGGTATTTCTTCAAATCAATTCTTTTAGATCTTCCAATCAACAATACTGTTCACCCATTCCTGTTTGAAGGGAGCGGTGATCTTAATGTAGTTGTCGGTATATCCTTCCATCGTTCCATCCTTCTCATTACCTTCAAACAACACTTTTCTTTGCTGACCTGCATGCAGGGAAGTGAAGTACTGCATCTTCATATACGATAGATTTCGAAGAATCTTGTTCCGCTCATGTCGAATATTTACCGGAATTACCGGTTCTATGTCAAGTGCACGGGTATTTGACCTTTCAGAATAAGTAAAAACGTGGAGGTAGGAAATATCAAGGTCATGTAAAAACTTATGGGTTTCTTCAAAGTCTTCCCTCGTCTCTCCGGGAAATCCGACGATGACATCCACTCCAATCGCACAATGTGGCATCAGCGACTTGATTTTTTGGACTTTCTCTACATAAAGCTCCCTGCGGTAACGACGGCGCATCAATCCAAGGATCTTGTTACTGCCGCTTTGTAAGGGAATATGGAAATGAGGCATGAATTTACGGCTCGATGCAACAAACTCAATGATCTCATCCGTTAACAGGTTTGGCTCAATGGATGAGATCCTGTACCGTTCAATTCCTTCTATCAATTCAAGCGCCTGGACAAGTTGAAAGAAATCCTCCGAATGTTTTTCTCCTTCCGGACCTTTACCAAAATCACCCAGGTTTACCCCTGTCAATACAATTTCCTTCACCCCATTTGCAGCAAGTTGTTTTACCTCTTCCACTACCTTTTCAACCGTATTGCTACGGCTTTTTCCTCTTGCCATAGGAATGGTACAAAATGAACAACTGTAATCGCATCCATCCTGCACTTTCAGGAATGTCCTGGTTCGGTCATTAATGGAAAATGATGAATGAAACCCACTCACCGTATCAATATCACAGGAAGAAATTTTGGTAGAATCTCCTTTGGCCAGTTCAGCAAGATGGGCGGCAATATTGAATTTTTCGGCTGCACCCAATACCAGGTCAACCCCAGGAATCTCAGCAATTTCCTTTGGCTTAAGCTGGGCATAGCAACCTGTAATAACCACCAGGCTTTCTGGAGCTTTTCGCTGGATCCTGCGCACGATCTGCCTGCATTCCTTGTCAGCATTATCGGTAACTGAACAGGTATTGATGACATATACATCTGCGGATTCGTCAAAGGATTTCTTCTCAAACCCTTCTTTTTCAAGGAGTCTGCTAAGAGTAGATGTTTCTGAAAAATTCAGTTTACATCCCAGGGTATGAAAAGCCACGGTTCTTTTTGCTGCCATAAGAGGCGCAAATTTACAACATATCCCTCTTGCTGCCACTATTTTCACAGTCCTGAACGGATTATCGAAATATCTACTATTTTAGGCCCCAATCTATGGTGAAGAAGATCCTCTGGTTACCTTATGTTATTTATGCCCTGCTGACCTTCCTGGTCACCATGTTCATCATAGCTCCCATGGTGGTTATTGGTTCATTTTTCGGAAAAATCCGTGGAGGAAATGCTATTTACCGGCTATGTATGTTCTGGGGAGACCTCTGGTTTTTATTGATAGGGATCCGCCACAGGAATGTTTATGAAACTCCGCATGACAAAAACCGGCAATATATTTTTGTTGCCAATCATATTTCTTATCTCGATGCACCTATTATTGTCAAAACCATTCGTCAGCCTGTAAGGGTCCTGGGCAAGGTGGAAATGACGCGCATTCCTGTCTTTGGATTTATTTACAAGAATGCTATTGTAACGGTAGACCGAAGCAGCGCAGCCCAAAGAAGTAAAAGTGTTCGCATATTGAAATCTGTTGTGCAGAAAGGAATTTCAATTTTCATTTTTCCTGAAGGAACTTTTAATGAAACCCATCAGCCTCTAAAAGAATTCTATGATGGTGCATTTCGTATTGCAATAGAAACACAAACTCCCATTAAACCTGTTTTGTTCCTCGACGGGTATACGAAAATGCATTACGGTTCAGTATTTAACCTCAGGCCTGGTCTGAGCCGCTCAATTTTCTTAGATGAGATCCCCGTAGAAGGCCTAACCATGAACGACCTGCTAACACTTAAGCAAAAAGTCTATCAGACTATGGAACAAAAACTACTTGAGTATAAAGCCGCCTGGATCACCCCCAACTCCTAACTCCCAACTCCTAACTCCCAACGCCCACCTCCTCATCTTCTCTTTCCCTATCTTTACCCCATGTTCCCATCCTCCGGCCACTTCGCTGAGATCATCATTCCTCTTGCACTACCCATGAATTATACCTGGGCAGTTCCTGATTCCATGATGAATACATTAAAGCCGGGATGCAGGGTGGAAGTGGCTTTGAGGAATAAGAAATATGCAGGACTGGTTAAAAGAATTCACCAGGAGAAACCTTCGGCATTTGAGCCACACGAAATATTAAATCAGCTCGATAAAGAACCCATTGTATTTGATCACCAGATAAAACTTTGGGAGTGGATCGCTGATTACTATATGTGTAGTGAAGGCGAAGTAATGGCTGCTGCATTACCTGCCCACTTCAAGTTGAGCAGTGAAACCATTCTTGTGTACAATGAAGAGCATGGAGAAGATCTCACTCATCTTGATGAAGAAGAGTATGTAGTTGGTGAAGCTTTACTACTGAAGAAGCAGCTAAAGATTTCCGAAGTACAGGAAATCCTTGATTCATCACATGTTTATCCGGTTATCAAGCGACTGATTGAAAAACAGGTCTGCTTCGTATGGGAAGCATTGAAAGAAACCTATTCTGAAAAGAAAGAAACCTTTGTGATCCTCAATTCAAAATATGATAATGAGGATCAGCTTGCAGAACTGATGAATAACTGGAGCAGGGCTCCCAAGCAACTTGAACTATTGCTAGCTTACCTGCATTTGCAAAAGACAATTGGTGAGGTTTCAAAACCGGAATTATTGAAGAAGAGTGGTGCTAGTGATGCACAGTTAAAGGGACTTGTTGAAAAAGATATTGTTTGGTTAGAAAGAAGGGCTGTTGACAGGCTACATTATCTACCACGATCCATCAATATAGATTTTGAATTAACACCTGCACAAAACCAGGCATTTGATTCTATTCAATCTCAATTTACAGACAAGCAGGTTTGCCTGTTTCGAGGAGTTACATCAAGTGGTAAAACCCTTGTTTACATTAAGCTCATAGAAATTTTACTGAAACAGGGTAAACAGGTATTATATCTGCTTCCTGAGATAGCACTTACCTCACAGATCATTCGGCGGTTGCATAAACATTTTGGCGGGTACATCGGGATCTACCATAGTAAATTCAACCAGAACGAACGAGTAGAGATCTGGAATAAACTTAAAACCGGTGAATTGAAAATTGTGCTGGGGGCACGTTCATCATTATTCCTGCCATTCCAGGACCTGGGATTGGTGATTGTTGATGAGGAGCACGACAGTTCCTTCAAACAGCAGGATCCAGCTCCAAGATATAATGCAAGGGATACTGCTATTTATTATGCATCTCTTTTCCATGCAAAAGTAATTTTAGGAACGGCCACTCCATCTGTTGAATCCTATTACAATGCACAGACAGGAAAGTATGGATTGGTAACACTGGATGAAAGATATGGCGGGATGGAAATGCCTACCATTGAATTACTGGACACATCAAAGATGATGTATTCCAAAGAAAAAGTGATGGTATCACCAATGTTGCAAAAAGCGATTGAAGAAACTGTTGCTGCCAATAAACAGGTAATTCTTTTTCAAAACAGAAGAGGTTATACACCTTACCAGGTTTGCCAGTCGTGTGGCTGGATCCCACGTTGCCGTTATTGTGACGTTAGTTTGAATTATCATAAGAATACCCATAAACTTCATTGCCATTATTGCGGAACAGTTTATCCTACCTTAAATAAATGCCTTGCATGCGGGAGCGATAAATTTGTTCAGAAAAGTTTTGGAACGGAGAAGATTGAAGAGCAGCTGCAGGAAATGTTTCCAAAAGCTCGCATAGGCAGAATGGATATTGATAGTGTCAGAGGTAAGCAGGCGCACGATAACCTGATCCAGCAATTTGAGAATCACCGGCTGGATATACTTGTAGGAACCCAGATGGTGGTCAAAGGACTTGACTTTGAACATGTAAACCTTGTTGGAATTCTGGATGCCGATAGTTTGCTGGCATTTGCAGATTTTAGAGTCAATGAAAGGGCCTTTCAATTAATGGAGCAGGTGAGTGGTCGTTCCGGCAGAAAAGGCGATAGGGGTAAAGTAATGGTGCAGGTGGTGAATACAAATCATCCTGTATTGAAATATGTTCAACAGCATAATTATGACCTGTTGTTTCAATCAGAAATTGATAGCCGTAAACGATTTGCCTATCCGCCTTTTACAAGACTAATTCAGCTCACTTTCCGACATGTTCAGAAGCCGGTTGTAGATGAAGCCGCATCATGGTTTGCGAAAGAAATGCTGATAGATTTTCAGCAGAATATTCTTGGACCCGCCGAGCCTGTGGTGAACAGGGTAAGAAATCAATACCTGATGGAGATTATGATAAAACTCCCTAGGGATGCGGGTTTGATCCATCGCTGCAAGACAAGGATCCACGACCTGATTGCTACACTTCATCAGGATAAAAGATTTAGATCTGTGGTGGTGATTCCGGATGTTGATCCTGTTTAATTAATGCTGCAATTCCATCATTTCTTTATAATGATAAATTTGCACTCCGGAGCGGGGGCGTTTAACCGATTCTTTCATAGCCATAGCCACCTGTCGACCTTCAATTGGTTTATATTTTGAGGGCACCAATACTTTGAGTGATGTCATAAGTTTTTGAGCAATGCCTTCACCAAATCTTTTTTCATTTCTTTTACCAAGTAAAACGGATGGCCGGAAGATATGTATCGCCTGGAAAGGATATTTCTTTAAATCCTCTTCAGTGGTGCCTTTAAGGTTCAGGTAAAAATTTCCTGCACCCTTTTTTGCGCCAATGGAAGAGATTAAGGCAAATTGTGTAAAACCATGACTAATTCCCAGGTTGGCTGCATGAATGGCAATATCATGATCGATGGAAAAATACAATTGCTTATTGCCCTTTACACTTTTCATTGTGGTACCTATACAACAAAAGATCACGTCTCCATTTCCGATCTTGTCCTTGAAATCCTGCATATTGGAAAAATCAGTGATCTGCTGTTCAAGTTTAGGATGTTCAATCGAAAGAAGTTTACGAACAAGCACACGGATATGAGTATATGCAGGATCTGATAATAATCCTTGTAATAATTCTGATCCTATTAATCCGGATGCACCTAAGATAACCCCTTCCATATTTTTACTATTTTGCGTTCATGCAGATTGAGCAACAAGTATCCCTAAAGCAATATAACACATTTGGAATTGATGTGTTGGCGCAACAATTTTCCCGTTTTCATTCTGTAGATGATCTTTCTGAATTACCCTCGGATACTTCCTTACTTGTACTTGGAGGAGGAAGCAATCTGCTTTTTACAAAAAATGTTGAAGGATTAGTGCTAAAAAATGATATCAAAGGAATTGATATCGTTGAGGAGAATGATAATGATGTGGTGATTCGTGCAGGTGCAGGAGAGAACTGGCACAAGCTAGTCATGCATACTGTTCAACATGGATATGGAGGAATGGAAAATCTTTCCCTGATCCCTGGAAATTGTGGTGCATCGCCCATGCAGAATATTGGTGCGTACGGAGTGGAGATCAAAGACATCTTTCATTCACTTGAAGCCTATCATATCTTCGATAGATCCTTAGTAAGATTTGAATTGAAAGATTGTGATTTCGGATACCGGGAAAGTGTTTTTAAAAATAAATTCAAAGGTAAGTTTATTATTACCTCAGTTTCATACAAGCTGAATAAAAAGCCGATAGTAAATACCAGCTATGGAGCCATTTCACAGGAGCTGGAAAAAATGGGCATTAAGGATCCCGGTATTAGGGATGTTTCCAATGCAATTATAAATATCAGGTCTTCCAAACTACCTGATCCGGGAAAGATTGGAAATGCCGGAAGTTTCTTTAAAAATCCCATGGTCAGTATGGAAGAGTATGAAAATATAAAATCTTCCTATCCTTCCGCCCCGGCATATCCTTCGGGTGATAAAGTAAAGCTTGCAGCGGGATGGCTGATTGAACAGTGTGGATGGAAAGGTTATCGAAAAGGTGATGCCGGATGTTATGAAAAGCAGGCTCTCGTTTTAGTGAATTATGGATCCGCCAATGGTGCCGAGATCTATGATCTGAGTGAAGAAATTCTTCAATCAGTAAAAAATAAATTCGGGGTAACCCTGGAAAGGGAAGTAAATATTCTTTAAAGCAGCGCCACAAACTCTTCCCTTGTCATCAACCTCTTAAAGCCCTTAAATATGCGTAGTTTTTTATTAATGCTTGTTTCTCTCTTCTTGTTTGTGGCAGTGAATGCCCAGGATAAAATTTATAAAAAAGGAGGGGAGATCCTTAAAGTGAAAGTTTTGGAGATCGGTGTGGATGAGATCAAATACAAGCTGTTTGATAACCCCGACGGACCGGTTTATGTAATGGATAAGGAAAGACTGATCAAAGTTGAATTTGAAAATGGTAAAACAGAATCCTACGCTAACTCTCTTAAAGATCCTGAAGCGTATACCGATCAGCATAAAAAGCAGCTGAAGGTTGGATTTTTATCACCCCTGAGCGGCTATCTCCCTATCACTTTTGAACAGAATATTGCCCCTGGCAGGTCTTATGAATTAACGCTGGGAATCATTGGTGCGGGCAGAAATGAAGTGTTACGAACCAACTTCAATGGTACGCTGGAAAGTATTCGACGTAACCAGGCCGGTGCGTATATAGGTGCAGGTTATAAGTTCTATAAATTACCCACCTTCTTCGACAGGGGTGTGCGTATGAGCCATGTAATGCAGGGATTTTATGTGCGTCCGCAAGTAAATACAGGAATTTATAAAGAAAATGTGACCGGCTACAAAAATGGACAGGATGTAGTGGAGAAGCGCAATGTATGGTTTGGAGCTTTAACCCTTGACTTCGGCCAGCAGTGGGTTTTCGCTGATCGCTTTACTGTGGATGTATTCCTTGGATTCGGTTATGCATTCGACAATATCAAAAAAGACCAGGATTACTTTTACTATGCCGAAGACCACTTCCCCGTAAAGCTTCTGGGTGACGGAGGTTTTGGATTGAGTTCGGGGTTGAAGGTGGGGTATTTGTTTAAATAGGAATCGGGAATGGAGAATAGAGAATTAGGAATTGGGATTCACCATTTTCCATTCTCCATTCTCCATTCCCCATTCTCAAAATTAGAATTCCTCCGAATCAAAATCCTCCTCCCTCGGGCCTAAATTGATCATTGATCCCATAAGGTCCTTGAACTCAACTTTATTATCAACGATCTTCTTACTTAAGAGAGAATACGAAGACAATCCGTGTAATACAAATTCCATCAACAGTCCGGTTTCTTTTTCATTCGCATGCTTGAAATATTTCTTTACCAATGCATGCAATCCATCCACTCTGTATAATTGCTGCAATTTTTCTTCATCCTTTGTATTGAACAATAAATTCAATGCATTGCCCTTATCAAACCATGATTGGATCGAACGATAAGGATCCTCTACCGGCTGTGTTCCCTTCTTCTTTTTCAGGGTTTCAGGATTTGGAAAATATTGTATGAACTGGCTCCTGATCGATCTTTCCAACAAATTCATAGCTACCTGGAAAGGACCTTCCTGCTCACCTTCATACACAAGTTCAATTTTACCTGTAATGGATGGAATGATCCCAACAAGATCACTGATCCAGACCTGCGTTTCTTTTTCTTTATTGATGATCGCCCTTCTTTCGGCAGAGCTCACTGCATTCTCAAATGCTGAGATACTTAAACGTGCCGATACACCACTTTTCTTATCAACAAATTCATTATTCCTTGCCTCAAAAGATATCTGTTCAATCAACCTTTTTACAAGGTCACTGATCTTCACTTTGGAGGATTGATCTTCAGCAAGATTTGCTTCCTGTTCAGTGATTTGCAATGCAGTTTCGAGCGTCTTTGGATAATGCGTCAGGATCTGGCTCTCAATCCTGTCTTTCAGCGGAGTTACAATCGATCCCCTGTTAGTATAGTCCTCAGGGTTAGCTGTAAATACAAAAAGAATATCCAACGGCATTCTTAATTTAAATCCTCTTATCTGTACATCTCCTTCTTCCAGAATATTGAATAAAGCAACCTGGATCCTTGCTTGCAGATCCGGGATCTCATTGATCACAAAAATACTGCGGTTACTTCTTGGAATGATACCGTAATGGATTGCCTGTTCATCAGCAAATGTTAGCCTCAGGTTGGCTGCCTTGATGGGATCAATATCGCCAATCAGATCCGCTACGCTTACATCAGGTGTGGCCAGCTTTTCTCCATATCGTTGTGAACGATGGACCCATTCGATAGGTGTCTGCTCTCCATGCTCACTGATCATTCTTCTTCCATATGGTGAAATTGGATCGAATGGATCATCATTCACTTCACTTCCTGAAATAACAGGAATGTATTCATCGAGCAAATCTGTCATCTGTCTCGCCATCCTGGTTTTCGCCTGGCCTCTTAATCCCAGGAAAAGAATATTATGTTTTGACAGCAGCGCTCTCTCTACATCAGGAATAACGGAATCCTCATACCCGATAATGCCGCTGAAACTACTTTCCTGGTTACCTAATTTTTGAATTAAGTTCTGCCTGATCTCTTCCTTCACTGACTTTGATACATAACCTGTTTCTCTCAGTTCTCCGAGCGTATTGATTCTTTTAATGTCCATTATAATTCTTTGTGATGTTTTTATTAGTAAACAGTCTTCCGCTTGCCATTTTCAAAATCACGGAATATGAAAGCACCCAGGCGGTCAAGTGCCGCAAAGAATGCCTTGCCATTATTCGTTTCTGTAAATTCCTGTACAAACCGCTGCAGGTAAGGATCTGTAGCGATCATAAAAGTTGTGATCGGTATCTTCAGCTTCTTGCATTGCGCAGCAAGATTTAAACAGCGACTGGTAATTTTTCTATCTAAACCAAAGCTGTTTTTGTAATAACGTTTTCCTTCTTTTAAACAGGTAGGCTTACCATCAGTGATCATGAAGATCTGCTTGTTTGGATTTTTCCTCCTGCGAAGTATATCCATCGCCATTTCCAACCCGGCAACAGTATTGGTATGATATGGACCAACCTGCAAATAAGGAAGATCCTTGATCTCCACCGGCCATGCATCATTTCCGAAAACAACAATATCAAGGGTGTCCTTAGGATACTTTGTGGTGATGAGTTCACTAAGTGCCATTGCCACTTTTTTTGCAGGAGTGATCCTGTCTTCTCCATACAGGATCATGGAATGCGAAATGTCGATCATCAAAACGGTAGAAGTCTGTGTCTTGTAATCTGTTTCCCGGATTGCAAGATCATCCTCATGCATACGAAAACTTTCAATGCCATGATTGATCTGCGCATTCATGATAGAGGTGGTGAAATCGATCTGCTCAAGTGTATCGCCAAACTGAAATGGCCTGGTTTCAGGATTGATCTCATCCCCCTGTCCTGGTTTGAAGGTGTGATGGTCTCCCTGCCTTGTTTTCTTCAGCTTACCAAAGATCTCTTCCAGCGATTTTTTGCGGATACCCTGCTCTGTCTTTGGTGTAATGGAAATCTGGCCGCTAACAGCGTTCTCCTGGATATATCCTTTGTCCTTTAATTCATCAATGAAATCACCCATGCCATATTCATCATTGGTGAGTTCATACTCTTTGTCGAGTTGGTTCATCCAGCTCAATGCTTCGCTCACATCTCCATTGGTATAGGTAAGCAGCTGGAGGAAGAGGTCCAGCAATTCCTCAAACTTTGTTTTTCCCTGCCCACGGGGATCGTACTGTGAAAATTGAAATCCCTTCATGTATTGTAAGTTCGGTTATATTGAATAATAAAAAAAATCCCGGAAATGTTCATTCCCGGGATTTAATATGGCTATATATAACCTGTTTATTTTGAAGAATCTGCACCTGGGTTTGTCAGTGTAGCCGGGGTTTCAGAAGATTGTCCTCCCTGCTTGAACTGGTTTTCCAGTTGCCCGATCTGCATCAGCATCTGGTAGCAGGTTGCAATATCATAAGCAAAGTTCATCTGCTTTTCTGATAATGCACCTCCTTTATTGTTGATGAGGGCCATCGCCTGCATCGCCATTTGCTCGTTGCTCATTGGATCGCTCGACAAAGTCCTGTAATAGCTTAACTGCTGTTCGAGATCCTTTTTCAGAGAAGCTTTCACTTTATTGGCGAGCGACATATCACCAGCCATATAAGCAGCTTCCAGGAAATCAAGACTTACATTGTTATGGAAGTTTCCACGGTTGGAAGTCATACCATAAGGCATGTTTTCTTCAAGCACCGATTGATCGTATTTCTGCAGGATCTTCCTGGCAGAATCCTGGTTGCCTGCAGCAACAAGGCTCTTGGCTAATGTTGCATGTGTCAGACGAATGGTATTGAGGTGCCTGCGGTTTTCTTCATCATAATAAACACCAGGCTTGGATGCACCTCCGTAAGCAAATTTCTCCATAATGGTTTTGTAAGAACGCTCATTATCAACTCCAGGATTTTTGAAAGGAGTCAACCGGTATGCCATTCCATCCATTTGAAGGTATTGATCCAATCCGAAAGATCTTAATTCCGCAGTTGATGTGAAATAGATCGGTCTTCTGAATTTGTTTGCTGCAATTACGGCAAGCAAAGCAAGATCATTTTTCTGCAGATAATTTTTCTGAATATCAATGTTGATGACTGAAGGAATTGAATCTCCTGCAGGAATATTGTAATTCTTTCTTACTGCATCAACATCAACCTGTATGCTTACTTTTTTACTAGGAAATACATTCGACATATCGCCGCTTTGCATGCCCACCATCCTGCTGGGATCATCACTGGCAACAACTTCTTTCAGCATGGTATACAGATCATAATACTGTTCAGGATTATTGAAGCCAGGAACTCCATATACAGGAACGATATCGCGGTTGCTACCCTGTATTTGTTCTGGTGTGAAGATCACATCGGCAGGTGCGCTTTCATTCAATTTGTACCTGAGCTGGTTGATGTACCAATCAGTTCCCAACAAACTGTAATTGATCACCCTGAGATCCTTCCTTGCACCTTCAACTTCCTGTGCATACCAGAGAGGGTAGGTGTCGTTATCGCCGAAAGTGAAGAGGATGGCATTTTCTTTTACACTGTTGAGGTAATCCTTTCCAAGATCACTAGCCAGCGTCTTTTGAGAACGATCATGATCATCCCATTCCTGTGATGCCATGAGTACAGGTACTGCGAGCAGGCAGACAGCAAATGATGCTGCAGTAGGAACAATACCTTTGGTGAATTTCTCAAACTTCTCTCTAACCCACAATACACCCAGGCCGATCCAAATAGCAAAAGCGTAGAAAGAACCTACGTAGGCATAATCTCGTTCTCTTGGCTGGTATCCTGATTGGTTCAGGTAAATAACGATCGCAAAACCTGTAAAGAAGAATAACATGAAGGTTACAAGGAAATCTCTCCTGTTCCTTTCCCACTGTAACAGGAATCCGAGTATACCTAATATGAATGGAAGAAAATATAAACTGTTATTTGCTTTGTTAGACTTTCCTGCAGTATCCGGCAATACATCCGGAGTGCTGTGGAACATTTTATCGATGAATGTAATTCCACTGTTCCAGTTCCCATCACGGATATTTCCAAGTCCCTGAAGATCGTTCTGCTTTCCTACAAAATTCCACATGAAATATCTCCAGTACATCCACCTGAACTGGTAATCAAACAGGAAGCGGATATCATTTGCTACGGTAGGAGTTTCATCCTGTTCAAGCCCTCCGAATTCACGATAAACCATGTCCTGGTTACGTTCGGTTCCATTATCCCACATTCTTGGAAACAGGTGTGCAGTCTCCATTCCGGAATAATTGATCTTACGAACCTTACCAGCAACTTCATATTTATTTTCTCCTTTTACATATTGATCACCGGTAGTGACATAATCCTCACTGCTCATATCTTCAGTGAAGAATGGACCGTAAAGAATAGGCCAGTCGCCATATTGTTCACGGCTCAGGTAACCTACAAGGCTAACCGGGTTATCAACATTAAACATATCTACTGAGGGATCTGCAGAGGATCTGATCAATGTGGTGAAATAGGTTGAATATCCAAGGATCAGGAATATGGCAGACCAGACGCCGATCTTGAGGAACGAAGAAATTCCTGAACGGTAATTGTAACACAGGAATACTACGCCTGCAATGATCAGAGCCAATAAAATAAAGCTTCCCGCAGATTTGATGAATGGGAAACAGAATAATAAGATGATCGCTGATAACCAAACAGGAAATCCTTTGAATTTCCTGATGGATGCATCATTGAAACGCAGACCTATAACCAGCAATGCTGCTAATAGTGCAAAGTAGAATCCAAATCCAAAGAAGAATGGAGTTCCCAATTCATTGACAAAGAAGATATCGAATGCACCTGCACCTTTGATGGACCATTGTATAATAGCAACCTGTGTGATACCAGTAATGATACATCCGATCAGGAATGCATAAAAGGTTCCCCATGCAGTTACTTTATATCTCTTGAAATAATACACCATTACAATCGCAGGAATGGTGAGGAGGTTGAGGAGGTGAACACCAACCGACAGGCCCATCATGAAGAAGATGAAGATCAGCCAACGATCGGCGCGGGAGAATTTATGTCCATCGGTGGTACTTTCCCTGTCAACTTCATGCTCCCATTTCAGAATTGCCCAGAATACAATGGCAGTGAATAAGGAAGACAAAGCATATACTTCACCTTCAACTGCACTGTACCAGAATGAATCTGAAAAAGTATAAGCCAACGCACCAACAACCCCTGCTGCCATTACAGCAAAGATCTGGTTTGATGTAGGTGTAGGATCTTTGATAACAAGTTTTCTTGCAAAGTGAGTGATTGTCCAGAAAAGGAACAAAATGGTAAAACCACTGGCGATGGCACTCATAAAGTTCACTGCTTTAGCAGCTGTCATGGGGTTGTCGCCAAATAAAACGATAAAGAGACGACCCAATAACACGAATAACGGTGCTCCGGGTGGGTGAGGGATCTGAACCTTGTAGGCGCTGGAAACAAATTCTCCAACATCCCAGAAACTGCCTGTTGGTTCCATGGTCATAACATACACTGAACAGGCAATCAGGGCAACGATCCAGCCTACAATGTTGTTCACTTTGTTAAAGGACATATCAGATGATTGATTTTTAATTTTAAACTTGGCAAACCTAAGGGAAATTTGAATGATTCCAAATAAGCATTAAGTGCCTATTTATCAGGTGAAGTGAATTCTAACAGTTTGATAAAAAAGCCGGCTCTGCAGGTTAGGATCACGGTCATTAAAGCCTTGTAATCCAAACAGACCAGCTGCATTTCCTTTATTGATAGCGATTTCAAGATAATTTGCTGAATTAAAGAGCGCTAGTTTTTCCCCTTCCATTACATCTGCATATGTTTCATTGATGCTTGTTATGGTCTCATCCCTCTTGAAAGTAACAACGAACTTCCGGCCTTTTCTCTGCTCTTCAAATTGCTGACGGGTAATATTCACCACCACATTTTCAAAATTGTCGATGAAAAGAATTTGGCCTTCGATCCAGTTTTCTCCCAGTAAAGGCTTCAATGCATGTTTCTCGACAAAAGGAGAATCCAGCTCCCCGATATCCTGCAAACGGTCACCTTTCAGCATCCTGTCGATTGCCTTTCCCATTACCTTGGCACATTGAAGTGTATTCTTAGGTTCCTTATCCGGAAAATTTAACCCGATCACATATTCCGGTTTTTCTTCCAGGATCATGGTGAGTAAACCATTATCAGCACATAAAAGATATTGACCATTGTGAAAAGCCATGAGTAACTGCTCAGGTTTTTTATCAAACAGATTGATCAATAAAATATGGTAACTGAAAGGAGGAAAATTCTTGATGGCATTTCTGCAGATATAGGCAGCCTGGGAGAAATTAAAAGGAGACAGCCCATGCGATATATCAACCATTTTGAAATCCGGGTTGATTTGCAGGAGTTGTCCTTTTACTGCTCCTATGAGGTAATCTTGTTGCCCGATATCTGAAGTAAGCGTTACAATGGCCATGTAGGAAAGTACAGGATTAAAGATATGGAATGCAGCTTACTTGACTAGTTTTCCTTTTTTAAAATAATGGTTGTGCACCAGTTTGTCGGTCAGGCCCGGAAAGAACCTGTTAAGGAAAACAGTTTGCTTGCCGGTAAATGTCAGCACCAGTGTTCTTTTCTTTTTTTCAATGGCGTTCAAAATATATGTGGCCACTTCTTCAGCCGACATCATTTTCTCCTCATCCATATTGGTTTCTCCATGTGCCACTCCCTGGGAGTTCAAAGCAGCACTGCGAATATTTGATGCAGTGAATCCAGGACAAACCCACATAACATTTACGCCATCGTCCATCAGTTCTGTTCTTAGGGCTTCGAGCCACCCTTGCAAAGCAAATTTGGAAGCAGAATATGCACTTCTTCCGGGCAATCCACGATATCCTGCTATGGAGGAAACTCCAACCACGGTTCCTTTTCTTTCAATGATGGAAGGAAGAGCAAACTTTGTACAGTATACGGATCCATAAAAGTTTACATCCATGACTTTCCTGATAACGTCCACATCCAGTTCACTTACAAGTGCCCGCATGGAAACCCCGGCATTATTGATCAGGATATCGATGCCTCCAAAAGTTTTGATGGTTGAATCAATGAATCTTTTACAATCTGATTCAATGCTGACATCACATACAATGGCATGAAGCATATTTTGTGAATACTGCAGCTGCAGTTGATAGAGCTTATCATAATTGCGGCCACAGGTAGCCACTTTTGCACCCAGGGGAATGAGTGTTTCGATCAGTGCTTTACCAATACCTTCGCTGCCTCCTGTAATAGCAACTACTTTATCCTTGAAAAATGACATAGATGAGCGTTATGGTGCAAAGGTAATTAAAAGGGGAGAAGAAGAGAAGGGGGACGCGGAGACATGAAGACGTGGAGACATGGAGACATGGAGACGGACAAAAGAATTACTAACGGTCATGCATATGCGAAAGATGTAAAATCATTTTGATCTTTTCATAATCATGTCTTCATGTCTCCACGTCTTCTTGTCTTCATGTTCAACTAATCAAAAAAAAATCTTCAAAAAAAAATGAAAAAAATTTGGTGCGATATTTTCTCTCCTTATCTTTGCACTCCCAACAACGATACAACGCCGGTTAAACGGCTGAATATCAGGAACAACGGGATGATTCCGTAGCTCAGTTGGTAGAGCAATACACTTTTAATGTATGGGCCCTGGGTTCGAGTCCCAGCGGGATCACGAAACAAAAGCCTCCAGATTCTGGAGGCTTTTTTCGTTACATCAATTCACAAATATATTCTTCATTTATCTTAGTTGATTAATACATCCTTATGGTTTACAAAGCTGATCCAAACAGGTACGCTTCAATGGAATACAGACGCTGTGGAAACAGTGGTCTCAAACTTCCGGCAATTTCTCTAGGGCTCTGGCACAACTTCGGAAACATCGATAACATCGAGAATTCACGCGATATTCTCCGTGTTGCATTTGATAACGGCATTACACACTTTGATCTGGCTAATAATTATGGACCTCCTCCAGGAACCGCAGAAGAAAATTTTGGAAGAATATTTAAACAGGATTTTCTTCCATACCGTGATGAATTGATCATCTCTTCAAAGGCAGGTTACACCATGTGGGAAGGACCCTACGGCGACTGGGGTTCAAAAAAATATCTTGTATCAAGCCTTGATCAAAGTTTGAAAAGGATGGGACTTGATTATGTTGATATTTTTTATCACCATCGTCCTGATCCAGAAACACCACTCGAAGAAACTATGTCGGCACTTGATCTGATTGTACGACAAGGAAAAGCGCTCTATGTTGGTATTTCAAATTATCGACATGAGGAAGCTCAAAAAGCAATTTCTATATTAAAGCAACTTGGTACTCCATGTATCATTCATCAACCTAAATATTCAATGTTTGAAAAATGGGTTGAAAATGGTTTGCTCGATGTTTTAGGCAAAGAAGGAGTGGGGTGCATTCCTTTTTCACCACTTGCACAGGGACTACTGACCAATAAATATTTATCAGGTATTCCACAAGATTCAAGGGCAGCTAGTCATCGTGGAAATGGTGCCCTTGAAGAAGATGCTATTACCGAATCTAATATTGAGAAAGCAAAACAATTGAATGAGATTGCTATTGAACGTGGACAGAACCTGGCTCAAATGGCACTTGCCTGGATACTGAAAGATGATCGGATTACTTCCGTTCTGATTGGCGCAAGCAAATCAAAACAAGTGACTGATTGTATTGGAGCATTGAAAAATTATCATTTCTCACAGGAAGAACTAAACAGGATCAATAATATCCTGAAGCATTAAGGGTTTCCCATTACAGGAAAGTCAATACTGTAATGGGAAATTTTAAATTATTCGCCGGCTGTCAAGTGGTTGATAATCAAAATTTTGTGATTTGGCATTGGATGTGGTAACCTCAAGTCAATTCACAGATACTATGAAAATCAATTCTACCCATCGCGCTCTGTCTATTGTATTGTTGATTACTTTATCTTTCCTTTCAAACTTTACTGAGGCGCAATCATGCACCCCATCTGGTAATCCTTCAGTATATGGAACAAATAATACCTGGATCGGCTACATGTACCGGGGAATAAATTTCAATACTTATCGTGGAGCGATCACTGCTGGAAATTCTACCAGCCCTAACTTCAATCTCACTTTTAATGGTGCACAGGTCAATTATCCCACTTCTGGATGTCCTGTTTATACTGATACTTTTAGCGTAAGGTTTCTCCTAACCAAAACATTCAATAACGAAGGATTTGAGATCACCGTTGGTGGTGATGATGGATACCGTCTAAGTCTTGATGGTGGTAATACCTGGGTTATCAACAAATGGAGCGACCAGGGTTATAATACAACCAGCGTTGCCATGGTATTGAATGGAACAGTAAATATGGTCCTGGAATATTACGAAAGATTCGGTGAGAACAGGATCAGTTTTGCCATGAATTCAACCTGTATGAGCAGCGCAAGTCAAAATGAATTTGGTACTGGCTGTGCATGGAAAGGATATATTTATCAGGGTACTAATTTTAATATTTTCAAAGGGGTGATCACTCGTGGTGATGTTCAGGGTAATTTCAATGAAGTATTTGGATCCTCAAATGGAACATTCAATACTGATGCCTGTTCTATCACGACAGAAAGATTTAGTGCCCGTTTCAGAAGTTCCAGGAACTTCCCTGCAGGAACTTATGTTTTTACAGTTGGTGGAGATGATGGATACAGACTTAGCCTCGACGGTGGAAATACATGGGTGATCAACCGCTGGAACGACCAATCATACACGGCAACTTCTTATACTACTACTTTATCCGGAGCAGTAAACATGGTGCTTGAATACTATGAAAATGGAGGTGATAACAGGCTTAGCTTTAACGTTACCGGTGGAACCCTTCCAGTTACACTTTCTTCCTGGAAAGGAAACCTTCAATCTAACGGTCATGCTCAACTGAATTGGTCTGTTGCTGATGCAGTAAACTTCAGTAAGTTCAGGGTAGAAAGAAGTGTAGATGCAAGAAATTTTACATCTATTTACGAAGAACAATATAGTAGTTCAAAAAAATACTATTCTGCAAATGATAAAAACCTTCCTGCAGGAAATATTTACTACAGACTTGCTAAGATCGATATGGATGGAACAACCCGTTATTCTTCTGTTATCATTATTTCAAACAGTAAGAGTTCCGAACTTGCAATTTTTCCTACTATCATTACTAATCATACTATTTCAATTAGAGGAAATAAGAATCTTACCAATGCAAAATTTGAATTATTTAGTATGAGTGGACAGGTAATACTGAGCGAAAAGATCAAAGCAAGCAGTGGATCATTTGAGAAGGTTATTCCTGCTCATATCGCTTCAAACCTATATTTAGTAAGGATCTCAGATGGGTCAAATGTTTTACTGAATCAAAGACTGGTGATTAAGTAATCACCAGCTTTTCTTTGAAAAGTCTTCAGCTGATTTATTCATTGCTTCGGCACTCAAAACAGGACCTTCATGAATGATGATCCTGTGCCGGAACCTGGTTGTTTGTCCCTTTTCTAATTTGAAATTCAACTCTTCAGATCCGTTACTAAATATCTTTCTTCCTAATGGGTTCATAGCAAACAAGCCATAACCCCTGGCATGCCAGTAAGAAGGATAACCAACATTTGAAGGATGATCGATCATTGCTATGGTAATGTCTTTTCCATCTTTGCGGCCATGCAGCAAACACCAGTTGCCTTTTGAACTCCAGACAGCATCACCCGTTGATCCTTCACTGTTCAAATAATTACCAGTTACCTTTCCACCGGATGGATCAACCCTGGTTATATTTCCTTTATCGTCCACGTATTCAGATGGTTCTTTCGACGGTAATTCCAACTCCCGCGCCACCCTGATAGCCAACATCCCATCTTTGACATCTTTAAACAACACTGCACTATCTACTGCAGTCAGTTGAGTCTCTCTTTCAATAATGAAATCGTTTCCCTTTACAAAGAACTGGTAGGTACTTTTCTCATGAAGGAAAATTCTTCCATCATAAGTTTTCCAGGAAGCAGTTGAAACAAGTTCATTGCCATTTAACTTAGCTTCCTTATGTTCTATTCTTCCATAATGAGATTTTCTTTCAGCTGGAATTGCTGTACTGTTATTCCAGAAATCAATTCCATTCACCGACTCATAATTCAGCCAAATACCTATATGATGTGGATGGTCATTTCTTTCACCTGCCCTGGGTTCCAGGGGAAATCCCCTGGTTACAGTAACTCCATTGATCGTATTTACGGGAAATAATACCGGCTTCATTATGGAATCATCATACCGAAATGATGTTAGTAATCTATTACGATAACTCACATCATAACTTTTCTGATCTTTATTCTTAGTTATGACGATTCCTTTCTGGGCGAATACTCCGGCCAGGGAAAATAGCATACATGTGAACAGCAAGCATTTCCTCATGATCAGTATTTAAACGGTTTTCCGTTTACTGTTACCTGTTTTGTCTTTTCATCAAATGTTGCTTTCTGTCCCGTCCTTACTGCCGCATTGGTCATAATATTTGCCACTGAATGATTGTATCCTGCTTCAACGGGTGCATTCGGTTGCTGCCTGCTTCTCACGCATTCCATCCAATTTCGCATATGCGCGCTGGTTAGCTTATCTCCTCCGGTATTTGCTGAAGCAACAACCTTTACTTCTTCTCCCACAAGATCCATAGTCGGAAGTAAATTTGGTTGCATATTCATCGCTGCCGCATGATCTTTTGTCAGTCCGCCTTCCGGAGTGACTTTATTGGTGATCAGGTTCAATTCACCTCCATTGGAAAAATACAATTCTGCAGGTCGCTCATCTCCATTGTGCATTCTCGAAGAAAATATCACCTGGAAACCCTGTGAAGGATCGTTCGATGGACCATAATCAAAAACAGCTGTAGTGGTATCCCAGTTTACCCTTCCATCTTTCCACGCATATACACCTCCATTGGCTACCACGCTTCTTGGATGGTTAAGTCCGCTAAACCAATGTACTGTATCGATCTGGTGCGACATCCATTGGCCTGGCATTCCTGATGAATAAGGCCAGAAGAGGCGGTACTCCAGGTATTTCCGTGGATCCCACTTTTCAAAAGGCCTGTTCATTAAAAAGCGTTTCCAGTCTGTATCTTCTTCACGGATCTTGCTAACTAATCCAGGTCTTCTCCATCTTCCGGGCTGATTTACATTCCATGTTAATTCAACCATGGTAATTGGTCCAAACTTTCCCGATTGAACAAAATCAGCAGCCGCTTTATAATTGGATCCACTTCTTCTTTGTGATCCTATCTGTACAATTTTTCCTGAAGCTTTTACTGCTTTAAGTGCCGCATTTGCATCATCCATGGTTTCTGCAAATGGCTTTTCAGTATAGGTGTCGCAGCCTGCATTTACTGCTTCAATAGTATGCAATGCATGCTGGAAATCTGCAGTACTGATGATCACAGCATCAACAGATTTACTGTTATACAACGCTTCATTATTTACATAGCTCTGTATATCATGCCCGAGTTTCTCTTTAAGATGAGCCTGGCCTTCTTCGCGCCTTAACTTCCAGATATCAGAAACACCAATGATATCAAAATTCAATTCTTTATGATGATTCAGAAATGAAGGAAGCAAGGATTGCCTGAAGCGATCGGAAAATCCAACGACTCCTACATTCACCCTGTCATTGGAACCTATGATCCTTGCATAACTGCTTGCTGAAAATCCCATTGCCCCAACATATAGTCCTGCTGCGGCTTTTGATGATTGCTTGATAAAATTTCTTCTGGATGGCATTGCTTTCGTTTGAATCCAAAAGATAAATATTTCTGCGTGCACCACGGGCCTTCTGAAATTAATTTTTATTCAACCATTTTCATTTTTTCCGATATTACAGTCTTCCACAACCAACGATGAAATGATCCCTAAGCTTCTATTGCCGGCTTTTCTGCTTGCCTGTACCAGTCTTTCCGCCCAAAAGATCAATGATGCATTCAATCTTCATATTAAAAAAGCTTCTGGTCAGATAGTCATCGACGGACAAATTACAGAACCTGACTGGCTTTCAGCCGAAGTGGCCACACAGTTTGCCATGGTGTTGCCTATGGATACCAGTAAAGCAAGAGTACGAACAGATGTTCGTATGACTTACGATGATAAGAACTTATATCTTGTTGCTACCTGTTTCCATAAAATAGATGGACCTAATTATGTGGAATCACTTCGCAGGGATTTTGTTTTTGGAAAGAACGACAACTTCCTGTTGTTTATGGATCCCTTCAATGATCAGATCAACGGGTTCTCTTTTGGAGCAAATGCAGCCGGTGCTCAATGGGATGGTACCATGTATGCAGGAAGTGCTGTAGATCTTAACTGGGATAATAAATGGATCTCTAAAGTAAGTAATGATAAAGAGAAGTGGATCTTTGAAATGGCTGTACCATTCACCTCCATTAGGTATAAAAAAGGTAGCACTGTTTGGGGTATTAACTTCAGTCGTCTTGATTTAAAAGCCAGGGAAAAATCAAGCTGGACGCCAGTTCCAAGACAGTTCCCTACTGCTTCACTTGCATTTTCGGGTAACCTTGTATGGGATCAGCCACCTCCTGAACAAAGAATGAATTTCTCGGTGATACCTTACCTGCTGGCTAAAATGAGCAAGGATTATGAACGTTCAACAGATGTTCAAAAAGATATCAAGGTCGGAGGGGATATGAAAATCGGCATTACTTCTTCTCTCAATCTTGACATTACTGTGAATCCTGATTTTTCGCAGGTTGAAGTTGATCGGCAGGTTACAAACCTTGATCGCTTTGAATTATTCTTTCCGGAAAGAAGACAGTTCTTTCTTGAAAACGGCGACCTGTTTGCAAACTTTGGATATGCCACTATCAGACCTTTCTTTTCAAGAAGAATTGGTCTTGGTGTTCCTATTAAAGCCGGTGCCAGGTTAAGTGGTAGCATTGATAAGAACTGGAGAATTGGAGTGATGGATATGCAGACATCTTCCGTTAAGGAAACAGGATTGCCTGAACAGAATTTTGCAGTGGTATCTCTGCAACGAAGAGTATTTTCAAGATCAAATATTGGGTTGCTTTTTGTTAATAAGCAAAGCATCAATTATAAAAAAGATTCTTCCAAAACATTATACAACGATTACAACAGGAATATAGGATTTGAATACAATCTTGCTTCATCCAATAACAGGTGGACAGGCAAGGCCATGTTCCTGAAATCATTTACTCCAAAAAGATCAGGAAACGATATTGTAGCTGCAGGTCATCTTCAATTGAATCAACGTAAATGGACTGTTCTGATGCAGCAGGAATATGTTGGTCGGGATTATAATGCAGAAGTGGGATATGTGCCAAGGAATGGTTACATCAGGCTTAACCCGCAAATAGTTAAATGGCATTTTCCAAAACGAACCATCGTATTAAGTCATGGTCCGCAGTATATCGGAAGTTATTTCTTCGATACGAAAATGCGGGAAACGGATCACCTCAACAGTTTATATTATGTAGTTAATTTTAGGGATCAGAGTATTTTCAGAACAGGATATGTAAATGAATTTATAGAACTGACAAGACCTTTTGATCCTACTAATTCCGGAAAAGATTCCCTGCCCGCATTGAGTCGGCATAAATTTAATTCATGGAGAACTGAATTTGTTTCAAAACCTCAAAGTGTATTCACTTATGCATTTACTACATCGATTGGTGGATATTATGCAGAAGGTACCCGGCGAAATATTACGGCTGAAATCGGTTACAGGTTTCAACCTTATGTTAGTTTATTGGGAACCATGAGTTATAACAATATCAGGCTGCCACATCCATGGAACACAACAAATTTTTGGTTAGTAGGCTCACAGGTTGATATCACTTTCACCAACAAGATCTTTTTCTCTACTTTCTTTCAATACAATGAGCAGTTGAAGAACATCAATCTTAATTCAAGATTCCAGTGGCGATATAAACCGGCATCCGATTTCTTCCTTGTCTATACTGACAACTATCTTCCAGCGCCATTTTCTGTGAGAAACAGGGCAGTGGTATTGAAAATGACTTACTGGTGGAATCATTAATCCATAGTTTGATCTTAGGCCATACATTTGCATCGCGTTTATAAATTGGTAATGCCGAAATTATTCCGATGAAGAATGTACTTGTACTGTCGATACTCGCAATGCTCTGTTTTAATGCAAATGCCCAGTTTTCAAAAGATCGAAAAGTCTATTTGAACCAGGATGGATCCCAGTACCTGAAGTTTACCATGCTCAATCAAATTTGGGTACGCAATACGCAAATGAATCCGGGAACTACCGCTAATGGTTATGCGAAAAACAATTATACTGATATTGGATTGCGAAGGATAAGAATGCAGATGATGGCGCAACTTACGGATCGTGCTTTCTTATATGTACAGGTCGGACAAAACAATTTCAATTTTCTCAGTGACCGGAAGTTGGGATTTTTCATTCATGATGCAACCGGTGAATATGAACTGGTAAAAAAGAAATTATCACTTGGAGCTGGATTAACAGGCTGGACGGGGCTTTCAAGATTTTCATCACCGAGTGCAGGTAGTATCATGGGAGTGGATGCACCTTTGTTTGAACAAAGCACTAATGATATTAACGACCAGTTTCTTCGCAAACTTAGTGTATACGCAAAAGGTAAATTAGGTAAGCTTGATTATCGTTTTACAGTTGCCAGTCCATTGGCCGCACAAAAAGCTGCAGGATATAGTCCTGCATTGACTAAACATGCAGGCTTTTCAGCTGAGCCACCAAAATTGCAAACGAATGGATATGTTCAGTGGGAGTTTTTTGATTCAGAGTCTAATCAGCTTCCTTATGCTACCGGTTCCTACCTTGGTTCAAAGAAGGTTTTCAATATAGGTGCAGGATTTCTTTACCAGCCAGATGCTATGTGGCGCCAGGGTCTGGCAGCGACTGATACCATTCGCTCTGCAATGAAGCATTTTGCTATTGATGCATTTTTTGATGCACCTGTTGGAGTAAGGAATGGACATGCGATTAGTGCTTATGCCACCTTCACTCATTTTGATTTTGGTAAAGGATATATAAGGAATCAATCACCGATGAATCCAGGCAATGGAACAACCGTTGCAAACCTTATAAATGGCGGAGGGAATGGATTCCCGGCTTATGGAACAGGCAATGTTTTATATGCACAGGTTGGATACAAATTCAAAGACAGTCTCATTGGTTCAACTACCCTGATGCCTTATATGAGCATGCAACATTCAAAATTTGATCGGCTGGATAAAGGCATGAACTATTATGATCTGGGAGTTAACTGGCTCCTTAAGGGTCATGTATCAAAACTCACACTGGCATACCAGGACAGACCTGTATATTATTCAAATACTGATGGTTTTGGGATACTTACAGAAAGAAAAGGTGCATTAGTGCTTCAATACCAGGTTTTCTTTAATTAACAAACTCAATTTTAGGTATAATGGGATATAAGTGTATCTTCGCACATTATAAGCTCTCCACTAGTACTAGATAAACTTTCTCTACAAAAAGCTCATCAAGTCCTGCCGCGACGAGCACTAACTGTACCAACAATTAATTCAGTTAGCATTAAATTTAAAATTTAGATCAATTGACATTTGAACAATTAGGTCTTATTGAGCCATTATTCAATGCTCTTAAGACAGAAGGATATACTAATCCTACGCCTATACAGGAACAATCAATTCCTGTTTTATTAAAGAAAAAAGACCTGTTGGGTATTGCACAGACAGGCACCGGAAAAACAGCAGCATTTTCATTACCTATACTTCAGTTATTGCATGGAAATGGTCAGCCAAGAAATGGTTTCAAACATATCCGTGCATTGATACTCACTCCAACCAGAGAGCTTGCATCACAGATCGATGAAAGTATTTCTAACTACGGAAGAAACCTGAAACTCAAGCATGATGTGATCTTTGGTGGTGTGCCCCAAAGTGCACAGGTTATTTCCCTTAGAAATGGAACGGATATACTTATCGCAACACCGGGAAGATTACTTGACCTGATGAACCAGGGATATATTTACCTGGATCAATTGGAGATCCTGGTATTGGATGAAGGAGATCGTATGCTTGACATGGGCTTCATCAACGATATCAAAAAGATCATCAGGGAGATACCTGAAGAAAGGCAAACACTTTTCTTTTCGGCAACTATGCCTAACGAGATCGCAAGATTTGCAGGAAGCCTGTTGAAGGATCCTGTAAAAGTTGAAGTTACTCCAGTTGCAACTACTGCTGAAAAAGTTGAACAGTCTGTATATATGGTAAACAAAAAGGATAAACTTCCTTTGCTGGTTCACCTGCTGGATCAACATAAAATTCAGCGTACACTGGTTTTCACCAGGACCAAACATGGTGCCGACAGGATCATGAAAGATCTAAAAAAGCAGAATATTTCTGCAGATGCCATCCATGGAGATAAATCACAATCTTCAAGACAGCGGGCCCTGGCTCATTTCAAATCCGGTAAACTTAAAGTACTTGTGGCAACTGATATTGCAGCAAGAGGAATTGATGTGGATGGGTTAACGCACGTGATCAATTATGATCTCCCGAACGTTCCCGAAACATATGTTCACCGTATCGGAAGAACAGGTAGGGCAGGTGCCGATGGACTGGCTTTGTCATTCTGTGACAGGGAAGAATATCCATACTTAAAGGATATTAAAAAACTGACAGCCCAAGCGATTCCTGTAGTAGAAGATCATCCATTTGTAATGCCTTTTGTTCCACCTGTAAGAAGGGATGGTCCAAATCCAAGGCAACAAAGGCCAAGAAGTAATGGCAAGCCGCATTTCAGAAGTCAGCGTACTACGGCCAAATAAGCCGTAGATATTAAAACTCAATTTGATTATTTTTGTTCCAATAGGACAAGTATGGAAGAAAGAATCATAGAAATCAGGAACGCTAATATATACCAGGGAACAAACATGGTTTTGCAGGAAGTAAATCTTACTGTTCATAAAGGCGAGTTTGTTTACCTGGTTGGTAAAACCGGTACGGGAAAATCAAGTTTGTTGAAAACATTGTATGGTGACCTTCCTTTAAAAGAAGGTCAATGCACTGTTGTGGGCTTTGATATCAGTAAAATGGACTGGAAAAAAGTACCATTTCTCAGGAGAAACCTGGGCGTTGTTTTCCAGGATTTCCAGTTGTTGACGGACAGAAATGTAAATGAGAATTTACGCTTTGTGTTAAGGGCAACAGGATGGAAGGATGAAAAACTAATGGAAGAAAAGATTGCAGATGTACTTGACAAAGTTGGTTTGAAATCCAAAGGTTTCAAGATGCCTTATGAGTTAAGCGGGGGAGAGCAGCAACGTATAGACATCGCGCGTGCCTTGTTGAACTCACCCAAATTGATCCTGGCAGATGAGCCAACCGGAAACCTTGATCCTGAAACTTCAGATGAGATCATGCAGCTGTTGTTTCATATTTGCCGCGATTATGGAACCGCCATTGTGATGGCCACCCATGATTATATGGTGATGAATAAATTCCCTGCAAGAGTAGTAAAAACTGAACGTGGCAGAGTGATCGATAATGCTACCATAAATGCTGAATAATTGACTTCGCATTGTGTTGGTTATTATATTCAGCTTCGAGTAATCTTTTTCTGAGTTCAATTTCCTCTGGAGGAAAGGGCAGGTGAAACAACTGCTCTACAATTCTTCGAAAACTTACAGCATTAGCAGCTATATGACAGGCCGGTTCAAGGCCTGTCCCTTTTACCATCTTTTCATTCACCACACAGTGTTTACCATTGAATAAGGTATTCAAAAGTTTAATTGGAGTTCCTGATTCAATAAATGAAGGAAGGATATTAACCTGGGCTCTCACGATCATATCCTGCAATTCTGCTTCAGAAGGATTTTCAACGATACAACTGTAATGAGAACTTTTAGCAGCCTTTATCAGTTTCCTGGAAGGATTTTTACCTGTGATCACAAAAGGAATACGAGAATTTTTAAACACCTTTTCCAACAGAAAAAATGCTGCTCTTTCATTGGCTGGTCTGCCAAGGTTTCCATGGTATAAACAATATGTCCCTAAACCTTCAATAGAATTTACTTCCTGGAAAGGAAGAAAGAATGGTATATGCCTGTTGTTCTTCCATTTGAATTCCCATCCGATATACTCTCCATCATTCCGGTTCGCATTGAAAATAAGCAGGTCTTTGGGTAACGACATTTCAAACTTCCGGAATAAGCATGCTTCATGGCTGTACATGAATTTTTTAACCAGAGAAAGACTTACTGCGGATGACTGTTCATAAAACTGGTGTTCCAGTTGTGTGATTCTTATAGCCATCCTTCGATCCTTAAAACGTTCATCCCTGGTAATATATGCCGCCTGCACGCCTTCGAGCATGATTGGATCCCTGTCCTTTAAAAGATTTTCTTTTAGCTCTTCACTATACCTTGATGCAACATTATAGGGAATGGATAATGAGAATCCTTTATGACCATTTCCAATAGGATAATAATAAAGTTCCTTTACATATTTGCTTAACTCTTCATGCTCTTTTGGACGTTCATTTTGGAAACAATGAAGTTTAATTTGAATTCCTTCACGGTGCAGGCTCCGGATCTTGTAAAAAATATCAAGAAACCTGCCTTCATCGGCAGGGTAGGGAATATCAGGACTAATAATATGCAGAGATCTTTCCAATGTTCTATTTTAAGAGGTCGTCGTAGATTTGATCCAGCACAGGAATTTCTTTTTGCCAATTCAATTCGCTAATAGCTTTCCGGGTATTGTTCTTCCAACCTAAGTGCAAAATATTATCTGCACTGATGGCCAAAATCGTTTCAGCTATTAACTCCGGCTCAACCCTATCAATACATATACCCACCCCAAATTGTTCTACTATTTTTTTTATTTCGGGAAGATTGGAACATAATACCGGAATTCCAGCTTTCATGTAATCAAATAACTTGTTCGGCAGACTATACTCATTATTGATAGATACCGGCTTATCAAGCGATAGGCCCATATATGCAGAACGAGTATATTTCATGAGTTCCTGGTATGGCAACCTGTCAATAAATTGTACTTTATCCTGGAGTCTTTCTGTTTTGCATAGTTCTTTTAAAGCAGGGAGTACTACACCATTTCCAATAATGAGCAACTGGAAGTCTTCGGGGAGAAATTTTGTGGCAAGAATTGCTTCTTCATAACCCCGATCATTATTGATCCCAGCTCCCTGCATAATGAGGATCCTCCTGCTGGTTTGATTTACCGGAGGAAAAGCTTCTTCTGTATAAACTGGAAGATTTCTCACCACCTTCATCTCTATACCAAACTCTTTTTTATACAGATCACGAATTGATTCATTTACTGTATAACTATATCGAATCTTTGGCAGGATCCATTTTTCCAGGAGTTTCCAGGTCTTTCTTTTGAATGGTCTGTGCATCAATTCCGGCACCCCGGTAAAATATTCGTGCGCATCATAAACAAAACTGCTCTTGTTGAGCTTCGATTTTAAATAATTTGGAAGAAGTGTATCAAGGTCATTGGCAACCAGGATATCAGCTTTCGATCCTAGTAAATAAATGAACAGTTTAATATTGAATTCTACATACTGCATCACACCTTTTCTGAAATGGCAAGGAATACGATGAACCTTATAAGGCCTGGGTTCGAGGTCTACACTATCCTTGAATCTTCTACCTACAACCAGGAGGTTTGCTTTTTTTTTATGAAGGTAAACCGCAACTTTATGTACCCGCTGATCTGTTGCCAGGTCACTTATTACGGACATGATTACTCTCTTCATCTGGCAGACAGTTTATCCAACATTCTTTCAAATACTGATTTCCAACCTATCCATTCACCTTTATCAGTGATCGTATGATTATGCCAGGCGCTAATGAATTTCCCATGGTATTTTGAAACGGTATTCATCAGATCTTCAATTATTTTCCATGCCTCTTCGGGAGATAATTTTTTTTCTTCAGCAAAGATTCCTTCCATAAAACAAACAGGGTGGATTATTAAGGAAGTTTCTGTTTCTTTTGAAAGATCATACCAATTGTAAGGCACACAAAGCCCGGATCTAAAGCCTTCTTCTTTGGCATAACCCATTGAATAATCGGAATGAATTCCTTCATTTAATAATTGATGATAACTAACGGGCATGAATAGACGAAGATAATGTTGGCGGCTGATAGATACTTTTTTCCCGGTTACTGCTTCAAGCCGTGAAATTTCTTTCGATAAGATCTTTTGATCAAGATTAGAATAGTAAGAGGGGTGAATTCCGGCTTGAGCATATGTAGAAATATCTTTAATAAGTTTTCTAACCGGTTCAATGCTTAAAGGCAATACTTTATCAAACTTTCCCCTGTCCCCGCAATGAATAAAATACAGGAAATCAATTCCAGATCCTAGCTGCTTTTCTTTTAAGAATGCATAAGAATCAAATGGATCCTGTTTTGCACCGGATCTTACCCTCCATTGCTCAGGGATACTGCTGAAATTTCCCTTTAGTAAATTTTTCAGGGTTATATAAGATGACCACAAAATACCTTTTCCCTTGTAAGAAAAAGCCTGGTCAATATCGATCAGTATTTCCGGAGAATGTTCAGGGTAACTGGCATTCATCCCAGGGTAATGTGCCTTCAAATTGTTTAGAAGTTCTTCTGCTAATTGATGGACATATGGTTGCCTGAGCCAACCTTTTGAAAACAGGATGGAACTACCTGCTTCAAATCTTCCATGTTCATCTGCTTCGAAAGGAAGGTATTCTTCATACCTGCTGGATATATAAAAAGCCATAGCAAGCGGATCATTAAATAAATCCGGCTGTGACATATCGATTGATCTGGTTCCCTGTTCAAATAAAATTGAATGGGGCTGAATCGAAAAACCTTTGGAATCCGATTTGCCATAACAGAATTTGGGTCCATCAAAAACCTGATATTCCTCTTTATTGGTTGTTACCTTGAAATTGATTCCCAGGATAGTTTGAAACAGGAGCTTGCAGGTATACTGCATCCTTGGACTGGTCATATGTGAATAAATCAGCAACATCAGAGCAGCTGGCTGATTTTTTCAGTGATAATTTCTGAAGCGTGTCCATTTCCATATAACCTGGGATTCCAGTTGACAGGTTCTTCATGAAGAAGGGAATAAAGGTCTCCTTCACCATAATATAAACTATTCCAATTTCCTTCCAGTGTTTCCGTCCATTCGGTTTCCTTTCTCAGGGTGATACATTTTTTCTTCAGCCAGTAAGCTTCCCGTTGAATTCCTCCGGAATCAGTAAGTACGGCTTCAGAAAACTTCTGAAATGACAATGACTGCTTATAGTTCACAGGATCTATAAAATGAATATTAGCGTAGGAGTCGAACCTTATTTCTGCGTTCTTCATGGATTGCCGGGTTGATGGATGTACGCTGAAAACTGTTTTATATTCCAGTTTATTGAGCGAACCTAACAATTCTTCCAGTTTTAGCCGGTCTTCGCGGGTATAATTCCGGTGTAGGGAGGCAAAGTAATATGGGACAGCTATCAGGGGTTCCAAAAGACCTGCCAGGTGAGCATACAAGAGATCTTTCATGATATCGCCAGATAAATAATTATTATCCTGTAGCCCTTCCTTTTCTAATTGTTGCATTGCTTTTGAGGAAACACAAAAGCGAATGGCTGATAACCTGTCGGTTTCCACCCGGTTAAATTCCTCCGGCATGTCGGGATTAAAACTTCTTTCACCTGCTTCAATATGGATCAAGGGAATGCCCGATTGCTTTGCCGCTTTGGCACCCCAGAGGGTGGAATTGGTATCGCCGTAAACAATAATAGCATTATAATCTTCTTTGCGGAAAAGATCGGATAACTCATCAACGATCTTACCGGTATCTCCGGAAAATTCAAAACCTGGAGAAGGAACAGCCAGATCTGATAGGATATCCTGGTAAAGTGAAGGATCATAATGTTGCCCGGTATATATAAAATCGACATCAAACCGGCGGGATAATTCCATTACCAGTACAGCATGCTTGATCAGTTGGGGCCTTGTTCCTGCTATGGAAGCCAGTTTTTTACGGGTGAAATCAGCCATTGTTTAATTCTGCTTGCTAATTACCACTAATTTTAAGAATTTTGAAAAAAACCTGCCCCTTCATTTATTCAATCTCATTTTTTGATATACCTTTGCCGTCCTAATTGCAGAATATACAATCTGGATGTTGTTTAAAAAAATTTGAGATGTCTTATCTAACTAAAGAAAAAGTTACAAGTGTTTTCACTGAATTTGGCGGTGATGCCAAGAATACCGGTTCTATTGAGGGTCAGATTGCGTTGTTGACTGAAAGAATCAATGGTATTTCTCAGCACCTTCAAAAGAATAAGCATGACTTCGCAACCCACCGTGGTCTGATGAGACTGGTTGGTCAGCGTAAGCGTCTGCTTACTTATCTGAGCAAGCATAACCTCCAGGGTTATCGCGCACTTATCGAGAAGCTTGGAATCAGGAAGTAATTCCATAATCATAACATTCGCTGTTCCCAACTCTATTAAGGTTGGGAATAGTTGTTTGTTATAACCCCACTCTCACGTATCTTACTTCATTTTTAAAACTGATTTCAGGGCCTGCGTTCAAATCCCCCGGAATGCCCCGGAAATCTAAAATTAAACGTATGCTTTCTCAACCTATTAACGTAACCTTCGACATTGGTGGTGGCCGCATGGTAACCATCGAAACAGGTAAGCTTGCACGCCAGGCCGATGGTGCTGTAACTGTTCGTCAGGGTAATTGCATTTTGCTTGCTACTGTTGTTGCCAATAAGGAACCAAGAGAAGGGCAGGAATTCTTCCCCCTTACTGTTGACTATACTGAAAAATTTGCTTCTGCCGGTCGTATCCCGGGATCTTTCTTTAAGCGCGAAGGTAGACTTAGCGACTACGAAGTACTGATCAGCCGATTGATCGACCGAGCTTTAAGACCTTTATTTCCTGAAGATTATTTCTGTGATGTTCAGGTACTTGTAACGCTTGTTTCAAGTGATCCTGAAGTTATGCCGGATGCATTGGCTTGTCTTGCTGCCTCTGCGGCACTGGCAGTTTCTGATATTCCCATCAAAGAAATGCTGTCTGAAGTTCGTATCGCAAAAGTTGATGGAGAGTATGTGATCAACCCGGTTCGTCCACAGATGGCTAAGGCAGAAATGGATTTCATCATTGCGGCTACTGAAAAGAACCTGATGATGGTGGAAGGTGAAGCTAAAGAAGCGAGTGAGGAAGACCTGGTAAAATGCCTCGAAGTAGCGCATGATGCTATCAGGCTCCAGATCAATGCTCAAAAAGAACTCCGCGAAAAAGTTGGTATTACATTCAAGCGTGAATACACAAAGCCTGAAGAAAAGCCTGAGATCAGGGAGAAAGTAGAAGCTTTCCGTCAGAAAGTTTACGAGATCTCTAAATCAGGATCAACCAAGGCTGAAAGAACTGAAGCTTTTGACCTGATCAAGAAAGAGATCGTTGAAAGCCTGGGTGCCGAAGCAGATCCTGCTGATGTAAAGGTTGCCAAGAAATACTACGAGGATCTTAAGTGGGAAGTAGTAAGGCATATGATCCTGGATGACAGGATCCGCCTCGACGGAAGAAAGCTTGATGAGGTTCGCCCACTGGCTATGGAAACAGATATTCTTCCAACCCCTCACGGTTCCGCACTGTTTACAAGAGGTGAAACTCAATCTCTTACAACAGTTACTTTAGGAACTCCTTTAGATGAATTGCTGATTGAAAGTGCAGCAACTTCTGATTACACTAAGTTTATCCTTCACTATAATTTCCCTCCCTTCTCAACAGGTGAAGTAAAGCCGATGAGAGGTCCTGGCCGTCGTGAAGTTGGTCATGGTAACCTTGCTATGCGCTCCCTAAAGCAGATGATGCCGGGAAGTGATTATCCATACACTGTAAGGGTGGTGAGTGATATCCTTGAATCAAACGGTTCCTCTTCCATGGCTACTGTTTGCGCTGGTTCTCTGGCACTGATGGATGCGGGTGTTCCATTACCTAAGCACGTTAGTGGTGTGGCAATGGGATTGATCTCCCGTGCGGAAGATGGTAAAACTGCGATCCTTACAGATATCCTTGGGGATGAAGATCACCTGGGAGATATGGATTTCAAGGTTACCGGAACCAGAGAAGGTATTTGTGGAGTTCAGATGGATATCAAGGTGGATGGACTTAGTATGGAAACCATGCGTGAAGCATTGGCCCAGGCTAAAAAAGGTCGTCTGCATATCCTCGACGCCATGTATGCATGCGTTCCTGCTGCAAGAGAAGAAGTTAAGCCACACGCACCTCGTATGGAGAAACTGTTCATCGATAAGGAATTTATTGGTGCCGTGATCGGACCTGGCGGTAAGATCATCCAGGAAATTCAGCGTGAAACTGGTACTACTATCAATATCGAAGAAGTGGGTAACTATGGTGAAGTGAGTGTTTTCAGTCCTGCCAAGCCTGGACTTGAAAAAGCAGTTGCCTGGATCAAAGGTATTGTTGCCGTTCCTGAAGTAGGAGATACTTATGAAGCTAAAGTGAAATCAATTATGCCTTATGGTGCATTTGTTGAATTCCTCCCTGGTAAGCAAGGGTTGCTGCATATAAGCGAAATTTCCTGGAAGCGCCTGGAAACCATGGAAGGTATCTTTAACGAAGGCGATATGGTTAAAGTGAAATTGATCGGTCTTGATCCTAAGACGGGTAAATTCAAACTTAGTCGTAAAGCTCTAATGCCGAAGCCTGAATTCAAGCGTCCGGAAGGATCTGATTCTCAGCAGGAAAACGCTTAATTGATAAAATATAACTTTAAGGTCTGCAGAGTCACTGCAGACCTTTTCTTTTATGGAAAACACTTTTCAATATACATTTTGGGTAAAGGGTGAACAGCAGGAAATTATCCTGGCTTTTTTGGCAGAATTTGGTTTTTACGGGTTTGAACAATTCCCTGATCGGTTGATCGCCTGCATGGCTGAAAAAGATTTTTCTGTGGATATGTTACAATTCGTTCAGGATAACCAGGTGCCCTACGAAAAAACGGTTATTGAACCGAGAAATTGGAATGCGGAGTGGGAAAGCAGTTTCGAACCGGTGATCATTGAAGATTTTTGCGCTGTGAGGGCGTCATTCCATCCGCCTATTACATCAACACAATATGAAATCGTTATTACTCCGAAAATGAGTTTTGGTACGGGGCATCATGCTACTACCTGGCAAATGATCCGACTGATGAAAGACCTGGAATTTAAAGGTAAATCAGTCCTTGATTTTGGAACTGGCACTGCAGTACTTGCAATCCTTGCTGAAAAATTAGGCGCTATCAATATTGATGCTTTTGACAATGATGATTGGAGTATTGAGAACTCCCGGGAAAATATTGCATCAAATAATTGCGTTCATATAGAACTGGGAAAAGAGGAGAGGATCCGTGGTGAAAAGAAATATGATGTGATCCTGGCTAATATTAATAAACATGTCATCCTTTCACATATGAAATCAATTAAGGATCACCTGGTTGATGGAGGGGTCGTGTTGTTTAGCGGATTGCTTCCCGGTGATAAGGATGAGATCGTTTCCAGTGCTTGGGATGCTGGAATGAGATTAGAGCAAACCAGTATTAAGGACAACTGGCTTGCACTCAAAATGAAGGGTTGATTCCTTATTTAATCGGTAAATCATGTTTTTATAAGGCTTTAATCCCTTATTTTTGGAATCCAACGAGGAAATTCTATGAAGGAACTGTTGTTGATCATAATGGCTTATCTGATTGGTTCAATCCCTACCGCCGTCTGGATTAGCAAATCATTTTTCGGTATTGATATCCGTGAATATGGAAGCGGAAATGCCGGAGCTACCAATACTTTCAGGATCCTGGGCTCGCGCTGGGGAACAATTGTTATGGCAGTAGACGTTATCAAAGGAGTCATTGCTACTAGCTTATACATTCTCCTTCCTTATTATTTGACCAGTGAATGGGACCGTACTAATTTTATGGTTGGCCTTGGTTTAGCAGCTGTGCTGGGACATATTTTCCCCATATGGGCTGATTTCAGAGGAGGTAAAGGGGTTGCGACCTTATTTGGAATGATCATCGCCATTCAGCCACTCGTGGCAGTTTGTTGCGTCGGGGTATTTCTTTTGGTTCTCTACCTGACACGTTTTGTATCCCTTAGTTCTATTTTGGCAAGTATCGCATTTGCCGTATTTATATTATTTATTTTTAATGAGAAAGAGCCACTGTACAGGGCTTTCGCAATTGCAGTTGCTTTGCTTGTTGTGCTTACCCACCAAAAAAATATAACCCGTATCCTCAAGGGTTGTGAAAGCAAAGTTCCGATTTTCAAGAACCGCGACAGAAGAAGAGAAAGAAGAAGAGAAGAAAAGTGACCCTGTTAAATAATAGGTTCTTTTAAACCGCCACGGATTGTTTGGCTCTATCTGCCTGTGGTATGAGTATTGTTTAAACAGTTAAAAATTTACCCATGAAAAAGATATTGGTGGTTATGGCTTTCTTCACTGCTGTTATATCCTGCAGTAAAAATGCTATAACAGGAAGAAATCAGTTAGCATTACTGTCTGAGAATGAATTAAGGTCAATGGCGGCACAGGAATACCGCCAGTTTTTAGGTCAAAACAGGGTTGTCAGTGCATCCTCCTCCCGCGATGCAGAAATGGTAAGAAGAGTAGGTCAAAGATTGACCACGGCAATTACAAGTTATTACAAGAACAAAGGTTTGGGGCAGGAATTGGAAGGTTATGCCTGGGAATACAACCTGGTTGACGCAAAAGATGTAAACGCCTGGGCAATGCCCGGAGGAAAAATTGTGGTTTACACCGGATTATTACCCGTAACACAAAACGAGGCCGCCCTGGCAGTTGTACTTGGTCATGAGATCACCCACGCTCTTGCAAAACATGGTAATGAACGAATGAGTCAAACCATGGTTGCTCAGGGTATCCAGGTGGCTGGTGGTATTTTGACTGCCGGAAATGAAAGAGTGAGTTCAATATTTAATAATGTATATGGCCCTACAGCTCAGATTGGTGTTTTGCTTCCTAATTCCAGAAAACAGGAATTGGAAGCTGATCGGTTTGGTCTGATCTTTACCGCAATGGCTGGTTATAACCCAAGAGAAGCAATTCCTCTTTGGGAAAGAATGGCAGCTATGAGTAATGGAAATCGCCCTCCCGAATTCTTAAGCACCCACCCGGCTGAGGAAACTAGGATCAAAAGATTACAGGAATTGATGCCTGAAGCATTGAAATATTATAAACCTATGAATTCCAGGTAATCATAAAGATTTGCCTGTTATAAGAAGCCCCGTATCAAGATGGTACGGGGCTTCTCTTTTAAATTAAATTTCTACAGCACGCAATAAATCGGTAATTTTGCCCACCCCATTTAACAACCCTTAAATAAAATTAAACTCCGGAGGCATGATGCAAAACGTTTTAGAGAAGCTTCAGCTAAAGGAAGAGAAGAATTTATTGATTCAGGGTCTTCCTTCTTCAATTGAAAAGCAATTTGTAAAACTGTCTTACGCCAAGAATGTTACACCTCTACTTAAAAGTAAAAAGATCGATTTTGCGTTGATCTTCGCTTTAAGTTCCAGTCAGCTCAGAGGCATTTTGAAAGATGTTCTCCCTGCGCTGCACTCAGAAGGAAAGTTCTGGATCGCTTATCCAAAGGCTAGTTCCAAAATCGCAACAGATCTAAAATCTGATTGCAAATGGGATTGTATCAAGTCTGAAGGATATGAATCTGTAACTGTGGTAGATCTGGATCACGTATGGACAGCTGTCAGATTTTGCAAATTAGCAATTCCTGAAATGATCAGCATGGAAGAAGAGGTTGATAAAGTGATAGCTAAAGCTGTTGAGTCAACACCAAAGAGGAAAACAAGTCGTAGCAAAGTTACTGCTGCATAGAAAGGATCTATTTAATGTATTGAGCCTGCTTCGGCAGGCTTTTATTTTACCAGTACAGTTCCAATTTGCTTAAGCAAATCTATCTCAATAGTTTTTAGATGCTGGTGAGTTTGAATCAGGATCATCATTTCTTCATTATTGGAGGCATTCTGCATATCCCGTTGGTTCTCATCCAGCATTTTTTTGATCTTCCTTAATTTGAGGTAATGCAGAGTGGAAGTAACATCTTCCTTATATAGATCTTCCCTTGTCGCAATCTTCCCCTCATAATGATCTTTCCATTTTGCACTGAGTTCGTAAGGAAAATCGAGCAAGGCCACTACATATCTCCCCAATTCCTGGTCTTCATGATATAAAAAGTTTTTAGGTCCTGGTTCCAACCCTTCCTTATACCAGGTTCGATACATATCGATGATTCTTAACAAGGTTTCCTGCTGAAGTAACTGTTCTTCATCCAGCTGATGTAAAATGTAGTCAGCCACTTTTGATTGTTCGTCCCATTCCTTCATCCCAAATTCAACCAGGCAGCGAACCAGGGCTTTTTCATTAAGTTCATCTTTCGATAGAAGCCTTGCAGTATCATCAATTACAGGAAATCCTTCAGGAGGAGGTGGCTGGTCATCAAAACCGCCTTCCATGTATGGAGGTGGTTCATCACCGTTATATGCTGGAGGTTGTTGTTGCTGTTTTTTCCTTGCCTCTGATTGCTCTTTGGCCATTAGTTTCTCTGTCTTCTCCCGAACAAACTTACTTACCAGTTGTAGAAGACCAGCTTCCTCGATATTAAGGATCTGGGAACACTGGCGTATGTATTCCTGTTGACGGGAAAAGTCTTCAACCTTATCAACTTTTGAAATAGTTTCTGCCACCTGGTTAACAATGGCTGAACGCTTCATAAGGTCTTTTCCAGCGTCCTTCATCAATACTTCCAGTTGGAAAAAAATAAAATCCTTCTTGTTGTTTTTAATGAAATCCTGGAATGCAGAAGCACCTATTTTATTGACATAGCTGTCGGGATCCTCATTATCCGGGATCAATACCAACTGAACATTGAGACCTTCCTCAAGGGCAAGATCCAGTCCTCTCATAGCTGCTTTAACCCCTGCACTGTCACCATCATAGATAATGGTAAGGTTCTTCGTATATTTTTTGATGAGCCTCAGCTGGTCCGGGGTAAGTGAAGTACCTCCCGATGCCACCACGTTTTCAATACCTGCCTGATGTAATGAGATCACATCTGTATAACCTTCTACCAACAGGCATTCATCATTTCGGTCGATTGACTGCCTCGCAAAATATGATCCATACAGGATCCTGCTCTTTACATAGATCTCATTTTCGGGTGTATTGATATATTTGGGTGCACGGTCATTCTTTGCAATGATCCTTGCTCCAAAACCAAGAATTTTTCCCGATTGATTATGAATCGGGAAAATGACCCTTCCGCGGTAATTGTCAACCGGCCCATGATCCCTTACAACCACCAGCCCCGTTTTCTGCAACAGATCCAGGTTGAACTGGTTTGCAGTGGCAGTCTTTACAAATGCATCTCTTTCTTCCAGGCAATAGCCCAGTCCAAACTTTTTGATGGTTTCTTCACGAAAACCACGTTCTTTTAAATAGGAGAGACCGATATCCCTTCCTTTTTCATTTTCAAACAGTGTCTGGCTGAAATATTTCTGTGCAAAATTATTAATGATATACAGGCTGTCGGCAACCTGTTGGTGCTGTTTCTGTTCAGCACTAACTTCGGTTTCCTCAACTTCAACATTGTATTTCTGTGCAAGCCAGCGTAATGCTTCCACATAGGAATACTTTTCATGGTCCATAATGAACCCGATCGCATTTCCACTTTTTCCACAACCAAAGCATTTGTAGATCTCTTTGTTGGGAGAAACTATAAAAGAAGGAGTTTTCTCATTATGAAAAGGGCAAAGACCAAGGTAGTTGGTACCACGTTTTTTGAGTTTTACGAAGGCACCGACTATATCAATAATATCGATCCGGCTTAGGATCTGTTGTATGGTATTCTGTGAGATCAAACGGGCGGAAAGGTAAGAATTTTAAGGCTCTTCTGGTTAAATTAAAGGTTCTGCTCGTAATACAAATTTATGGCTGTTCCTGCTTTAGGTTAGGCATTCTCTTGAGAAAAATCATCCCGTTAATCAGACATAGATTTTGTAAATTAGAATAAGATTTTACCCGCTGTAAAACCTTCACTTTAGTTCTTTATTTTATAACACTTTAAATTTTGCTGTCATGGTTACTACAGAAATTGCACAGCTTTTGGGTGAATGTAATACCTGGAAAGAAGTATTGCGTTCACACCGCGAAGAAATCAACTCATTGAAAGCCCAGCTCACAGGGTCCGCAACTAAAGAAAACTCAAAGGAATTTCTCCTTGAAATTGATCACCTGGATAATCAGTTTCACATTCAACAGATCAATATCCACGATCTGAAACATGCTATCAAAAATCACGAAAGAAAACTGGAATTATTAAGTTCTTCAGAACAGGTAACAAATGATCTGCTTGCAGAACATGAAAACCTGCTGGATGATTACACTGATCTCTGCAGTAAGATCGAAGATCTGAAAACGGAGTATGAGCATTTCCAAATGCATACTATCTGATAATTTTCATACACAGGTAATAATGATGATGTGGCCAACAGGCTGATGGCTGATGAGTCATTGTTACCTTTTCCCTCATCATTAAAACCTGATATATGGCTGATTTTGATACATCCCATGTAAAGAATATTGTCTTGCTCGGACATTCTGGATCCGGTAAGACATCGTTGGCGGAATGCATGCTGTTTGAAGCAGGCATTATTAATCGCCGTGGCTCCATTGCTGAAAAAAATACTGTTGGCGATTACCATGAACTGGAGCAGGAAAGAGGAAACTCAATCTTTTCAAAACTCTTACACACAAAGTGGCGTGGCTATAAGATAAACATCATCGATACTCCGGGATACGAAGATTTTGTTGGCGAAGTAATCGGAGCACTGAGGGTTGCTGATACTGGTGTGATGTTATTAAATGCTGTGATGGGTGTTGAAGTGGGTACCGATATTATCTGGGAATATACCGAACAGTTCAAAACCCCTATGATCCTTGCAGTTAATAAACTGGATGATGATAACGCTGATTTTGAAAAAACCATCACAGAAGCAAAAGCGCATTTTGGAAGTAATGTAGTGGTTGTCCAATACCCTGTTCAGCAGGGTGCAGGTTTCCATGAGATTATTGATGTGCTTCGTATGACCATGTATAAATTTCATGATGCAGGAGGCAAACCTGAAAAGCTTCCTATACCTGACAATCAAAAAGAAAAAGCTGATCAGCTTCATCGTGAGTTACTGGAAGCAATAGCCAGTAACGATGAAACCCTGATGGAGAAATATTTTGATAAGGGTGAACTGGATGAAGATGAAATGAAAGATGGGTTGAAAAAAGCCATGATCAATCATGATCTTTTTCCGGTATTCTGTTTATCCGCAGAAAGAAATATGGGTAGTGGAAGACTGATGGGATTCATAGATAATGTTTGTCCAAGTGCGAATGAAATGCCTCCACAGATCACAAAGACAGGTGATAAATTATACTGTGATGTTAATGGTCCTGCATCATTATTTATTTTCAAAACAATTTCGGAGCCCCATGTTGGCGAGCTTTCATTCTTCAAAGTTTATTCCGGGGTGGTTAAATCAGGAATGGAACTGGTGAATGAAACCACAGGTTCATCGGAGAAATTTAACCAGCTTTTTATTGTTGAAGGAAATAAGCGAACCAATGTAAATGAACTGGTGGCCGGTGATATTGGCGCTACACTTAAGTTAAAGAATACACATGTAAACAATACGCTTCATGAAAAAGGAAAAAGTCTGGAGCTGGTTCCAATAAAATTTCCTTCTCCAAACATGAGTATGGCAGTGGAATCCCTTAATAAGGGTGATGAAGAAAAACTTGCAGAAGCTCTTCATCAGGTGAAAGAGGAAGATCCAACCGTCATTGTTGAATATGTGCCGGAGATCAGGCAAACACTGGTGCGTTGCCAGGGTGATATGCACCTTGCTGTCATCAAATGGAAGATGGAGCATTACTACAAATTGCTGGTCAAATTTGTAAAACCTCGCATTGCATATCGTGAAACAATTCGCAAACCTGCAGAAGCAAACTATCGGCATAAAAAGCAATCAGGAGGAGCAGGGCAATTTGGTGAAGTATTTATGAGAATTGAACCTTATATCGATGGCATGTCGGACCCTAAAGGATTAAGTGTTCGTGGAAGAGAATTTTTTGACCTGGATTGGGGAGGAAAATTATCTTATCTGAATTGCATTGTTGGCGGTGCAATCGATAACAGGTTCATGCCGTCAATATTAAAAGGAGTAATGGAAAAAATGCATGAAGGTCCGCTTACAGGTTCATTTGTTCGCGATGTTCGGGTGAGTGTGTATGATGGAAAGATGCATCCTGTTGACAGTAATGATATTTCTTTCAAGATTGCTGGATTAAAAGCATTCAAGCAGGCCTTTGAACAGGCCGACCCGCTGTTACTGGAACCTGTGTACGACCTGGATGTTTCCTGTCCGGAAGATCTAACCGGTTCTGTAATTGGCGATCTTCAGACCAGACGGGCGATTCTTGAAGGAATGGATTCCTCGGGACATTTTACCAGGATCAAAGCAAAAGTTCCACTTGCTGAAATGCATGACTATTCATCATCTCTTCGTTCGCTGACGCAAGGAAGAGCAAGATTCACCATGACCTTTAACGATTATCTTCCTGTTCCATTTGAGATTCAGAAAAAACTGACAGAGGAGTATGGTAAGATGGCGGGGGAGGAAGTCTGAAAATTGAAGACTTGAAGACGTGAAGACGCGTAGACTTGATAGTCTCCACGTCTCCACGTTACCCTGCCATCGCAATCCTCACCTCCGACCTCTCATTCATGAACCGATCCATGGCATTTTCAAGTGATGGTAAGGATAATCCTTTTTCACTTTTCAATACACTGTAAGCCGGACGGGCTGCTGGCCAGTTCATATCGGCAGCTCTGAGCGGTGAAATATTATTAGTATTCATACCGGCTCTGGCAGCAATTTCCTTTGCCCAATCATACCAGCTGACCTGGCCATCATTTGCAATATGCCAGATATGACTTTCTTCATCGATCAAAAGATCAAGCGATCTGTTAACAAGGTCAGGAACATATGTTGGAGAAACGATTATATCTTCAATAGCATGGTATCCATTTCCATCCTGGATCTGACGAATCACATCAAATGCAAAATTGTACTGGTCCCATGGTCCAAAGAAGGCACTGGTCCTGATGACTAATGCTCCTGGATTTATTTCACTTAGAAGCTTTTCCTTTTCAGCTTTACTTTGACCATAAACATTCAAAGGATTTACAGCATCAGATTCAAAGTATGGCTGCTGCCTTGTTCCATCAAATACAAGATCGCTGGAAAAACTCATCAATTGAATTCCATATTGCTGACAGGCAATACCGAGGTTTACTGGCCCTCTGGTGTTATCCTCAAAACATTTAGCTACTTCATTTTCAGCATCATCAACTCTTACGAAACCAGCTGCATTAATTACTGCCCATGGTTTGTATTTATTGATCGCCCTGTCCACTGAAGCTGGATCACACATATTCAGTTCATCCCTGCTTAATAAGCGGTAAGGAATATTTCTCAAATCACAGATCATGGCAAACGCATTTCCAAGCGTACCTCTTTTGCCAATAATAAGTACAGGTGCAACAGACTTTGTTTTATTAGGCTGATGAAACTGTTTCTCCTTTTCAAAATCATCAAAGAACCTAATGTTTCTTTCCCACCATCCTTCCAAATGAATTAAAGGATGTTGTTCCTGGTTATTGTTGATCTTCCTGATAGCTTTTGCAATGGCTGTTTCCCGGACCTTTCCCTGGAATAATTCAAATGCGCCGGCTTCATAATCCAACTGATTGTCGCAGGTCAATAATTTATTCCAGCCATATGCGCCAAGTAAAGACCAATAAGTAATTGCTTTGATTTCAATTCCTTCTTCAAGTAATGCTTTGCATTTCTCAAAGATCTGATGAAACCAACGCATTTGCTCTTCACGGGTACAATTGATATGGATTTCAGTTAATGCAATCGGAAGATTCAATCGTTGATATGCTTCTTTTAAAAGAATGTCCACGCCGGTTTCAAAGCCATGATTGACGCGCACAGCTTCTGTATCTACATAGCGATGAAAATGGTTTCCACCATGAAGACAACCTGGATACAAATGAAGCTTTTCGTCGAGGTATCTTTCCGAAGTAACATAATAGTTGAATCCTGCAACATCGGGATAACAAGGATTCTCTTCGAAGAATTTCAATTCATCTTCAGTTATGCCAGCATTTAAAAAATACCTGAATAGATCATGATCAACATTTACTTTTCCACAAAGAAGATCATATGTCAGCCATCGTCTTTTGTTCTCGAAATTCGCCTGGTAGGCGAGGAGAGGAGTTGAATAAGTTTTCCCAAGGTCTTCTGTCTGAATTAGTTTAGCAGCCGGATTGATCTTGCGAATAGCACGCATGGATAGAACAATGGCTTTGACCTCATTCAATAATATTCGAAGAAAGCTTTCATCTGAACGATGATGAGGATACCAGAAACCATAAAGCCCGCTGAAACGGGCTGTGGTCAATGGTTCATTAACTGGTGTGTAATATTCAATCCATGGAAATTCCTTAGCAACTTTTTCTGCAAATGCAGCCAGTTTTTCCGGGAAAGCCTCATCCAACAGATCTGTAAAAGCAGGACCGCTGCCATGATGAACCAAACCTGCAATGGGGCTGATCCCAAGGCTTCTTAATTTATCAAGGTAGGATCCTGTTTTACTGAAATCTATAAGATGTTCCTCTGTTGGTTCATGCGTCTCCCATAAAATTGGAAATCTTATTTTTTTGATTCCAAGAGATCCGATTTTATCAAATATTTCTTCAAGCTGGTCAAAATTTGCCTGCTTAAACTGGTCAATATACCGGTCGTTTACTCTGTTGACAGTACATTCAATTCCTCCCCAGATCTCAGGAAGTGACTGCATGTACTTTGTGTCCGTTAACGGGTGTTTCTGCATGGTGTTGCATTAGTTTCTTGAACAGTGTTAGTGATTGTGCAACCACCTGGTCCATGTTATAATATTTATATGTCGCCAATCTTCCTACAAAATATGTATTGGTCATTGACAAGGCCAGTTGCTGATATTTCTTATAAACTTCTGCATTCTCCGGTCTTGGAACAGGGTAATATGGATCACCTTCTGCCATTGGATATTCGTATACAATAGCTGTTTTTGGATGCTTTTGCCCTGTCAGGTATTTGAAATCTGTGATTCTCGTATATGCCTGGTCGTTAGGATAGTTTACAGTTCCTGTTGGCTGGAATGTTTCAGCATCAATTGTTTCAAATTTAAATTCCAGTGAACGGTAAGGAAGTTTTCCAAAACAGTAATTGAAGTAACTGTCAATTGGTCCGGTATAGATCATGCTCTTATAAGGAATCACATCTACGATTTCCTTATAATCTGTATTCAGCATGATCTTGATGTTTGGATGAGAAAGCATTTTTTCAAACATCTTTGTATATCCATGCAATGGCATTGCCTGGAAGGTATCAGTAAAATACCTGTCGTCTTTATTGGTTCTTGTTGGAACCCTTGCAGTTACAGATGCATCAAGTTCTGAAGGATCAAGATCCCACATCTTGCGTGTATATCCACGGAAAAACTTTTCATATAACTCGCGTCCAACCTTGCTTACAACAACATCTTCAGAAGTCATGATCCTGTTGATCTTCTCAGCTCGCTGCTCAAAGAATTCTTCAACCTGTGATGAACATAAATTAAGACCATATAATTTGTTGATGGTATTTAGGTTGATTGGAATAGGAACTAACTGACCATCTACACTTCCTAATACTTTATGCTCATATGGTCTCCAAGGAGTGAATTTTCCCAGGTAATCAAAAACTTCTCTTGAATTGGTATGGAAGATATGTGGTCCATATTTATGTACCAGGATCCCATCCTTATTATAGAAATCGTAGGCATTTCCCCCGATATGATTTCTCTGGTCAACAATCAGCACTTTTTTATTGGCAACAGTTGCCAGTCTTTCTGCCAGCACTGCTCCCGCGAAACCGGCACCTACAATTAAGTAATCAAACATACAGTGTCTCCTTTGATTTTGAAGTTTCTAAATTTGTTTTGTCTTTAAGCCTGGAAATGATAAGATCCATCATACTTTTCCATGTGAGATCCCAGGAATTCTCCGCGAGGAATTCGTCTACATTTTTGAGCCAGGTAGATCGGTCTGACTTACTCAATTCAAGGGTAGCTGCTTTGATGAATTCGTCTCCATTGTCTGCTATGTGCACCAACTGATTGATTCCATAAGGATTTACTACATCCCTGATTGAAGTTGAGATGACAGGTTTTCCTGCTGAGAGATATTCAGGAGTTTTGGTAGGACTGATAAAACGGGTAGATTCATTTCTTGCAAATGGAATGAATGCTATATCCCATCCGGAAAGATATTCGGGCAGTTCCTGGTAAGATTTGCTACCCAGGTAATGAATATTTTTATTTTTAGGAAGATCTGCAGGGTCGATCTTTACAACTGGTCCAAGTATTACGAAATGCCAGTCAGGTTTCTTTTCTGCAACATCAGCCAATAATTCTATATCAAATCTTTCATCTATCACTCCATAAAATCCAAAGCGGGGATGTGGAATGCTTGCCTGATCGGCAGGTTCTGAATGATTCAGTCTTGCTTTATAGAAATGTTCTTTTTCAATACTGCTTGGAAAAGCATGAATATTTGGATGCCTGTCTTTTTTTGCTTCATATAAACTCTGACCACCGGTGAATACAACTTCTGATTTCTTCATCAAAGAAGCTTCCAGTTGTGTTAATTCCGGAGGGGCAAATTTGAATGCTGATAACTCATCCATGCAGTCATATACAATTGTCTTTGGCTTGAAGGAAGAAGAAAATTTCAAGGCCATAGGAGTATAATACCAGAAGAAGTAATCAGAGATATCGAGACGATTGAATAATCGTTGTAATAGATTTTCAATTCTTTCATGGATAGTAAGTTCATGATCACCATTCTGCAGGTGAGGTACTACCACAAAAACATTTTCTTTGGTCAGGGTGAGATTGATATGATCATTCTGATCGGTAAAGAAATGTTCTTCAACAAAGAATACACGAAATGCATTAGCAAATCTGCTTAGTAAATGTTGCGGTCGCTGGTATACAAAGTTCCAACGCAAATGTGAAAAGCAAATCAGATCCTTTGCAAACCCAGTGTTTATCAGTGTTTCAGTAGACTTAATTATTTTCTTCATACTACCCTTTCTTACTATTTGTATGCCATTGCATAACGCATTGAAAAGGTTTGGTTAAAAATGAAAACATGCTAATACGTGGAAAATTATCCTCAGGTGTTTAAATTTTTTTTGTTGTTTCTATATAAAATTTAAAAATATTTAGCCAGAAATTTTATACCAGGTAATTTTTTAGTCCATATTGAACTAAGTAATTCAAGAGCGTAAGTATGCGAAAATGATGTCCGGATCAGTTTTATCCAAATAAAAAAACCGCCCGAAGGCGGTTTGATAAGCTTATAAACATTCTATGCTTTTGCTTCAGGGAAGCTGATACATTCTTTTAATTCCTTCTCGGTATATGCGAGGTTGTATTGTTTCAATACATCATCCGGAACACCATTCCATTGATTTGGTTTGTTACCAGCATATCCAAGATCTTTTACTCCCATTTCAGAAGTATAGAACCCGGTCAGAGTGAGATCCCGCATCCTGTTAAAGAATGCGACACCCTGCTGCATTTCGGGCTTCGCCTTCTTAGGATAAGCGATCATATCAACCAGTTCGATCTGTTGTTCTTTTGAACAATCTTTAAATGGTTTTTGGTACCTGTTTAAAGACTGGAGATCAAGCCACCTTAGTCCTCCTCTCATTGGAATTTGGTGTTCAGGCATATCCTTTACAATAAACTCAATGAAATCAGGAACCTTGGCATCAGATGCACTTCCGCTTACATCATCTTTTGGAACGATGATGTCTGCCAATACAGTGATCGTAGCCATTTCTTCTTTTGTAAAGAAGGTTTTGGAAGTGATCTCCTTATATCTTTCAATTTCATGAGGCTGCCTGTCGGGACCTGCTGCACTGTCATTGGATTTGGCTTCCTTTCCACCTTCAACTTCCTTTTTGTCATCCGTCTTACAGGAGTCCAGTAATACACCAGCCGAGATAGTTCCTACCGCTAAGGCTTTAAGTGATTTTCTTCTATCCATTATTGTTGATTTATGGGGATCAGAGATTTTGTTTTTTCATTTCATCAATGATGTATTCAGATGCTCTCATGGAAAGAGCAAGGATCGTCCAGGTAATGTTCTTATCAGCCTGTGATACAAACTGCGCTCCATCTACCACGAAGAGGTTTTTACATTCGTGCGACTGGCTCCATTTGTTCAGTGCAGATTTTCTCGGATCATTACCCATTCTTGCAGTGCCTGCTTCATGAATGATAACCCCTGGTTTATCAAGACCATAATTATTCTCAGGACCATCATCACCCCAGGTGATCACAGCGCCCATATTATGCATGATCTCCTTGAATGTTTCTTTCATGTGTTTGGCCTGCTTCACTTCATATTCCGAATTTTTCACATTGAAGCGCAGAACAGGAATACCAAATTTATCAACCACATTAGGATCGATCTCACAGTAATTTGATTCAAGTGCAATAGCTTCACCACGGCCTGCCATCCCTACACTTGCTCCATAGAAGAATCGAACATCCTCCTTAAGGCTTGCACCATATCCTCCTGCTTCTTTCTGTTTTCCCTTCACCATGTACTTGCCATTCAGGCCTTCCATGCCAAATCCGAAACCGTATGCAGGCTGACCCATACCGCCCCAATATTCAATATGATAACCTCTCGGGAAATCAAGCTTTTTGTTATCAAGCCACCATGGAGAGTAAACGTGCATTCCACCTACTCCATCTTCATTGTAGCGCTTCCGGTCAAATAATTCCGGCAAAACTCCACCCATTGCAGCACCGGTTGAATCGTGCAGGTATTTACCTACTACGCCGCTGCCGTTTGAGAGGCCATTTGGATATCTTGCAGATTTTGAATTCAACAATAACCTGGCTGATTCACAGGCACTGGCTGCAAGGATTACCACCCGACCATTAACCTGGTATTCCATCATATCGTCTTTGCTGACATATGACACTCCTGTTGCAAGTCCTTCACGGTTAGTCATTACCTCCCTGGCCATTGCATTGGCGATCACATCTACATTTCCGGATTTCAATGCTGGATTGATAAGTACGGAAGAAGAAGAGAAGTCGGCATACACCTGGCAACCTCTCGCACATTGTGAACAGAAGAAGCAATTCCCTCTTTCTTCATTGATCTTTTTGGTAAGAATAGAAAGTCTTGAAGGAATAACTTTCACGCCTGCCTGTGTTGCAGCCCTCTTGATGAAAAGCTCATGCAACCTGGGTTTTGGAGGAGGAAGAAAAATTCCATCTGGTTCATTTGGTAATCCTTCAACTGATCCGAAAATACCGATCAGCCTGTCTACCTTATCGTAATAAGGCTTTACATCTTCATATCCGATTGGCCAGTCTTCACCAAGTCCGTCATGACTACGACCTTTAAAATCCTTTGGACCAAACCTGAGAGATATCCTTCCCCAGTGATTGGTTCTTCCTCCCAGCATCCTGGCCCTGAACCAGTCCCACTCGGTACCATTCGCTCTGGTATAAGGTTCACCTTCTATTTCCCATCCACCATAGCAGGCATCAAAATCTCCAAAAGGACGTGATTTTGAACCAGCTCCTCGACGTGGTGAATCCCATGGATTCTTTAATTGTGTAACATTTTTTGCCGGATCATATAAAGGGCCGGCTTCCAGCAGGCATACTTTCAACCCAGCCTTTGAAAGGGTGTAAGCTGCCATACCACCTCCAGCACCCGAACCGACAATGACTACATCGTAATTCTTTGGTTGCTTTTTGATCTGAAGATCTCCCATCGGGTTCTTTATTTTCGTTAGTAGTTATTGAAAGAGTCCTAAATGTAAATGATATTATCTTTTTACCTTAATTTTTTGATCGTATTTTAATCGTTTTCTCATCTCTTTAAAACAAAACAATGCGAGCCATACTCTTTCTGCTGCTCATTTTTCTTTCAGTAAACGTCTTTTCACAAATTACATATGCAGAAAAATTAGGATGGAAGCCTTCTGATAAGGTTGTTATTCTCCATGTGGATGATGCAGGTATGTCGTTCGATTCCAATGAAGGGGCCATGCTGGCTCTCACAAAAGGAGTGGCTACTTCCGTAAGTGTTATGATGCCATGTCCATGGGTTCCGGGATTTGTAGGTTTTTTGAAGAATAATCCTGGAATAGATGCCGGCCTTCATCTTACCATGACTTCAGAATGGAAGGATTACCGCTGGGGACCCTTGTCGGGAAAACCACAGGTTCCTGGAATGACTGATTCTACCGGTTCTCTCTGGCCTTCGGTGGAAGAGGTTGTACTGCATGCTACACCTGATGAAATTGAGAAAGAGATCATGGCCCAGTTGGAAAGAGCAAGATCTATGGGATTTCAGCCTACTCACCTGGATTCTCATATGGGAACTTTATTTGCCACACCCCAATTTCTTGAGCGGTATATCAGGGTAGGAGTACAGGAAAAGATCCCGGTTATGTTACCCGCAGGGCATGCAACCCTGATTGCCCGTCAAATGAATATGCCGGAAGCACAGGTGCAGCAAATAAGGCAATTAGGGCAAATGGTTTGGGCTAATGGCTTACCGGTTCTGGATGATCTTCACAATGAAAGTTATAACTGGCAGCCCCCATCCAAAAAATTGAATGATAAAGAATTTTCAAAACAGGCAGCTTTGAAATATATCGATGCATTGAAAAATATCAAACCTGGTTTAACCATGGTCATAATGCATTGTACGGCACCAACTGAAGTCTTTCAATATATTTCCGGTTCCGGTGATGTTCGAAAAGCAGACCTGAAAGCGATGCTTGATCCTTCTCTCAAAATATTCATTGAAAAGGAAGGAATTATTTTGACTACATGGAGGGAAGTGATGCAAAGACGCGCTTCCTTAAAATGAATTTATAGATCTCCATTGCAATTAAAATAATTGAGGCTAGTGGTAACAGTATCAACCATTCTTTAAATGTAATTGGTTCAAGTTTCAATACATCACTAAGTCCAGGTGTATAGGTAGCAGCTACATGAACTACCTGGGCAAGAATAATGGATAACAGAACCATATTATTTTTTTTGAATGAAAGAGAAAATATTGAACGGATCTCCGACCTGCAATTCAGTACATGGAAATTCTGGATCAATACCATCAGCATAACAATGACAGACCTTGCATGACTTTCCCTGTAGTCTGGCTGAATGGTTAACCAGTACCATGTTGTGATAGTAACGCAGGACATTATGATAGCAGAAAAAATTATCTGTCCATTCATTAATTTATCGAATATGCTCTCTTTTGGGTCTCTTGGAGGTCGTTGCATGGAAAGAGGATCGCCTTCTTCGAATGCGAGAGATAATTCCTGTATTCCATTAGTTACAAGATTCAACCACAACAATTGAACTGCTACAAAAGGAAGTGGTAATCCAAAGATAAGTGGGATGGCCACCATCAGAATTTCAGCTGCCCCGGTTGAGATAAGCAGGTAAACTATTTTTCTAAGGTTATCATAAGTATATCTTCCTTCTTCCACCCCTGCAGCAATCGATGCAAAATTATTATCTGTTACAATTAAGGATGAGGCTTCTTTTGCTAGGTCTGTTCCGGACCCCATGGCAATTCCTATGTGTGCAACTTTCAATGCAGGAGCATCATTTGCTCCATCACCAGTAACAGAAACAAAATTTCCGTTCTTCTTCATTGCATCAACGATGTTCTTTTTCTGCAATGGTGCTACTCTTGCAAACACATTTTTATTTCTTATCAATTCCGCAAACTCTGGCTTCTCCTCAATATCATGAAGTTCTTTTCCAGTGATCACTTCAGATTTGTCGGTTGCTATTCCCAACTGGTTTGCAATGGTCAGTGCCGTAGCAGGATGATCACCTGTTACCATAGCAACCCTTATTCCTGCTTTTTTACAAAGATCAATGGCATCTTTTGCTTCTTCTCTTAATGGATCGATTAGACCTGCCAACCCGATAACATCAAGTGATCTGACTTCTTCCAGTGATGGTGATGAAACTTCAGTAACAGCGATCGTTATCACCCTGTAACCTTCCATGGCAAGTTGTTCTGATTGTTCATGGACCATTTTCTTTTCATTATCATCGAGATATTTTATAACAACTTCAAGCGCACCTTTTATTCCAAAGAATGTTTTTCCATCGCGACGGAAAAAAACTCCTCCATATTTTTTTTCTGATTCATATGGCACGAGGTTTAATACTTCAACACGATCCTTATAATATGCAGGATCTTTTCCTGATTTGTAAGCGAGAGATAGGAATGCCACATCAACAGCATCCCCCGTGTGTTTCCAGCCTTCATTGTTTTTTGAAAGATGTGATTCATTCGCGAGAACAGAAATAGTAATCAGGTCTTCAAGTCGATCAGCATTAAGATTGGTTTGTTCAGTTCCTTCAATGGATCCATCACCACTATAACCCTTACCCTTAACCGAAAACCTTGAATTATTTGCAAGAAGTATGGTTTCAATAGATTGCTGGTCCATGGTCAGTGTTCCTGTTTTATCAGAAGCGATCATGGTACAACTACCCAATCCTTCCACTGCTGGAAGTTTACGTACAATCACATTTCTTTTTGCCATTCGCCTGGTTCCAATGGAAAGTGCAACGGTCAATGCTACAGGTAGCCCTTCCGGAATCGCAGATACACCAACAGCCACCATAAAAAACAGGATCTCCATCCATGGCATTCCTCTAAGCCATCCAATTACTCCTAATCCAATGCAGATAAAGAGTACTATGATGCTGATGTTCCTTGAGAATGAATCCATTCTTTTTAGAAGCGGTGGACGTTCAGATGTTGATTCAGAAAGTGAGGCTGCGATCTTTCCTAATTCTGTATGAATAGCAGTGCCCACCACCACCGCAAGAGCTCTTCCTTTTAAAACTGTGGTAGCTGCAAACAACATATTGGTTTGATCGCCAATGGAAGGTTTATCAAGTTGTAAAATGTCAGAAGTTTTGTTTACAGCCATTGATTCTCCAGTCAGTAATGCCTCTTCCGTAAGAATTTCATTTGCTTCAATGATGCGGGCATCCGCAGGAACTTTCATACCTGATTCCAATCTGATAATGTCTCCCGGAACAAGCTCCTGGGCGTCTGTTTCTATCCATTCATTATCCCTTAATACCCTGGACTTAACCCTTACCATTTCTTTAAGTGCAGCAGCCGAATTTTCGGCTTTCCATTCCTGCCATGTTCCTAGCATAGCATTAATAACAATGATGGCAAAAATGAATAGTGCATCGCTGACGTCTCCTATAACTATGGAAAGGATGGCTGCGCCTATCAATACATATATAAGTGGGCTTAGAAACTGGCTGATAAAGATGGAAAAAAGTGTTTTTCCTTTAGGCTCAGGAAGAATATTTTTGCCATATTCTGCCTGCCTTTTTACAACCTCTTCGGAGCTTAAACCCTGGAGGCCTGAACCAATTTCCCGTAAAATATCTTCAACCGATTTGCTGTACCAATGCTGTTGTTCTGCCATATCCAAAATTTTCCCGGTTCTATTAACAATCCTTTGCTTAACCAATTTACTCAATCCTCGTCCATGGCGCTAAAAAGTTTTAGGCGTTTTACTAAGTAGTTTCTTGTAAAAAATAATTGATCTGCCTCCCTCGGATAAACCAAACTTAATTTTTGAGGTAATATCACATAGTCAATAGGAACAATATCCAAAAGCATAATAAAATGAACAACTACCAATTTACCGATAACCAACAGGATTACCTGGCAGCTAAATTTCACATTGATGAAACCCAGGTAACCCAGGCCAGTCACCTGGCATACCTGAAAATCCAGAGTTGGAAATTTGCACTGAAAACTCCTTCAGTGGGTGCAAGATTTAAGGACGAAGCAGCAGAAATGCTCCATCATTCTTTCTTCATTTTTCAGAAAAATGAAGAGGTTTTAGAGCAGGAAGGTTTCTATTCCCAATCCCTGAATTAATTTAAATCAAGAAATTAATGTTCGACAATTAATTATTAATTAACTCGTTATCTTTCAAACCAATTATCCTATATGTATAACCCCTACCTAGACAAAAGAAAAGCCATAGCTGGTGAGTTCTTTATGAACGACAGCAGGATTAAAAACCGTAGTAGAAAAGCGTATAAGAAAATACAGATCTATAAGGCTACTACAGGAAACGTTGAATTGGACAAACAATATCAACAGCAGATTGAAAACCTGGTAAGGTATTCATTCTTCGACACCATTACGAGTGCTGACATATTGGTCAATGAAAAGTTTTTTGAAAGGCCCGTTGAGAACTGATTTTTGATCCCTAACCTCCCGACCGCTTAACAGCGGTCTTTTTTTGCCCTATTTAATTTACTAACACTCGTTAGTTGCTATATTTGGCAGTATTAATCAAATAGTATGACCAATAAGAATGTCTATATCGTAGGAATGGCACGTACGCCTATCGGAAGTCTGAATGGAAGTTTAGCCAGTCAGACTGCCCCCCAGCTCGGAGCAGTAGCTATTAAAGCAGCCCTGGAAAGGGCTGGGATAAAGCCAGAGCAGGTTAATGAAGTTTTTATGGGTAATGTGGTAAGTGCCGGAATTGGACAGGCACCTGCACAGCAGGCCAGTATTTATGCAGGTATTCCCACAAATGTTCCCTGCACCACAGTAAACAAAGTATGTGCAAGTGGCATGAAGGCCATCATGGTTGCCGCACAAAGCATTCTTTTAGGAGATAATGATATAGTAGTGGCAGGAGGAATGGAAAGCATGAGTAATATTCCTTACTACCTGGATAAAGCAAGGTCAGGTTACAGGCTTGGCAATGGACAAATTGCTGATGGAATTTTAAAAGATGGCCTATGGGATCCATACAGTGATTCACATATGGGAAATGCCGGTGAGTTGTGCAGTACTGAATACCGGATCGGCAGGGAAGAACAGGATGAATTCGCAAAGGAAAGCTATCGCAGGGCAATTAAGGCCTATGAGAATGGCTGTTTCAATAATGAGCTTACACCAGTAGAGATAAAAGGCAAAACAACTTCGCAGGTAAATGAAGATGAGGAATTCAGAAAAGCTAATTTCGAAAAGATGGCTACTCTGAAACCTGCCTTTACCAAAGAAGGAGCAATAACCGCGGCAAATGCATCCAAGATCAATGATGGCGCAGCTGCAGTTATCCTGGTTAGTGAGGAGAAATTAAAAGAGTTGGGTCTAAAGCCACTTGCCAGGATAATTTCATTTGCTGACGCGAGCCAGGATCCGCAATGGTTTACTACTACGCCGGTTAAAGCTATGGGTAAAGCTTTGCAGAAAGCCGGGTTGACTGTATCTGATATGGATTTTGTAGAAGTGAATGAAGCATTTAGCTGCGTGGCACTCGTGAATGCAAAAGAAATGGGGATTCCTTTAAGTAAGCTAAACGTTTGGGGTGGTGCGGTGGCACTTGGCCATCCGATAGGTTGCTCAGGTGCAAGGATCACAGTAACCCTGACATCCATTCTTCAAAAGAACAACGGAAAATATGGAATGGCGGGTATCTGTAACGGAGGAGGAGGGGCTTCGGCCATTATCATTGAAAAGGTTTGATGACTGAATGAAAATAAAAAGCCGCAGACTTTACTCTGCGGCTTCTCTCTCATAATTCAGGGTATAATATTGTTTAGTTTCTTGAAGGCGGATAATTTCTTGAACCGCCGTTAACTGCGGCCGGGTGCATGATACCTGGTGACATGATCCTTGCAGGTTTAACCTGCTTGGGGGCCATCGGCCAGATATTTCCTGTGATACGGTTAAGGGCTGACTGGATATTTGATACTAAGGTTTTCATATTGTATAGTATTAGGTGGTGATTCTGGTACAATAGACTAAATATTTCCCACCCCGGTATGCTCCTACACATACTTTTAATGTTTAATAAAGGGTTTTACTTAGTTGGAATACTTACCAGTCTATAAAACAACTATTGGCCGGTTTTATTTTCCTCTGCTCAACCTTATACTCAATTTGTTATTATGACTGCCAACCGATAATTTTGCCCGTCATTTAAAAATATCCAAGGATGTCAAGAATAATAGCCTTTCGTGAAGCACTCCGCGAAGCCATGGTCGAAGAGATGAGGAGGGATGAGAACGTGTATCTTATGGGTGAGGAAGTTGCAGAATACAATGGTGCCTACAAAGTAAGCCAGGGAATGCTGGATGAATTTGGAGCTAAAAGAGTAATCGATACTCCAATTGCAGAACTTGGGTTTGCAGCAATTGCCGTTGGATCAGCTCAAAACGGACTTCGCCCCATCGTTGAATTCATGACCTGGAACTTTGCTGTACTGGCTCTTGACCAGATCCTGAATACTGCATCGAAAATGCTTGCAATGAGTGGAGGCCAGGTTGGTTGCCCAATTGTATTCAGAGGGCCTAACGGTTCTGCTGGTCAGCTTGGTGCACAACACTCCACAGCTTTCGAAAGCTACTATGCAAATATTCCCGGCATCAAAGTAATATCTCCATCCACCCCATATGATGCAAAAGGTTTGCTGAAAGCAGCTATCAGGGATAATGACCCGGTAATGTTCATGGAAAGTGAAGTCACCTATGGAGAAAAAGGTGAAGTTCCTGAAGGAGAATACATCATTCCAATCGGAAAGGCAGATGTTAAAAGAGAAGGTACTGATGTGACCATCGTTTCTTATAACAAGATGATGAAAGTTGCATTGGGTGCTGCCGCTGAATTGGAGAAGGAAGGAATCAGTGCTGAAGTTATTGACCTTCGTACGATCCGCCCACTCGACTGGATGACCATCCTCGAATCAGTTAAAAAGACAAACAGGCTGGTGATTGTAGAAGAGCAGTGGCCGATGTGTTCTGTGTCTTCAGAAATCGCTTACAGAATTCAGAAAGAAGGATTCGATTACCTGGATGCGCCAATTCGCAGGATCACTGCAGCAGATGCGCCTTTGCACTATGCTCCAAATCTGATCGCACTGGCACTTCCTGATATTCCAAGAACCATTAAATTGGTTAAGGAAGTGATGTACATGAAGAAATAATCTACTGATTTTAATAGGTTAAACCCGGTTCCAAGGAGCCGGGTTTTCTTTTTTTATATATCTTCAAAAGACCATAACTAAGCTGCCATGAAGAAATTAGTCTTGTTAGTTCTTTTGCTCGCTCAACTGTTTGTCAATGCACAGGATTATATGCCTTCCAGGCAAAATCTGGAAGCACGTAACTGGTTCGACAGTGCAAGGTTTGGAATGTTCATTCACTGGGGTGCTTCAAGTGTTTTAGGGAATGGTGAGTGGGTAATGAATAACCGCAATATCCGGGTTCCGGAATACCAGCGGCTCATTCATATCTTCAATCCTATAGCTTTCGACGCGCATCAATGGGTGAAGACCGCCAAAGATGCAGGAATGAACTATATCACTTTGATCACAAGGCACCATGATGGTTTCAGTTTATGGGATACAAAGCAATCAGACTGGAAGATCACCAAGACTCCGTATAAAAAAGATATTGTAAAACAGATCGCTGAAGAGTGCAGGAAGCAGGGAGTAAAACTTTTCTTTTATTACTCATTGCTCGACTGGTACCGGACAGACTACCAGTATGAAACTGGTAGAACAGGACAGGGTACAGGACGCACTGAAAAAAGTAACTGGCCTTCCTATATCAATTTCATGAAAGCCCAGCTTACAGAGTTATTAACTGATTATGGTGAAGTAGGAGGGATCTGGTTTGATGGACATTGGGACCAGTTGGCAAATGATCACGATAAATCAAATAAGTCTAAAGTGGACTGGAAATATGATGAGATCTATGGTTTGATACACCAGCTTCAGCCACATGCCCTGATAGGAAATAATCATCACCTCTTACCATTACCGGGAGAAGATTTTCAAATGTTTGAAAAAGATCTTCCCGGAGGAAACACCACTGGCTTTGGTGGACAGGCGGTAACCAATAAGATGCCACTGGAAACCTGTGAAACCATTAATGATTCATGGGGTTTCAATATCACTGACAGAAATTATAAATCAACAAAAGACCTGATTCAATACCTGGTAAAAGCATCAGGCTATGGTGCGAATTTCTTATTGAATATCGGCCCGATGCCTGATGGTTCCATTCAGCCGGAATTCACTGAAAGGCTTGGCCAGATGGGAACCTGGCTGAAGAAAAATGGCCAAACCATTTATGGGACAAAAGGTGGTTTTGTAAAACCGCAAAGTTGGGGTGCAGTTACTCAAAAAGATAATAAGGTTTACCTGCATGTCTTAAATAAACAAGACAGGATACTGCTTCAGTTTCCAGGAAAAGTCCGTTCGATGAAAGAGTTTGAAGGAGGTAAACCTGTAAAATTTGAAACACTGAAGGAAGGTTATATTGTAATTGATACAAAGAACCTTTCCTATAATGATTATGATACAATCATTGAAGTTGAAATAACAAAGTAACCGGCAGGCGACCCCGCCGGTTTTCTTCTTTACAAGATTGACATCGCAGTGGCAAAGATCTTTGCTATCGTGTAAAGACAGGAGAGCAGAATTGCGCCGGTGATTCCTACTCTCAATACAATGTTTCCGGTGGTGTGATAAGTTTCCGAGTTGACATGTGTTTTCATAGGTGTCGTTTTTGGTTTTTGAATCGGTCTTTCAAAGGATATGAATAAAAATAGATAGCCTCTTTATCCTGTGCAAGGTAAAAGCCGCATAGTTCCTGCATAAAATACTAAGCACCATAATTTTTAGCTGATAATCAATTAAGTGTAGCTGTTACCTTTATTGATTATTTACCAGTATTTTTGATTTCGCCATACCATTCGGAATTAAAATGGCAGAATTATTGCCATGAGCACCACTAAATTCAAAGATCATAACCATATGTCGCAGATCCTGATTATTGATGATGAGAAGGCAATTCGTAAGACGCTGACTGAAATACTTTCTTACGAAGGATATAAAATAGAAGAAGCCAGTGACGGAGAAGAAGGCCTGAAAAAGTTCAAGGAGAAAAATTATGATGTTGTATTGTGCGATATCAAAATGCCTAAACTGGATGGAATAGAATTCCTGGATAAAGCACGTGAGATCAATCCTGATATTCCGGTGATCATGATCTCTGGTCACGGTACCATCGAAACCGCAGTGGAAGCAGTTAAGAAAGGAGCTTATGATTATATCGCGAAGCCACCAGATCTGAACAGGTTGCTGATCACCATTCGCAATGCTACTGACAAGACCAACCTTGTTACTGAAACAAAAGTGTTGAAGAGAAAGGTCAGTAAGGTTGAAGAAATGATTGGTGAATCAGGGCCAATTGTTCATATCAAGGAAACCATTGAAAAAGTAGCTCCAACTGATGCAAGAATATTGGTGACCGGAGAGAACGGTGTAGGTAAAGAATTGGTGGCAAGATGGGTACATGAAAAGAGTAATCGTGCAACAGGTCCACTGGTGGAAGTGAACTGCGCTGCGATTCCAAGTGAATTGATCGAAAGTGAATTGTTTGGCCATGAGAAAGGATCTTTTACATCTGCAGTAAAACAGCGCATCGGAAAATTTGAACAGGCACATGGTGGAACACTTTTCCTGGATGAGATAGGAGATATGAGTTTAAGTGCGCAGGCAAAAGTTTTGCGGGCTTTGCAGGAAGGAAAGATCACTCGTGTTGGAGGTGATAAAGATATCAGCGTTGATGTAAGAGTAATAGCAGCAACCAATAAAGACCTTTTGCAGGAAGTAGAAGAGAAGAATTTCAGGTTAGACCTTTACCATCGTTTGAGTGTTATCATCATTCATGTTCCATCTCTGAATAACAGGAGAGATGATATTCCATTACTGGTAGATAAATTTTTGAATGATATCTGTGAAGATTATGGCACTGCAAAAAAGAACATTGAAGATGATGCTATTAAAGCATTACAACAGCATAACTGGACTGGAAATATCCGTGAATTGAGGAATGTAGTGGAGAGGCTGATCATTTTGTCGGGGAAAACTATTACCCTTCAGGATGTTGAAACATATGTGATACCAAAAAGGTAATGAAGAAGATCTATTGCATCAGTGGGTTAGGCGCAGACCACAGGGTGTTTGAAAACCTTAACTGTGAAGGGTTTGAGCTGAAAGCCGTTGAGTGGTTAAAGCCTCATAAGTTGGAATCGATCGAAGATTATGCAAAAAGAATGGCCGGGCAGATACAAGATAGTGATCCTGTTTTGCTTGGCCTTTCTTTTGGTGGAATGATGGCTATCCAGATCTCGAGAATTATTAAGATAAATAAACTCATCATCGTTTCAAGTATAAAACATAAGGATGAATTACCTGGATGGATGAAATTGAGCGGCAGATTTCATCTTGATGCGTTGCTTCCTAAAAAGCAAATTGGTGATGTAAAGCCGCTACGATTATTAAGACCCATACAGAATTATTTTCTCGGTGTTACCAATGAAAGAGAGAAAATCATTGCGAATGAGTTTCGTGATACTGTGGAGCCTGAATACCTGAAATGGTCAATTCACCAGGTGCTTAACTGGAAGAATGAGGAGATACCTGCTGACATCATTCATATACATGGAGACCGTGATCATATTTTCCCGATAAACAATAAACTGAAACCAACTCATATTGTGAAAGGTGGAGGTCATTTCATGATCATGAATAAGTGCGCCGAAATAACGGGTATACTTCAGACAGTCTTATAGTTGTTCCAGGAATTTTTTCACTGCCTGTTCATTTCTTAAATAGCTCACATTAGCTGGAAGGTATGAAGCCTGTGTGCCGCTGTAAAAGATTCTTTGCGAAGGAAACATTACAGATAGCTTCTGCAGATATTCCTCAAGGCTGTAATGTTTCAGATTAGTAATCAGGTTAAAATAGATATGAGTAAATACATGCTTTTTTGATAATTCCTTCAAAACCTCATTGGAAGAGTGTTTCCCGGCATTGATATAAGCGATCTCATTTTTGCGCAGCAGAAATTCTGTCATCAGTAAAGGCAGCTCATGCATTTCTTCCTCTGGTGTAAAAAGAAGAACATAAGATCTTCCTTTAACAGGCAAAGCCCGTTTAAAAGATGAGATAGCTGAAATGATCTTGTTGATGATAATTGCGCTGGCAAAATGCTCCTGTGCGGGGGATACTTTATTTACCAGCCACATCAGCCCAATCTTATGAAGCGTTGGAAACATGATATGTGTTACAGATGTTTCAAAACCCAGTTTAAGTATTCCGGCTGCAAGAATATTTTCAAACTGCGGCTGATCAAAATCGAGCGCAGCCTCAATAAGTTGGTTGATGTAAACCTTGTGGTCTTCTTTTGATTGGGAAGGGTCAAGGGTCAGCATCCGGACTTCTTCCTCAGTTAATGCAGCTATTTTTGAGATCTTGAGACCTGTGCTGTATAAATGAGCTATTCGAAGGATCTTCTTCAGGTCTTCACTATCATAAATTCTGTGGGTGCTGTCTTTCCTGCGGGGCTTGATAAGATTGAACCTTTGTTCCCATATCCTGATAGTATGAGCCTTTATGCCGGTGAGATTCTCGATATCACGGATAGAAAATTCATTCATGATGTAACATTGGAGCCTTATTACAAATATGAAGTTTTTATGATTATACTTGCAGACTTATTTTTAGCAAAACTTTCGGCAAGGAATCAGAGCAATGAAAATTAATCGGTTAAATTTGCCACAATCATAAAAAATCCCTTTGATGAGTCCACAGGATATCTTTGTTCTGGTCACCATTTCACTTCTCATAGTCCTTCTTCCAGCCATTGGTCTATATAAACTTTTTCCAAAAGCAGGAATTCCTTCGTGGAAAGCCTGGGTTCCATTTCTGAATACCTGGGAAATGGTAAAGGTTGAGCAGCTTCGGAAGCACTGGTTTTTCTGGCAGTTCATTCCGGTTGCAGGTTGGTTCATCAGTCTGTGGATCCTTGTAGAATTCGTAAAGCTGTTTGGCAAGTTCAAACTGTGGGAGCATGCAGCCACTGTTTTTGTACCATTCATCTATCTTCCTGTAATTGCCAATGACGAAAAAGATACTAGATATATAGGTCCAGAGCAGGTTAAGAAACATAAAAAAGGTAGTGTTAGAGAATGGATCGATGCAGCAGTGTTTGCAATAGTTGCTGCTACACTTATTCGCACATTTGTTTTTGAAGCTTATGTTATTCCAACCGGATCCATGGAGAAAACCCTGTTGGTCAATGATTACCTTTTTGTAAGCAAGTTCAGTTATGGTCCAAGGGTTCCAAATACTCCTTTTGCCATACCATTCGTTCACCATACACTTCCTTTCTTTAATTCAAAATCTTATACGGAAGCAGTCAGCCTGCCTTACAGGCGCTGGTTTGAAAACCCGGTTAAAAGAAATGATGTTGTAGTATTTAATTTTCCTGCCGGAGATACGCTAACCAAAGAAAGAGATTCCCAGGATCCTTATTACGATATACTGAGAAGAGAAGAGTATCAGCAAATGTACCTGCTGAAGGACCAGATAAAAGACAGTGCACAATTGAGAGCAGCTGCAAAGCAAAGGGCCAGGGATATCGTATGGGAACAATATACGATCACTACCAGGCCGGTTGATAAGCGGGAAAATTATATCAAACGATGTGTAGCAGTTCCTGGAGATGTACTTGAAATAAAAAATGGAATACTACATATCGATGGTAAACCAGCTTTTGTATCACCTACTTCTTCCACCGATTATTTTGTTTATACTAAAAATAAAGTGCTCACTGAAGATGAACTTCGTGAAGCCGGTATTAAGTTGAATTCTGACGAGAGCTCTCCTGATTTCTCATCCGGTGGAGGAAATGTGTACAGGATCAACCTAACACTATCTGAAGTAGATATCCTTAAAAAGATTCCGGGAGTCGACTCTGTTCAAAGGGAGATCCTGAATGAAGTTGTATATCCTTACGATCCGCAATTCAATTGGACTATTGACAATTTTGGTCCACTATGGGTGCCTCAGAAAGGTAAGTCTATAGAGTTAACTCCAAAAAATATTTCGCTGTATAAAAGACTGATCCATGTATATGAAGGAAACCAGTGGGAAGAGCGTGATGGCAAGATCTTTATCAATGGTCAACAGGCAAATTCCTATACATTTAAAATGAATTATTACTGGATGATGGGAGATAACCGTCACCGTTCCCAGGACAGCCGTTTCTGGGGTTTTGTTCCAGAGGACCATATCGTTGGAGAAGCTGGATTTATCTGGATGAGTACGGAAAATGGTATTCGTTGGAACAGGATCTTTAAAGTGATTCATTAAAAAAAATGCATGAAGAAACAGCAACAGGTAATCGCGTTTGAAGAATATAAGTCAATAGATGAGTTAGGAAGTGAAGACCGTATGTTGCTTGAAAAAGCACAGCAGGTTACCTCACAGGCATATGCTCCCTATTCTCATTTTCATGTTGGTGCATGTGCGTTATTATCCAATGGCGAGATAGTTACCGGTACAAACCAGGAAAATGCTTCTTTTCCTGTTGGATTATGTGCAGAAAGAGTTTTACTATCAAGTGTATCTTCTTTCTTTCCCAATGTTCCCATTAAAACTATGGCTATAAGTTATGCACCGGAGGATGGCAGAAGTGATCACCCGGTTGCTCCATGCGGCATTTGCAGGCAAACACTGGTGGAATATGAAGAAAGATTGAAACAACCGATACGACTTATTCTTGGAGGAATGGAAGGAAAAATAATTGTTGTTGAAAATGCTTCTTCACTACTTCCTTTTGCCTTCAATAGTGATGAACTTACTTAAGAATGTTTCACGAGTATTCTCCCAAGTACCTGTCCGGCAAGGATCTTATCTATATAAATATCTTTCAGTTCCTCAAGGGTTACTTCAGTAGCAATTTGTTGTAAAAGGTTTTGAATGTTCCAGGTTGAGCTCAATCGGTTCCAGATCTCCTGCCTGATATGAAAGGGAGTTTCTGCAGAACCCACACCCAGGAGGCTTACTCCGTTCAATATAAAAGGATAAACTGTTGTATCAAGTTTAGGTGATGACACGAGTCCTGTGCTTGCGACACAACCTTCGGTCATACATGCTTTGAGCAAAGTATTTAGAATATTTCCTCCAACCGTATCAATAGCACCTGCCCATTTAGGTTTTAATAATGCTTTTCCACTTTGGTCATCAACGAAATCTCTCCCTTGGATCTCGGAAGCCCCCAGTTTTTGAAGATATTCCTTTGCATGAGGTTTTCCTGTAATAGCAATTACGGAATACCCTGCTTTAGATAACAATGCAACTGATAGACTTCCAACTCCGCCCGTGGATCCGGTTACTACAATAGGACCTTTACCAGGTGTAAGATCCATGCATTGAAGTTTATATAAAGCAACAGCAGCAGTAAATCCAGCAGTGCCAATGATCATTGAATCTTTCAGACTAATGTTGGAGGGCTTTTTAATGATCCAATGAGATGGAACCCGGATGTATTCACCATAACCACCGGATGTATTCATGCCAAGGTCATGACCAGTAACGATCACTTCTTCTCCTTGTGCTAAATCGGTTGAGCTGGAGGAAACAACAGTACCTGCTGCATCAATTCCTGGCGTATGCGGAAACTTCCTGGTAATACCTTTATTACCTGTTGCAGATAAAGCGTCTTTATAATTTAATGAAGAATATTGAACCTTAATCAATACTTCCCCGGGTGGCAGTTCATCAATATTCCGGTCAATAATTTCCCTGGTAAATTTTCCATCAGCAGTTTCATTGATCCACAGTGCACGAAATTTCATGGTAATAATTTAGAAAAGTGTCTGAACACCATAAGTAACGCGGGTTTCCAATTCAAGCAGCCATTTTTTTCGCCAAACACCTGCCATATAGCCAACTAAATCGTTTTTGGAACCGACTACCCTGTGACACGGAATGACTATGGCGAGTTTGTTTTTCCCATTGGCAGAGGCTGCAGCCCTGATGCAATTTGGATCACCGAGTCTTCTTGCAAGATCAAGGTAGCTGATGCGCTTGCCAAAAGGGATATTATTCAATTCGTTCCATACTCTCTGTTGGAATTCAGTACCAGGCTGACTTACCGCAAAGTCAAATTTTCTGCGGCTTCCCTGGAAATATTGTATCAGTTCTTCCGTACATTGAATAGCAAGGTCGGGGAGATCATGCGTTTCGGGTATGAACTGTTCGGTGTTATCGGCAAAGCAGATCTCATGAATGCAATTCCTGTTTCCTGAGATCCTCAGATGACCGATAGGCGACCGGTAATATGTAACGAATTGATGCATTTTTCTAAATTAATAAAAAGCCTGTTTACAGGCCTTCAATTTTAATTTGACTAACGAATTTCTCAACGATGGAAAAATCGTTAACTTCAAAACCCATCTCATAAATAAAATCAAACGAATGAAACGCTCAGCAACTGCCGTTTGGAACGGCTCAGGAAAGGAAGGATCTGGTAAATTGAATAGTCAGAGTACAGCATTGAATGGATTTCAATATTCTTATAAGTCGAGATTTGAAGAAGGTGTGGGTACTAACCCTGAAGAGCTGATTGCTGCTGCTCATGCAGGATGTTTTAGTATGAAACTAAGTTTTGTATTGGGTGCCGCAGGTTTTGAACCAACATCTATTGAAACAACCTGTACCATTACGTTGGATAATGGAGCCATCACCAACTCTCATTTAGTACTGAAAGCAACTGTTCCGGGTATTGACCAGGCGAAATTCCAGGAATGTGCTGAAGATGCAAAAGCAAATTGCCCGGTAAGCAAAGCATTGAATATGGATATTTCAATGGAAGCAACGCTTTCATAATTATTACTAACGATTGCCAGTTATGAACCCCGAAGAAAAACAATCAACAAATAATCCATCCCTTTCTGCCCGTCGTGATTTTATTCGGAATACAGCCATTGCTGCAGGTGGATTTATGATCCTGCCACGTCATGTACTTGGCGGGAAAGGTTTTACTGCACCAAGCGATAAACTCAATATTGCAGCCATCGGCGCAGGAGGAAAAGCAAATTATAATTTACAGCAGGCCTATAATAACGGCGCAGAAAATATTGTGGCATTATGTGATGTAGACGACCGTCAATCGGTTGAATCACGTAAGAAATGGCCCAAAGCGTCCTATCATCATGACTTCAGGGAAATGCTCGACAAACAGGGCAAATCCATTGATGCGGTGATCATCACCACACCTGATCATATGCATGCAGTGCAGGCATTGCCCTGTATGCAACTTGGAAAACATGTGTATGTTGAAAAGCCATTGACACATGATATTCATGAAGCGCGCATACTCACTCAGGCTGCCCAGCGCTATAAGGTAGTAACCCAGATGGGTAACCAGGGAAGTAGTGGTGATGATACCAGGAATGTTGAAGCCTGGGTACAAAGTGGCCTGATCGGTAAAGTACATACCGTGCACGTATGGACAAACCGTCCGGTATGGCCTCAAGGAATTGCAACTCCCGAAGGAAATTTCCCGGTGCCATCAGAAGTGCATTGGGATCTTTGGTTAGGAACTGCACCAGAGCGTCCTTTCAATCCGATTTATATTCCTGCAAACTGGAGAGGCTGGACCGATTTCGGAACCGGATCACTGGGCGATATGGGATGTCATTTCATGGATGTTCCATACCGCGCCTTGAAACTTAAATATCCTGTTTCTGTAGAATGTAGTGCTGGCGCCGTTTATAAAGGATTCTTCGATCCTGTTATCAATCCCGATAGTTATCCTCCTTCAGCAAAAATTCATATTCAGTTTCCTGCAAGAGGCAATATGCCACCTGTTGAAATGATCTGGTATGATGGAGGCATCACACCAAAAAGACCAGAGGAATTGATGCCGGATGAACCAATGGGAGAGTGGGATGGAGGAATCATTTTCGAAGGAACCAAAGGAAAGATCATGGCTGGATTGTTTGGTCGTAATCCAACCTTACTTCCTACCAGGAAAATGAAAGATACCAAACTACCAAAAGCAACCAGGCCATTTGTAGAAGGCGGATGGGAAGGTCACCAGACCCAGTGGGTGAATGCCTGCAAAAAAGGTCATGGAGCATACACCAGTTCTCCTTTTGACGATGCAGGTCCATTAACAGAAACCGTGTTGATGGGTAACCTGGCTGTAAGGAGCTATAATTATTCTGAAAAAGATGCGAAAGGAAACGACCGTTATGATGGAAGGAAAAAACTTCTATGGGACGGCGAAAACATGCGCATCACCAATTTTGAACCGGCCAACCAGTTTGTTAAGAGAAAATACCGGGGAAATTGGAAATTGGAGATCTGAAATTTTTAGAAATATAAATTGACATCAACTTTAATCAATCAATTGTTCTGTCATGACAATGAAGACTAACGAAGAATCACGTCGGAATTTTATCAAAAACACTGCTGTAGCTGCAGCAGGTTTTATGATCGTACCGCGCCATGTTCTCGGTGGTAAAGGTTATATCGCTCCAAGCGATAAACTGAATATCGCCGGTATCGGAGCCGGTGGAAAAGGAGCCAGCGATCTGGCTGAATTTGCTAAAAGTCCAAAAGTAAACATCGTTGCATTATGCGATGTTGACGACAGGGCTGCTGCGGATTCACGCAAGCGCTTTCCTAAAGCAACCTATTACAAGGATTTCAGGGAAATGCTTGACAAAGAAAAGAACAACATCGATGCCTGTTCTATTTCGACACCAGACAACACACACGCTGTAGCTACTATCGCTGCAATGCAATTGGGAAAGCACGTGTACACTCAAAAACCTTTGACTCATGATATCTATGAGGCAAGGATTCTGACCGAAGCTGCCAAGAAATACAAGGTAGTTACCCAGATGGGTAACCAGGGCGGATCTGGTGATGGTGTGCGCAAAATGAAAGAAATGGTGGACGCCGGAATGATCGGTGATGTTCATACTGTTTCCTGCTGGACTAACCGTCCTGTTTGGCCACAGGGTATTCCTACTCCAACCGGGAATTTTGAAGTTCCTAAAGAAGTGAATTGGGATCTCTGGATCGGACCAGCTAAAATGATCGATTATAACCCTGCATACCTTCCTTTCAACTGGAGAGGATGGTGGGCATTCGGTACAGGTGCATTGGGTGATATGGCCTGCCATATCATGGACCCTGTATTCAGAATTCTTCCAATCCTTTATCCATCAGAAGTGGAAGCTTCTGTAAGCGGTAACTGGAAAGGATTCTTTGCAGAAGGAAATTATGTTGACAGCTGTCCTCCTGCTTCTATCATTCACCTGAAATATCCTAAGACCAAAGGAAAGGGTGATATCAAAGTAAGCTGGATGGATGGTGGCCTGCTGCCAGAGCGTCCGGAAGAACTCGGTGCTGATGAAGCAATGGGTAACTGGGATGGCGGTGTGATCTTCGAAGGAACCAAGGGTAAGATCATGGCTGACTGTTACGGTGCAAATCCACGTTTGCTTCCAACAAAGCTGATGAAGGAAAAGACCATGCCTGCTCAGACCATCAAGAGAGTTCCTGAGGGTCACTATGTACAGTGGGTTAATGCTTGTATCGACGGATATGGAAAAGGACAGACCAGCTCTCCATTTGAGTATGCAGGTCCGTTCACTGAGAGTATCCTTATCGGTAACCTGGCGATCAGAAGTTGGATGATGCAGAATCCAAAGCTGAAAGGTTGGGAAGATAAGTATCTCGGAAGGAAGAAACTCCTGTGGGATGCCAAGAATATGAAGATCACCAACTTTGATGAAGCTAACCAGTTTGTGAAGAGAGATTACCGTGATGGCTGGAAGCTTGAACTCTGATGATGACAGTAAGTACCATAAAAATAATCCCCTGCAATTGCGGGGGATTATTCATTTAAGAGTTCTGCTAACTCCATTAATTCATTCCGTTTGTATTCCTGTCCGGGCGCATCAAAACATTTACTGAATTCTTCGAGCAATAATTGAATGATCCTTTTGTTGGTAAGTGGCGTATAATATGAGTTCACCATTGGCACATTGATCCTTTGGAAATAAGTCTCCAGGTCTTTATGTGTGAAAACCTGTCCGCTTAGTGGATCAATAAAAAATTCTGTTTTGTACATCGGTTCCTCAGTATGCCGGTGAAAATCATAATCCTGTTTGAAGTAAGCCAATACAAACTGTCTTGGGATATTGATGGCTCTTACAGGTACATCCAGCAATTCGGCCAGCACGAGGTAAATGATACCGTTTGCAATGGAATTTCCTTTTTTGGATTCCAGTTGCCGGACAATCAAAAATTCATCCGGGTGCTGGTAATTTACTTCTGTTCCCTTGAGATTGTAATAATTATATAGAATGCTGGTAAGAACATTTACCTGTTCAAGAGGAGTGAGGTAATTATTCAGTTCCAGCCAGATATTCCGGCGAAGTTTTTCAATATCCTGGTAAACCTGTGAAGCAGGAAGGTCGGGATACTGGAACTTTGATACCAGCAAAGCACCGGTCAGCAATTCATGATGCGGACTTTTGATCCAGGTTTGAAATTCTTCCTTGAGGTCATGAAAATGAAGCCGGTGAATAAGCATCTCGATTCTTTCCTGGGTTCTTTCATTGACAGTATTCTCCCAAAGATTTTCCAGGTTGGGAATGATACCTCTTCCATAATCAATGATCCTGGTCGACACAGCACCAAAGACTTCCTCATCCGGATCATCGATCAAATTGAACAGCGCAGATATTTCCCTGTTTTCTTCCATAGAGGTTTAATGTTCCTTATCGAATATCGGAACAAATTAAGTTAAGGTTTTAATATCTTTTCCACAATGCTAAAGCTCCGTGCTTAGTGGTAAGTGTCGGTTAAACAATTCCTTTAACTCATCGTGGTCCGTGGGAGTTAAGATCCTCTTTGGAATAACGATCGCATGAAATGAATTGGTATAAAGGTAAAGGCAGTCCTGAGTATCAGCAAGTTTTACAATCCCTTCCCAATCGTACCTGCTCTCTGAAACGGGATCTTTTTCAAAGATTCCTTTTTCATCTATGGTGACTTCTGATTCTTCCAATACATGTGCATTTTCTTTTCTTCCAAGGATTTCCTTAACCCTGTTCCTGACGGATCTTTTGACCAGGATCGGGATCAAAAGGAAATAAGCAAGGCCGATCAGGGAAAAAATTGTGAAATCAACGGGCCAGTCATGATCCTTGTTCACAAATATGTAAACCAGTGCAACAAGGGTATATAACAGCATTACCTTCAAAAAATACCAAAGGCGGTACCCTTTTCTTTCGGGTGCCGCCCAGGCAGTATAGTAATTGAACTGGTAAAATTCTTCTTCCGTTAAACTGAAGCGAAGATGAACCATAGTTATTCCTGTTTCTTTCTGCGTGCTGTTTTCTTTGGAGGGTTTGCTTTCACTTCTTCAATGATCTTCTTTACCTCTTCAATCGACAGGTCAGCAGCTTTTTCCTGCATTTCTTTGGGAAGTTTGTAATTCCTTAGTCCCTGTTTGATATACGGACCATAAGGACCTCTCAACAACTGGATCTTTTCTTTTTCAAATACCTTAATGGTTCTTTCTTCTTTGGCACTTCTCTTTTCTGTAATGATGGGGGACGCTTCTTCAAGGGTGATGCTATATGGGTCATGATCTTTTCCCAATGAATAGAATTTTTTGTCATGACTGATATATGGTCCGAACCTTCCTATATTCACCAATACATCTGAATCTTCAAATTGTCCGAGGTTTCTTGGTAACCGGAACAATTCCATCGCTTCCTCATAAGTAATGGTTTCAATAGACTGCGTATTTTTCAGCTTGGCAAATCTTGGTTTGTCTTCATCATTGACATCGCCTATCTGCACCATTGGTCCATAACGGCCCATTCTTGCGATCACTTTTTTACCGCTCTGTGGATCCACACCAAGTTCGCGTTCTCCTTTGATCCGCTCGGCAGTTTCGATGGTATTCTCCACTTCCTTTTTGAAAGGATTGTAAAACTCATCTATCATTTTATTCCACTTCAGGTTACCTGCAGCCACTTCATCAAATTCGCTTTCGATCCGGGCAGTGAAGCCATAATCCATGATATCGTCGAAATACTGCTTAAGAAAATCTGTAACCACAAGCCCAAGGTCTGTTGGAAACAGTTTTGATTTCTCTGCACCTGTATTTTCTTCGGAAACTTCTTTGGAGATCTTATCCTTCGTTAGTTTCAGGATCCTGAAACTTCTCTTGATGCCTTCCTTATCACGCTTTTCAACATAACCTCTTTTAAGAATAGTGGTAATAGTTGGAGCATAAGTGGAAGGTCGGCCGATGCCCAATTCTTCCAGTTTTTTTACAAGGCTTGCTTCAGTATATCTTGGCAAAGGTCTGCTGAATCGCTCAATGGCTTTCATGGTTACCAGCGGAAGGTCCTGGCCTACAGCAAGTGGAGGCAGCATACCTTCTTTTCCTTCATCCTCCTGAATATCTTCTTCGTCGCGATCTTCCATATACACTTTCAGGAACCCGTCAAATTTCAGTACTTCACCAGAAGCGGTCAGTTCCTCTTTGTTAGTTGATATGCTGATCTTGGCAGTTGTCTTTTCCAGCTCCGCATCTGCCATCTGGCTTGCCATGGTTCTTTTCCAGATGAGTTCATAGAGTTTTCTTGCATCACTGTCATCCACAGTGCTGTTCTCCATATATGTAGGCCGGATGGCTTCGTGAGCTTCCTGTGCCGATTCGTTTTTATTCTTGAATTTCCTTGGCTGGTGATACCTGTTTCCAAATTGATTACTCACCTGGCTTTTGATATCCTGCATGGCTGTATCACTCAGGTTTACCGAGTCGGTACGCATATAGGTGATCTTACCACTTTCATATAGCTTTTGAGCAAGCAGCATGGTTTTGCTTACTGAATATCCAAGTTTACGGCTTGCTTCCTGCTGGAGGGTCGAGGTGGTAAACGGTGCTGCAGGAGTTTTCTTTCCTGGCTTAACCTGGATATCAGCAACTGTGTATTTCGCTCCCAGGCAGCTCTCCAGGAATTTTTGGGCTCCATCCTCATCCTGGTATTTTTTGCCTTCGGCAGAAAAGTTAACAGGCTTCTTATTTAAGTCAACTGCTGTGAACTGAGCATCTATTCTAAAAGTGCTGATAGCATTGAACGCGTTGATCTCTCTTTCTCTTTCAGCGATCAGACGAACTGCCACACTTTGAACCCTTCCTGCTGAAAGGTTATTCTTCATACTCATCTTTCTCCACAGCACAGGGGACAGTTCAAAACCTACTATGCGGTCTAGTACCCTTCTTGCCTGTTGAGCATTAACCAGGTTCATGTTTACCGTGCGAGGACGTTCAACGGCTGATTTGATGGCTGGTTTAGTGATCTCATGGAAAACTATTCTTTTGGTATTGACAGGGTCAAGTCCCAACACTTCACATAAATGCCAGCTGATGGCTTCTCCTTCACGGTCCTCATCCGTTGCCAGCCACACTTCCTGGGATTTCTTTGCAAGGGATTTTAGTTCTTTTACCACTTTTTCCTTGTCTTCAGGAATGATATAACTAGGTTGATAATTGTTCTTGATATCAATCCCCATATCATCCTTCTTCAGGTCGCGGATATGGCCATAACAGCTTTTCACCTCAAAATCCTCCCCGAGGATCTTTTCGATCGTTTTAGCTTTCGCAGGGGACTCCACAATCAGTAAATTCTTCGCCATATTAATTTATCGGGTATAAAAAATTAGCCTCTTAGCGTGCAAGTTTAGTATATAGGAACCAAATTAAAAAATAACGGGTTTTTGAGAAACAGCATTTTAACAGCAGTAACCTGTTTTTATTCCCATGATTTTTTGTGTATTTCTTGACAAATTCCCGGCAATCTAACGGTGATTTTTGCGTTTTTTGAACTTCCGCTTCAACCACCATTCATCACGGCAAATAAATAATATGTCATCCAACCTTAATGGACAACCCAATGGGTTGTACAGCTATGATTCTTTTTCCCAGGGCAAAAAGAACAATTCCAATTTTTTATGGTGGTGTTCGGGGGCACACCAGGAGATCCTGGTTAAGTACCCATCTGAGCATGTGAAGCATTCAGGGCTGGGCGGAGTATTACTGGCCACATTTGCACTTGCCTCCATATCGGCTGGTTATGCATTGTACAGTATTTTCCATTCTGTCATTGGAGCCGTATTATTCGGAGTGTTATGGGGTGTGATCATTTTCAATTTCGACCGCTTCCTGGTATCTACCATGCGGAAGTATGGAGTTTCTTCCCAAAAACAATTCCAGATGGCAATTCCAAGGATCGTACTGGCATTGCTCATTGGGGTAACAATCGCGAGGCCACTTGAACTGAAGATCTTTGAAAAAGAGATCGATATCAAGGTGGCGGATAATATGCACAAAAAGATCCTGAAGAATGATAGTCTGCTTCGTTTAGAAGAACAGGAATTTATTGCTACAGCTACAGCCGAAAAGAACAGGTTAATGGCCAGGCAAATTCAAATGCAGGATACCCTATTCAACTTACAGGCAGAATATGTTCGGGAAGCAGATGGCACGGGAGGTTCGGGAAAGAGAGGGATTGAGCAGCTTACCAGGCTGAAGATGGATGCCTTTCAAAAAACCAGCAGGCAATTCGCCCCGGAATTGGAGCAGGTCAATGCCGGGATCAAAAAACAGGATAGTGTTATTTCCTCTATTCATTCCATCATTGATAAGAAAAGAAAGGATTATGAAGCTAGCTTAAAGGCAAATGTTGGTTTTCTTGAAAGAAATAAAGCATTGTCCGATCTATCAGATGAAGAATCCAGTGTTTTCTGGGCCAACCTGTTGTTAAGTTTACTGATCATTTTGATAGAAACCGGACCAATTCTTTCCAAACTAATCATGCAGTCAGGTCCATATGATATTGCCCTCGCCGAGGAAGAATTGACTAGTATGGCAGATTCTGAAAACCGGATCAGGAAATCAAAGGCAAGCCAGTTTGAAAAGGAGAAACAATTCTATCAGCATAAACTGGATCTTTCAGAAACCATGATCGCCCAATTGAATGCAGTTCAAAAGAGGAAAATCCAGGAAGCCTTTGATCGATGGGAAAAGGGAGAATCCGATCCGCATAACCGCCCGCCATTAAAAGATTTTCTTGCAAGGTTGAAGAAGGAGTTGGAGGTAGAGGAAGGGGGGATTATTTAGAGGAGAAGAGGGGAAGTGGAGAAGTGACGAAGTAAAGAAATTCCACTTCACCACTTCTTCACTTCTTCTCTTCGTCCCTTCTCCTCCCTTATCCCCCAAAATAGATCCCGAATAATACCACCGCCAGCCCAATGCCATAGGCAAAATGAGATTTTTGAATATCGAATTTGGCCCTGGTTGATTTTGTTAGCAGTGAAATAAAACTGAACAGTATTAGTATCGACATCAATCCCAGGAAGTATGCACTTAAGTCGATCATTTCAAGTTTGAAAAGTGTATAGATCGCGCCGCATGAGATCGTTATAAATAACAGCAGGATGGCAAATGCGATAATCCATCCAATCTTTTTTAACCTGAAATAGGTAATGGCACCAGTAAAGCATAGAATAATAGTGAGCCAGGTCCTGGTTTCGTAAAGGATCTCTGTTTTATTAACCGAAATGCTTTCGCCGCTTGACCTGATGATACTATATCCGTTCTGAAGTATGGAGACTATCTGTAAAAACAGGTAAAAGGAACCTGCCAGCAATAGTATCATAAATACACCCCAATCTTTTGCCGATCTCATATTAATGTTTTTCTGACCTTCTTATATGCTCCACAACCATTTGGGCCCATCTTTCATATTCTTCCCGGGAAGGGTGCAACTGGTCAGCAGTTACAAGCTCCATTGCCTTTCCGCTTGATCGGGGCCAACTGGTGATGTCAAAATAGGCAAGTTTTCGTGATTCGCACAATGAATGGACAGCCTTATTATAAGTATCGATTTCTTTGCTGATCCGGTTTGTCTCCCGGTCTTTAGCGAATGGTGTCAATCCCCAGTCGGGAATAGATAAAACATACAAACGGTCAGTTCTGCCATCGCATTTTTCCAGTCCTAATGAAATCAGCTTCTCCAGGTCTGGTAAAAATGTATCTACATCCCGACCCCTGTATTGATTGTTTACACCAATTAATAAGGTAGCAAAATCATAGGAGGGCAGAAGCCTGTAGTTTTCCAATGAATGCAATAATTCATCGCTTGTCCAACCTGTTTTGGCATGGATCTCAGGCGGAGCACAATCAATTCCAAGATTCCTTAACTGTTGACAAATCCTGTATGGAAATGAATCGAAAAGGGCGACTCCTTCGCCGATAGTGTAGGAGTCGCCCAGTGCGAGATATGATATCATATTAAATTATTGAATGCCCTGCATACCATTTGACATACCTTCAGCTTCTGCCCTGGTATTCTTTCTTTTGAACAGAGCTGCATCGAATTTACCAAATCGGTAGCTGAAGTTCAGGCGAAGGATCTGTGGATCCCTGCGGTTCCATGCATCCTGTACAAAACCAACAGCTTCAGAATGTACAAAGTACCTGCGTGAACGGAAGATATCATTAAAGTTAAGTGACAGGTTTGCCTGGTTCTTACCAATCTTGAAATCTTTACGTACACCAATATCAGCACCCCAGTTTGCAGCGATATATCCCTGTGTGGTTGAAGATGGTCCCATCATCCAACCTCCACCCCCACGTCCGCCGCCACCACTGTTTCCAGTTGATACAGGCAATGCGCTCTTGCTTTGATATTCTCCACTCAACTGGATACTCCATCCTTTAGGGAGTTTGAATGTGTTGTTCAATTTAGAGAAAGAACTGGTTCTTTCATTTTCAAGGCTGGCGATCACATTGCTTCCATTGATCTTCGAATAATACAGGTTGGTGTTGAAGTTGATTTCCCACCATGAAGTAATAGTATTTCTGAAGATCAATTCCAATCCTGAAGCATAGGCAGAGCTGGCATTGATAAAGGTTGATACAAACGCCGAATCAGTACTGGATCCCAACTGCTGCCAGTTCTGGTATCTTGCGATCAGGTTTGTTGTGTATTTACCAAATGCTGTAGCAATGAAAGTGTTATTCTTCTCACCATATGTTTTCTGATAACTCAATTCCAATGAATTGGTGAATTCAGGCTTCAGGTCAGGGTTTCCTGTCTGAAGATTCAAAGGATCGGAGAAATCAGTATTTGGCATCAACTGGAAGAAATTCGGACGATTGATCTTCCTGGTATAATTCAATTGAATGTCCTGTTTGTTCTTCAGGTTTTTTGTCAGGAAGACACTTGGAAACAGGCTTAAAGGAAACTCATTCTTAAAGGTTGCTTTACCGATCTGCTCTCCTGAATAGCTCGAGCTTTCGGCTCTCAATCCTAACTGGTAATTGAATTTATCTTTTACCTTCTGCGAGTAAACTGCATAACCTGCATATACATAATCAGTGTATTTGAAATTGTTACTGATGTTTGGAAGCAGGATACCATTTATGTAGTTCAGCTGGCGACTTTCAAAAGTCCTGATCTGTGCTCTTAAACCTCCTTCGAGTTTGGAATTTTCACTCAATGGATTTACATAATCCGTCTGGGCAGTAAAGAACTTGTTATTTCCGCCTCCATCAATGGTTTGAAGCCTTTCAGGAAACTTAGGATCAGTTTGGTTCATGTCATTAAAAGATCTGAACCTGATGTTTTGATCCATGGTATTATCCATAGCATTATAGTTCAGGTCTGCGGTCCACTCACGACCTGCTTTTGTGAACAGCTTTTTGTAGCTGATGGTTGTACCATTGTTCTTAAAAGTATTTTCTCCAATGGTATTTCTGTAACCTGTTTCAAAACCTGCGTTTCCAGACAAAGTATCGGTGAACGTGGTATTCCTGTTATCAAAACTGAATTTTCCTCTTACAAAAGTTTGTGCAACTGTAATGGTATTCCTGTTATTAATAAAGAAATCGAATCCAACTCTTCCAAAGCCAAATGTTCCTTTACTGGTATTGTCGTTATCCTGGAAAATGGTAGTATTTGGTTCGATAAGAGTGTTCAGTCGGTCTGTTTCTCCCCAGCCAATAGATTTACGTTGGTTCATCATAGCGTTGGCGAAAACATTGATCTTACCCTGGCGGGCGTTGATATCACCGCCAAGATTTACTCTTGCACGGGAATCGATTCCTGCGCGAACTCCACCATTATACCCTGTCTTGCGAGCTTTCTTTAAAACCACATTCAGAATACCTGACTGTCCACCACTTGCATCATATTTTGCTGATGGGTTGGTGATCAATTCTACACTCTCAATAGCATCCGCAGGGATCTGGTCAAGGGTGAGGGTAGTAGGTCTTCCGTCTACAAATATGGTGGGTGCAGCATTTCTTAGTGTCACATTTCCATCAATGTCCACATTCAGGGATGGAATATTTCTCATAACATCCACAGCAGAACCACCGGCTGATGTGATGTTTTTTTCTACGTTGAAGATCTTTCTGTCGATACCCATTTGCATCAACGGCTTATTTCCCGTAACAGTTACAGACTCAAGAACCTGGGCATCTTCTTCCAGTTTGATATTACCAAGGTCTTTATCCATACTGTTCAGGGCGGAACTCATGTCGCCACCGGTCATTTTCATTTCAAAAGCCACTTTCTGTTCGTAAGGCTTGAAGCCGATCCCGGTGATGCTGAGTCGGAAATTTCCAAATAAAGGAAGGTTTTCCAGGGAAAAGTCTCCGTTCTTGGCGGTAAGCATTCCGGCAAGTACTGTATCTTTTCTCTTTTTTGAAATGGTGTCGAACTTGCTTTGAATAAGTTGTACTGAGGCAGCTTCTACGGGTTTGCTTGATTTTGCATCTACTACTTTTCCATAAAAACGGCCCATATTCATGTTACCGCCGCCCATCCTGCCACCTGCAGGGACCTGGGCTGAAAGAGATGTAAAGCAGATCAAACTGATAAGAGTAATAAAAATCGAACGCATAATAGTTGTATTACAAGGAATAAGGGTGCATGGTTTGCAAAAATCCCCAGATTAGACTCCGCACCATTAAAATCCTTGCGAAAAGAATCTGATTTATGTTCAGTGGTAAAAAAGTGACATTAAGCGGTAAGCATGGTAATCAGGACCTGGACCAAACCAATCACAAATCCTAAAACACCTCCGATGATCTCTACAAAACGGAATTCTTTTGCCATGATCTGGACAAGAATCGATTCCAGTTTATCGGAGGAAAAAGCTTTGACCTTTTCTGTAACGATGCGCTCCAGGTCGAGGTCGGACTGTAATTTCTCCATGTAGTTATGCATGACTTCTGGAAATATTGTTTCCAGTTCAGTCATGAAGATCTTCTTCATTTCATTGATGGTCTTTTCTCCTATGAACATGGAGATCATTGGCATGGCCTGTCCTAATTTGACCCTCAGGAAATTATCAATATGCGATTCAATGAATGGCATAACCGATTTCAGATTTTCAGGGCTGGTTATCTTTTTTTCAATATCCTTAAATGACAATAATTCATCGGCAACCAGTTTTCCAAGTTTTATGGCAAACTGTTCCTGTCTTTTCGGGAAGATCCCCTGGAAGCGGATACCAAGAAAATATTTTGGTTCTCTTGGATGAAAGAGCATCTTGATGGCGATCCAATTGGTGAACCATCCAATAAAGGCCGAGATAACAGGAATCAATAATAACCAAAGGTTCATAAGGTGCTGTTTGAAATGGCTGCAAAGAAAACCGAAAATAATTGTTGGAAAAAATTGCAATTGTTTTGGAAGGAATATTTCTATGCTATACTTTTGCCGTCCGATCGCATGGTGGCTATAGCTCAGTTGGTTAGAGCATCAGATTGTGGTTCTGAGGGTCGCCGGTTCGAGCCCGGTTAGCCACCCAAAAAGCTGAAACAGGTGTTTCAGCTTTTTTATTTTCAACAATTTCCTTCTGCAAACTCATTCTACCATTTGCAAAAATTCTGGCCAAGCGTTTGTTAATACTCTTATATTACAACTTATTACACAACCTTAGTAACGTTTAATCGTTATTTTTGGAAGAATGACAAAAGCCTTTCAATATATGTTTCAAAAGAAAAATTTGCCGGTTGTTTTGTTGCTGGTTATTGCGGGATTGATCATTACCGTACGTTCTCTCGGTATCGGCAATAGCAATCCACCATCCAAATATGAAAAGATCCTCCACAATGTTGGAGAAATGCTTACACAGATCCATTTCAGTCCTAAAAAAATTGATGACAATTTTTCCAGGGAGATCTTCAAGAAGTTTCTTGCTTCAGACAAGGTCGATCCACTGAAGAATATTTTGCTGGCTTCTGATATTCAGTCGCTGAAAAAATATGAAACAAAACTGGATGATGAGATCAAAGGTGGAGCTGTAGAATTTGTGCCCGCGGTTTCAGAGATCTTTAAAAAGAGATTACTGGAAACTGAAGCTTTGTACAAAGAAATTCTTTCTACTCCTTTTGATTTCTCTAAAGATGAACTCGTAACACTCGATGCCGATAAATTAGATTATCCAAAAAATGAAGCCGAGCGTAAAGATAGATGGAGAAAGCGTTTGAAGTACCTGGTTCTTGAGAGATATGTTGATAATATAGAAGCGCGTGATAAAGATAAAGGTCAGCCGAACTATGTTGCCAAAACAGATGCAGAACTGGAAAAAGAAGCGAGAGATCGTGTGCTCAAGATCATGAACAGAAGCTACGATCGGATGAAAAATGCAGTGAATGATGATGATAGGTTCAATGAGTTTGTAAAGACGATCACTGAATCAATGGATCCTCATACAACATTCTTTCCTCCTGTTGAGAAAAGATATTTTGATGAGCAGATGAGTGGTAAATTCTTTGGTATCGGAGCATCGTTGAAAGAAGAAGAAGGTAATATCAAGATCGCTACACTGGTAGCTGGAAGCCCTGCCTGGAAATCAGGTAAAGTCAATGTAGGAGATATCATTCTTAAAGTTGCCCAAGGTTCCGGTGAACCTACAGATCTTACCGGGTTTTTTGTAGAAGATGCAGTCAAGATAATTCGTGGTAAGAAAGGAACTGAAGTAAGGCTTACACTGAAAAAAACTGATGGAACTACATCGGTAGTTACCCTTATCCGCGATGAGATCATCCAGGATGAGACCTATGCAAGAAGTACTGTTGTAACTACAGATAAAGGAAAGATCGGTTATATCTACCTGCCGGAATTTTATGCAGACTTTGATGATCCAAAAGGACCGCGTTGTTCTGATGATGTTCGAAGAGAAATCATCAAACTAAAAGAACAGAAAATTGATGGTATCATCATGGACCTTAGAAATAATGGTGGCGGATCATTATTTGATGTAGTTCAGATGGTAGGATTGTTCATCGAAGATGGACCGATCGTACAGGTAAAAGACCGTGATGGAAAGCCAACAATTTATCGCGATCGTGATAAGCAGGTATTATATGATGGACCACTTGCAGTAATGGTAAATGAATTCAGTGCTTCTGCATCTGAGATCTTTGCTGCTGCAATCCAGGATTATAACAGGGGAGTCATCATCGGTAGTACCACCACATATGGTAAAGGAACTGTTCAAAGAAATATAGGACTTGACAGGGCCCTGGGTATCATGGATCCTAATTCTGATCTTGGAACAGTGAAGCTAACCCTTCAAAAGTTTTACAGGATCAATGGTGGATCAACTCAATTAAAAGGTGTTGCTTCAGATATTACCATTCCTGATGTTTATGAATATTCGAAGCTTCGTGAAATGAATAACCCTGATGCTCTACCATGGGATATGGTACAGAAAGCTGATTACAGTAATTGGAAATACAGCCTGAACCTTGAGCCGATCAAAAAAGCAAGCTTATCGAGGATCAACAGCAGTCCTGCGTTCAGCCAGATCAGAAAAAGTGCAGAATGGCTGGCGAAACAAAACGATAAGACCTATCACCTGCAGTTGAGCAAATATCTTGAAGAACAAAAGCAGATCAAGGATGTAGTAAAGCAACTGGATGCAGCAGGTAAAATTGAAAAGGCTTTAAATGTTGAAGCACTGCAGGATGACCTAAAGAAATATGCATATGATACCGGTAAATCAGAAAGATTCAACCTCTGGCTGAAAAACCTGAAAACTGATATTTATCTGAATGAGGCGGTGAATGTGGTGAATGATATGATTATTCAGGATAATCTTGTATACAGGAATAAATAATTAGGAGGTGGGAGTTAGGAGTTGGGAGTTGGGAGTTGGAAGTTTGTAGGCGGGCACTTTTGCCCGCTTTTTTTATGCTTTCCCTATAGCGTAAGCTAAAGAAGTAGTTTTCACCTATTTTTGCAGCCAACCGACAGATTATGTATACGATCACATTCAATTTTGAGCAAAAAGGACTGGAGCCGGTTACGCTGACCAATATCGACCCCGATCAAAGTCTACTTGAAGTCGCATTGACTAACAATATCGAACTGCACCATAATTGTGGTGGCGTTTGTGCCTGCAGTACCTGCCATTTATATATTGAACAGGGAGAAGAATTTCTGGAAGAATTAAGCGATAAAGAAGAAGATTTTATCGACAGGGCTGTAAACCCAAGACTGAATTCAAGGCTGGGTTGCCAGTGTGTATTGCAGCCTGGAGGAGGATCAGTTACCGTAACACTGCCTGATCAAACCCAGTTCCTGGGAGAATAATTAATTACCTATAACATAATTGGAATGACATTCGAGCCGCCTATTAAATGGAATGACTATGAAGATATAGCTCTGAAACTGTATGAACGTTTCGGAGATGATTTTGACGAAAGCAAGATCTACAGGATCAGGTTTACAGACCTGCTGGAATGGGTATTGGAAATTCCCAATTTCGAGGGAAAAAGAGAAGAAAGCAATGAGGGGCATCTTGAAATGATCCAGAGCAGTTGGGTTTACGAATGGAGAGATAACCAGAAATAACATACATGACGCTCCTGGATAAATTTAAACAGGTAAAATTATTTGCATTTGATGTTGATGGAGTGCTTACGGATGGATCGGTTTATATAATGGATTCCGGAGAGCAGGTACGTGCCATGAACATCAAGGATGGTTTTGCTTTACAACTAGCCATTAAAAAAGGATATGGCATTGTAGTAATTTCAGGAAGTTATAGTGAACCTGTAATTAAAAGACTGAATAAGCTTGGCATTACAGATGTATTCATGAAAATTGAAAATAAACTGGAGAAACTGCAGGAGTATATATTCGACAAGAATATATCACTCCCGCAGGTTCTTTTTGTTGGAGATGATGTACCTGATTACCAGGTAATGAAACATGCTGGTATCGCGGCATCCCCCGTGGATGCTGTGGAAGAGATCAAATCTATTTCGGCTTATATATCTCAATACCCAGGTGGAAGAGGATGTGTCAGGGATGTTATTGAGAAAGTGCTTAAACTCAATGGAGACTGGGAATTATTTACAGATGTAAAGAGCCAGTAATATGAAAATCCTCCTTGCGTTTCTTCGTCTTATTCGTTCATTGAACCTGTTGTTTATTATTCTTACACAGGTGCTTTTCTATTTTTTTGTTGTCAAGCCTGTATTTGATGATGTTACATCAGAGCCTGCACTCAATGGATTAAATTTCATTTTACTTTGTGCATCTTCAGTACTCATAGCAGCTGCGGGCTATATTATCAATGATTATTTCGATTTGAATATCGATCGTATCAATAAGCCAGAAAAACTGGTTGTTGAAAAGATAATCAACAGGAGATGGGCCATATTTTGGCACTGGATCCTTTCTTTATTAGGAATTGCAATAGGATTTTATTTAAGTTTTAAATTAAACATTCCCTGGCTTGGGCTGGCCAATCTGGGTTGTGTTTTGCTGTTATGGTTCTATTCGACCACTTTCAAAAAAAAGTTACTGAGCGGGAACATTCTGATCAGTCTATTAACTGCATGGGTGGTATTGGTTGTAGGCTTTAGTGAACATTACAGGATCATGTCGGAACTAAATATTTATGGTTCAGTTGACCGATCAAAACTTTTACGTTTTACATTTTTATATGCAGGATTTGCATTCATTATTTCATTGGTACGTGAAGTAATAAAGGATATTGAAGACATGGATGGTGATGCAAAATTTGGATGCAAAACGATGCCCATTGTTTGGGGAATCATGGTTTCTAAAGTGTTTGCTGCAACATGGCTGGTTGTTTTGCTTGCTACTGTGATCATTGTTATGATTTATATGCTTCAATTAGGATGGTGGATCCCTGCAGCCTATTGCCTTATTGCTGTAATTTTTCCTTTATTACTAATCCTCCGGGGAATAACAAAAGCGCATTCTGTATCGGATTATCATTCAGTAAGTAATAAGTTGAAACTTGTTATGCTGACTGGTATTCTATCGATGACCCTTCTAACAATTCACTAGTATGAAAAAAGTGGTTCTTGCGTCACAATCTCCGAGGAGAAAGCAATTGCTTGAATGGGCTGATATCAGGTTCGATGTGATGGTCAGCCAGGCTGATGAAGATTTTCCTAAAGACATGCCAGTTGAACACGTTCCAATCTTTATTGCAACCAATAAAGCTTATGCAGTCAGGGATTCAGAAGCCTATACAAGGTATGAAGTTGATGCGATCATTGTGGCGGCCGATACCATTGTGGTGTTGGATGGAGAAGTGATCAATAAGCCTTTCGACAGGAAAGAAGCATTGGAAATACTTTCTAAATTGTCTGGTAAAGTACACCAGGTTATTACCGGGGTTGTCATCCTTAATGGAAAAGAGGAGCAGGCTTTTTATGATATTACTGAAGTAAGTTTCTGGCCACTAAGCCAGGAGCAGATCGAATATTATGTTGATAATTACCAGCCCTATGATAAAGCGGGCGCATATGCCATCCAGGAATGGATAGGAGTTTGCGGTATTGAATGGATTAAAGGTGATTTTTATAATGTTATGGGATTACCCGTTAGCCGCGTCGTTAAAATACTCCATGAAATATGGTAAAACATCATTTCTTCCTCCAATACTCAATGTAGTTTTGAGAAAGGAGGAATGTGTATGAATGAGCGGCTATTTCAATTTATCTGGCAACAGCAAAGTTTCAATAAAAGCAATCTCATTCTGACAGGTGGTGAACAACTCGAGATCATTGATCCTGGAAAACTCAATGTTAACCAGGGACCTGATTTTTTAAATGCTTCGATCAGGATTGATGGGACCATGCTTGCAGGACAGGTTGAACTTCATATAAAAGCTTCCGACTGGTTTCGGCATTTTCATCAGGATGATATTCTTTATGATAATGTAATCCTTCATGTTGTCTGGGAGAATGACCAGAAGATATCGGAAGATCTTCCAACCCTTGTTTTACAGGATCGAATTTCAAAATTGCTGCTCGATAAGTATCTAACGTTAATGCATAACCGAAGTTTTATTCCCTGTGAAGAATTGATGGCGGGTTCACCTGTAGATCTTCAGGAATCTTTAAGTAATAAACTATTGTTTGAAAGACTTAAGAAGAAGTCGGAAAGAATAGTAACCGTTGCGAGATCGGAGAATTTTCATTGGGAAGAAATGTTTTGGTGGCAGATTGCAAGGGCCTTCGGAGGATCTGTTAATGCAGATGCCTTTGAAGAAATGGCCCGCTCTATTCCATTGTCAATACTCTCAAGACATAGAGAACAGATACATCAAATTGAAGCAATGTTTCTTGGCCAGGGAAATCTCCTTGATGAAAGTTATGAGGATCATTACCTGGTAATGCTTCAAAAGGAATATCAATTTCTGAAAAAGAAATATGGATTGAGGCCAATTCATCAATCCATGAAATTTTTAAGGATGCGCCCTCCGGGATTTCCAACTGTGCGGCTTGCACAATTGGCAATGCTAATGCATCAGCGACACCAGTTATTTTTATGGATAAGAGATATGGATGTACTGGAGGATAGCATTGACCTCTTTGAAGTGACGGCAAATGATTTCTGGCATTATCACTATATACTTTCCGAATTGGCTCCCTATCATCCAAAGAAGGTTGGTAAGGATATGGCGGCAGGAATTTTCATCAATGGGGTCATTCCATTACTGTATGCTTATGCGGACCATCATGATGACCCAGTTCTTAAGAAAAAGATACTTAGATGGATGTCGGAGCTTCCGCCGGAAAACAATTCAATCATCAGAAGCTATGAAGGCCTGGGTTTAAAATGCAAATCAGCATTGGAATCACAGGCAATGATAGAATTGAAACATTCTTATTGTGATCAGAAAAGATGCCTTGAATGTGCAATAGGAAACCGCCTGCTGAGGCAGCAGGCGGTATAAGTCTATGAATTGGCCGGAACAGGATTCCAGTTGAAAGTCGTGATCACTTCTATGTCTGGATGAATGCTGTAAATAACCGGGCAGGTATGTGCAGCTCTTTCCAAAATGGTCTGGTCTTTTTGCGATAGAACCAGCGATTGGGGAAAATGAAACGTTAAATTAATTCCACCAATCCTTCTTGGATCTGCTTTCATATTTTTTTGCACTTCTATCTTAACTCCCTTAAGATCAATATTCATATCACGGGCTTTAATACCCATGATTGTAAGCATGCAGGTTCCCAAAGCCGTTGCCACCATATCTGTAGGCGAAAACCTTTCTCCTTTGCCCTGGTTATCAACAGGAGCATCAGTTTCAATAACTGATCCTGACTGAAGATGTGTGCAAACCGTTCTGAGATTTCCGTCGTATACAACTGTTGAAGTCATTGTGTATGAATTTGCCTTAAATTTACGTTACTCAAAAAATATAGCGCTTGAAAAAGATAATAATTGCATTGGCTATACTTATAAATGGAACAGTTCTTATTGCACAGAATAATCGAACAGCGCAGCCCCAAACAAAGCAGGAGAAAAAAGAGGCTCGCAAGCAAAGGATCAATGATCTGCTGAGACAGGAAGAAGAAGGAGAGATCATCTTTCATAAACAAAATGCTTTTGGGATCAAACTTGCCACTGACGGGTATGGATTGAGTTATGAAATTGGAACGATGAAATCTAACCGGCTGGCAAATCTTTACTGGATCGAACTCAGCGAAAAAAAACATAACAAGGAAAAGAAACAGGGAGCATCAGTAAACCAATACCAGATCAATTCGGTAATTCCGGGCAAGCTCAATAATTTTTACCAGGTGAAACTGGGTATGTCGCAGCAAAGAACCATTGGAGGAAAAGGAAATAAGAATGGAGTAGCCGTTTCAGCCATTTATGGTGGAGGGTTAACGCTTGGTTTATTGAAGCCTTATTATGTTGATGTAAAGGAGGGAAGAAGGGTTACTTACGATAAAATTGTTGACAGTGCATACATTCCATTGGGTGCATCAGGATTTACAGTGGGATGGGGTGAAGTAAAGATCCGTCCGGGTGCTGTTGCAAAAGCTGCCATGCGCTTTGATTATGGCAGATTGAATGAAACTGTTTCAGCGATAGAAGCAGGTGTACAGGCTGAATTCTACGCGCAGAAAGTACCACAGATGCTGTACAATAAGGAGCGCCAGTTCTTTTTCAGCGCATATGTGTCGCTGTTACTTGGGCGAAGGAAATGATCTTAGATTTATAATCCGTTTAGCAGTATTTTTGCGCCATGCAAGAACTTCCAGTTATTTCTCCGTTACAGGAGAATACAAAGATAAAGAAGCCATCCTGGCTTCGGGTGAAGCTGCCTACTGGTGAAAGTTATAGAAATGTACGTTCCCTGGTCGACAATCATAAACTTCATACGATCTGTGAAAGTGGTAATTGCCCGAACATGGGAGAATGTTGGGGTGAAGGAACTGCAACTTTCATGATCCTTGGTAATGTGTGTACGCGCAGTTGCGGATTTTGTGCTGTAGCAACTGGTCGACCGGACCCCGTAGACCATGACGAACCGCAAAGGGTTGCTGAAGCTATTTACCTAATGAAAGTGAAGCATGCAGTAATAACTTCTGTTGACAGAGATGAATTGAAGGATGGCGGGAGTATTATCTGGTACAATACCATCAAGGCAGTAAAAACTTTGAATCCCGAGACAACATTGGAAACTCTGATCCCTGATTTCAAGGGACAGATGGAGAACGTACATCGTATCATTGAAGCTCATCCTGAAGTTGTTTCCCATAATATTGAAACAGTTGAGAGACTAACCAGGCAGGTTAGGATCCAGGCTAAATACCATCGCAGCATGGATGTGCTGAAGGAATTAAAGCTTGGTGGTATGAGAACCAAAAGTGGTATCATGCTTGGGCTTGGTGAAAAGAAGGAAGAAGTTTTTCAGACTTTAGAGGATCTCTACAATAGTGGTGTTGATGTGGTTACTATTGGTCAGTATTTGCAACCAACCAACAAGCATCTCGCAGTTCAAAGATTCGTACATCCTGATGAATTTGCGGAATACCGTGAATATGGCTACCAACTTGGATTTGATTATGTGGAGAGTGGTCCGTTGGTAAGGTCATCTTATAGAAGTGAGAAGCATGTGGTTCCTGGGTTTGGAAGGAATAAGTGGAGGGAGGAGAAGCTTAGGAGCTAGGAGCTAGGAGTTGGGAGTTGGGAGTTGGGAGTTGGAAAAAGAAACTCCTCAAGATATAAATAAATAGCCGCTGATTTTTCAGCGGCTATTTATTTATAAAAGTTTATATTATAAAAAGGAACTGCCTAATTCAGCAGTTCCTTACCAAGAAAATTGACTTATAAAAAGTTTCGTTTTGTCAAACTCCCAACTCCCAACTCCCAACTCCCAGCTCCTAACTCCTAACTAGCTCCCCGCATTCACATCCCACACCAGTGCCGAAGCACCCAAAATAGCAGCGTCGGATTCCTTTAAATGACTTACGAGAATTTTGACTTTATTCTGGAAAACCTGGATGAGGTTCTTTTCCATATGCTCGCGCGTTGGCTTTAGGATCAGATCACCGGACTTAGTTAATCCTCCAAAAAGAATGATTGCTTCGGGACTGGAAAACATCACAAAATTTGCAAGGGCCAGTCCGAGGATCTTCCCTGTAAATTCAAATACTTCCTTTGCAAGTTTATCGCCTTGGATGGCTGCATCATATACTGCCTTTGAATCCAGATTCTCCTTTGGAACAGAACGCAACAGGCTTTCTTCAGTGCTTCCAGCCAACATTTCTATGGCAGTCAGTTTTACACCAGTTGCAGATGCATAACTTTCCAGGGATCCAAATTTACCTGTTCCTTCATGCAAACGGCCGTCGGGAATGATAATGGTATGTCCCAGTTCACCGGCAAAACCATCATGACCATAGATGAGTTTGCCATTGGCCACAATCCCGCTTCCCACCCCGGTTCCAAGGGTGATCATGATAAAATCTTTCATTCCCTGCGCTGCGCCATACATCATTTCACCAATAGCTGCAGCATTGGCATCATTGGTAAGGTTTACCGGCAGACCAAACTTATCTTCCATCAGCTTTGCCAACGGAATGATACCCTTCCAGGGAAGGTTAGGAGCATACTCAATTGTACCAGTATAGAAGTTTCCGTTAGGAACCCCAAGGCCAATACCCTTGATCCTGCCTGTTCCTCCGGCTTTAACGATCAATGGGTATAAATTATCAAATAACTCATTGATAAATCCTTCCACATGTGAATGATTCCTCGTTGATATTTCACTGGAAAACAAAATGTTTCCATTGCGGTCTACAATTCCAAATTTAGTTCCTGTTCCTCCTATGTCTATACCAATAGCCAGAGGTTGTAAAGACGAGTTGCTGCTGTCCATTTTTATCTGAATTCTAAGATCTAAAAATCAATATTTTCCTGTTGATTAATGTCCTCCTTCAATTTCCTTATCGAAATCAAGGCCTTGTTTACTCAACACAGACTTCAACTTCAATGCGATCAATGCCAGGAGACCAAAGCAAAGTGCAGCAATAAGATATGAATTGTGCATACCAATTGCCGGTGTATCACCTAATGCGCCCTGAAAAGGAGGAATTACAGCACCTCCAAGGATCATCATAATCAGAAATGCAGAACCCTGGCTGGTATATTTTCCTAATCCACCTACACCTAGTGAGAAGATACATGGCCACATTACTGAACAACAAAGTCCACCGGCCATAAAGGAGTAAACAGAGATGATACCGTTGGTAAATACCCCGATCAACATGGCTATCAAGGCAAGCACTGAAACTGTGATCAGTGTTTTAACCGGCTTCTGTTGTCCGTAGAAAAAGGCAGCAATGGCAATAAAGATCCAGATGATATAACCAAACAGATCTGATACTTCATTTCCATTGATATAGTTAGCACCGAGGATCACTCCAAATGCAATCAAAGGAACTATAATGGTTGCTATTACTCTTCCAGATTTTGAAAGATTGAATACACCAATGGCACCAGTCCATCGGCCGATCATCAAACTACCCCAGTACAGGGAAACATATTTGGAGATCTTGCTTTCGTCTAATCCCGCTTCCGTTAAGTATCCAGGAATTTTAAGCAGTGCACCGAAGTTATTATCGATGGTTACTTCTACACCCACATAAATGAAGATTCCGATCATACCATAGATCAGCTGCTGGTATTTCATGGCTCCCCAACCGGTTTCATCTTTCAATGCACTGTTATTTGCATAGAAAAGAACACCGATCACCGAAAGGATGGTGATGATCAGCAGGGTTAATTTAGGCACGTCAGTAAGTTGTCCTACCAGGATTACCGCGATAATGATACCTGTCATGGTAAGCAATGCACCAGAGGCTTTGTTTGCTTTTTCAAAACGGTCATCATTCTTTCCATCAGGAAGTTTTGAAAAGGCAAAGAACAGTGCCACTGCAGCAAATACTGCGGCAACAATAAGGTAAAGATTATTGATGTTGGTAACTGTAACATGTTCAACCTGGTTTCCAACGGAACCGAAGAGGAAGAAGCTTACAATGATGGGTCCGAGTGTTGTACCAAGAGAATTGACACCACCTGCAAGGTTCAAACGGTGAGATCCGGTTGAAGGATCACCCAGGGCAATGGCGAAAGGCTGAGCTGCAGTTTGCTGCAGGGAAAAGCCCAGTGCCACTACGAAGAATGAACCCAGGATGGCAGGGAATGAATTGGCATTTGCAGAAGGAATGATCAGAAGGGCACCCACCACACTGATGAGCAAACCATAGATGATCCCTTTTTTATACCCGATCCTGTTTAGGATATCATAGCCCAATACACTGGATGCTATGAACAGGATCAGGGACCCAATAAAATAGGCTCCGTAAAATGCGGAACCTATCAGTTGAGATTCAAATTGCGATAATTGAAAATGTTCTTTACAGAAAGGAATGAAGATGCTGTTTGAAGCAGCGATAAATCCCCAGAAAAAGAAAACGATGACTAATGTTGCGAGCGCTCCGGTGTTTGTTGCTTGTTTGGATTGATTCATGAGAGCAAATCTTTAGTAAAACTTGGCCTTGAAAGTAACAACTATTTTGCACATAAAAATTTTTTCATAGAGGATTGATTCATTAGTAATTCTTCATAAATTCAATTGATAATTAAATAAATACCAACTGCGTATAATTAAATTGAATGGAGATAGTACATATAAGCGCGGAGTGTTATCCGGTAGCGAAGGCAGGTGGGTTAGGTGATGTAGTTGGAGCTCTTCCGAAGTATCTTAATCAGAATGGACATAATGCAAGGGTAGTGATGCCCATGTATCGAACAAAGTTCTTATATCAGAACGAGTGGGATGTGTGCCATAAAGGTTACACCAATCTAGGAAACTGGTGGTTTGAATTCACTGTAATTAAGGAACGCAGTGATAAATTAGGTTTTGAATTATACCTTGTTGATATAAATGGTTTGTTGGATCGCGAAAAAGTTTATGGCTATGATGATGATGATGAAAGGTTCACTGCCTTTCAAATAGCTGTACTCGACTGGATTAGCAGCTGGAGTCATAAGCCTGATGTTATTCATGTGCATGACCACCACACAGCACTGATCCCCTTTATGATGAAATATTGTTACAAGTACCGTTCTCTTTCTTCCATACCCAGCGTGTTAACTATTCACAATGCACAATACCAGGGTGTAATGGGATGGCAAAACAGTATCTTCATTCCTTCCTGGGATTCATGGAGAGGCGGAATGCTGGAATGGAATAATGCCATCAACCCGTTAGCCAGTGGGATCAAGTGTGCAGACATTGTTACAACAGTGAGTCCAAGTTACCTGGAAGAACTCAGGTTCATGAGTAACGGTCTGGAAGCACTGTTCGAATATGAGAAAGGAAAGTGCATCGGCATCCTGAATGGAATTGATAACCATGTTTGGGATCCGTCAACAGATTCCTATATTGATAATAATTATAACATTGAAACAGTAGAAGCCGGCAAGGCAAAAAATAAGATGGAACTGTGCGATAAGTTCGATCTGGATTTTGATAAGCCATTGATCTGTTTCATTGGAAGACTGGTTGGAGAGAAAGGTGCCGACCTGCTGGGTAATGTGATAAGGGATGCATTTTATCATATAGGCAGAAGAATGAATTTCCTCGTGTTGGGAAGTGGTTTTCCTGAAGTGGAAGCGGAATTGAGTGGCATGACCTATATGTCGCAAAGAGATTACAATGTTTTCATCGGTTACAATGAAGGTCTCAGTCATTTGATCTATGCAGGTGCGGATTTTTTATTGATGCCTTCAAGAGTTGAACCATGTGGTCTGAACCAGATGTATTCAATGAGATATGGAACAGTTCCAATGGTTAGGAGAGTAGGTGGATTGAAAGATACCGTAGTAGATATTGGAGATAAAGACGGTTATGGAATTTGCTATAATTATGCAAGTGTGGGCGATATTTCGCATGGTGTTTACAGGGCAGTGGAATTGTATCACAACAAAGCTGCTATGAAAGATGTAAGACAAACAATGATGAAGCTAGATTATGGATGGGAAAGATCAGTAGACCAATACGTAGATGTGTATAATAGAATAACAAATAAATAAAGCTATACTCTCACAGTAAATATTTCAATATGCCGAAATCAGTTTTAGCCGTTATCCTCGGTGGTGGAGCAGGAACAAGATTGTTTCCTCTTACAGCCAGCCGTTCGAAGCCTGCAGTTCCAATCGCGGGAAAGTATCGCCTTGTAGATATTCCCATTTCAAACTGTCTGAATTCAGGTATCAGCAGAATGTTTGTGCTGACCCAATTCAATTCGGCATCACTTAACAGGCACATCAAGAATACCTATCATTTCAGTGCATTCAGTTCGGCCTTTGTGGATATCCTCGCTGCTGAACAAACACCGGATAACCCAACCTGGTACCAGGGTACAGCCGATGCGGTGCGTCAGAGTCTTCGACATATTGGCCCATTCAACAGCGATTATGTGTTGATCTTATCTGGTGACCAGTTGTACCAGATGGATTTCAATGAAATGCTGGAAAATCATATCAACACAGGGGCTGAAGTTTCCATTGCCACTATTCCAGTGGCAGCAAGAGAAGCATCGGACTTTGGTATATTGAAGAAAAATGATGAAGGCTTAATTACATCATTCATTGAAAAACCTAAGCAGGATCTGTTACCTGATTGGTCAAGTGATACAGGGGAAGAAATGAAAGCGCAGGGCAGACATTACCTGGCATCAATGGGTATTTACCTTTTCAACCGCCAGTTGATGTTTGATATGCTGGAAGACATCTACAAGGATTGTACTGACTTCGGTAAAGAGATCATCCCGATGGCCATTGGAAATTATAAAGTAGCGAGCTATCAGTATGAAGGTTACTGGACTGATATCGGGAACATCTATAGTTTCTTCGAAGCCAATCTCAGTCTTACTGCTGATATTCCTGATTTCAATTTGTTTGATAACAGCAAATCGATCTATACACGTGCAAGGATGTTGCCACCTGCAAAGATCAGTGGAACAACGCTCGAAAGAACTATCATTGCTGAAGGTTGTATTATCAATGCATCCAGGATCGAACATGCGGTAATTGGTATTCGTGCAAGGATCGGTTATGGTACTACCATTGTAAACAGTTACATCATGGGTAATGATTATTTTGAGACTCTTGCCGAAATCGAACATGCTAAAGAGAGAGGAATTCCTAATGTTGGCATCGGGGAACGATGCTATATCAAGAATGCCATCGTAGATAAGAACTGCCGGATCGGTGATGATGTCCGGATCAATGGTGGTCATCATTTACCAAATTCCGATCATGCATTATACACTGTTAAAGATGGAATAGTCGTGATCAAAAAAGGTGCGATCATTCCGAATGGATTCGTGATCTAAATAATTAAAAAAACATCTGTGCTGATTGCCAGATGTTTTTTTTATGTACATTAGCCTTTATGTATTTTATACACATTTGATAGCTTAAACGATTGTCATGGCCTCCACAACCCCTGCCGCAACGGCAACAAAATCCGGTTTAATACCAAAGCCCCGTCTTTCTATTATCCAGATCATAACTATGAGTTTTGGATTTCTTGGAATTCAGTTTGGGTTTGCCCTTCAGAATGGCAATACCAGCAGGATCCTTAGGTCTTTTGGAGCAGATGTTGAACAGCTGCCCATGTTCTGGATAGTGGCACCGCTGGTTGGAATGATAGTTCAACCTATCATTGGACATTACAGTGACCGTACCTGGAACCGGATGGGAAGAAGGAAGCCATATTTTTTAACCGGAGCCATTTTGTCTTCTGCAGCCCTGATCTTTTTACCAAACTCAGGAAACCTTGCAGGCTTGATACCGGCGCTTTGGGTTGGAGCCGGTATGGTAATGATCATGGATACCTCCTTTAATATTGCCATGGAGCCATTCAGAGCTTTGGTAGCTGATAATCTACCGGATAGTCAACGAACCATGGGTTTCAGTATACAGACTTTTTTGATAGGACTGGGAGCTGTGGTGGGATCAGCGTTGCCTGAATTGCTTGCTAATGCGGGGTTTGACATGAGTGCTGGTGAAAACCAGGTGGCTGATAATATCAAGTATTCATTTTATATCGGTGCTGCAGTTTTTATGGTCGCTATCCTGATCACTGTTTTTTTCAGTAAGGAATATGCGCCGAAAGAATATGAAGCATATCATGGGAAAAACGAATCTGCTTCAACAGGAGGACTGAACGATATTTTCACTGACTTCAGGAATATGCCGAAGACCATGAAGCAGTTGGGACTTGTGCAATTCTTTACCTGGTTTGCTTTGTTCAGCATGTGGGTATTTACTACTGATGCAGTTGCTACACATGTGTACGGATTAACCGGCGACTATTCACATTCTGTGGAATACAATGAAGCCGGAAATAAAGTTAGTACTGCATTTGGTGTTTATAATTTTGTTGCGATGCTATATGCATTATGTCTTCCTTTCATTGCAAAATTTGTAGGAAGAAAAATGACACATGCCTTCTCCTTAATTGCGGGTGGTGTTGGTTTAATATCAATTTATTTCATTAAAGATCCTGCCATGCTGAATTTTTCGATGGTAGGAGTTGGGTTGGCCTGGGCATCCATTCTTGCAATGCCTTATGTGATCCTATCATCAAGCATTCCTGCCGGCAAGCTTGGGATCTATATGGGGATCTTTAATTTCTTCATTACATTCCCACAGATCATCAATGGATTCTTTGGAGGATGGATCGTAAAACATTTGTATGGCGGACAATCCATATATGCCATCGTTCTTGCAGGGATCTTTATGATCTGTGCGGCAGTCAGTGTAATCTATGTTTATGATCCCGGAGCAAAAAAGTAGTACTACGAATATCTATTTTATGAAACAGATCTTTTTGTTTGTTCTTGCATTTGCATGTCTTCAATCTTTTGCGCAAACCAAAGCATATCCAACACACTGGTGGATCGGGATGAAGAATCCGAAGCTGCAGGTGATGTTACGCAATACTGAAGGACTTCCTTCGAAAGCTTCGGTCAATTATCCCGGAGTCAAGCTGGTAAAGGTTTTTCAGCCTGCCAATAAACATTATTTATTTCTTGACTTTGAAATAAGTAAAACAGCGAAGCCAGGAAAACTTGCTATTAAGGTAGGCAGCGAAACATTTTCTTATGAGCTGAAGAAAAGAGAACCGGGATCAGGAGTAAATAAACATCTTGGAGTAAATACTGCTGACCTTATGTACCTGATCATGCCGGATAGATTCAGCAATGGTGATCCTTCTAATGATAAGGTTGCTGGTTATCGTGATCAAAGCCTGAACAGGGATTCCATCTATTTGCGTCATGGTGGTGACTTGAAAGGAATTGAAAATAAGCTTGATTACCTGCAAGATCTTGGTGTAACAGCGCTCTGGCTAAATCCAGTGATCGAAAATGATATGCCTGAAAGAACAGAGCATGGTTATGCATTTACCGATCATTATACTATTGATAAAAGAATAGGAGGAGAAGCAGCTTATAAAAGCCTGATCAATACCATGCATAAAAGAGGCATGAAGATGGTTCAGGATGCTGTGTATAATCATGTGGGTATTGAACATTTCTTATTCAGGGATGTGCCAGACAGCACCTGGTTTCATTTCTGGCCAACCTATACACAAACAAATTACCGGGAGCAACCAATGTTTGATCCGCATGGCTCAAAAGTAGACCTGGTAAGGGTTACAGATGGATGGTTCGTACCATCAATGCCGGATATCAATCAACGTAATCCATACTTTGCCAATTTTTTGATTCAACATGCTATCTGGTCGACTGAAGAATTCGGACTGGATGGATGGAGAATTGATACATATATTTATAATGATCTTGAATTTATGAATCAATGCAACAAAGCATTGCTTGATGAGTATCCGAAGTTGTATATATTCGGTGAAACCTGGGTGCATGGAACGATCAACCAGGCCTTCTTTACAAGGAATAAACTGGCATTTCCATTCAAGAGTAATCTGCCTGGAGTAACGGATTTTCAGACCAATATGTATGGAATCAACCTGGCGCTGACACAGAATCCGGGATGGACAGAAGGAATTAACAGGTTACACCAGACAGTTGCGCAGGATGTGATCTATGAGGATCCAATGAATCATGTGATCTTCCTGGATAACCATGATATGAGTCGTTTTTATTCAACTGTTGGAGAGGATCCGAAAAAATTAAAGATGGGATATGCGTGGTTACTGACTTTCAGGGGTATTCCTCAAATGTATTATGGAAGCGAAGTGGGCATGAAAGGGATCAGTAATCCTGATGGATGGGTACGTTTAGATTTCATGGGTGGATGGAAAGAAGACAAGCAGGATAAATTTACTGATGCCGGCAGGACTGATACAGAAAAAGACATATTTAATCATGTCAAAGCCCTGGCGAATTTCAGGAAGAATTCATCGGCTATTAAAACAGGAAAAATGATGCAATTTGTTCCGGACGGTAATACTTATGTATATTTCCGGTACGATAAAAAGCAGACTGTGATGTGTATCATGAATGTTGGAGACCAGGATGTGAAGATCGATATGAAAAAATATCGTGAGGTAGCTGCAGCATTTAACAGGGGAAAAGATGTCGTTAGCGGGAAAGAAGTCTCACTCGAAGAAATGAGTGTTCCGGCCAAGAGCCTGTTGGTCCTGGAACTTGGAAAATAATTACAGGCACATGAGAAAAATTAAGCGCGGGAGAGATCCTGCGCTTTTTTTATCGGGCTGAACGCCTGGAAGGCGGGCTGATGGCAGGATTTACTCAAAATCTGTAGTAACCTTCGCTGGTAATTCAGTTCTTTCGCCGGCTTCTGTTTTTGCACGTTCTGCGGCCATGGCTTTGAGTGAATGAATACTAACATTCAATTCGTAACCGATCAAAAGTATAAGAGAATTTACATAGATCAATAACATCAGGATCAGGATGGTTCCTATTGAACCATAGACTTTGTTATAGGATCCGAAATTCTGGAGATAATAAGAAAATCCAAGGGTGAATATTACGATCAGGGTTGTTGCCAGGATAGCTCCTGGAGAAGCAAGTTTCCATCGTTTCGCTATGGCTGGAGCATATTTGTAAATAAACCCGATCGAGTAAAGTATCAATGCCACTATTATGACCCAACGAAATGAATTCACCAGCCACCATACAAACTTATTGGTGATATCCAGCTGCTTCATGATCCATGCAAATAAGGTACCCTGGGTGACAAGCAAAAAGACGGTAATAAGAATGAGTAAAATGAGCAATGCAGTCATTCGGATGGCCATCCACCTGTCGTGATAAAAACTTCTTTTACTAACATGCTGAAGTGACCGGTTGAAAGATCTCATGATGCCCATCAATGCATTGGAAGAATACCAGATCACCAATAAAAAACCGACAGATAATAATCCGGACCTGGGAGTATTTAAAAAGTCGTTCAGAAAATCTTTTATCACCACATAAGTTCCTTCATCAGGAGCAAAATACCTTGCAAGGATCAGCAGTTCTTTTGTTACCTGGTCTGATATGGGAAAATAGGGTATGAGTGTACAGAGAAAAATGGTACCTGCCGGAATAGCCAGCAGAAAATTAAATGCAACAGCAGAGGCCCTGTCGTTCAATCCAACCTTACGAACTTGTGAAGCGAAAAACTTAATAACGTCATATAGAGGTAATCCCTCAAAACCAGGTAGGAATATCTTTTTGCTTTTTGCAGAAAGATATCTTCCCCATTTATTGTACAACAGAAGTTTTTCAAGTTTGGTCATACTAGTTTCCTGTTTCTTCCTTTGCTTTTTTCTGTTCCTGGAGTTTATTCAATGCCTGTTGATATTCTCTCGCATACTTTAAATGATCTGCATAATTCGTAGTGAACACATGCTTTTGAGAGAAATCACTTTTAGCTACAAAATAAAGATACTCTGTTTGCGGAGCATTCAATACTGCATCCAGGGTTTTCAAAGATGGTGTGCAGATAGGACCAGGAGGAAGTCCCGCATAGCGGTATGTATTATATGGTGAATTTGTTTGAAGATGCTTTTCATAGATCCTTCTCAGATCAAAATCTTTCAGGGCAAATTTTACTGTTGGATCTGCACCCAATCGCATGCCTTTTTTCAACCTGTTCATATATACACTTGCCATAAGTGGCTTGTCTTCCTGTATATTGGTTTCTTCTTCGATAATGGATGCAAGTGTATATGCCTGGATTGGTGTAAGGCCATGTTGGGCGGCTTTTTCCTTTCTTTCATCTGTCCAGATCTTTTTATACTGGGCATGAAGTTTTTCAAAAATTGTTGACGGAGAAGCAGTCCACCGATATGTGTAGGTATCAGGAAAAACGGCAGCCATTACCGTATTGCTGTCAAGTTCGTAATGCTTTAAGCTGTCTGCGGAATTGAGAAAGCTGATCATTTCAGTAGAGTCAGTTTCAAACCTTCTTCCAATAAGCGATGCAAGTTGTTCCCTGGTTCTAAGTTTAGTGATGGTGAGATTTACGGGGACCTGTGTTCCGTTACGAAGTTTTCTGACGAGGGTTAGTATTGAAGTCCCTTTAGATAATTCATATTTACCGGGTTTCAATTTTGACCATGCATCAAGCCTGTTGGCAACAAATTCAAACACACCAGGATTTTTCAAAAGATTAGAATCCCTGATGGTCTTCATTACATCTTCCTTTGACGCATGACCTGTTCTGATATACAGATACTTCGTGGAACCATCAACGTTAGTATTGGGAAGAAGGATAGTCCAGGCAAGAAATGCACCTGCAAGAACGATCAAAAGGATCAAGGCCAGAATAAGTTTTTTCATGCATGATTGAATTGGTGCGTAAAATAAACAAAAAACCCTGCTGAGTTCAGCAGGGTTTCAATATTATGATAGTACAATACTATTTTGTTGCAGGAGCCGGAGCAGGAGTTGTAACCGGTGCCGGAGCTGGTGCAGTTTGAGTGCTTACTGGCTTCAGGTTTGGTTCTCTTCCGGATTCAGCAGAATTACTGATGAATACCGGTGAGAAGATACTAAGCAATGCAATAATTACTGCAAGTACCCAGGTTCCTTTTTCCAACACATCAGTTGTTTGTTTTACGCCCATGAACTGGGTGCTAAAACCAGCAATGCTACCGGAGAGACCTCCACCTTTTGGATTCTGAACCAGGATGAAGAAACCGATGATCACTGCAGCAAGCAAAAGCAATATCAAAAACACTATCAACATGATGTTATGAATTTAATTGTTCAATTTTGGAGGCAAAATAAGCGCTTTTAGCGGGATTCAGCAAACTTAATTTCTTATATATTTCCCTTGCTTTTTGTTTATTTCCCTGCATGGCCCAAACCTCTGCCATAGCTTCAGTTAAAACTTCTTTCGTTTCGATGCTATTTTCAGCTGCCTGTGCCACTTCGGCCTGAACGTGGTTATCCTGAGGAGTTTCAGGTGAAGGAGCCGGAATCCTTTTCATGCTTTTCAACCATTCGGTAAAGCTTTTCAGTTGCTGTCCGAATTTGTCTTTAGATAAATCTGCCTGTTGCAATTTAATTCCCTGTGAGGCAAAATAATCTATGGTATGAAAAGGCTCAAATTCAAGTGGGGCTTCAGTTACAGGCTTAAGCGATACAGGCTGTATTTTAAGCTCGGGCTCTTCTGCAATATTGGATTCTGTGAGAGTACTGGTTTGCATTACCAGTTCATCTTCCACAATTTCTTCTGAAACAGGAAAATCCTGCTTCATCAAATAGCTATACCACAGTGGGTTTGAAAAGAATAGAGCCGGATGTTTTTTTCCTTCCATCTCCGCCTTTTCCATCCTGATCTTTTTTGCCAGCAGGAATTGAGCAGCATTGAAATAGGGATATTGCTCAGTGAGCTGTTTTAATTCACTGATGCTTACATCGTTCAGAGAACGTTTGTTGAATACCTGCTGTAAAATAATCTGAGCCTCGTTATGCATAAGGATTACCAGTTGGAAAATATACGGTTAAAGATCTCATCGGTAAGGTTCTGAAGGATCTGGTCCGACAGGTTTGCTTCTGCCTGCTGTAGGCTCAGGCTTGCATTGAAGTCAAAGTTCCTTGAAATATCAGCATCAAAACTTGCCTTATCATCCAACCTGTTTTTAAAATTGATCCTTACAGTGATAACCAGTCGGTTAGTGGCAGCCTGCTGCTGCGATACACCGGCAGTGGTTACTGTATAATTCCTGATGGTACAGGAAATATCATAATGCGCATCATCATTTTGCACAAGGGTAAGTCTTGTCTGGTTGTTGATCTTCTGCCGAAGTCTGTCGGTAAGTGCAGGGCTCAGCTGAGGGTTAACGTAGGGCGCTTTATTTTCAATGAAGTTTACCCTGGCAGTTTTCACTTCAGGTGGAATACTCACATCCTTAAATGAATAACATCCTGCCAAAAAAAGGAGCCCAGTGATCGCCAAAAATTTTATGATTGATCTCATGATGGTCATTCTTTGATATCGTATTCCTTCAATTTACGGTAAAGTGTTCTTTCGCTGATGCCAAGATCGGATGCCGCATCTTTTCTTTTTCCCTTGTGTTTTTTGAGGGCTTTCAGAATGAGTTCTTTTTCCTTATCCATGATATTCAGCGACTCTTCAACTTCTTCATGCTGATGAATATCTCCATTGGGATGGATCAGAACCGGGGCTCCAATATTTGCTGAGGCCGGAGCTACCTGGGTGGGCATCATGTCATGAACCGGGAATTCTTTCAGTTCATTAATAAATGCAGCCTGCTGATGAGAAATATTCGGATTCTGAAGGATATCAAAGAACATTTTTTTCAGTTCATTCACATCCTTTTTCATATCGAAGAACAGCTTGTACAGGATCTCTCTTTCATTACTGAAATCATGACCGTTGGAGAAGCCGCCCTGCAATTGTGGTGAAAGCATCGGAAGCCTTGTCTGCTCGCGATTGGGAAGAAACCTGCTGATCTCTTTTGCACCCAATACTTTTTCACTTGATAAAACAGAGATCTGTTCAGCAATATTTTTCAGTTCACGTACATTTCCAGGGAAAGGATATTGTACCAGCATATTTCTTGCTTCATCATCCAGTTGAATAGGAATTGATTTATATTTTTCTGCAAAGTCTGCAGCAAACTTCCTGAACAATAAAATGATATCTTCCTTTCGGTCACGTAATGCGGGAACCCTTATGGGGACTGTGTTTAAGCGATAATAAAGATCCTCACGAAATTTTCCCTGCTGGTGAAGTTCCAGCAGATCTTTATTGGTTGCTGCAATCACGCGTACATCAGTCTTCTGCACTTTGGATGAACCCACACGGATGAATTCTCCTGTTTCCAAAACACGTAATAACCTGGCCTGAGTGCCCAGTGGCATTTCTCCAATTTCATCCAGGAAAATGGTACCACCATTCACGGTTTCAAAATAACCTTTACGACTATCAACTGCCCCGGTAAAGGAACCTTTCTCATGACCGAATAATTCGGAATCAATAGTTCCTTCGGGAATGGCACCGCAGTTTACCGCAATAAATGGATTATGTTTCCTTGATGATAATGCATGAATGATCTGTGAAAATACTTCCTTACCCACACCGCTTTCACCAAATATGAGAACTGTAAGGTCGGTATTGGAAACCTGCGATGCAACCTGCAACGCGAAGTTGAGGGCAGGGGAGTTGCCTATAATACCAAACCTGTTTTTGATCGATTGAATGTCCATGCTAATGTTTTAATTAATGACAGCTGCTTCCACCATGGTACCCAGCAATGTTCCGCCGGTACTATCCGTCACTAACACTTCCACATAATCTCCTTTCTTCAGATCCCTGTCTTCCTTGGGGAACACGATCACTTTATTCTGACTGTTCCTTCCCATCCAGTGGCTATCGCTCTTCTTACTGTTTCCTTCAATCAGGACCTTGAAGGTTTTTCCTTCATCGGCCATGTTATTTTCATCAGAGATCTTTCGCTGAAGGTCAACGATCTCCTGTAATCTTCTTTTCTTGGTTTCTTCAGGCACATCATCCTGGTATCTTCTTGCAGCTAGTGTTCCGGGACGTTCACTGTAGAAGAACATATAACTCATGTCGTAACGACAATAATCAATCACACTCAGTGTTTCCTGGTGGTCTTCTTCTGTTTCAGTACAAAAGCCTGCAATGATATCCGAGCTGATTGCACAATCAGGCATGATCTCTTTAATACGATCCACTTTTGCCAGGTACCACTCTTTGGTATAGGTCCGGTTCATTAGCTGAAGGATCCTGCTGGAACCACTTTGTAATGGAAGGTGGATGTATTTGCAGATATTCTCATACTTCGCCATGGTATACAACACATCGTCCGTAATATCCTTTGGATGAGAAGTGGAGAATCGAACCCTTAATAAAGGACTCACCTGTGCCACCATTTCGAGTAACATCGCAAAAGTCACTGTTTCCTTTCCGTCATCACTTACCCAGTAATAGCTGTCAACATTCTGTCCGAGTAAAGTAACTTCCCTATATCCTTCGTTGAATAGCTGTTCACATTCTGCAATGATGGAATGAGTATCTCTGCTTCTTTCGCGGCCACGGGTAAAAGGTACCACGCAGAAAGCGCACATATTATTACAGCCTCTCATGATGCTTACGAAAGCAGTGATACCGTTGCTGTCAAGACGAACGGGGGAGATGTCGGCATAGGTTTCTTCCCTGCTCAACAACACATTCACTGTTTTCTGACCGGTTTCTGCTTCTTCGATTAATCCAGGCAGTGTTCTATAAGCATCGGGACCAACTACCATATCAACCAGCTTTTCTTCCTCCAGCAGTTTTGCCTTCAGTCGTTCAGCCATACAGCCCAACACGCCGATCAGGGCACCCGGGTTTCTCTTCTTGACACCTCTCAGGTGGGTAAGCCGGTTACGGACAGTTTGCTCTGCTTTTTCACGAATAGAGCAAGTATTGATGAGGATCAGGTCCGCTTCTTCGAAATTACGAGTAGCACCATAGCCACTGTCGTGGAGAATTGACGCAACAATTTCACTGTCAGAAAAATTCATCTGGCATCCATAGCTCTCTATATAAAACTTCTTCCCAGTTTCGAGTTGTTCGGCAGGTGCATAGGCTTCTCCCTGTCTGCTTTCGTCATGAACTTTATTGAACGTCATCTCCAGCATACAAACAAGTAAAATTTAGTCGGCAAAAATAAGTAAAATGACAGTCTGTCAGTACATATATCAGGCATTTATTTTAAACGCATAGCGTTTTCCCAGCCAGCTGTCTTTTGCAGGGATCAACCAATTGGTTTCCAGGCCTTTCTTATCAAGTATCGTATTATTGAAATAGAGAGTATCCGCATTCACGAAACCGTGTTCAACAGCATAGTTTAGCTGGTTCATGGGAATTACCTGGACTTTATCTTTTACCACAAAAGCAAGTGATTGCCTGTCGAACAGGTTTACATTATAGATCTTTTCGATCTCCTTAATCAGCCTTACCGAGCTGTCGGTACTGCATCCGCTTACGGAATGATCGCTTTCATCGGCCATCAGGATGATGAACTGGCCGAAAAATATGGTTGCGAAACCTTTATTTTGACTGCCGTGTGTGTTCCAACCCTGTACAAAATCTTCCAGCATTTTCTCGATCTGGAGTGCTTCTGAAAGGGTAAACAGACGGTTGCTCTGGTAGATCCAGACTCTTGAATTATCAGCAAATTCTGCAGGCAATAATGATCTGTATTCTAAATTCATGCTGCAAAAATAAGAAGGTTTTGGGGCGATGCTACTGTTAAATCATGGATGCAGCTACCAGTTCCGCAATATCCAGGACCTGGGTACTATCTTCCTTTTCCCTTGTTTTAACTCCATCGGTTAACATGGTATTACAAAATGGGCAGGCTGCTGCAATAATACTTGCTCCTGTTCCAATGGCTTCATCGGTCCTTTCCCAGTTGATGCGCTTTTCACCTTTTTCCTCCTCTTTGAACATCTGCGCTCCACCTGCACCGCAGCATAAGCCATTTGAGCGACACCTTTTCATTTCCACCAGTTCAGCATCGAGAGCTTCGAGGACTTTCCTGGGAGCTTCGTATATATTATTGGAGCGACCCAGGTAGCAGCTATCGTGGTAAGTGATCTTTTTACCTTTAAAATCACCACCTTCCTTTAACCTGATCTTTCCTTCATCGATCAGTTGCTGTATCAGTGTAGTGTGGTGAATCACTTCATATGTACCGCCCAACTCAGGATATTCGTTTTTCAATGTGTTGAAGCAATGAGGGCAGGCTGTGACAATCTTTTTGATTCCATAATTATTAAGTACCTGGATATTCTGGTACGCCATCATCTGGAACATGAATTCATTCCCGGCGCGTCGAACAGGATCGCCTGTGCACATTTCTTCATTACCCAGGATCGCATAATTGTATCCAACCTTATTCAGTATGGTAGCAAAAGCACGGGTGATCTTTTGTGCGCGCTGATCAAAACTTCCAGAGCATCCAACCCAGAATAAGATATCAGGTGTTTGTCCATTCGCCATTAACTCCGCCATTACAGGAACATCCATATCAATCGTTTTTATAAAGGTATCAATATTGCAATACCGAGGTAATAAAATTAGGGGAAATCAAATTGCCCTTGTTAAGTCAATGAACTTAATAAAAAAATAATCTATTTTGCAACAAACCGACCTTTCCAATGCAATTAAATCAAGCTGTCAACAATGTATTTCTTCAATTAAGCAGCAGTCTGGACCAGTTATCGGCCGGGGAATATATCCAACCCTGTAATAATCTTTCAAATAATACGGTAGGGCAGCATGTCCGCCATATCATTGAATTATTTCAATGCCTTGAAAATGGGTATGATGCAGGACTTGTCAATTATGAAAAACGAAAGCGTGATGTAGCTATTGAAACCGATAAGGTTTTGGCCGGTGCATTATTAAAAGAGGTTTATAGTAAGCTGGATCGCCCCGATAAGGAAATGATCCTGGAAGCATCATACAGTGATGTGGATTCAGAACCATTGAGGATACCTACCAATTATTACCGTGAGGTTGCTTATAATCTTGAGCATACCATACATCATATGGCCTTGATCAGGGTTGGTATCAGGGAAGTTTCGAGCGTTGAATTACCTGCAGATTTTGGAGTGGCTTCTTCTACCATAAAGTATCGCAAAGAATGTGCACAGTAAGTTTTGTACCTCAGGAAGGCCGAATATATATCACATCCAACCGGGATGAAAAAATAACCCGCAAAACCGCATTGGATCCTGCGTTTTATCAAATGCAGACGGGAAGAATAGCATTTCCCAGAGATGGTCATGCCGGTGGAACCTGGATCGCCATCCATGAAAATGGAAATGCGATCGTATTTTTAAACGGGGCAGAAGTGAAGCATGAGAAAAAAGAATCCTACAGGAAGAGCAGAGGGCTAATACTTTTAGAGATCATCGACAGCGAGGAGCCGGATACAACTTTTACAAACATAGACCTGGATCATATTGAGCCCTTCACTGCCATTTTATGGTGCGATGATAATTTGTACCAGGGCAGGTGGGATGGTCATTTGAAACAATTGGTCAGGATGGATGAATCGCAGCCGCATATCTGGGCTTCCTGCACTTTATACACCAATGAAGTGATCAACAAAAGAAAAGAATGGTTTGCATCATTTATGCAAAAACATCCCTTCATTGAACAGCCTGCTATAGTTGGATTTCATTTATTCACCGGTGAAGGTGATGCGCACAATGATCTTCGTATCAATCGAAATGGGATTGATGTAACTGTAAGCGTTACATCCATTGTTATAGAAGAGGATCAGATCTCAATGAAATATCATGACCTGGTGAATGAAAAAGAATCAGAGATCAGTACTTCATTGATCAAACCCGGGATTGAAAAATAATGAACCTGTTGAAACGTATCCTGCATAGGCCTTTTTTCATTCGATTATTGAATTGGGAATACTGGAGTTTTGGAATGGTCTATTCCTGGATACTTCCTGTATATTTCTGGCATAGTCTCAAAGCCAGGTCTTTCTTTTTCTTTAATGCTTCCAATCCTTCAATTGAAAATGGTGGATTCACTGAAGAATCTAAAAAAGATATATACCCACTAATTCCCAAGGACCTTACACCTTTTACATTATTTTTTGACCTGCCTGCGAATGCCGACCTTGTTGTAAGTAAAGTACATGAATCAGGGTTGATGTATCCATTGGTGGGCAAACCTAATAAAGGCGGAAAAGGCCGCGGGGTAAAGGTTCTAAGAAATGATGCCGATCTGCGGAATTATATTTCATCTGCCTGCCTCGATTTCCATATACAGGAATTTGTTGCCTATCCTAAAGAAGTTGGAATTTTTTATTACAGGTTGCCTCATGAAGAAAACGGGCATGTTACAGGGATAGTTCGTAAGGAATTTTTAAGTGTAACCGGAAATGGAAGATCTACTATCCGTGAATTATTATACAGGGATGCAAGAGCATTGTTGCAAAAGGAAAGTATTGAACGAATGCATGGGTCGGATCTGGATTCCGTTTTGGAAGAAGGAGAAAAAAGAATTGTGGTGCCTTACGGAAATCATGCCCGGGGAGCCATGTTCCTGGACGATAGTCATTTAATTGATGAGCAGTTGCGGAGTACATTTGATGCGATCTGTAAAAGAATTGATGGTTTTTTTTATGGTCGGCTTGATATTCGATATAAAGATTGGGAAGAATTAAAGCAGGGCAAAAATTTTTCGATCATTGAAGTAAATGGTGCAGGTTCGGAACCAACACATATTTATGATCCGAAAAATTCATTGTTCTATGCCTGGAAAGAGATCACAAAACACTGGGCAATTTTATATAAAGTTAGTAAGGCTAACCACCAGCGAGGAGTGCCTTATATGAGTTTGAAGGAAGGTATGCAGATGTTCAGGAACGATAAGGAAACTTCCCGCAAACTGGCTTCCATGCCTGAATAAATATGTTGAAATGAAATTATTTCGTGTCTTCATGACTGGGATGATGATCAGTTTCCTCGGAACGCTACCGTTGGGAACGCTCAATATTTCAGCCATGCAGATAGCGGTATCGGATGGAGTTTCTCCTGCCATTAAATTTGGCATTGGTGCATTGATCGTTGAAGTGATCTATGTAAGGATCTCTTTATTTGCCATGGCCTGGGTTACGAAAAGGAAAAAGCTTTTCCGAATATTTGAATGGGTTACGGTAGCGATCATCTTTGCCTTAGCTATTTCAAGCCTGGTCGCTGCCATGGATCCGGAGGTTAAAAAGAACGCCATTCTATCCAATACCATCCATCGTTTCTGGTTAGGCATCATGTTGAGTGCCATTAATCCTATGCAGATCCCTTTCTGGTTTGGATGGAGTACAGCATTGTTCAGCAGGGGAATCCTTCTGAATAAAAATATCTTCTATAATTTATACATTGGTGGAATCGGGATCGGAACATTTCTTGGTTTCCTGATCTTTATCTTCGGGGGAAGGCTGATCGTAGAAAAGATGAATGCCAACCAGTCTTCCATTCAATATGCAGTAGCCGGGATATTTTTTCTCACTGGAATATTTTTTCTCATCAAAACCTTACGCAGCAAACCTTTAAAGCCTGATGCTATTTCCAGTTGATTCGCTCATCGGGTGAAAATTTCCAGGGTGCAAAGTTGTTTTCAACATTACCGAACATGGCATTCCATTCCTGCGGAGCGTTGGATTCTTCCATGATCAGTGATCTTCGAAGTTCTATAATGATCTCTAATGGAGAAATGGCAACAGGACATTCCTGGACACAAGCCTGGCAGGTGGTACAGGCACGCAATTCTTCAGCGGTAATATAATTGTGCAGAAGTGTTTTTCCATCATCCTGGAATGTTCCATTATTCGACTTGATATTCTTCCTGACATCTTCCATCCGGTCGCGTGTATCCATCATGATCTTGCGCGGCGATAAAGATTTGCCGGTTTGTGTTGCAGGGCAGGCAGCACTACACCTTCCACATTCCGTACAACTATAGGCATCCAAGAGGTTCCTCCAACTCAGGTCAAATATATCTTTAGCCCCGAATTTATCAGGTGCTACTGCATCGGCTGGAGCCAGTTCAGGTTGCATGGCATACAGGACTTCATTTTGAATGGAAGGCATATTGCGGATCTTCCCGAAAGATTCCAACCTGGCATAATATGCATTTGGAAATGCCAGGATGATATGAAGATGTTTTGAATAAGGGAGGTAATTCAGGAAAGCCAAAATACCAACAATATGCAGCCACCATGCACTTCTTTCAAGAGCCACCAGGGCTTCATTACTGTTCCCGGAAAATATTGGCTGCAGCATGCCCGAAATGATAAAAGCACCGGTCTGGTGTTCACCATAATGACCATAATTTCTTTGCTGCAGAACACCATCAGTTGCATTCATAATAATGAACAGCGACATCAGTATGATCTCTGTAACCAAAATATAATTAGCATCGGAACGGGGCCAGCCGTTGAGATCGCGGTGACGAAACCTCCACAGTTTGATCACGTTTCTTCTCCATAAAAAAGCAATGCAGACAATGATCACACCCACTGCGAGGATCTCGAAAAAGTTAATGAGAAAATTGTAAAAGCCACCAAGAGGAGCGGCAAATAGACGATGAGTTCCAAAGATGCCATCGAGCAGGATCTCCAATACTTCAATATTGATGATGATAAATCCGGCATAGATCACAAAGTGCATTATAGCTACAACAGGCTTGCGGAACATTTTCTTTTGACCAAAGGCCAGCAACAGCACATTTTTCCAACGCTGATCCGGATGATCATTGTAAGGCTCGTCTTTGCCAAGATTAATATTGGCGCGGATATCACGGACCTTTCTTGCAAAAAGAAAAATGGCAATGGCTAATAAAGCTACAAACAAGACCTGACCTAGGACCTCCATGTACATCGAATTAGTGAATACTAAGATAAGAGATAAAAATTATCGTGGTCAAGATGTTTATTGGTTAATTTAATCCGGTCGATTAGCTTTGACGAAAGTTTTCTTTCATGAAGAAATACATATTAGACCAGGAGACTGTTTCACGCAAGTTGCACAGGATGGCACTGGAGATCATTGAAAATAATATTGAAGAAGAGGAGCTGGTACTGGTGGGCATCCGGGATCATGGAAGTGTGATCGCCCGGGAGATCCAGCATATTCTGGCTTCGGAAACAAAGTTGAAGACCTCGCTGGTTCATTTATCACTCGATAAAAAAAATCCCGGAGAAATAACCCTGAGTGAGGATATTTCCCTGGCAGGAAAAGTAGTTTTTGTAATTGATGATGTAGCGAATTCCGGCAAGACCATGCTCTATGCACTTCAGCCCGTTTTATCCGGAAAACCAAAGAAGATCCAAACTCTGGCACTGGTAGAAAGAACGCATAAAGCATTTCCGGTGAATACGGATTATGTTGGTCTTTCATTAGCCACTACGGTTCAGGACCATATTTTTGTTGAAGTAGCGGGTGATGTGGTAACCGGTGCGTATATTGTTTAACCTTACTATTAAAAATCAATACAACACTATGCAAGAGATCATAGCGCAAAAAGTCGATACCTGGCTGAATGGAAATTATGATGAGCAAACAAAGGCGGAGATCCGAAGGTTGCAGGCTGAACATCCCGAAGAACTTACTGAAGGATTTTATAAGAGCCTGGAATTTGGAACCGGAGGTTTGAGAGGAATTATGGGTATCGGAACCAATCGCATGAACCGATATACTGTAGGTATGGCTACACAGGGTTTTGCCAATTACCTCAACCAGGAATTCCCTGGAGGAAAAGTTCGTGTGGCAATTGCGCATGATTCAAGGAATAACAGCAGGATGTTTGCTGAGATCACGGCGAATGTGATGGCTGCAAATGGCATCAAAGTATTTTTGTTTGAAGCGCTAAGACCTACTCCTGAATTGAGTTTTACCATCAGGCAACTGGGTTGCCAGGGTGGTGTGGTATGTACAGCTTCACATAATCCAAAAGAATACAACGGGTATAAAGCATATTGGAATGATGGAGGACAATTGGTTCCACCACACGATAAAAATGTGATCAAGGAAGTTGAAAAGATCTCTTCAGTAGATGAAGTTAAGTGGAGTGGAGGAGAAGCGAATATTGAGCTGATCGGAAAGGAAATGGATGAGCAATATATTGACATGGTAAAGAGCCTTAGTGTGTATCCCGAAGTGATCGCAAGGCAGCATGATCTTAAGATCGTGTATACACCCATCCACGGTACTGGAATCAAACTGGTTCCGCAGGTACTGGAAAGATTTGGATTTACCAATGTCACTATTGTGGAAGAACAGGCGGAACCAAATGGAAATTTTCCGACTGTGGTCTATCCGAATCCCGAAGAAGCTGAAGCCATGAGTATTGGTCTTAAGAAAGCGAAAGAGCTTAATGCAGATATTCTTCTGGGAACAGATCCAGATGCAGACCGCGTAGGTATTGGTATCAAAAATCATAAGGGAGAATGGGTGCTGGTAAATGGCAACCAGACTGCTGTACTTGCTTTCAATTATATGATCGAAGCAAGAAAAGCGAAAGGCATTGCACAGTCGAATGATATGGTGGTGAAAACAATTGTAACTACTGATATGATCGACGAGATCGCAAGACAGAATAATATCAAGTGCTATAATGTTCTTACGGGTTTCAAATGGATCGCTGAACTCATCAAGGAAAAAGAAGCTTCTGAAAATTATGTGATCGGTGGCGAGGAAAGTTATGGATTGATGATCGGACCGAAGTTAAGAGATAAGGATGCAGTGTCAGCCGTGGCATTGTTATGTGAGATGGCAGCTTATGAAAAAGACAAGGGTAGATCATTGTATGATAAACTGATCGATCTCTATGTACAGTATGGTTTCTATAAAGAATCACTGGTCTCAATAACGAAGAAAGGAATGAATGGTCAGAAGGAGATCGCTGAAATGATGGAAACATTCAGAAGCAACCCTCCTAAAACACTGAATGGTACTGCAGTTCAGGAATTATTGGATTATGAATTAAGGAAAGGAACTAACCTGGTTACTGGTGAAACATGGGATATTAAACTTCCAAAATCAAATGTGTTGCAATTCATTTTAGATGATGGAACTAAGATCTCTGCACGTCCTTCAGGAACTGAACCAAAGATCAAATTCTATTTCAGTGTGAATGAAAAGCTGTCATCTGCAAATGAGTTTGATGCAGTGATGGAAAAGCTGAATGCGAAGATCGACAGGATTACAAAAGAGCTTCAGTTAGCCTGATGTAATGTAAAATTTCGGGCTGAACCGAGCGAAGCGAAGGGGCTGAACGATTGGTGTAACACCCGTCGTTCAGCCCGCCCTACGGGCGTTCAGCCCGTTACTCTATCACCCTCTCCACAACCTTCCCGGTCTCTTTATTTTTTAAGATCACTTTTCTTGCTCCAAAGTGAGTGACTTCATCTTTGATCAGGTAATGCTCTGCGTCGTATTCCTGCAGGTGACTGTCTTTGGTGACACCTTCACGGCCACGCCAGATCTCTAAATTTACTGGTTCCCATTGTTTTGTTTTTGCAGAACGATATGCTGCATCCAATACTGCATTCACCACATACCCATCATAGAAAGTTTCACGGGGATCCCGACCTTCTTCCATGGCATTGAACATATCAGTGAACATATGATTATACCCCAGGTCGTTTATTTCATCTCCAACCGGAAACAGCCAACCCGTATTGCTTTCAGCCTTTTCCGCCACATAATCGGCGCCTTTGCCGCTTGTGAACATTTCAAAACCGGTACGTAAAAAGTTATTGAGCCAGATGGTTCCTTCTGTTCCCATCACTTCATCGCGAAGGTCAAGTCCCCCGCGGAAAGTCCAGCTTACTTCAAACTGTCCGATGGCTCCATTTTCATACTTCACCAATGCAATGGCATGATCTTCCGCAGGAATTGGTTTCACCTGTGTATCTGCCCAACACATTACTTCAATTGGTTTGATATCCTTACCAATAAAACTACGGGTGATCTCTACGCAATGACAGCCAAGGTCGAGGATACATCCCCCACCTGCCTGTTCAATATCCCAGAACCAGTCGCTGTGCGGACCAGGATGGGTTTCACGTGATTTGGCCCAGAGAATCCTTCCTAATGCACCGTTCTTTACACTTTCATATGCCTTGATAAATTTTGGTGTATATACAAGGTCTTCAAGATATCCGTTAAAAATTCCTGCTTCTTCTACTGCTAACAACATGCGTTTTGCTTCTTCGGCATTTCTTCCCAATGGCTTTGTTGTAATAACCGCTTTTTTGTGTTTGCAACAAAGCATCACTGCAGGTTCATGCAGGTTATTGGGCAAGGCAATACATACCACATCAACATCAGGATGTGCAATGGCTTCTTCCATATTGGTTGTAAAGTGCCCGCATTTGTAATCATCTGCGAATTTTATCGCCGACTCTTCTCTTCTTGAATAAATGCTGATGATCTTGTCCTTACTTCTTTGTCCCTGCAGGGAATCGGCATAGAACCTGCCGATGAACCCTGAACCAAGCATGGCAATTTTCTTCATGATCGTTAGTTATGATTGAGTGATTGATGTTAGCTTTTTCCTGCCTGCGAGATCTCTTTTTTCTCTGTAAAGAAAATGATGAAATAGATCAGTACGGCCACCGCAATGAATGCAGGTACATACCAGATACTAGTCCAGTTGTGACCGGTTCCTGTGGTGTAATTATTTGCCACAAAACCTGAAACCCATGTACCGATGAACATTCCCAATCCATAGGTTGCAAATGTGAACAAACCCTGTGCAGCATTCTTGATCTTTTCGCCTGCTTTCTTTTCAGTGTACATATATCCTGTTACAAAGAAGAAATCATAACAGATCCCGTGCAATACGATACCGGCATACAACATCCAGGTATTGGATCCCATATCACCATAGGCAAAGAATACATAACGTAGTATCCAGGCAACCATTCCAAGCAGTAACATTTTTTTCACTCCAATTGAATTGAACAGGAATGGAATGGCAAGAATGAATACGGCTTCTGAAACCTGGCCAAGTATCATTTTGCTAGCCGCATTTTCCATTCCCATTTCATTGAGGAAAAGGTTTGCGAAACCATAATAGAATGACAATGGAATACAAACCAGGATCGCAGCAATGAAAAAGATCAGGTATGGTTTATCCTTGAATAAAACAAAAGCTTCTGTTCCCAGTGCTTTAGATGCTGAAGATGCATCTCCGCCTTTTGGAGGCGTATCAGGCAATGCAAAACTTAATAATCCTAAACCTGCAGAAACTGCAGCGGCCATAATAAATGTTGAAGATGTCTTTTCAATAGCAAAGGCACCGATCAGTAAACCAGCAACGATCCAGCCCACTGTACCGAATACCCTGATCCATGGGAATTGTTTTCCAGGATCAGTCATCTGGTGAAATGCAATACTGTTCGACAATGCAATGGTTGGCATATACAGTAAAGAGTACAACAGGATGAGGATATAAAAGTATGTGTTGTTTTCAATCTGAGTGGCTAAGAACAGAAGTACTGCTCCAATCAAATGCAAAACACCCATAATTTTTTGGGCAGAGAAATAACGGTCGGCGACCATACCTACAAAGAAAGGAGAGATCATGGTTGCAATAGCCAGTGCGCTGTATGCTGCACCAATCTGTATGCCGGTAGAACCAAGATTTTCCGACATATACGTTCCCATAGTTACGTACCAGGAACCCCAGATAAAATATTCCATGAACATCATCAGGGCGAGGAGAACACTACTTTTATTCATTTGTTAGCGGATTGATTGTTTGAAGTCAAAAAGATATGCATTTTACAAATTAGTGGTCACTTCTTTCTCCCAACCTGTTTCTTTTAATGCGGGATCATTTTCTTTTTTTAGGAAATCACCCTGTTCACTGGCGCCTTCAACAGCTGCCTGCATCAGTGCTTCATCATCTACAACGGCCACCGGAGTTTTCCATGATTCGCTGTCATCATTGAAAGCAGGATTAGATAAAGAATTGTAGCAGGAGATCAGCGACCATCTTGGATGATCTGATAGATTGGCTTCAGATCGATGTAAAATATTACTGTGAAAAAATAATGCATCACCAGGCTGCAATTCAACATACACATGCTCCATCATCTTCAGGCAATGGTTGACCATCACCATATCGGCACCTACCTGTTCACCGGCAAAACCATGATTCACTCTACCAAGTTTATGTGAGCCTTTGATCACTTGCAGACAACCATTTTCCTTGTTGGCAGGTGTGAGTGCGATCATTACACTTACCAGCTGGTCGGGAAACAGGAATTGATTCTTGTACCAGTAACCATAATCCTGGTGCCATTCCCAGGCTCCACCAACTTTAGGTTCTTTCTGCATTAATTTGGAATGAAAATGACAGGCAGGGCTATCACTATCCAGGAGTTTTGCAACCGAATACACCATTCTTTTACTTCTCAGCAGCATGCTGTAAACATCATTGCCTGGGGTAAACCAGAGAGTGAGTTTTGTTTTTCTTCCCTGCTGATCATTCAGGTCAACAGCATTGCTGCGCATTACCTGGTCGTTGACAGCGATAGAGTATAATTTATCAATTTCCTGTTGGGAGAAGAAATTCCTGACGATCACAAAACCGTCTTGCTGGAAGGATAGCACTTCCTGATCGTTGAGGATGTGTGGCATGGCAGTCGTTTTACCTAAGATAGGGATTTTTGATGCAGAAATCGGGAATCGGAAATGGAGAATCGGGAATAGCTTACACCTTAATATTCCCCATTCCCGATTCTCTATTCCCGATTATATATTTTATCCTATTGGAAATAACACCTCCACCTTCGTCCCTTCACCATGCACGGATTCTATCGAAAAAATTCCGTTCATGCTGGCTGCTCTCTCACGCATGCCGATTATTCCTAAATGACGACGATGCATTACTTCAATTTTATTGAATCCGATTCCATTGTCTTCCACTTTAAATTTCAGAAACTTTCCTTCCTGCTGTAAGGAAATGAAGACTTCGCTTGCTTTGGAATGTAAAAGAATATTTGATTTGATCTCCCGGAAGATCTTTAGGAGGTCGGACCGTTTGCTTAAGCTGATCAGTTGGTCAAGATTTGGATCAATATCTATCCGGCATTCAATAGAAAAATTGGATTGAAGGTCATCACAATGAAGTTTCATCTTATCAGAAAAACTAATATTCTTGAAATTATCCAACCTTACTTCCCATCCAATCTGCTTCACCGAATGATTGATTTTGTCAACCGTTTCCTGCAAATGGTTTATTTCATTGACCAGTTCTTTCTCGGACTGATACTTCTTTACCAGCCATTTCAATTCCATACCCAGCGTGGTAATATCCTGTCCCAATTGATCATGTATCTCCCTGGCCAGGTTATTTCTTTCTTCATTCTTAAGATCCTGCAGGTGCAGGGCCAGATCACGCAACTCTTTGGAATATTTGATAAGCTGTTTTTGTGCGGCTTTTTGTGGAGTGATGTCAACCAGGGTGGCCAGCACTTTTGATAAATTATCTTTGTATGCTAGTGGAACATTGGCATGTACGATCAGTGTTTTACTTCCTTCGGGGAATTGCACTTCAACTTCATGATGGAAGGATAATTCACCTTTATAAAGACTTTCAAGATGAGCCTGGAAAACTGGTCTGAACTCTTCATAATTGTTGAATTTATTTGCAAATTCCTCCAGGTTTGATGCGTTAAAGAGTTGAAGGGTATAATTGTTTGTATAAGTTACTCTTAATTGTGCAACAGTTTGAAAATAAATTTCAGGATATAATTCAAGATAAGAGGATAATGTTTGAAAACCTTTATCCTTTGCATCTTTGAATAGATGTATTATCGGAGAAAAATCCACTTCAAAACTTCCGATCGTTGAATTATTTTTCCAGCTCTCTAATTCGGATGCTTTTCGGAAATGCTCTTTTTCAATCTCTTTTATAGAACTCAGGTCTATATAGGTTCCCACCATACTAAGCGGTTTTCCATCATCCGACCATTCTATAATCCTTCCGCGGTCAAGTATATATTTGTATTCACCGTTCTTCTGCATCATGCGATGAACATTGGAATACATAGGTGTCTTTTGTTCAAGGTGCAGTTGTATATTCTTCGAAGTTTGCTGCATATCATCAGGATGAATTCTGCTTGTCCATTCAGACAGGTCATTGCTGATCTCCTGATCTTTGAATCCTAACATAGCTTTCCATTCCGGACTGAAAAAAACCTTGCCGGTCTGGATATTCCAGTCCCAAACACCGAGTTCACTTCCTTCCAATGCAAGCTGTAACCTTTTGAATTGCTGCTCTTCAGAGCTGATATTCTTGCTCAAAACACCTGCTTTTCATAAAGTTAGATTGCTGGTATTTTTCAAAAATTTATTCCATGTCTCTTATCATTGAATTAGGGGTATTATATTAAATATTAATCCGGAAATTGATATAGGACAAGTTTTTTCATTCATTTCCACGAACAGGCGTTAGTTGTATATTCGGGGCATGAATACCGATTTTCATTATGGAAATGACCAACTGACTGTTTCATCAGCACTCGATATTACTAATGGCAATAAGAAAGGAACGATAGAAAGGGCTGCAAGGGAAAAGATCCTTCGTTCACAGGAGTTGGTGCAGGAAATCGTCGATAAAGACCTGACCGTTTACGGCATCAATACGGGTTTCGGCATACTTGCAAATACTTCAATTTCCGCCTCCGATACACGTACCCTTCAGCATAAAATATTACAGAGCCACAGTGTTGGTGTAGGTGATCCTGTGTCTGAAATCATTGCGAAACTGATGCTGATCCTGAAAATGCAAAGTCTGAGCATGGGTTTCAGCGGTGTACAGTTAACGACACTCGAAAGAATTCAATGGCATATCGATCAGCATATCATACCAGTTGTTCCGGAAAAAGGCAGTGTTGGAGCTTCCGGTGATCTTGCCCCGCTTGCTCACCTGTTTCTTCCATTGATTGGGCTTGGAGAAGTGTTCTATAAAGGAAATAGAATTCCGACTGCAGAAATGATGCAGCGAGAAAATATTCAACCCATTCAACTAGGACCAAAGGAAGGACTGGCTCTCATCAACGGAACCCAATTCATTGCTGCTTTTGCAACTCTTGGTGTTCAACGCCTGCATAATTGCCTGGAAGCAGCGGATATTATTGGTGCAATGAGCCTGGAATCTCTTACCGGTACAAAAGCACCTTTTGATGAAAGATTACACAGGCTTCGCCCATTTGATGGTAACCGGCTTGTTGCGCAAAGACTCATGCTGATGCTCCAGGGTTCAGAGATCATGCAAAGCCATGTCGATTGTGGTCGTGTTCAGGATCCTTACAGCTTACGTTGCATGCCGCAGGTACATGGTGCTTCACGAAATGCCTGGCTTCACCTGAAAGAGCTGACAGAAATTGAATTGAATTCTGTTACGGATAACCCGATCATTTTCGGTGCAACAGATACCATCAGCGGAGGTAATTTTCATGGTCAACCACTAGCATTACCACTTGATTACGGATGCATTGCTGCAGCAGAAGCAGGAAATATTTCCGACAGGAGATGTTACCTGATGCTGGAGGGAAAATTCGGTCTGCCGGTTTTATTGATGAGCAATGTTGGACTGAACAGTGGATTTATGATCCCTCAATACACAACCGCAGCACTGGTTACAGAGAATAAAACACTTTGTTTTCCTGCAAGTGCCGATAGTATTCCGACATCGCTAGGACAGGAAGATCATGTTAGCATGGGAAGTATCAGCGGAAGAAAACTGAATAAAGTGATCGACAACCTTGAATATATTTTGGCCATTGAACTAATGACTGCATGCCAGGCCATCGAATTCAGAAGACCACACAAAAGCAGTGCCCTGCTTGAATTTGCGCATGACCATGTACGTGAGTATGTTTCTTTTGCTAATGAAGACCGGGTATTTGCTAATGATATCAACCAAATACATGCGATCATCAATAATGGATCTTTTGTACAGCAGGTGAATCATTTTGCACAAAGATCAGGGCTCGATTTAAATAAGAATTTTGATTCTTTCAAACTTTAATTAACCATCATGCAAACCACTTCAGCATACGATTACCAAAAGTATAAAACGCCTACAGGAACTACCTTGCGATGTAAAGGATGGATACAGGAAGCTGCCCTTCGCATGTTGCTCAACAACCTGGATCCTGCAGTGGCAGAGCGTCCTGAAGAACTGATCGTATATGGTGGTAGAGGAAAAGCTGCAAGGAATATTGAATCGCTTGATAAGATCATTCAATGTTTGGAAAAGCTGGAGAACGATCAGACCTTATTGGTACAAAGCGGCAAGCCTGTTGCCATCATGCAAACCCACAAAGATGCTCCACGAGTGCTGATTTCTAATTCACAACTGGTACCGAATTGGGCAAACTGGGAGCACTTTGAAGAGCTGGAGAAAAAAGGCTTGATGATGTATGGGCAAATGACTGCGGGTTCATGGATCTATATCGGTTCGCAAGGAATTGTACAGGGCACTTATGAAACTTTTTCAGTTATAGCAGATAAACATTTCGGCGGATCATTGAAAGGAACGTTGAATGTGACTGCAGGTCTTGGAGGAATGGGCGGTGCACAGCCACTTGCTATTACGATGAATGAAGGTGTTTGCCTGGTTGCAGAAGTGGAATACTGGAGGATGGAAAAAAGAGTAGAAACCAAATATCTTGATCTCATTATTGAAGATATTGACCAGGCGATCGATGTGGCATTGGAAGCAAAAAAGAATGGCGCAGCAGTGTCTATTGGAGTGCATTGTAATGCTGTGCATTTGCTGGAAAGAATTATAGAAAGAAATATTATTCCGGATACTTTGACTGACCAGACTTCAGCGCACGATCCTTTGATCGGGTACTGGCCACACGAGATAACTGAGGAGCAGGCAAGGGTTTTGAGAGCGGAGGATCCTTCGAAGTACCTTGACTATGCTTATCGTTCGATGTATCGTCATGTTGAACTGATGCTGGAATTCCAACAGAAGGGTGCCATTACTTTTGACTACGGCAACAATATCCGTGCAAGAGCAAAAGAGAAAGGATTAACCAATGCATTTGATTTTCCAGGATTTGTTCCGGCTTATATCAGGCCATTATTCTGTGAAGGTAAAGGACCTTTCCGTTGGGCCGCTTTAAGTGGAGATCCTGAAGATATTGCAGTGACCGATGAATTGATCGCACAGTTATTTCCTGAAAATAAATCATTGCAACGTTGGTTAACACTTGCTAAAGAAAGAATAGCATTCCAGGGGCTGCCAGCAAGAATCTGTTGGCTGGGACAGGGGGAACGTGAAAAAGTCGGCCTTGCTTTCAATGAATTGGTAAGAACAGGTAAAGTGAAAGCACCGATAGTTATTGGAAGAGATCACCTTGATACAGGATCTGTGGCTTCACCAAATCGTGAGACAGAAGCCATGCTGGATGGAAGTGATGCAGTGGCCGACTGGCCGATTTTGAATGCACTGGTCAATACGGCGGGAGGTGCAAGCTGGGTTAGTTTACATCATGGTGGTGGAGTAGGAATGGGCTATAGCATTCATGCCGGTATGGTGATCGTTGCTGATGGAACAGATGATGCTGCTGCACGATTATCCCGAGTGTTGCGCAATGACCCGGGGCTGGGAGTGATCAGGCATGCTGATGCGGGATATGAGAAGGCGATTGAGGTGAGAAATAGGGAGAAGTTAGGAGTTGGGAGTTAGAAGTTGGGAGTTAGAAAAAAGCCCCCACAATTGTGAGGGCTGTATTTTTTATAATTCTTCATTATTCAATTTGATCGGCTCAGTATTTCTTCTCAGTCGCATGTTCAATATTTCAACAACAAGAGAGAATGCGATCGCCGTATAAATATAGCTCTTACTGATATGCTGGTGGAAACCTTCTGCGATCAGCATGATACCGATTACAATCAGGAATGACAATGCCAGCATTTGCAGGGTTGGATGCTTATTGATAAAGTCGCTGATAGCACCTGCGAAGATCATCATGATGATGATGGAGATTACTACTGCAATGATCATTACAATTACGTTCTCTACAAGTCCGATTGCTGTGAGGATAGAGTCGAAAGAAAACACAGCATCTACCAAAACAATCTGCATGATCACCGAACTAAGTTTGGAATATTTTGGTGCAGCTTCCGTTTTTACTGAACGCTCAAGCTTATGGTGAATTTCCAGTGTACTCTTTACGATAAGGAAAATTCCTCCTGCTAACAGAATAATATCTTTCCAGCTTAATCCGAATGGTTGTCCATTCTCATCCTTTACAAATCCGATCGTAATTACCGGATCTACCAGTCGAATGATCCAGGTGATGGTCAACAACAGCATTACACGAAATGCCATTGCCAGTAAAAGACCGATCAGTCTCGCTCTTTTTTGCTGTGCCTCCGGCAGCTTGTTAGATACAATGGAAATAAAGATGATGTTATCGACACCAAGAATAATTTCCAAAAAAGTCAAAGTCAATAAACTAATCCATACTGATGGATCTGAAAAATCTGGGAAGTGCATAGTTGTTGATTAAAGTTCTCTTTCAAATTCTGGGCAATTATATAACTGTTTGGGCTATATTCAAACTAAAATTGCAAAGCAGCGACCCATTGGATACCGTTATTTACAATATAGATTTGCTGGCCGGAATTTATGCTCCTTCCAGTCCATTACGCCAACAGCATCTTGCTTCCCTTCCTGTTCTGCAAAATGCATTCCTTCATATTAGGAATGAAGCTATTCATGATTTCGGTTCCATGTCGGACTTTAATCCTCCTGCCAATGCAAACCTGGTTGATGCAAAAGGTGGCTCCATTCTTCCTGCCTGGTGCGATTCTCACACTCACCTGGTTTTTGCCCGTACACGAGAAGAAGAATTTGTTGACAAGATCAAAGGCGCTACCTATTCTGAAATTGCCCAAAAAGGAGGAGGTATCCTCAGTTCTGTCAAAGCTTTACGTGAAATTTCAGAAGAAGAGTTATACGAAATTTCACTTCAGCGTTTACTCGAAGCTGCTATTTCGGGTACCGGTGCCATTGAAATAAAAAGTGGGTATGGACTTGATACAGTCAATGAATTAAAGATGTTGAGAGTGATCAGAAAGCTCAAACAACATAGTCCCTTGCTTATAAAATCTACTTTCCTCGGTGCGCATAGTTTTCCACCTGAATACCGGGATGATCGTGAGCGCTACGTAGATCTTATCATCAATGAAATGATCCCTGCCATCGCTGCAGAAGGTTTAGCCGATTTCATTGATGTTTTTTGTGAAGAAGGATTCTTTACACCCGAACAAACTTCGAGGATCTGTAAAACCGGTATCAAATATGGATTGAAACCAAAGATCCATGCCAATCAATTGCATGCATCCGGTGGAGTGGAAGTGGGGGTCGAGCTTGGTGCACTAAGTGTTGATCATCTTGAATCCATGAATGCATCAGCCATTGAGGCATTGAAAAATTCATCCACCATCGGAACGTTATTGCCTACCGCAGCTTTCTTTCTTAGAATGAATTATCAACCTGCCAGGACATTAATAGATGAAGGATGTGCCATTGCTTTGGCATCTGATTTTAACCCGGGTTCTTCTCCAGGTTTTAATATGAATTTTGTTGTGTCGCTGGCTTGTATTCAAATGCGAATGACGCCTGAAGAAGCGATCAATGCTGCCACCATCAATGGTGCCTTTGCTATGGATCTGCAGGACCAGGTTGGAAGTATTCATCCGGGAAAACTTGCCAACATCATTCTTACCAAACCCATACGTACACTTGCTGCACTGCCTTATCATTTCAGCAGCAATATGATCAATAATGTTATGGTGAAAGGTCAGTGGTTGATGTAAGATTATTGCTTACATTCAATATTCACTAACTCTTTTATCCATGGTAAATCATACCAGGCACTTTAAGATCTATTCCCGTAAAGACATTTTAAGTCTGACTCATATTCGTCGTTTTGAAACCAAGCTTGGAGAAACCATCCAGGCTCCTATGCATGCTGAAAGTATTGAAGACTCACTGAAAGAAACTGAAGCTCGTTATGTGCTGTTTGGAATTCCCGAAGATATTGGCGTTCGTGCCAATTACGGGAATGGAGGAACCGACACCATCTGGAACCCTTTCCTGTCGAGCTTTTTGAATTTCCAAAGCAATGATTTTTTAGAAGGAGATGATATTCTGCTCTTGGGTCATTTCGATTTTGGTGATATGAAATTCCTCATCGAACAGAATGCACATGATCCGGAAGAAAAGGTGCTGGCATACCGACATGCAGTGACCACCATTGATGATGAGGTTGAGCACCTGGCAAAACTGATCACTGAAGCAGGCAAGATCCCGATTGCCATTGGAGGAGGTCATAACAATGCCTACCCGCTTATTAAGGGTACTTCGAAAGGATTAAATAAAATAGGTAAGATACCACTCTCGCAGATCAATGCGATCAACCTGGATGCTCATGCAGATTTTCGTCCTTCAGAAGGAAGGCACAGTGGTAATGGATTTCGTTATGCCGAAGAAGATGGTTACCTGCAGAAGTATTGTGTGATTGGATTGCATGAGAACACGCTTACACAGAATGTATGGCTTGACATTGCCAATAATCCCTTTATAGATTTCGTGAGTTATGAGGATATTTTCATCCGTGAGAAAAGAAACTTTATCCAGGCTGTAGCCCATGCTACCGGTTTCACTGAGGATACTTTTACAGGTATTGAACTGGACCTCGATGTCATAGAAGATACACTGAGCAGTGCCGAAACCCCTAGTGGAGTAAGCGTTCTACAGGCCAGGCAGTATATAACTTTTTCAGCTACTGATGCAAAAGCAGCATACCTGCATATTTGCGAAGGAGCCTGCCAGCTGGCGGACGGCCGGAAAAAAGAAACTACGGGTAAGCTGGTGGCTTATTTGGTGACTGATTTTATGAAGGCGTTGGAATAGCAGCGGGCTGACCACCCGAAGGGTGGGCTGAACGCACCGGGCTGAACAAACAGCAAAGCTGTTTGGGCCGAACGGAATTCAAGTCAGCCCAAATGCTGTATGCATTTGTTCAGCCTTGTGCGTTCAGCCCAGCGCTATCGCGCTGGTCAGCCCGCAGCCTCTAACTCCACGATCTTTTCAAACACCTCTTCATACTGCTTATTCAGATCCTGCAGTTTCTGTCCAACCGCTTTATATTCCTGCTCCGTTTTGCTGAATTTATCTCTATCAGTATAGGTATCTGGTGCTGCCAGGTCGGCCTCTAACTGGATCTTTCGCTTTGAATAAGTTGCAATATCAGCTTCGATCTGTTGAAAGATCTTTTGCTGACGCTGTAGTTCCTTTTTAACCTCTTTATTGATTGCTTTTGGAGGGGCTACTTCCACCACTTTTGGTTTTTCTTTGACAGGTTCCGCTATCACTTTCTTTGGCTGTGGTTCAGCTGCAGCCTGCTGTTTGGCCATCCTTTCCTTCCAATCCATCCACTCCTGGTAGGTACCATTGAATTCCTTGATCTGGTGATCGTCAATCTCCCAAATTTTGTTGGCTGCTTTTGAAATAAAGTAACGGTCGTGGCTCACAAGGATCATCGTTCCTTCATATTTTCTCAATGCTTCAACCAGCAACTCCACAGAGTGCATATCCAGGTGGTTTGTAGGTTCATCGAGCATCAGGAAATTTGCTTTACTGATGATGGTTTTTGCAAGAGCAACCCTGGCTTTTTCACCACCACTCAAGACCCTGATCTTCTTATCAACTTCCTCCCCACCAAAAAGGAAACAACCCAAGAGGTTTCGCAATTCCTGTTCGGTCATCTGGCTGCCGGCACCTTTCAATTCATCCAGGATTGTATTGTTGATATCCAGTGATTCCAGCTGGTGCTGTGCATAGAATGCTTCTTCAACATTATGTCCCCAGATCCTTTCCCCATTGTAGGTTTCAGCCCCTGCAATGATCCTTAATACAGTGGATTTACCTTTACCGTTCGCACCGATCAGTGCGATCTTATCACCACGATTGATCTCTGCTTTTGCATGCTCCAGGATCACATTTTGTCCATAACTTTTGCTGAGATCCTTCAGTGTAACCAGGATCTTTCCTGGTGTTTTATCTACCCTGAAATTGATTCTGATATCAGGTCTTTCGATTTCTGTCTGCTCAATGATATCCAGTCTGTCCAATCGCTTCTGTACACTCTGCGCCTGGGCTGCCTTCGATGCCTTGGCTTTAAATCGTTCAATGAATCTTTCCTGCTGACGAATATAATCCTGCTGGTTTTCATATGCACGCTGCTGCATTTCTACCCGCAAAGCTTTCTCAGTTTCATAATACTCATAGTTACCTGAATAGATATGAAGCCTGCGCTGGTACAGTTCCACGATCTTGGTCACCATCCTGTTCAGGAAAAATTTATCGTGGCTGACTATCACTACCGAACCTTTATAATGCAGCAGGTATTTTTCCAGCCATTCAATGGATGGAAGGTCAAGGTGGTTGGTAGGTTCATCCAATAACAACAGATCAGGCTGTTGAAGGATCATCTTTGCCAGCAACACGCGCATTCTCCATCCACCGCTGAATTCCCTGTAGGGCCTTTGCAGATCAGCATTCGTAAAGCCCAAACCTTGTAACACTTCTTCGGTTCGGTGATGAATATTATATCCATCCAACGTCTCGAGCTCATGCAATTTATCTGTATACTGGATCAGGATCGTTTCCTGGTCTTTATCGTGCTCGGTTGTTTGTTCCAGCTTTTTTCCCAGCTCTTCAATTTCCTTTTCCAGTTGCTGCACCCTTTCAAAAGCACTAAGCGCTACTGCAAGGATACTGTCATTGGTATCAAAGCTTAACAGGTCCTGGTGTAAATAACCTATAGAAGTTGTCCGGCTTCGCTCCACAGTTCCGGCTGAAACACTGTATTGTCCAACCAGTACCTTCAGCAGGGTTGATTTTCCTGTTCCATTATACCCGATCAATCCAATTCTTTCATTGGGTTGTATATGCCAGGTGGCGTCTTCAACGATCACGCGCGCACCGAATTCAAAAGTCACATTAGTAAAACCTGCTAACATATTTCCTGCCTTCAATTTTATCTGACGGCGCCGCAAAAGTATGATAATCCTGCAGGATGCCCATTATCTGTTACCTTTGTGGGCCATTGATTTCAACTATTCAAGAACTTACCAATGAAAAAGATCATTATAATCGCCCTTGTACTTGCTGCAGTTGCCATGCTGGCCTACCGTTTCCTGATCAATAAGGATGAAGCTCCGCAGTCTGATCCAACCCAGCCCGTAGCCCTGAAAAAGAACAGTGATGTCTTCACCGGATCCTTCGATACACTCCTTTCCAGTTATTATTCCCTGAAAGAAGCGCTGGTTATGGCGGATACAGTAAAAGCTAATGCCTCCGCTTCTGCTCTGATCACACATGCCGAAGGACTTCCATTAAGTGAATTAAAAGGTGACACTACCGGACTCATCGCTGAAACAGCAAAAACCTTTACAGGTACGATGGCTGTTTCGGGTGATGCTTTACGAAAGGAATCCGCTCTTGAGGCAAAGCGTAAGGAATTCGAGATCATTTCTGATGCCATGTGGAGCCTGGTAAGAACAGTGAAATATGATGGTTCACAGGTTTATTATCAATTTTGCCCCATGGCTTTCAACGATAAGGGAGCTTATTGGTTAAGCAATTCACAGGAGATTCGCAACCCGTATTTTGGCGACAAAATGCTGACCTGTGGTTCAACTGAAGATTCGCTTAACATTCAATAGAAGTTTCATGCGTATAGCATTGGTATGGCTGTTTTTACTGTCAGGATTTATTGCAGGAGCACAACAGAAATTTACGATCAGCGGATATGTTCGTGATTCTCTATCCGGTGAGAACCTGATAGGTGCCACTGTTTCCATCAGCGGACGAAATACCTCAGTAACCAGCAACCAGTATGGGTTTTATTCATTAACCCTTCCTGCATCACAATATTCACTGGTGCTCAGTTTTGCAGGGTACCAGCCATATATTTCGGAAATAATCTTATCAAAAGATACGGTCATCAATTTTGCTTTATTGCAGCGTTCAGTATTGCAGGAAGTAGTGGTCACTTCAAGAAGAAGAGATGGGAATGTGAGCAACGCCCAGATGGGTAAGATCGATCTTTCCATGGCCCAGGTTAAGTCTGTTCCGGTTTTATTAGGAGAAGTGGATGTACTTAAAACGCTGCAACTCTTGCCAGGTGTTCGCAATGCAGGTGAGGGAAATACTGGCATGTACGTAAGGGGAGGAGGACCAGATCAAAACCTGATCATGCTCGATGATGCGATCGTTTACAATACCGGTCACCTTTTCGGCTTCTTTTCAATCTTCAATTCCGATGCGATCAAAAATACCAGCCTGATTAAAGGCGGGATGCCCGCTCAATATGGAGGCCGTTTGTCTTCAGTACTCGATGTTTCTATGAAGGATGGGAATATGAAAGAGTACGAATTTGAAGGAGGTATTGGATTGATAGCCTCCAGATTTTCTTTGCAGGGACCAATCAAAAAAGACAAAGCATCATTTATAGTATCTGCAAGAAGAACATACCTCGATATGCTGATCAAACCGGCGATTCCTAAGGATAACCAGTTCTATGGATCAGGATATTATTTTTACGATTTAAATACAAAGGTCAATTATAAATTTTCCTCCAAAGACCGTTTGTACCTGAGTGGGTATTTTGGAAGAGATGTGTTCAATTTCAATAACTCACAAAGAGCTTTCAATGCTGATATTCCATGGGGAAATGCAACAGCTACATTAAGATGGAACCATATCTTCAACAACAAATTATTTTCCAACACCACACTGGTGTACAATGATTATAAATTTTCCTTTGGCGCAGCACAGAATGATTTCGAAATAAAACTTTCTTCAGGAATCAAAGACCTTACAGCAAAAGCAGATTTCGATTATTATCCAGCCCCACAGCATAGGTTGAAGTTTGGAGGACTTACTACCTATCACACATTTATTCCAAATGTTCTATCTGGCAGACAGGGTGATACACGTTTCGAACCAAACAATGAATTCACTAAGTATGCACTTGAATCAGCATTGTATATCCAGGACGACTGGGAAATCAGTGATAAGTTAAAAGTTAATGCTGGTCTGCGTTACAGCCAGTTCACGCAATTAGGACCATATACAAGGTTTGAAAGAGATGCAGATGGAAATAAGACTGATAGTGTGATGTTTTCCCGAGGACAAAAAGTTGCTACGTATGGTGGTCTCGAACCAAGACTTACAGTAAGATATGCATTGAATGATGAGACTAGTATCAAAGCTGGTATCACCAGAAATCTTCAATATATCCACCTGGTAAGTAATGCAGGTTCAACATTGCCAACAGATCTTTGGGTTCCGAGTACATACCTTGTACAGCCGCAAAAGAGCTGGCATTATTCAGTAGGTCTATTCAAAAACTTCAACGATAACCAGTTTGAAACTTCTGTTGAAGTGTATTATAAAGACATGCAGAACCAGATCGAATATCGTGAAGGATACACACCTTCATTGAAAGATCCGGAAGAAGAGTTTGTTTTTGGAAAAGGATGGAGTTACGGTTCTGAATTTTTTATCAACAAGACGAGAGGAAAACTTACAGGATGGGTTGGTTATACATTAAGCTGGACAAAAAGAAGATTTGATGATCTCAATAATGGCGAAACCTATTTTGCAAAATTCGATCGCAGGCATGATCTGTCAGTGGTAACAATGTACGAGCTCAATAAGAAATGGAAATTTTCTGCAGTGTTTGTGTATGGTACTGGTAATGCCACTACATTGCCCGAAAGATTTTATGTAGTGGAAGGAGTATTGTCGCAGGAATACAGCAAGATCAATCAATACCGTTTACCTGCCTATCATCGAATGGATCTTTCTGCAACGCTGACTCCAAAGAAAAAGAAAGCAAATAAATTTGAGCAGAGCTGGGTTTTCAGTTTGTACAATGCGTACAGCAGGTTGAATCCTTACTTTATTTATTATGATCAGGAAGGAAACCTGTTAGACGGCACTTTAAAAATCACAGCCCGACAAGTTTCCCTATTCCCGATCATACCTGCGGTAACATGGAATTTTAAGTTCTGATTATTTCTTTTCGTGGTAGGTTCCGATTCCGAACATTACACCAACATTCAACCCGATATTACGATTCTTGTGTTTGGTAGATACTTCAGATATGTCAGTCAGTCCATGATAGTATTGAATATCGCCCACTAACCATGTATTCGAAACAATCCTGTAATGCAGTCCTGCATTGGCATGAAGACCAAAGTCGATTTTTTTGAACTGGTCTTTGATGTCATCATCTTCAATACCATTCATTTCCTGTTTTCCTCCCAATAAGAAACCAACTGAAGGACCCAGAGAAACTTTAGGACGCAGACGATCCCCAAACTGACCGAAGAAATAACTACCGGTCACAGGTATGCGTAAATAGTTTAAACGTGTTGTTGCTGATAAATTTCCAATTTCTCTTTTCCCACCTTCAATGGAATATAAAAGATCTGCGCCGATGCCGATATGTTCATGCGCGCTGTACATGATCTTTCCACCAAAACTTCCTGAAGGTTTGTAAGCATTGTCGCCTTCACCACCTTTGATCCAGCTGTGTCCGAAACCACCAACAATTCCAAGGGATACGTTCTTTTGTGCATTCACACCTAAAGTACAGGAGCCTAATAATGCAGCAATAATCAATTTCTTCATTAGAACAATTTTTATTGCTGATTGCACTTGAAAAAATCAGGCCAACCCGGGAAGAACGCCTATAGGGCGGGCTGAGCGCCGGGTCTGAAAACTCATTTTTCTATGTACCGAAATTTAACCACTGCATTCTTCTGCTCATTTGAACTCAGTCTTGCTTCATACTTTTTACCACCGGCTGTGATGACCATCAATGCTGTATTTGGTGGGATTCGTCCAAGATTTTCGGCATACATGAGTAATTCATAATCGGTATTTGGAAAGGCTGTAATGTTCAGCGTTAAAGGCTGCATGGTAAGTCTCTTCTTATGCAGTAATAACGCATTGTTTAAAAAGATCGTCACCGTATCATCATCGATCTCTGCATTATCATATAATTCAATCTTGATCTCCTGCTTGTCTACTGTAAATTCCTGCACCACTTCATTGGTTCTTTTTTGAATATTTAAACCAGCCTGCAGTTTGCGAAGGTTTTCATCCTGGTCAACTTCAATTGGCCATATAGATGTTTTTTGTCGGGTGAGATGAATTGCCCCCGGCGGACATAAATTATCATTGCCCATTTCATGACCTTTCCATGTACCATCAAGTGCTTCTTCTGTTGCATTGAGTGTATAATTCAGGTCATAAGTTTTGATGCAGGGTATACAGGTGTTGGGAATATTATAGTTAAGTACAGCGCTTTCAATAATGACCATTCTTTTAGTGGTTGGATTGTACTTTCCACTAAATAGAATTTTTGTGTATTGTTCCTTGTTATAGTAATTATATGCTCTTCCAAGAATATTATTTCCTGAATAGGTGATCTGCAATTCAAGTTCGTATTCCGGGAAACATCCACCTGCTGATTGAGTACGTTTACCTCTCCAGATACCTGTCAGGTTTTGTGCATGCGATGAAAGCACGGTACAAATTAAAACTGCTACTATACAAATGATACGCATGCAGGCAATTTAAATATTACCCTAATACATGGTCAAACTTTTATTTGAACGGTGTAAACTAAGGGGCTTCCCTTAGCCTGAACCTCACCACAGCATTTTTTTGTTCTGTAGAAGTGATCCTGACCTCATATTGCTGATCGCCTGCCTTTACTACCATTAAAGAGGTATTAGGTGGGATCTCACCAAGGTTTTCAGCCACCATGACCACTTCATATTCATCCTGGTCCTGGTCGAGGTCAAAGCTGAAACTGATCGGGCTGGTCGTCAGCCTTTTTTTGGATACCACCAATTTATTATTGAGGTAAACAGAAACAGTATCGTTATCAATAGTTCCATTATCGTAAAGATTCACCACGATCTTTCCCGCACCCAAATTAATGGTCCTGACCAGTTCATTTGCCCTGCTTGCAATTACCTGTGGCACCGGCACTACCGGTTTTGGTGGAGAAGGTTTAGCGGGAGCTTCTACTGGTGCAGGTTTCACATCAGGCTTTGTAGCAACTGGTGGAGGAGGGGTAGGTTTCTTAGGTGTTGGTGGAGGAGTGGTCTTTTTAACAACAGGAGGAGCAGATTTTTTCTCCGGTTGTTTTGGAGTGATCTTCACCTCATCAGGTTTTTTGGATGATTTTTCCTTTTCGCGATTTACCAGGAAAGGTTCTTTATAAAAATCCGATGTTGTGACTTTTCTTAAGAAAACAGTTCCCCGCCCGCAATTGGTTGAATCCTTTTCATTCATACTGGAATAGGATCCTTCCAAAAATTCTTCATTACCTGACTTTGAATATTGAAGGAAACAGGTCATGATACAGGCATCGCCGCCCACCATTTTTACTTCAACAATTTTCAATTCTTCAAGCAAAACCTTTTTGGTAGTAGGATTGATGGTTCCATTGCAAATAGCTTTTCCATAAAAAACAGTCGTTTTATAGGAATAGGTAACGCCCTTAAAGCTTTTATTACGCTGGTCTAACTGCACTTCAAATTTATATCGGTCATCCTCACCCAGTAGCTGTAGCATCCTGCCATTTGCAGAACGAAAATGGCCACGCCAGATCCCGGTGAGATCCTGTGCTTGAACAGATAAACTCAATAAACAACCTATCAGTATCAATAATCGCATGTACACCTGTTTCAGGCGGGCAAGTTAACAAATCAATGTTTTCAATCGGGATATCTTCAATGGCCGTCTGAAAATTGTTCGTTAAATTTGCGCCTCAACGGATAGAAAGAAGATATGATGATCAAGATCACATTGCCGGATGGAGCTGTAAGGGAAGTCCCTAAAGGCTCATCTGCACTGGACATAGCCAAGTCAATCAGCGAGGGACTCGCACGCAAAGTTTTAGCAGCGAATATCAATGGCGAAGTATGGGATGCCACCCGTCCGATCGAAACGGATGCTTCACTGAAATTGCTGACATGGGATGATACAGATGGTAAATCAACCTTCTGGCATTCTTCTGCCCACCTGATGGCGGAGGCTGTGGAATCTTTGTATCCGGGCGTTAAGTTTTGGGTAGGACCCGCGCTGGACAAAGGTTTCTACTATGATATGGACCTTGGCGGCCAACATATTTCTGAAGAAGATCTGCGCAAGCTGGAAGTGAAAATGAATGAACTGGCTCGTCAGAACAATTCATACCAACGTAAAGAGATCAGCAAAAAAGATGCGGTAAATTATTTCTTTGAGAAAGGAGATGAATACAAACTGGATCTTCTGCAAAACCTGACTGATGGAGAGATCACATTCTATTCCCAGGGTGGTTTTACAGATCTTTGTCGCGGCCCGCATATTCCCCATACCGGTTTCATCAAAGCCATCAAGTTAACCAGCATTGCCGGTGCTTACTGGAAAGGCAATGAGAACAACAAGATGCTGACCCGTGTATATGGTGTTACTTTTCCTTCACAGAAAGAGCTGGATGAATACCTGTTAATGCTGGAGGAAGCCAAGAAGCGCGATCACCGCAAACTTGGAAAGGAGCTGGGCATTTTCACCATGGACGATGATGTTGGACCAGGCCTGCCATTATGGATGCCAAATGGTACCATCATTATTGAAGAATTGGAAAGGCTGGCAAAGGAAACCGAAACTGCGGCAGGTTATAAAAGGGTAGTGACTCCTCATATTGCTAAAGAAAGCATGTACCTGAAGAGTGGTCACCTTCCTTATTACGAGGAAAGCATGTACCCTCCAATGGAACTGGAAGGAACCAAGTATTACCTGAAAGCCATGAACTGTCCGCACCACCACAAGATCTTTGGTGCAGAACAGCGCAGCTACAAGGACCTTCCATTGAGACTCGCTGAATATGGAACCTGTTATCGATATGAGCAAAGTGGAGAATTGTTTGGTTTGATGAGGGTACGTTGTCTTCATATGAACGACGCGCATATTTATTGCACCAAGGAGCAGTTCTATGAAGAGTTCAAGGCAGTAAATGAAATGTACCTCAAATATTTCAAGATCTTCGGGATCGAGAAATACGTGATGAGGTTGAGTTTGCACGAGCCTTCCAAACTTGGACAGAAGTATATCAACGAACCGGAACTCTGGAAAGAAACAGAGACCATGGTTAGAGATGTACTGATCAAAACTGGTACTCCATTCGTGGAAGTTCCTGATGAAGCTGCTTTCTACGGTCCAAAAATTGACGTTCAGATCTGGAGTGCTATCGGCAGGGAATTCACACTGGCAACCAACCAGGTAGATTTTGCCCAGGGAAGGAGATTTGATCTTAGCTTTACCAATAGCGATAATCAACCGGAAATTCCATTGATCATTCACCGTGCACCATTAGGTACCCACGAAAGATTTATTGGTTTCCTGCTTGAAAACTATGCAGGTAAGTTCCCTGTATGGCTGGCGCCATTGCAGGTGAAAGTTTTGCCGATCAGCGACAAGTTCATGGAATACGCAGAAACTATTTCACGAAAACTGAAAAAAGCGGATATTCGTGTCGAACTTGACGACCGGAACGAGAAGATTGGTAAAAAAATCAGGGATACTGAGATCATGAAAGTTCCGTATATGCTCGTGATCGGTGAAAAAGAGATGAATGAAGGAAAAGTTTCTGTGAGAAGGCAGGGAAAGGGCGACCTTGGCATGCAAGATGCAGATGAATTCCTTCAGAAAATATTGACCGAGATCGAAAACAGGTCATCAGAGTAATTCCGAAACCCCGGAATGAAATTGTAAAATCAAATAGAAAAATCGTTCCCCGAGGGGTTAGGGAACAATCAAATTATGGCATTTCCACCCAGACAACCGCGTGGTGCATTTAACCCGCGTTTTAAAAAGGAGCAGCAACAGGAACATCGTACCAACCAGATGATCAGAGTACCGCAGGTACGACTAGTTGGGGATAATATTGAAGTGGGTATCTATTCTACCCAGGAAGCACTCAGGATCGCACAGGAACAGCAATTGGACCTGGTTGAGATCTCACCGAATGCAGATCCTCCTGTTTGTAAGATCATCGACTACAACAAATTCCTCTACGAGAAGAAGAAGAAGGAAAAGGAAATGAAGGCCAAGAGTAAATCTGCGGAAGTAAAAGAGATCCGCTTTACTCCAGGTACCGATGACCATGATTTCGACTTTAAAGCAAAGCATGCTGAAAGCTTCCTTAAAGAAGGTAACAAGGTGAAAGCCTATGTTCAGTTTAAGGGTCGTGCCATCATGTTCAAGGAAAGAGGGGAACTGCTTTTGTTGAAATTTGCTGAAAGGCTTGCAGAAACAGGTCAGCCGGAATCTCTTCCTAAAATGGAAGGAAAAAGGATGCTGATGATCATCGCTCCAAAAGCTAAAAAGAAAGAAGTAAAAGCATAATAAAAGCCACCTGTGAAGGTGGCTTTTAATTTTAAGAAATTGCGGAGGTTAACCTACTTTGATGAACTCCACTCTCCTGTTATTGGCTTTCCCGGACTCTGTATCATTTTTATCCACCGGTTGTGATTCTCCTTTACCATCCGACTGTATCCTGGAAGCATCCACTTTAAATTCCGAACTTAAAGCCTTCTTCACCGATTCAGCCCGGCGTTTACTAAGCTCAAGATTTGATTTATCATCTCCATCAGCATCCGTATGTCCAACAATATTGATTTTTACCGAAGGGTTATCATTCAGTACTGATGCAATATCTTTAAGAACACCGTAAGACTCTGGTTTTATTTTATCGCTGTTGACATCAAATAGAATTCCACTGGTTACAAATTTACCTTCTGTAATTAATTTGTTCCTGGTGTCCGGTGCGCCTACGGCCAGTCGAATATTATTGATCACATAGAAGTCTTTATCGTTATTCATATTTCCAATAGAAAATACAATGCTGTTGTATTTGCTATTCATGTCAAAAGCTCTTGGCAGATCAAATACCTTTTCTTCATTGACATAAACACGCATCCTGGTTTTCTGTCTCCAGATAGAAACATGTGCAAAGTTTTTCTTTTTATTATTCCATGCTGTTGACTCAAGGTCGCCGCTTAACCGGTGATTTCCCTTATTGCTTACATAGTAATTCACCCGCGCATTTTTCAATCCTGCGTTTACAGGATGGAAAGAAAATCTCAACCCTTCATACTCACCGAAATGAGGAGAGTAATCAAGGTTTCTAAAATCATCACCCGGTGCCAGGAAACCCATTGCCATTGCAATATCCGTACTATAATAGCTGAAGTCATTGTTTACACCAAGGTCGAATTCAAGGGTAAAGTTTTCCGGGATTTCATTGATAAACTCCGGATGAAAAGTGCCTTCTTTATTAAGCTTTAACCATTTACCCGGTTTATTACTTAAAGTAACAACTTCAGCTGTTCCATTGGTATTCCAGTTTACCGGAAAATCGCCCACCGCGTCTTTTTCAAAATTTCCAAATGCAACTATTTTATCACCTGGAATAAAATCAAATTTTGAATAGGAAGAAAGGGTGGGAGTAATTGATTCATCTGAAGATTCATTTGATTCTTCACTATTCGAGGATGCTACACTTTCATCAGGATCACTTGTTTCCTGTTCGTCTGATTCTTTCTTGCCAGCTGACTTTTTAGTTTTTGTTTTTCCATCTCCATCCACTGCTTTGTCGATCTCTTTGTCAATCTTCTCGCTGGTTTTGTTCTCGATCTTTTGTTTTAAACGATCTCCGATTCTTTTCAATGATTGCGCATTCAGGTTGGAACAAATGCATACAAGGGCGCAGAGCCACAGGATCTGTTTCATAAATAAGGTTTAAAGAATGATTAATGAAGGTTACGGACTTCTGCTATAATCGAAGTGGATTGATGACCGCAATTTAAAAAATCCTGATAAATATCATAGCTTAAGGCTTGCCGCTTATGTAATTTACAAAGTTTTCTTCAGCATTACTGCTGGTAAATTATGATGCACAAACACTTGATATTTTAAGCAGGAAAGAAAAGGGGCCTGAAGAACTATGGATCCGGTTTGATTCAGTGGTTCCTCAAAAACCACTTCCAAGGTTCAGATCTATCAAAGAGATCTCAATCTTCTCATATGAAACATCGCTTCCTTCAAATCTGCTTGAAAAAAATCATTCAATAAAAGAAGTATTTCTTTTAACCGGCAATGATACATTTGAAAAAAATGAGGTGTACGAACAGGTGAAAAAATCACTTCCGGGAACTATTGTAGTTCGTCATGATGGACCTTGCATGGGTTCAGGATATCTTTTATTGATTCCGGTAATTTGCTTAGGAATATATTTTTTCAAAAGAATAAACCCGATTGAATGAAAACATATCATCACAGGATTGAGCAGATCAGGCTTGCCGTTGTGGTTGTTTTATCCATGCCTGTATTTGCATTACTGGTGATGATGCCTGGCTTATGGAAGATCATGGCTATTGCTATCGTGGTTATTGATGCATTGCTGGTTTCAAGATGGTTGAATATCTCTGCTGATATCCGCAAACTTTTCAGGATTCAAAGTAACCTGAACTTTGCTCTGTTTATGATGATTTCCATACTTATTGGATTGATTGCAGGAATATTTGAAAGGTCAATGTACAGGTTATCCTTATTTCCAACCTCAATTTATCCTTTCGTTATTATTTCGATCCTAATTGGTGCAACAGAGGAATTTATTTTCCGGGGAATGATACAGACTGCTATTGAGAAATTTGACCCGATTGTTGCAATTCTTTTTAGTGCACTAATTCATGCAGGATATAAAGCACTTTTATTTGTTCAACCCGGAATGCATGGAAATGCAGATCCCTCAGAATTATTCCTGTGGTCCTCCCAGGCTTTCCTTGTATTAGGCGTTATCAAGGTTTTTTCAAAAAACCTTTGGCCGCCGATCATAATACATGTGATTTTTGATTTTATGTATTATGCCGACCAGCCAAAGGTTCCCTGGTGGATATTCTGATTACCTAAACTCTACTGATACGATCCTGATCTTTTTCGATTCTTTCGCATCAACAGGTTTAATGACTAAATACAGGTTGTGCATTTTACCATCTGTTACTGGCTGAATACCTGCATTAATAGTGATGAGTTTATTACTAACCGACTTATCTGCAGGAAGCCTGAACTGTCCAAGCTGGGTACCATTCTCACTATCCAGGTATAAAGTACCTGTATAACCAAATTCAAGTGATTCTTCAACCCAAACGCTTGTCATTACAGAGCTTACTCCGGTTAGGTCAATTGAATCAACATGCACAGAACCTTCCGTTATTGCTGCAGGGTCTTTGAACATTTTGACATTGCTGCCAAGTACAACACTTCCAAAACCGGTTTGAGGCTTGATATTATTGCCACCTTTATCTGTATAAGTAGCAGATATCACCAGTACACCATCTTTCTTCGCCGGCTTGTTTAAAGTTGCAGGAACTGTTCCTTTTGCAGGAAGTGATGCAGCTTTATTTTGTTCACCTGCAAGGCTTCTGACATAAGTAACGATCATTCTTGCATCAGACCTGCTAAGAGTTGGATGGGCAGGCATCGCCACTTCTCCCCAAACGCCACTGCCTCCTCGAATGATCTTGTTGATCAGTTGATCAGTAGCATTATTATCCCCTGCATATTTCTTTGCCACATCAGTGTAGGATGGGCCTATTGATTTTTCAGCAACCTTATGGCATGATTTACAATCCAAGGATTCCATCAGGTTTTTACCGGTCATCGCTTCTGATAACACCTGGTGACCCACTGTGGCTGCGCGGTCAGATCCTTCCTGGTAATCGGCAGATACAAACAGGTTTGCCGGAACAAGTGCTGTTCCATCTTCCTTATCGTTCACAGAAACCTCATATGCTACAGTTTTTCCAGGAAGATAGAAAGACTGGTTTCCAAGGATCCTTACATTCACTTCTGGAGCCTGGTTACCGGCATACACCAGCACAGAATTTGATTTTGCAGAAAGTTTTTCTTCATCCAAAACTTCTACTGAAATATTATAATCTCCAGCCTGGTTAAATGTATGTTCCAGTTTTGGTTCTTTGGTCTCCTTAACTTCTTTACCCAGAGTCCATTTGTAGGTCAATGGTTTTTTCTCGGGATCTTTTGCTTCAACGCTCAGGGATACTTTCAATGGCAATGCACCGGAGGTTTTGTCAACAGTAAGATTGCCCACTTTCGGAGCCCTGTTTCCAGCATTGTATTCTATCCTGAACAAACCAGCATCCGGGTTCTTGCTGAACCATCCGCTTCCGTATTCCAATACATAGATCTTTCCATCAGGACCCATTTCCATGTCGATCGGGTTATGAAACTTAATCGAAGACCATACCGGCTCTAATTTATTCAGGCTGCCATCTTCATTCATGTGAACGATCTTCACCCAACCACGGATCCAGTCATACACAAATAATTTCTTATCAAAATAATCAGGAAGTCTTGTTTCTTTTGGATACATGTCTGCATAGAAAACCGGTCCAGCCATGGCATTTCTTCCACCGGTTCCTACCTGTGGGAAATCCACCGATTTGCTGTAGGGATACCAGATATAAGCAGGTTGAGCAGGAGGGAGGTTTTGAATCCCTGTATTATTTTTCGAAGTATTCACAGGCTTGTTCTTGTCATAGAATTCACCAGTGGTACCTGTTGCATAATCATATTGACGATAGGCATAATTATCACCTACAAAGAATGGCCATCCATAATATCCGGCTTTGGCCGCACGATTGATCTCGTCATACCCACGAGGACCACGGGTGTCCATTGAATCATTTGGCGCATCCGGACCTACTTCGCCCCAATACAGTGTTCCTGTTTTCTTATCAACAGAGATCCTGTAAGGATTCCTGTTTCCCATCACAAAAATTTCAGGTCTTGTTTTATCAGTTCCTTTTGCAAAAAGGTTTCCATCTGGGATGGTATAGGATCCATCTTCATTGATCCTGATACGAAGGATCTTACCACGCAGATCATTTGGATTGCTGGATGTTCTTCCTGCATCGTATTGCTCAAATCCAGGGCGCCTGTCGTTTGGACCATAACCATGGTTTTGATATGGCGTATTAGGCTGATCAAAAGGAGTAGAGTTATCGCCTGTTGAAAGAAACAGGGTTCTATCAGGACCAAAAGCAATTGAACCACCGGTATGGCAGCAGATCTCTCTTTGAGAATAAAACTGCAACACTACTTTTTCTGAAGCCATATCAAGTGAATCATTTTTGAAAACGAACCTTGATAACCTGTTTACAGAGGTATCGATTGGACTATAAAAAATATACACGAAGTTGTTCTTTGCATAATCAGGATCTGCCTGGATACCCAGCAAACCTTCTTCAGCATTGACTCCTGGAGTATTGGTCTTCCAGTATACATTTAAAAATCCAGCCTGCTTGATGCTTGAATCCTGCTTTTTAAATAGCATCAGTTCGCCACGACGTTGAGCGATCAGTACATCAAAATTTGGAAGGATGGTCATTTCAGTTGGTTCAAACAATGTTCCTTCGGTAAGGGTAGTCTTGCTGAACCGGTCTTCGTCAGGAGGGAACTGAGTACGTGCACTGGAATAATCCAGTTTCTTATTCTTTCCTATAGCATACTGAATACCTCCAAGTACGTGTTTGAGGTAATTTTCATCGTGGAAAGATTCTTCCACGTGGCCCAGTTCAGTGTAGAAAGAACGGCCTCCGTCGAAGTCATGATACCATGCCATTGGATGCGTTTCGCCATTGGTTCCACCCTGGTAGGATTTTTCGTCAATGGTCAGCAGGATCTTGATATCAGGATTAAGTTTTTTGAAATTATACCATTCATCCTTGCGTTTCCATTCTGAAGGAAGGTGTTTGGTAGCAGGGTTATCTTTATCGATCACGCGCAGCACTGCATCCTGTGGAGCAGGGTGACCGTTAAAGTATCCACCAACCAGGCGGCCATACCAGCCCCAGTCGTATTCAGTATCTGTGGCCGCATGAATTCCTACGAATCCGCCGCCAGCCTGGATATAGCGCTCAAAAGCAGCTTCCTGGTAGTTGTCGAGGACGTTTCCGGTTGTATTTAAAAACATTACAGCAGAGTAATTCTGAAGGCTGTCTTCATTAAAATAGGAAGCATCAGAAGTAGTATCAGCAATGATTTTATTATCAGCACAAAGCTTCATGAATGCAGCAGTGGCCATTGGTATGTTCGAATGGACAAAATCTGCGGTTTTATTGAAGATCAGGATCCTGGGTGGGCCGGATCTTTTGTTACAGGAAGCCAAAAGGGAAATAGAGAAAATCGAAAGCAGCAGGATTTTCGTTAGTTTCGTCATGGTAAAATGGGATAAAGCCTAAAGATATTTGAATTGATGGAGAAAATTCACCATAGTTCTTAAAATTTCCCCTCATTCTTTTTGCCGGTTGGATCTAACTCCTTAATTTTGCGACCCATTTCAGGGAAACCTGATTGCCCGTAAGGCCCCATAAGAGTTCTGCCTGTGCAGAGCCGCCAGCAGGGTGTAAAAGCAAAAAACTAAAAATGCCAAAGGTAAAAACCAATTCCAGTGCGAAGAAGAGGTTCAAAGTAACCGGTACTGGAAAGATCACGCATCAGAAGTCTTTCAAACGTCACATTCTTACCAAAAAATCCAAGAAACGTAAGCGCGCTCTGAACAAGGATGGTGTGGTTCACGCCTCACAAGTAGATTTCGTTAAACGCCTTCTGAGACTGAAATAGTCATCCCTCAAAAGGAATTTTAAAACAACAATTTAAACTTATTCAGATATGCCACGTTCAGTAAACGCCGTTGCTTCAAGAGCACGCAGAAAAAGGGTCCTGAAAGCCGCTAAAGGTTTTTATGGTAAGCGTAAAAATGTATACACCGTTGCGAAAAACGTAATGGAGAAGGGTCTTACTTACAAATATGTAGGACGTAAATTAAAGAAGAGAGAATACCGTTCACTCTGGATCGCACGTATCAATGCTGCGGTAAGGGAAGAAGGTCTGACCTATTCAACTTTTATCAACCTGTTGAATAAAAAAGGTATCACACTGGATCGCAAAGTACTTGCTGATCTGGCAATGAACGAGCCTGAAACATTCAAGGGTCTGGTTGCTCAGGTTAAATAATGATAACCAGTAAACAACGATATAGCCGGGTGTGAAAATTTCACATCCGGTTTTTTATTTTTATCTGTTCAAAAAATTACTTTTGTACTCGCTTTTAAAGCACGGTTTGTATTTGTTCTATCCACAATTTAAATTTTAAAGCTATCAGCACGAACCGATTCATGAACAACTCATATGCCGACCTGGTGAAACAAACATTCAATTTCCCCCAGGAAGGATTTGAGACCAAAGATGGAAATCTTTATTTCAATGACCTCAACCTAATGGCCCTCATTGAAAAGTATGGTACGCCGATGAAGCTTACCTATCTGCCCAAGATAGGAATGCAGATCAGGAAAGCCAAACAGATGTTCGCAAACGCTTTTAAAAAGCATAGGTACGAAGGACAGTACAACTACTGTTATTGTACCAAAAGCTCCCACTTCTCTTTTGTAGTGGAAGAAGCGCTTAAGCATGAGATCCACCTGGAAACATCTTATGCTTACGATATTGAGATCATCAAGAAATTGTACGAGAAGAGGAAGATCAACAAGGAAACCTTTATCATTTGTAACGGATATAAACAGCGTTCCTATACATCGCGTATTGCCAACCTGTTGAATACCGGCTTCAAGAACGTGATCCCTGTTCTGGATAATGCAGAAGAACTTAATTCCTATAAGCGATCGGTAAAGGTTCCATTTAAACTTGGAATTCGTGTCGCTGCCGAGGAGGAGCCAACATTTCCTTTCTATACATCCAGGCTAGGAATGAGGGCTCGTGATATCCTTGAGTTTTATGTTGATAAGATCGAAGGAAATGAAGACAAGTTTCAACTTAAAATGCTTCATATCTTTCTGAACAAGGGTATTAAGGATGATATTTATTACTGGAGTGAATTGAACAAGATCATTAACCTGTATTGCCAGCTGAAGAAGATCTGTCCTGAACTGGATTCCATTAATATAGGTGGCGGTTTCCCGATCAAGCACTCACTTGGATTTGAATATGATTACCAGTTCATGATCAACGAGATCGTTGGTAACATTAAGAAAGCCTGCAAAAAGAATAAGGTTCCCATGCCAAATATCTTCACTGAATTTGGAAGCTATACAGTGGGAGAGAGCATGGCCCATATTTACAGTGTGATCGGACAAAAGATGCAGAACGATCGGGAGTGCTGGTATATGATCGACTCATCGTTCATCACAACTTTACCTGATACATGGGGTATAGGTGAGAAATTTCTCTTACTGCCGGTGAATAAATGGAACGAGGAATACCAGCGGGTTGTGCTTGGTGGTATCACCTGTGACAGCCATGACTATTATGATTCGGAAGAACATGTCAATGAAGTGTTCCTTCCAAAAGTTACGGATGACAAGGAGAAGTTATTCCTCGGATTTTTCCATACTGGTGCCTACCAGGACCAAATCAGTGGATATGGTGGAATCAAACACTGCCTGATTCCTTCTCCAAAACATATCATTGTAGAAAAGGATAAGAATGGTAAACTGGTTGACTGGGTATATGCGAAAGAACAGTCGGCACAGAGTATGCTAAAGATCCTTGGATACATTAAATAATAAGAAACCCCGGAAATCTCCGGGGTTCTTTTTTAAGGTTGACCACCTATTAATGATGTTTCTTGTGTTTTTTCTTACCGTAATATACTACTTTTTTCTGTTGACCGGGAGCATGTGATCTTGCTGAACGATCTCCATAGATCTTTTTAGCCTGCCCTGGGGGCATATGCCCTCCGCGATTAACAATGATGACTTTTTTAGTGTGATGCGGGTGCCTTGAGTTTCTTGAGCTTCGGCATGAAGTTGCTACCGCAACGAGTAAAAGCAGGACTACCGCTTGTGTAATAATTCTCCAATTCATAAGGACGATTTTAATTTTAGTGCGCAATTCTCTTGCCCAAATTTGTTAAAAACAACCATATGAAAAAGTTTTTTTTATTATGCGGATTCGTTGGATTAGTACATTTTAATTTGAAAGCCCAGTCAACAGAGGATTCTGTGAAAGCAACGGTGAATAGATTATTTGAAGGAATGAAAACTTCCAATGCAGATATGATCCGCTCCTGTTTCAGTGACAGCGCAGTTTTGCAAACGATTGCGAAGAACAAGGAAGGAAATACTGTAATTAGAAACGAATCAGTTGAAGCTTTTGCTCAGTCCATATCACAATTAAAAGCAGGTGCTGCCGACGAACGGATAAGTTTTGAAACTGTAAAAATTGATGGACCATTGGCCATTGCCTGGACTCCCTATAAATTTTACTTCGATGGGAAATTCTCTCACTGCGGAGTAAATTCATTCCAGTTGGTAAGGTTTAAAAATGAATGGAAGATCCAGTATTTGATTGACACGAGGAGGAGGGTGGGATGCGGGGAGTAAGAAGAGAAGAAGTGGGAAAGGTGCCCTTATTCTTCACTTCTCCACTTCGCCTCTCATCACTTCTTAATCCTGTACTTCTTCATTACTTTCGGACTATTGAAATACTGGTTTAATTCTTCCTCTGTCATGTTATTTGCGAATTCGAGAGGAATATCAATAAGTTGAATCTGGGTCTGTTTGAGTTCTTCCTTGAGCTTAGCAGTTTTGCGGGCAATATCAGGATCTCTTTCTCCCACCAGGTTATTGTCCTGTACCATATATTCCAATCTCTTGATGGATGACCTTACCATAGATGCCTGGTTCTGATCGAATACTTTTGCCGGAGCTACTGCTTCCTTGATAGGAACAAGGGAAACACCCACACTCGGAAGGATCTTACCCGTATTCTGGGTTGATTTATTTTCAGAATATGCGAGTATAGAACCTGTTAATGCGGTGGTTGAACCTGTAATATCAAAACCAGTCCTGGTTCCCCTGGTCTTCTTCACATTTTTATCCAGTTGAATGAAGGTATATTTCAACTGCATAATATAGGTCTGAACATTCCTGGTAATCAGGTTATGCTCCTGGACAGCAAGAGGATAGTTGAGTGCATTTCGAACGGTGATCCTAACAATAGCCGTATCGCGCGCCATAAAACGGGTGGTACCAATAAAATAAAGTACCAGGTTCTTAACCTTTCCTGTATCAGTTTCTTTTACAAAATCAAAAGGTGCAAACCAGGTGAAATCATCATTACAGCTATTTACCTGGGTAAATCCTTTCATCGGCATATTGCTGAAAAAAGTGATGTATTCAATAGGAAAGCTTCCGTTTTCGCACTGCACTTTAAAACTTACCGTATCACCTTCATCAATGACCATCGAATTGCTTACAGTTGGCTTAACCCTCGACGGAATGATATCGGTGCTGTAAAATGTAATAGAAAAAGTAGTGTCAACACGATCTTTTGGATCATTCAGGTTTTGAACTCCCACCTGTACCTTGTATTCAGTATCATACTTTAACCTGCCGGATAGAAAATAGGACTTTTCAGCTTTGAAAGTAAGGGTACCATTGTCTTTATTGATCCTTAACCCAACCGGGGAATTACGGAGGTACCAGTAATAATTATTTATATCCTTATTGATCTCCAATTGGTAGCTTAGTGAGGAATCCACATGGAGGGTAAAATAGGGGTTGAGATTTTTAATCCTGAGTACGGTATCCACAGGAGCAATTACAGTATCCCTGAATACAGGAATGGTATCGCTTGTACTATGTTGCTGAGCGCCGGAACGCAAAGAAGCAAGTAGCAAAACAATTACCAGGCAATGAGTTATTTGCAGGGTTTTGACCAAACTTTTCATGGAGCCCGAAGTTAAGTACTTCAACAATAAAAAACCCATTACATGGAAATGTAATGGGCATTTTTAACCAAATAACCGCGTACGAAAACAATCTTAAACCTTACAAAACCGCAATCTGCTTTACAGTTTCCTTAACTTCCTCTTTCTTTGGAAGCCATAATTTTAATACGCCATTCTCATATTTAGCTTCAATTGCCTGGCTGTTGATCTGTTCGTCGAGTGAAAAAGTTCTTTTGAAAGACTGGTAGCTGAATTCACGTCTCAGTACCTTTATATCTTCCTGCTTTGTTTCTTCCTTTTTCTCATAACTGATGGTGAGAAGGTTTTTTTCAACTGCAATATGAAAGTCTTCCTTGTTTCTGCCAGGAGCATTCATTTCTAGTGAATACCCATCTTTGGATTCAAAAACATTTGTTGCAGGATGGTGTAATTGATTAGACCTGTTTTCCCATGTTGGATTGAAGAATGAATCCAGGATTGCAGGAAAATAATTTGCGGGTTTCATTGTCAGAAGTGCCATAATTATGATTTTTTAGATTTTTAAATGTTTGGTATAGGTTGATCAATTGATGTTCCAATCGATACTTTTCAGAAAATCAGGCAGTAATGCGGTATAAAGCCAGACATAATAACAGTCTATAAAGAGTCTACCTGACAGAAAGACCATTTTTTATGAAAAAACATTTTTCGTTAGCTTTGCTATTCAAATAAAAGACTGTAATATGTATCCAGAAGAAATAGTGATCCCTATGAAGGAGGAGTTAACTGAGAATGGATTTTCTGAGTTACTCACCGCGGGAGAAGTTGATGCACAGCTTCAGAAAGAAGGAACCACTTTAGTAATGATCAATTCTGTTTGTGGTTGCTCCGCAGGATCTGCAAGGCCAGGTGTGTTGATGGCTGTAAATAACAGTGAGAAGAAACCAGATTTCTTAGCAACAAGCTTTGCCGGTTTTGATGTGGAAGCTGTTCAGAAGTTAAGAGAGCATTTGCTTCCTTATCCTCCATCTTCTCCTTCAATTGCTTTATTTAAAAATGGACAACTGGTTCATTTTATTGAAAGGCATATGATCGAAGGAAGACCTGCGCAAATGATCGCGCACAACCTGATCGGTGCTTTCGAACAATATTGTGATTAAGTTTTTGGCTGACCAGTTCAGCTTTGTTCATAGTGAAGACCCTCTCATTCCTGGGAGGGTATTTTTTTGTTGTTTGTTTCTTATCATTGCAATTCTTTAATCATACACCAGCATGTATCCCAACCTCTATTATGCCTTTCAGGATCTTTTCGGTATCAATATCCCGGGATTAAGGTTTGTCAATTCATTTGGTTTCTTCGTTGCCATATCTTTTCTTATATCAGCATGGGTACTTTCCAAAGAATTTAAAAGAAAGGAAAGAGAGGGATTATTATTTGCAACAGAGCAAAAGATCACCGTTGGTGCTCCGGCTTCATTTGCAGAATTGCTGACCAATTTTATCCTTGGATTTGTATTTGGCTACAAACTGATCGGTCTGTTTTTAAATGATGCAGAAAAACCGTTCGATCCACAGGAATATATATTTTCAGCACAGGGCAATGCCGTTGCAGGATTACTTACAGGATTGGTATTTGCCGGTTTAAAATACTGGGAAAAGAATAAACATAAACTTTCCAAACCAGAAGACAGGATCATCAGGATCTGGCCGCACGACAGGGTAGGTGACATGGTGGTATTCGCCGCCATTTTTGGCTTCCTGGGAGCCAAGATCTTTCATAACCTGGAGAACTGGAATGAATTTGTGAAGAACCCGATTGCATCTTTACTATCATTCAGCGGGCTTACCTTTTACGGAGGTTTGATCACTGCGGGTATTGCTATCAGTTATTACGCAAGAAAACATAAGATAGGATTACGTCACCTCGTAGATGCTTTCGCTCCAACCATGATGCTTGCTTATGCGTTGGGAAGAATTGGCTGCCAGGTTTCAGGTGATGGAGACTGGGGCATCTTGAACAGTGCCTATATAAGTACTATCGACGGGAAGATCCAGGAGGCAACTCCACAACAGGTTGAACAAACCCTTGCATTCAATGAATCATTCTATAAAGACATTTTTCCAATTGATTCGGTAACGCAGGTTGAAAGAGCCGCTGTGAAAGCGCCTTCGTTTTTGCCCGACTGGTTATTTGCCTATAACTATCCGCATAATGTGATCAATGAAGGAGTAGGCATTCGAGGTTGCGAAGGTCAGTATTGTAGTCAGCTTCCTGTTCCGGTATTTCCAACGCCTTTTTATGAAGTGATGATGTGCCTGGTTTTGTTTGGTGTGCTATGGGCCTTAAGGAAAAAGATCAGGGTTCCGGGAATGTTATTTGGGATATACCTAATACTAAATGGACTTGAAAGGTTCCTGATAGAAAAGATCAGGGTAAATACAGAGTATCATATTCTTGGTATGCACCCCTCCCAGGCAGAATTGATCTCCTTTGCGATGATTCTTACAGGAATAGGCCTAATAATTTATCTCAGAAAAAAGCATACTTCAACCCTATCATAGGTTAATTATTTAATATGGATAGCCGGCTTTTCTTGGAAAAGCCGGCTATCCTGTTTTTACCCCATCCATCCTATAAGAAAGTTTTCCTGTAACTAGTTTACCCGGCTTGCGTCACAGTCTCCAAATGATCATTTGCCGAACATCACTGTTATCCGCCTTCTAAAACAAACTAATGTACTTTGCTTTGCATAGTACCTACTTTTGAAATGTAAACAACAAAACACAGTACTAAAAGATATAACCTATCATCATGAAAAAATTAACCAACATCCTGGCTGCTTCTTTTCTAACCTTATCTTTAAGCAGCCAGGCTCAAACCAAAACCAGCTCAATTACAGGTACCATTACCGAAACACAGAATAAATCACTTACTGCAGCAACAGTAAGTCTTCTCAACCAAAAGGATTCTTCCCTGGTAAAAGCGACTGTATCAGGAACCGACGGAAAATTTAGTTTTGATGGAATCAAGGAGGGTCAGTACCTGCTATCTGTTTCTGCAGTTGGTTACGAACCTGTGTATTCCAAAGGATTCGTTGCTAACGGAACAGCAATTGACTTATCATCCATCAATCTTAAACAAGCTTCTAAAGATCTTAAAGCAGTAACCGTAGTTGCCCGCAAGCCAATGATCGAGCAAAAGATCGACCGGATGGTAGTAAATGTTGATGCCGCTATTTCCAATGTAGGTACCACAGCTTTGGAAGTTCTTGAAAAATCACCCGGCGTAATGGTTGATAAGGATGGAAATATCAGCCTCAAAGGAAAGCAGGGTGTCCTGGTAATGCTGGATGGACGTCCAACTTACCTGACCGGCCCTGAATTGGCGAATATGCTGAAAGGAATGCAGTCATCCCAATTGGAATCCATCGAGATCATGACCAATCCCCCTGCAAAGTATGATGCCGCTGGTAACTCAGGTGTGATCAACATCAAAACCAAGAAAAACAAAGTGAAGGGCTTTAACGGAAACTTTACAGTTGGTGCAGGTCAGGGTGCGTATTTCAAAACCAATGAAAGCCTTAACATCAACTATCGTAATAATAAAGTGAACCTGTTTGGTTCATATAGTTTCGGATGGACCAACGGATTCCAGGAGTTGAATATCTACCGCAGGTTTAAAGATCAGAACGACCACACTAGGGCGATCTTCGAACAGGTATCATTGATGAAAAACAATCGCATCAACAATAACCTGAAAATTGGAATGGATTACTATCTCACAAAGAAAACTACGCTTGGTGTTGTTGTATCTGGATTCTCTAATCCTGAAAATAATAAGGGAACCAATACCAGTTATCTTAAGAATCCATCAAGTGAAGTTGATTCAATTGTAATGGCAACAAGTTCTTTTAAAGAAAGCTGGAAGAATGGAAGTGTTAACCTGAATGTTCGTCATCAATATGATTCAACTGGTCGTGAGATCACTGCAGATGTGGATTATATCCGTTATGATGCAGGTAATATTCAGAATTTTGTAAACACTACTTTCAATCCAAGCTGGATCAAGCGTTACGATGAATTGCTTAAAGGAGATCTGCCTGTAAAGATCAATATCTATTCAGCAAAAGTTGATTATACCTATCCTTTGCAGAAAGAATCAAAACTTGAAATTGGAGCGAAAACAAGCTTCGTGAATACTGAGAACAAAGCGAATTATTTTGAATTTACCAATGATGAGTGGGCGATCGACTATCGTAAAACAAACTTCTTCAATTACAAGGAAAATATCAATGCGGCTTATGTAAATTATAACAGGCAGCTTGGAAAGAAATTTGGGATCCAGACTGGTCTTCGCTTTGAGAATACCAATTATGAAGGTTACCAGTATGGTAATCCAACCAGGAAAGATTCTTCTTTCAAAAGAACCTATAACGACCTGTTTCCAACTGTGTATATCAGTTACAAGGCAGATAAGAATAACCAGTTTGCGATCAATTTTGGAAGAAGGATCGACAGGCCGGCTTACCAGGATCTGAATCCATTCATGTTCTTCCTTGATAAGTATACTTATGGCCAGGGTAATCCATTCCTTCGTCCCCAGTATTCAAACAATTTTGAACTGACCCATATCCTGAAAGAGATGTTGACTACTACAGTGAATTATGGAGTTACCAATAATTTATTCATTGAAACATTCGATCAACCTGAAAGTAATGGAAATGAATATAACTATGCGACAGTTGTCCGTTCCGGAAACGTAGGAAAAGTTACCAATGCTGGTATCTCTATGAACTTCCAGAAGCCTGTTACCAATTGGTGGACCACTGTGATCTATGCAAATTATAATTACAGGAAGTTTTCCGGATTGGTTAATGATGAAATGTTGAATGTAGAAGGCGGTGTATTTGTTTCCAATCTTAATAACCAGTTCAAATTTAACAAAGGATGGAGTGCAGAATTGAGCGGATGGTACAGAAGTAAGGGGGTTGAAGGACAACTTATGCTTGATGCGATGGGTGCATGCAACGTAGGAATAGGAAAGCAGGTCCTGAAGAATAAAGGAACGCTTAAACTGAATGTTCGAGATATTTTCTACACCCAGGTGGCAAAAGGTGATATCAATTTCAAATCAACTGAAGCAAAATTCAGGAACTACAGGGATTCAAGGGTTGTGAACATCACCTTCTCTTACAGGTTTGGAAAACCAATGAATGGCGGAAACGGACCAAGAAGAAAGAGCTCAAGTGAAGAACAAAACAGGGTTAAAGCGAACGATTAAGATCCACATTTTGTTAGACAACGTAGATGGCATAGAATTTTATCAGTATAAATCATGAAAAAGATAATTCTCATAGCAATTGTTCTCTGTTACCTCGTTGGATGCGGAGTTTCCTATATGGCATAAAATATTGACCGGCCAAATAATTGCTACACTCTGGAACCAGCCCCTGATATAAATCAGGGGCTTTTTATTGCAATCCGTTTTTTACATTTGTTGCACCTAAAGAATTGTTATGCCTTCATTTGATATTGCCAGCAAAGTAGATATTCAATCACTCGACAATGCAGTGAATGTTGTAAAGAAAGAGATCACCAATCGTTTTGATTTCAAAAATGCCACGGTAGTGATAGATCTGAATAAAAAGGATTTTGTCCTCAATATTGAAACCGACGACGATATGAAAATGCGCCAGTTGCTTGATGTACTCATTAACCGCGCACACAAGCAGGGCATTGCACCATCTGCATTTGATATGTCGAAGGACAGTTATCCAAGCGGGAAAGTGGTTAAGAAGGAAGTTTCTGTAAAAAACGGTTTGAAGCAGGAAGATGCAAAAAAGATCACCAAACTGATCAAAGAAAGTGGATTAAAGGTTCAGACCCAGATCCAGGACGATATTATTCGCGTTACCGGAAAAAAGATAGATGACCTTCAGGATGTGATCAAACTTTGCCAGGGTAGCGACCTTGATCTTCCTTTGCAGTTCATCAATATGAAAAGCTAAAAGATTTGGTAGGTTAAGCCTTTTGCGCTACTTTCGCAGCCTATTTTTTAACCGTCACGGCAAAATCCGTGCGACCTTTTAAAATTAAAACAATGAAAAAGGGCCTCCATCCTGAAAGTTACAGGTTAGTAGTTTTTAAAGACATGAGTAACGGTACTTCATTCCTTTGCCGTTCTACCGCTCCTTCAAGGGAAACCATCAAGTATGAAGATGGAAATGAATACCCGGTTATCAAACTGGAAATTTCTAACACTTCACACCCATTCTTTACCGGTCAGAAAGTACTGGTAGATACTGCAGGTAGGATCGACAAGTTCAAGAAGCGTTACGAGAAGAAGAAGTAATCTTACAAAAGAAATTGTCTATCAAGATTATAGGTCCCCAGCCATTGCGGTTGGGGATTTTTCTTTACAGCCTTTGTTGTAGCTTTAGGTCATGCCGGGAATAACTTTATTTGATCAGGAAATAAGGGAAAACCTGTTTCCCCTTGCACAAACAAGACATGTGGCCCAGTTAAGAGTCGGGATCCTTACCATCCGGGAAAAATGGCAACTATATCTTAACCAGGAAATAGCACTATCCTCAAGCGATATTCCCGGTGACTCAAATACCTGTTTTTCGGCTAATATCCTTCCTTCACCCGGTTTCATAGAAAGCTTAAAAAAAGGAGAACCTGATTACAGCCAGGTCAAGATCCTGCAGTATCCCTGGCATATTTTCCAATGGAATGACTGGTCGATCCGCAATGATTTCGAACTGCTCACAGCCGGCAGGAATTCAGCTCGTTTGCCCGAAGATGTGATCTGCCGGGAAAGAAATAATGTATTTGTTGAAGAAGGGGCAGAGATCGCACCCTGTTTCTTCAATACCCAATCCGGTCCGGTATATATCGGTAAGAATGCTGTGATCATGGATGGAGCAATGATCCAGGGGCCAGCAGCTATTTGCGAAGGAGCTGTGGTAAAGATGGGCGCCAGGATCTATGCAGGAACAACGGTTGGTCCATACAGTACGGTGGGAGGTGAGGTAAAGAATTCAGTGATCCAGGGATATTCCAATAAAGCACATGATGGATACCTGGGCGATTCGGTGATCGGGGAGTGGTGTAATCTTGGAGCTGGATGTACCAATTCCAATGTCAAGAATACAGCGGGACCAGTAAAAATGTGGAATATTGTTCAGAAGGATTTCCTGGTGGCTGGAAGCAAATGCGGACTGGTTATGGGCGATTATTCAAGAGCAGCCATCAATACAACTTTCAATACAGGGACCTTAGTTGGTATAGCAGCAAATGTATTTGGAGCTGGAATCAGTCCAAAATACATCCCTTCATTCTCCTGGGGAATGGATTCCCTTGAAAAGGCGGGTTTTGAAAAAACAATGGATCATATTGCCAATTGGAAAAAATTCAAACAAAAAGAATTAACAACAAACGAAATTCAACAATTGAAATATATTTTTGAGCATTATTAAATAGCATAGCATGAGGAAACAAATCGCGGCAGCCAATTGGAAAATGAACCTGACCTTCCAGGAAGGCGAATTATTATTGAATGATATCATTGGAGAAAACATTGAACTGAATGAAAATCAGCAGGCGGTATTTGCCGTTCCATTTCCTTACCTGGCTATGGCGAACAGTAAGGTAACCGGGAAAAAAAATTATTTCATAGCAGCTCAAAACTGTTCGAATAAATCCAAAGGTGCTTATACAGGGGAGGTTTCAGTTGAAATGCTCGAATCTGTTGGAATTGCCCACGTGGTGATAGGTCATAGTGAGAGAAGGGAATATTTTGCAGAAAGCAACCAGGTACTCGCCGAAAAAGTTGATATCTGTTTATCAAAAAATATCACACCCATCTTTTGTTGTGGTGAACCACTTGAAATCCGCGAAGCCGGAACACAGAATGGTTATGTAGAGCAGCAACTGAAGGAATCTTTGTTTCATTTGACAGCGAATGAGTTACAACAGGTTGTGATAGCTTATGAACCTATTTGGGCCATTGGAACCGGCAAAACGGCCAGTTCTGATCAAGCACAGGAAATGCATGCACATTTAAGATCCGTACTTGCAAAACAATATGGACAGGAAGTCGCTGACAAAATTTCCATTCTTTATGGTGGTAGTGTAAAAGCTTCTAATGCAGAAGAATTATTTGGTCAGTCGGATGTTGACGGAGGCCTTGTAGGAGGCGCATCTTTGATCGCTTCAGAATTCAAAACAATTATTCGTTCATTGAAGAAATAATTTGTTGGAATAGGAGTTGTAAGGTAATGGTAAATCAATTTTATGAAAAGAGCTGTTGCCTTACAACCGCTTTCCCACCAGCATCACAATTCACTGATGGCTTGCCTTCTCATCAATAAAGGCATTCAGAAAAACGCGGATCCGAAAATAATTAGTGACTTTATAGGAAACCTGTACAGGGAAGATCTTTTGCCTCATTTTTCTAAAGAAGAACAACTTGTATTTCCTACACTTCCAACTCAAACAAGGACCTTATTAAACAGGGAACATGAAACACTCCGGATCCTTGCAGAAAGGGTCAACAAAGAAAAAACCAACACGGTGATCAGTACTTTTTCCAAATTACTGGAACAGCATGTAAGGTTTGAAGAAAGGGTAATTTTCAATGAAGTCCAGGAGATCAATTCAGACGAGAAGATGGAGCAGATCGCCCAGGGATTGAAAGATACTGTTGCAAGGAAATGTAGTGACTACCCTAATAAGTTTTGGGAGTAATTCGCGTTATCTGTAAACTGCAGAGAATTAATCCCATAACATGTCATTTAAAACCCTCGTTCAACAAAATATATTCTGGAAAGGAGGGTTTATAGCAAGCGGACTGCTGGTTTCAATTGTACTTGCAAGACTTTTAAAACCCGCTATTACAGGTGACCTTTATTATAATATTGCTGAGATCTCGTTGTTCATCCAGCTTGCCGGTTTAAGCCTCGAATCTGGTATAGGTTATTTTGTGGCCGGCAAAAAAATGGAGGGAAGGTCAGTTTCCTTAATCGCCTTTTACTGGACAATCCTGGTTACTGCTTTTGCTGTTTTACTTGGCTGGATAATGAATGGATCATTCAAGATGCTGAATGCTTCAGATATCGGATGGTTCATTTCAGGAAACCTTTTATATACTTACTTTTCTGCATTGTATGCTGCCAGGTTATCTTACCGAACTCCAAATGTTATAGGTGTTATTGTAAACTTTTTGATTTGTATTGCAGGTTATCTTTATTGGCGTTCCGGTGTTTCGGGTGAATATGAAATAAGCATTATCAGGATGTTTTATTTTTCATTTTTCATTAAAGGAATGCTGGTTGCACTTGCCTATTGGATCCAACACCCCACCAATGAGCGTACAGAATTCAAGGGAGTTTTCAATCTTTTCAAATACAGTCTGGTAGCCTGTTTAGCCAACGTGCTGACTTTTCTTTTATACCGGATCGATTATTATTTTGTAGAAAAATATTGCAGTGCAGATGAACTTGGAAACTATATCCAGGCGTCCAAAATCAGCCAGATGTTTTTTATGCTTCCTGCGATGACCGCTGCTGTCATATTTCCTCTTGCATCCTCCTCCTCAATACCTGAATCACTGGTGAAAAAGATCATGCAGATCTTCAGAATAACCTTTTTTGGCACTATGGCTGCATGTATTTTTTTAGCTGCAACAGGATACTGGTTATTTCCAATGTTATTCGGACCTGGATTTGAAAAAATGTATATTCCATTTTTATTAATGATACCTGGAATTATCTGCTTTTCTTCACTTGCACCAATCACTGCCTATAATGCCGGAAAGAACAGGATCGATCTCAATATTAAAGCATGCATTTTGTCTGTATTATTTTTGATCATTACAGATCTTTTGGTGGTTCCGATTTGGAAGATTAATGGAGCAGCTACAGTAAGCAGTGGAGGATATATAATTTTTCTGTTGTATATCCTGTTTCATTTTAAAATGCAGCATCAATTCAGTTTAATTGAAGTTTTTCAATTCCAAAAAAGTGATTATTCAGGTTTATTATCCTTTAAAAGATAAATCAACTGGTCTAGCAGTTTTTGTGCATTTATATCTGCGTCAGCCATCCTTTTAAATGTTTCCAGGGCAGCATTTCTTTTTGCAATTACAGTGGCTTCATCCAGTTGATGAAAACTTTTCAATACACCTGCGAGTTCTTTTGCTGAAATGTTTTGGTTGACAAGAATTCCATTAAATGAATTCACCAATTCACCCGTGCCTCCAACATTGGTAGCAATCGCCGGAATCCCTGCAGAAAAGGCTTCCATTATACTTACCGGTACACCTTCTGAACGACTTACATTAACAAATACATCGAAGGGAATTTCGGATAAATTTTTCATCACTTCATTGTTGGAAATATATCCGGTGAATTCAATTTCAAGGTCTTCTTTGTTCAATCGAACAGCTCTTTGTTTAATTAACCACATGTTCTCTCCATCGCCCATATGCATCCATGAAACCGGTATATCCAACAACCCAATTGCCTCTATCAGAAGATCAAGTCGTTTGACAGGAACCACATCTGAACAACTGGCAATTTTCAGAATTGAATTTTTATCTAAAGGTGCAATCCCGGCAGACCTGGTACCAAGTCTTGCTACAAAGATCTTTTCATTATTAACTATATGTTTTTTAACGAGGTGGTTTTTTCCATTGGTGGAACAGGGTAGAAGCAGGTCGCAATGTTCAATGATCTTATCCTGGTAAGGTATATACCCATGCTGCTGTTCCTCATAAAGATCATATCCATGGAATCTGCATGCAATTTTTCCTTTGAAATGCTTTTTGATATATGGAATCAATAAGGCAGGATGCTGTCCCCAATAGAAATACCAGATAGTTTTTTCATCGGAAGCCTTTCCCAATTCCTGGACCAAAGGATTTTCAAGCAATTGGTGAAGGTGATAACTTTCGATCGCCCAGTTGGTGAAATGCCGGAAGTTTTTATAAACTTTTTTTTTGTAGAACTCATCAATAAAATACTTCCTGTTTCGTCCTGTAAACAACCTGTACAAACGAACCAGGATAAATGGTTTTTTTGCAGGATCGAACAGGGGTTTATGAAACTTAACATTACCGGGAACAGGTATATTTTTTTCGACCGGTTCACGGAATGTAAAAGGAATTACATCGATTGAACTGAAAGCAGGAGAGAAGTGTTCCAACTCAACTGTTTTCCAGGATATCGTATTGCCATAGGGGAATGCAAAAGTGAAGAAGTACAACTTCATTTATCCCTTCAGTTTGGTGACCAGGTCGATATAACGCTGCATAGCATCTTCCTTTGAAACACCTTTTAATTCTTCCCAGGCACCATGCTTGGCTTTAGAAACAAAATCAAATGGATTGGATGGAGGTTCTGCTGAATTATCTCCTTCGGTTGCCTGCTTGTATAGGCTGTAAAGTTGAAGCAATACATCGTTGCTGGGACGTGAGTTCAGATTTTTACTGTCGGCTACCGCTTTCTCGAAATTCTGTTTCAATGACAAGTCGCTCATCTTCAGGTATTTTAATGGTTATAACTGTCGCAATTTAGGGTTAGAAATCTATTGCCCGGTATTTTCTTTTCACGCGAATTTCCTGAGCAGCCTTTCATTACCTTTGCAACGCCTCAAAGGGCCTTTGGAACATGAAGAATATCAGGAATTTTTGCATTATTGCCCACATTGACCACGGAAAAAGTACCCTGGCCGACAGGTTACTGGAAGTTACCAAAACTATTACAGAACGCCAGATGATGGACCAGGTGCTGGATGATATGGATCTTGAAAGAGAAAAAGGGATCACTATCAAAAGCCATGCGATCCAGATCAATTACCTGCATACCGATAAAGAACAGTACGTTCTCAACCTGATCGATACACCAGGACACGTTGATTTTAGCTATGAAGTGAGCCGTGCTCTGGCTGCTTGTGAAGGAGCCTTGTTGCTGGTTGATGCCACCCAGGGTATCCAGGCTCAAACCATTTCAAACCTATATCTCGCAATTGACAATAACCTGGAGATCATTCCAGTGATCAATAAAATTGATATGGATGGAGCAATGATCGAAGAGGTGGAAGACCAGATCATTGACCTCATCGGTTGTAAGAGAGAGGAGATACTTCATGCCAGTGGAAGAACAGGTATTGGAGTTGATAAGATACTGGATGCTATTGTAAACAGGATTCCATCACCAAAAGGAAATCCGGATGCACCCTTACAGGCATTGATCTTTGACAGTGTTTTCAATTCATTCAGGGGAATCATTGTTTATTACAGGATCCTGAATGGAGCACTAAAGAAGGGGGATAAGGTAAAATTCGTTTCTACAGATCTTACTTATAACGCGGATGAAATTGGAATCCTGAAATTAGGTTTGGAGGCGAAGAATGAAGTGAAAGCAGGAGATGTTGGTTATATCATTACAGGTATCAAAAATGCCAAAGAAGTTAAGGTAGGTGATACACTTACCCTGGCCAACAATCCTACTCCTGAAATGATCAAAGGTTTTGAGGAAGTAAAGCCAATGGTATTCGCAGGTATCTTCCCGGTTGAAACTGATGCATTTGAAGAACTCAGGGAGTGCATGGATAAATTGCAATTGAATGATGCTTCACTGACCTATGAACTCGAGACTTCTCAGGCTCTTGGATTTGGTTTCCGATGCGGATTTCTTGGAATGCTGCACATGGAGATCATCCAGGAAAGACTTGAAAGAGAATTCAATCAGACGGTAATCACTACCGTTCCAAACGTTAGCTTTATAGGATACACTACAAAAGGGGTAAAAACCATTGTAAACAATCCTGCTGAAATGCCTGATCCTACTCAACTTGACAGGATCGAAGAACCATTCATCAAAGCTCAGATCATTACAAAGCCTGATTATATTGGGAATATTATGACACTGTGTTTGGGCAAAAGGGGTATCCTGGTAAATCAGAGTTACCTTACTCAAAACCGTGTTGAGTTGCTTTTCGAAATGCCATTGACTGAAATCGTATTTGATTTCTACGATAAGTTAAAGAGCCAGACAAGAGGGTATGCTTCTTTTGATTACCACCCGATTGGATATAGGGAAAGTGATATTGTGAAAATGGATATACTGTTGAATGGTGAAAAAGTGGATGCATTGAGTGCATTGATCCACAGGAGCAGGTCGCAGGATTTCGGAAGAAAACTTTGCGAAAAACTAAAAGAGTTATTGCCGCGTCAGCAGTTCCAGATCGCGATCCAGGCTGCTATTGGAGCGAAGGTGGTAGCTCGTGAAAATATCTCCGCTATGAGGAAAGATGTTACTGCTAAATGTTATGGTGGTGATATCAGCCGTAAACGTAAACTTCTTGAAAAGCAGAAGGAAGGTAAGAAGAGAATGAAACAGATCGGAAATGTGGAAGTTCCGCAGGAAGCGTTTTTAGCGGTGTTGAAGTTGGATGATTAATTGTTCAATGTAAAATTAAAAATGAAAAATGCGTTTAGGTCAGGACATCTGCACTAAACGCATTTTTCATTTTAAATTATTCATTTCTAATTTCCTATTGCCCTCCTTTCTTCACCGGGGCTTTCTTTTTCCCCTTCTCCATATTTTTGATCGACTGTTCTTCCAGCTTTTGTTCATTAATATTTCCATTCGCATCGCGAATGCTTTCATCTGTTGGAAATTCTCCATCTTTCAGGGCAAAGTCAAATACTTTATCGACATGAATCCATTGGCCATTCTTCCACTTAAATCCTTCATAATCTCCATCTGGAACATAAGTGTCTTTTTTCTCCGGTTCATTGGTTTCTGATATTAGGTGATCATAGACAATCATGTCAAGCTGCGGATCATAATTGAAAACAGTGTTTGCTTCCTTTTTATATTCAATATTGAATCTTGATTGTGTGGCTCGCTTAATTGTATCTTCTCTGAAAGAAATAAAAGGTCCGCCGAACTGCGGTTCGCCATTGTTGTTGAATGTCAGTACCTCCATCCATTTTTTGTTGCTTGATATGGAGAAGTCATCAAAACCAAGAAGGGTGTAATACTTCTTTCCATTATGTTCTTTCATCACTATTCTGTAATAGATCGCACCGATCCAGTTCTTTGGTGTCCGTACTGAATCAAGTGGCTTTCCGGTGAACATGGATGCATCAAATAAAGGGTAAAGTTTCAACGATCCATCTTTTGTTTTCACCTGGATCGCTCCTTTTTGCAGGAACACATACTCATCTTTTTTCAATTGCCAGGTAAAGATACGGAAGCTGCTATCGGGTGAATACAACCTTGAAACAGTTCTTAAACTATCGAAAGGATAATTAAATGAGTTTGGAACTACCAGTGCCCTCACCAATCCACGAATGAAATTACTATCGGCCCGGAATCGTTGTGCAGGATTTTGTGCATTGATCATGCTGTCGGCATAGATGCGCAATGTGTCCTGGCGCTTATCCATTTGCCTGGTAAAATTTGATTGTGCGCCAGCCTGTAGAGAGGCTACAGTGAGAATTAAAAGTAAAGCACGGACGATGTATGTATTCTTCATAGTTATGACTAAGAGTTGCAAAATTCGGGATTCGAGGGCATGGTCAATGACCTGAATAGAATATTAACGTCCTCTTTTTACTTTGTTGTGTAATAAGTTACTCAATATAACAATTGGTAAACAACAGTTTGTATAGTTTAAGTATTTGATTATCAAATGTAAAAGGTAAAATGAATAATGGTGCAGGATTTTTTCAATGATCTTCAAAAATTACCTATGTATAATCAGCAAAACATTTCTACTCAACAGCCTATTGGATCTAATGCCTTTGATCCGGCTAATGGAAATACAAATGTGAATGTCAGCAATTTTGAAAGAATGGCTTCTTCAGCCATTGGTGCATTGCTGTTGTTCAATGGATTGAAAAATATTACCAGCTCACCCCTGCGCAGTATTTCGAGGATGGCCGCAGGTGGCGCCTTATTGTACAGGGGAATGAGCGGGTATTGTCCAGTATATGATAAATTCAATATCGATGGAACCCGTACCGAAAGCGTGAATATCCGTACCACCTTAGTGGTCGACAAACCGAAGCACGAGGTATATCATTTCTGGCGCAGGCTGGAAAATCTTCCATTATTCATGAAACACCTTGTAAGTGTGACTGAGCTTGACTCACGCCGTTCTCATTGGGAAGCAAAAATTCCCGAAGGAAATCCAATAACTATTAAATGGGACGCAGAGATCGTTAAAGATGAAGAAGGCAGTTTGCTGTCGTGGAGATCTCTGCCTGGCTCAACCATCGACAATGCAGGGAAGGTCGAATTCCGAGATGCATTGGGTAACCGAGGCACTGAGTTGAAGATCATGATCACTTACCGTCCGCCCGCTGGAAACGTTGGAACCAACATCGCAAGGCTCATCAATCCGTTGTTTGAAAAAATGGTCAGAGAGGACGTTTCAAACTTCAAGAGCTATATGGATGCAGGTTCAGTTGCTGCTATGCAACAGAGTTAATCACCATAGATGCAAATTCCGAAAGGTCTTTGCATGACAGGTCTATTAAAGGATGCGGGGTTGTTATATCAGGATGCGTTGTTTTTACATGCACTGTATACATCCCTGCATTTCTTCCAAACTCCATATCACTAAGGTTATTTCCTACGATTATTGATTTAGCCAGGTCAATATTGCCGAGATCCTGCTGTGCTTTGAAAGCCATACCGGGATTAGGTTTGCGATCAGGATGTGCATTGTCCATTGAACTGCAATAATAAATTGCATCTATTTTTCCCTGCACTTGTCGAAGGTCTTCTTTCATTCGGTTATGGATCACCGTTAGATCATCGTCGGTCATCAAACCTTTTCCTATACCACGCTGATTGGTTACCAGTACTATTCTCCCGAATATTTTAGACAGTTCGCCAATTGCTTCTTTTGATCCTTCAATGAATTTGAATTCATCATAGCTAAAAACATAACTCATATGTTTTTCTTCATTGATCACTCCATCACGATCAAGGAATAAAGTCCAGTCCTGGCTTATCTTTGAAAGGTCTAACATCCTATAATTTTATTTGTGCAGGCAATTCCGATTGTGCTCGGTTAAAATCATCAGGAATTCCAATATCGATAAAATACCCTTCTTCAACATGTCCTTTAATATTACCTGATTCGAATTGCTTCTCCAGGTAATCCTTTTCAAAAGAAAATTTAGAGGGAAATGTATATTGAAGGAATGAAGGAACATGAACAGCGTATACTCCGCCATTGATCAATCCTTCAGCATAATGTTGCTTCTCTTTAAAAGAAGTTATCATTCCATGCCTATCAAGTTCAACCACACCATAACGATCGAATTCTTTCATTGGTTTTAAAGCAAGCGTACATTCTCCTCCCAGTGCCAGGTGCTGCTCAGAAAAACGGTTAAGATCGATGCTATAAAATGTATCACCATTTAAAATGATCACATCTTCCTCAATAGATTTATTCATTGCAAACGCAATAGCGCCGCCGGTTCCAAGAGGTTCATCTTCAATGACGAAATCGTATGAAAGGAAAGGAAATTCCTTTTTCAACATATCAAGGATCATCTCGTGCCTGTAACCAAGAGAAAAAATAAATCTTTCTATTCCCTGGTAAAGATAGTAGTTAAGCAGGTAGGCGAGAAAAGGCCTGTTTTGAATAGGTGCAAGGCATTTTGGAAGTTCTGGTACTGCTTCTCTCAGCCTGGTACCCAATCCTCCTGCAAGCACAATAGCTTCTTTGATCATTTGCCTGTTTGAAAATATAATTCCTCTACCAACTGGCAGATGATATGTCCTAATGTAATATGCGACTCCTGGATCCTTGGTGTATCGGTTGAAGGAACATTGACTAAATAGTCACTGATCTCTTTCATCTTACCGCCTGTAGCGCCGGTAAATCCAACTGTTTTGATGCCTTTCTCACGAGCTACTTCAAAGGCTTTGATTATGTTTCCGGAATTACCTGAAGTTGACAGACCAACCAGGAAATCACCCGGCGTTCCAATGCCATTTATCAGTCGGGCATATACAACATCATAACTGTAATCATTAGCAACTGCAGTGAGATAAGATGTATTGCAATGCAAGGCTTCTGCAGGCAATGCATCACGGTCAACATAAAATCTTCCGCTGAATTCTGCAGCGAGGTGTTGTGCATCTGCTGCACTTCCTCCGTTTCCACAGAAGTAAATTCGGTTACCATTCTTTAATGCTGATACCATGTCGGTTGCAATGGTTTCAACAGTCTTCAAAAGTTCTACATCTTCCAAAGCTTTCTTTTTTACTTCGATTGATGCCTCAATGATCTTTCTTATTTTATCCTGCATGGTTGTTTTTTTTACACTGACCAGGTTGTTACACCATGATCAACAAATTGATAATTCCTGCACACTCCGCCAAATTGTTCGAGTGCTTCCCTGACTGCATACTTGGTATTATCCGGGCAATAGAAGATCATAAATCCTCCACCGCCAGCTCCTGAGATCTTTCCACCGGTTGCACCAGCCTTGCGTGCCGTGGTATAAATATCTTCCATTAATGAATTGGAAATACCTTCAGCCATCTTTCTTTTTTGTTGAAATCCAAAATCCAGGATCTCACCGATTTCATGTACACGACCTTTCAATAAAGCTTCTTTCATCATCAAAGCCTGCTGTTTCAACTGGTGCATGGCTTCAATGGATTTTTCTTCCTTATTGACAACATTCTGGCTCTGCTTTTCAATGATCTTCGCAGATTCACGACTGGTGGCCGTGTAGTAAAGCAGCAGATTATTTTCCAGTTCAAAAAGGTATTGCTGTTTGATACGAAGCGGGTTTACGATGACTTTATCATCGGCCATAAATTCCATGAAATTTACACCACCGAAAGTAGCAGCATACTGATCCTGTCTTCCACCAGCCATCTTCAACTTCTTCCTTTCGATCTCGTATGCCATTTGTGCAATATCATATTCTCCTAAAGGGAGCCTGAGCATTTCTGCAAATGCACCAATTATAGCTACCACAAGTGTTGAAGAGGTGCCAAGGCCTGAACCAGCCGGTGCATCTACAAAAGTAGATAAATGAAAGCCTGTGAGCGGTAATCCGTATACTTCCTGTAAATGATTGTATACTCCTTTGAGAAGGTCAAGTTTTCCATCGACAGGTAGATAGTTATTCCACTCGAAACGTTGCTCTTCCTTTCGGTCAATTGCTGTTAGAATAATTGCATTTTCTGTGATAGGCTGAATATTGGCATATGCATATAGAGATACGGTAGCATTGAGGATTGCACCACCAAAAAGATCGCAGTAAGGACTCACATCCGTACCGCCGCCAGCGAGACCAATTCTGAGTGGAGCTTTACTTCTATGGATCATATCAGTTTATTTTCAGGCAGAAATTTTTCTGCCATTGAAAGAATGGAGTCCACAAAACGGCTCCATGAATATTGTTGTTTTTCCCTGCGAAGATGTGAAATAAAAAAATCTTCACCTAATTCATAGAAACGGTGAATGGCTTCTGCAATTTGTTTTGGTTGCGGTTCCGCGACCAGCCCAACCTGCATATGGGGAACAAGCGCCGGCAAACCTCCCACATTGGTAACTACCATCGGTTTATCGAAATGGTAGGCGAGGGGAGTTACTCCACTTTGGGTGGCATTCCTGTATGGCTGAATCACCACATCTGCAGCACAGAGATAATACCTAACTTCTTCGTCCGGAATAAAATTAGTTCTCATGATCACATGATCACTGATGCCCAGGTTTTTCAACTGCTCGCGATAAGGTTGCTCATCTTCGTAAAATTCTCCTGCGACAAGTAAGGATGGAATATCTTCACCATACATATTTTTCAATTCCTTCATCGCATCAAACAAGATATCAAGCCCTTTGTATTTTCGAATGAATCCAAAAAACAAAACCAGTTTTTGATGAACAGGAATACCTAAATGTTTTCTTGCTTCTTCTTTGGAAATGATCTCTCCAAAATTATCATATAGGGGATGATGCAGTTGCTTCGCTGGCTTGTTAGTAACAAAAGTCTTCAGGTCTTTCATCACTTTTTCACTCATTGTTACAAACCCATCGCATGCACCCAGGAAATATTTTGTAAAGGGTGTATCACCTGGCCGTTTTTCATGCGGGATCACATTATCAGTGATGGCAATAACCTTAGTATGCCGACTTTTTTTTGCCCTTCTGAGAATAGTTCCCAGTGCAGGTCCCATGAAGGGCAACCAGTATCTTACGATGATCAGGTCGGGCTGAAGTTTTTTCAATTCATTTCCCACACTGATCCAGTTCAATGGATTTACTGAATTGATAACTGTCCGGATTGGAATGTTTTCCGGTGCAGCAGAATCTGAAAATTGCGAAGTGCCCGGGAATAAAAAACCAGGGTATTGCAATGAAAAAGAATAGATGGAACAGTCATAACCCTGGTCAATGAATTCTTTGGCCAGTCGCTGGTTAAAAGTAGCCAGCCCACCTCTGAGAGGATGGGCTGGTCCGATGATCACAATTTTTTTCATATTCACTTCAATAATTCTAGCTGCTCTGAAAATCCGATCTTTTTATCGATATGATAATGATTTCTTGTTGGTGAATTCCTTGCGATCAGTTCTGCAATAAATCCGGTAACGAATAACTGAGTACCAATGATCATGGCAAGGATCGCAAAGAAGAACAGAGGGCGCTGGGTTAGGCCTGTGGCATCGAAGAAAAACTTCGTGATAGTGAGATAAAGGAAGATCATCAATCCAACAAAGAAAAAGATGGTTCCCCAAAGTCCGAAGAAGTGCATGGGCCTTTTTCCAAACTTACCTACAAACATTATGGATGCAAGGTCAAGGAATCCATTTACAAATCTCTCCAGTCCAAATTTTGATTTGCCGTATTTACGGGCGCGGTGTACAACTACTTTCTCTCCGATCTTTTTAAATCCTGCCCATTTCGCAATGAGTGGAATATAACGATGCATCTCTCCGTACACTTCAATATTCTTTACCACTTTATTCCGATAGGCTTTCAATCCACAATTGAAATCATGAAGTTTGATCCCTGATGCCCTTTGCGTAACACCATTGAAAAACTTCGATGGAATTGTTTTGCTGATAGGATCATGGCGTTCTTTTTTCCATCCACTCACCAGGTCATACTTTTCAACACGTATCATATTGATAAGACCAGGGATCTCATCGGGACTATCCTGAAGATCAGCATCCATGGTGATCACCACATCGCCCTTAGCTTCTTTAAAGCCTTCATTGAGGGCTGCGGATTTACCATAGTTTCTTTGAAACCTGATCCCTTTGATATGAGGATTACGTGCCGACAAAGATTCCACTACATTCCAGGAATCATCGGTACTTCCATCATCCACCAGGATCACTTCGTATGAATAGTTTTGCTCTTGCGCAACTTTTTCTATCCATGCGCAAAGTTCCGGCAGGGACTCTTCTTCATTAAATAAAGGCACTACTACTGAGAAGTCCATGCTTATTACTGCTTGAATTCGTTTTCAAAAACCGGTTTGTTCTTTTTCATGATGGCTGCAATGATCAGCGACACCAGGAAGAATACGATACACCAGATGGCATAACCCATGATCTGTGATTTGATGGAAGAAGGATCTTCTTTTGATGCTCCATCAATTGCTTTATCAATCTCCGTTTGCGGTGATCCAAGTCGTTTCATGAATGATTCGATCTTATCGAGCGTTGCCTGCATCAGTGCATCACGAAAACCTGTATCAATAAAATTCAATAGAATATAACTAAAGATCACCTGGATCAGGAGAGATAAAGCAAATACAGTGAAGATCACTTTAAGTGCTTTAGCAAATTCGAGGTATCCGCCATTTTCTTTCTTGTCTTTCCTTGCAGCGACTACTGCGAAAACGATCATTACAACATAGGCGAGATAGGCTACAGGACTTAAAAACATTTCAACCCCTCCTGTGTAGAGAAACAGGGTGATAACAACCACTGCAAGGCCTGATATCAATCCATATGTTAATCCGGTATTTGACGTTTTATTCATAATTATTTATTCAGGTGATGAAAATTTCCATTGATGATACCCAGGACTTTTCCTGGCATTTCACTGCCAAGATAAGGACTGTTGCGCGAACGTGACCTAATATGCTGGTTATTGACCAATGTAGTTGCCTTACTGGAAAAGATAGTCAGCTCTGCCAAAGAACCTTCTTTAATGGAAACCTGTGGCAATCCAAAGATCTTTCTTGGGTTGATGGACAACAATTCAACCAGTTTGGTATCAGTGATTTCAGGAACTGCAGTTTTAATAACATTGAAACAGGTTTCCAGTGAGATCATACCATTCTTTGCATATTCAAACTCTACGACCTTACTATCCGTTTCGTGAGGCATGTGGTGTGAAGCCACTGCATCAATAGTCCCATCGAGTAATGCTTTACGCAATTCATTTCTTGCTGAAACAGAACGAAGGGGAGGATAGACCTTAAGGTTAGAATCATATTCGAGCAGGTCTTCTTCTGTAAAGAGAAGGTGGTATGGAGCCACAGTACAGGTAACATTTAGGCCTGCATCTTTTGCTCTACGAATGTATTCCAAAGATTTGGGTGATGTTACACCAGTGAAATGCAATTTTGATTCTGCATACCTTGCCAGCTTGATATCACGGGCGATCAGTAATTCTTCTGCAATTACTGGTTTTCCAGGTAATCCAAGCCTTGTACTGATCACGCCTTCATTCATTACTCCCGAAGATCCAATAGATTTATCATCAGGGATCTGGATGATCACGCCATCAAAAGCTTTTACATACTGGAGTGCTTTGAGCAATATTCCTGCTGACTGAACCGGGTTAGTACCATCAGTAAAAGCTACAGCCCCGCTGGCATGCATATCATACATTTCAGCAAGGTCCTTTCCATCATTATTTTTCGAAATGGAACCCAGCGGAAAAATATTTACCGGAAGAGATGCCGATCTGCTCCGGATATATTCAACCTGTGATTTACTGTCGATGGCCGGCTTTGTATTTGGAATAACAAAGACATTGGTGAACCCTCCCGTGGCGGCAGCTGCAGCACCGGATTCGAGAGTTTCCTTGTATTCGTATCCCGGGTCTGCAAAATTAGAGAAGGTATCAACCCATCCTGGTGATACGGAAAGAGCCTGCCCGTTGTACACAATGGCATCGCCGGGTTCAATTGAATCGCTGATGGAACTGATCCTTCCATTCTCAATGAGAATGTCGACCCGTGCAGTGTTCTGTGCGGACAAAGGATCAATAATCTGGGCTTGTTGAATGAGGAATTTCATCGAAAAAAAGTTGAGCGAAGATAAGGATGTTGGCTTATCTGTCAACTATTTATCCTTACATTTGCCTCCCTTCATTTGAAGGTAAATGGTTTCGGGTGGTAGCGCAGTCCGGTAGCGTATCAGCATGGGGTGCTGGGGGTCGCTGGTTCGAATCCAGTCCACCCGACGAAAAACAAGTCCTTTTATGTCAGAGCAGATAGTCCCTGAATCATAAAAGGACTTTTTTTATTATCCTTCCAGCTTGTTTTCTATGCCTTTATAATGCGGGTCTTCCCAATGATTTATTACCCTATACTAACAGATTTCAAATCTTTTTCTAAATGAGCAAAAAACAAAATGCTGAATATTTTTTGAAGGCGTTATATGTTCCTCATTGATACATTTTATCCTATCAAATGATGATTCAAATCTTTTTGACATGGAAGCCTCTGAATATTGCTTTATTTCAAGTCCACTGCATTTTTGAGGACCAGTTTCTGAAAATGTACCAAGTACCATGATGCCACCTGGTTTAACAGCGGATTCTGCCAAAGAAATATAGTTTTCGATTTTTTCTTCAGTGTTTAAAAAGTGGAAGGCAGCGCGGTCGTGCCAAAAATCAAATTTTATTGTTGGATTGAAATCAAGTACATCCGAAACTATCCAGTTAACTTTTGATGCCTTTTCACCAAGCCTTTCTTTCGCTCTTTCAATGGCATTAAACGATATATCAAGGACATAAATATTTTTAAATCCAAGATCCAGTAAGGCATCAACCAATCGGCTGTCACCACCGCCTATATCTATAATGTTAGCCTCTTTTTTAAGATTGAAATATTTGATAAACTCAATGGAAGTCTTAGGATAAGGTTGAAACCAACTTACTTCATCCTGCTTTTTTGTACTGAAGACATTTTCCCAATGAAGTTTATAGGCATTTTCCATGGCTCAAAATTATCTCATGAAATGAATTCTTAATGTAACCAATGTTACATTAATTAATTTGTTTTAAAATCCTGCATGGATTGCCGGCCGCCAATACTCCGGGAGGAATATCTTTCGTCACTACACTGCCGGCACCAATTACAGATTTTTCGCCAATAATAACACCAGGGCAAATTACCACTGATCCCCCGATCCAAACATCATCACCTATTGTAATGGGTTTGCCTGATTCAAGTCCTGTTGCTCTATCCTCAGCATTTAATGGATGAGTGGCAGTATAAATCTGAACATTGGGTCCAAAAAGAGTTCTTTTTCCTATCGTTACTTTATTAACGTCCAGAATGATGCAATTGAAATTGAAAAATACGTTTTCACCTATATGAATGTTATAACCATAATCACAAAAGAAGGGTGGTTGAATGTATAAACCGGGATCAGCATTGGGCAAGAGATTTTGGATTATCTCAGCTTTCTGTTTAGGCTCATCTTCACGTAAATCATTCAGTTGCTTTAATAATAATCTTGCCCGTATTCTTTCCTTAACCAATTCGGGATCCGAAGCATCATACAATTCACCACCCAGCATTTTATCCTTTTCTGTCATAGGACTTTTTGATTCATTTATTATTTGCCATTAATGCAAAACCAAACATGGGCAAGCTAAAGTACATTCCGTTATACCATTCTGAACTTACAGTAAAAGCCTGTTCCAGAATAATGGCATTTAAGAGAATTGCTACCATCAGTAATAAACCTGCGGTAGAACTCTTTTCCTGGCTCTTTTCCATAATACGCTTTTAAATTTGAATAATAGATTCAATCTGCGAATTACCCCAAGCCAATTTGTTAGGCCTGGGAAAGCGTATTAAAGTCTTTGTAATTGGAGAAGTCGTAGAGATGATTACAAAAAGGAACAAACTCGGGGAATGACCAGGTATAACAATTACTGATATCGAGAATCACTTCTCGTACAGTAACAGTATTCTTCCTGTATTGCCGGGTCTTCTTCATTTGTTTGAATTACCTAAACTTAAGAAAAAAACTAATACAAAAGTTCATTGATTAAAATCAACATTGATCAAGCTGTATTCCTTTACATTTAGCCCCTCAGAAACTGCCTATGCGAAAATTCCTTATAGCGTTAAATATCATTTTAATGGGTCTTCAAGTATCTGCCCAACAAAAGGACAGTATAACTTCCAGGCAATTAAAAGAAGTACTAATTCGGGCATGGACACGAAAGGATATATCAAGGCTTCCACAGGTTTATAACCTTATGAACCTTGCGGGGAAGAAAACGGAGCTGATCCAAATGAGTGGATTACATGCAAATGTTGCGATTAAAACTTCAAGACAGGTATTTGCTAAAATTCCAGGTGTATTTGTGTATGATATGGATGGTAGCGGCAACCAGGTAAATATTGCCACCAGAGGGCTAGACCCACACCGGAGTTGGGAATATAATAACCGTCAAAACGGGATCCTTATAAATTCAGACATGTATGGTTATCCTGCAAGCCATTACAGTGCACCAATGGAAAGTTACGAAAATATAGAACTGATAAGGGGTACAGGCTCACTACAATATGGAGCACAGTTTGGAGGAATGATCAATTATGTTACTAAAAAACCTGACAGTACCAAACTTTTAAATTTTGAAAGTATCAATACAGCAGGTTCATTTAATCTTCTTTCAACTTACAATGCAATAAGCGGTACCTATAAAAAATTCAGTTACTACGCATATTATCACCGAAGACATTCTGATGGATATCGCAAAAGCAATGAATCAGATGCGAATGCTCAATTTGTTCAACTAAATTATCAATTAACCGATAAGCTTAAGATAAGAGGTGAATTTGGACGATCTACCTATTTACATAGAATGCCAGGGCCTCTAAATGATAGCATGTTTAGAGAGGATCCTACAATTAGTACAAGAGATAGAAATTATTTCAGTCCTGATATTTATGTACCCTCAGTTTCTTTGCATTACCAGGCCAACAAAGATCTGAATATGCAATTGACAGCATCCGGTTTGTACGGAACCCGTAACAGTGTTTTGTATGATGCTTTTGCAAACATAAAAGATTCAATCAATCCAAATACGCTACAGTATAAAAACAGGCAGGTTGACATTGATAATTTTCATAGCAGAACAATAGAGTTTCGAATGATGAAGATTTATTCTATTGGTAAGTTTTCCTCTAATCTTTCTGCTGGATTTAATTATATGAACAATGACCTTCACCGAAGGCAACTAGGTAAAGGCACCACAGGTTCTGATTATAATATGGATCTTGCTGAGCCAGGATTTGGAAGGGATTTACATTTCCTTTCTCAGAATATTGCAGTATTTGCAGAAAATGCTTTTCATATAGGAAAGCAATTGATAGTATCACCCGGAGTAAGGTTTGAACAAGGACAATCTACAATGGAAGGAAACATATCATATTATCCATCAAATCAAGTACCTAATAAAATTAAACACAAATTCCTTCTTCCTGGTATAGGCTTACAATGGAACTTATCAGAAGAAAATAATTTTTATGCAGGGTATACAGCATCATACAGGCCGGTTATTTTTAAGGATATTATTCCAGCATCTGTGTATGAAAAAATAGACAATAACCTGCGAGATGCCCGCGGATACAACCTGGAAGCAGGTTTCAGGGGAAAATATAAAAGCCGGTTAACTTACGATGTAAACTTGTTTAGTCTTCTTTATAAAAACAGGATGGGTACACTTGTATTGCAGGATGATAACGGGCAATCATACACTTTTAAAACCAATATAGGCGACAGTCGAACAAACGGAGTCGAAGGATTTTTTCAATATAAATTTCCAATTGGAAAAGATTTGCTTGCAGGATTCTTTACTTCAATAGCCTATATGGATGCCCGTTATATAAGGGGAGAAGTATCTATTGGAAGTTCCAACAAAAGTATACGGAATAATAAGGTCGAATCTGCTCCCGAATGGATCATTAGATCTGGCATTGAATTTCAATACCAGGCCTTAAGTGCTTCAATTCTGTACAGCTTCACGGACAAAACATATTCCGATGCTTTGAATACAATCATTCCTCCTGCAAGTGGTGCAAGAGGATTAACTCCCGGGTATCAACTCGTGGACCTGAATATTTCATACAGAACTATGAGTCTTCTTCAGATCAAGGCAGGTTTAAACAATATTTTCAATCATCAATATTTCACCAAACGTCCGGCATTCTATCCCGGTCCTGGCATCTGGCCAGGCGATGGAAGGAATATGTATGTTACGGTTGGAATTCGCCTGTGATCAATTCAAAAGCTTCTTATACTGCTGAGAATCGTAATTATCCATGCCATCCACTCTTTTGATCAGCTTACCATTTTCATTGAAAATAAAAGTAGCCGGAATGCCCTGCACATTGAATAATTCTGGTAGCTGCTCAGCCGGGTAATATATTGGCAGCATCAGGTTGTTTTCCATCACATATGATTTTGCTTTTTCAAAATCATCGTCGAGCGACAGCATTACAAATGCAACTTTACTTTGGTCAACAGAGGCCGAAAGTTTTTGAATAGATGGCATTTCTCTTCTGCAGGGAGGACACCAGGTGGCCCATAGGTTTACAAATACTTTTTTGCCCTTGAGGGATTGAAGATCTATGGTATTTCCTTTAACATCTTTAATGGTGAAAGCTGGTATGGAGGCGGCATTAGGATCCGCTGCCTGGGTCGTTTCAGTAGCTATTGGTTCTTCTTTTGTTTCATTTTTGCAGGAAGAAGATATTGCGGCGATGATCAGCAGTGACCAAATCATTTGTTTCATATTTTTTCCGTTGAGCGGCAAAGTAACTGTTTACCGAACCAATTTATATCAATCAATTCGTTAATTCCTGCATTGTTCTAAAAATTGACCTGAAGGTTTCATCCTGGTCGAATGGAGAAGTTGGCTGATTCTTGTAACAATCATTTATAAAAGCCTGTGTTGGAGACCAAACAGTATGCATCACACCCAGGAACCTTGGCTTCATAGCATCAGTTGCCTGCATCCTGAAATCCCGCATGTCTTTTACCTGGATTGCAGCCAGTGCAGGATCCCTCCAGGTTCCGGTAATAACATCAAAACCTTTCATGGCAAAATAATAAGCTGTTTTATCTGGTCTTTCATAATGCCAGTCGCAGATAACCACGTCTTTCTGAATCATATCAACAGCCCTGTATGTATCATTTCCACTGGCTTCCCAAATGCCAAGGCCGGTAGTATTTCCATCAATTAACCGGTCACCCCAGATCCATAATCGCCGGTTCTTCTTAGCCAGGTGATCCCTTATTTTATTTACCTCGTTGGCAAATAATACAGAGCGGTCTTTACCCTTACATCTTGGGCAATTTTTATCTGCTATATAAAATACCTCATCCATTCCTGCATGGAAATTTTTGGCTTCAAAAACATCACAGATCTCATCTACCAGGTCGAATACAACTTTGTGTACATCGGGATGAAGAGGGCAGTAGCTTTTACAGTAAAGACTGTCGGCATTGGGCCATTTGTATTCTTTTGGAAATTTTACTCCCGGAGTTTCATCAAACTGCGGATATACCTTCAGTAACTTTCCTGGTGTGGATGCCCAGGATTGGTGACCAAAAAGGTTTACCAGCGGAACAATAGTGATTCCATTTTCCTTACATAAAGCCAGTATCTTTTTAGCCTGATCTTTATTCAAAACATTATTTCCCGCCAGTTCAGGCCTGGATTGATACTGGTAGTAATAATCTACCCGGAGTAAAATATTGTTGACCTTCCGGGGAACCATTTCATTTTTGATGAAAAGCAGAAATGAATCCAGTCCCTGTGGATTGGGTATTCCGATAGAAACAGAACGAACCGGAAAGAAACTGTCAATACCATTCTGGGAATAGCCATAAATAAAATGGAACAGCAGGGTCAGGAGGGTCAAATATTTTTTCATATAAATCATTGGTTTTCCAAGATAAAAAATTGAATGGATGATACGAATTCAGAATCTAATCCGTTTATTTTAAATTCGGAACAATAATTGCAAACTGTAGTTTTCCTATCCTTATTAAAACCGCAAACATTTACTGAAAATCACAACGCATGCGGTCTTTTTTAATCCTGATCTGTTTCCTTCCATTGGGAACTATTGCACAAAGCAGGGTACATATTTCTGTTTTTGGAGGAACTTCCAACTACCAGGGAGATCTTCAACCCAAAAGATTTACTTATAACCAGTCGAAATTTGCCTTTGGAGGCGGACTTCGTTATGATATTACCGAGCGGATCGCTTTAAGAGGTGAATTGCGTTACGGACAGCTTCAGGCGGCAGATTCCCTGAATCCTCCTAATCTCCGGGGTAGGAACCTAAGTTTCCAGTCACGGTTATACGAAGCAAGCCTACTGGCTGAATATTCATTTGGCGATATTCTTGAAAAAAAGATCGTTCCTTATGTATTTGGCGGAATTGCGGCATTTCATTTCAGTCCTTACACTACATACAATGGTCGCAGGGTTTACCTTCAGCCATTGGGTACGGAAGGGCAGGGGCTTGCAGCCTATCCCGATAAAAAGAAATATAAACTTAACCAGTTTGCGGTTCCGGCCGGAGCAGGGGTTCGTTTTGCCGTAAATGAAAATGTTGACCTTAGCTTTGAAATTGGTTACCGGTTAACCTTCACCGATTATCTTGATGACGTGAGCGGTTCTTTTGCTGATGAAAACCTTCTTCGGACAGGAAGCGGACAGTTAGCAGTAGATGTTTCCTATCGTTCTGATGAATTAAAGGATGGCAATCCATTATACCCTGCTGAGGGAACTAAGAGGGGAGGAAATTTTAAGGACAGCTACTACTTTACTGGCATCACAGCCGCTTTCCGGATCTTCGACATTGGTTATAAGAACAGGTCTTACCAGGGCAGAGGTTCCGGAAAACAGATGGGATGTTATAAATTCTAAGAATTCTTTTTTATTACTATACGCTGGGATTCTTCCCTTATAACCTCATCAAAGAAAGTTCTGACTTCATTATACTTTGAAGCAGGAATTCTGTGATCTATTAGCGTCAAGGTAACAACCGAAATTATCTTATTGCCTTCCATTTTATAATCTGATTTGTACAATGCATATGTACATTCCAAAGATCTCGGTTTTGGCATGGCATCTATTACAAATCCTTCAGGCATTTCAAAAGTGGTGGTATCTGTTTTAATAAAAGGATGACTAAAATAATAATCAAGCTTCCTTTCGTCGTATTTAGGCAGCTTAACTGACCAGAACTTATAAAGCCTCGGAGATATGAACATCTTCGATCCTGCAATGAATTCAGGGATCTTTTCAAATGAAGCTGTTATTTTCATGTTTCTGCCATCCTGGTTCAGTGCAGGACTCATGGAAAATTCATCCGGCTGTTTCAATCCAATTCTGAAAACTGCATATTCTTTCAATACATCCGGCTTTTCAATAACTAGTGCCTGCATTACCTGGTGATATTCACCACTTGTAAATATATTTTGCTCCATCATTCCTCTACCTTCTTCATCTATCTTAATTATTGAAGTTGAATTGAAGATATTTTCTCCAGGCCTACTTTTAGGCGTTGCAACAAGCTTACCTCCGTTTTCTGTAAGTAATAATGCATTCCTGTTTTCAGTAGATGTACCAAGCACACCAAAGTCATTGGTCTTACTTGTACACTCCAGCCAGACGGTATCCTTCTGCATAGGAACACAAAGTATAACGTGGTTCTCCGATTTGGCAGGAAAGTCAGCATCCATCGGCGTAACATTTACACCTGCATTAATAGTGGCCGGGTAACTTTTTATACCAACTGCTTTCAACGTAGCACGCATATAATTGGTCAGCGCTTTACAATCACCATATTTCTTTTGATCAGTAAAGGTTGCAGAGAAGGGTTTAAAACCTCCAATTCCTAATTGTATACTTACATACCTGAAATTATCCTGCATGTATTTATACAGGATGGCCGCTTTTTCTACATCAGTTGCCGCATTCCTGGTCAGACCTTTATAAAACTCTACACGTTCGGCTGGTAAATTATCCTGGTCTTTAAAAAGATCATAAGACCATTTCCCATAGGAAGCCCAACTGGACTGGTTTCCAGGATAGTCATCATATTTGAATTGTGTAGGCGCCAGTTTGATACAGGGATACTTTTCGTAATCATTCAACGAACCTTCTTCATAAGTCAATGCCGGAATATCTTTTACAGACCAGGTATATGTTTTATACTTATCATCTTCAGAAATTACAGCCTTGAGATCTGAATTTAAGTTCTTGTACCTCAACTGAAGTGATTTAGCAACTTTTGCTGTAAATGTCGACTGCTGGATACTTACTGCAGGAAAACTAAACCGGTAGGTTGGATAACCAAGTATTCCTTTCATCCTCAAAGTATATTTATACTCAACTGTAACCGGGTAACGAGTTGCAGGCACACGGAAATATGTTATATAACCATCAGAGATTAAGTCTTCACCGAATGCTACCGTTTGAAGATCCTTTCTCTTGTACCGGTTGATGACTTCGCCATTGGCATCCATCAGATTTATTTCTACATCATCAAGAGATTGAAACTTATCAGTATACTCATTGAAAACAAGTTCGCCTTTACCTGCTTCATGCAATACTGTTATTACTTTATGATAAGTAATATTTGCGCGATCTATATCATTCGCTTCAAATAACACTTTTTCATACCTTCTTACAACCAGTGCATTCTTACGAAGTTCTTCCGGGATCGATGCTATGGAATAATTATTCTGAGCAAATGAATGAATTGCCGATAATAGCAATCCTATAATCAATATTTTTTTCATCAGGATTTTTTTAAGATGACCTGTTCATTAAGCATTTCAAACATTTTCTTGTAGAACTCCTGTATCTGGGGGTAATCTTCCATACCATACCAACTGGCTTTTGTTTCCAGTTTCATTCTCATAAGTATTACAGGGTTGTTGGGATCAGTTAAGTATTCTCTTGTAAAACTTATGGATTTATCAGGAGTTGACAACATCACACTTTTAGGCAATGCATCCACACTCATTCCTTCCGGAAACTTAATGTGAACTGTAGAACTGATTAATTTCCTGTATCCAAAGTTTATATTGCTGTTTCGGCTCTTGCTTACAAAAGGATTTTGATCAAGTCCATTAAAGAAATTAGTATTCAGTAAAACATAGTCTCCACTTTTTTGCAAAGCGGAACTGAATTTCACCGAATGGCGATAAGGTACACTGTCTGTTTGTTCATTTATACTTTCAAAAGACTTTAGTGAACCATTGGGCAACGCATCGCGATATTTTCTATCAACATACACTTTTGGAGCCGACAAATACTTTCGCAATTCTTCCATGCGGGCATAGTCTATGGCAGTGCAGGAACTTTGTGCATGAAGGCTATCACCTTCCAACGACATCTGTACACTAACATTCCATCGGTAAAGTCCTTTTTCATCTTTTATGTTAATCAGTCCGCCATCTTTTCTCTTCATCAACAAGGCATTAGTATTAAGGATCTCAGGTGGAAATAAAGATGATGGCAGAAACCTGTCGGAAGCATCAAGTATATATTGCTTTCCATCAATGTCAACATGGGCAACTACTTTATTAAACTGATCCACAAATGGAACATTCGGATAAACCATTCCATGACTTCTTTCACTAACAAGCAATGGGTCTGCATTCAGATCTGCATCTCTTAATATATTGATAAGCGCAAGATTTATATCAGCACTGCTTCCAGCCTTTTTATTCCATGCATCTTTTACCCCTCTTGAATACTTGCCATCCATTCCATTCCAGGCCATTTGTCTCTTAACAAATCCCAGCACCTGGTTCATGCGGGTAAGTGGATCCATATCTTTGATCATCTTCAGAAAATCACCACTTCCTTCCAGGCTTTTATTTAGCTGCACTCCAAACATGGGTTCGGTTTCCAGGTTCCTGATCACTTCTTTCCATGAAGTCATGTGCTTTCTGCGGTTATAATAATCTCCTGTTGAATACAACTGGAACTCTACACGCTGAAGGTAATCCCTACGTGCATCCATATAGGGTTCATCTGGCAAACCAGGAATATTCTCCATCGAAAATTGAACACGACCTGGTTCGCTGTTCACCTTTACTTTATTAGGATCTCCTTTTACAACATAAGAGAACTCGGCATTTGGTATGATATAAAGATCATAGGCGCTTTTTATGGTTGGTAGTGATTCCTGGAAATCCCAGTTCTCCAAACCTCCATAATGCTTCATTACACTGGTATACTGGTAATCAATGATACTGTTAACCTGTACTTTTGGAAAGGCGATCTTTACATGATTAACGTAAGGATTTGTTTTTTCACGATAGATCGATTTTGATTCTATGGGAATTCTTTCAATGGATCCATTTTCAGATTTGTTGATCGTAAAACCAGAAATATCCCGAATGTTTTCAAAATCACTTTCAACAAAAAATGGAATACTGATATCTGCAGCATCGAGACCATTTTCTTTGAGAACTTTGATACGATAATGATGTGTGGTAACAAGCTGGTACCTGTCATCATAATTCGATACTGCTTCATGCAATAACACTACAGCTTTTGCTTCAGGATCAAAAGAACATTCTTTCAGTTCAAAATCAGCATTGACGGGCATTCCAACAGATGCAAATTGGGCCATGGTCTTTTCTGAGAAAACCAGGAAAAGAGCAATGGCAAGAGAAAAGGATTTCATTACGGATTTGCTTTTTTACGGATAACAAATTGTTCATTAAGGAGATCAAAAAGTTGCTTATAGAATTCCCTAAACTGATCGTATTCTTCTGCTGAATAGAAAGGTTTTTTGAAGTCTACGTTGATACGAAAGGATGCAGTTTGTCCCTGTACTTCCACTATTCGTGAAAACACCATTCCTGTATCAGGGGTGATCATCCTTATATTCTTTGGAATAGCATCAAACTGGTGATCATCAGGGACGGTGATCTTATCGGTGATCAAAGTTCTGCGAAGAATTGAAAATAAAATATCTGAATAGCGCTGATCTGCCACAAATGGATTTTTTTCAAGCCCGGTAAAAATATTTGGGTTGAAGAATTTATAATCACCTGAACTGTTTACCTGTTGTGTGAAATCAATATCCTGGATCAATGGAAGACTATCTCTTCCGGTATTCTTAAGAGCAAAGCTATCTATAGATAAGCCGTTTACCACAGAGGTGTAAGAATCAGAGAACTTTGCTGTGGTGCTTTCAACACCTGCAAGTTTGGATGTTTTGGAATAGTCGTAATTCGTAAGTGTTGCATGGCCCTTAATTGATCCTTTCTCATCAAGGCCCATATTCAGGAAAACCACATCACGATGCATCTTTTTCTCATCCCAGATGGTTCTCCATCCCCATTCATAGGTATCCAGTTTTTCTATCACCAGTCCTTCCGAATACATGATTTCCTGTGGGATCAAACCTGGATAACCATATTTATCTGTTGCATCAAGGTAATATTCATTATCGCCGATAGTAACATATGCAAGCACCTTATTAAACTGATCAATATTGGCGAGGTGTGTACGCACATAACCGTTATCGTGGGTGCTAACAAGAATGGGACTTGCTTTTAAACCATATTCTTTCAGAAGGTTTACAAGGATCAGGTTGATCTCTCCGGAAGTTCCTTTCTTATCACTCCATGCAGATTTAACTCCATCCAAAGCCCAGATGCTTGTGTATCCATTCCATTCCATATTCTTACGGACATAAGCATAAATGGATTGCATTTTTTGATATTCAGATGTAATACCTGTCAGTGCTGCATCGAGATCTTTTACTTTGGAAATATTTCTTTTCAGCTGAACACCAAAGTCTTCATCTTCCATAAGATCCTTAATTACACGGACCCAGTTTTTTTCAAAATTATACCTTCTGATGGGCGAATTGTATGCAACGATTCTTGGCTCAACGCGTTGCAGGTAATCTTTTTCTGAACTGATATACGGTTCATCACGAAGTCCTGGTAAATTTTCCATTTCAAACACCTGGATCTCATGATTGTCTTTTGTTTTGAACGATTGTTTCACCGGCTGGCTGCAAAATTGAGCAACTGCTACTTCAAATTCTTTTGGAAAGTCCACCACGTACTTACTATAGAGCACTGGAATTTCCTGCTGAAAGTTCCAGTTCATTAAAGCATACATATCCTGTGCATCTATTTTATACCTGTATTCTATGATGCTTCCGGCTTTTGCTTCGGGAAAAGAAAATGTCAGTTCAGAATATCTTTTATTGAGCTTTTTCTCATAGATATTTTTTTTATCCAGGTTCGATACCACGATATTTCCTGCAGCATCAAGATTATAAGTCTGTGCTTTTAGATTCTTTACTGCAGTAATATTCCGGTAACTGAAATAGGGAATATGAATATCAGCCTGGCCAAGTCCTTTATCATTCAGGATCTTGATTCGAACATGTCGCTCAAATTGAGTGTTGATAGGATTGTTTTCAGAATTCGGATTAAAGAAGCAGTAAGATTCGGCATTGTCGAAGAGAACAATTGCTTCAGCTTTCTTATCGAATTCACATTCTTTGATGGAAAACTCAGATTTATCTACCTTTCCAAAAGTAAAAGCAGGTTTTTCCTTTTGAGCGGAAACATGGAGGCACATGGATAGTGCCATCCAGAGGATGAAGGGTCGCATTTAAGGTTGGGTTTAAGAGGTTTAGCGCGAAAAATAATAAACTTTACATGAGTTATGCAAGCAATGAATAGATTAATTTTTCTACTATCTGTAATTGTATTGGGTTCTGCAACGATAGTTAATGGCCAGCAGAATAAAACATTGTTGTGGGAGATCAGTGGGAGAGGTCTCAGCAAACCATCTTATATATTTGGTACCATGCATGTACTGTGCAATGATGATGCGGCAGTGAGTGCAAATCTTGATAAAGCGATCCAGTCTTCGGATCAGATCGTTTTTGAAATAGACCTGGATGACCAGCAGCAAATGATGAGTTCCATCAAATACCTTCGTATGAATGATGGATTGAAATTATCTGACCTCATCAGTGAAAAAGAATATGCAAGGATCCAGCAATACTTCACCGAAAATAAAGTGCCGATACCATTGACCATGATGAATCGTTTCAAACCATATTTTATTTCGGCACTGATAAGTGAAAGGATGATGGGTTGTGAGAAGACAAATGGTATGGAGCAACAGATCATGTCAAAGGCCGGTGATAAAGAGATCTACGGGTTGGAGACCATGGAATTTCAAAGCAGCATCTTTGATAGTATCCCTTATCATAAGCAAGCCCAGGACCTTTTAAAATATGTTGACAGCATCGATAATTATCGGAAGGTTACCCTTGAAATGGCAAAAGTGTATCGTGAACAGGACCTGGATAAGATTGAAAAGCTGATCAATAAATCTGATCCTGGCATGGAGCAGTATATGGACCTGATGTTATATAAAAGGAACCGCGACTGGATCGATAAGATTCAAAGCTATATGGTGGAGAAACCAACGCTGATCGCAGTAGGGGCCGGGCATCTTCCAGGAAAGCAGGGAGTGCTCGCTTTATTGAAGGCAAAGGGATACACGGTAAAGCCTATAAAAAATTAAAGCCGGTACATGACCGGCTTTAAAAAGATTTGGCTGATGATTAGAATTGCTCGAGCCCGCTGAAGAAGAATGAACCTTCGATAGCAGCATTTTCATCGCTGTCGCTACCGTGAACTGCATTCTCACCTACAGAAGTAGCATATAATTTACGGATAGTACCTTCATCTGCATTGGCAGGATTGGTAGCTCCGATCAGGGTACGAAAATCAGCTACAGCATTTTCTTTTTCCAGGATCGCTGCAATGATCACTCCGCTGCTCATGAATTCAACCAGTTCACCGTAGAAAGGTCTTTCCTTGTGAACGGCATAAAATTCACCGGCTTTTTCAGCGCTCAGCTTGGTCAGTTTCAGGCTTACGATACGAAAACCTTCCTTGATGATCCTGTCTATGATCGCGCCTGCATGTCCATTCTTCATCGCATCCGGCTTGATCATGGTAAACGTTCTATTGCTCATAAAAATCTCAGTTTGGGCGCAAAGATAGGTTTCTGAAATAAAACCCGCCTTAATTTGGGTTTATTTATGCAACTTTGCCTCCATTTTTGATGAGACCGATACACGAATTTTTTCCGCAATTAAAGCAACCGAAGAAGGTTGTGATCACAACGCACCAGAAGCCAGACCCGGACGCAATGGGTTCTTCACTTGGTTTATATCATTTCCTGACAGGATTAGGTCATGAGGTTACCGTGATCTCCCCAACCAACTGGGCCACCTGGCTCAACTGGATGGAAGGTGCCGATAAAGTGATCGATTTTGAATCAGCCAAAGACAAAGCTGAAGTGGTAGTACGATCCGCGGATCTATTGTTTTGCCTGGATTTCAATGTATTATCCCGTACAAAGCACCTCGCTCCATACCTTGAAGAATTTGCCGGTACAAGGATCCTGATCGATCATCACCAGCAACCTGCTGTTGAATCCTTTCATTTCGGGGTAAGCGATACAAATAAAAGTTCCACCTGTGAAATGGTGTACGATTTTATGGTTGATTCCGGGCATAAAGACATGCTGAACAATACGATTGCAGAATGTTTATATGCAGGAGTAATGGCTGATACAGGTTCTTTCAGATTCAGCTCCACCAAAGCAAGTGTTCACAGGATGGTGGCTGAATTAAAAGACAAGGGACTGGAACATACCAAAGTTCATGAAGCAGTGTATGATAACTTCCTGGAAAACAGGCTCCGATTTATAGGACATGTGCTGTTGCACAGGATGGAGATTTTTTATGAATTCAACTGTGCACTGATCGTTATCCCTAAAAAGGATTTGCTTAAATACCAGATCAGGACAGGGGATACGGAAGGTTTGGTAAATTATCCATTGAGTATCCAGGGAATAAAAATGGCAGCTCTGGTGATCGATCGCGATGAAGAAAGAAAATGGAGTTTCAGAAGTAAAGGAAACTTTGATGTCAATACCTTTGCCAGGACTTATTTCCAGGGCGGAGGTCATTTTAATGCAGCCGGTGGAAGAAGCAGTGAAACACTGGAACGAACTGCAGATGATTTTCTCCGGGCAATTAAGGAAATTGGTGATCAACTTAAATAAACATCTCTAATAATAACATCCCAAATGAAAAGAACAAGCATTTTATTTTTTGGACTGGCTGCTCTCGCATTTGCAGCCTGCTCACCAAATGCAGGGTTTAAGAAGACCAAGAGTGGTCTGCAGTACAAGATCATTTCCGAAGGAAAAGGAGATGTAGTGAAAAAAGGCCAGTTCCTTAAAGTGAACTTCACCCAGATGATCGGTGATTCTGTGTTAAATACAAGCTATGGCAGCATGCCAACATATGCTCCTGTAGACAGTGTTGGACCAATTTATAACCCTGTTGAGATCTTTCCGATGCTAAGGAAGGGCGACAGTGCAGTAGTAATCATGGAAACTGATTCCCTGTACAAGCAGCAGGCAGAAAGACCACCTTATGTAAAGAAGGGAGATAAACTGAAACTTACCTTCAGGGTGATTGATGTAATGCCGAATGAACAGGCTTTGAGGGATGACCAGAAGAAACTGATTGATGATCGTACTGCTGAGGAAGTTAAAGCAATCCAGGCTTACCTCGATAAAAACAATATCAAAGCTCAGAAGACCGAAAAAGGAACTTTTGTAGTGATCACTCAGCCGGGAACCGGTCCTGTAGCAGATTCTGGTCGTGCAGTACATGTTAAGTACACTGGTAAAACATTTGAAGGAAAAGTATTTGATTCAAATATTGACAGCACATTCGGCCATACTGAACCATATGTATTGGTAATTGGACAAAGAGGTGCCATTGAAGGATGGGATGATGGACTTCGTTTGTTCAACAAAGGCGCAAAAGGTCAATTGTATATTCCTTCCATGCTCGCTTATGGTGGAAATGCGATGCCTGGTTCACCGATCAAAGCCTTTGAAAATTTAATGTTTGATATTGAAGTTGTAGATATTACTGATGCTCCGAAGCAGAATCCGATGATGATGCCGAGGTAGGAGGAGTTAGGAGATAGGAGTTAGGAGTTGAGGAGTTGAGATTACTGGGCCGCTGAGAGATCAGCGGCTTTTTTTATGAGTCAACGCCTCCACCAATTTCACAGCTTCAACCGCTTCTTTTACATCATGCACTCTCAATATCGAAGCACCCTTCATGAGCGCAATGGTATTTAAAACTGTTGTTCCGTTCAAGGCTTTTTCAGGAGTTATTCCCAATGTTTTCCAGATGGTACCTTTGCGTGAAATGCCTACCAGTATTGGCTTTGATAATATCTTCAGCAATTCAAGCCTGTTGAGTAATTCGAAGTTCTGATCAAAGGTTTTGGCAAATCCAAACCCTGGATCTATAATGATATCATGAATCCCTGCCAACCTGCAGGCTTCAATTTTCTTAATAAAAAAATCAATCACTTCACCGGCAAGATCCTGGTAATTGGTGAACTGATGCATGGTTTGTGGAGTTCCCCTCATATGCATGCATACATAAGGAACTTTTAGTTCACCAACCATGGGGATCATCCTTTCATCCATCGTTCCGCCACTCACATCATTCACTATGGAAGCTCCTGCATGAACTGCAGCCTGCGCAACAGAACCATAAAATGTATCAACTGAAATTATTGAATCAGGAAAATATTGATGAATCGATTCAATTGCAGGAACAACCCGTTGCAACTCTGCTTCAGCATCCACCAATTCACTGCCTGGTCTTGTACTTTGTCCGCCGAGATCAAGTATACCTACACCATCTTCAAGCATTCTTCCTGCTTTGTCTACCACTTCCTGTAATGCAGCAGTCCTGCTGTCTGCAAAAAATGAATCGGGCGTTGCATTGATGATTCCCATTACAATGGGGCGCTCTGCAATTATCAACCTGCCTTTGCAATTGAGTGAAAACATTGGTGCCTTATTATTACATTTGGCCGGTAAATTAGCATAAATAAAAGATCAGCAGATATTTTCATGAGCAATACCGAAAGGCAATATGATGAAGCATTGAATACGTGCCGCGATATCTTCGTAAAGAAAACACGCGATTACGGAACATCCTGGCGTGTGATGCGGCCAATCTCTATTACAGACCAGATCTTTATAAAAGCACAACGTATTCGAACTTTACAGGAAAAGAAAGTGCAGAAGGTTGAAGATAATATCCAGTCTGAGTTCAAGGCTATGGTCAATTATGGTATCATGGGCATGATCCAGCTTGAACTCGATCAGACGCTCGACCAGGAATTACCACTCGATAAAGCCACTGAGTTATATGATCTATTTATGACCAAGGTTCGCGACACCATGCTTCATAAAAATCATGATTATGGAGAAGCATGGAGAAACATGAGCCAGGAAAGTTTTGTTGACCTGATACTTATGAAACTCATGCGTATCCGGCAAATCATTTCTAATGATGGAAAAACAATTATCAGTGAAGGCATTGATTCAAATTTTATCGACATCATCAATTATTCTCTATTCGCATTGATCCTCATCGATGAAGGAGTGCACAAAAACTAATTAGCGAACCATGAAGCTAACCCTTACAATTATACGCTATTTCGTAGGTATTCTATTTATTTTTTCCGGTCTTGTTAAAGCCAATGACCCGCATGGCTTAAGCTATAAGATGCAGGAATTCTTTGAAGTACTGAATCTTCATGCGCTCAATGATTATTCCCTGGCTTTTTCCCTGCTGATGAATGCTTTTGAAATTGTTGCAGGAGTAGCGGTGATACTGGGCTGGAGAATGAGATTGTTCAGTTGGTTACTGTTGCTGCTCATCATTTTCTTTACATTTCTCACCGGCTATGCATTATTCTCCGGTAAGATCCGGGAATGTGGATGCTTTGGCGACTGTATTCCTTTGCAGGCTAACCAGTCGTTCATGAAAGATTTATTACTGCTGGTTTTGATTCTGGTGATCTTCTATTTCAGAGACAAAATAAAACCTGCATTAAGCAATGGTGTAAACCTGGTTATTATAATTCTTGCAACCGTTTTTTCATTTGGATTCCAGTGGTATGTTTTGAAACACCTGCCTGTGGTAGACTGTCTTCCTTATAATCCGGGAAAGAATATTGTGAGCCAGTTAAAAGCGCCTCCTGGCTCCATTCCAGATAGTACGGTGATCACTTTTGTTTATAAGAAAGATGGAAAAGATGTTGAATTCAGTTCAGAGAATTTTCCGGAAGATTTCGATGATGAAAAGTATTCATTTGTTCGTCGATATGATAAGGTAGTTCGCAAGGGAAATGCTACACCACCGATCAAGGATTTTTCATTACAAACTTTATCAGGAAACGATACAACACTTGCTTTACTTGGTGAGCAAAAGCAGCAGCTATTCCTTTTCCTGAAAGATGGTTATGAGAAAGAAGGATGGCATGAATCATTTTCTGAAATAAAAGAGATCGCTGCAAAGAAAAATATCTCCTTATTCGTGGTTACTAATTTATCAGCAGATCAGCTCAATACTTTACCGGAGTCAGTTAAAGGCCTGCCGATATTGCGTTGTGACGGAACAGCTATCAAGACTGCTGCCCGTGCAAATCCAACGCTGATAAATATTGATCACTCCGTTATCAAACAGAAATGGAGTTATGCTGACCTTGATGAAGCAGCAAACTTTTTAAAGAAGTAATATGAAGCACTATCTGCTCAAAAAGCTATTCAACAGCCTGCTGGTGATGCTGGGAGTGATAGTGTTGGTTTTCTTTTTATTCCAGGGTTTTGGTGATCCTGCCAGGCTGGTACTTGGACAAACTGCCGATAAAACAACGCAGGAAAACATTCGCAAGGAATTGAACCTTGATAAACCTGTTTGGAAGCAATTTGTACTTTATTTAAACGATGTTTCACCCCTTTCAATTCTTAATAAAGAAGAGATTCAATCCAAACAATTAAAGGGGATCTTTATTGGTAACGAAACTAAATTTGGTATCAAAGTTCCTTACCTGCGAAGAAGTTACCAGAGCAGGAGAGGAGTGGGTGAGATCCTTTTAAATGCCTTGCCAGGAACAATTCTGCTCGCCTTTGCAGCCATGTTCATTGCTGTGCTCATTGGTATTCCTTTAGGCGTACTCGCCGCTGTTAAAAAAGGAACCTGGATGGACAGCACCGCTATCTTTACCAGTATCCTTGGAATTTCAGCACCCTCATTTTTTATGGGGATACTGATTGCCTATCTTTTTGGTTTTGTTTTATCAGATTATACAGGCCTTCATATGACAGGAAGTCTTTTCGATACTGATCCATTTAAAGGAAGAACTGTTCAGCTACAAAATCTTATCCTGCCTGCTATTACACTGGGTATCCGACCACTGGCGATTATTGCGCAGTTAACGCGCAGCTCCATGCTTGATGTGTTGAAACAGGATTATATCCGCACCGCATATGCAAAAGGATTATCATCTCAAGCGGTAATATGGAAACATGCCCTGAGAAATGCATTAAACCCGGTGCTGACGGCTATCACAGGTTGGTTTGCGGAACTGCTTGCAGGGGCCTTCTTTGTTGAATATATTTTTGGATGGAAAGGAATCGGTAAAGTTACTGTTGATGCCCTGGAGAAACTTGACTTCCCGGTGGTAATGGGTGCGGTCCTGATCTCCTCCGTATCATTCATACTGGTGAACTTCCTTGCTGATCTATTATATGGATGGGTCGATCCCCGCGTGAGACTTCATTAATGGATCACCACTTCACTGATCACTTTTTCTCCAAACAATTCATTGACACGCTGGATGATCTTTTCTTTCTGGTAAAGAAGTTCCTGTTTAAGGGGGGCAACAGATGTAGTGATATATAAGGTATGTCCATGGATCTGGATCTTTTCCGTGTATTTCGCAATGGTCTTACCCATGATCTGTTCCCAGACATCTTCAATTTGAAATGCCTGCATGTATCCCTTCAGCTTGCTTTGCTTCAGGAATAATTTCATTGCATCACCCATTGAATATTCACCCATCTTATTCTGCTATTTCTATGAGCTGGCAATTTACACCTATCTTTTCCATTTGCGCCTGAATTCTTTCCCCATGCGTATCGGTAAAGAAGAGTTGAACATCATCCTGCAGACAAATATGCGCAAGCAGGTTATGCATTCTTTCAGCATCCAGTTTTTCAAATACATCATCCAGCATAATGATCGGCGCAAATCCTTTACTGGCGCGCAACATATCAAACTCTGCAAGCTTAAGAGCGAATAAAAGACTTTTTCTTTGCCCCTGGGAAGCCTGTGACTTAAAGGATTTCTCTCCCAGTATGAATTCCAGGTCATCGCGATGAATACCAGCACTCGTTCTCTGCAGGATCATATCTTTTTCCCTGGAAGATTTTAAAAGATCTTCAAATGCAGTGTCATGCAATTGTGATTTGTATTGCAGGTCAACACCTTCTCCTGATCCTGCTATCTGGGTATAATATTTTTTTACAACAGGAATGAACTGATCAAGGAAATTTCTACGGGCATTATAAATGTATTGTCCGGGTTGAACCAATTGTTGATCGTACACATCCATCAATCCATGATCTACTCTTCGTCCATCCATTGATTTGAGATAACTGTTCCTTTGTTGAAGAACTTTGTTATAATCAATCAATGAATAGAGATATTTGAAATCGGTCTGGGAAAGTATGGCATCGATCAGCCTTCTTCTTTCCTCGCTGGCTTCAGTAATTATATAGATATCGTCGGGGGCAATAAACACGCAGGGAAATTTGCCAATATGGGCCGACATTTTTTCGTACAACTCCCCGTCGAGTGAGATCTCTTTTTTCCCATTTTCCCTCAAAACGCTGATAACACTATGGTCATGGCCATTCAGGTTAAATTCCGCTTCAAGCCGGAAACCCTGAGCGCCATTGAGCACATTCTGGCTATCGGATCGATTGAAATACCCTCTTGTAAAACAGCTGTAATAAATAGCATCCAGGAGGTTGGTTTTCCCCCGGCCGTTTAACCCATAGATACCCACCACTTTACCGGTAAACCTGAAATTCCGGAAAGGGTAGTTCTTGAACTGGTAAAGTGATATGGAATTGAGTTTCAGCAAGAGAGCCGCAAGGTAATTCATTGAAGGATATGCTGATAATTGCTTTTTATATTCCCACCGTACCCTTATCTTTGCCCCTCAAAATTTGTAACGTGGCCATAAAATTTTCTCGTGAAACTTACCTGTACTGGTATGAACTCATGCAGTTGATCAGACAGTTCGAATTAATGGCAGAGGAAAAATATAAGATGGAAGGTAAGATCCGCGGATTCTTTCATGCTTATGTTGGACAGGAAGCAATTGCTGCCGGATGTATGACTGCTACCCGCCTGGAAGATCCTTTCATTACAGCTTATCGCGATCACGGTTTAGCGCTGGCAAAAGGAATCAGTGCCGACAAGTGTATGGCTGAGTTGTATGGAAAAGCAACCGGTTGTGCAAAAGGAAAGGGTGGATCCATGCACTTTTTTGGCAAGGATGTTTACTTTTTTGGCGGACATGGGATCGTTGGAGCGCAGATCGGTACCGGTGCAGGATTGGCATTCGCAGAAAAATACAAGGGAACTGATAATGTTTGCCTGACTTTCTTCGGAGACGGAGCGGCACGCCAGGGTATGTTGCATGAGACTTTCAACATGGCGATGACCTGGAAACTTCCAGTGATCTTTATTTGTGAGAATAACAATTACGCGATGGGTACTTCAGTTGAACGTACCAGTAACGTAACAGATATCTATAAACTGGCTGATGCGTATGAAATGCCTGGTGATTCTGTAGATGGAATGAGTCCTGAAGCAGTTCATGAAGCAGTTGCCAGGGCAGTGAAGAGAGGTCGTGAAGGTGGAGGACCAACCCTGTTGGAAATTAAGACCTATCGTTACAAAGGGCACTCTATTTCTGATCCTCAGAAGTATCGTACCAAAGATGAGGTGGATGAATACAAACAAAGAGATCCGCTTACACAGGTATTGAAAACCATCCTGGAAAACAATTTTGCTACCCAGGAAGAGATCGATGCTATCAATAAAAGAGTGGAAGAAACTGTTGCAAATTCTGTGAAGTTTGCAGAAGAATCTCCATGGCCTGCAGAAGATGAAGTTTACAAAGACATTGTGCAGGAAGAAAACTACCCATTCATTGTTGATTAATTCAACCAATTAACCCAAAAAAAATCGATCTGAAAAATGGCAACTGAAGTGAAGCACCCTACTACCGAAGGAACTGTAAGTTCACAGGTTCCCGATAGAACCACTGCTTTCTGGAATAAGAATAGCAAATACATTGTTTATGGATTTCTTGCCCTCGTATTGATAGTGGGAGGATATTTTGCTTATAAGAATTTCGTACAGCTTCCTGAAGAAAAGAAGGCTTCTGAAGCTATGTTCAAAGCGGAAGAATATTTCAGAATGGATTCTGTAAAACTCGCTCTCAATGGAGATGCCAGCAACCCAGGATTCATTAAGATCATTAGTAAGTATGGTGGAACCAAGGCAGGCAAACTGGCTAAATTCTATGCAGGAGCCAGCTACCTGAAAGCAGGTGATTACAATAACGCAATCAAATACCTTAAAGATTTTTCAACTGATGATAAATTGGTTGAATTGCGCGCTACCGGCTTGCTTGGTGATGCATATGCTGAATCCGGTAAGAAAAAAGAAGCAGCAGATCAATATAAGAAAGCAGGAACAATGTATCCTTCAGACAATTTCAATTCACCGGAGTATCTTTTCCGTGCAGGACTGGTATTTGAAGAATTGGGTAATAAAGAATCTGCGATCGAGATGTACAGAACCATCAAAGAAAAATACCCAAATACTCAACAAGGTCGTGATATTGAAAAGTATCTTGCAAGACTTGGCGAGTACAAGTAATATTGATTCATCATCCATCAAATCATATCGATGGCCGAAGTAAGTAACAGTACATTATTTCAAATAGACACAGGCATTCTTCCAACGAATGCCTGTGTTGTTATCTTGCGCACCGACTGGAATGCAGGAATTGTAGGAGAACTTGAAACAGGTTGTAAAAGGATTCTTGAACAACATGGTATCATCGTTAAAACCTTCAGCGTTCCTGGTGCTTTTGAATTGACATTTGGAGCCAGGCAGGTTTGGGAGACCTATAAATACCAGGACATCAAACCCCATGCAATTGTAGCACTGGGATGTGTACTTCGCGGTGATACACCTCATTTTGAATATGTATCCCAGGCAGTAACTCAGGGGATCACCCAATTGAACCTGCAACTTCCTATCCCAACCATTTTTGGTGTGCTGACTGTCGACAACCAAATGCAGGCAGAAGAAAGAATTGGTGGTGTACATGGCCACAAAGGAGAAGAAGCAGCATTCACTGCATTGAAAATGATCAGCTTGCCCAAACTAATTAAAGAAAACATTTAAGAATGAATGTCGACATTTTCATTCCCTGTTTTGTAGATCAGCTATTTCCACAGACGGCTTTCAATATGGTAAAAGTATTGGAGAAGGCCGGATGCAGTGTGAATTATAATCCTAACCAGACTTGTTGCGGACAGCCTGCATTCAATGCAGGTTATTGGGATGAAGCAAAGGAAGTTTGTACCAAATTCATGAAGGATTTTTCAGGTTCAAATTATATCGTTGCTCCCTCTGCTTCATGTGTTGGATTTGTCAGGAATTATTACATGAAAATGTTTGAGAATTCATCCGTTCACAATGATCTCAAAGACCTTCAGAAAAGGATCTTTGAGTTCAGTGATTTTATGGTGAATGTTTTGAAGGTTGAGGATGTTGGTGCAGAGTTCAATGTAAAAGCTACATATCACGATAGTTGCGCCGGACTGCGTGAATGCAGGATCAAAGAAGAACCCAGGAAACTACTTTCAAATATCAGGGGACTGCAATTAATAGAAATGGAAGACGTGGAAACCTGTTGTGGTTTTGGTGGAAGTTTTGCGGTAAAGTTTGATCCCATTTCAATCGGAATGGCAGATCAGAAGGTGAACAATGCCCGCAAGACAGGCGCTGAATGTATCATTTCAACTGATATGAGTTGCCTTATGCATCTCGGAGGTTATATAAAAAACAAAGGGTACGATATTGAAGTAAAGCATATCGCAGATGTGCTTGCAGAGGGAATATAAAAAAGGGGCCGCAACCGCAGCCCCTCCGGAGACTAGCCCCTGGGTAACACCACATGATCTACAACATGGATCACACCGTTGCTCTGGTAAACATCAGCGATAGTCACTTTCGACATACCGCCTTTTTCGTCTGTCAGAACAAGGTCTTTCCCTTTCATCATTGCGGTTAATTTTCCACCTGCAACAGTGGTCAATTCTGCTTTGCCATTTCCTTCTTTAATAAGCCTGGCAATTGATTTGGAATCAAGTCTTCCGGGAACTACATGATAGGTAAGCACAGTAGTAAGTGTTCCTTTATTTTCAGGTTTCAACAGGGTTTCAACAGTTCCTGCAGGTAACATTTCGAAGGCACTGTTGGTAGGAGCAAAAACGGTGAATGGTCCGGCACTTTGAAGTGTTTCAACAAGTCCCGCTGCTTTCACAGCCGCAACCAGTGTAGTGTGGTCTTTCGAATTCACCGCATTTTCAACGATGTTTTTGGATGGATACATGGGAGCACCACCCACTTCAACTGTTTTTTCTTTCTGACCAAAACTTTCATTTACTGAAAAGGTGGCTGCAAACACAAATGCAGCAATGATGAGCTTTTTCATAACGTTTAAAATTTTTATGGTATCACCCTTTTGGGCGTAATCGGGAAAACCTACGGATGCTATAGTTTGTTAGATTTGCACACTTAATAATTTTTCAATGGCTTATTGGCTCATTAAATCCGAACCGTTTAAGTTTTCGTGGGATCAGTTTGTAAAAGACAAACAAACTTTCTGGGATGGTGTAAGAAATTATGCTGCACGCAATAATCTGCGCAGTATGAAGAAAGGTGATCTTTGTTTATGGTACCACAGTAATGAAGGACTTGAGATCGTTGGAATTGCTAAAGTGGTTAAAGAGGCATACCAGGATTCTACAACCGATGATCCTAACTGGGTGATGGTTGATGTCAAGCCGCATAAAAAATTAAAGAACCCGGTTTCTCTTAAGACCATTAAAGATGATCCGAGGCTGGAAAATATGGCACTTGTACGGCTAGGCAGACTATCAGTTCAACCAGTAACGGATGAAGAGTTCGATATCATCATGGAATTGGCAGGGGAGAAGTGATCAATTGATTCCTAGTGCCTTTTTAAGTTCCTGAACTCCTTCAACCGCAGACATTTCAATCTTCTGAAGATTATTCAATACTGAAGTTGAAGGAATTTTTTTATCAATTATAAACTTGGGTATCGGCCATGGAGCATAATCAACCAGTCCGGCTGCCGGGTAAACTGCAAGAGAAGTTCCAATCACCACAAAAATGTCAGCATGCCGAACAAGTTTTGCTGCTTCCATGATCATAGGAACAGGTTCTTCGAACCAAACAATATGTGGTCTTAACTGAGCCCCATCATCTGCAAGATCACCGATATTAATATCTTCCCTGATAGGATAAATCAGTTGCTCATCAAATTCACTCCGCATTTTAAGGATCTCTCCATGAAGATGTAGTACGTTGGTGGAGCCCCCGCGCTCATGAAGGTCATCAATATTTTGGGTGATGATCTGAACATCAAAATACTCTTCAAGTTCTGCTAAACCTATGTGAGCACCATTCGGTTTTGCTTCCATCACATTCCTTCGCCGCATGTTATAAAATTCAAGCACCAATGCAGGATCTCTTCTCCACGCGCCGGGAGTAGCCACTTCATTAAGGTCATATCCTTCCCATAATCCATCAGCATCACGAAACGTTTTCAATCCGCTTTCCGCACTAATCCCTGCACCGGTCAGCACTACCAGTTTTTTCTTCTCCATCACCTGATCAATGTATCGTTTTCATGAAATATGATATTGAAATTCTTTAACTCTTCCAGTAAAGGAATATAGATTTCAGATATGATTGGAATATGAAGTCCCGTAATATTCAGTTTTCCATCCAATATCATACTGGCTGCAATACCCAGAGGAAGTCCTACAGTTTTAGCCATGGCAGTACGAACATCATCATCACCCACTACGATCAGGGAAGATTCAAGTCTGTGCTTGAGTTCGCCCTTTTCATATTCAAGTTCATGGATCATCACTACCATATCCGTATCACCAGGCTGAAGCGTCAATTTCTTTTCCAGAATAAACTGAAGCACTTCAGCTGCGTTACATCTTCCTTTATTGATAATGGTTTCATCATCTTCCAAACCAAGGAAGAATAATTGTTTTAAGGCAAGATTTGCTTCATGCATCCTGCTGGCTACAGTCACAGCAGCTTCCTGCTTGATCGAATCCAGGTTATATTGTTTCAGTTTCCCTTTATGATCAACCAGTAAAAGATCGTCGAGCGATTCCACAACTTCTTTCCCCGCTTCCATTTCCGCATCCTGTAATTCAGAAACTTTATCCAGCAATTCTTTTGTTTCTTCAAATCTTGAAGTAATGGTTTCTTTTATCCAGTCGCTGAAGTTATTAGCATCAAGATGCTGTTTAAAAAATTGACGGATACTCAATCCATTTGTATCATAATATTGGGTTTCATCTGTCAGTTTCAGGTTCACCAGATTTTGCCATCCATAAACAAATTCCGGATACCGTAATGTAGTCCTGATAAAGGTTTGAGCTTCCTGCAATTTATAGATATCAATATAGGAAATAGAATCCCTGTTTGGATACCAGCATAACGGATCAAGCGATTCAATCCTCAATGAACGGCTGGGGTCAAATAATTCGGAATAGGGAAGATGAACATGCTGACCATGGAACAAAAAATCAGCACCAGCTTTTCCTGCCATTACTACATTTCGAGGATTCCAACTGATCTTATATCTCCAGGGATTATCATCTGATTTTGGTGCAACCAGTCCTCCACAATGTGATCTGAAAGAAGTGATCGATCCGCCTTCATTTTTTATCCTCGTGATCATTTCCATGGCACTCATATGGTCGATTCCAGGATCTAGTCCCATTTCACAAAGGAATATCAAACCTTTCTCTTTAATCTCCTGTTCCATCGCACGCATATCGGCATCCAGGTAGGAGGCAGTTAACAGGTTTTTGCCCAAGCTTAGACAATCTTTAGCAACCAATTTATGAAGAAAAGGAGGCAGGAGAGAAATTACTATATCTGCACTGGAAATAAGCGCTGAACGTTCTTCATCGTTGGTAACATCCATTCCAACCGCATACGATTTTGAAGAAGTTTTAAGCTTGGAGTGAATTAGAGAAATGTCATTATCCACTACAGTTAATTTCCAGGGATTGATAAGAACCTGGGCAGTAAGGTAATCGATCAAATAAGTAGCTGATTTACCAGCACCAAAAAGCAGGATGTGTTTCATTGAACCAAAGTAAGACAGATGTAGAACATCGCCAAGGTGAAAAAACGGTAAAGCCGTGGTGTTTTTCTTAAAATTTATGGTGTTTTTCCCCTGCCTTCATCGTTGGTAGCTACAGAATCAGCCTGTTCAACAGATTCGATCTTACATCTTACACTGACTCCGCGTGCAGACCTGGGAACATCTTTTGTTAATTGAGCACCGGCTTCAACTTTATTAAATGTAAGTTCCTGGGTTTTGACCACTTTATTTTCTTTGCTTAGATATTCTACCAGTACCTGGATCTTATTCATTGGTCTGTCAGAATTGTTAGCAAGCGTTACCTGTAAATTGGAAATACCACCAAGGAATCCAACTTTAAAATCTTCATTGGTAATGACTTTGATCTGGTCAGAAACATTTCTTTTTCTAGCGGTTCTTACCGGTTGAGAATTTTCCGTGATCAGCTTAGGCTCTTCCATAACCGGTTCAGATTTTGGCGAAACCAAAGAATCTTTTTTTACAGCGATGGCTTTTTGAACCGGCTTTTGTTTTTGAGCAACAGAATTTTCTATCGGTTTCTGCTCATAATTCAAAGGTGTAAAACCAAGTGTATCAATAGTATTTGATTCCTGTTGGATCACGGGTACAACAGCATTGTGAATAGGAGTGGTATTGACCTGCTGTCCCTGTTGCATGTTCAAAACAATTTCATTAAGCCTGCTTAATTGCTTATGTTGTTGTTGATAATTTATAAACAGGAAGGTGCTGATAAGGGCAAATAAGACCAATGCAGCAGACATCCAATGCACTGGCCTTATCCCTTTTTCTTTTGTCTTAACTGAGCTGGTTGGTTTTTCATAACTCTGGTGAGTAAGTACTTTTTGAGGTTGAGGTTGGGGTAATTGGTAAGATTCTTCTACTGAAAGATCCTGTGCTTTAGGTTGATAGGTAGCGTGCTGAATATTTTCGGCGCGGCTGTCATCAAAGTTTTTTTCTTTTGGAATAACATTATCGCGTGGATTAACCCTTGTTGCCGGACTTTTATGTTTTTTAGGAATAGAAACGAATATGTGCCCGGAATTGGTTTTGGTGGCTCGTTCTTCTGTGGGCTCTTCGTTGGCCGCCTTTGAATTCCGCAGAGGTTCCGGATATTGTTCTTTTTTATAAAACCTATCGTAGGGCTGCTCTTCAACAGGAGGTGCAAAGGATTTTAGCGCATTTATCTCACCTGGGTAGCGCCAGGCCGCACTACGTCCTTCTTCCCATATCAGGTCATAAGCTTTCAACCCCATTTTTTCCAGTTCCGCAGCACTGTAGGGCCCTGTTTGTTTGTTATCGCGGAGCAACAGAAACTTATCCATACACACAATTGATTTTGTGGATAAAAAAGGCGTGCCATAGGATAGGAATTGGAAATCGGAAATCGGGAATCGGGAATCGGAAAGAACAGCACAGGATGTTAACCTTCAGGTCTCCATGTCTCCATGTCTTCATGTCTTCATGTCTTCATGTCCCAAACGTAAATTACCCCATACCAGTACAAATAAAAGGTTAAAAACCGGTGGAAAAATACTCATACTTAAAGCCCTGATATCATTGCTATAACCTCTAAAAATCATAGATTTGCCAGCCTTTCTAAACATCATTTTCCCGGTTCTTTCCGGATAAAAAAGTAAAGAGGATATACTGCATGGAAGAGAAAGACCTCACACCAGGTGAAACAAACGACTTTAACAGGGTTGTCCCTGTAAATATCGAGGAACAGATGAAAACGGCTTATATCGACTATTCAATGTCGGTAATCGTTGGCCGTGCACTTCCCGATGTAAGGGATGGATTAAAGCCGGTTCACAGGAGGATTTTGTATGCCATGAATGAACTTGGCATCAACTACAATAAGCCTTATAAGAAATCAGCCCGTATCGTCGGGGAAGTTTTGGGTAAATATCACCCTCATGGCGACAGTTCCGTATACGATGCAATGGTTCGTATGGCACAGGAGTGGAGTATGAGGTATACGATTGTCGATGGACAGGGTAACTACGGAAGCCAGGATGGTGACGGCCCTGCGGCGATGCGTTATACCGAAGCAAGGCTTCAGCGTATGGGTGAATTCATGCTCAGCGATATTGAAAAAGAAACCATCGATTTTCAACTGAACTTCGATGATTCACTCGAAGAGCCAACTGTATTACCTACACGGATTCCAAACCTTCTGGTAAACGGATCAAGTGGTATCGCAGTAGGTATGGCCACCAATATAATGCCTCATAACCTGAGTGAAGTTATTGATGGATGTATTGCTTATATCGATAACCGTGATATCACTATCGACGAATTGATGCAGCATGTAAAAGCTCCTGACTTCCCTACAGGTGGTATCATCCATGGTATGAGCGGGGTTAAAGCTGCCATGCATTTTGGTCGCGGAAGGGTTGTGCTCCGTGGTAAACTTCATGTTGATACCAAGGCTAGTGGTCGTGAACAGATCATCATTACCGAAGTTCCTTACCAGGTTAACCGGGATGCTCTTTGTGACCGTGTTGGTCAATTGGTGAACAGTAAAGTGCTCGAGGGGATTTCTCACATCAACAACGAGTCAAACAATAAAGAAGGTACGCGTATCGTGATCGACCTTAAGCGTGATGCTAACGCGAAGGTGGTGATGAATATGCTGTATAAGTATACAGAACTTCAGACATCCTACGGGATCAACAATGTTGCGATCGTGAAAGGTCGTCCGAAGATCCTTAACCTTAAAGATCTTATTCATGAGTTCATCGATTTCCGTCACGAAGTGGTGGTAAGAAGAGCTCAATATGAATTGAGAGAAGCACAGAAAAAAGCGCATATCCTTCGTGGTTACCTGATTGCACTTGATCATCTCGATGAAGTAATTGCACTGATCCGTTCATCTGCTACTCCTGACATAGCAAAAGAAGCTCTTGTCAATGCCGGATGGGGACTTGATGAGATCCAGGCGAAAGCTATACTGGAACTGCGTTTGCAGCGTCTGACAGGAATGGAACGCGACAAGATCAAGGCTGAATTTGATGAGTTGATGAAAGTGATCGCGCACCTGGAAGAATTACTCGGTAATGAAGGAATGAGGTATGACCTGATCAAAACTGAACTTGCTGAAGTAAAAGAAAAGTTTGGTGATGCGCGTAAGACAGAGATCTCTTATGCAGATGATGAAATGAACATCAAGGATCTGATCAAGGAAGAAGATGTGGTGATTACTATATCTCATCTTGGTTATATCAAAAGAACTTCTGCTACGGAATTCCGTGCACAAAAAAGAGGTGGAAGAGGAGCTTCTGCCAGTAAAACAAGGGAAGAAGATTTCATCGAACATTTGTTTGTGGCTTCAACCCACCACACAATGTTATTCTTTACAGAGAAAGGACGTTGTTACTGGTTGAATATCTATGAGATTCCTGAAGGAGAAAAAACCGGTAAAGGAAGAGCGATTCAGAATATGATCCAGATCCCGCCGGATGATAAAGTCCGTGCGATCATTGATATCAAGGATCTGCAGGATAAAGACTTTGTAAGCACTCACAATATTGTACTTTGTACCAAGCAGGGAATTATTAAAAAGACATCGCTGGAAGATTTCAGTCGACCAAGAGCAAATGGTGTTAATGCAATCACCATTGTGGAAGGAGACCAACTGTTGGAAGCAAGGCTGACAGATGGAAACTCTGAGATCATGATGGCTGTGAAAAGCGGTAGGGCTATTCGTTTCCCGGAAGAAAAAGTAAGGGCAACCGGAAGAGGAGCAATTGGAGTTACCGGTATTGAAGTTGATGACACCAACGATGAAGTGATTGGCATGATATGTGTTGGAAAGGACGACCTTACCAAAACAGTGCTGGTTGTCAGCGAGAAAGGCTTTGGAAAAAGAACCGAGATCGAAGAATATCGAATTACCAACAGGGGTGGAAAGGGTGTAAAAACAATTTCTGTAACCGAAAAAACCGGTTCACTCGTAGGTATATTAGATGTAACTCCGAAGGAAGATCTTATGATCACCTGTAAAAGTGGTGTAACGATCAGGCTCCCGGTAAGCACAGTAAGTTCACAGGGAAGAGCAACCCAGGGAGTTAAATTGATCAGCCTTACCAATGGAGATGAGATCGCGGCAATAACTAAGCTTGATATCCAGGAGGATGAGACTGAATTACCAATTCCGGGATCACCTGAAGACACGCTGACGCAAACATTAAATGACCATACACAGGCAACCGCAGCACCTGGGGAAGCATCTGAAGAACCGGGTAATGAAGAAGCCAACGGAACCAATGAAGAACCAGCGGTTTAATTTTTAATTCTAATTCAAAAAACAAACAGATGAGAGCGTTACTTTTAACGGGTTTGCTGGCCATCACAGGCTTGGGAGTTTTTGCACAAAAGCTCGACAAAGCAAAGGACCTTCTCGAAAAAAAGAAGCTTCCTGAAGCAAAGACCGAGATCGACAATTTCCTTGCAATCGAAAAGAACCAGAATTCTGCTGAAGCCTGGTATACCAAAGCAAAGATCTATGCTACCATTGGTGATAATGAAGCGCTGAAATCAACTGTTCCAAATGCCAGGGAAACTGCATTTGAATCACTGAAGAAATATGCTCAGCTGGATACTACTCAAAATAAGGATGCAGGCAAGAGATTTCTTTCATTGAATATGGACAACCGCAAACCATTGGTAGACCTTTACCAGGGTTTCTCTAAGGATGCTGCAAGCTTTTTTAATGCAGGTAATTTCAACGATGCTTTGACCAATTTCAAAAATAGCTATGGCATTTTTGAATTTATGTCGAACCAGGGTTGGACCAATAACCTGAAGCTTGATACTACCACCGCATTATATGCTGGTATCTCTGCTGAAAAAGCAAAGCTTCCTGAAGAAGCTGCAGTATATTATGGTAAGATCGCTGAAAACAAAGCTACCGGTGAAGGCTTCGTAGAAATTTATAAGTGGCTGGCTGATCATCACTACAGGAAAAAAGATGTTGCTACTGCACAAAAATTCCTGAATCTGGGTAAGGAAGTATATCCTCAGGATCCATTTTGGCCTGAATTCGAACTTGATATGATGCGTGAAGGAGGTGATAAAGCTAAACTCTTCGAAAAGTATGAAGAAGTGATCGCTGCTAATCCTTCAAATAACCTGTACCATTTTAACTATGGAGTTGAATTGTACCAGGCTGGATATAATCCTGATTCAACTCAGCGTCCGGCTAATTCAAAAGAACTGATCGAGAAGTCAGTAAAACACCTTAATGAGTCTGTTAAGTTGAAAGATGATTATCCTAATGCACATTTATTATTAGGTCAGATCTATTACAATCAGGGAGTTGATATCAACAATTTCAATAAGACCATCAGGCCTAAAGGAAATGCCAAGTTGACTCCGGCAGAACTTAAAAAGAAAGAAGAATTGCGTGGTGAAATGAACAAGAAGTATGATGAAGCGCTGGTACATTTCAATAAGGTTGATGAGATCCTTGGATCAAAAGGAAAACTCAAAGCTGAAGAGAAGAACCAGTTGAAAGATACATATGATCTGATGATCAGCATCTACGAACAAAGACAGGACAAGGATAAGGCTGCAGCCTTTACCGACAAGTTCAATAACGTAGAGAAAAATCACTAAATAATCAAGGGAGCGTAAAAAGCTCCCTTTTTTATAACATACCTATTTAACATAAGGTTAATTATAAGTCTTTTTATACATATTTCATTTTTCATTCTAAACCAACACACTTGTTTATTCTTCGCATATCCATGGCTGTTAGAATTTTTATTTGAACAGCAATAATATTAGCACGGCATTTGAATAATGAGGAATACCCAGCCAGGCCGTAGAAAAGTAAATCGGATTACTCACCACAAAAACATGAAGAATTATGTTGCTCAAGAAAATCTTATTGCTGGGAACTATCAGTGCATCTATTGGTTTCACCGCGTGTGACGATGATGAAGATGCTGTGCTCGACAATCTCAACCAGGTAGACCGTGAATTTGTCACCAACGCTTCCATGAACAACATGGCAGAAATTAGTCTGGGTGAACTTGCTCAATCCAATGGTGCAAGCGACTCTGTAAAGAATTATGCATCTACCATGGTGACTGAACACAACATGGCGCAGGATGAATTGGATTCCCTGGCCAGTAAATTAAATGCTGATCAGCCTGATAGCTTAAACGCTACGATGAAAGCACTAAGAGATCGTTTGGCTGGTTATACCGGTTATGATTTTGATACAGCCTACATCAACAGCCAGGTTGCAGCTCATACAACTGCAATAACACAGTTTGAAGCACAGATCAACAATGGCTCCAACACTTCACTAAGATCTTATGCAAATAAATATCTTCCGAAGATCAGGATGCACAAAACAATGGCTGATTCAGTAAAGACAACACTGGACTAACAATGTAAAAGTAAAAATGGAAAATGCTTTTAGTCAGCAGCCTGAACTAAAAGCATTTTCCATTTTTCATTATACATTACACTGTAAACTGAAGCTTATTAAGACTTCTGTACAATCCATCTTCATTAGCCATCAGTGCTTCATGTGTTCCACTTTCTTTAATAGCACCTTTCTCTAAAACCAGAATCATGTCTGCATTACGGATGGTTGACAAACGATGTGCTATAATAAATGAAGTTCTGCCTTTCATTAAATTATCCAATGCATCCTGAACCAACGCTTCTGATGCTGAATCCAGTGAACTGGTAGCTTCATCAAGGATCAGGATAACCGGGTTTTTCAATATTGCTCTTGCAATTGCAATTCTTTGACGTTGACCACCGGATAATTTAATTCCTCTTTCGCCAACAACAGTATCATAGCCTTCAGGGAATGCAGTAATAAATTCGTGAGCATGCGCTTTTCTTGCAGCTTCCTTGATTTGTTCATCCGTTGCATCAGTATTACCATATGCAATATTTTCCCTGATAGTTCCGCCAAATAAAAGAATATCCTGTGGAACCAGTGCAAGCTGCTGCCTTAACTGGTTCAATGGTATTGTAGCTGCATCCTTATTATCAAAAAATATTTGTCCATTCGTTTCTTCATAGAATCTTAGCAGTAATGCTGCCAGTGTAGATTTACCAGCACCGGATGGTCCAACCAGGGCAATTTGCTGACCAGGTTCAACACTAAAACTCAGATCCTTTAATACGGTAGTTTCTGGCCTGGAAGGATAGTGAAATGAAACATGATCAAATCTAACGGCACCGCCTAAACGAAATTCAGGTTGAATCACTTGTTTACTGGCAACTACGTTTTCAGTTTCTGCTCTTAAGATCTCACGAACCCTTTGAGTTGCGCCCAGGGTTTTTTGCAGCTGGCTATACAGGTCAGCAAACCCCGCCATACTTCCTCCCACAAAAGCTGTGTATACAACGAAAGCCGTTAAATCACCAAAAGAAAGCACCCCTTCTTTCATCAATCCCGTTCCATACCAAACAACCAGCACGATCGCACCAAATACACTCATCAATAAAAATGAAACAAAAAGCCCACGATATTTTCCATTGGCAATTGCGGTAGAAACAACATTAGACAGTGACTTTTCGTATCTGCCTATTTCAAACCATTCATTAGAAAATGCTTTCACATTATTAATTCCCTGGAAAGATTCCTGGACAATGATATTGGAATCGGCCAATTCATCCTGCGTGCGCCGGGCCATCTTCCTGATCTTTTTTCCAAACACTACTCCAATTATTATGATCACCGGAATAACCGCAAGCATCAATAAAGTAAGCTTGGAAGAAATATAAAAGATCAACCCGATACCGATCAGTAAGGTTAATAAACCTCTCAATACTTCAGCAAGTAAAACGGTAACTGCATCCTGGATCTGGCCAAGATCTGCACTTAACCTGCTGGATAGTTCCCCTACCCTTCTTTGGGCAAAGAAATCCATTGGCATGGTAATGATCCTTTTGAAGATATCACTGCGAAGATTTGCCAGAGCATTTTCACCTGCCTGGGAAAACAGAATGATCCTGGCATAGGAAAAGATCATTTGTATCACCAGCACGATGGCAATCGTCAATACAATTGAATTGGTGCTTAGATTGAAATGATGCTCCGCAGTGGGATTTGCACTGTCGATCAATTGTTTCAACAGGAATGGAAATGCCATGGTGGTAAGACTGGATAATACGATCATTACCAATCCTGCTATGAACTTTCCTTTGAAAGGTTTTATATAACTGAAGATTATTAGTGCCTCTTTAAGAGACTCCTTACTCACCGGAACTTTTGCTACATCTTCTTCTTTACCCCTGACTCTTTTTGCCATTACGTATTAGTCTTTACTGCTATTTCGGCTGCAAAGGTCTGTATATACAGGTTCTTAAACAAATTACCATTTTCCATAGGCTGCATACAGCGCTGCACCATACATAGGAGCTTCCTGTTCCATGATTACCCTGATGGGAACCTGTTCGAGCAAATGTTCCATCCTGTCTCCATCAAGATAATTTTTAATGAACTCAGGAACCTGGATAAGCGGAAGGATCTTGGTTGGAATTCCTCCGCCAATGAAAAGCCCTCCCGTGGCTTTCATTTTCAATACCAGGTTAGAACATTCACGGGCCAGATATCTTACAAAATGTGCCATTGTTTCCATACAAAGCGGGCATTGTTGATCCATAGCCATGGAGCTGATCACTGCAGAAGGATCATTCTCCCTCATTTTTTCTGCTACAAAATCCTTTTCATGGTGCTTGCCGGTAGATCGAATGAATTCATACATATCAGGTATGGCTGGTCCGGAAATAAGTTTTTCCCAGCTAACGATACCGTATTTCTTTTCGAGGAAACCATGCAGGGCTTTATCAAATTCACTTCTTGGGGAGAAATCACAATGACCACCTTCCGTTGGAAATGGATGCAGATATTTTCCATCGTTATACAATCCTGCTTCACCAAGTCCGGTGCCTGGTGAAATGATCGCCATATTTCCCTTGGATGGTTGTACCCCAGGAAAGATCTCCACCAATTCATCATTCTCCAGCGAAGCCAGTCCGTAGGCGGTAGCTTCCAGGTCATTCAGCAGGATCACATGATCGATCTCCAGTTCTTTTCGCAATTCTGCAGCATCCAGCACCCATCCAAGGTTGGTGAGATCTGCTTTTCCATCGATAACAGGTCCGGCCACACCCAATGCAATTCTTTTTATCTTATATGAATGCTCTTTGATGAAGGATTCCATTACATGCAGGAATGCTTTAAAATCGCCTGATGAATAAGAACGGGCAACCATTTCTGAAATGCCCTTATCTGTAACATGGCAGATAGATAAGTTAGTTTTTGTACCACCCACATCACCTGCAACAATATAATAATCCTCTTCATGCTGAAGGTCTAATCCTGGCAATGCTAAATTAAACTGGTTATTCCGGGTCAAAGCTTTCATGCTGTATGATTATAGAAACTCTAAGATACGAATTGACTTTTCAGGACTATTCGTCTATTTTTATGCAAAGTTGATTAATTGAAGGTACGCTCCTCTTCATTCTGGCTGAACTCCCTGTTTTATACATTCCTGCAAAGGTTTTCACTGTTCATCTTTGGTGCTGTGGCTTATATCATCATGGCACACAAGTTTACCACAGTTCAGTTTTCTGCCTGGGCCTTGTTTGTAGTGATCCTTTCCATTATTGAATCGGTGAAAACAGGATTACTGAGAAATCCTGCAATAAAATTCTTATCACTCCCCCAATATGAACACGGCCAGGATTTGGTTAGAACTGCTTCCTTCTTTATTAATATCACATTTTCCCTTACGGTTGTTTTACTGATATTTTTAAATGCAGGATGGGTAAGCAATATGCTGAAAACTCCCGAACTCAAAACTCTTTTATTTGAAGGTATCTGGATCATCATACTGAATATCTTTTTCAGTCATTATGAAATGATCCTTCAATCAAAATTCAGGTTCAACAATATTCTCATTGCCAATATCACGAGGCAAAGTTTTTTCCTGTTTGGTGTAGTGGTCCTGGCTTTTTATCCATCTTACTTTACACTTTCCCATATACTGCTTTTCCAGGTCGCAGGTTACCTGGCTGGAACAATTGTGATTGCTTTGGCGTGCCGTAAATATATTAAACCACAACTCAGGTTCGATTGGAAGATCATTAAGCATATGCTGCAATTCGGAAAATATACGTTTGGAAATAATATTTTTTCTCAACTGGGAAGAACACTGGATCATACGATGACAGCATATTTACTTGATCCGGTAAATGCAAGAAATTATGTTGCTTATTACAATGTAGTTAACCGTGTAAACAATATGCTGGATGTTCCATCACTTGCTACAGCAGACGTGGCTTTTCCAAAAAATGTTTCAGCTCTACAGGAAAAAGGACTTGGGAAAGTTACTTATCAATTTGAGCGTGTGGCTGCTTCCATCCTGGCCATCATGATTCCACTTTCCATCATGATATTATTGTTTCCAAAGCAAGTGCTTTATGTTATTGGTGGGAAAGATTATTATCCTGCAATATTGATACTCCAGGTTTCCATGGTATTAGGTTGGGTGCGACCATTGAGTTACCAATTTTCATCTGTAATGGATGCAATAGGAAAACCACAGGTTAATTTTTATATGAACCTTGGATTCTTATTTATCTCATTGTTACTGCATTATATCATGATCAAACTAACAGGAGGTATAGGAGCAGCATTAGCATTATCCATCCTGAATTTGCTCATGATAATTTTCATGTCGGCATACCTGCACAAATACCTTGGAACAAGCAATAGGTCTATCCTCCGTTATATCGGAATTACCTACAGGGATGGATGGAAAATATTATCAGGTAAATTAAAAGGTCGGGCATAAACCCGACCTTTTCAATTAATACAGTAATCTAACTTTGATAGTACCCTTAACATCTTTCAATAGTTCAAAGGCTTTGTTAGATAATTTCTTATCGACATCTAAAACCACATAACCAATTTCATCATTGGTCTTCAGGTTCTGTGCAAGAATGTTGATTCCGTTATTGGAAAGTTGAGTGTTCAATGCAGACAAAATTCCCGGAACGTTTTTGTGAATATGGAGGATCCTGTGAGTTCCTTCAAGTGGTGGAAGACTCAACGGCGGAACCGTATGAGATCCAATAGTGACACCAGTTTCAAGATAATGGAACAGCTTTGCGCTAACATCTTCACCAATATTTTCCTGTGCTTCTTCAGTACTTCCTCCAATATGTGGTGTAAGGATCACATTGGATAAACCTTGCAAAGGTGTTTCAAATTTATCACCATTCTTTTCTGGTTCAACAGGGAACACATCAATTGCAGCACCTGACAAAGCACCTTCTTTCAATGCTTTTGCGAGTGCATCAATTTCTATTACTTCGCCTCTTGCATAGTTGATCATGATCGAACCAGGTTTCGCATATTTCAGCGTTGTCTTATTGATCATATTTTTTGTGGAAGGAAGTTCAGGCACATGCAGTGTGATCACATCCGCTTCAGCCATCAATTCTTTCAGAGATTTTTTTGCGACCGCATTACCTAATGGAAGCTTGGTAATCACATCATAGAAGATCACTTTCATTCCAAGTGCTTCTGCAAGAACACTCACCTGTGACCCAATATTTCCATATCCAATGATACCAAGAGTTTTACCTCTTAATTCATAACTTCCTTTTGAATCTTTATTCCAGGTTCCTTCATGTGCAGCTTTGTTCTTGTCGGGGATCCTTCGGATCAAGAATATGGATGCGGCCATTACTAGTTCAGCCACAGAGCGCGTATTGGAATATGGAGCATTGAACACTACCACACCATGAGCAGTGGCTGATTTCAGGTCAACCTGGTTTACACCAATACAAAAGCAACCAATTGCCTGTAATTTTTTTGCTGCTTCCAAAACTTTTGCGGTGATCTGTGTTTTAGATCGGATCCCGATCAAATGCACATCTTTGATCTCTTTGATCAATTGTTCTTCGGACAAGGCACCACTTAACTTTTTCACGGAAACATAGCCTGAGTCCTTAAAAAAACGAACAGCTTTTTCGCTGATATTCTCCAGCAGAAGAATGTTGATCTTCTCCTTTGGATAGCTGGTATTTTTTTTCTCACTCATATTTTTTCCTGCTTGGTTGCGTTTAAATTAGGTATAAGATTTGCAAATATAGTTGAATTGAAAGGATGTCTACAAAATCAGTAGACTCATTTACTTTATATTTGTCGCGTAACCCGTTAATTTATATCTGTTTGAAGAACTTTCTAAAGTGGCTTCCGCTTCTTTTGCTAACCAACTGTACTGGCAAATCGGCGGAAAGAACTGACAACAAGCCCTCGAATATAACTGCTGCTGTTCCGGTTGCATCCATTCCGGCAGCGGAACTTGAACACTATAAAAAAATATCTGAAGATTTTTACCAGCAATCATTTGGTAGAAGTCGATTTAACGGGAGTTTTCTTGTTGCCAAGAATGGACAGATCATCTATGAACAATATTCAGGTTTCAGGGATCCGAGAATAAAAAGAGACAGCATCACTCCATCCACTTCTTTTCATCTTGCTTCAGTTTCAAAACCATTCACCGCAATGGCTGTTTTGAAATTATGGGAAGAAGGCAAGCTCAATATTGATTCTCCGGCAGCCAATTACCTGCAGGGATTTCCATTAAAAGATGTTACGGTAAGAAACCTGCTCAATCATCGCAGTGGCATTCCAAATTATGTTCATTATATGGAACAGTTGGGTTGGGACAGAAAGCGGCAGATCACCAACAAGGATGTGCTTGATTTCATCATTCAGAATTCATCAAAGATCCAGATCGGCCGTCCAGACAGGAACTTCAGTTACTCTAATACAAATTATGCTTTACTGGCATTGATCATTGAACAAACTTCAGGACTCGCATTTCCTGAATACATGCGTCTGAATATCTTTGAACCACTGAGGATGGACGACAGTTATATCTTCACTCCTTCGGAACAAGGAAGGTCGCTGAGTTCTTACTTCTACAGTGGAAGAGAATATGCTTTTGATTATCTCGACTTGGTATATGGCGACAAGAATATGTACAGCACAGTTAGGGACCTGATGAAGTTTGATCAGGCATTGAATACAGGAATGTTGCTGAAGCCACAAACCCTGGAAGCTGCATACACCGGTTACAGCAATGAAAAGAAAGGCATCAACAATTATGGTTTGGGATGGAGAATGCAAACCTATCCAAACAAAAAGAAGATCATCTACCACAATGGCTGGTGGCATGGAAACAGAACTGCTTTCTATCGTTTGCTCGATGAAAATGCAATCATCATAGCTCTCAGCAATAACGATAATAAGATCGTTTATAAAACAAAAAAACTGGCACTTGCTTTTGGAAACTATGATAGCCAGGGACAGGATGATGAAGTGGATCAGACTGTCAATATAAACAACGGCAAAAGCGTTGTGGTAAATGGAAGAAAAGGGTAATTTTCCTTATGCAAATTCTGAATGCGCAACAGATCCGTGAATGGGATCTTTATACCATTGACCATGAGCCCATAGCTTCCATTGATCTTATGGAAAGAGCAGCATTAGCCTGCACTGATTGGTTAATGGATAATCTCCTGTCAAATAATCGCAAGCCAATCGATATATTTTGCGGCAAGGGAAACAATGGAGGTGATGGATTGGCAATTGCCAGGATGCTTTACCAACGTGGATTTCAGATATCTGTATATATACTTGAATTTGGTCACCTGGGCACCGATGATTTCCAGTTAAATCTCCAGAGATTACATGATACTGCAGTTGGTATCAAGTTTATTTCATCAGAGAAAAACTTTCCGTCAATCGATTCCACGGCGTTAATTATTGATGCCTTATACGGATCAGGCCTGAACAGGCCACTCGAAGGATTGACAGCTTCTTTAGTTGAGTATATCAATACTCATGCAAAACAGGTAGTTTCTATTGATATTCCCAGCGGCCTTTTCATCGATCATTCTGCAAAAAACAATGGCATCATCAGGGCTGATCATACGCTCACATTTCAATGTATGAAGCTGGCATTCCTGATGCCGGAAAACCAGGATTATATTGGAAAAGTTTCTGTGCTTGATATAAAGCTTCATAAGGGATTTGAAATGAAAGTGCAGTCTGGTTTTGAAATGACCGATGATACGCTGATAAAATCTATTTACAGGCAAAGAAAACCATTTAGTCATAAAGGAACACATGGTCATGCTTTAGTGATTGCCGGGAGTTATGGGAAAATGGGCGCCGCTGTACTGGCCACCAAGGCCTGCCTCAGAACAGGTGCAGGTTTAACCACTGCCAATATTCCATCCTGCGGTTACCAGGTTCTTCAAACAACATGCCCCGAAGCAATGACTATCCCGGATGAAAACCCGGATCATCTTACTTCACTCACTCCCGGTCTGAATAAATTTCAATCAATAGGAATAGGACCAGGAATTGGCACTGCAGAAGAAACTGCTGATTTGGTGTTCAAAATTCTTTCATCGTACGAAGGAAACATTGTAATTGATGCAGATGCCTTAAATATTCTTTCGACCAATTTTGATAAGATCCGCTCGGTAAAAGGAAAGGCCATCCTCACTCCCCATCCAAAAGAATTCAGCAGGCTGTTTGGGGATTCCGAAAACGATTATGATCGACTTGAATTATGTAAAAAGAAAGCTATTGAATACGGACTGATCATCATTTTAAAAGGAAAATATTCTGCGGTTGCGACACCAGGTGGAATGATATATTTTAATTCATCCGGGAATGCAGGAATGGCTAAAGGAGGAACCGGCGATGTACTTACTGGAATGCTGAATGCTCTACTGGCACAGGGTTACGAGCCAGAGCAGGCGGCAATATTGGGTTGTTATCTTCACGGTCTTGCAGGTGATCTCGCTTCCATGGAATTTGGCGAAGAAGCAATGCTGGCAAGTGACCTTGTAGAAAAAATAGGTCATGCATATCAACAATTAATCTCCTTTTAAATAGTACGGCACGTAATTTTATTATATGCTCATGAGCATAAATCATGAGCTATGAAAAAGATCGGATTAGTATGGATGTTGTTTGCAGTGTTCGGCTGTTCAAAAGACACCAAGCAACTTCTAACAGAAGGAATCCCCACAACACCTACAGAAAGCGCTCCAAAATTTGTTGAAACAGCACCTCCTGTTCTTACTGCTGTCAAAAAAAAGATCAATAATTATATTGGTGGTTTTTATGAGTCTCTTCCATCCAAATATAAAGAAAGAGATGATAAATATCCATTGATTATTTTTGTTCATGGTATGGGACAACAGGGCAATGGCACTACCGACCTATATAAAGTGGCCGAAGAAGCGATGATCAAAAGGATCGCTGACAAACAATTCCCACCTCATGTAACAGTGGGTAAGGATTCATATTCATTCATAGTTCTTGCCCCTCAATTCAGTAACCATGAATCATTGAATGCCTTGAATAGTTTCGTCAATTATGCTCTTAAAAATTACCGTGTAGATGCAAGCAGGATCTACCTTGCGGGATTAAGCCTGGGTGGAAGGATGATCTGCGACTATACTGCTGCCTATCCTGCAAAAATAGCTGCAGTCATTCCTATGGCAGGTGTATCTAAAAATGATGGCTCACTTATCAGTAAGGCGAATGTATTTGCAGGAAATAATATTCCATTATGGGCCATTCATAACCGTAACGATCAAATAATGAGTTCAGATGATGCAAAGTTATTGGTCTCTTCAATTCTTGATAAAAATCCTAATCATGCAGCAATGATCAGCATCCTAAGTGACCAGGGTGAGGGCAATCATGATTCATGGACAAGAGGATGTGACCCTGCTTTCAAAGTGGACAATAAGAATATTTATCAATGGATGCTTCAATATTCCAACTGATCAGAGAAAGATCTCTTTAATGATGATGTAAATTCCCATTACCAATACAAACCATCCGAAACCTTTTTTTAGTTTTTCACTATCGATCTTGTGGCTCAAATAATTGCCAATAAAGATCCCAATGATGGCTAAGGAGGTAATAAACAAAAGAAAAGACCAGTCAATAGTCATATGCCCCAGGTCGCCGGTAAATCCAATTAGGGATTTTGCTGCAATGATCAGCAGGGAGGTTCCAACTGCCTGTTTCATAGGTAACTTACTGAACAGAACCAGGGCGGGGATGATCAGGAAACCACCTCCTGCACCAACAAGTCCTGTCAATATTCCCACTACAGTACCTTCGATCAGGATCATTGCATAGTTGAATTTTATCTCCCCGGAATCCTCTTCTAAGTTGTTTTTCTCCCTGATCATGGATATTGAAGCAAATAGCATCAGCACTGCAAACAAGACCATCATCAGTATAGATCTCGTTACCATGAAGTTTCCTATAGAAAAGATCTCTTCCGGAATTGCAGTCACTAAAAACTTTCTTGTAAAAAATACTGATGCGATGGCCGGTGCACCAAATATGAGCGCAGTTTTCAGGTTCACCAATCCCCTTCGAAATTTTGGGATGGCACCAACCAAACTGGTAGATCCAACTATGGCAAGAGAATATGCTGTGGCTAGAACAGGTTCTATACGAAAAAGGTAGACTAATACCGGAACAGTCAATATGGATCCTCCCCCTCCTATCAATCCAAGTGAAACACCAATCAGTACGGCAGCAAAGTATCCAATAAGATCCATCCGGTAATTTTAATGCAAATTTGATTGTTGTAGTATACTTTTATAGTGATTAAAATCACTTTGTTTTTAACCAGTCGACATGATTCCTTTAGAAGTACTAAAAAGTTCAGTTCCTTTTTTTGAAAATGCACTGCTTAAAGAGATGGCTGAATTAGCAGAAATTCGTCACTTTAAGGAAGGCACTGTTTTCATGAGAACCGGCCAGTACTTCAAATCAACCATGATCATTTTAAGTGGACTGGTAAAGATCTACCGGGAAGATGAAGAAGGAAACGAATTCTTTATGTATTACCTGGAGCCGGGAAAAGCCTGCGCACTATCCTTTATATGTTCAAGGAAACAGGAAGTAAGTGAGCTTACTGCAAAAGCTGATAAAGATACAGAGATCATCGCCATTCCTCTTGAAGCAATGGAAAGGTGGACTACCCAATATAAATCCTGGAACGAATTTGCTTTAATGAATTACCGGGAAAGGTTTGAAGAATTGCTTATCACCATCGACCAGGTGGCATTTCGAAATATGGATGAAAGACTGATGTTCTATCTCAAAAAACATCATCAACAATACAATACCGATATCATTAATCTTACGCACCAGACCATTGCAGCAGAACTCAATAGCTCAAGGGAAGTTATTACAAGGCTCCTGAAAAAGCTGGCTGATAAGAACATGATTCGCCTGCACAGGCAAAACATCGAGATTCTTCCCTCGTTCCGGATATAAGAAAAAACAGCTCAGCCTTGGCAGTCAACTACTGATAAAAGAATAGAAGAGGGAGCCCCTCTTCTATTCTTCTTCTGAAACGTTCTTCATTTTCATCAAGGCAGTATAGGCGTTGTCAGTAATAATAGTTTTTCCATTCAGGGTTTGATCGGATTTAATTTCAATCAAACCCTTTTCCCTGATGCCTGTATCGACGGACAATAACCTGAATTGCTGCGGACTTTCCTGGATGAAAATAAAATTATTGTTTTCAAAGTTAACTACTGCTTCTTCCGGAACGGCCGTTACTTCAACATCTTTCAATCTGATCATGGCATTTACAAACATCCCTGGTTTCAGCATGGAAGGCATTCTTTCAAAATGACAATGAACATTACCTGCCCTGTTCTCATCAACGTCTTTAGTGACAAGAAAAATTTCTGCCTGGTAAACCTTTGAAGTATCATCCACAAAATTCACACTCACCTTTTGACCAGCAGAGATCTTATTAATATCCTTTTCAAACACGGTTAGCGTAACATGCTGATCTTCCGGATCAATTAATTCAAAAAGCACTTCAGTTGGCTGAACAAATCTTCCAATATTCACATTAACCTTTGAAACAAATCCGTTAATAGGTGAAGTTATATTGACTCTCCTGGAAATATTATTTTCCTTGAGTCTTGAAGGTTCAAGGCCTATAAGCCGGAGTTTTTCAGCAAGTGACCTTACCATTACTGACTGGGTTTCAAACTCAGTTCTTGCCTGCTGCAAAACCTTATCGGAGCTGGCTTTGGAGACATTTAGCTCCTGTTGTCTTTCATAATCCTGTTTTGCATATTGCAATTTGGAAACTGCTACCAGGTAATCCTGTTGTAATTGCACCAGGCTATTGTCTTCCATTACTGCTATCACCTCTCCTTTAGTCACTTTACTTCCAGGCAAAAGCTTTGTTGACCTTAGAAAACCTCCCAAAGGAAAGCTTACAGAGATCATGTTTTGAGGCGGCACATCCACTACTCCATTCACTTTAAGTTCTTCACTCATTAAAACAGAACTTACTGTTCCGGTTTTGATATTTCCATTTTTCATTTGTTCGGCACTCAACACAAGTTTATCACTAACAGGTGCAGATTCTGATTGTACATCTGCCTGTTTCGTTCTGCCACAGGAGACCAGGATAAACATGAATAAAAAAATATAGTATCTCATTATTGGGTATTTGAGGGTAAATAATATTGAAGTTCGATCAGTGTTTCATTATATCTTTTCAAGGCATCCAGTCTTGATAAACGGATCTCATATGCCTGGTTGATCAGCATACTCCATTGGAGATAATTGATCTCTCCTTTGTTAAATGACAGATCTGATTGATCGATGATCTGCCTGGCGTAAGCTTCTCCCTCCTTATCGTAGTAAGAAACTGTCTGTTCCCATTTTTTCACCTGCTCAAGTGAAGACTGCAGATTATTTCTTAGTTGAACAGATAATTGCTCAGCCCTGATCCTGCTGGCTTCTGTATGAGATTGAGAAGCCCTGATCTTTGCTTTTGAAGCCTGGTTAAATAGTGGTATTGCAATTCCTCCGGTTACTACATTGAACCTGTCAGATCCTGAAAAATATTCCTGGTTCACTCCATCCCTGCTTTGCCAACCTTTGAACGACTGGTTGGAATAACCCAGTGAAAATACAGGCGATAATCCATTTCTTTCCACTTCAACCTGCGACTGGGCTATTATTACATCCCTAATCGCCGCGATCAATGCCGGATGAAACTGAATAGCTGAAGTATCGATCATTGCAGCCACAGTAATCTTTGGCTGATCATACGCGGGTAACACATTATCGCTTGTATTCAACTGGTACTTCAATACATTTTGAAACAAAATAATATCCGCATCCAGTTGCTGAAGTTGTGTTCTGAATCTCTGAAGATAAGCTTTGGATGATGCAGCTTCCAGCGCATTTGCTTCACCGACCTTCAATCGCAAAGCTGCTTTTTCTGCAACTGATGCATACAATGAATCCAGCGCCTGGAGCATCTTTTTCCTTTCCAGTAGATCGACCAATGCTGCATACGAAAAACTGATATCCCGACTTAATTCCTTCTCACGAAGTAATTGCCTCGCTTCTTCTGCCGATTTATTTGCTTCATAGAACTTTGATTGCCTTTTATAAACCTGTGGCAATGAAAAATCCTGGGAAAGATTAAACCTGGTATCGTTATTAAAGCTGTTTACATTTCCGTACTCGGCACTTAGTTGAGTTCTGCCCGGATCAAAAGAAGCTTTTCTTAACTGGCTCCAATAATCGACCTGCTTTAAACCTGCTTTGAGCGAAAGATTATTTCTTCGACCCTGGTCGATCATTTCCTGCAGGGTCATTTTCGTTTGTGTATGGGCGTTAGTTCCCGCAACCAGCAATAAAATGATCATGGCAGCAGCCGGCTTGATCTTAACTTTATTGAACCATGCATATAACACTGGTAATACAAGCAATGTCAAAATGGTGGCAGTCACAAGGCCTCCAATTACCACGGTTGCCAACGGGCGTTGCACTTCTGCTCCTGCGCCATTACTCAATGCCATTGGTAGGAAACCCAATGAGGCAACAGTAGCGGTCATGAGAACCGGTCTCAACCTGATTGCGGTACCCTGCATAATTAAATCCTGCATAGATAAATTCCCTTCTTTTTTAAGCCGGTTAAATTCAGTGATCAATACAATTCCATTCAATACTGCTACACCAAACAATGCAATAAAACCAACTCCTGCAGAAATGCTGAAAGGCATACCTCTAGAATACAATGCGAATACACCTCCAATGGCTGATAAAGGAATGGCGGTAAAGATTAATAGTCCATATTTAAATGATCCGAAAGCAAAATATAGCATCATGAAGATCAACAGCAAAGCAATGGGCACTGCAATGGATAACCTGTTCTTTGCTTCCACGAGGTTTTGAAATTGTCCTCCATAAGTGATATAATAACCCGGATCCATTTTGATCCTGTTGCCAACTTTTTGTTGCAATTCTTCAACTATAGTCTGCACATCGCGACCGCGAACGTTGAAACCCACGACGATTCTACGTTTGGCGTCCTCACGCTGGATCTGGTTAGGACCTTCTTTAATAGAAACTTCGGCTACATTATACAATGGAACCTGTGTACCCACGGGTGTAGGTATTAATAGTTGCTGAACATCTGTCAGATCTTTACGGTTGGTATTTTTTAAACGAACCACAAGGTCAAATCTTCTCTCATTTTCATAGATCTTACCTGCAGATTCACCGGCAAATGCAGTTCGTATCACCCGGTTCACTTCCTGGATATTCAATCGATACATTGCGAGCGCATCGCGATTGTATTTTATAACGATCTGAGGTAAACCAGTGATAGTTTCAACATACAAATCAGTGGCGCCTTCTACAGTTTGGATCACATCTCCCAATCTTTTAGAATAAACAGCCAGGCTGTCGAGGTCTTCTCCAAATATTTTACAAACCACATCCTGCCTTGCTCCTGTCATCAATTCATTGAAACGCATTTGAACAGGGAACTGAAAACCAACATTCACACCAGGGACAACCTGCAGCGCTTCACTCATTTTATCTGCGAGCTCATCGAATGATTTGGCGGAAGTCCATTCGCTCTTATCTTTTAATACCACCATCATATCTGCTGCTTCAACAGGCATTGGGTCTGTTGGAATTTCACCGCTACCGATCTTGGTTACCACTTCTTCCACCTCAGGAAAATTCTTCTTCAGAATGCCTGCTGATTTACGTGTGATATCAATTGTAGTTGATAAGGAACTTCCGGTAAGAACCCTGGTCTCAACCGCAAAATCACCCTCTTCAAGATCCGGAATAAATTCACCACCCATATTCATTAGAATAACAATTGAAACTGCAAACAATGCTGCAGCAACAGCCACTACGGTCTTTGGAAACTTTAATGACTTCAATAATACAGGTTGATATTTTTTCTGGATCCATTCCATCATCCTGTCGGAGATAGTATGATGTTCCTTGATCTTTTTACTCAACACCATTGAAGTGATCATTGGAACATAGGTCAGGGAAAGAATGAATGCACCAATCAACGCTAATGAAACAGTTTGCGCCATCGGCTTAAACATCTTTCCTTCAATTCCTACCAAAGAAAGTATCGGTAAATAAACGATGAGGATAATGATCTGACCAAATACTGCGGCCCCCATCATTTTCTTTGCAGCATCGATCACAGTAACGTTCATCTGGTCCTGTGAGAAAATCTGCGCCCGCATTTTACTATGGTAAAGCCGATACATCACTGCTTCTACAATGATAACCGCTCCATCTACGATCAGGCCGAAATCGAGTGCACCCAGACTCATCAGGTTTCCACTCACTCCAAAAAGGTTCATCATAATGATCGCAAAGAGCATGGCGAGTGGGATTACACTGGCTACAATTAAGCCCGCACGAAGGTTTCCAAGGAATAGCACCAATATAAGCACCACGATAATGGCTCCTTCCAGCAAATTCTTTTTCACTGTACTGATAGCATTATTGACCATTTTGGAACGATCCAGGAATGGATCTATAATGATGCCTTCAGGCAATGTTTTTTGAATTTCTGCGATCTTTGCTTTTACGTCTTTGATGACTTTGGATGAATTACCGCCTTTAAGCATCATCACTACCGCACCGGCAACTTCGCCTTCATCATTGAATACCATGGCTCCGTAACGGTTAGCATGGCCGATCCTGACTTCAGCAACATTTCCAATCAATACTGGCATTCCGCCCGGCAATTGTTTGACAACAATTTTATTGATATCATCAATAGTTCCTGCCAAACCTTCGCTCCGTATAAATAAAATAGTGGGACCTTTTTCAATATAGGCGCCACCTGCATTCTGGTTATTATTTTCCAGTGCAGTGAAGACATCCTGAACAGTAACATTCAGGCTTTTAAGTTTATCCGGATCAACAGCCACTTCATATTCTTTCAGAAAACCTCCAAAGCTGCTAACATCCGCCACACCGGGAGTTCCGAGCAATTGCCTGCGTACGATCCAATCCTGTACCGTACGTAGTTCCTGCGGTGTGTATTTTGATTCATATCCTTTCTTAGGCCGAATGGCATACTGGAAGATTTCACCTAGCCCTGTTGTAACCGGTGCCAGTTCTGGATTTCCAGCATCTGCAGGAATCTGGCTTCTTACTAACTGAAGTCTTTCTGATATCTGCTGGCGCGCCCAGTACACATCAGTATTATCATCAAATACAATCGTCACAAGCGATAAACCGAATCTCGAAAATGATCTGATCTCCGTTATACCTGGAATATTAGAATTGGCCTGTTCTATCGGAAATGTGATGAGTCGCTCCACTTCCGGAGCTGCAAGAGATGGAGATACTGTTATTACCTGAACCTGGTTATTGGTAATATCCGGAACAGCATCAATAGGAAGTTTAGTAAGAGAAATAACTCCCCATATGATGAGCCCAAGCGTGAACAGCGCAATAATGATCTTATTACGCACGGAGAATGCAATAATGTTTCCCAACATATGTTTAAGGTAAATTGATAATCGAAAATTATTTCAACAATGATCTAATTAAATAGACTTGGGAGGTTGAAATACTGATCCGGCAAGCGTTTGAGGCAATGTAACCTCGTTGGCTTCGGCATAGATGGGGTCTGAAAATTCGAAATGCACCAGGTGGATATCCTGGTTGGAAGGAATAACAGGTGTATTAAAAGTATAACCCGACTGAAGTATATGACTGTTCTTGAATGGAAGCTTCAGATCCTTATCATAATCTGAAGGTGTTTTTGAACTAGCCTGGTAATGAGCCTTTATAAAATCCCAGATACCCATCCCGGGATTATCATTTCTATGCTCTATGTAATGCGCAAAGAACTCCGGCAGTTTAAAAAACTGGGCGATCTCTGTATGAGTTAATAGAGAAAGACAAAGTAGCGATATTGCTGCCAGTCTGCGCATAGCCGCAAAGATAATACGGTTCTTTTTAAGTTACCCTTTAAAAATATCAGATATATTTTTTAATTTAATTCTAACGATGCAAAGTCCTACAACCTCCATGTCATTTGAACACTTAAAAAAAATGGTACTGGATAAACTCCAGAGCTTAGATCCCAGGCTTACTTACCATAGTATTAACCACACTATTGATGTATTAAAACAGGTGGAAAGAATTGCCATTGAAGAAGGTATCACTGATGAAAAAGATATATATCTTCTCAAAATTGCTGCGCTATACCATGATACCGGTTTTCTCTTTACCTATTCCCATCATGAAGAAAAAAGCTGTGAGATCTTTCTTGAAGATGCCAAATTATTTGAACTGACAGAGGAAGAAATCAATAAAGTGATCGAGTTGATCATGGTCACCAAGATCCCTCAAACACCAAAAAATGTGTTACAACAGATCATTTGTGATGCAGACCTGGATTACCTGGGAAGGGATGATTTTTTTACAATTGGTGATACTCTTCGAAAAGAATTTATTGAATTTGGGATAGTTCCTGATAACGAAGCATGGGAACAATTACAATTGAAGTTTTTAAATCAGCATCATTATCATACACAGGCTTCGATCCGCCAAAGGGAACCTTATAAAAGATTACATCTTCAAAAGCTCAGCTGATCATTTCACCAGTTGCCTCATTTCCACCGTAATTCTGTCCTGCTCTCTCAATCGTTTGCAAAGCGTTCTCATAATACCTTTTAGGATATCAGTATTTGTAGCCACAACATCATAAAAAGGCTCCTGCTCTATCTTTAGCAATACGCAATCGGTTAGAGTGGTTGCGCTGGCAGACCTGGTTTCAGAATCCAATAATGACAGTTCTCCAAAGATCTCATTGGATGAAAGTTCTGCAAGCTGGTGCTCGCCATCATGAATGGAAATAGAACCGGAATAAATAAAATACATACAATTCCCCTGCTCTCCTTTTTTAAAGATAGTAGTATCCTTGTCGATATATTCTTCCTCACAGATAGAAGCAATATCTACCAGGTCCATCTCACGGCAATTGTGGAAGATATTCGAATTACGCAACAACAAAACTTTTTCTATGATCAACATACTTATGAGAATACGTTTTTTAAAACATGTTTACGGGTTTCTTCAAGGATATAGGAATTATCAGCAAATTTTGCCCCATGCAGCCTGGATATTATACTTGTCTCCGAATGTTTCCAGGAATCAAAAATGCATACAGCCCTTGTCCAGGCACTGAATCCAGCCTGGTTATCAAATACGATCTCTTCGTATAATTGCCTGGAATCAAGCTTTTCAACCTTCCTGACCATATGTTCTGGATCAAGGAGAAAATCAAATAATACATTCAATTGGATCGACAATCTTTTAGGGATCATCAGATCCATCATTTCCATTGCATTGAAAAGTTTGGTTTTCTTTTCAGCATCTATCAATTCTATTAAGCGATTAACTTCTCTTCTTTCAAAAAGCATGGAGCAGATCCGAAGAATACATAGTAGGTCACTCCTGACTTCCGCAGAAATACTTCGTCTCAATAAATACTGTTCGTCCTGATCTGAACAACTAAAATAGTAATTGATCTTTTCAGTTGCACGCGACATGTATTGCTTTAGAATATCCAGAAGAATTCCTTTCTTATTCCTGTCGGGACTTTCATATTCCTTCAGCCAGAGAGATTGAATTATCCGGTCGGGTGAAACACCTCTTAATACCAATTGATCCAACAGGAAGGCATTGGAGTGTAATCCTTTTACTTTACCTGCAACTTTTACAAGTTCCGGCAAGTACCTGTTTAGATCAGCTTTTGGAATAGAAACAATATCAATGAACAGGTCATCTCCATATATGGCAAGTCCTTTCTGGGCAAGATATTTTTCAGAAGGATGATCCAGGAGATGCAACACTGAAGGAAGAAGTTGTGCTGATTTTAATTTACAGGCACTGAGTAAAGCCTGCCTGCGGATGGAATGGTCAGGATCTTCAATTAATTTTTTCAATTCATCGGTAAACCTGAGATTTCGGATCTCACTGATCACTTCCAAAGCCAATAATTTATCGTCTGACTGTTCAGAATTTAATAAACGATTCATTTCTTCAACACCGGTTTTCATAAAATAAAACTCTCTGCGATTTAAAAGATTGGCGATAAGGATCTTTTTAAATTCAGGTGTCAAAGATGGGATCCGAAGCAGCTGTTGATCTAAAAATTGAGAATGATATTTGGTCAGAAGCTCATAAGCTTTTTGTTTTACCTGGAGATTCGTTTCATGTTCATATAACTTTGAAAGAACTTCTATATCAACCTTGCCCCGAACTGATAATCTTTCAAGAATATAGATTCTTACATCATGTGAACTGTGATTCAACTGGCTGAACATGATCTGGTCTATAGAAGGATAATCTGCATTTTCCAATAATCTTAATGAATAAATGACTTCTGAAGCTTTGCCAGCCTGCACTTTTTCCAACAATAACACCGTGCTTTTCTGATCAAAATGAAATACGTCTTCAGAAGAAAAAATTCCTTTTCGAATGGATGAATGAAGTGTTCTTTTATAGGCTGTCCTGATCATGAAGAGGATCAGTGACCATATGGCAATATTTACCATAATGATCTTTACCGTAAGACTGATGGAGAGCTCGTATCCAAAGAAGAAAAGAAAATATAAGGTTGAACCTACAGTCAGCAGGGAAAAAGGAAGCATATATCCTTTTGAAATGATATGACCTTTTAATCTTTGTTGCTCATTCAATGGTTGAAACAAAATAAAGAATACAGGTTCCTGCATGGCAGACCTCAACACTTCTGTAAGCATTGCCATAATGCCGAACAGGTAAAGGTAATAATGTGAACTATCGATGATCATGAAGAAACCAACACACATCATCAGCAGCATTAAAGGAGTAATAAATAAACAGGTTATTAAACCCAGCCTTTCTATAACCCGACTTGTGAATACAAGTTTGAGGATTATAGCGATCAACCGGCCAATGGCAAAAAAAGTTCCTATGAATGCAGCCAGGCTTTCTTCACTTTCATACCTGGCTTTCACCTGTACCAGGAAAGTATAATCTATCAGTAAAAACACGTTGTAACTAAGGATAGCTAGAAGAGAGATTGCAAAGATCAGTTCATTTCTGAAAAAAAACCTGATCACTTCTTTCTTGGTGATTTTAACCTGCGTTTTATGGTGCTGATGCAGGGAATGGAGTTTGATCTTATCCCACTTGTCTTTTTTAATGATTCGGTTAAAGATAAAAAAGCCGATCAATAAAGTGATGACAGATGCCCATGCCAGTCCATTCAGAGAAAACAGGGAAATGATCAGTCCTGCAGAAATATAACCGATCAATTTTGCAGGAAGGTCACCACCTCCTACCACTGAAAAAACTCTTTTACTTTCTCTTACATTAAAAAGTATTGAAACCAATCCCCAGAACGCATATCCGGAGATCATATAAAACAAGGTACTCCATATCAATAGCAGAAATACAAAGAGATCGGGATTACCAACCTGCAATCCAATAGCCAGCAGGATCAGTACCAGTATGGAGCCTCCAATAACATATTTCAATAATAATAAAGGCGTGAATTTATGTTCCAGCTTTTCATAAATCACGTTCAATAAAAGCAATGAACCTGCAATGATCATATAAGCCTGGGGAAGTTCCCTGATATGCATTTTAAGGAACAGGGTAAAGGCAAGAATACTGATATAAGCATGCGCAATTCCTATAAAAAACTGTACGCCGAGAAGGTCAAATATATATTTTGACTCTGACGGCCGGATGTTCAGAACACTAAAAATCTTCTGTCGCATGATGATTAATATACAAAACGGAATTCAGATGATCTGCATCAAGGATTTTAGTCCTGCAAGTGTAACCCTTGGTAAGTTAAGTGTAAATACTTACATTGTATGATAATAAAATCCCATCCGTTTTCCAATATCTCCCGTTCGATAAGTCCTACTCCCTACCACCAACCTAAACTTAACCAACTATGGAAAAGATTCCAGGAAACTTTAAGTACCTGAGGATTTTACTTTATTTACTTTGTTGTCTTTCTCTCAAAACCAGTATTGGTCAACAAAACAAGATCACAGAGTATGTACTGTTCGGGGGCTTTGGACAACAATCAGTAGGTTCCAAATTTACCATTCCGTCCTCTCCCGGTTATGGTGTCCACCTGGGAAGCAGTACAAGGATCACCGGTTCTATAGGTAGCTATACGCTTATAAGTTCATCAGGATCTTCAAATATTTCAGGCAATTTACATAGCGGGAGCCGAATCATACTTTCCAATGGTAATACTGTTGCAGGAAATCTAACGGCAGCCAATAGTTCAGGCTTGTCGGGCAATATTATTTCTGCGGGTTCAAATGCATCCCTTAAAGGTAACCTGGATGCTGCAGGAAATATTTTTATCAGTAGTGGAACAGTTTCCGGTGACGTAACCATTCCTTCCAACTTTACTTATACTGGTCCTCAACCAGGTTTAGGAACAAATAATTTTTCGTTGGATCTGCCTGTATTGCCTTCCCTACCACAAGTCAACCAGTTTGTTGCAGGAAAAGGATCGATCAAGAATTCAACTGACCTCGTGCCTGGACAGTATGGGACATTGTCGCTGGGCGGAGGAAAAACTATAACCTTTAAAACGCCAGGAGATTATGTCTTCGAATCAATAAAGAACTCGGGCACTTTCAACAAATTTGTCTTCGATTTTACCAGCAATCCCAATGGCGTATTCAGGATCCTTGTAAAAGGAGATGCCAATATGAATAAGATGAGTGTTGATTTTATTGGTGGTTCCCCTTCCCAGGTTTATCTGGAAACCCAGGGAAACGGCTCCTCCAATGCGGGTTTTGCTTTCTCCCTATCACCTGGCTCTTCTGGTGGTGGAAGATATTCAGAATGGTATGGAACAGTATATGCGCCATATGCAGCAGTGAAGATTGGATCCGGCTCTGATATAGCCAGGGTAAAAGGTGCGATCTACAGCGGAACCCAGGTTGTGATCAATAACGGAACCATTATTGAGTTTGCTCCCTTCCAGGAAAAGATTGTCATCTTTCCAGACTATGACCCCGACGCTACGGGAAAAGTCAATAAGCTGATAGGATCCGAGTTGAATTCTTTGGCGAAGAATTACAAACCGGGAGATTCGGTTTCCAATACAGTTTATATTCTGGTCAACGACAGTGTTTATATTGAAGTGATCACAAGGCAGGGACAAACTGCCAATGTTCTTCAATTATTGAAAGACCCATCATATGGATTGACCGATATAATTGATGACGGAACCAGCTCACTGATCATTTCTGGTAAATTTCCAATTGCAAAATTGAATAAACTGGATAGCCTGGGCGACATTATAAATTTTGCCCGCCCACTGTTTCCTGCAATATCCAATAGCCTTGGACAAGCGATCACGCAGGGCGACAGATCAATGGGAACTGATTTTATCCGTAATGGCTTTGACCTGAAAGGAGAAGGAATGAAGATCGGTGTGATCTCCGACAGCTATAATACGGTTCCAGGAAATTTTGCAGCAATAAATGTTCAGGCTGGAGACCTTCCTGGTGCAACCAATCCTCTCTACCAGGAACCGGTGAAGGTTTTGAAGGAATTTCCTTTAGGACAAAGCGCTGATGAAGGCAGGGCCATGCTACAGATCATTCATGACATTGCTCCTGCTGCAGAACTATATTTCAGAACAGGATTTATCAGCGCAACAGATTTTGCATCAGGGATTGATTCACTGGTTGCGAAAAAAGTTGATATGATCGTAGATGATGTCACTTATATCACTGAACCATTCTATAAAGATGGAAATGTTGCAAAGGCGGTGAAACGCGCATATGATAAGGGTGTAACCTATTTCACTTCTGCAGGAAATTTTGGTGGAAAATCATACCAGGGAATTTTCAATCCGGGTGCGGCTCCTGCTAATTTAACCGGCCAGGCTCATCAGTTTGGCAATGGAGATGTATTACAAAAGATATCGCTTCAACCCGGAAATTATACCGTGGTATTGCAATGGAAAGATGAAGTGTATTCGATTGGGGAGACTGCTAACGGAACAAGGAATGACCTTGATTTTTATCTGGCGAATAATAATGGAGTTCCACTATTTGGACAAAACCGGAACAATACTGGGGGCGATCCAATAGAAATCCTGGCATTTAATGTAACTGAAGCCACTACCAGTAACCTGATGGTTATCAGAGCTTCTGGAACCGACAATGTAAAATTCAAATATGTTGTGTTCAGGGGCGACCTGGTGATCAATGAATACCGGCAGGATAGTTCAACAATTGTTGGACATGCAAATTCTTCTTTCGCTATAACCCTTGGTGCGGTAAGGTATGTGAACACACCAGCATTTAACGGAATCCCTGTAATGGAAGCATTTTCTTCTATGGGTGGAACGGAAAACAATAATGCTATTGTTTTGAAACCAGACCTGGTAGCTCCAAACGGAGTGAATACTACGATAGATTTCAAATCACTCGATATTGAGAAAGATGGTCTTCCGAACTTCTTTGGAACTTCTGCGGCAGCTCCACATGCTGCAGCTGCTGCCATCTTACTTCAACAAGCCAGAAGAGAATTTTATAATGATACACTCAGTCCTGTTCAAATAAGAGCTGTTCTGCAAAACTCAGCTTTGGATATTGCAAACACCGGTTTTGATCTGCAATCCGGTGCCGGGTTATTAAGAGCAGACTCCGCTATCAGGAAGATTGCCACTCCTAAACCGGAGATCATTAAATTGGTTTATCCTTCATCTGTAATGCCCGGTACGGAAGGGTTTGAACTTACCATTCAGGGTAATTACATGGACGATAAAACCCAGGTTGTTTTACGGGGCGACACATTGCAAACCACATATGTTAACAGCTCTGAGATCAAAGTTAAGGTGCCCACTTTCTTTGGAAATCCACTGATTGAAGTAATCAACAATGCCATTACCCCTTCAGGAAAAGACGGAGGATCAGATTCAGCTTATTTCTTCGCTCCTGTAAAAAGAAATGTTGCCATTGTAGTAAAAGACACTTCTAAGTTTTATGGTGAAGATCTTCCAGCGTTGTTGTATTCAGTATCAATTAATGATACGATCGTTGAACCGACCGTAGCACTATTACAGGAAATTGGTATTGATTCTTTAACCATCACCACACCAGCAACGGATACAAGTTTTGCGGGAATTTACCCCGTACAGGCAAATGTAAAACTGATTGATCCCGGATTTACTGAGCTCTTTAATTATTCTATAGACAACGGAAATCTGAATATTAAAAAGCTTGAGGTAACCATCAAGCCTGTTGGCAGAACAATTAAATATGGTGATAAGATTGAACCAATTCAATTTACTTATCAATTTAATGATGCCAGGATCACCAATAAACAGGCATTCTTGAACAGACTTGCACTTACTTACCAGGCAAATCTTATCTCAAATGTTTTTGCTATCCTCGACGGAAAAACATTGCTCAATGGAAAGACTTTATTAAACAGTTCTTTACTTAACCTAAGCTTTATTGCCAGTGGTAAGACACTCCTAAATGGAAAAACCTTATTGAATGGAAAGACCTTGCTGAATGGCATGAATGTAACAGATACTCTAAGAATAGTGAACTTCGCATTACAGTCATTTTTTGATTTTGATGAAGGCGTGACCAATTACACACTTCTGAATGGAAAGACATTATTGAATGGAAAAACATTACTGAATGGCGAAGCTGTAGTGAATGGAAAAACATTGTTGAACAGGTACAGTGTATTTAACAGTAATTCATCCGGCAGTGACAGTTCAGGAAGAATTGCATCATTAATTGATTCTGCAGATGTGGAAGGTCCGGAAGAAGAATCATTGACCGAGTTCAAATCAATTGTATTCCTGACAGGAATAACTGCTGGTGAAAACATCATAGTTCCCGGTACATTCCTTTCACCAAACATCATTGCCAAATATGATACGGCAGTATTGAAAGTTGAGCAGGCTGATCTTGTTATAAAAGCTTTGGACAGTTCCATAAATTATGGAAATACGATCACGGATTTCAGGTATACTATTGAAGGATATCAATTCCAGGATGCCGACAGCAACCTGATTTCCACTAAACCTTCATTCAAAGTTTTAAATTCATCAAATGCAGTTGTAACTGGCGTATACCCTGCCGGAACCTATGCTATTCAACCAGGCAATGCAGCAATGATTCAGCCATCAAACTATAAACTGGTATATCAGAATGGTCAGCTTTCTATAGCCCGGATTCCGTTAGTTGTCAAAGCAAATGATGCAGTGATCTTTGCAGGTGATCCACTTCCAACATTCAGTTCCACCATTACCGGTTTCGTGAATGGTGATTCATTGAAGATCAGTTCGGGTCCTGCTTACACTGTGAACGGTTACAATGGCTTAGCAGGTACGTACAACATCATTCCCGGAAATTTACAACTCCCTAATATTGGTAGTTATATTGTCGAATACAGGAATGGAATATTGTATGTCAATCCCAAAGGAAAAGGTGCTAAAAATGTAAAGCCTTCACTTGATTGTGTTGATACATTATTCAATGATCCTTCAGGATACAGGTATGTTGCAAGATTCAGGTATACCAATGATAACAAATCAATAGTGTACATACCTATCGGCACTTCCAACCAGATCATTTCTGCAACAGGATATTTGGGTGTTCAACCAGAGATTTTCTATCCTGGCACTGCAACTTTTGAAATTAAATTCAACGGAGATAAACTAACGTGGATACTGCAGACTTACAATGCCAACCAAAAGACATCCGTAGGAAGTGATGCAAGTTCCACATCCAATAAATGCAAGGCACAAACAAGTACTAACAATGGTAAGGAAAGCCTGGAAGAGCATGTAACCAACAATGCAACTATATATCCAAATCCCGTTCGTCAGCAGTTCAGGATCCAGCTGAATAAAGAAATCCTTTCAACTCAGGACATCAGGATCTTCAATGCGTCAGGAGTAGAACAAAGGTTTTTATCTAACAGGAGAATTACAGACAAAGTGGTTGAACTGAATGTTTCGAATCTTAAAAAAGGAATTTATTTTATCAGGGTTAGAACAAAAGATGGATATACAATTTGCAGAATAAATAAATTATGATGAGGCGAATATTGTTGATGCTTTGTGTGGTTTTTTCGACTGGTGTTTATGCCCAGCTTAGCGAAAAAGATAGTTTGCTGGCATTAGTAAAAAAAGCGGGAAATGATAGTACCAAAGCTGACCTTCTTGTGGAGGTCAGCTCTTCACTTTTTAGTGAAGAGCCTGAAGAAGCTCACCGGTATGCCCTTGAAGCATACCAGTTTGCCGATCGGGCTGGAAACATCAAGGCTAAAGCCATGGCAATGAAGTTTGCCGGATTGTCTAATTACAGGCAAGGTAAAATGGTAGATGCATTCAGGGATTTTAACCAGTCACTGGATCTATTCCGTTCAATCAATGACATAGTTGGAGAAGCAAATATCCTGAGTAATATAGGTGCTTTATTCAGCGACCAGGGCGAGGAAGAAACTGCATTGCAAAACCTGTTGCGTTCCTTGGCACTGTCCGAAAAAGTAAATGATTCAAAAAGAATTGCTACGGCCAAAATAAACATTGGTTCGATCTATATGAAAAAGTCGTTTACGTACGACAAGGCCATTTTGAATTTTAAACAGGCAATGGATCTTTCAAAAAAGATCAACTATGATGATGCGTATGCCATTTCTCTTATCAATCTTGGTGAAACCTATTTTTATAAGAAGCAATATGATTCGGCGCTTTATTTCTACAGCAGGATTGAAGATGAGATCAAAGATGATGATGAATTGCTAAGCAATGCTTATAAGACAATGGGGAAGATCTACCTGATCAAAAACGATTTTAATAAAGCTGAATATTATTCCAAACGTTCTTATGAAATGGCCCGGCGCTCCAATCTGAAATTGGAGATGACAAAATCCCTGGTGGCTCTTGGTGAAACCTTCCAGGCAAAGAACCAGAATGATGAAGCCATCAAATATTACACGGAAGCACGATCCATTGCTGAAGACCTTAATCTAAACTATGAATTGAAAGATATTTACGAAGGTTTCGCAAGGTCATACGGTGCTAAAGGAGATTATAAGAATGCACTGGAATATCAAAACCTGCTGAATGCTATTAAAGATACTATTTACAATATTGAAACGGATAAGAAGCTGACTAATCTTCAACTGGATTTTGAAATCGATAAAAAGGAAGGACAGATCCAGCTTCTTACAAAAGATAAAGCTTTGCAGGATGTTGAATTGAAAAGGCAACGTATTGCAAAGAACTCTGCTATTGTGGGATTGGGCATGTTGCTGATCATAGCTTTCATTTTATATCGCAACTACAAGGTGAAAATCAGGACTAATAAAATTCTCGATAAACAAAAAGCCGAGATCGAGACTTTGTTGCTTAACATACTTCCTGAAGAAGTTGCCAAAGAACTTCAGGAAACCGGAAATGCAACACCTAAATATTATGAGAAAGTTTCGGTGCTGTTTACTGATTTTAAAAGCTTCTCAAAACTTGCAGACCACATGTCACCACAACAGGTGATTGAAGAGTTAAACCTTTATTTCACCGCATTTGATTCCATTATTGAAAAATACAACCTGGAAAAGATCAAAACGATTGGAGATGCATATATGTGCGCAGGAGGTATCCCTGTTCCAGATGATACACATCTCGTAAACATTATCAGGGCAAGTATGGAGATCCAGAATTATATTGAATATATGAATGTGGAGAGGAGAAAATCTGGTAAACCTGATTGGGATATGAGAATAGGTATTCATACAGGTCCGCTTGTTGCCGGGGTGGTTGGAAAGAAGAAATATGCATATGATATCTGGGGTAGCACCGTCAACATCGCTAACAGAATGGAAAGTAATGGAGAACCCGGGCAGGTAAACATTTCTGCTGCAACCTATGAACTGGTAAAGCACCAGTTTGCCTGTACATACAGGGGAAAGATCTCAGCCAAGAATATTGGTGAAGTGGATATGTACTTTGTAAATTATGAGATAGGTAAAGAAACAGGCACCAAGGAACAGTCCATTATTTATGAACAGGAAAAATTCATTCCAAATTAAAATGGATCAAAGAGTTTAACACCTAATCCTGGTTCGGAAGAAACCGCTACTGTGCCATTCTCATACAACAGTCCACTGGCAAGGTCTTCAGCAAGTAATAAAGGTCCATCACAATCAATATAATCAGCAAGTGGTGCCAGGTGTGCAATGGCTGCAGAACCAATACTTGATTCATTCATACTTCCGATCATGACTTTTAATCCCAGTTTCCTGGCATGCTCGATCATTTGTCGTGCAGGAGTTGGACCACTGCATTTAGTTAACTTAATGTTGATCCCATGAAAATATCCATTGCATTTTTCAACATCATTTTCTGAAACACAGGATTCATCTGCAATCACCGGGATCTTTGAACGCTGGTACAAAACACGCATTCCATCCCAGTCATCTTTAGCCAGCGGCTGTTCAACGAACTCCACTCCCATTGCTGCCAGTGCATCAATTTTTGAGACTGCTTCATCCAGCGTCCATGCAGCATTAGCATCAACCCTGATGATTCCTTCAGTATGTTTTCTTAATTCTTCAATGATCTGAATATCATTTTTACCACCAAGCTTTACTTTATAAATTGGCCATGGTTTATTATCCATCTTTTCAACCATCGATTCAATTGAATCGATTCCGATAGTATAATCGGTTATAGGAACATCCGTACGATCAATGTTCCAAAGCTGTGAAAGACTCATGCGCTTGGACTTCCCATAGAAATCACAGTAAGCCATATCAAGTGCACAAACAAGGAAGGGATTTTTAGGAAACAGGTGATGAAGATAATGCCAGTAACGCTCAGGTTCCGTATAAGCATATCGCTCTACCATCAGTTTTTTGGCTTGCAGGTCAGCTACCATTTTATCAGTAGTGATATCATAATAACTGATCGCAGGTGCTTCACCATAACCAACTAATCCACGATACTCCAATTTTACAATTAAAGTTGGCTGATGAGTTTTCGTTCCCTTCGATATAGTAAAAGGAAATTGAAATGGCAGGTTATATTCTTTCCAGGAAACTTTGAACATTATCTTCCGCTTGCTTCAATAAAATGTTTCAGGTTTTCATTGAATTCCTTTTGCTTCATGAGGTCTTCAATGCTGATGTGCATCCTGTATTGCCAGTAATGCTTTGGATTTGCAGGAACATTAATCCTTTCTTCATGCGGATCGATCCTGCGGATCTTTTCATCCATCCCCATCAGGTCCTGCATCTGGAAGATACTCCACATAGCAGGTGAGTAAAGGTGTTGCAAAACAATTGCCTTATTGATCCAATCCTCACAATAGAAAGGAACTTCACCCCACTGACCTAATTCTTTATTGTAGAAACGCTGTGTAGATTCCCTGTTTTCTTCCCACCAGCCCCGGATAGTACTCATATCATGGGTAGAAGGTGTAACAACAGATAGATAAGGAGCAGTTGCAGGATGAAAGAATTCCTGTCCCTCCTGCTTTGGCATTCGCTGGATCTCGAGACTTAAAATCCCCAACTGTTTCATAACGTCCGGTACACAATGTGGAACAAGTCCTAAGTCTTCACCACAGATCAACATATTTGTTGAAGCCCTTAATGCTGGTAATTTTTTCATTGCTTCCTGCTGCCAGTAAGCATCCTGTCTCCGGAAGAAATAATCAACATACAATTCATTCAGATGATGCTGTGTATGTCCGTCGAGGTGTTTGTAAGATGTAGTTCCATCAATACCAAACCGGAAATGATATTGACCAGGATTGTTTTGATCCTCAAACAGGATCACATTCGAGATCAGATCGAATAATGCCTGTTTTAAAAATGCATTATTGTTATCCTCTTCCAGTGATGCAAAATGTTCTTCAACTTTTCTTTGTGTATCAAACTCCTGCTTTAGGCTAAAATATCCATTGGTGCCGGGTTCCAGGAAAGCATACATGTCCTGCTTTCGATCACCAAACAATTCACTCAGTACATACTCATTAATGAATGGTTTGCAAAATCGATCTTTATCGAACCAGATGCCACGATTGCTGATCTCCTCCTCATATAATGGTCTTGCAGGGACAAACCTTCCCATGATCCCTTCAACAGCATTCAAAGGGATACTCCAGATCCTGAAAAATCCAAGAATGTGATCAATTCGGAAAGCATCAAAATAATAACTCATCTGGTGGAATCTTTTATGCCACCATTTGAATCCATTCTCCGCCATCTTCTCCCAGTTATATGTAGGAAATCCCCAGTTCTGGCCTTTTACCGCAAAGCCATCGGGTGGAGCTCCTGCCTGTTGATCCATGTGATATAGTTCTGGTTCCATCCAGGCATCACAACTGTAACGATATACGCCGATAGGGATATCACCTTTCATGATAATGCCCTGCTTATGTGCATAAGCAACTGCCTCACTCAATTGAACATGCAGATGGTACTGCAGGTAATATTGAAATGCTATTTCATTGAAATGTTTTGCTTTCGGCGATACAAATTTGTCAATAGCAGTTTTATCATATGTGCTGTACACTTTCCACTTCGTGAAATCTGATGTTCCATTTTTGTCACGCAAATAGGAGAAGGCAGCATATGGTACCAGCCAGTGCTTGTTTTCATTGAAGAATTGCAGGAAGGAATCATCTTTGAGAAACTCTTCTTTTTCCAGGTGAAACAACTCTTTTGCTGCCATCAGCTTCAGCTTCAGCACATCTTCATAATCAACAGCAGTAAGTTCATTCAACTGCTTTTGCTTTTTCTTCAAAGGCTTAATAACAGAAGCCATTTTCTTTCCTGCAACTGATTCAAGATTGAGGAAGATAGGATGCAATGCAAATGCTGAAATGGCTGCATACGGATAAGAATCGGTCCAGCTATGTGTGGCGGTTGTATCATTTACCGGCAGGATCTGGATCACTTTCAATCCAATTTTCTTCGACCAGTCTGCCAAAGCCTTTATATCGTTGAATTCTCCAACACCAAATGAATTCTTTGTTCTCAAACTGAAGACAGGAACAGCTACACCTGCACCCTTCCATGTATTATTGGCCAGGTGTACAAACCCATCATGTACAATGGTCAATTTATCTTCTGCATCCCCGCGTAAAAACCTGTTCTCCCCTGCTTCAAACTGAATGAATGCTTTTTTCCTGGTATCGTAGATCCCGTATTTATAATTTAAAGGAAGATCTTCGTGGGGAATGTGAAGCGATTGCTTCCACCAGCCATCTTCGCAACTGAAGAGTACAGGGTTTTCGGTCGACCAATCACCCAATGACTGACCGCTACCCAATAGGCAAACCACCTGGTGTTTTCCAAGCAACGGTGCCTGTACCTTAAACTGGTGGGTGATCTTTTTGGGAGATTTCAGTTTTACAGTCTTGAAATGCCCGTCGAGCAGGATCTTTTGGAATGGATCTGTAAAAAAGATATTCTCATATTCCCCAGCATAATTCCATGTATCAACCAGGTGAAGCACTTCATTTTTTACACCCGAAAGATCAACAATACGACCGTTTCCACCTTCCAGCACAGTATTAGAACCCTCGGTCTGGAGTATATATCGGTACTTTAATTCTTCAACCCCGGCGATTTCCAATTCCCCAAACCAGAAATCATTATTGAAATAAGATAATTTGAATGCTTTGGAAGCGTCATTAGCTCCTAATTCCGAAATATTTCCTGAAACCTCTAGACTTTGACCTGGCACTGTACTGAATCGGATATAAAAAACTATTTTCATCTTCGGTGTTGTAAGTAGGCGAATTTATACAATATGTACAAATAACACAATGTCTTTTCTAGCAATTCCTTAACAATTGCCCTAAAATAAATAAACTGCATAAAAAAGCCCGGAAAATCCGGGCATTATATATAAGAATATTTTCTTTTCTATCAAATTATATCCATTGCAAGTACAAAGAAAGTACAAACAAAAGGAAGCGTCATGGTCAACATTTCTCCTTTAAAAGCCCACACCAGGAAGAACGCTGCTACGGACAAAAAGAAAAGTACCCAGTATAATCCACGTGATCTTTTAGAAGTTTCCATATTCCTTAAAATTTTGGCGAAAATATAAGTTATTGATTAATACTCCAATTTTTATCAGTTATCTCCACTACCACTAAACAGGTCCAGGCTGACAGGTTCCGGCTTTTCGATGGTAATGGTTTGCTTAAGGCGCATTGCCACAGGCTGAGAGCCCTTCTTTGCTGGTTCCCAATGAGGCATTCCTTCAAAAAGGAGCTCCAGTTTTTCATTGAGCTGATCATTCCCTCCATTCAGAACCCTAGCATATGCGGGCTTTCCTTGTTTATCAATAATGAAATCCATCATGATATAGGTCTTCTTTTGATCTTTGCCCAGGTAAGAGATCATATCCCTGCTGGTTTTGTCCAGGAATTCTTTAAATGCTGAAGATCCTCCGGGAAAAGCCGGTAACTGGTCCACGGTTTTCGCAAGGTCTTCTTCTTTGAATTCGGTCCTGGGTCTTTCCTTTTTCTTAACCTCAACAATTTTCACTTCTTCTTTTTCTTCAGGATAAGTATTGCCATCAACGAGGTAACGTCCGTTCCTGTTCACCAGGATCACCGGCATATGTTTCGACTTCTCGAAATAATAATAGGCATCCTTCATCTCGGCAACCAGTGGCTTGTATTCCGGAAAATCTCTGAGGTACCTGTTTAGGTAATCCGCACTCTTTGGATTTTTAAACTGGATCGGGAAAATATGTACAGGAATGAATTCTTGTCCCTGCGCTCTTGCATGAGCTGCCAGTATATACAGTTCTTCGATCTGCTGATCAGTAATGGGAATACATCCAGTAGTTACACAACTTCCATGAATGTAAATATCTCCTCCCGGCTGCAGGCTATCGCTCAACACCCTGTCGGAAAGGTTTGGATAATTCAGGCCAAGGCTTAAATGGTACTGACTTCTCGGATTGAATTCATTGATATAATAAAATCCTTCAGGAACCTGGAAATCGCCCTGCATTCTTTTAGGGCCAAGGCTTCCTGCGAGTGCACATACCTTATAAGTCTTGAAAAGCTTGAATTTCTCATCCTTTTCGTAGCGCACCCAAACCTCCAGCTGGCTATCGAATTTGAATGATCTGAGGTAGATCGATTTCACAGGCCATGCAAGTCCCTTTGCCTTGAACTGCTTCATCAATGTATCTTCCTTTCTTTTCAAAGCATCATTCGGCCTTGGAAATGAACGTTGATAGTCGATAAAATTGAAGTTGGAAACAGCGTTCTGGGCGTACCCGGAAACACAAAGAAGGGATAATATGGTTGCTACAAAAATATTTCTCATCATTAGGACTTTGCGAAAATACAATTTTCCTCTATAGATTGCCGCGCATTTCCTGCTCTCTTTCGATAGCTTCGAATAATGCTTTAAAATTTCCCTTACCAAAACTCTTTGCGCCTTTGCGCTGAATGATTTCAAAGAAGAAAGTCGGCCTGTCCTGAACCGGCTTGCTGAAGATCTGCAACAGGTATCCTTCATCATCCCGATCCACCAGGATTCCCAGTTTTTTTAATGGTTCCAGGTCTTCATCAATATGCCCGACCCTGTCTACCAATTCATCATAATAGCTGGTTGGCACTGTTAAAAATTCAACACCCCTGTTCTGCAGTTCAGTAACAGTATGCACTATATTATTTGTTGCAAGTGCTACATGCTGACAACCTTCTCCCTCATAAAATTCAAGGAACTCTTCTACCTGCGATTTTTTCTTTCCTTCTGCCGGCTCATTAATAGGAAATTTCACATACCCATTGCCGTTACTCATTACCTTACTCATTAACGCAGAATATTCGGTTGAAATATCTTTATCGTCGAACGACAGGATATTTTTGAATCCCATAACATCTTCATAGAATTTCACCCATTTGTTCATCTGGTTCCAACCAACATTTCCAACACAATGATCAACATATAAAAGTCCAGTGGGCTGTGTATTATAACCAGATTTCCATTCCCTGAAACTAGGCATGAAAGCTCCATGGTAATCTTTTCGTTCAATAAATAAATGAATGGTTTCACCGTAAGTATGAATACCACTCATGACCAGTTTCCCATGATCATCTTCCAGCACCGTTGGTTCCATAAAAGATATGGCGCCTCTTTTGGTAGTCTGCTCCCATGCATCGCGTGCATCATCAACCTTTAAAGCCAGTGACCTTACTCCATCGCCATGCTTGTTGATATGGGCTGCGATCCTTCCTGAAGATCTCAATGGTGAAGTAAAAACGAATGTTAGTTTTTCCTGGCGAACAGCATAACTCACCCGGTCGCGCACACCCGTTTCGGGGCCGCTGTAGGCAAGGGATTGAAATCCGAATGCGGTCTTGTAATAATGGGCTGCCTGTTTTGCATTCCCCACAAAGAATTCAACATAATCAGTACCTGACAATGGCAGGAAATCCTGCACAACATTTTCTTTTGCAATAGCATCGTTAGTAGCAAGCATGGACATATAGGTTTAAGCCGTCAAGTTAATGAAAATGGATTCACGCCGGAATCTTACTTTTGCGCAAAACTAGTTCATGCGTAAAGTCGGAATTCTTGGTGGTGGTCAGCTTGGCAGAATGTTATTACAGGCAGCAGCTAATTACCCGGTAGAAACATTTGTGATGGAAAATGATCCCGAATGTCCTTCAGCCCACCTTTGCCACCACTTCACAAAAGGAGATATCCGCAATTACGATGATGTGTACAATTTCGGAAAGGGTCTCGATTCCCTTACCATTGAAATTGAATCTGTGAATGAAGATGCGCTTGAACAACTGGAAAAAGAAGGTGTGCAAATTTTTCCAAAGCCATCTGCCCTTCGGATCATTAAGAATAAAATACTTCAGAAGAATTATTATAAGGAGCAACAGGTTCCAACAGCAGACTTCGTAATCACCAACAGCCTTGAAGAACTTGAACAGCATCATCACCTGCTTCCTGCAGTGCATAAACTAGGAATGGGTGGATATGATGGCCGGGGAGTACAGATCATCAGAAAAGCAGAAGAAACGTCTCTTGGATTCAAGGAACCGGGTGTTTTGGAAACGATGGTTGATATTGAAAGGGAGATCTCCATGATCGTAGCAGTGGGTGTCGACGGAAAATCAGTTTTCTATCCTCCGGTAGATATGGTTTTTGATCCAAAGCTAAATCTGCTCGATTACCAGATCAGCCCGGCAAATATTCCACAGGAAACACTCTGGAAAATTGAAGCAATGGCACTGGCTGTTGTAAAAGGACTGAATAGTCCGGGTTTATTTGCAGTTGAAATGTTCATCGATAAGAAGGGGGAAGTGCTGGTAAATGAAACCGCACCAAGAGTACACAACAGTGGCCATCATTCGATAGAAGCAAACTTCAGCTCTCAATTTGATATGCTTTGGAGAATCATGCTGGAATACCCTCTTGGAAATACCGCCCACATATTACCTGCTGCGATAGTGAACCTTTTAGGCGCTGAAGGGTATTCAGGAGAAGCCATTTATGAAGGAATGGAAGAAGTCCTTAAAATGGACAATGTTTTCGTTCACCTGTATGGTAAGAAGCTGACCAAACCTGGCCGAAAGATGGGTCATGTCACCATCCTGCATAAGGATAAATCAGAATTGGTGTACAAGGCGCATAAGATCAAAAATACTCTGAAGGTTATCAGCAAGTAATCATACCGGGTGTCGTCAAACGCTGGGCATTAAAAATCATAGCCGTTCACATTAATTTGCTTTAGTGTAAGCAGGCATTAGGTTATTTTCGTCCGGCAACTCAATCAATTTAAGATCAATTATTATATGTTGAAGAACAGCATCCTGTTTTCATTATTCATTATTGGATCAGCTCTGATAATTTCCTGCAAAGACGAAAAGAAAGACGCCCCTGCTGCAGCAGGTCCCCGCAAAACTCCACCACTCCAGGTTGAAGGATTTATTGTAAGAACCGAATCGCTTAGTGAGAAGATCGAAGTACCTGGTACCCTGATGCCTTTTGAAACTACTGAAATCAGGCCGGAGATCTCAGGCCGATTGGTTTCAATTAATATCCCGGAAGGTAGATATGTTTCTAAAGGAACTGTACTTGCGAGGATCTTTGATGGCGACTTACAGGCACAGCTGAAAAAACTGGAAGTACAATTGTCGATCGCCGAAAAAACTGCAGAACGCTATAAAGAACTGTTGAAGATAAACGGTATCAGTCAGCAGGAATACGACCTCGCCGAGTTACAGGCCAATAACCTGCGCGCGGATATTTCTCTTGTAAAAGTGGATATCAACCGTACACAGATCCGTGCACCTTTTAATGGGCAGGTTGGTTTGAAGAATATCAGCGTGGGAGCCTATGTTTCTCCTACAAATGTTTTAACTACCATCAGCCAGGTAAACAGGCTTAAACTCGAATTTACTGTTCCGGAAAAATACAGCGAGGATATGAAGCCAGGCAAAACCATCAGCTTTGGCATTACCGGAACCACCAAACAATTTTCAGCCGCTGTAATGGCCACTGAAACAGCCATTGAAGCCAATACCAGGAGTCTGAAAGTAAGAGCAGTAGTGAACCAGAACGATAAATTACTTGTTCCGGGTGCATTCGCCAAAGTTTCTCTTGATCTTGGTAAAAACAACGCAGCCCTTATCATCCCAACCCAGGCTGTAATTCCACAGGCCCGCAATAAACGCGTAGTACTGTACAGAAGTGGTGCACCTGAATACCAGATCGTCACAACAGGTATCAGGGATTCCACCTTTGTAGAGATCACCGATGGATTGAAAGTGGGTGATACCGTTATCACCACTGGTTTGCTGGCTATCCGTCCAGAATCGAAGATCACCCTGACCAAAGTGCAGTAAGAATAGTGCTGATAGAAACCAACTTATATTATTTAATCATCCAGTGAGCACATGAATATTTCAGAATTAAGTTTAAGAAGGCCTGTGCTGGCTACCGTACTGAACATCGTGATCGTTCTGTTCGGTATCATCGGATTCACATTTCTGGGAGTTCGCGATTATCCCGCGATCGACCCGCCAAATATTAACGTGCGTACCTCCTACCCCGGAGCAAACGCCGATATCATTGAATCACAGATCACCGAACCGTTGGAAAAAGCCATCAATGGAATTGCCGGGATCAAGAATATTACTTCATCCAGTTCCCAGGGAACCAGCTCCATTAATGTGGAATTCGACCTGGGTATCGACCTGGAAGCAGCAGCGAACGATGTGCGTGATAAAGTATCACAGGCAGTTCGTTCACTTCCACAGGATCTGGATGGTGTACCAGTGGTATCCAAAGCCGACGCGAGCTCTGATGCGATCATTTCAATGACCGTTCAGAGTAATACAAGGAACCAGCTGGAGATCACTGAATATGCAAACAACGTGCTGGTAGAAAGACTTCAAACCATTCCCGGTGTTTCCAGTATTCAGATCTGGGGTGAGAAAAGATATGCTATGCGTATCTGGTTCGATCCTGCAAAAATGAGTGCCTACGGTCTTACGCCGGGAGATGTTGAAGCGGCACTGAATCGTGAGAACGTAGAGCTTCCTTCCGGAAAGATCTCAGGAAATGCTACAGAATTGTCCGTTAGAACTTTCGGTAGGCTAACTACAGAGGAAGACTTCAATAACGTGATCATTAAGAATGTCAACGGTGCGGATATCAGGTTAAAGCAGATCGGTGAAGCGGTGCTGGGACCTGAAAATGAAGAAACAGTTTTGAAGGAAAGCAGGATCCCGATGATCGCATTGGCATTAGTACCGCAGCCGGGATCAAACTATGTTTCCATTTCGGATGAATTCTATAAAAGGCTTGACCAGTTAAAGAAAGAAATGCCTTCTGATATCAAACTTGATATCGCACTTGATCAAACCAAGTTCATTAAGAACTCGATTACAGAAGTTGAGGAAACACTGTTGATTTCTTTTGTGCTGGTGGTACTGATCATTTACCTGTTCTTCCGTGACTGGCTTATTGCTATTCGTCCATTGATCGATATCCCTGTTTCATTGGTAGCTGCATTTTTTATCATGTACATCAGTGGATTCACCATCAACGTATTGACTTTACTGGGTATTGTACTGGCAACAGGTCTTGTAGTGGATGATGGAATTGTGGTAACGGAAAATATTTACAAGAAGATAGAACAGGGAATGCCCAAATGGCAGGCTGCAAAAGAAGGATCGAAAGAGATCTACTTTGCGGTTATCGCAACATCCATCACACTGGCTGTTATCTTCCTTCCTATTGTATTCCTTCCTGGATTCGTAGGAAGACTATTCCGTGAATTCGGAATTGTGGTAGCAGGTGCAGTACTGGTTTCCGCGTTTGTATCGCTGACACTTACGCCGGTACTGAACGTTTACATGACCCGCAAAACGCATAAACATTCATGGTTTTATGAAAAGACCGAACCATTCTTCCGTGGAATGGAAAATGGCTACCACAGGATGTTGCAGGGTTTCATGCGTCTTCGCTGGATATCTCTCGTAATTGTAATTGCATGTTTTGGTATCATCTATTTTATCGGGAAAGGAATTCCATCTGAACTTGCTCCAATGGAAGACAGAAGCCAGTTCCGCTTGCAGGTAACTGCTCCGGAAGGAACTTCCTTTGATTATATGGACAAGTACATTGACCGGCTTTCCCAATTAATGATCGATTCTGTAAGTGATGAAAAACAGATTATCCTTACAGTAACTGCCCCGGGCTTCACGGGTTCGGGATCGGTTAATACAGGGTTTGTGAGGGTAACGCTTACAGATCCCCAGGAAAGAAAAAGATCACAACAGGAGATCGTGGATATGGTGAACCGGAATCTTCCAAGGTTCCCGGAAGGAAGAGCTTTCGCCATCCAGGAGCAAACGATTTCTGTGAACAGACGTGGTGGATTACCAGTAGCATTCGTATTGCAGAACAACAATTTTGATAAACTGGTACAGGTTCTTCCGAAGTTTTTGGAAGAAGCAAATAAGAGCCAGGTTTTCCAGGGTGTGGATGCAGATCTGAAATTCAATAAGCCGGAACTAAAGATCAACATCGATCGATTGAAAGCAAGTGAACTTGGTGTATCCGTTGAAGATATCTCAAGAACACTGCAGCTGGCATTGAGTAACAGGAGACTTGGATATTTTATCCGCACCGGTAAGCAATACCAGGTGATCGGACAGGTTGCACGGAATGAAAGAGACGATCCGACCGATCTTAAAAATATCTATGTAAGAAATAACAGAGGGGAGATCATTTCACTGGACAACCTTGTAAGCATCAGCGAAGAGACCACCCCGCCTACAATCTATCACTTCAACAGGTATAAATCAGCTACTGTTTCTGCAGGACTTGCGCCTGGTTATACTTTAGGTGATGGTATCAAGGAAATGGAGTCCATAGCCGACAGGTTACTGGATGATACCTTTGCTACTTCATTGACAGGTTCCTCCAGGGATTTCCAGGATAGTTCCAGCAATACCTCTTTTGCATTCATTCTTGCATTGGTATTGATCTTCCTGGTACTTGCAGCACAGTTTGAAAGCTTTATTGATCCGTTGGTGATCATGGTGACGGTACCGCTTGCAATTGCCGGTGCTGTGTTATCGTTGTGGCTTTTTGATCAGACACTGAATATCTTCTCTCAAATTGGTATGATCATGCTGATCGGACTTGTGACAAAAAATGGTATCCTGATCGTGGAATTTGCCAACCAGAAACGCAAGGAAGGATTCAGTAAAGTGGAAGCTGTAACTGAAGCCGCCACCGCACGTTTGCGCCCTATCCTGATGACCTCACTGGCCATGGCGCTCGGTGCTTTGCCTATTGCATTATCGCTCGGAGCTGCAGCTACAAGCCGTATCCCGCTTGGTATTGTGATCGTTGGTGGTATCATGTTCTCTCTTGTACTTACACTTTTTGTAATTCCTGCGATGTACTCTTACCTGTCTCGCAAGAAAGGAAAGAACCAGATGGAAGTATTGGATGAAGAAATGGCTAAGAAAAAAGAATACGAACTGATTGAACCCTAATTAAGAATTCAGAGGAATTAATAATTGATATGAAAAGATCTTTGTTGGTGCTGTTGGTAATGGTATCAGGAATGGCAAATGCCCAGCGAGTTTTATCGCTCGATGAAGCAGTAGCCACAGCACTTAAAAGCAATTACGATATTCAACTGGTACGAAATGATTCGGCAGTGTATGCGCTGGATTATGAATACCGCAATGCTGCCTTTCTTCCAAGATTGAATGGAACAGTTACGAAAAGCTGGAATAACAATGATCAGAAACAAAGCTTTGCAGATGGTACCAAACGGGAAAGAGGCGGCATAAGATCTTCAAACCTACAGGCGGCTGTAAACCTTAACTGGACATTGTTTGATGGACTTCGCATGTTTGCAACAAGAGACAAGATCGAAGAATTTACGAAGCTGGGAGAATTGTCCATCAAAAACCAGATCGTCAATTCAGTTGCAGATGTTGTATCGAATTATTACAATATCGTTCAGCAAAAGCAGCAGTTGAAAGCTATTGAAGAGCAGATGTCAATCAATGAGGAAAGAGTTAAGCTTGCCGACAGAAAACTATCTGTGGGATTAGGCAGCAAACCAGAATTACTACAGGCAAGGGTGGATTTGAATGCACAAAAAGCTGCACAGTTAAGGCAACAAACCCTGATCCAGCAATTGCGTGAACAGCTCAACCAGTTAATGGGAATTGAGATCCAGGCACAGTATGATGTGTCTGACAGTATTCCAATCAACATGGAAATTGTGTATGGTGAAGTTGCCAATAATATTGACAAGACCAATCCAACATTGTTGATCGCTCAAAAAAATATTGACATAGCTAATATCACTTTGAGAGAAAGAAGAGCAGAAAGATTTCCTACTGTTTCTTTCAACTCGGCATACAATTTTGTCAGGAATGATAACAAGGCAGCTATCAACCCCTTCACGCCTCTATTCAACCAGAATAAAGGATTGAATTATGGTTTTGGTGCAACAATTCCAATATTGAATGGATTCAATACCAGGAGATTGATCAGGCAGGCACAGCTTGATATCGAATCTCAACAGATCACGCTGGCAAACCAGCGGTCATTGATCGATGTAGGTCTCAATAATTCATTTAAGAATTATGAGTACCAGAAAAAAGCACTGGCTCTGGAAGAAGAGAATATTGAACTTGCGAAAGAAAACGTGAACATAGCACTGGCAAGATTCAGGCAGGGCGTATCCACTTATCTTGAATTAAGAGAAGCACAGATCAGTTTGGCAGATGCCTACAACAGGCTGATTGCCGCAAGATATAATACCAAGCTTTCGGAGATCGAACTGGTTCGACTCAAAGGAGATATTTTGAGATAATAGTCCATACTTTTGCAACAAATTTCAGACATGAACCCTACAATACAGGTTGGAATTATAATGGGCAGCGACAGTGATCTTCCGGTCATGAAAGCTGCTGCAGATATATTGAAAGAATTCGGGATCGGTTTTGAACTAACAGTGGTTTCTGCACACAGGACTCCACATAGATTAGTGGAATATGCGACTGGCGCAGCTTCCAGGGGTATCAGAGTTATCATTGCGGGAGCTGGAGGTGCTGCACATTTACCTGGTATGGTTGCCTCCATTACGGCATTGCCGGTGATCGGAGTTCCAATTAAATCATCCAATTCAATTGATGGATGGGATTCTGTGCTGTCAATTTTACAAATGCCTAATGGAATACCGGTAGCCACTGTTGCATTAAATGGTGCAAAGAATGCAGGTATACTTGCGGCATCCATAATTGGATCATTTAATGAAGAGATCTTCAATAAAGTTTCAGCATATAAGAAAAAGCTCGAGGAGGAAGTACTTGCAAAGGTTGACAAATTAAAGCAGGAAGGCTGGCAGAACAGCTTTGATAAATAAATGAAAAGTGTTCCTTGTAAGGAACACTTTTTTTATGTTATGATCAGAATACCGAATTCTGGTGATGTAGCTACTTTCAGGATCTCTTCAAAAAACTGCTTACCATATTTTGCATAATAAGGCATGAAATTCTCCACTCGTTCCTGAAGATTATTTTTAGGAAACAATGTAGTCTTCAATTTATTGATCGACTGCTGCTCTTCTTCAAATTTTCTTTTTTCAGCACGAAGCATTTTTTTCTCCAGTTCGTGCAAAGGCTTAAGGGCTCTTACTTTCAACGCTTCAACATGTTTTTCCAGCGTTGGATCAATTGATCCGGCATAACCATTTATATTATCGTAGTACTTAGCGATCGATTCTATTTCCTCTACTAAACTGAGTTGATTTTCAGAAGAAGATCTTACAATTTCTGCAAGTATTTCATCCCTGCTTTTAAATATGCTGCTAACAGGAATGCCTAAACGCTGGATCTTGTGAAAAGATTTTTCTTCCATCAGCAACAAGGATTTCCTCAGCAACAAAACAGGGAAAGGTATATTGAATGCTTCAAACATGGATCTATATTCCATCCAGTAAGCAAGCTCTCCACCTCCACCAACATAAGCGATATTTGGAAGAATGAATTCCTGCATCAGTCCGCGAAGAATTACATTGGGACTAAAATTTTCGGGATGATCATTTAATTCCTTTTCAAGTGATTCCTTTGTAAAACGGATCTCAGTATTTAATATGATCCATTCATTTTCAGATACCTGTTCGATTCTGTCGCGTCTCCCTTCACCAAAATAAAACAGGTTGATCTCTCTAGGATTAGCCTGAACCTTATAGATCGTTTCAAGTGATTTGTTTGTTTCACTTACCAATTGAAAAGCTTTGTGCTCAAAAAGATCATTTTTAAAAAGCGGGATCATCGCTTTTTTAAAAACCGGGTTATCGGGGATCAATACAATTAACCCATAATTACCAAACAATTCATTGAGCAATTGAAATGTTGCCTGTTGAATGTTCTGATCTTTCCTGTAGCATGATGATAATAATTCATGCAGTTCTTCACCAAATGGCAAAACACTCAATTCACCTTTGATCCTGTTGAGAATTGGATCAAGACCTATGGCTTTCATTCGGCCTACTGCACCTTCCTGGTTTGTATTCCATCGAATTGTGTCGCCACTTAAATAGATGTGTCCAAGCTCATCAAGATCTGCATCTTCAGACCCCATATAAAACACAGGTACAAATTCCTTATCAGGATGCTGCTCCTTCATTTTATGGCATAAGCCTACTACATGAAGGATTTTATATACAAAGTAAAGTGTGCCGGTAAAAATTGCGGGCTGATGAGCGGTGGTGATAGTAAAACAGTTATCCTGTTCGAGTTTAGAAAGGTTATCGTTAACTTTATCCGCAACTTTCAAAGAATTATACTGGGCTTTCAAACCTTCTACCAACAACTTCCTGTTGGTCTGAAATCCTTTACGGGCCTCAATTGCAGCCGATAAGCCTGCTGCATCAGGGCTATGAACATAAAAAGGAGAAAGCTTTGTTTCTCCCTTTATATAGTCATTGATCAATGTCGAAAAATAGCCGGTCGATGAAATCTCCACATTGGTATATGTACAGTCCATACCGGTAAAAGTATAACAGTTGGAATCAATTTCCTTACAGCTGGTCATATTTTCAGGTTCTCCGGATTACTTTAACAGATAAGCCACTACATTGTTCTTCCAGAATGTAGGAACATATACGATCCTGTTTTTCGCATCATAACCAATATCTGCTGAATTGATCTTTTGTTCTGTAGTATTGAGCATATGGTCTTTTTTACCATCTGCGTATACATAATAAACATTTCCGGCCCAGCAGGAAACGATGAATTCATTGTTTCCAACATGTTCAACTCCATCCGTTCCGCCTTCCATTCCTTCAGCGATCTTTCGCGTTGATTTATCTGCACTTACTTCAATCAGAGCGCCTTTATCCAGTATCAATAATTTTCCTTTGTGAAATAGTAATCCATTCGGGCCCTGTAATCCATCAAGATATAAGGATACCTTTCCATTATTGAGTTGGTAAACTTTATTGGCCCTGGAATCCGACACATATACTTTCCCGGATGGGTCAATGGTAACATCATTTAAAAATGATGACCCTTCAACTTCAATTCTTCTGGCTATTACGCCTTTTTTAATATCGATCTCCACCATTGCATCGACATCAGACACCCACAACATGCCCTTATGCATGGCCATTCCCTTTGGAGCGTTCAATCCTTTGATCCATTCCGCAGCAATCACTTTACCATCAAGACCAACTTTTCCAATTGAACCTTTCCCATCTTTTTCGGCAGGCTGACCATCAATATTGGCTACATACAATACTTTGTTTTGTCCGTCATACAAAACAGATTCAGGAACCTTCAATGAAGTATCGGTTTCCCAGAGTTTTTCCAGTTTATGTTGTGAAAATGCAGTAACAGATATCAGGCTGAACAGAATAGTTGATAAGGCTTTCATGATGTTGATTTGAAGTCAAGTTAATGAAAAAACCGCCTTTCTCAAGACGGTTTAATCCATATTCATAACTTCTATGTTATCACCTCCTAATCTCCTCACCTCCTCATCTCCTTTCACGAAACGTTCTGCCCGATCCTTCGGATCGTTCAGCCCGGAGGAATTAATTCGCTTCCACCCCCGTGATCTTCCTGATGGTTTTGATCTCATTCTCATTATACGGGGTTCCATCGGTGCGGAAGATATCGTGGAACCAAACTTCCGGCTCAACAGTTCCTTCCGGAGATCCCCATGGGAAAATGGTATTTGTTTTTCCAGCAACCAGTCCCCAGTTGATCGCACCCACATTATGCTTTCTAAATACCGGAAGATGGGTTTCAAAGAAACTCTTGGAGGTACGTGCCATGTATTCAGTACAAATGATCGGCCGACCATACTGCTTTAATTCAATGATCTCTTTTTCGAGTGTATCAGCATCCAGGTAATTATGGAAGGTAATGATATCAGAATGTTTGCGCTTGAAAGCATTGAGATTTACAAACTCAGCATTCCAGGAACCAGCAGTCAGTGGTTGGGTTGGACGAACATCCCATGCCCAATGAAATACATGCTGCAAAAGATCCATTGATTGCTCTTTCAGGCCTTCATTACCCGGCTCATTGTAAAGATCCCAAATAACAATGCGCTCATCACCAGAAAAACTGGTAAGAATATCTTTGGTGTATGCTTCAAGTTTATCCCATCCGATCTTATTGAGGATCCTTTCACGACCAGGGGCTGCAACCCAACCTGAATTATGAACACCTGGTTTAGGAGCAGGCTGAACACCGAGGTTGGCAATATGATTCCAGCAATCATCAAACAGAACCAGTAATACTTTGATTCCAAAACCATCTGCAAGACTTAAGAAATGATCGATCCTTTTTTTGAAACCTTCTGCATCAGCTTCCCATAAAAGGTTGTGCAGGTAAACACGAATTATATTGAAGCCGAGGGATTTTGCAAGGCTAAGTTCTTTGATAATGGTGGCTTCATCATAGGATTCTTCCTGCCACATTTCAAGTTGGTTGATGGCAGTACTGGGAGCAAAATTACATCCAATAAACCATGGCTGCTTAGCATACCAATCGTTGGCTTTTTCTACAGTCCATTGGGTTGAATTTTGCGTCAATGGATTGACAGAAATTAATGTTGGGTTCATAGCATTAGAGAATTTAAGGTTCAATGTTTTTGTGTGGTTTAAAACACGAATTAAGACCAAAAATTGCATGCTATAGTTGACCCACTTACAGTATTCTAAAAATTTTAAGGGTAAGTATTTATAGGCTATTCCCATTTATATGGAAAACAACAATAAGAAGAAGGCAGGCTAATTTCGGATAGGCATATCCGTTAGTTGTTCATTAACAAGTCGAAACAACTTCAAGGGGTTATCATCCTTTAATTCATCCGGTAATAAATGAGCAGGAAAATTCTGAAAACTCATAGGTCTTAAGAATCTGCGGATGGCATCCGGGCCAACAGATGTGAATCTAGAATCTGTAGTTGCGGGATACGGTCCTCCATGGTGCATGGATGAAACGACTTCAACACCAGTAGGAACGCCATTTATGATCAGTCTGCCGCAGGATTCCATGATAATACGAACCAGGGCAGCATTCTTCTCAAGTTCATCATCGGTTGCAATAATTGTGGAAGTAATCTGGCCTTCCATTCTAATGGCAATCTCGGTAAGCTGGTTCATATCCTCACAACGAATAACCAATGCATATGGACCGAAAACCTCTTCATGAAGAACTGGATTTACCAGGTATTCACTTGCATGAACAGTTGCAATCAACGGACTTCCCTCTTCATCAATATCAGGATATAAAGTATCGATCCCATCCTGTTCGAGGGCTCTTTCTCTACGCTCCAGGTAGGATTTGGCAATACCAGGATGTAACATTTTTGCAGGAGCTGTTTGGGCTACCTGGGTTGATAACAACTCCAGAAATTCATTCAGTTCATCACCTTCCACTCCTATGAATAATCCTGGTTTTGTACAAAACTGTCCAACACCACCTGTTATGGAAGCAGTGAATTGAGGCACCAATGTAGCTATTGAATTTTTAAGCTTTTCCGGAAGAAGATAAACAGGATTTACACTCCCCATTTCCGCAAAAACAGGGATAGGATTTTCTCTTTTTGCTGCCAGGTCGAACAATGCCCTTCCACCCGGTAATGAACCGGTAAAACCGACAGCACGGGTCAATGGGTGTTGAACAAGTAATTGTCCAATTTCATATGATTCCCCGGGAACATGCGCAAATACTCCCTCTGGCATATTGGAAGAAGTGGCAGCAGCCAGAATGATATCAGCACAGGCCTGGCTGGTTTTTGCATGAGCCGGATGTCCTTTAACCACCACGGTACATCCTGCAGCCAGTGCAGAAGCTGTATCTCCTCCAGGGGTTGAATAAGCAAAGGGAAAATTACTCGCACCAAAAACCACTATGGGCCCAATGGGGAGATTCATTTTACGGATATCGGGCCGGGGAGGATTTTTCCCTGGAATGGCCGTATCAATTCTTAGATCAAGAATATTTCCTCGCAGAGCGGCTTCTCCATAACTTACCAACTGGTGAATGGTTCTGGCTTTTTCATTTCTTAGTCTTGCGATAGGAAGATTCGTTTCCTCAGAAGCTATTTGCAACAACTCATCACCGGCATCTTCCAACCCTTTGGCAATGGCTTTTAAAAATTCAAGCCTTCTCGCTGCAGAAAGGTTACGGAATTCCTGGAAAGCCTTCCAGGACTGCTCCATGGTTGAATTGATGAGTTGGTTCATGTGGTTCTTATTTCATGTCTCCATGTCTTCCTTCAGCCCAACCACCTGTAGTGGTTGTTCAGCAGGGTGTGTTCAGCCCACCCTTCGGGTGTTCAGCCCACTACTTCACCTTCAAGATCATAATCATAAGCCTTTGTGATTTTAACGGTCACAAAATCGCCGATCTTCAGTTTTGTGGTAGCCGGAATGATCACTTCATTGTCTACTTCAACACTATCATATTCCGTACGGGCAAGATACCTGCCTGCTTCTTTCTTATCTACGAGAACCTTGAGAGTTCGGCCCACCATCTCCTGGTTTTTCTCAAATGAGATCTCCTGCTGGAACTCCATTACTTCCTGAGCCCTTCTTTCTTTTTCCTCCTGTGGTACATCATCTACCGCATCATAGGCTGAGGTATTCTCTTCATGCGAATAAGTAAAGATTCCAACCCTGTCGAAACGGTGTTTTCCAAGAAACGCTTTCATGTTTTCTATATCCTCAAGGGTTTCACCTGGATAGCCTGCAATCAGGGTTGTACGGATGGCTATGCCAGGAACTGTTTCTCTAATCTTGTAAATCAGCTCGTCCATTTCTGCCTGGGTGATCTGGCGCTTCATGGCTTTTAGCATATTATCGCTAGCATGCTGCAGCGGCATATCGAGATACTTACAAATGTTCTCCCGGTCACGCATTACTTCCAGGATCTCAAGTGGAAATTTAGATGGATATGCATAATGCAATCTGATCCAATGCAAACCTGGAATATCAGCCAACCTGTTCAGCAGGTCAGGCAACATTCTTTTCTTATAGATATCCAATCCGTAATAAGTAAGTTCCTGGGCAATGAGCATGATCTCTTTCACCCCTTTTCTAACAAGTCCTTCAGCTTCCGCAACCACCTGTTCAATGGTCTTACTTACGTGCTGACCTCTCATTAATGGGATTGCACAAAAACTGCATGTCCTGTTGCAACCTTCTGAGATCTTCAGGTACGCATAATGCTGCGGAGTTGCCAGAAGTCTTTCGCCTATCAATTCAGCCTTATAATCTGCTTCAAAAGCTTTGAGAATTAAAGGCAGTTCCATCGTTCCGAAATAAGCATCCACTTCAGGGATCTCAGTCTCCAGGTTATTTTTATAACGTTCACTGAGACATCCGGTAACATACACTTTATCCAGTCTTCCACGACGCTTAAGTTCAACCTGGTCAAGAATTGTATTGATCGATTCTTCCTTGGCTTTATCAATGAAACCACAAGTGTTTACAATCACAATATTGTGGTCCTTTTTTTCATTTTCATGGACAACATCAAAATCGTTGGCAGCCAGCTGTGCACTGAGCACTTCACTGTCTACCATATTCTTGGAGCAACCCAGTGTAATGATGTTAACCTTGTCTTTCTTAAGCGTTCTTGTTTTCATGCGGCTGCAAAGGTAGACAATGAAGTGGGTTTGCAAGTGTAAGAGTCAGTTTTTTGCCACGGTTGGCTAGTTGTTAACACTTAAATAATTGAATTTTAGCGCATCTTTGTGAAGCAAAAAGAATCAAATGATGAAGAAACTATTATTCGTATTGGTATTTGGCCTGGTTGCAGGCGAATCTTATGGACAGGCAACAGGTTCTGAATACAGAACAGCAGCAGGTGTGAAAGTTTGGCCAGGTGGTATTACTGTCAAGCATTTTATCAAAGACCAGGTTGCCCTGGAAGGAATTGCCTATTTCTGGGATTATGGTTTCCGATTCACCGGTTTGTATGAATTCCATGGTGACATCAACGGAGCCCGTGGCTTGAAGTGGTATATCGGGCCGGGTGCGCATATTGGCGGTTACGACCGTGACTGGAAAGACCGCTATGATCGCGACAATGGAATTGATATTGGAGTAGATGGAGTATTAGGCCTGGATTATAAGATCAAAGGCGCTCCAATCAATATCAGCCTTGATTGGCAACCATCTTTCACTTTCGTCAGCAGAACTGATTTCAGAAGCTGGGGAGGATTGGGAGTAAGGTTTGCTTTTAAATAATGGTTAATGTAAAATGTAAAAAGGGAACCCGAGCGATCGGAGTTCCCTTTTTACATTTTACATTGATTATTTTTACTTCTCTAACGAAAACAAAGAATCAACGAATTCTTTTTTATCGAACACTAAAAGATCTTCCATTTTTTCTCCCACTCCAATGAACTTTACAGGGATCTTGAATTGGTTGGCAATGGCCAAAACCACGCCACCTTTTGCAGTTCCATCCAGCTTGGTGATGGCAAGAGCTGTTACATCGGTTGCTGCTGTGAAATGTTTCGCCTGCTCCAGGGCATTCTGGCCGGTGGATCCGTCCAGCACCAGCAATACTTCATGCGGTGCATCAGGAATATGTTTTTGAATAACCCTTTTGATCTTGCTAAGCTCGTCCATCAGGTGTGCCTTATTATGCAATCTTCCCGCGGTATCGATGATCACAACATCGGAGCCTCTTGACACAGCACTCTGAACGGCATCAAATGCCACAGAAGCCGGATCAGAACCCATGGCTTGCTTGACAATAGGAACCCCAACCCTGTCACTCCAGATCGTTAGCTGGTCAACTGCAGCTGCCCTGAAAGTATCCGCAGCACCTAAGAGTACAGATTTTCCTGCCTTTTTAAAATTATAGGCAAGTTTTCCAATGGTGGTAGTCTTTCCTACTCCATTCACTCCAACTACCAGGATCACAAATGGTTTTTTCGGCAGATCAGAATCAAAATGATAGGTTCGCGATTCATCGGCATCCGTCAGCATTCCGCGGATCTCTTCCTGTAGTATGCCATTGAGTTCGCTGGTATTTACATATTTATCACGAGCTACCCTTTTTTCAATTCTCTCAATGATCTGGACTGTGGTATCCAGTCCCACATCTGCGGTAATCAGTGCTTCCTCCAATTCATCCAGCACTTCCTCATCTACTGTACTTTTTCCTGCCACTGCCTTGGTGATCTTTGCAAAAAAACCTTCTTTGGTCTTCTGCAAACCCTGGTCAAGCGATTCCTTTTCCTTCTTTCCGAATAAATTTCCGAAGAATCCCATATGGTTAATTTAGATGAAACGGCCCAAAGATATAAATACAAAAAGCTGTTCCCGTCAAAAGAACAGCTTTTTAATAGTACTCACTAACCAAATTATTTTTGAGCCAGGAAATCCTTCACTTTTTCTTTGTGAACGATCGCCTCTTTGAATGTGTATGCTCCTGACTTAGGGCTACGCACGGCACGGATCACTTTGGTCCAGTTCTTCGCCTCAGCGGCTGCCTTCTGGTCCTTTGTCTTGATCGCGGTTTTAGCTGCTTTTGCCATTGTATTAAATTATTTGAGGTTATTTCAATTACTTGATCTCTTTGTGAACAGTCACCTTTTTCATGATAGGGTTGAACTTTTTCAACTCCATACGCTCTGGGTTGTTCTTCTTGTTCTTGGTGGTGATGTAACGGCTAGTTCCAGGAAGACCGCTGTTCTTATGTTCGGTACATTCCATGATCACCTGCACCCTGTTACCTTTCTTTGCCATTGTATAAAAGCTTAATTGTTATCAGAATTATTTACCGGAATAGAATTAGATCTTCACGCCCTTCGCTCTCAGCTCTTTCACTACACTGTAGAGGCCATTCTTGTTGATCGTGCGAATTCCTTCGGTCGATAATTTCAACGTGATCCACTTATCTTCTTCGGCCAGGAAAAATTTCTTAGTCTGCAAATTTGGCAAGAACCTTCTTTTGGTCTTGATATTTGAGTGAGAAACTTTATTTCCTGTAACAGGAACTTTTCCCGTAATCTGACATACTCTAGACATGAGTTCTAAAAATTTTGGACGGCAAAGGTCACGAAAGAAATCTATTAAACCAAAATATTTAGCGATTTTTTCTTCCCTGCTCGCAGATTTATTAAATAAATTGTTCTTCTGAACCTATAAAGCGCTGCAAAACTAGGGAATACCCCTTACAAATCAGTAATTTACTGGTGGTATCTAAATTGAATGGATCTATGGTTAAGAAAGGTATATCAAAGAAAAATAACATGTCCGACCCAAGGAAGAAAATTATTGCACGCGATATCAGCTGGCTTGCATTCAATGGCCGCGTACTCCAGGAAGCCGCAGATCCCACCGTACCATTAAAAGAAAGGATCAAATTCCTGGGTATTTTTTCCAACAACCTGGATGAATTTTTCAGGGTTCGGGTAGCAACACTCAAAAGAATGGTGGAATTCGGCAGCAAGCTAAAAAATATGCACCTGGAAGAAAAGCCCGAAAAGATCCTCGACGAACTCCAGCAAATGGTCCTGGAGCAGCAATCCGAATTCAACCGGATCTGGGAACAGCTTCGCCGGGAAATGGAGAAGGAAAAAATCTTCATCGTTACAGAAAGAAAATTGAATAAGGAGCAACAGCGGTATGTCAGGACTTATTTCGAAGAAGAAGTGAGGGCCAACATTATTCCGCTGATGATCGAAAATATTCCCCAGTTCCCATACCTGAGGGAAAAATCAATATACCTCGGAGTTGTACTGAGCCGCAGAGACGGAACCATCAAAAGAAAGTATTCCATCATCGAGGTTCCCGCAAAAGCAATTGGGCGTTTTATCACCCTACCCTCACCTCCCGGTGAAAAACACATCATGCTGCTGGAAGATATCATCCGCTATAACCTGAAAAGTATTTTCAGCTACTTTGGATACAACCGCTTCGATGCCTGGGTATTTAAAGTAACCAAGGATGCAGAAATGGATATTGATAATGATATTTCAACCTCCATCATTCAGAAAATTGAAAAAGGTATCAAGAACCGGAGAAAGGGAAAGACCGTAAGGTTTGTGTACGACAAAGAAATGGATCCCGCCCTGCTGGAATTCCTGATGAGGAAACTTGACCTGGCCCGTAAAGACAGCATCATTCCAGGTGGTAGGATTCACAACTTCAGGCACTTCATTGATTTTCCGGATGTGTTTCAAAAAAAGAGTCAACGAAAAAAACCTTTCATACATCCACTGCTGGCCAATTCCATCAGGGTCACCGATGTGGTTTTGCAACAGGATGTTCTGCTGAATTTTCCTTACCATTCTTTTAACCCGGTGATCGACCTGTTACGTGAAGCAGCATTTGACCCGGAGGTTACCAGCATCAAGATCACAGCTTACCGGCTTGCCTCAAATTCAAAAGTTGTCAATGCACTGATCAATGCTGTCAGGAATGGAAAGCAGGTAACAGTTATGCTGGAGTTACGTGCAAGATTTGATGAAGAAGCCAACCTGGAATGGAAAAAGGTTTTGGAAGAAGAAGGCGTAAAAGTATTGATCGGCATACCGAATGTAAAAGTGCACGCAAAATTATGCATGATTAAAAAGCGCACGAGCAACAGGACCATTCACTATGGTTTTATCAGCACCGGCAACCTGAATGAAAAAACTTCAACAGTATATGGTGATCATTGCCTGCTCACTTCCGAGCGACATATCATGGCTGATGTAAACAGAATGTTTACTTATCTTGAACGGTATAAAGAAGGATCCGAACTGCTGAAAACTTGCACCAGGCTTATACCCTGCCCTACCATGCTTCGAAAGGAATTACTTCGTCTCATTCATCGCGAAATTAAGTTTGCAAAGTCTCGCAAACAGGCTTTTATAACCCTTAAAATGAATTCACTTTCTGACGTTGAATTGATAGAAGCACTATATGAAGCAGCACGATCAGGAGTGGAAGTCAAGTTAATTGTGAGAGGAATTTTCTGCATGCTGACGGAGAATAAAAAATTCATTCATCCTGTAAGAGCTGTTAGCATCATTGATGAATACCTGGAGCATGCAAGGGTTTTCATTTTTCATAATGGCGGAGATGAAAAAGTTTTTATTTCATCTGCCGATTGGATGGTGAGAAATTTGGATCATCGTGTAGAGGCAACATGCCCGATCCTGGATAATAATATCAAGCGTGTTCTAAAAAATATATTGGAGATACAGTTGTCGGATAATGTAAAAGCCAGAATTTTGGACAATGGCCTGAACAATCGTTATGTGCGCAATGCACAGAAGAAGGTTCGGTCGCAGGTTGAGATCTACAATTATTTACAACAAAAATTACTGAAAGTTGCTTCCCCGATCGTGCACCATTATATACAACCACTGGCGGCAACGGAACAGGAAATGACCATAACTGAAGATGAGACTGGCAGCAATTGATATTGGAAGTAATGCAGCAAGATTGCTGATCACTGAAGTTGATGACAGCAACAGTGGCAAGCCTTCTTTTCAGAAACTGAACCTCGTGAGGGTTCCGCTAAGATTGGGTTTCGATGTTTTTGACAAACAGGAAATTTCACCTGAAAGAGTTGAAATGATCCTGAAAACAATGAAGGCATATAAATGCCTGCTGGATGTTTATGATGTCAAACATCTGAAAGCATGTGCTACATCTGCCATGCGTGACGCAAAGAATTCCAGGCAGATCATTGAACAGGTCAAAAAAGAAAGCGGGATATCAATTGAAGTAATAACTGGTGATGCAGAAGCATCTTTCATTTATGAGAATCATGTGGCCGAAAACCTGGGTTCTGATAATTCATATTTGTATATCGATGTTGGTGGCGGAAGTACCGAATTGACATTTTTCGGAGAAGGAAAACTCATCTTTAAAAAGTCGTTCAATATAGGAACCATCAGGCTTTTAAAGAACCAGGTAGATGACTTTACATGGGATGAAATGCGCGATTTCATACAACGAAAAACAAAGAACCATAAGGGAGAGATCATAGCTATTGGTTCTGGAGGAAATATCAACAAAGTATTTTCACTAAGTAAAAAGAAAGAAGGAAAACCATTGAGTTATGAATTGATCCGCGATTACTACCGTGAATTCAGCAGTGTGTCGATAGAGGAAAGAATGCGTTTATATAAACTACGTGAAGACCGCGCCGATGTGATTGTTCCGGCTCTATCCATTTATGTCAATGTGATGAAATGGGCCGAGATTAAAGATATCTATGTACCCAAGATCGGATTGGCCGACGGGCTGGTTCAGCATCTTTATGAAGAAATCAAACAACAATCCTGATTCACCTATCTTAGCTGAATTATTGATTCAACTAATCTTTCATGAGCGTAAATAAGGAGATCAAAAAGATCACAACGAATACACTTCAGAAGATGAAATCGAATGGAGAAAAAATCTCTATGCTTACTGCATACGATTTTTCATTCGGGAAACTTTTTGATGAAGCAGGGATAGATGTGATTCTTGTAGGCGATTCAGCATCGAATGTAATGGCAGGGCACGAAACCACCCTTCCTATCACCCTTGATCAAATGATCTACCATGCATCTTCTGTGATCCGGGCAGTTAAAAGAAGCCTGGTGGTGGTTGATCTCCCATTTGGTACCTACCAGTCAAACTCACGGGAGGCTCTTGCCTCTGCGGTGCGCATCATGAAAGAAACCGGAGCACACGCCATTAAAATGGAAGGAGGTGAAGAGATTCTTGAATCCATTAAAAGAATAGTAGCCGCCGGTGTTCCGGTGATGGGTCACCTGGGATTAACACCTCAAAGCATTTATAAATTCGGGACATATTCAGTCCGTGCAAAAGAAGAAGCAGAAGCAGAAAAACTCCGCAAAGATGCACTGTTATTACAGGAAGCAGGCTGCTTTGCCCTGGTGCTTGAAAAAATTCCTGCAACCCTTGCAGGTGAAGTAAGCCGTTCACTTGATATTCCAACTATTGGTATAGGAGCCGGCAACCAGTGCGATGGACAGGTATTGGTGATGCATGATATGCTGGGTATCAATACAGAATTTAAACCAAGATTTTTAAGGCAATACCTTAACCTTCATGAGCAGATCATCTCAGCTGTTCAGAAATATATCGGCGATGTTAAAGAAGGCGACTTTCCAAATGAACAGGAACAGTATTGATTGAACATATTTTACATTTGTCCCCACAATTCTAAACATTATGCATTTCATTGACGCATTTGATATCCGCCCGGTAAACTCAGGAGTTTCTACAGGAAAAAAATGGTTACAGGGAAAAGGCGCCCGAATGGAGTCTTTTTCACCGGTGGATGGAAAACTGATCTCCACTGTTATGGGAGGCGATCGGGATGAATATGAGCAGGTAGTGGCAACAGCTGAGAAAGCCTTTCAGGAATGGAGAACCTGGACTGCACCCGCCCGTGGTGAAGTCATTCGCCAGATTGGAGTGGCCCTGAGAAAATACAAGGAGCCACTGGGCAAACTCGTTTCTTATGAAATGGGAAAAAGCCTGCAGGAAGGATATGGAGAGGTACAGGAGATGATCGATATCTGCGATTTTGCGGTAGGATTATCCCGCCAGTTGTATGGTTTATCCATGCACAGCGAAAGACCAGGCCACAGAATGTATGAGCAATGGCATCCACTCGGATTGGTTGGTATCATTTCAGCCTTCAACTTCCCTGTTGCAGTTTGGAGCTGGAATACAATGCTGGCCTGGGTTTGCGGTGATGTTTGTATCTGGAAACCATCGGAGAAAACGCCTTTATGCGCAATAGCATGCCAGCAGATCATTTCGGAAGTTTTTGCCAATAATAATGTTCCGGATGGAGTTTCATGCCTTGTTTCTGGAGGCAGAGAAGTTGGAGAATGGCTGTCTCATGACCATCGGGTTCCATTGGTATCTGCCACCGGTTCAACCCGTATGGGTAAGGCCGTAGGTGCTGCGGTAGGTTCCAGGTTAGGAAGAGCATTACTGGAATTGGGAGGAAATAACGCGATCATCATTTCAAAAGATGCTGACCTTGATATAGCCATTATCGGAAGCTTGTTTGGTGCAGTAGGTACTGCAGGACAAAGGTGTACCACCACACGCAGGTTGATCATTCATGAAGATGTTTATGAGCAGGTGAAGCAAAAACTGGTAAGTGCATACGGACAGTTGAGCATAGGAAATCCATTGGAAGAAAAGAACCATGTAGGTCCACTGATTGATAAAGATGCTGTAAATCAATACCTGCGTGCTATCCAGGCTTGTGAAACAGAGGGCGGAAAGTTCATTGTGGAAGGCGGAGTTCTTACAGGAGCAGGATATGAAAGCGGTTGCTATGTAAAGCCATGTGTTGCAGAAGTGGAGCCGCATTTTAAGATTGTAGAGCAGGAAACTTTTGCTCCGATCCTGTACCTGATGAAATATAAAACAATCCAGGAAGCGATCGCCATTCAGAATGGCGTACCACAAGGACTCTCCTCTTCAATTATGACCCTTAACCTTCGTGAAGCAGAACTATTCCTGTCTCAGGCAGGTAGCGATTGCGGAATCGCCAATGTAAATATCGGAACCTCCGGGGCCGAAATTGGCGGAGCATTTGGAGGGGAAAAAGAAACGGGTGGCGGCCGCGAAAGCGGAAGTGATGCCTGGAAGAACTATATGAGAAGGCAGACCAATACCATTAACTATTCAACTAAATTACCATTGGCGCAGGGAATCAAATTCCATGTATAATTCAATGTTGTAGATAAGAGTAAACCCGGAGTTAAAATATTAACTGCCGGGTTTCGTTTTAATTACAGGAAATTCCCAAACTATGAAAAAACTGTTGGCAGGATTCACTGCTTTTCTCCTGATCATGTCATTTTCGGCCCAAAGCCAGGTTCGAATGGCTGTAATTGGCGGCCCACACCAGGCAAGTGTTATCGAAACAAACTCAATTCCCGGCTGGGATGCTACGGTTAAACCCGGTTATTCCAAAAGAAAAGGATTCAACCTGGGAGTTCTGATTGATGTCCCGATCAACAGCGGTGATAAATGGTCGTTCCAGACTGGTTTCATTTACCATGGAAAAGGAAGAGAATATTTTCAGCAGAATGATACTTTGGCCATTCCGGCGCCTGATACATCCAATTTCAGGAATAAATTCCAGGCAAATTATATTGATATCCCTCTGAATATTTCTTACCGGATCAAACTTGGAGGCAAGGCAAATTTCCTCCTTTCTGCAGGACCATATGTAACATTCTTTTATAGCGGAAAGCAGATCACCCAGAGCAGGTTATTTCCAACCTATAAATTTGAAGAGAAAGAAAGCCGGATCGAAGTGGGAAATGCAGTGAACAAGGTTAAAACATTTGACCTGGGGATCAATGCCAGGGCTGGCTTCGAACTGGGTCAGTTATTGCTGACCGGATTTTATTCCAGAGGACTCACCAGCTTCTACCAGGCTTCCTATGATGGAAAATTCAGGCATGAAGTAATAGGTGCATCAGTTGGGTTTTACCTGAACAGGCGAAAAAAAACAACTCCTAAAAAGATAGAAGAAATACCACCTGTTGTTGTGGTGGATTCGGTAATTCCAACGCCTCCTGTAATTGTAGAAACCGAAAAACCAAAAGATACCATCGTTGAACCATCAATTATTACCGTTCCTGTAGAAAAAACTGAAATCACCAAAGAAATAATTAAAAAGGTAGATATTGCAGCTCGCCAGATTTACTTTAATACAGGCAGCGATAAACTAGCCCCAGGTTCTTATGCTGCACTGGATGAAGTGGTAGGATTGTTGAAAGAGAATCCAGCATTTACCTTATCAGTGGAAGGACATACGGATAATACCGGAAATACTGCGGCAAACCAGGTTTTGTCGGGCAAGCGCGCAGAAGCGGTAAAAACTTACCTGGTAAGTAAAGGCATCGAGGAATCAAGGATCAAAGCGGAGGGTTTTGGATCTTCAAGACCAGTAGCGCCTAACAATACCGAGAAAGGCCGAAAAGCCAACAGGAGGGTTGAATTGAAATTAAATAGTTAAGATCTTTCCAAAATACAGGTTCAATAAGATGCTGAACAACCGATTCGGGACGCAAGGCATCTGTAAACAGAAAAATAACAAAGCATGAGTAAATTGGTGAATGCCTCAGTAGCTCTGGCAGCCTTATTATCGACAGGTAGTTATGCAAACGCCCAGACAGCGGCTCCAAAAGTTGTTGAAGTTCCAAAAGGATGGCACTTGCTGGATAAAACAGAAGACGGCTTCCAGGGTATTAGTTTGAATAAGGCTTATCAATTCATCCAATCAAAAAATCTTAAAGGAAAAACTGTTGTTGTAGCAGTTATTGATTCAGGAATCGATACACTTCACGAAGACCTAAAAAGCGTATTGTGGAAAAATCCGAAAGAAATTCCTGGTAACGGAATCGATGACGACAAGAATGGTTATGTAGATGATATTTACGGATGGAATTTCCTGGGAAACAAAGACGGAAAAAATGTAAAGACCGACTCCTATGAAGGAGCCAGGTTTTACCACAAATTCCGTTCAAAATTTGAAAACGTAGATCCGGCAACTCTTTCTGCTGAAGATAAAGCAACTTATGAAAGCTGGTTAAAAGCAAAGAAATCAGTTTTGGGTGGCGATGATGAAATGGTTGACATTGGTATGTTGAAGCGTGCTTACCAGGCAGCTTTAAAGAGTGACAGCATTCTTAAAGCTTCACTTGGAAAAGAAGTATTTACCGGTAATGACCTTGACAAATTTGTTCCAACCACTTCGGCAGAAAAAGGTGCAAAAGGAAGTTTGCTTTACCTGTTCAAGGCCAATGAGCAAATGGATGCCACCAATAAGGAATTCATGGAAGGGTTTGGTGAATTTGTAAGTGGCCAGGAAAGAAAGGCTGAGGCCAAAGAAAGGGCACCAAAGGATTACCGTGGCGAGATCACCGGTGATAATGAAAATGACATCAACGACAGGTATTATGGCAATGGTGATGTAATGGCCAATACAGCCTTCCACGGAACACACGTTTCAGGAATCATTGCTGCTGCACGTAAAAATGATATTGGAATTGATGGAGTTGCCGATAATGTAAAGATTATGATGATCCGTGCAGTTCCGGATGGTGATGAGCACGATAAGGATATTGCTTTGGGAATCCGTTATGCAGTTGACAATGGTGCCAAAGTGATCAATATGAGTTTTGGTAAGGAGTTTTCTCCCAATAAAAATTGGATCGATGATGCAGTAAAGTATGCAGAAAGCAAGGGAGTATTGCTGGTACATGCAGCAGGAAACAGTGCCAAGAACATCGATTCAACGGATAATTTCCCGAACGCATTATTTGCAGGAGACAAGGGAAAGGCAACAAACTGGATCACAGTTGGTGCAAGCGGAGATTTAAATGCAGGTGGAATCACAGCAAGCTTTTCAAATTATGGTAAAGGCCAGGTAGATGTGTTTGCTCCGGGCGTAAAGATCTACTCTACTATACCGGGCGGCAACACTTACGGAAATGCCCAGGGCACCAGTATGGCTTCTCCGGTTGTTGCAGGAACAGCAGCTTTGCTGATGTCTTATTTCCCATCTTTATCAGCACAGGAGATCAAGTACTGTATTGAAAAATCAGCCCAGGCTCCCGGAACGAAAGTTACCATTCCCGGAACCGATAAAGAAGTTGAGTTATCTGATATCTCCCGTACCGGCGGTGTGATCAATGCCTATGAAGCAGCGCGTATTGCAGCGCAGATCGAAGCCGGCAACCAGGACAAGGAAAAGAAAGCTCCTAAGCCGGTGTTGAAGAATAAGAAGAAGAACTAGCGTAGAAATGGGAAATCGGTAATCGGTAATCGAAAATGAAAACCAACCGATTTTTCGAGTAAATAAATGGAAGAAGCCACCTAATCAGGTGGCTTCTTTGTATTGCGGCATAATCATGTCTCCAAGTCTCCAAGTCTCCACGTCTCCATGTCTTCACTTCTCCCCTTCTCCTAAGGGCATATATAAGTAATCTTCGAATAATTAATTGGAGATCCTAAAAAGTTATATGGTGTTGCAGTATTGTAATTTAAAGGCAGTTTAGCTGTATTATAATTTACTGCTGCCACCCTGTTATTTTTGCTGTAATCACGGTTGAGGAACATCCAAACACGGTTGGTACGACTGATATTGGTCTTACTGTCATAGGTATAACCGGTAAGATTTCCCTGGGCATTATAAGCATAGTTAGACACAATATCCGGATCAGTACCATTCAGATGCTTTTCAACGATCTTAGTGATCCTTCCCATTGCGTCATAGCTATAAGTAGATTCAGCGATTCTCCAGCTATTTGGATCCGGCATATCACCCATAACAGCTCCAAAGATCCAGGTAGTATCCTTTATGATCTGATCCTTGTTGTTGTACTTGAAACGCTTCCACATTTCATAATTTCCATTAGAATACATACCTACAGCCTGGCTTAACCTGCTTTCTGTATCATAAGTAAAGAACCAGTTTGGATTTCCGGTACCTACTTCATCTTTTTCAATAGAAACAGGATTGCCCAGCATGTTATAGGTAAACTTCCAATTATCTGGATAATTACCGGTGATCTGGATCTTGTCGATATTACAGAATCGCATGTCCAGGTCAGGCTGATTTAAAAATTCATCTACAAACTTTTTACAGGAATTCAATAACAGTGCAAACATTGGTAGCACGAGCAGCTTAAGAAGTGTGTTCTTTTTCATAGCTAAGATGTGAATGGTTATATTAATGGTTACAGTAAACTGCTGATTGGGAAGGATCCGGGGGGCGGATGGGACGGAGTTAATCTATCTACGTACAAAAGAAGTCAGAAGCGCTTTCCTTTTATTACTTTCGGAAAAAATAATTCCAATGACCATTAACGACGTGAAAGTACCTGCTTTCTATGAAAATTACATCAAATCTAATAATTCGGATGACCTCCAGGAAGCACTTTTAAACAGTCGCCGAAAGCTTCTCAAACTTGCAAAAAAAATTTCAGAAAAGCAATCTCATTTTTCCTACGCTGAAGGGAAATGGACATTGAAAGAAGTTTTACTTCACCTCATCGATGCAGAAAGGGTCTTTGTATACAGGGCAATGACCTTTGCAAGAAAAGATACCACTTCACTTCCAGGCTTTGATGAAAACACCTGGGCTGCCAACAGTAAAGCTGGTCAAAGAAAATGGAAAGACCTTGTTGCTGAATTCAAAGCGGTTAGAAAATCAACCATTTTATTCTTTGAAAGCCTGGATGCTGATCAGTTATCTACTATCGGAATGGCCAATGGAAATGAAATGAATGTGGTTGGATTAGGTTTCGTGACAGCAGGCCATGTTATGCATCACTGCAAAATTATTAAAGAACGTTACATTTTCCAGTGATAGATCTCTTTGCTGAGTCTTTTATACAGATCGGCAAGATCAGGATGGTCTTTTAATAATTCAAGATGTTTCTGAATCGTAGACTGGTCGTTGCGAATAGCAGGACCAGTCTGCATTTCCGAAGGGTTATAATATTCAAGCCTGTTGACTGATTCTTTCATCAGGGGCAGTAAAAGATTAAAATCAAGGTCCTGTTCTTTATAGTACTCAGCAGTTCTTGCGTACAAATAATTGGTGAAATTACTTACAAAAACTGCTCCTATATGTAAGCGCATTCGATCCTCGCTCGACATCCTTGTAACATTTCCAGAAAGATCTTTTGCCAGTTCTTCAATAAGGCAGAGATCATCAGCAGTATTTCCTTCAACCAAAAAAGGAATAGAAGGAATATCCTTCATCTCTTTTCTTAAAGATTGAAGAGGATAGAGAACTCCATAGTTGGTGCTGCATTTGCCTAGAACATCCATTGGAACTGAACCTGCCGTATGAACCACTAATTTTCGATCCAGATGCAGCCAGTTACCCAAATCATACAATGCATTATCATTCAGGGCAACAATGTACAGGTCGGCCGACTGATCAATGAACCCTGGATCAGAAACATGAAAAGCTTTTACTAATTGCGCTAATGATGCTGCATGCTCATGGTTCCTGCCATAAACCTGTATGAGTTCATGACCTTTTGAAACTATCATCCTGGATAAAATGGTAGCGACATTTCCTGTTCCAATCATTACTATCCTCATATCAGCAGTTATTTCTATTTTTATTCCAGATATTACCAAGATGAAGTTAGCACAAAAAATTGCTGTCAATTATATCAGGGCCAAACTCAATATCCTGGCTGTTCTTTCTAAAAGAAAAGCAGCGAAAGAAACATTCAAAATATTCTGTACACCTTTCAGAAAACCACGGAAGAAATCACCACCCATCTTTGAAAAAGCAGAAAGAATATCCTTTGTGGTCGATGGAAATAAAGTAAAAGGCTACAGATGGAATCATCCGAAACCATATAAAGTCGCCATTGTACATGGCTTCGAATCATACTCCAAAAATTTCGATCGCTATATCAGCATACTCGCAAAAAAAAATGTTGAAGTCATAGCTTTTGATGCGCCTGCACATGGAAAATCAGACGGCAAGCAGGTGAATTTGCCTATGTATGTTTCCATGCTTAGAAAGATGAATGAATACTATGGTCCGATCAATGCCTACCTTGGCCATTCATTCGGGGGCCTTGCCATTGCTCATTTTCTTGAAACAATCCCAAATGAGAATATCCGTTCCGTGTTGATTGCACCGGCAACAGAAACTAAAACTTCGATCGATCTTTTGTTTAAGTTTCTTCAACTTGATGATGAAGTTCGAAAAGAATTCAACCAGGTGATCTTTGAAAAAGGAGGAGTTTACCCGGAACATTTTTCAGTGAGAAGAGCCATGCACCAGATCAAGGGGCCGGTATTATGGTTTCATGATGAAGATGATGACCTCACTCCTATTGCGGACGCACAAAAGGCTTTTGATGATAATCATCCCAATGTTACCGCTGTGGTCACAAAAGGATTAGGTCACAGGAGGATTTACCGGGAGAATAAAGTGGTTAAACAATCCATTTCTTTCCTGCTAAATGAGCCTGAAGAAAAAAATACTTTGCAGAAAGTTGAGAATCCCTAATTTTGCACTCCCCAAAGGGATGGACCGGTAGCTCAGCTGGATAGAGCAACTGCCTTCTAAGCAGTAGGTCATTGGTTCG
>CBHWDO010000006.1:0-197530 GCA_966112615.1 uncultured bacterium
GCAGAGGAGCAGAGATAAGAGCATTCTTACTCTGCTCCTCTGCGCCCTCTGCGTGAAATGAATGTTCATTGCCCGTAATACGAATTTGGTCCATGCTTTCTTTCATAATGCTTCCTTATCAATGAGTCCTTAAGTTTTGAAGCATTGGGATTGATCTGTTCCGTTAACCAGGCCATCTTTGCTACCTGTTCGAGCACGGCAGCATTGTATACAGCTTTGTGCCCATTCTTTCCCCAGGTAAATGGTGCATGATTGCCTACCAGGATCATTTCAACTTCTTTGTAATCCAGCGCTCTTTCCCTGAAACAATTTATGATCTGGAAGCCTGTCTGGTATTCATAATCTCCCTGTATCATTTCATCATTCATGGGTGCTGCACAGGGTATGTCGACTGTATTATGATCTGCATGTGTGGTTCCGTAAATAGGTATATCACGCTGTGCCTGTGCCCATGAAGTGGCATAGGTGGAATGTGTGTGAACGATGGAACCTATTTCATTCCAGTGTTTGTACAACACGGCATGTGTGAGGGTATCTGAAGAAGGTCGCCTGGTTCCTTCGATTGTTTTTCCATCGAAGTCTACAATCACCATGTCTTCAACCTTCAGTTCTTCATATGGAACACCACTTGGTTTGATGGCAAAAACTTTCCTGGATTGATCGGCCACACTAACATTTCCGAAAGTGAAGAGTACCAGTCCTAACTGAGGAAGTTGCATATTGGCTGCATAAGCTTCCTGTTTAATATCGGTAAACTGACTCATGGTTAAAAGGAGTTATTGAGGTTTTCAAGGCTTTTTCCAAGCTCCTTGTATTTCGCATATCGTTTTGCATAGATCGCGGCTTTTTGTGCATTCGGATGATAGACTGCATCAAAGCCGGTTCCCATCGATTTCATCGCCTCGGATACAGTAGGGTAGAGGCCTGCAGCAGTAGCAGCAAACATACCGGCACCTACGGCACAGGTTTGTTCGGAACGATGAATACGTATGGGCATATTCATGACATCTGCCATCATCTGCATGATATAAGGTGATTTTCTTGCAACACCACCCAGGCCAATAAGACCTTTTACCGGCACGCCCATTACCACGAATCTTTCAACAATAGCTTTTGCTCCAAAACAGGTTGCTTCAGCCATGGATCGGAAGATCCTTACAGCATCCGTTCCCATATTCAGGCCGGTGAATGCGCCTTTCAATGCCTGGTTAGCATCAGGAGTTCTTCTTCCGTTCACCCAGTCTATTGCCAGCTCATCTTTTTCATTCAAAGGAAGTTTTTCGGCAGCCTTGCTGAGTTCAGGGATCATCTTATCGATGATCTCCTGCTTCAGTGAAGCTGCAGTATGGGAATCGATGAGTGAAGAATTTTCAAGCAGTTCAAGTGGATAGGCAAGCACTGATCTTAACCAGGCATAGGCATCACCAAATGCAGACTGACCCGCTTCGAGGCCGATCATTCCTGGGACAACGGATCCATTTACCTGGCCACATATTCCTCCCACAAAAGTGTTTCCTAATTCTTCTGTAGGTGCAACAAGCATGTCGCAGGTTGATGTGCCCATCACCTTACTGAGGTAATAAGGTTCTATCTGTCCGCCAACCGCACCCATATGTGCATCAAATGCACCTACGCCGATAACAACATCGGTAGATAATCCAAGTTTAGCGGCCCATTCTGCGCTAAGATTTCCTGCAGGAATATCAGAAGTGTATGTATCGGTGAACATCCTTGACGTAAAACCATCGAGCAGGGTGTCGAGTGATGTAAAGAATCCATTGGGTGGAAGTCCATTGAATCCTTCAGCCCATAAAGCTTTATGTCCTGCTGCACAACGGCTTCTTTTCATGTTCATCACATCCGTTTCCCCGGTCAGCACAAATGGGATCCAATCGCAATGTTCAACCCAGCTATAAATATTTTCACGAATCTGTGCATCTGCTCTTAATGCATGAAGCAGTTTGGCCCAGAACCATTCGCTGCTGTAAATGCCGCCAACATACTGAAGGTAGTTTATATCAAATTTTGATGCGTGTGCATTGATCTCGGATGCTTCCTTAATGGATGTATGATCTTTCCAGAGAAAGAACATGGCATTGGGATTTTCTTCCAGGCCTGGCAACATTGAAAGCGGAATACCCTGCCTGTTAACTGCTACAGGCGTGGATCCTGTAGTGTCTATAGAAATGGCAACTATATTTTTTGCGATGTCCAGACCTGCTGTTGAAATGGCTTCTTTAATGGTATGTTCAAGTCCTTCGAGATAGTCAAGTGGGTGCTGTCGAAACTGGTTGGTGGATGGGTTGCAATACAAACCTTTTTTCCACCGGGGATAGTAAAAGACTGCATGCGAGATCTCTTTACCGTTCCCTGCGTCCAGGATCACAGATCTCACGGAATCGGTGCCATAATCAACCCCGATCACATATTTGTCATATATCATAAAGCAGTAATAAAGTGTCAAGGTAACACTTTATGTTAAATGGAAAAATATTCTTCCATTAAAAATACCTGCTCTTTTTTGCTGTCAGTTTAACAGGAATTCGTGTGGGTTGGGAATGATATTCAGGAATGACTGCAGGTTTTTCTGGTATTTCCTTTTATCAAGTTTGTAGTAGTAAGCGCCTTTTTTGGAGGTAGCGCGGTCCTTTTCTTTTTGCTTTACCAGCAGGCTTGTGGAGAGAAGTTTCCTGGAGAAATTTCTTTTGTCGAATTCTGTTTCATACACTGATTCGTAAAGACTTTGAAGTTTTGGCAGGGTGAATTTTTCAGGAAGTAATTCGAAGAGCAGGGGATGGAGTGCGGCTTTGTACCTTAGTTTTCTTTTAGCCATATCCACCATTTCTGCATGGTCAAAGATCAGTTCCGGGAGTTTATTAAGGCTGAACCATTCGGCGTGAAAGTCTGCACTGATCTGGGTTTCATATTTGTGTATATCGATCAGGGCGAAGTAAGCAACGGAAACTGTTCTTTCAATCGGGTCGCGATCCAGCTTGCTGAAGGAATGAAGTTGTTCCATATAAACTCCGGATAAACCGGTCAGTTGCTTCAATACGCGCTGAGCTGCTTCTTCAAAGGTTTCATTTTTCTGAACAAATCCACCCATCAGGCTCCATTTTCCTTTCTCTGGCTCGAACCCCCTCTTGATCAATAGAAGTTTTAATTCATCTCCGTCAAATCCGAAAATGATACAATCAGTTGCTACGAGTAAACGGGTTTGTTTATGGTATTTGTTCATATCGTCCAGCGCTTGAAAATAATGATGCTCTCCAGATAGGGCGCTAAGATAATAAAAAAGTGTATTTAATACATGAATTCAATTGGGTACTAACTCTTGATGTAGTTGACTGATAAACAACGGTTTATCTGTTAGAAATTAAAAACGACAAAAAATTAAATGTAATAATGACAATTAAATAAAAATATCCATAATTTAGTTTTCATCAACCAACAACCAATTATGAGAAAAGGCATTTCTTTTTTGTATACATCCATGTTACTGGCAGGAAGTGTAGTAAGTTCATATGCACAAACCTCAGTAAAGCTACTGCCCGCCGGTAATACAAAGATCAGCAAACATATATATGGTCATTTTGCAGAGCACCTGGGAAGGTGTATATATGATGGTATTTATGTTGGTGAAAGCAATAAGACCATTCCAAATACTAAGGGCGTCAGGAATGATATCATTACTGCTTTGCAAAAATTGAAAGTGCCTGTACTTCGCTGGCCGGGTGGATGTTTTGCTGATACTTATCACTGGAAGGATGGTATTGGACCAAAAGAAAAAAGACCAACCATTGTCAATAAATGGTGGGGTGGTGTTACTGAAGACAATTCATTCGGAACACATGATTTTCTCGACATGTGTAAAGCGATTGGTGCTGAACCATACCTGGCAGGGAACGTAGGCTCAGGAACGGTCCAGGAGCTTTCCGACTGGGTTCAGTATGTGAACTTTGACGGCGAAGGACCGATGTCAAAACTCAGGAAAGAAAATGGCCAGGAGAAAGCGTGGAATGTAAAATACTGGGGTGTTGGAAATGAAGCATGGGGTTGCGGAGGTAACATGACCGCAGAATATTACGCGAACGAGTATAAGAAATATGCAACCTTCATGAGCGACTGGAGCAATACCAGCAAACTGTTCAGGATCGCATCAGGTGCGAATTCGGGGGATTATCATTGGACAGAAGTCTTAATGCGCGATATACCTCATCACATGCTGGAAGGGGTGGCTTTGCACCATTATGCAGTGATCGACTGGAATAAAAAAGGTCCTTCTGTAAAGTATGAAGAGGAGCAATACTTTCAGTCGATGAAATCAGCGCAAAAAATGGAGGAACTGGTAAAGAGACATTCAGCTATAATGGATAAATATGATCCAAAGAAAAGAGTTGCGCTTGTTGTAGACGAATGGGGTGGCTGGTATGACGTAGAGCCTGGAACAAATCCCGGATTCTTATTCCAGCAGAATACCATGCGTGATGCCATGATCGCCGGAATGACATTGAATATTTTCAATAACCATGCAGACCGTGTACGCATGGCAAACCTTGCACAGATTGTCAATGTATTGCAGGCAGTAATTCTTACGGATAAAGAAAAACTGATCCTGACACCAACTTACCATGTTATGGAAATGTATAATGTTCACCAGGAAGCTACCCAGATCCCGGTAGAAGTAAGTGCAGAGCCATTTATTTATGGAAAGGATACATTGCAGGCTGTATCTGCTTCTGCTTCGAAGGATGAATCCGGTGCAACACATATTTCACTCACCAATATTGATCCAAAGAAATCAAAAACGATTTCGATCGAACTTGGAAATACTTATAAGACAGTAACAGGAAGGATCCTGGTGTCTGGAGATATCCGTGATCATAATTCATTTACCAATCCTGAAAAGATCAAACCGGTACCGTTCAATAAAGCAACGATCAAACAAAACAAACTGGAATTGACACTTCCTGCAGCATCTGTTGTAGTACTTGAATTAAAGTGATCTGATGAAACCTAACCTAATTGTTCTAATGCTTCTGGTGGCTTCAGGTTACCTGCAGGCGCAGTCTCCAACTGTATTCAAAGTTGATATCAATAAAAATGAAGGATCGATCAATCCAAAGATGATCGGTGTGTTCTTTGAAGATATCAATCTTGGTGCGGATGGAGGTATCTATGCTGAATTGGTCAAGAACAGGTCTTTTGAATTCAACCGGCCATTGATGGGTTGGAATATAATCCGCAAGAATTTTGTTGAAGGAGATGTGCTTGTGATCAATGAAGAAACCCGCCGGCCCAAAAATCCAAGGTTCATCAGGGTTCAGTCCGCGAATGTTTCAAAAGGAGATCTTGGTTTGGTCAATGAAGGATTTCGGGGAATGGGTTTCAAGAAAGACCTGCCTTATGATTTCTCATTTTTATACAGGCAGTCGTCAAGCGGTTTTTCAATTCATGTTGAATTACTGGATGAGAAGAATAATGTTATCGGTACATCGATGGTGAAACCAACCGGCAGCCATGAAGCCTGGCAGAAGGTCTCAGGATCTGTAGTTTCATCCTCCACGATTGAAAAGGGGAAAATGCGGATCTGGTTTGAAGGATCAGGAACGATCGACATGGATATGATCTCTTTATTTCCAACTGATACATGGAAGGGAAGAAAGGGTGGACTGCGAGCTGATATGGTGCAGGCTCTTGCTGACCTGAAGCCCGGTTTTGTAAGGTTTCCCGGAGGATGTATTGTGGAAGGTTTTGATTTGTCGCAGCGTTACCAGTGGAAGAAAACTGTTGGACCAATTGAAGAAAGAGAACTGCTGATCAATCGTTGGAATTTTGAATTTGCACATCGTCCAACGCCTGATTATTTCCAATCATTTGGATTAGGATTTTTCGAATATTTCCAGATGGCAGAAGATATAGGTGCGGAACCGCTTCCAATTTTGAATTGCGGTATGGCTTGTCAGTTCAATACAGCTGAAGTTGCCCGGATGGATGAACTTCAACCTTATATTGATGATGCGCTGGACCTGATAGAATTTGCTAACGGTGATGCACAAACGAAATGGGGTTCATTAAGAGCGAAGATGGGACATCCAGCTCCCTTCAATATGAAAATGCTGGGTATTGGGAATGAAAATTGGGGTCCACAGTATGTTGAAAGATTGAAAGCATTTACCAGGGCTATCAAATCCAGGTATCCTGGGATCCAGCTTGTATATAGTGCCGGAACAGATCCTGATGGTGAACGATTTGATTATCTCAATCATGAATTAAGGCAGATGAATGCCGATATCATTGATGAACATTATTACAGGAAACCAGAATGGTTCTTCAATAATGCAGGAAGATATAATCGTTATCCAAGAAACGGATCAAAGATATTCGGAGGCGAGTATGCAGCGCAGAGTGATCGTACAGTAAGCGTTGACAATAAGAATAACTGGATCACTGCATTGAGTGAAGCAGCTTTTATGACCGGGCTGGAACGCAATGCTGCTGTGGTTTCCATGGCTTCCTATGCGCCATTGTTTGCACATGTTGACGGATGGCAATGGTCGCCCGATCTTATTTGGGTGAATAATTTAAAGACACTGAAGACCACTGATTACTATGTACAGCAATTGTTTTCGCTGTATAAAGGAACAAGGGTAGTTCCTATAACCTGGAATAATGAAGTAATAGCAGGAAAGGATTCATTGTATGCAAGTGCATCGGTGGATGATAAAACCAAAGAGCTGATCATAAAGATCGTGAATGCAGGATCAGGGTCTAGAACCCAAACGATTGATCTCGGCCGGAAATTCAATGGTAATGCGGAGTTGATCGAATTACAATCGAACGACCTTACAGCTATGAACAGTTTTGAAGATCCGGAAAAAGTGGTTCCTAAAAGTTCCGTGGTGAAGATCCGGGGATCGAAACTGGAGATGGTGTTGAAGGGGTATTCGGTGAATGTGATTAAGGTGAAGTGAAGAAGTGGGGAAGTGAAGAAGTGGGAAGGGAAGACATGTAGACGTGGAGACGTGGAGACATGAAGGGGCAGAACCAAGCGAAGCGCAGGGGCTGAACGCAGGGGTTATTTATTCCTCTGTGCGCTCTGTGCCTCTTACTCCTCTGTGAAAAATGGTTCGGAGAATTTTGTTGTTATGTATTTACCTGCTTAAAACGCTATCCTAAAGCTTTTTCACAGAGGAATAAGAGACACGGGGGCACAGAGAGGCCTGGAGCTGTTCAGTCCGGAACAAGTTCTGTTGGAAGTGAAATAATAAAAGTAGCTCCCTCATTTTCCCTGCTCAATGCAGTGATATGCCCGCGGTGCTCTTCCACGATCTTCTTACATAATGCAAGTCCAATCCCTGTTCCTTCAAATTCATTATGCCGGTGCAAACGCTTGAACATTCCAAAGATCTGCTCCGCATATTGCTGATCGAACCCTATTCCATTGTCTTCAATAATGATCCTGCAAAAGTTTGAATCTTTCAGCAACCTGTCTTTATTGTATTCAGACCTGATCCTAATCAAAGGAGGCACATCCTTCTTGCAATACTTCAATGAATTATTGATGAGGTTGTAAAATAATGGCCGCATCAACCCGGGATTTACCGGGAGTGTAGGCATCGGTCCTATATTGATGCTCGCTGATTTCCTTTGAACTTCATCATTCATTTCAATGAGTACTTCATCGAGTATGGATGAAAGGTCGGTTTCAACAAATGGATCTTTCTCAATGGATAATTTGGAGAAAGTCAGTATATCCTTGATCAGGTTTTCCATTCGCATGCCCGACTGCTGAATTCTGTTGATGAATGTGATTGCTTCTTCATCAAGCTTATCATTATACTTAAAAAATAACCGGTCACTGAAAAGCCTGATCTTTCTCAAAGGCTCCTGCAGATCATGTGAAGCCATGAACGCAAAGCGGTCGAGTTCCTGGTTGGCTGATTCCAAACGAGTGATATTTTCAATCAGCTTTTTGTTAAGATCCAGGATCTTTTCCTCAGAGATCTTTTTTTCACGGATCTCGTTTTCAAGACTGCGGTTAATAGCAATCAGTCTTTGTTCCTGAGCCATTAACTGGTGTGTCTTTTTATATAGATCAATAAACACTGAGACCTTTGCCTTCAGCAGATCCGGATTCACCGGTTTGTATACATAATCAACAGCCCCGGCTTTATATCCCTTGAAAACATTTTCTTCACCATAGTTATTTGCAGTGATGAAAATGATCGGAATATGACGCAGCTTCTCTCTTTGATAAATAAGAGAAGCTGTTTCAAATCCATTCAGGTTGGGCATCTTAACATCCATCAGTATCAATGCAAAATCAAATTCATTTAAAAGAATCTTTAATGCATTGGTGCCTGATGTTGCCCTTACGGTCTTGTAACCTTCCGGCTCAAGGATGGTTTCCATGGAGAGGAGATTGTCCTCCCTGTCATCCACTATCAGGATCTTAGGTTGCATGATCGTTGTTGTTATTTATAAAACCAGATCCTCATCAACGATAATAGCTGATCGATCTTTAATGGTTTAGTTATATAATCACTGGCACCTGCTTCAATACATTTCTGCCTGTCGCCCTTCATCGCCTTCGCTGTAACTGCAATGATAGGCAAAGAACTGTTTTTATGTTCCCTTCTTATCTTTTGCGTAGTCTCATACCCATCCATTTCAGGCATCATGATGTCCATCAATACCATATCAACCGGGTTATTTTCATTCAATACATTAATTGCTTCCATTCCGCTCTCAGCCGTGATCACATTGATATTATAACGCTCGAATACTGTTGTTAATGCAAACAGGTTTCTTACATCATCATCCACAACAAGAATATTTTTTCCTGTAAGGATATCTTCTTTCTTACGAATATTCTCAATGATCTTCTTCTGCTCGGCCGACAGATCCTTGTAATTAATATGCAAGTGCAGCACGGTTTCCTCCAATAAATGTTCCAATGAGTTAACTCCCTTGAGCACAACAGAATTGGTGATGGAAGAAAGATGGCTCAATTCTTTTTTGTTGAATTCTTTGGCCGAATACACGATTACCGGGGTGATTTTTTTCTTCAGTTCCGCAATCCGGTTCACCAGGTCTTTGCCATTGATATCGGGTAAAGTATAATCAAGGATGATACAATCCACATCATTTTTTTCCAGCAGTTTGAATGCATCTTTACCGGTTGATGCGATCAATATCTCAATATCTGCGCCCTGAAGTACCTTGGAGATCTGTGATGCATCAAGCTCCATATCTTCAATAACCAGTACTGTTTTTCTTTCCTTATTACTGAAGTTGATGATATCATCAAAAAGATTATTCATGGCATCATTCTCCAATGGCTTCAAATGGAAGCTTCGGGCACCTCTCTTCAATGCCAGCAACCTGTTCTCTTCACCGGAGATAAGATGAACCGGTGTATGCCTGTAATTGAGATCATTTCTTAAAAGATCCAATACTTTCCATCCACTGGTATCAGGAAGTTTTACATCCAGTGTGATCGCAATCGGATGAAATTTATTGATGAAATCAAAGATCTCGATATAGTTTGTAGCAATGATTCCTTTCAATCCATCATGATGTGCTTTCTCCAACATGATCTTGCCAAATCTCAAATCATCTTCAACGATGAGTACCACTTTTTCGCCAGGCTGAATATTGTTGCGATCATCTCCCGTATCATTCAGCATTTCATTCACCAATCCTAACTGGTTATCAATTTTAGTTTCAGTGTAATGAATTGATTCAAGAATATTGTTGATACCGTCCTGGTCTTTGTTGATCTCAAGATCTGATAACTCTATATTTGAATCCCCATTGCTATTGCTTAATAACATTCCTGCTTCAACAGGCAGGTATAAGGTGAAGATACTACCTACACCAGGTTCACTCTGCAATTCAATGGTGCCTCCTAAAAGATCTGCAAGTCCGCGACTGATCGACAATCCAAGGCCAGTACCTCCATACTTCCGGCTGGTAGATCCTTCTGCCTGCTGGAATGCTTCAAAAATGATATTCTGCTTATCCTGCGGAATACCAATTCCTGTATCGCTGATTGCAAATGCAACGCGCATGTTGGTATTGTCTAGCGATGGTATACCGAATTTCTTGTCGTTAGCAGGTTTGAAGATCTTCAGCCTTACTTCACCTTTCTCTGTAAACTTAAATGAGTTCGACAAGAGATTCTTGAGGATCTGGTTCAAACGCTGAATATCTGTTTCCATTGAATCCGGAAGATTCTTATCTGTTTCAATTGCAAAGCGCAAATGCTTGGCTTCAGAAATTGGTTTGAAGGTGGTCTCTGCAAATGCAGTGATCTCATTGAACCGAACAGTAGAGAAGTTCGCTGTAATGAATCCTGATTCAATCTTAGATAGATCAAGGATATCATTGATCAGGTTGATCAGGTCATCTCCGCAACTGTGGATTGTTTTTGCATACCTGATCTGCTTTTCAGTTAGATTTCCTTCAACATTCTCATACAATTGCTGTGCAAGAATGAGTAATGAGTTCAATGGTGTACGCAATTCGTGCGACATATTCGCAAGGAACTCTGATTTGTATTTTGATGTAAGCGTGAGCTGCTCTGCTTTTTCTTCAAGTGATTTACGCGCTTCTTCAACTTCCTTGTTCTTGGCTTCCACCTCGTTCTTTTGCTTAACGAGCAACAGTGCTTTATCCTGCAGTTCATCGTTGGTTCTGCGAAGCTCTTCCTGCTGGATCTTCAATTCACTTGCAAGCAACTGCGATTGTGCAAGCAGTTCTTCCGTTCTTGTGGTTGTTTCAATTGTATTCAATACAATACCGATCGATTCTGTAAGCTGGCTTAAGAAGTCGAGGTGTGTTTGTGTGAAATGATCCAGCGATGCAAGTTCAATAACAGCCTTCACATCATTTTCGAACAACACAGGAAGAATGATCAGGTTGCTTGGTTTTGCTTTACCCAATCCTGAATTGATCTTGATATAATTATCAGGAACATTGGTCAGCATTACTCTTTCTTTCTCATAAGCTACCTGTCCAACCAAGCCTTCACCGATCGCAAATTCTTTTGGAAGATGCTTCTCATTCTTATAAGCATATGCATTAAACAATTGCAGCTTGATCGCACCCTGCTCATCTTCTTTCAAAATATAGAATGCCCCATAGTGTGCTGTTACAACCTGTGCAAGCTCTGATAGAATCCGTTGTGTTACGGTGTTAAGGTCTTTCTGACCCTGCAGCATCTGGTTGAATTTAGCAAGATTTGATTTCAGCCAGTCCTGTTCCTGGTTACGAAGCGTTGTTTCACGCAGGTTTGCGATCATCTGGTTAATGGTATCTTTCAGTGCTTCCACTTCACCTTTCGCATCCACTCGGATATTCCGGGTAAGGTCACCCTTGGTTACTGCAGATGCTACTTCCGAGATCGCACGCACCTGGGTTGTGAGGTTCTGTGCGAGCTGGTTTACGTTCTCCGTCAGGTTTTTCCAGATACCGGATGCACCAGGTACCGAAGCCTGTCCTCCAAGTTTTCCTTCCACACCCACTTCTCTTGCCACGGTAGTAACCTGGTCTGCGAAGAGTGCCAGCGTATCAATCATTTCGTTGATTGTCTCTGTAAGCTGCGCCACTTCTCCTTTTGCGGCGATGCTAAGTTTCTGTCGGAGATTACCGGTTGCCACCGCCGTTACAACCTTCGCAATTCCACGCACCTGGCCGGTCAGGTTGGAAGCCATCATATTCACCGAATCCGTAAGGTCCTTCCAGGTTCCTGCAACTCCGCGTACCTCAGCCTGTCCTCCGAGTTTTCCATCCGTACCCACTTCTCTTGCCACCCTGGTTACTTCGAATGCGAAGGAGTTCAACTGCTCCACCATCGTGTTAATGGTATTCTTCAAATCCAGGATCTCACCCTGTACGTCAATGGCCACAGTTTTGGAAAGGTCACCACTAGCCACGGCCTTAGTTACTTCCGCAATATTTCTCACCTGGGCAGTCAGGTTACCGGTCATCTGGTTTACCGAATCGGTCAGATCCTTCCAGGTTCCCGCAACACCCGGTACGAATGCGTATCCACCCAGTTTTCCATCGGTACCTACCTCACGTGCCACCCTCGTTACCTCAGATGCAAATGCACGAAGCTGGTCCACCATGGTATTCAGTGTTTCTTTCAACTGCAGGATCTCACCCCGTACATCCACCGTGATCTTTTTAGAAAGGTCACCGTTTGCCACGGCGATCGCTACTTCTGCGATGTTTCGCACCTGGTCTGTCAGGTTGCCCGCCATCTGGTTTACCGAATCGGTCAGATCCTTCCAGGTTCCCGCAACCCCAGGCACATTCGCCTGTCCGCCCAGTTTACCTTCGGTACCCACTTCACGTGCCACCCTGGTTACTTCCGAAGCGAATCCCCTGAGCTGGTCCACCATCGTGTTGATCGTATTCTTCAGCTCCAGGATCTCTCCGCGTACATCCACCGTGATCTTCCTCGAAAGGTCACCATTTGCTACCGCGGTTGTTACTTCTGCGATGTTACGCACCTGCGATGTCAGGTTCGAAGCCATGATATTCACCGAATCGGTCAGATCCTTCCAGGTTCCTCCCACACCCGGTACATATGCCTGTCCACCCAGTTTACCTTCAGAACCCACTTCCCTTGCCACACGCGTTACCTCCGATCCGAATGAATTCAGCTGGTCCACCATCGTGTTGATGGTATTTTTCAATTCAAGAATTTCTCCTTTTACATCCACGGTGATCTTTCTCGACAAATCCCCTTTCGCCACCGCGGTCGTTACTTCTGCAATATTTCTAACCTGTCCTGTCAGGTTGGATGCCATCACGTTCACCGAGTCGGTCAGATCCTTCCAGGTTCCTCCCACACCCGGTACATCGGCCTGTCCGCCCAATTTTCCTTCCGATCCCACTTCCCGTGCCACCCTGGTTACCTCGCTCGAGAACGAGTTCAGCTGGTCCACCATCGTGTTGATCGTATCTTTCAATTCTAAAATTTCTCCTTTTACATCCACCGTGATCTTCCTCGAAAGGTCACCCTTCGCCACCGCAGTAGTCACCTGCGCAATATTTCTCACCTGGGCCGTAAGGTTGGAAGCCATGATGTTCACCGAATCGGTCAGATCCTTCCAGGTTCCGCCAACACCCGGTACATCTGCCTGTCCACCGAGTTTTCCTTCCGATCCCACTTCACGCGCCACCCTGGTTACCTCGCTGGAGAAGGAGTTGAGCTGATCCACCATCGTGTTGATCGTATTCTTCAACTCAAGGATCTCACCTTTTACATCTACCGTAATTTTTTTCGAAAGGTCACCTTTTGCCACCGCGGTGGTCACCTCCGCAATGTTTCGCACCTGCGCAGTCAGGTTGGATCCCATCTGGTTTACCGAGTCGGTCAGGTCTTTCCAGGTTCCCGCAACTCCTTTTACCTGTGCCTGTCCGCCGAGTTTTCCTTCGGTCCCTACTTCCAGTGCCACCCTGGTTACCTCGCTGGAGAAGGAGTTGAGCTGGTCCACCATCGTATTGATCGTGTTCTTCAACTCAAGGATCTCACCCTTTACATCCACCGTGATCTTACGGGAAAGGTCACCCTTTGCTACGGCGGTGGTCACTTCTGCAATATTTCTTACCTGGGCTGTCAGGTTGGAACCCATCTGGTTCACCGAATCGGTCAGGTCTTTCCAAACACCTGCAACCCCTTTTACCTTTGCCTGTCCTCCAAGCTTTCCTTCGGAACCTACTTCTCTTGCCACACGGGTTACTTCCATGGAAAAGAGGTTCAGCTGTTCCACCATGTCGTTCACTTCATGTGCGATACGGGCGAATTCACCCTGGAGGGTATGTTGCCCGATCTGGAGCGACATTTCCTGCGACAGGTTACCCTTTGCCACGGAAGAAATTACACGTGCTATCTCGATGGTAGGTTGTACCAGGTCGCTGATCAGTTCGTTGAGTGCATTCACACCCTTGATCCATTCACCTCTGGCGTGAGGTACTTCAATGCGATGGTTGAGTTTACCCTGCTTACCGATAGTGTCGGCAGCATTGGTGAACTCGCGGCTCATATGTTCGTTGAGGGAGATGATCTCATTCAGTGTATCACAGATCTTTCCGGAGATACCCACCTGGTCGACCGGCATTCTAACGGAGAAATTCCCGTTTTTCATTTCAGTCAAAACGCGTAAAAGCTCCCGGCTATCGAAAGTGCCCTGTAATTGATCGGCCGTTTCGTTAGGTAGAATAGTGAATTGATCCGAAGGCAGGTTCGGTGTACTGGCTGACATAAAGGTAGTTTTTAGGTGGATGTTCTTTAAACTCCTTCGCCCGATTTAAACTGTTGTTTGAACCGGGAAAAAGACTATCCAATATGTACGATGAGGTGAGCATGTTGGGTGAGGGGTAACCATATTTTAATGATGCTTATCTTCGAATCAAACCCTTTTGATCATGCGCATCCTATTTTGTTGGTTTTCAGTAGTTGTCATGATGTTTCTTCAATCCTGCGATGGGAGCCGTTCGGAGCAGCCTGCACCTGTAGTTAGGGACACTGCCATCACTCCGGAAATTTCTTATTCGGAAATGTTTTTCGACAGCCTTGACCTGGAAAAATTTATCGTAGAAAAGAAGATCAATGATAATATCGCATCGCAGATCAGGGATTTTTATAAAGTGAGGAATTACCAGTTTGCCTGGTTCACCGAACAGAAGGTGAATGAACAGGCCATTGGATTCTGGAACCTGCAGTCGAACTATATTGCACAAACCGGCGACAGCAGCATTTTCAACCCGTTTTTGCAGGCACTTTCAGACAGCATCTTTGCATCAGGTAATCTAACGGTCATGAATACACGAAAAGCTCTCCCTTATGAGCTAGATATGACGAGACAGTTTTTTGTGTATGCGATGAAAGCATATGTAGGAGATCAGCATTTAAATCCTAAGGATCTGAAATGGTTTATTCCAAGACGCAAGACAGACCTGCGTTCCATGCTTGATTCATTAATGGTTGATCCGAAAAGCATTGGAAGATCAGAGCCAGTGAACAGGCAATACGGTTTGCTGAGAAATTTTTTGGTGAAGTATAATAAGATCAAGTCGGAAGGAGGTTGGGAAGCCATCGATCTTAAGATCAAAAAGCTGGTTAAGGGAGATTCTTTTGAAGCGATACCGGTGATCAAGCGGCGGTTGAGATTAGTGGGTGATTATAACCTGGATGACAGCAGCAGGGTCTTTACTGACAGTTTGTTTGGAGCGGTAAAACGATTCCAGGGAAGATATGGATTGAAGCAGGACGGTGTGATAGGTGGAAATACGCTGAAGGAAATGAACCAGTCGCTGGATCGCCGGATCCGCCAGATCCTTATCAATATGGAAAGATTGAAATGGGTGCCGGCGGAGCCGAAGGGTGATTATTTGCTGGTGAATATCCCTGCATTTAAATTATTTGTGTTTGAAAATGGAAAGATGCAATTCAATATGAATGTGGTGGTAGGGGATCTTCAGCATCATACGGTGATCTTTACCGGAAAGATGAAGCATGTGGTATTCAGTCCATATTGGAATGTACCGAATGGGATCATGAAAAATGAAGTATTACCTGCGATTCAACGAAATCCAAATTATTTGGAGAAACATGATATGGAGTGGAATGGCGGAAGGGTAAGGCAACGTCCTGGTCCAAGAAATTCATTGGGGTTGGTAAAATTCCTGTTTCCAAACAGTTATGATATTTACCTGCATGATACACCATCGAAGAGTTTGTTCAATGAGCCGAAACGCACGTTCAGTCATGGTTGTATCAGGATCGCACAACCACAGCGATTAGCGGAATGGATCTTCCGGAATGATTCATCCATGACAACCGATAAGATAGTTTCGTATATGCATGCGGGTAAAGAAAAATGGATAAATGTACCCCAGGATATTACAGTGTTCATTGGATATTTTACGGCCTGGGTAGATGGTGAAGGAAATTTAAATTTCCGGGATGATGTGTATGGGCATGATAAGGTGATGGGGGAGGCGATGATGGGGAAGTGAAGACGTGGAGACATGAAGAAATGGAGACTTGGAGACGAGAATGGAATACATGGAATACGCGGAATACATGGAATACGCGGAATACAACTTTTATAACTCCTGTATTTGATGGCGAAGCCATCCTCTGCGAACTTTGCTTCTTTGCGTAGCCGCCGAAGGCGGCGGCTCTGCGTGAAATAAGGTTTTGCGTGAAATAAAATTTTGCGTGAAATCCGTTCAGCCCACCTTTCAGTTGGTCAGCCCGGTACGGATTAATCAATCAGCTTGATACCGGTTTTAGTGAGTTCAATTAATTTCTCTTTATACAGGTTTCCGACGGCCATCTTGAAAGTTTTCTTACTCATTCCGAAGAATTCATAAATATCCTCAGGATCCGATTTATCGTGATAAGGAAGGTACCCGTTATTATCTTTCAACAGGTCAAGAATTTTTTGAGACTCTCCTGAAACCCGATTGTAGCCTGACTTTCCGAGCACCACATCAATAAGGTTTCCTTCATGGATCTTTTTGATGAATCCCTGGTAAACATCACCTATTTCAATATTTCTAAAGATCTCATTGTTGTGTAAAAGCCCGGTATGTTTATCATTAATGATCATCACATATCCAAGATCCGTTCTGCGGTATGGCATTAATTTCACTTCATCCATTTCCTTAACGGTGAGATGATCATTGTTTAAATACCAGTCGAACTTTTCAGTAGCTGCAACACGGCCGGTTTGCTCATCAATATAAATAAGCACCAGGTAATGTCCACCCGGACGCATGCCCATTAATTGTTTTGATTTTGGAACAAACAGGTCTTTCATCAAACCCCAGTCGAGGAAAGCACCCTGCGGCGTAACACTTACTGCTTCAAGTTTTACGATCTCTCCAACAACTGCTTTCGGAGTTTCTGTGGTGGCTATCAGCCTGTTTTCTGAATCATGGTAAATGAATACGCGAATCTCATCGCCCTTGCGAAGTCTTTCGGGCATAAATCTTTTGGGTAGTAGTATCCCATCTTCAGCACCTTCAAGGTACACCCCGATAGATACTTCCCTGATAACTTTCAGCGTATTGTATTTTCCAACTTCCAACATGGCTGCAAGATAACCATATCGGCCAGATTAATGATTTACTGGATAAGGAAGTCTTTGTTTTCATTATCGGCCTGCAGGAAATAAAAGCCCTTTTGAAGACCACTTACATCAATGGAATGAGATCCTTCTGACAGATCTTTTTTAACCATCAGAATTCCCTGGCGCGAAAAGATCTTTACTGAAACAGGTCTCCTTTTTGTCTGAAGTATATTGATATTGAGTGTTCCTGTAGTTACCACATTTCCGATCAGCTTGATCTGGTTATCGCCTGAGCTGACATTGATCTTACGGATCTCGGAAAAAGAATAATCATTGTTTTCATCGACCTGTCGAATACGGTAGCAGTTCATACCCTTCATCGGGTAAAGGTCGGAGAAAGTATAACTGAGGTTTGAATAAGAATCACCTGAAGCATTCATAGAACCTATAGCAAGGAAATCGCGGCCATTATGACTTCTTTCAATTACAAAAGCTTTGGTGAATTGCTCATGGAGGGTAGTCCAGGCGAGTATTACCTTATCATCTTTCTTAGTGGCTGTGAAAGAAACCCAACGAACCGGAAGGACGATTGTGTCGCCTAAAATCTGGGTGCCGGCTGCATTAGAAGTATTGGAGCCAAAAGCGCAAAGCAGGATCAGGGCTAAACGGATCATGTTTTTCATGGGTCGATTTTTCTATTGGATTAGGATGCTAAGTGCTCGATATAAGAACACTACTAATGTAATTTTAGTATTCGTAGTGTGGTAGTTTTTGATATTAAGAATTAGAGTTGTAAGTGCAAACCCCTAGATTATTTTTCGGAAAAGTTTATAGATCGTGCCCAAAATGGGAACAATTATAATTATATTCAGTTATGCATTTTCATGTTTTAACCATGTAAAACCTTATTAATTATGCTCGATCAATTAATGAACCTCGTTAAGGAAAAAGCAGGAGGCGCTATTATCAATAACCCTGCCATTCCGAATGAAAAAAACGATGAAGCGATCCAGGAGACCGGTAATTCGATTTTCAATAGTATCCAGGGCGCTTTGGCCGGTGGAGGATTGTCGAACCTTATGGGTATGTTTAGTGGTAAGCAGAATGTGCAGGAAAGTCCGGTTACACACGATGCTATTGGAAATGTAATGACTCATTTAAAGGAGAAACTTGGATTAAGTACTGACCAGGCAAGCCAGGTGGCAGGGCAGGTGGTACCGGATGTCATGAATGGAATGGTGCAAAAGACGAATGATCCGAATGATTCAAGTTTTAATATCCAGGATATCTTCAATAGTTTATCGGGAGGTAAAACCAGTGGTATGAATCTGCAGGGAATGCTGGATAAATTCAAGCTCGACCAGGATGGAGATGGTGATACAGATTTCAATGATTTGAAAGCTATGTTTGCAGGAGGAGGAGGAAGTTTATTTGATAAGGTAAAAGGAATGTTCAAATAATATTGTGTGCATTTGATCGTCTGAAACTCTTTGCTGGCAAGGGTTTGAAGATATGAATCAGAAAAATATCTGAGTAACATCAATAATTTTTTTGGTAGATATTGTTCAAATCCTACTTTTGCCGCGGAGAGATGGCAGAGCGGTCGAATGCGGCGGTCTTGAAAACCGTTGACTGTCACAGGTCCGGGGGTTCGAATCCCTCTCTCTCCGCCAAAAACCCGGGAATATTTTTTCCGGGTTTTTTATTTCCCCTTACTTGTGTTAAAGCTTTTCTCTCTGCATAGTTCAGCTGGTTGAACACATACATATGGTATTTAATTTTTATATTATTATTTATTAGTTGAAACTCCTCCCTTAGAAAGTTTTATATATCTCCCCTTGAGACTCGCTTCATTACCAATAATTGACATAGCTCATGAGCATGAAGATCTTACTGACCGCATTTCTTATCATTCTGAAGATTGGTTTTATTAATGCACAACAATTTGACCCGGCACTTCAAAAGCTGGTGAAGAGTGCTTATGAAAAGAATGATACTATCAGATTGAATAATATCAGGATCCAGCAGGCACAAATTGATGAAAGGATCACTCGCAACAATTATCTTCCCAAACTCACTGCCAATGCCACTTATACGAGGTTGAATGATGATATCATTTTTCCTCCTGATATGCAATCGCTTCTTTTGGGAACACAAAGACTATTAATCAAAGAAGGGGCAGGACTGCCTTTTAATAGTACACTTCCTCCATCCGTTAGTTTGACGCCGGTTCCGCCCATCCAGGAAAAAAATATTTTCAAGATCACCGGTAACACGCAATGGCTTTTGTTCAGTGGGTTTAAAGTTGAAAATGGAATCAAAGCATTTCGTCATCAGCAAAATGCGCTTTCTTATGGAACACAAAAGCAACAGGCCAGGTTGCTACTGGAGATCGCTGATCTGTACGATAAGCTTGCATTATTATACGCATCTGATAGTGTTATCAGAAGTTCGGATGCATTGCTTGACCGTCAACAGCGCTATGTGGAAGGCGCTATAAAAAATGGATTGGCAACGCCTATTGAAAGAAAGAAAATTGAACTGGCAAGACAAAAATTACAATTGAGAATTGTTGAGAATGAAGGCAACAGGCTTACTCTTTTAGAAAGATTACACCAGCTTACAGGTGAAGAATTTGATTTTCTGAATGGACTTCGACCAATACTACTTCCAATGATATTGGAAAATGATACGCTTGTCCAGGAAAGATCAGAGATACGTTCCCTGGACGAAGCCATTCTTGCTTCAAAATTCAAAGAGAAAGCTGAAAGAAGTGAATACATTCCTAAGCTCGCTGCATTTGCTCAATATGAATTTCGCAAACAGGATCTCTCCCTGCTGGATCCCAGGTGGTACGCAGGTTTGAGGCTTCAGTGGAATATTTTCGATGGTTTTGCTACAAGAGATAATGCAAGAAGAATTGCTTTGGAACGACAGGCTTATGAAGTTCAGAAAGAATCTGTACAGGATCTTATACAATTGGGAAAAGCAAAAGCCCAGCATGAATTGAAAACTGCCAATCAAAGGATCAGCATGTTGAATGCGCAGATAGCATTGTCTGCCGATTCATATGAATTCGTTGCTAAACAATACAATAACGGGCTTACCACGATGACCGAATTATTGAATGCATTGAATGATCTTGAAAAAGCGCGCTTTGATATACAGCAGGCATATTATGACCAGCGCAGATCAAGCATGCAGCTATTAGACGTAAACGGGACTTTACTTAACCAATTCTAAATAATTACTGATGAGAAAATATTTTCAATTTTTTGCCGCAGGAATGATTATGTTGCTTTTATCCTGTGGAGAAGATGATAACAAAAACGGCAGCATTGAAAACCAGGGAAAGGTCAAGCTGGAAACAGTTGGGGTTGTGTCAAAAATTGCAGGTCGAATCATACAGATCAATGTACAGGAAGGTGAATCGGTTAAGAAAGGGGATACACTTGCCATCCTTGATGTTCCTGAATTGAATTCAAAGTTGCAGCAGGCGGAAGGCGCCATAGTTAGTGCGCAGGGACAATTAAATCTTGCATTAAATGGGGCAACGAGTGAGCAGGTCGACCAGGTTCAGGCACAGATTGAAGCTGCGAATGCTCAATTACAATTTGCGGAAGAGTCATACAAGCGAATGAGCAATATGTATGCAGATTCCCTGGTATCTGCGCAACAGTTTGATGAGGTGGAAAGTAAATACAAAGCTGCACAGGCACAGGTAAAAGCGCTCCAGGCAAAAAAGAAAGAAGTCAATAAAGGAGCCAGACCTGAAAATATACAGGCAGCAAGAGGGCAGGTCGATAGAGCTGTCGGGGCAAAGAATGAAGTCTTGCAGGCGCAAAAAGAGAGATTTATAGTAGCTCCATCTGATATGATCATAGAAAGCATTGCGTTGAAGCCCGGAGAGTTGGCAACTCCCGGATATACCATTTTTAATGGGTTTCAAAAAGGTTCCACTTATTTTAGGTTTACTGTCAGTGAATCGAAAATCAATGCATACCAGCTTAATCAAACGGTAACTGTTGAAGTTCCCTATACCGATAAAACCTTACAGGGCAAGGTTGTCAGTGTAAGACAATTGCCAAGGTATGCTGAGAATACCAGCACTTCACCTAATTATAAACTTGGCGAAAGCATATTTGAATTGAGAGTAAATCCTGTGAATGTTCAGGATGCTGCTGGATTGTATGCGAATTCAACAGTCCTTCTGCAAACCAAATAATGTTATAATGAAAAACTTTGTAAGATTATTAGGTATTGAATTCAAACGCATTTTTTCGAACAGTGTGTTGGTGGCCATTTTTTTTGGTGCACCCATTTTGTATGGGATCATGTTTGCGAATGTTTATAAGAAAGGTAAGCTAACGGATATGCATATAGTGGTGATTGATGAAGACAATTCACCGCTTTCAGGTCGGATCATTGAAGCATTGAATGATAATGAAGCATTACTGGTAAGTAAGGTACAGTATGGTCCGGGTAATATTGATCGTGAAATGCCTTCACAGGAATATGTATCTGTGGTAACCATACCTGATGGCTTTGAATCGGATGTATTGCAAAAGCGTTATCCTGAAATAATGGTGGATATAAATCTTGCGAACCTTGTGCCGGCAAATTTCGCTACAAGGGCCATCCAGACTGTACTTGGAACCATCAGTGCAGGAGTTGAGATAGAATCTTTGGAGAAAGCAGGTGCTGATCCTGAAAGTGCTTCACAACGATATGAGCCATTTAAAGTGAATTACAACCGGATGTATAATCCTGCCAGTAATTATATGGAATTAATGATGCCGGGGATACTGGGAACCATCATGCAGCAGGTGTTATTCCTGGGACTTGCGCTGGTTTTCGCACGTGATTTTGAAGATGGATATTTCAGCAAACTGGTAGTGGCAAGCAGGTGGTCGTTGTATCATATTGTGTTGAAAGCCTTGCCGTTTATATTATTAAGCATAGTGATGTGGCTGGTGGTAGGAAGTTTCTATCCGATTTTCGGAATTGATATCCCTGTGTTTACATGGCCGATGGTTTTATTGGTAAGCATTTTTACACTGGCTTGCATGTTTATCGGGATGTTGTTCTCATTGGCAATTCCCAGTCAGCTAAAGGCAACGGAATTACTGATGGTATTGGCGACCCCATCGTTTCTTTTAAGCGGTTATACATGGCCGTTAGAAGCGATGCCAAGGCTCATACAACACTTTTCCAATCTTTTACCGCTTACCCATTTTTTGCGAGGCTTTCGGCGGATTGCTATTTATCGTGGGACAGTGGCAGATATTCAACCGCAGTTGATGGCGTTGGCATGGATCAGTATTGTGTGTTTCATTTTGATGATTGTTTTATTGCAGGTGAAAATTAACCGGCAACAAAAATTAGTTCGGGCTAATGTCTAAGCCTCTACAATCATCTTCCCGGTATTATTACCTTTGAACAATCCCAGCAAAGCTTTTGGTAAATTCTCAAAACCTTTCTCAATGGTTTCGGTGGTTTTAAGTTTACCTTCTTTCACCCATTGAACAAGGTGTTGAATGCCTTCCGGAAATTTATCCTGGAAATTACTTACGATAAAGCCCTGCATCAATACGCTGCGGGTGAGTAGCATGGGCTGAATTCTTGGACCCATTGGCGCTTCCGTGGAATTGTATAAGGAGATCTGTCCGCATAAAGGAATACGCGCATGAAAGTTGATGTTTTTGATCACTGCATCCGAGATCTCTCCACCAACATTATCAAAATAAACATCCACACCATTCGGGCATGCATCCGCAATAGCTTTGGTCATATCTGTTGTGGTTTTGTAATTGATGGCTTCATCAAAACCAAACTCTTTTTTCAGCAACTCAATTTTATCATCAGACCCTGCGATGCCCACCACATGGCAGCCCTGGATCTTGGCGATTTGTCCAACCACCGTACCCACAGCACCCGCAGCTCCTGAAACCACTACAGTTTCTCCTGCTTTCGGTTTTCCAATATGCATCAAACCGAAATAAGCGGTGAGGCCGGGCATGCCCAATATGCCGAGGTAATAGCTAGGAGGAGCGAGGCTGGCATCAACCTTCCTGGCATCCTTTTCATTTGCAATAAATTCCTGTTGCCAGGGAAATTGACCAATCACTACATCGCCTTCTTTGAATTGATCAGAGGATGATTTTGTCACTTTTGCAATCACACCACCATATAAAGGTTTGTTTACTTCAAAAGGAGGAGCATATGACTTCGCATCATTCATTCTTCCGCGCATGTAAGGGTCAACGGAATAGTAGAGGCCTTTGAGTAGGATCTCTCCGGGCTTAATTTCTGGAAGTTCGACGGAGGTCATTTTGAAATTGTCGGGGGTGGGAAGACCTTTGGGGCGGGAGGCGAGGAGTATTTGTTTATTGGCCATAAAGATTATTTAATATGTTATTAGTTGTGATAAAATGCTGTGCCATATTAAAACTGCTGAACCTTCACTCAAAACCCTCCCAAATTTCCTATATTTCCACAAACAACTCTAGTTCATGGAACAGAAAAGAAGATCCTTTCTTAAACTTTCCGGTATGGTGGTTGCCGCCGGTGCATTGCCTTTCAATATTATCAATGCGCAACCGCGTAATAAACGTATCAATGCGGATACGATTAAAGTTGGACTGATCGGATGTGGTGGCAGAGGGAGTGGGGCGGCCAGCCAGGCTTTGCAGGCTGATCCTAACGTGGTGCTGCATGCCATGGGGGATATCTTTGAAGACCAGCTGAAAAAGTCCATCGAAAACCTGAAGGAAATTCATGGCGATAAAGTGGCGGTTTCACCTGAACACCAATACGTTGGTTTTGATGCCTATAAAAAAGTGCTTGCATCTGGCGTTGATGTAGTGATCCTCGCAACTACACCAAGTTTTCGTCCGCTACACATCGAAGCCGCAGTGGAAGCGGGTAAACATATCTTCTGCGAAAAGCCCGTTGCCGTAGATGCTGCAGGTATTCGCAAAGTGCTGGAAGCTTCTAAAAAAGCCAAGGCCAAAAATGTAAGCATTGTTTCGGGTTTTTGCTGGCGCTTTCATGAACCGAAGCGTGCAATTTTTGGTAAAATCAATTCAGGCGCTATCGGACAGGTTGCTGCAGTCTATAATACATACAACACCGGTGCTACTTATCGCACCTGGCAGTCGGAAAACCCAAGACTGGAATCGGCCGAATGGCAACTGAGGAACTGGCCTTTTTTCAACTGGCTATCAGGTGATCATATAGTGGAGCAGGCGGTTCACAGCGTGGATATGATGAATTGGGCTTTTGGGGATATTAACCCTGTGAGTGCAGTGGCAACTGGTGGTCGACAGGTTCGTGTGGATCCGAAAACCGGTAATATTTATGATCATTTCGCAGTGACCTACGAATATCCTAACGGTGCAAAAGGTTTTCATATGTCTAGACAGCAACCTGGTTGTGAAAACGCTTACTCCGTAGAAGCCTGGGGCTCTAAAGGAAATGCTGTGATCGATATTTTTAAAAATCTTCACCAGATCAATGCTAACGGAAAGACCTGGAACTATACCGGGAAGGATAATGATATGTATCAAACGGAGCACGATGAACTTTTTGCTGCTATCAGGAAAGGTAAAGTGATCAGCCAGGGCGATGATGTGGCGCGTGGATCCATGCTCGCAATCTTAGGAAGAATGGCTGCTTACACAGGTAAAAAGATCACCTGGGAAGAAGCTATGAACTCTCAGGAAATCCTGGGTCCTGATCCGGCAACCTTTAGTTTTGATCTCACCACTCCTGTTACTGCAGTCGCTACTCCAGGCGTTACATTGTTTAAATAACCTAACCCTCATGCATAGACGATCTTTCATTAAAAACAGCTCACTGGCCGCAACAACGCTGGCCATGGGCATTCCAGCGTTTGCAACTGAAAAATCAGCATCCAGGGTCAGCATTAAAAAAAGTCTGAAGATCGAAATGGTTGAAGGCAATGCATCTTTGCTGGACAAATTCAAGATGCTGAAAGAGCTTGGTTATGATGGGGTAGAATTCAGTTCGCCCCATACATACGATAACAAAGAGATCCTGAATGCCCGCGATAAAACAGGGCTTGAAATTCCTGGAGTGGTGAATTCAGAACACTGGAAATCTCCATTGTCTCATCCTGATCCCAAAGTGCGTGAAATGTGTTTCAATTCAATGATCACTTCGTTACAAGATTGTAAATTGTATGGTGGTACAACGGTCTTGCTGGTGGCTGGTGTAGTGAATGATAAGATCAGTTATGCTGATGCATACAAGCGCACACAATCAGAAATTAAAAAACTGATTCCTTATGCTGAAAAAACCGGGATCAAGATCGCGATTGAAAACGTCTGGAATAATTTCCTGATCAGTCCAATGGAAGCTGCTCAATATGTTGATGAAATCAATCATCCGCTGGTTGGCTGGTATTTCGATATCGGTAATATCCTTCGATACGGATGGCCGGAACAGTGGATTGAAACGCTCAACAAGCGAATCATGAAACTGGATGTAAAAGAATTTAGCCGTAAAAAGCAGAACGATGAAGGTCTTTGGAAAGGCTTTGATGTTGAATTAATGGATGGAGATAATAACTGGCCGGTGATCATGCAGGCGCTTGAAAAAATTAATTATAATGGATGGGCATCCGCTGAAGTTCCGGGTGGCGACAGGGAAAGATTGAAAGTCATCATCGATAGGATGAATAAAATATTTGGATAAAGATGTTGTGATAACGTAAGAAAAAGAGCCAGTTTATACCGGCTCTTTTTTGTTATTTGATCATGATCTTTTCTGAATGTTCACCAAGCTTCAATAAATAAATTCCCTTGGTATAATTGCTCACATTGATAACCTGTTGGCCTGCTGCTAATTTTCTTTTCATCAAGAGTCTACCTTCCGCAGTAAATAAAGCAATATCGGTCGGCTTATCTAACTGCAGGCGAATGCGATTGTCAGTTATGTATGTTGATAAAATCCTTCCTGCATTGATTTGATCGAGGTTGATCTTGATCACTTTACTTAAACTAGATTTTCCATCCTTATCTGTCTGCATAAGCCTGTAAAGATTCAGTCCTTTAGCAGGTTGCTGATGTATGAAATTATATTGAGTCAGGGTATTACTGTTTCCAGATGCCTGTTGCTGGCTGATGTTTTTCCAGTCTCTTTCGTTCGTACTATGTTGCAAAATAAAATAAGCTGTATTCTGCTCCTGCAAAGTGCTCCATTCAACCAGCACATTAGTTCCCTGTCGTTTTGCAGTGAATGATTTATAAGTTACAGGCAGAACAACCAGGACTGTTGGTTGTGCTACATAATTGGTAGTAGTTCCTGTTAAATTGAAATTATTCATTTCACCATTATTGGTTCCTTTTTGATCAATGATATTAACCAGCCCTGCATTATTTCCTGAAGTGATTCCCTGGTTGAATTTATAATATGAAACCAGTCCTGCGTTGTTTACAACATCTTCCGGATCAATTTCCTTATTGATCGAAGATTGAATTTGGGCCTGGGTTCTGGCCACATTCCATAAGCGCACTTCATCTATGGATCCTGTATAATACAATCCCTGTGGTGTGGCATCAGTAGTAGGGTCTGCGCCAATAAAAACAGGATTGTTAGGATAAGAATAAAACACAGTTCCATTGCTTCCAAGATCATAACTTGACACCTGGTTGCCATTCACAAATAATCGCATCATTCGTCCATCAAAGGTTCCTGCAATATGATACCAGGTGTTGTTAGTTAAGTTCGATACAGGATAGGTGGGGCCAACATAACCTGATCCAGATACATTGGATCGGATCTGAAACTGTAAAAATCCGGTACCTGAAAGAGAAATTCCATATCCACCTATCTGGAAACTGGATACTATACTGGCTTCTGATGCTAATGCCCAGTTTGGAGAATTAGCATAAAATTCAATTGTGAACTGGTTGGAGAATTTTAGTGAGGAACTTGTTCCAAGATTTATGAAATCATTGGTGCCATCAAAATTGACTGCATTGGCATTGCGGATTACCGGTGAAGCCACCCATGAAGGACTATTAATTAACGTACCGGTGTTACCCGTGGTGGTTGTACTACTGTTGGAAACACTTGTGCCCGTACCTTCATTTAATTTGTAATAAGCTATCAAACCGGCTTCATCATTGTTCGCCAAATGCATGTTCTTTTTGATCTGGGTTGCAGTCCGATTGACGCTCCAGATGCGTACTTCATCAACAGTTCCATTGAGAAACCTGCTTGTAGGATCTGACCAGTTGCCAATCCTGAAACTAACTGCAGGGTTTGTTAATCCTGTAGTATTTATGTTTCCAATATCTGTTCTACTTCCTACAGAAATACCATTGATATATAAACGGATACTTTCTTTTGTTCCATCCCAGCTTACAGCTAAATGATACCATCTCCCAGTTTGAAGATTAGATGTAGGATAATTAATGTAACTGACGTTTGAACCATCTCGCATAAAATATGCAGCTATATTTGTTCCGAATTTCAACAATTCAATTCCCTGTCCACCAATTGATTTGGCAAGGATTTCCTGGTCCCCTGTAAAGCTGTTGAACTTCACCCAACATTCCATTGCCTTAATGTTATTTGCATTCAGTGATGCGCTATTTCCTGCATCAACATAATTGCTTCCGCTAAAATTCAATCCATAATTTGTTTGTGCACGGGATGATAATCCTGCTATGAGCAGGAAGGAGAGTAAAAAATATTTCATGGAAAAGGTTTCGATTTCCACGAATGTAAATCATCAGTTTCCAAAAAACATTAAGCGATCAAAATTAAATTTTAAGTTATTGTTGTTTCGCTGAAATTAAGATTGGAACAGCATTACAGAGGATTCGTATTAAAGAAATATCTAACACAATAATGTGTTTATTGATAAATAATCGTAAACACATACATCATCAAATTCACTAATAATACCATCGCATATAAACCATTAGTTCTTCCTTTATTCAGGGATAACATAACGGTGAATACAGATAGTCCAAGCAGGATCGTCGATTTTTGATCAAGTCCTAGTACAAGTGGAAGATCCATAATATTACAGAAGATCGCCACAGTCGGAATGGTCAAACCAATACTCGCGAGTGCTGATCCTAATGCAAGATTAATGCTGGTTTGAAACTGGTTTCTCTTCGCAGCCCTGATAGCTGCAATTCCTTCAGGTAATAAAATAACAGCAGCGATAGCAACCCCGACTAAAGCTGTTGGTAGTCCTGCATCCATCACACTCTTTTCAATAACAGGCGATAGTTTTTTGGCAAGCATTACCACTATTCCAAGACACAACAACAGCAATACGAGACTGATGATTGTTTCCTTCCTGCTCACATGCTTTTCTTCACCGGATGATTCGGTAAGAAAATAGTGCCTGTGACGAACTGTTTGCGTAAATATGAATGATGCATAAATAATAATACAGGCAATTGTTACGATCACTAACTGCGGCTTACTGTAAGTTGGTCCGGATATCGAAGTGGTATAATTGGGTAAAACAAGTGTAAGTATTAAAATGGATACTAAACTTACCAGGGCGATGGTGACTGATTTCGTTTCGAAACTTTGTTCCCTGAATTTCAATGCGCCAATCAGCATACTGATTCCGAGCAGACCGTTTAAGATAAGCATAACAGCAGCAAACAGCGTATCTCTTGCATAGGTATCTGCTCCTGCACCTCCCGCCAGCATCAGTGAAATGATGATGGAAGTTTCCAGTAGTGTTACTGCTACAGCAAGAATAATGGTTCCATATGGTTCACCAACACGGTGGGCAACAACTTCCGCATGGTGCACTGCAGCCAGCACTCCACCTATTAAACAAAAAACAGCAATAAGATTAAGCATCCAGTTGTCACCAATCGGAACAAAAAGGTAATACGCCCCTGAAATCAACGGTACTATATAGGTCCAGTTAAATAATTTCTTCATCGATAATAGGTTAGATCGTCAATGTATTGCTGAAATTAAATTAAAATGCTCTTGCTGGCAGAAGGATTGATAGGTTATTTTATAATTTTATTGTTATAACCTTATTCAAATAATATGAACGAAACAGATTCTGTAAAACAATTTTCATTTTTACAGGGTGGTGGCGAAATGGGAAATCGTATCCGTGAATTCGACTGGTCATCTACTCCTATTGGTTTACCTGAATCCTGGCCTGTTAGTTTGCGGACCTCCGTAAACCTTCTCATCAACTCGCAATTTCCCATGTTTGTATGGTGGGGCGATGATCTTACAACCATTTATAATGACGCATATGTTCCGATTGCGGGCGACAAGCATCCTGCCTTATTAGGCCAATCAGGAAATATTGGATGGGCTGAAATCTGGGACAGTCTTGATCCACTGGTAAAAAGCGTTTTCAGGGGTGAAGCAACATGGTCAGAGGATCTATTGCTGGTTATGAACCGCCGTGGTTATTTTGAAGAAACTTATTTTACTTTTTCCTATAGTCCGATAATTGATGAATCAGGCAAGGTCGGAGGTTTATTCTGTGCATGTGTTGAAACAACAGAAAAAGTGCTCAGTAAAAAACAACTGCAGGAAAGTGAACAGAATCTTCGCAATATAATTTTGAAGGCACCTGTTGCCATGAATATTTTCAAAGGACCTGATTTTATTGTTGACCTTGCTAATGACAAGATGTTCGAATTGTGGGGTAGACCTGCTTCAGAAGTTATGGGTAAGCCGATATTCGAAGCACTGCCCGAGGCAAAGGGATTTGGTTTCGAAGAATTGATGCAGAAAGTGTATCAATATGGTGAAGTTGTGTCCGTTAAAGAGCAGTTGGTGGAACTTCTCAGAAATGATATTGCCGAATCTGTTTATGTCACGGTAGTTTATGCACCGTTTAAAGATGGTGATGGAATTATACAGGGAGTGGTTACTGTTGCACTGGATGTAACGGAACAGGTCAATAACCGAAAGATCCTTGAAGCCAGTGAAGCTGAATTGCACAAACGTGTTGAGGAAAGGACCAGTGAACTGGCAGCAGTCGTTACGGAACTTCAGCGTTCAAATTCACATTTGGAAGAATTTGCACATGCTGCTTCGCATGATCTTAAGGAACCAATCAGGAAGATTCATTTCTTCATGAATATGCTGAAGAATAAATTGTCGGATAAATTAGAACCTGAATCAAACAATATATTTTTAAGAGTTGAACAGGCTACGCATCGAATGAGCAATTTAATTGAAGACCTTCTTCTTTATTCTCATGTAAGCCAGAGGCCCCTCGAAAAAGAACCGGTCGATCTCAACGATATTACCAAACATGTATTGGAAGATTTGGAGATCACCATTGAAAACAGGAAAGCAATTATTAATGTAAGTCCTCTTCCTGTTGTGATGGGATACAAGCGACAGTTGCAACAGGTGATGCAAAATCTTTTGACCAATGCTTTAAAATATGTTCATAAAGATCGTTGCCCGGAGATCTCTATCACCCATAAAATAGTTCCAGGTTCAATGTATAATTTACCATTCAACAAATATCATCTTATCTGTGTAAAGGATAATGGTATTGGCTTTGAACAGGAGCATGCAGAAAAGATCTTTACTATGTTCCAGAGACTTCATGGAAAATCAGAGTATGAAGGAACCGGTATTGGATTAGCCATCGTAAGGAAAGTTGCAGAGAACCACGATGGTAAAATCATGGCAACCAGCCAGCCTGGTAATGGTGCTGAGTTCAAATTATTTCTCCCATTATAATTCCATCTTTTAAATTAATGTAATGTTGAAAAAAGCATTATCCGCATTGGCATTCCTGTTATTATTTTTTGTTTCTTATGCACAGAAAAACGTTATTTCAGTAAACACAGAATTGGAGCGATTGAATGATATTGGTCAGTTACCCAAATATTTTAATGGATCCAATGTGTTCCAGGAATCTTCTTACGACAGAACAGGATATAACAACGACGGTTTTGAAGGAAAATATTCCTATCTCTATAAAACTGATGAAGGACATCTTGTTGTTTTTGATGCAAAAGGGAAAGGCGTGATCGAAAGGATGTGGACACCAACGCCAACCGATGATACACTTGATTTTTATATTGATGGAAGTACGAAGCCAACTTTATCGGTAAAATACAATGACCTGTTTTCTGGAAAGGTTTTTCCTTTTGTTGATCCGCTTGCAGGCCATAAAGTGGGTGGTTTCTATAATTATTTCCCTATTCCATTTAACAATGGATGTAAAATTGTTTTTCGCGGTAACAAAATCCTGTTTCACCAGTTTCAATATAGAAAACTGGATGACCAATACCAGGTAGAATCTTTTGATCCTTCGAACTCGGATGCATTGAAACCTGCTATGGGTAAGCTTTCTGCAAGATGGAATAAAAGTGATTTGTCTGCAAAGGATCTTTATGAAGGAGTTCAGAAATCAGAAAAGACTATTGTATTAGCTCCAGGTAAGTCTGTTGTTTTAGCAGATCTACAAAAGGGTGGCAGGATCGTTGGTATTGAGTTATCAGATGCAATGCAATTTGAAACCATACAAAACCTGGTGGATCTCCGGATCACATTTGACAATGAAAATAATCCAGCCATTTATGCACCTGTAGCGGATTTTTTTGGATTTGCTTTTGGAGGCAAATCAATGAAGTCACTGTTAGTTGGTGTAGATAGTACCAATCGGGCTTATTGCTTTTTACCAATGCCATTTGACAAAAATGCCAGAATTGAATTGGTATATCGTAATGGAAATAATGCCAAACCAATCAGGTTAAAATCAATGGTTTCTTACCTGCCGGTCAAACGAGATGCTGCAAAGGAAGGAAGGTTATATGTCAACTGGAAGCGTAATGAACCGGCTCTTGGAAAACCATATGTTTTCCTGGAAGGAGAAGGGAAAGGACATTATGTAGGAACGATCTTGCAAAGCCAGGGTAAAACTTATACTGAATTCACTGAATTTTTTGAAGGCGATGATTCAACAGTGATAGATGGTGTGAATTCACTTCATGGAACAGGTTCAGAAGACTATTTCAATGGAGGCTGGTATGCGCAGCCCGGTGGATGGGTCGAACGACTGGGCACGCACCTGCATGGTTGCCTGGATTATTCTTTGCCTTACAGTCAAACAGGAGGGTATAGATTTTATATTTCGGACAAGCTTCCTTTCAATCAAAAGATCCACCACAGCATTGAACACGGACCTGAGAAAAACAATCGGGCTGTAATGTATACTTCACTGGCATTTTATTATGCAGGTAAGCCAGTGCAGCAAACTATGGTTCCTTCAAATGCCAGTTCAAAGGTTTTTATTCCTGATACACTTACATTCTATGCGAGGTTAATGGATCATTTATCTTTTTCAGATGGAATGGAATCCAGGGATGGGCAAGGTTTCCTGGAAGCTGGAAAAGAAGGGATCACCTCTGTAAGGGTAAATGAGATTGAGCCTGGAAATTATGAAGTACTGGTAGATGTAACTGATAATCCTTCATTTGAAGCAGGAATATCCAATGGTCCTTTGCGTAAGCTTGATAAAAAAGCAATTCATAATTTTTATAAGATAGGTACAACTTCCATCGATGAAAATGATGAATTGCTTAAGATCAGATTGAAATCAGGCAGTAGTGAAGTTCGTCTGCACAGAGTTATGCTGGTTAAAAAATGATTTTTGTTTTGAGTGCCAGAAATAATATGATGTAATTATAACCAGCAATAATATTATGGATGGCATCATTTCTCCGCTAGATTGTTTCATTGTTATATGCGATATGAGTGCGCCTGACATCACAAAGAAAAAACCGGCATAAGCCCATTCTTTAATTCGTGGAAATCCAGGAAGGAGCAGGGCAATTACTCCCAGCACTTTCCAGGTTCCAATTATGGACAGGAAATATTTGGGATAACCAAGTTGATTAACAACAATATCAACATATCCTCCAACCTGGAGCATTTGCTGGATGCCGCCTGCAAGCATCGCTATACAAAGAAAAATGGTGGTGATCCAGTAAAGAGTTTTGATGGTTTTCATGATAATTGATTTTGTTGTTTAACAATTTCCTCAAGCCTGTTATGTGCCCAGTTGATGCCTTGTGCAAAAGGAAGTTTGAGCATATTATCCCGGTCAGCAAGTGACTTAAAAATGATGCGCATGGTTAGCTTACTGGTTTCTTCTCCGAGTGATTCAAATTGGAGAAATTCCAGTTGAGGAGGATAGGGTGTATGCTCCATTTCAAAAGTGCGGATAATGCTTTCATTGTCGGTGATGTTGTGAATGGTTCCGCTGAAATGATGACTGTTTCCTTTTGGATCGATCGTTTCAAAATGATAGCTACCGTGTTTATGGTTATCCAGTTTAATTACTTTGGTACCCATCCATTCAGCAACAATTTCTGGTTCGATGTATGCCCGGAACAGTAAGTCAACAGGAAGTTCAAATTCCCTGGTAATGATGATTTCCTGCTGACCTTCGGTGGCCTGGAGTTTTGTTTTCATTTCCATGTTGGTTATTTTTTGGTTTTATATTTTTTCATCACTGACTCGAGTTTGTTGAAACGGTCTTCCCAGAGTCTCCGGAACGGTTCAATGAATTCATCTACTGATTTCATCTTTTTTGCATTGATATGATAATAGACCTCTCTTCCGACCTGTTCCTGGGTGAGGAGTTCGCATTCTGTCAAAATGGCCAGGTGTTTAGATACTGTAGGTCTTGCAGTATCAAAATTCGACGCAACTGCTCCTGCTGTTAAGGATTGAGAGGCCAGTAAAAGCAGAATAGACCTCCTTGTTGGATCAGCAATCGCCTGGAATACATCCCTTCTTAAATTCATTGCGTAGTTATTTGGCTACAAATATAGTGTAGCTAATTGGCTACGCAAAATTTTTCATGAATATTTTTTTCTCTGCCCAGGGATATTATCTTTAAAGACCTAAAACCCAGTTTATGAGAAACCTTTTCCTTGCCTGTTTGTCGTTGTTGACTTTATCTTCCTCAGCGCAGGTGTCCAATGTTAATCTCTCCGAAGAATTCAAGATCAAGAACTTTGATTATAAAGACCAGGTAATAAAGAACTCGGTCTTCCACAATGATCACTTCTATTCCATTTCCAATTCAGGGGTGGGAGGGGCTAAATGGTTATTCACAAAATTGTATGACTTGAAATTCGACATCACCATCGCGCAGTATGATAAGAATATGAAAGAGGTTAAGGAAGTAAAGCTGGACAATGGTGCTGATAATTTCGGTCCTTTCTGGCCTTCGATGTTCATCCTTCAAAACAAATTGTTCGCGATGTATTTCAAGAGTGAAAATAAAACCTCTTTTGATCTTTACATGGGACAAGTGGATGAGAAGAATTTGGCCATTACGAATAAAAAGAAGATCTGTACCATTAACCAGGAAAATGTTGGAGTATTCAAACTTCAATCAGTATTCAATAGCGGGATGGTCTATGTGAGTAATTCAAGCGATGGAAACAAGGTACTGATCGCCTGTAAAACTTCTCCCGGTAAACTCACTTCACATATTGTGGATGGTGCATTGAATATTGAAAGGAAAACCGAAATGGCTTTTAGCGATCCTGCTTTCCAGGTTACTTCTGCTGTGCTTTCTAAAAATAACCTGGAGTGCATGGCGGTTCAATCAGAAAGAGATATCAAGCTGGTGTATGTGAATCCTGATGGTAAGAAATCACAAAAAGCAGTGACCAATACAGGACTACAGATGATGTTGTATCCAACTTTAAAACTTTCCGAAGCGGAAGATAAGATCTTCCTGTATTCTGCAACAAACAATACTGGTGTAATAGATGAAGTTTGTAATGGGTTTGCCATAGCAGAATTTGATTGCAATTCATTCCAGTTGTCAAAACCATCGCTCTATCGATTCAATCAGCAACTGATGGATGAATTTGCATTGCGTGATGGTAAAAAAGAAAAGAGAAGCATTGAATACAGTTATTTTTTCTCACCGGTTTTGTATGAATTAAGTAATAAGCAACTGGTGCTTGCAGGAAGTCCGGAAGTGGTACAAAAAACATCCGGAACCACCATGGACAGCAAGGGAAGGAATGAGCAGTATGTTCGACAGGAACTGAAGGCTGGCAGTATCTATGTTTTCCAGCCTGACATGCAGGGAAAGGAATTCAAACATGTTTCAATTCCCAGGAAAGTTTCGATCAGCAAATCACAATCGAGTGGATCAGGATATATTACTTTTCTGCAGGCCATGGGTATAAATAATTCCGCTTCAAGTTTTATTGCTAAGTCTGTTGGGGATGGCCTGGTGTTGTTATACAATGATAATGAAGCCAACCTCGAAGAAGACAGGAAAAAATTAAGTGATGGAAAAAATACCAAGGACCTGGTGCTCACTGAATCGCTGGTTAAAGATAACCAGGTTCAGTACCGCAAAAAAGTGGGCGAGGATATCAAGGGTGTTGGTACTTATTACATCAATGACGTTATTCAAAACAGCACAGGGAAGATCATTTTCCCTGTAGGAAAAGAAGGTGTTGGTTTCACCAAACAGGTGTTCAGCAACTGGTGTTTTGTAAGTGTCGGACCTTAATCAAGCAGGGACACCATCTTTGAAAGATCCATTGTTTCAATCACCGTTTTAAATAATGGTGCATAGGCAGTGGTAATAGAATTTTTCCATTGAACCCTTTCATTTAAATCAATTATGATGAGCTGAATGGATGATGCAGATTTGGTTTTATCGAAATAATCTGGGTTGGGAACAACAAGTTTGTAACCGTTCGAGCCAACTGCAGCTGATGCTTTTTCTGTTTCACTCAATCCATTCAGTTCATCTTTTAATTTCTTCAAAGCATTCTCCCTGGTCTGCAGGAATTTTTTGCGTTCTGCGATCTCCTTGTCTTTATCTGCAGTCACTGTACTGTCCTGTTTCCTGAGGCTCTCAAGGTATTTCTTTTTCTCTGATGCAGCCTTGGCAGGATCGATTTTTGCAAGGTATTCAAGTCCTTCCAGCATCGCCTGTTTATTCTTTTCCCTGTCGGCCATGTATTGTTCATAATAAGTTCCCTTGCTAAAACTTTCTCTTACTTCATCGAGATCTTTTTCCCGTTCTTTGATCATCGCCTTCAGGTTCTCTTCTCTTGAAACATACTTGAAAAGAGGCTTATTCTTTTTTGTCAGTACCAGTAATCCACCCGGATAAACAGGATAGCCTCTAAGTTCTCTTTCTGGTTTTACTTCTTCATAAAATGCACCAGGTACCAATGGTTGCCTGGTGAGCAATCTCCTGATATCATTGAAGAAAAATTTCATCGAAGGCCCTTCAACATCACGCAAATAAGCAGGGTTACTTTCTTTGGTGTGAAACATTCTGAAGATCACTCCGGATTGTCCGGACATAAGTCCTTTCTCATTGCATCCATCTTCACAAACCGTTGCCCAGATGCCCGCTTCATAACCTTTTGGTGGGTTTAAAATGGGCGTTTGATGCAACACTTCAAGCACTGCGGCCATATTCTTATACATCTGCTGAGCCTGCGGTTGACCATACCCATAATATTTTGCAGTGGAATAAGAAACCTTTGATGCAGGGAACCAATAACTTTTGGAAAGGTCTATATTAGCTGGCTGAGCAATAACAATGGATGTGTTGAATATTAAAATTGACAACAGTGAAGAACGTATCATGAAGCCAAATTAATTTCATGTGTTCTCCCAAATTTGTTATTCTGTATAAACGAAGATTTTTTAAGGCTAAATGGTGAATTCATGAACAATATTTTTCCATCCTACCAGGGAACTGGCTTTCGAATGTTGCAAACCATGCGCTGGTATGGACCTTCAGATCCTGTTAGTCTGTCGGATATCAAACAGGCGGGATGCACCGGTGTTGTCACTGCGCTGCACCATATTCCTAATGGTGAAGCCTGGACCATTGAAGAGATCATGAAAAGAAGATCAATAATTGAATCTGCGGGACTGGAATGGAATGTGGTGGAAAGTGTACCGGTTCATGAATCAATCAAAACGCAATCAGAAGGGTTTAAAGAACATATTGAAAACTATAAAGAATCCATCCGGAACCTGGCGGCTTGTGAGGTCCGGATTGTCACTTATAACTTCATGCCGGTACTCGACTGGACCCGTACCGATCTTAGTTACACGGTGGAAGATGGCAGCAAAGCACTTCGGTTTGAAAAAGCTGCATTCATCGCCTTTGATCTGTATATGTTGAAGCGAAAAGGCGCAGAGCATGATTATTCTGCTGAGGAAATTGAACGCGCTGAAAAGCGTTTTGCATCCATGAGCAATGAAGAGAAGCAACAGCTGCAACGCAATATCATTGCGGGTTTGCCGGGCAGTGAAGAAAGTTTTACCCTTCAACAATTCCAGGATGCACTGGATAAATATGGACACATTGATGCTGAAAAATTGAGGCAGCATTTAATATACTTCCTCCGGGAAATCATACCCGTTGCAGAAGAAGCAGGAGTGAAGATGGTGATCCACCCCGATGATCCGCCATATCCAATTCTTGGTTTGCCGCGTGTGGTAAGCACTGCAGGAGACATACAAGCATTGATAAGCGCTGTTCCTTCCTTGTCCAATGGACTTTGCTTTTGTACTGGTTCCTTTGGAGTAAGGGCTGATAATGATCTTCCTGCCATGGTGAAGCAGTTTGGCGAAAGGATCAACTTCCTCCATCTTCGGAGCACCAGGCGAAATGAATGGGGCGATTTTTATGAAGACAATCATCTAGAAGGTGATGTGGATATGTATGCTGTGATCCGGGAGATCGTGGCAGTGATGCAGTCAAGGCAGGTTTCCATTCCCATGCGACCGGATCATGGTCACCAGATGCTGGATGACCTGAACAAGAAAACAAACCCGGGATATTCTGCGATCGGGCGGCTTCGGGGACTGGCCGAATTGCGAGGACTTGAGCTTGGGATCTTGAGAAGTTAAAACCAAAATCCTGTTTTCTTCGGCTTTAGCCTGTAACTTTATGGGGATGAACAAGCCTGAGTTACCGTCAAACTTTTATAAAAACCTGCTCGATCAGCAGCAGAAGCATGAACGTGTTCCTTCAAATGAAGAAATCACAGGATGGGTCGACAGGCTCATTTGTGTTTTGTTTCCCCAATTATCCACATGTGTATTGAATTCTGAAGAAGAGATTCGAAATGCATTTGCAAAACTGCAGCAGGACCTGGAAGTGCTGCTGGGTTCCACTTCAGCATGCAGGGAATTCAGAAGGGCAGAACTTGCTGCACAGTTTATAGAACGTGTTCCGGAAATTCATCGATTACTCAATACAGATATTGAAGCCATTGTAGCCGGTGATCCTGCCGCTCATAGTGCATTTGAAGTAGTTCGTGCCTATCCGGGTTTTTATGCCTTGTGTTTTTATCGCATTGCACATGAATTACATAAACTGGAGATCCCATTAATTCCGCGCATACTCACGGAGCAGGCGCATTCAAAAACAGGAATTGATATTCACCCAGCCGCAACGATCGGCGAATATTTCTGCATCGATCATGGAACGGGGATTGTAATTGGTGAGACTGCCAATATTGGTAATCATGTGAAACTCTACCAGGGCGTGACTTTGGGCGCATTGAGTGTTCGCAAGGAAATGGCGTTTACCAAAAGACATCCTACCATCGAAGATCATGTGGTGATCTATTCAGGTGCTACAATTTTAGGAGGTAATACCATTATTGGACATCATAGTGTGATTGGTGGAAACGTGTGGTTAACTGAATCAGTTCTTCCAGGATCACTGGTATCTCATCAACCTGAGATCACCGTGGTGGAAGGAAAATTTTTAAGCTCTACAACAATATGAGGACGATATTAGACACAGTTGGAAATACACCGCTGGTTGAATTAACAAGGATCAATCCAAATCCATCGGTAAAGATCTTCGCGAAACTTGAAGGAAATAATCCCGGTGGAAGCGTGAAAGACAGGCCTGCATTGAATATGATCAGGAGTGCATTGGAAAGGGGAGAGATCAACAGCAACACAAAATTAATTGAAGCCACCAGTGGTAACACAGGCATAGCTCTGGCATTGATGGCAAAGCTGAATAATATTGCTATCGAACTGATCATGCCTTCATCTTCCACAAGAGAAAGAGTGCTTACCATGGAAGCCTTTGGTGCCAAAGTGATCCTGCTCGATAATATGGAAGTATGCAGGGATTATGCAGAAGAAAAAGCTGCAGGAGGTGAATATTTTTTATTGAACCAGTTTGCCAATAAAGATAATTACCTCGCGCATTATAAAACCACGGGCCCTGAGGTCTGGCGTGATACCGATCAACAAGTAACACATTTTGTAAGCTCGATGGGTACTACAGGAACCATCATGGGAACTTCCATGTTTCTAAAAGAAGTGAATCCGGCGATACAGATTGTGGGTTGTCAGCCAACAGAGAACTCTTCCATTCCTGGCATCAGGAGATGGTCCCCCGAATATTTACCAAAAATCTTTGATCCTTCGCGTGTTGACAGGGTGATGGATATTTCGCAGGAAGAAGCAACGATGATGACACGCAGGCTCGCGAGGGAAGAAGGCATTTTCGCCGGAATGAGCAGTGGTGGTGCGGCTTCCGCAGCCATAAGACTTGCACAGGAATTGAATTCCGGTGTCATTGTTTTCATTGCATGCGATCGGGGCGACAGGTACTTAAGCAGTGATCTATTCGGATGATCAGACAGCTTTCTTTTCCTGCATATATTCTGAAGGCGTCATGTTGAACTGCTTATGAAAGTTCCTTGCGAAATTACTTTGCGAGCTGAATCCAACCATGTATGCAATCTCATAGATCTTATGATCTCCCTGGGTTAACAATTCAGCAGCCTTCTTAAGCCTGGTGATGTTGATCAGTTCAATAGGACTCATATTAGCCACAGCTTTGATCTTACGGTACAAAGTAATTCGACTCATATTCATGATGCCTGCAAGGGCCTCCACGTCAAGATTAGGATCTTCTATATTGGTGCTGATGGTTTCATGCAATAATTCTAAAAACTTTTCATCAGCCCGGGAATGCGCGATGCTCTTGATGTGAACCAATGGGGAGTTTGAGAAATAAGTTCTGATCATACTCCTGTTGTTGATCATGCTGTTGATCTGTGCCCTTAAAAATTCGTTGGAGAACGGCTTTTCAATATAGGCATCTGCACCCAGTTCCAATCCTTCAACTTTGGATTGAATCGTATTCTTTGCGGTCAATAGAATGACAGGTATATGTGATAATTCAAAATTGGATTTTATAGTCCGGCATAATGCAAACCCATCCATTTCGGGCATCATCACATCACTTACCACTAATTGGATACAATCAGCAGAAAGCTTTTTTATTGCTTCCAACCCATTAGATGCACGCACGATGCGGTAACGATCATTGAGGATCCTTTCTATAAAATCGAGGATCTCTTCTTCATCATCCACTAACAGAATTGTTGGTTGCATAGCTATTTCTTTCGGTTAATATTTCGGGTTGATATGGTAGCTTCAGTATAAAACTATTCATTCCATTTACAGATGGTCCAAGATAAAGCTGTCCGCGGTTCAGTTCAGTGAGAGAACGCGCCAATGCAAGCCCGATCCCGGTTCCCTTCTGCCTGGATGTTTCTTTTAGTCTGAAAAATGGTTCAAATATCTTTTGACTGAGTTGTTCAGGAATGATGAATCCATCATTGCGAAACCTGATCTCAAGCATGGCATCATTTTCCGATGGTTCGATAAATTCAATCTCCACTTTTTTATCCGCATATTTTACTGCATTGCTGACAAGGTTGCTAAAGATCTTTTGCAATGATTCCGCATCAGCCATTGTTTGAATGTCTTCAATGGGTTCATGGTAAACCAGTTCCAGCTTCTTTTTAGCTGCCAGTGCTTTAAACAGCTCGATCGAATCTTTTAAAACCTCATTGACATTTACAGGAGTAAAATCGAGACTAAAGCCCATCGTTTCTGTTTGTCTGAAATCCAATACCTGGTTGATAAGATTAACCAGTCGCTGCGTATTTCTTTCCATGGTCACCAGGTCTTCCCGGATCTCCGGAACTGCTTCAACGATCTCCATCAAATTCTCTACAGGTCCCTTGATCAATGTGAGTGGGGTTTTGATCTCATGTGCGATATTGGTGAAAAAGTCGATCTTGGCTTCATAGATCTCTTTCTTTTTGCGGTTCTCCTGCATATCATGATATGTCTTCGCGAGATAATAAACCAGTGCGATCACTAATGCCGTATAGAATAGGAATGCATACCAGGTGGCCCATACAGGTGGTTTGATATAAATGTTCAGGGCTCGCTCATTTTCATTTTGCAGGCCATTGTTTGCCCTTACTTTAAATGTGTAATGACCAGGTTTCAAATTCGTAAAATATACTTTCCTGTTATTACGTATGGTAGTGTATTCCTTATCAAGACCTTCCATCTTATAACTATAGCTTACCATTTCAGGCGAGGTAAAATTCACTGCAGCGAAATCAATACTGAAAGATGATTTATTGTGAGGAAGGGTTATTTTATCCGTATATAAAATTGATTTTGCAAGTATCGGATTTTCTTTATTTGCAATAAGCTCTTCATTATTTACCTGGAACCCTGTAATGAATACAGTATTTAAATTATGAAGGTGTTCCTGTTCTTTGGGATCGAAACTGATCATGCCCTTAACACTACCAAAATACAAGTGGCCAGAATCATCCCTGAAACCTGAATTGTAATTGAACTGATCATTCAGGAGTCCATTTTCTTTGGTATAGACTTTAGTGAAACCATTTGCAGGATTGAATTTCACCAATCCCTTAGAAGTTGTTACCCACAGATTGTTGTGCTCATCTTCCAGCACCTTGAAAACAAAATTGCTGGGTAGGCCTGATTTATTGGTATGCCTGATAAATGTTTTCCGATCCTTTTTTAACTGGCATAGTCCGCCACCTTCGGTTGCAATCCAGAGGTCATGATGGATATCTTCATACAAGGCATTGATGGTATTGGTGGGTATGCTGTTTGGATTGTCTTTATCGTTTTCGAAATGACCTTTAAAACCAGTATTTGGATTGAAATAATACAAGCCGCTTTCATGTGTTCCCAGCCAGATAGTGCCGGTATGGTCTTCAAAAATGGAAGAAGTAAAACCATTGTATGAATAGAATGGATTCCTGTGAAAGCTATCGGTTGCTTTATTGTATTGAAATAGTCCATTGGTAGTGGCCAGGTAGATTTTCTTATCACGCGCCATCATCATGCTTACCACGAAATTGCTCTGAAGTCCGCGAGTATTATGATTGGTTGAATAATTCCTGATCACTTTTCCCGATTCGATATCCATAATATCCAATCCATGTTCAAAGGTTCCGATCCAAAGATTATCATCCACCACCAGTAACCCATGAATATTATAATTAGAGATCCCATCCTTTTTTCCGGTTGGTAAGAAAGATCTGAATTCGCCTGTCTTCGGATCAAATCGGTTCAATCCTGCATCTTCCGTGCTGATCCAGAGTTTTCCGGAATTGTCTGAAACGATCACCCTGACTGCATTCCCGCTGATACTCTTACCGGTATTATCAGGAAAGTATTTCTTGAATTTTCCCGACTGGTCAGGATAATAATTCACTCCACCAAAATAAGTTCCTGCCCAAATGCCTCCTTCATTGTCTTTCACCAGTGAGTAGATGGCATTATCTGATAATGAATAAGGATCTTCATAGACCTTTCTCAGGTTGATCATATTCCTGGTTGCTGCATTGTACACATAGATCCCGTATTCAGTAGCAATCCAGAATTCATTGGGCGAAACCTGTAAGATATTTCTTACATATACGGTTGTTTTATCCGGGTTATAAGTCAGCAGATCAGTATAGCTTCCGGTTAATGTATTGAAGACTTTAACTCCCTGCCCGGTAGTTCCAACATATATATTGTCATTCTCATCTGCAAGAATTTTCTCGATCCAGTTGGTGGAAGCATGCGGGGAATGATTGAATACACTGTAGGAAAGGAAACTGTTGTTTTTTCTCAATAACTGAAGCGTTCCATCCGCTGCGCTAAACCAGATCCGGCCGTCATTCGACTGGCAAATAGACGTTGCATGGAAATTATGCGGATAAACAGTCAGTTTTTTTTCTTCAACATTGAATCGGTAGATCCTGCTGGAACTCAGGATCCAGAGGAAACCATCTTTATCGGTAAATAGAAAATTAATATTTGAAAGGGTAGGACAATACCTGGTCAGCAATTCTTTTTCTGCATCGTATAAATACAAACCCTTCTGTGTTCCTACCCACATATTATAGCTGCTGTCGAGCGCGAGTGTACTCACCTGGTCGCGGTCAAGATTCTTTTCTTCATTACCATTGATGTGGAAGGTCTTGAAATTATATCCATCGAATCGATTCAGGCCATCTTTTGTTCCGAACCACATAAAACCATTTCGATCCTGAATGCTGCAAAACACGGTGTTGTGCGATAAACCATTCTCCACCTGGAAATGCCTGAAATAATAAGGCTGCGCAGATGCGGTGTTGAAAATAAACAGCAGTATAAATGTCAATCGAACAATAATCACAGGCATTCTTAATGAGAGTAAATTAAAACTTTCCTGATTTCTCAAAACGCATTAAGAAAAATTAATACGGGTGTGTAACAAATTGAAAACATTTTGATACAAACTGAATGATCCTTGTTCATTTTAGTAAGTTTCTTCACTCCGGAAACTTTTTGACTGCTTAGCCAAAGCCCATTTAACACTAACAATTGATGTCACATGAAATCTAAGATTTTCCTGATCACCAATGCTATTGCATTGGAGCCATGGAAAAGAACCGGACTGCTGCTTGTCCTGGTCTTTTTCGCCTTTCTCCCCAATTCACATGCACAAACACCGCTCACTGTAACAGGTACTGTAAAAGACAGTGCTGGCGTGGGTTTGCCCAATGTTACGATCACTGAAAAAGGTAAACGAAATGTAACAACCACCAATGAGAGTGGTCATTTTTCCATTAATGTAGCCGGACAGCAATCTGTACTGCTAATTTCATCTGTAGGATATGCAGAACAATCCATTACAGTTGGAACTAAATCATCATTTGACATTTCACTGCGCGCTTCAACGCGTGATATGGATGAAGTGGTAGTGGTTGGTTACGGAACCAAGAAGAAAGAATCGCTTACAGGAGCGATATCAACCGTAACTGCAAAAGACCTTGATCATGTGCACGGAGGTGCAACTGTAAGTTCAGGACTTGCCGGAAAATTGCCTGGTGTAACATTCAGAATGCCTGATGGTCGTCCTGGTTCAAGCGCCAACATCAATATCCGGAACCTGGGTACTCCTTTATTCATCATCGACGGAATTCAGCAGGACGGAGGACAATTCAACAACCTTTCGCCCAACGATATTGAAAGCATCACCATTCTGAAAGATGCATCTGCAGCTATTTATGGCGTACGTGCAGCCAATGGTGTTGTGGTTGTTACCACCAAGCGCGGAAGATCAGGAAGCGGTAATACCATAAATATCGATGCATACACAGGCTGGCAAAACTGGACAAGATTCCCTGAAGTGGTAAATTCTTACCAGTGGCAGTTAGGTAAGGCAGATGCGGAAATGAACAGGGTGAACCCATCCACTAACATGACACCTGCAGAACTGGAAAAATGGAAAGCCGGAACTGAGTATGGATATAGGGATTTCAACTGGTATGATTTCATCATCAAAAAGAATTCGCCGGTTAGAAGTATCAATGTAAATGCAACCGGGGGTTCTGATAAAGTGAATTATTATTTGTCGCTTACAAGATTGGATCAGAATTCAGTGCTTGGACGTGAATTCACTTTTGGCAGAACCAATCTTCAATCCAATATTGATGTAAAGGTTACGAATAGATTGAAAGTTGGTGTTCAGATCAACGGGCGTATTGAAACCCGCGACAATCCTGGTGTTCCCGGCGGTGATGATTATTGGGCTCCACGATTTGCATTGTTGAGAAACCTTCCCTTTGAACGTCCTTTTGCAAATGATAATCCTGAATATTTAAATGATATTGGGCATAATGCTGAGAACTGGGGATTGCTGAATAAAGCAAAATCAGGTTACTGGCATGAAGACTGGCGCGTGTTGCAGACAAATATTTCAGCAGAGTACCAGTTCCCAATTACCGGGTTATCAGCAAGAGCCATGTATAGTTACTATATCGCTGATAAAGTAATGAATGGTCATGAATACACTTATGATGCTTATCGATATAACCCGGTAGATAGCACCTACACCAGGACTGGTGGTAGCACGAATCCTTGGAGAGAACGCGGAACGCATAAGGTTTTTAATAACGTGTTCCAGGGACAATTAAATTACAACAACAGTTTTGGTCTTCATAATATCGGCGCAACATTCGTGGCTGAAAGAATTGAACGCAATGAAACAGATGTATGGGTGCATGCAGTTCCAAAAACAAATGCATTACCATTATTATTCTTTACTGATATTGATACTTACAACGACCAGGATTGGGAAGAAGCAAGGCTCGGTTATATCGGAAGACTGAACTATAATTTTGACAACAGGTTTTATGTTGAACTTTCTGCAAGGAGAGATGCATCCTGGAAATTCGCGCCAGGTAAAAGAACCGGTTTCTTTCCTGCAGTATCAGGTGGATGGAGACTAACCAAAGAAAGATTCTTCCAGAAATGGATCAATGACAGGATCCTGAGTGAATTCAAGATCCGCGGTTCTTATGGTGAATTGGGAGATGATAATGTTGGAATCGGAGCTTTTGATTATATCTCGGGTTATAATTACAATAGCGGCAACAGATCTGTATTTGATGGTAACCTGGTAGTTGGTTCAAACTTCAGAGGTGTTCCTGTAACCAATATTACATGGTTCACAAGTACCATGGCCAATATCGGGGCAGACTTCACTTTATTCAATGGAAAGATCACCGGTTCGATCGATTATTTTGATCGTAAGCGTTCGGGACTTGTAGGTGCGAAGTACGATGTATTGGTTCCTTCAGAACTCGGTTACAATCTTCCAAATGAAAATGTAAACAAAGACCAGGTCGTGGGAGGTGAATTCGCCCTGAACTATCACGGACAATCAGGCGAATTCCGCTATACAATTGGCGGTAATGCTTCTATCTCCAGAAGCAAGTTCATCAGTTCTTACAAACCAATGTTTGGTAACTCATGGGATCATTACCGCAATTCCATTGAAGGAAGATGGAATGGCATCTATTGGGGATATGAAGTGATTGGACAGTTCCAGTCACAGGAACAGATCAACAACTATACTATCAATAACGATGGTCAGAATAACCGCACACAATTGCCAGGCGACCTGATGTATAAGGATGTGAACAACGACGGAATGATCAATGGATATGATCAGCGCCCGATCGGTTTTGGTGGTGGAAATCCCAATGTGAACTTTGGATTGAGTATTTCACTTTCATGGAAGGGGCTTGATTTCACAGCGGATTTCTCCGGTGCATCAATGTACACATTTGAAAGAAACTGGGAAGTAAGATGGCCGTATCAAAATGGAGGTAACCTGTTGAAGGATTTTTATGAAGACAGGTGGCACAGGGCAGATCCATTTGATGTGAACAGTCAGTGGATCCCGGGAAAATATCCAGCCCTTCGATTCAATGAAGGTGGTCACAGTAACTACAATAAGAACTCAACTTTCTGGGTAACCAATCTTAAATACCTCAGGGCAAGAACCATTGAGCTTGGATATTCTTTGCCAAAAACATTATTGTCAAGAGTACACATAAAGAAGACAAGGTTTTATGTGAATGCCTACAACCTTTTCTCGATCGATAATGCAGCACAGTATGGCCTCGATCCTGAAGTGGTGGATGGAAATGGTCTTCAATATCCGCAGAATAAAGTGATCAATCTTGGAGTAAACCTTTCATTCTAATTTCAAAACATCGCACGATGAAAAAATATTTTTCCATATTCATAGCAGCCGCACTGGTATTGAACAGTGGCTGTAATAAGGATGATGAATTTTTAAGCAGGGAACCAAAAAATATCCTGCTGGAAGAAGCGATCTGGAAAGATCCTTCGCTGGTATTATCTGTATTGTCAAACCTGTATGATAGAATTCCTGATAACCAGGGGCTCCTTGGCGGTCAATGGCAGCGTTATGGAGATTTCAATGAAGCATTGATTTCGCAGAATGGAGATAACTGGCGCCACCAGAACCAGGATTGGGGATATGGCGAATGGGGCACATGGGATTATGGATATATCCGTGAGATCAACCTTTTCATTCAGCAGGCAGAAAAAGCAACAGCGTTGAATGAAGATGTAAGAAAGAGATTTTTGGCAGAAGGAAAATTTCTTCGTGCCCTGATCTATTTCGATCATGTGAAGAGAATGGGTGGCGTTCCTTTGATCCTTGAACCACTCACGTATGATTTCAGTGGTAATGTCGAAAGCCTTCGATTTCCAAGAGCGAAAGAATCCGAGATCTATGATTTCGTGATCAGTGAATTAGAAGCGATCAAGAATGATCTGCCAAATAATAATTCAGTAAAATCAAGGCCTTCTAAAGCAGCAGCGCTGGCACTTGAATCCAGGGCAGCATTGTATGCAGCATCTATTGCAAAATATGGATCAACTAAGACTCCTGAAGTTAGTCTGCCTGGTGGCGAAGTAAGTATTCCTGCATCCATGGCGCAGGGTTATTATGAAACAGCCCTCCGGGCTGCGCAGGAGATCATAACAGATGGAAATTATTCCCTGTATATGAAGAAGCCTGATCTCTCGGAAAATTTTGCATCCATCTTTCTCGATAAATCCAATAATCCTGAAGTCATCTTCGTGGAAGATTATAAACTGAAAAATAAGATGCATGATTTCACGGTGGATAACCAACCATCATCTATGACAGAAGAAAGTTTTGGAGGTAAAACAAATCCATCGCTTAACCTGGTTCAGGCATTTGAAAAGCTCGATAATACATTTGCACCATTGCCGATTACCAACGGAAATTACTTAGCGTTTTATGATAATCCGCAGGATCTGTTTGAAGGAAGGGATGCGCGTCTTGCAGGTACTGTGATCCTTCCTGGTTCCAATTTCCGAAACAGGCCGGTTGATATCTGGGGTGGATTTATGCTATCAGATAAAAGCATCATAACTGGTACCCGGTTCAATGAACAAAAAGTTCTTCCGGGAAAAACTGCTGCAGAAGTAGTAGTAGGAAGAGATGGTCCTATTGCAGGACTTGAGTTCAGCGCTCAAACAGGTTTCCTGATCCGTAAATACCTTGATCCTACTGTAGGTGCCGGTTCGCTTGGAACCAAAAGTGAAGTATGGTGGGTAAGATTCAGATATGCTGAAGTATTGCTCAATGCAGCAGAAGCCGCATTTGAACTTGGCCAGAAAGATGTTGCAGTTGGATATATGAACCAGGTAAGAGCCAGGGCCGGACTCACCATTCCACTTACTGAAGCACAATTGAATTTCGACAGGATTGTTCATGAGAGAAGAGTAGAGCTTGCATTTGAAGATCATACACTCTGGGATATGAAACGCTGGAGACTCGCAACAGAAGTGTGGAATGGTTCCAACATGACTGAAGCAGACCTGCTATCCAATATTGGTAAAGCAGATAAACCAAATACACAGGTCTTTGGATTGATCCCATACAAATACTATGCTCCTGGCGATCCTAACAATGGTAAATGGGTTTTTAAAATTGCAAAACCTAATGCCGTGACAAACCCTGATCGTTTCAGGTTAGGAAATTATTATTCCTATATCGGTGATAACATCATCGCCAACAATCCGAAGATCGTCAGAAATCCAAACCAGTAATCATTGAAAAGAATTTATATGAAACTCAGTAATATCATACTAATGGCATTGATCGTGATCAGTGCATCCTGTTCAAAGGATAATTATGATGCACCTTCAGCAACATTTGAAGGAATGATATCCTACCAAGGAGAACCGATCAATGTAGAATATAATCAGGTACGTTTCCAGTTGTGGCAGGGAGGATATGGTAAAATGACGCCGATCGATGTGCCCATCAAACAGGATGGAACTTTTTCCTCGCTATTATTTAACGGACAATACACGCTAACTTTTCCCGGAGGTCAGGGCCCATACATGACCGTTCACAACGGATCCCAGAAAGATACCTTGAACCTATCCATCAACGGAAATACGAACATGAACATTGAAGTGATGCCATACTATATGGTTCGCGATCCACAGTTTTCGTATTCAGGTGGAACAGTTTCTGGATCTGTAAAGCTGGATAAGATCATTACTGATGTAAATGCAAAGGATATCGATCGTGTTTACCTGTATATCAATACAACACAATTCGTATCTGGTGCAGGTTCTGCTAAAGTTGCGGAATCTTCTGTTGCAGGATCTGCAATCACTGATATGAATAATGTTTCACTTAATGTTGCTGTACCAACTCTTACCCGTACCCAGAATTATATATTCGCAAGGATCGGTGTAAAGATCAGTGGGGTAGAAGACATGATCTTCTCACCTGTAGTGAAACTGGAGATGTAGTATAAAAAATTTAATTTAGTCGGTACTCATTCATAATTCCCATTACATGAAAAAGTTAATAGTCTATTCGCTTTTTGTTTCTAGTGCATTATCGGTTAAGGCTCAGGATCAGTGGAAGATTGTTCCCGGAAAGATCACTACTCCCTGGGCAGAGAAAATAGATCCAGCTGCACCATTGCCTGAATATCCAAGACCACAAATGGTTAGAAAGGATTGGAAGAACCTGAATGGTCAGTGGGACTATGCAATATTACCGGCATCACAACAATCTATTCCTGCTTCATTTTCAGGAAAGATTCTCGTGCCTTATGCAGTAGAATCGGCATTGTCGGGTGTTGGTAAAACAGTTGGTAAAGACAGTGTGCTTTGGTACAACAAAACCGTACAGGTTTCATCTTCCATGCGAAAAGGCAATGTGCTCCTGCATTTTGGAGCCGTTGACTGGCAGTGCGAAGTATTTGTAAATGGGAAATCCGTTGGATCACACAAAGGTGGTTATGATCCTTTTTCCATTGATATTACCAGTGCACTGACAAAAGGCAATGATCAGAAAATTGCTGTTCGTGTATGGGATCCTTCTGATGATGGACCTCAGCCTAGAGGTAAGCAGATCAAAAATCCTCATGGCATCTGGTACACTCCTGTTACCGGTATCTGGCAAACGGTGTGGCTGGAATCAGTTCCAAAGACTTATATCGTTTCAACCAAACAAACTCCGGATCTTGATAAAAAAACTGTCACCATTGCCGCGGAAATTTCCAACCTGCAAAACGGTGATGAAGTGATTGTAAGTGCATGGGATGGATCTACAAAAGTTGCAGAACAAAAGATCAGTGGAGAAGGAACATTACAGGTGAATGATGCAAAGATCTGGTCGCTTGAAAATCCTTTTTTGTATGATCTGAAATATACTGTGATGCGCAAGGGCAAGGCAGTAGATGAAGTGAAGAGTTATTTCGCGATGAGAAAGATCTCTGAAGGTGTGGATGCTAAAGGGATCAAACGCATGTTGCTGAACGACAAATTTGTTTTCCAGTATGGTCCGCTCGACCAGGGCTGGTGGCCTGATGGTTTGTACACTGCTCCAACCGATGAAGCTTTGAAATTCGATATCGTGAAGACCAAGGAAATGGGCTTCAATATGATCCGCAAACACGTTAAAGTAGAACCTGCAAGATGGTATTACTACTGCGACCAGATGGGTATGCTTGTATGGCAGGATATGCCAAGCGGTGATCTCGGAAACAGTTGGGAAATGAGACCAGGCGTATTCGGCAAGGCAACAGATAAGAAAAGAACACCTGAATCAGAAGCGATCTATCGTGAAGAATGGAAAGAGATAATGAAAGATTTTCACAACTTTCCAAGCATCATTGTTTGGGTTCCATTTAATGAGGCATGGGGACAATTTAAAACTGCAGATATTACCAACTGGACCATGAAGCAGGATCCTTCCAGGCTGGTGAACAGCGCAAGTGGCGGGAACTTCGAGCCGGTTGGGCATATCATCGACCTGCACAATTATCCGGAGCCTTTAATGCCGGATCCTGCATTGTTTGGAAAGTCGCAGGTGCTTGTGTTGGGTGAATTCGGAGGACTTGGTTTACCGGTTGAAGGACATACATGGCAGGATAAAAACAACTGGGGATATCAAAGCTTTAAAAATGCCGATGATCTTTTCAAAAGATATTCAGAGTTCATAGATCGCATCCCATACCTGATCGGTCATGGTCTGTCGGCTGCCGTGTATACTCAAACTACAGATGTTGAAGTGGAAACCAATGGTATCATGACTTACGACAGGAAAGTGATCAAGATCCCTGTTGAAAAATTAAAATCAGTTCATAGTAAACTTTATAATCAATCAGTAGATATCAAACCTTAAAGCATACCATTAATTATTTGTGAGATGAAGAGAATCTTAAGTGCACTGGCTATTGTAGTGAGTTTTGTACCGGCTGTAATGGGTCAGTTGACCAAAGCACCGGCTTACCCGTTAATTACACATGATCCGTATTTCAGTATCTGGTCTAACACCGATACAGTATCGTCTTCCACGACGCACCATTGGACAGGTGCTGATCAGTCGCTGCTTGGTTTGATCCGTGTGGATGGAGAAGTATATCGTTTTCTTGGTGAAACCGGCAGGAGTTATAAATCTGTGTTGCCTGCAGGTGATGAAGAATCATTTGAAACAAAATATACAGAAACAACACCCACCGGGAACTGGATGGAAGCAGGATACAATGATGCATCCTGGACCAGTGGTAAAGCTCCTTTCGGGGATGATAAATCGCAGGTGAATACTTACTGGAAGTCGAACGATCTCTGGGTAAGAAGAACCTTCAATATTGACAATACTGATTTCAACAAGCTGGCACTTAAGATCAATCACGATGATAATGTCAAAATTTACCTGAATGGAAACCAGGTATATGATCGTACAGGATGGACCAATAAATTTACTTTCCTTCCCCTGCATGAACAGCTTGCAAAATACCTGGTGAAAGGAAAGAATGTGATAGCAATTCATGTTGCAAATACAGCAGGAGGTCAATGGCTGGATTTCGGAATTGTGGATGAAGTAAAAGACAAAGCATCCATGGTAAAGAAAGCAGTTCAGAATAAAGTAACCATCAATCCTACACAAACCATCTATGACCTGGTTTGTGGAAAGGTGAATCTTTCACTGGTATTCACTTCACCGGTATTGATGAATGATCTGCAATTAGTATCAAGACCTGTTTCTTATGTTACTGCAAAAGTTGTATCGAATGATGGGGCTTCACATAATGTTGATCTTTATTTAGGTGCGTCAACTGATATAGCAGTAAATGTACCATCTCAGCAGGTTAAAGCATCAGTATATACAAGTGATGGTTTGTCGGTAATGAAAGCCGGAACGAATGACCAGCCTATATTAAAGAAGAAAGGTGATGATCTTCGGATAGACTGGGGTTATATGTATGTGGCAGCTCCTGCAGGAGTTAGGCCCACGCAGTATATCAGTACTGCAGCTGGAGCTGTTACATCATTTCTTCAAAAAAACTATGCATCGGTTAATGAAGGAAGGAGCTTAATGCTGAACACGATTCTTCCATTCGGAAAAGTTGCGGCAACACCAAAAGAGCAGTATATCATGCTGGGATATGATGATCTTTTATCAGTACAATATTTTGGTGAGAATCTGAAAGCACTATGGAAAGAATCAGGAATGACCATTGAAAAAACAATGGCCAAAGCATCTTCAGATTATAAGAAAGTATTGCAACAATGTGCAGACTTCAACCATAAATTGTATTCAGAAACAAAGAATGCCGGTGGCGAAAACTATGCAAAACTTTGTGCACTGGTGTATCGCCAGGCGATGGCTGCGCATAAACTGGTGAGAAGTCCACAGGGAGAATTATTATTTCTTTCCAAAGAAAATTTCAGTAACGGATCCATCAATACAGTCGATATCACATACCCTTCAGCTCCATTGTATCTTGTATATAATCCTGAATTATTGAAAGGTATGATGAATGGTATTTTCTATTACAGTGAAAGCGGTAAGTGGCCAAAACCTTTTGCAGCGCATGACCTGGGTACTTATCCATTAGCGAATGGTCAAACCTATGGTGAAGATATGCCTGTAGAAGAAAGCGGCAATATGGTGATCCTTGCAGGTGCAATAACCAAGAGAGAAGGCAATGCAGAATATGCACGCAAGCATTGGAAAACACTGACCACCTGGACGGATTACCTGGTGAAGGAAGGATTTGACCCGGCGAATCAATTGTGTACCGATGACTTTGCAGGTCACCTTGCACGCAATGCAAATCTTTCTGTGAAAGCAATTGTAGGAATAGGAAGCTATGCATACATGGCTGAGAAACTGGGAGAAAAAGAGACAGCGAAAAAGTATAGAGACATTGCAAAACAGATGGCAATTAAATGGATGGAAATGGCAGATGATGGAGATCATTATGCATTGACATTTGACAAGAAAGGAACCTGGAGCCAGAAATACAACCTGGTTTGGGATAAGATCCTTGGACTCGACCTGTTTCCAAAAGAAGTATATCAAAAAGAGATCAAATATTATTTAGGTAAACAGGAAGCGTATGGACTACCATTGGATAGCAGGAAGACATATACAAAATCTGACTGGATCCTCTGGACCTCAGTGCTGGCGGATAATAAAGCAGATTTTGATGCACTGGTAGATCCTGTATTCAAGTATGCCATGGAAACCAGTACCCGCGTGCCTTTGAGCGACTGGCATGAAACTACCAATGGAAAACAGGTTGGTTTCCAGGCAAGAAGTGTGGTTGGTGGATATTACATTAAACTACTTGAATCAATTTATAAAGGAAAATAGTTTTCAATCGTTTTTCTCAAAACAGCACACAATCGTTTAGGCCTTCTGTTTCTACAGAAGGCATTTTTTTAAAGTAATCCTGATGGTTCGATTGAGATACCAAAATTGACCGTTCAAGGGCAAAAATCATCATTTCAGCAAAAGCTGAATTATAGAATGATAGATTGATACAATTTAGCAGGAAGACAAATTGGTTCATTATGATCAGACCGCTCTTCCTGCTTTTTTTATTGGCGACATATTTTGCAGGTTTTTCACAGCTGGAGCGAAGACCTTTGCTTGGTATCCAGATGCAAAATGTAAACAATACAATTGCCATTGTAGGAACTGTTCCAAATTCCACTGCATCTTTAATTGGATTGAAGAAGGGAGATACACTGGTTTCTATCAATAGTAAAAAAACTCAGGATGTTCAGTCTGTCATCACTGTGATTCGGGAAATGAAAGCAGGAGATTCATTGCAGGTGGTGATTAAAAGAAAAAAAGACCTGGTCCTGTTGCAGGGAATTGTCCAGGGTTTTCCATTGGAAGCTGCATCTGATATTGTTACAGAATATGGGATGATTCAAACTCCTGTAGCCAACCTGAGAAGTATTGTTACAGTTCCGAAAGATTCCCAAAAACACCCGGCAGTTTTATTCATTACAGGAGTTTCATGCTACTCAGTTGATTTTGGATTGGATACTTCCAGGACAGAACTTTCTTTGCTCAGGGGTTTTACGAGAAATGGGTATGTGACCATGCGGATCGACAGGCCTGGTATGGGAGATAGCAAGGGAAAGAATGCCTGCATGATGGATGACCTTAACAGCGAAGCAGCGCATTTTAAAGCCGCTTTACATGCTTTAAAAAATCATCCCGGAGTGGATTCAAACAGGATCTACTTATTCGGACACAGTATGGGAGCGGTTTTTGCGCCAATGGTTGCTGCCGGATCTAATGTAAAAGGAATTATTACTTACGGCGGTCTCGGACGTCCTTTCGTTGAATATGTTGTGGATGCTTTTCGTCAGCAGGCAAAGTTAAAAGGTGCAAGCCCGGAGCAACTTGATACACTTGTAAAAATGAACCAGCTTGCCGCGAATCTTTTACTGAATGGAATGATCTCGCAGGATTCATTGAGGAAATTATATCCACAGGCAGAAACGGTTGCTTCAATCTTTGACATTCGAAGTCCGGATTATTTCTATCAATTACATCAATTGAACCTCGCATTCTTGTGGAAGCAATACAAGGGTTCAGTTTTGATCATGATCGGCGAATACGATTATATCGCACATCAAAACGACCAGCACTATCTTCTTGAAACGATCAACAGCTTTGGAAACAAAAAAGCCGAGCTGCATTTTGTTCCGCAATCAGATCATGGAATGAGCAAATTCAATTCAATTGAAGAAGTGCTGAAAGAGGAGCCGGGAAAAGGGTTCAACCCGGGAATATTAAACCATATTCTTCAATGGATCAAAAACCAGGCTTAGCATGAAATACTTGTTGATTATCCTATTGTTTATTGTTGCAGGCTGTAAGAAAGAATCAAATGAAACAAAAAATATTCCTGCAAACATTAGTGGACAATGGATCAGGGGCTCCTTTGATCTGTCAGAATTCTGGAATTATGACGGAACCCAGATTCAACAAGCCGCCACTACAGATGGCATTGATATAAAGGAGGATGGAACTGTATTGCAATACACGGTTTTTTTTCCAACCGATGCCCAACAGGGGTGTAATCCTCAAAAACTGATGTATCGAAAGGGTAGTATCGAATTAAATTCAACAGACTCATCCTTTGTGATCAGGTATAAAGAAGGTCGATACAAAGAGTTCTTTCAAAATTGTAACGGAAAAGTAAATGTTGATCATGTTTTGAATTCCGATTCCTTATCAAAAATTTCTTTGACAGGATTCTACAAAGTAATTGAGTCAGATGGTAAGAAGTTATTTGGAATTTCTTACGTTGGTACTGCAGGACCGTTTTTATATCTTGAGAAAACTAACTTTTAGTGAATTGCACCACCAATTCATTCATATTCTCTGCAGGGATTTTGAACCTAACCATTGCATCATGATATTGAATGATCCTTTGAACAATATTCAATCCCATACCCGAACCTGGAGTGTTGAGGGCGTTCGGACCTCTTTTGAATGGCTGAAATAGCCACTGGGTCTCTTTTTCACCAGGATTAGCTCCATGATTAGAAATAGTTACCGTTAAGGTTTCAGCATCTTCCCTGATCTCGCATTTTATGATCCTGTCATCAGAATACAGGTATGCATTCTTCAACAAATTTTGAAAGGCTATTCCCAACAAGGTTTCATTTCCCTGGATCTCCATCAAAGAATTGGACCCATCATCTGAATTAATTTCGAATTGAAATTTAAGGTCCGGAAATAATGCTGAGGTTTTCTCTACTGCATTGAAAATGATCTCATCAATCCTTACTTTATTGAACACACCGTGAGATTTCTTTTCTTCCATTGTTGTCAATAGAAATAAGGAGGATATAGTATCCGACATCTGGTATGCATCCTGCGAAATATTCGACAACGTTTGTTTAAAATGCCCTGGAAGCTCATTTTCATTTAACAGGTTCTCTATCTGCGTTACGATCCGGGCAATGGGTGTTCTTAATTCGTGGGAAGCATTGCTGGTGAAATTCTTCTGGCTGGTATAGGCCTTATCAATTCTCTGCAACATTTCATTGAATGTTTCTGATAATGCTTGGATTTCATCTTCCTCTTTCGGAACCGTTACCAATGCTGATAAATTATGTGTTGTAATATCCCTGATTTGTTTTCTTAATATATCTAATGGGCTTAGGATCTTTTTACTTAGGGTGAAAGAAAGCGTCCATGCCAGGATCAATCCCATTACAAAAGAAATCGCCAGTACGATCTTCAGAAAGTCAAGTTTGCTTTGCCCATAGGTATCTTCTGCAGAGATCAGTGAATAATAATCTTTGCCCTGGAACCTGAAATACAGTCCAAGTGTTTCATACTCTTTATATGCTTTGAAGATGGAACCTTTTTTCTTGATCTCATCTAACTCCTGTATGGTCCAGTTAACTTTTGTATCATCAATGCTGCTATAAATAAGTTTTTTGTTCTCATTAAAGATGAGGGTCTTTTCATTATACAGATTATTGATGGAGTTCCGGTCGATCGCTTTCAAGATCTGCTCATCAATTTCTTTTACCTCAAGCAATAGCTTGACTGTATTCTCTGATTTTTCGGCAAGCCTGTCGCGAAATTCCTGCTTCCGGAAATCAGCAAACAGGAAATAAACCATCAGCATTACAATAGCGAGCAGTCCTGAGAAGAGTATGCTAAGATTGAGTGGTATCCTGTGTTTTAAGGTCATGCAGGTGTTTCCTTTAGATAATATCCATATCCATGCCTGGTATGGATGAGTGGTGTATCAAATCCTTTATCAATTTTATTTCTTAAGAAACTGATGTATACTTCAATTGTATTGGTGCCTGTTTCAAAATGAAGATCCCAGACCTGTTCCGCAATGGCCTGTTTAGAAACTGTTCTTCCATTATTTCTTGCCAGCAACTCAAGTAACTTGTATTCTTTAGGTGTCAGGTCAATGAGTTTGCCTGCCCTTGTTACCGTCATTTTTGATGCGTTGATCTCAAGGTCATCCACTTTGTAAACCAGATCTTCCACCTGTTGAGGTGAACTTCTTCTGCGAAGCAATGCTTTTACTCTTGCCAATAGTTCATCGAGGTGAAATGGTTTCACCAGGTAATCATCTGCTCCATATTCAAATGCTTCCACTTTTTCCTGTACACCGCTATAAGCAGTTAACATCAGGATTGGAATGGAGCTGTCGTGCTGGCGGATCTTCTTACAAACCTCCAATCCATTCAGAGATGGAACATTTATATCGAGAATATAGATATCATAACTATTATGCTGAATTTCTTTAAAAAAGATCGCTCCATCATACACGACTTCACAGGTAAGTCCATTCTTTCCAAGAAAGGTCCTGATCTCATTCGACAATATAAAATCATCTTCCAGTAACAATGCCTTCATACAGCTCAGTTCAATTGACAAAACAAATCATTAATTCATCACATGACCTTAAAATTAGCTTAAAAAAAGCTTTAAGAAGGGGCTCAATTCTTAAGCAAATCTTAAGCAGGGCTTTAATATCCCTTTAAGTTCCGCATTGGAAACTTTGCAGTTCAATCAATGGCCCATGATCAAATACCTGCTTCCTGTTCTCCTGGTTATATATTCACCACTTTTTTCACAGACAAGGATGAGCCTGGAAGAATGTGAAAAATCGTTTACCACATCTAATCTTCAGCTCCTCGCACAGCACTATAATATTTCTTATGCTGAAGCACTTGCTCAACAGGCCAGGATCTGGAATCTTCCTTACCTGCAGGGTGAATTCAATATGGCCGATCCTCAAAACAGTAAGGCCTTCAATATGGGTTCAAAAGGCCAGAAAGCTCTATCAGTACAGCAATTGATCTACCTGGGAGGTAAAAAAAGAAAGGAAGTTGCACTGGCAGATAAGAATGTAAAAGTAGCTGCACTGGAATTCCAGGAATTGCTCCATGACCTGCAATACCAGCTGCACACAAGCTTTTTCAGAATTTATTTCAGCCGGAAGAATATTGAAGCCATAGACAAACAGGTATCGGGACTTGACTCACTGATTCATCGTTATACCGAGCAAGTAAATAAAGGGAATATCCCATTGCGCGACCTGATCCGTTTACAAACCCTGCAATTATCGCTCGTAAATGAACGGCTTACGCACGTCAATGAACTTACGGAAGAGCAGTCAAACATGTCCTTGTTGACTGGCAACACTGCATTGATTGAACCTGCACCAACAAACGCAGAACTGCTTCCATATTTTGATCAAAAGGATTTTACAGTTGAAGCATTACAGGAACAGGCAATCGCCAATAAAGTTGTATTGAAAAAATATGACCGGTTGAAAGATGCAGCACTACTGGATGAGTCCTATCAAAAGTCACTAGCCGTTCCGGACCTTACTCTGGGAGCAGCTTACGACCAGAATGGCGGTGCATTTAAGAACCAGGTTAACCTGACATTTGGTATCCCGCTCAAATTCTGGAATGTGAACAAAGGAAATATCAAAGCTTCCCAGGTTCGGGCACTCCAGGTTGGAACCGAAGCTGGATATGCACAGCAGGCTATCAAAACTTCAGTTGAATCGGCCCTGAATAAATACAAAGCATCTCTTCAGAATTACCTGCAGGCAAGGGTTGTGGAAGGAAAGGCATTTGAGGATGTATACAATGGCATCTTTCAGAATTTTCAAAAACGAAATATCTCACTTATAGAATTCACTGACTTCATGGAAAGCTATCATCAGACAACCGTACAAAATAACAATTCGAGAAAACAGCTTGTGCTTTCTGGCGAAGAACTCAATTACGTAACAGGCACAAAATTATTTTGATTATGAAATACATCTATATACCGGCCATCATAGCAAGCCTGGTAACAGGCTGCAGCTCTAAGGAACATGTAAAGCCTGTTGTAAAGGAAACTTTCGCACTGAGTGATACCATGTTGAAAAAAATATCCGTTGCTGAAGTTACCCTTCAACCACTGACTAATGAATTGAGATTTTATGGAAAGATCAGTGTCGACAATACCAAAATGGTTGAAGTATATCCAATGGTAGGCGGTAATGTATTGGAAGTTTTTGCCGGAACAGGAGATGCAGTAACCAAAGGACAAACACTTGCCACCATTCGAAGCAGTGAGGTGGCTGGATTTGATAAGGACCTCCAGGATGCGATCAATGATGTTCAGATCGCTAAGAAAAATCTACAGGTTTCCGAAGAATTATACCAGGGGAAACTGAATTCTGAACTCGATGTGATCCAGGCCCGTGGCCAGTTATCCAAGGCACAAGCACAATTAAGAAGGATCAATGAAACACTGAAGATCTACCATGTTAAACCAGGTTCAGTGTATGAAGTGCGTTCTCCATTGAATGGTTTTGTGATTGAAAAGAATATCAATGCTGATATGCAATTGCGTAGTGATCGAACTGATAACATTTTCGATATCGCTCAAATTGATGAAGTATGGGCCATTGCCAATGTGAATGAAAGTGATATACAAATGGTCGATAAAGGAATGGATGCTTATGTTACTACCATCAGCTATCCTGATAAAGTATTTACAGGTAAAGTGGAGAAGATCTACAACATCATAGATCCTGACACAAAAGCCATGAAATTCAGGGTTCCATTAAAGAATACAGATATGCTGCTCAAACCTGAAATGCGGGCATCGATCGTGGTAAAAAGTAAGGCTGAAGACAGATCAATGCTTTCGATTCCTGCCAACGCTTTGATCTTCGATAAGGGGAGGAATTTTGTCATGATATTCCACGACCGATATAATGTAGAAACCAGGCCCGTAGAGGTTTTCAGGCAAGTTGGTGATGTAGTGTATATAAACTCTGGCCTGCAGAAAGGAGAGAAAGTCATCAACAAAAATCAATTACTTATTTACGATGCTTTAAATGATTAATGCATGTCAAAGTTTATTAAGAATATCATTGCCTTTTCAATCAAGAATAAAGCATTCGTTTTTTTCTGTGTGTTTGCATTAGCTCTTGCCGGCTACCTGAGCTTCAGAAGTATGCCTATTGAAGCTTTTCCGGACGTTACCAACACACAGATCATTATTGTTACTGAATGGAACGGAAGAAGCGCAGAAGAAATTGAAAGGTTCGTAACTACCCCGATCGAAGTAGCCATGAACTCGGTTCAGAAAAAGACCAATGTTCGCAGTATTTCCATGTTTGGTTTATCGGTCATCAAGATCATTTTTGAAGATGATGTGGATGATTTTTTTGCCCGGCAACAGGTCAATAACCAGTTGCGAAATGTTTCCCTGCCAAATGATGTGAGTCCGGATGTGCAGCCACCCTATGGCCCTACAGGTGAGATCTTCAGGTATTTCCTGAAAAGTCCCAAAAGAGATACACGTGATTTGTTGACAATACAGAACTGGACCATCGACAGGAAGCTAAGGGCCGTAAAGGGTGTGGCTGATGTGGTTGCGTTTGGCGGACAGGAAAAGATCTATGAGATCAATGTGGATCCAAACAAACTGATGAAATATGATATCACACCGTTGGAAGTGTATGATGCTGTATCGAAGAGTAATGTGAATGTTGGTGGAGATGTGATCGAAAAAAATGGGCAGGCCTATGTTGTGCGTGGAATCGGTTTGTTGCAATCTGTTGAAGACATTGGAAATATCATCATTGAAGATGCAGGTGGAAACCCTGTCCTGGTAAAGAACCTGGCCGAAGTGAAAGAGAGTTCCCTGCCAAGAGTTGGACAGGTTGGATTGGATAGCTCTGATGATGTGGTGGAAGGAATTGTGGTGATGCGGAAGGGCGAAAATCCTAAGGAAGTGCTTGCGCGGGTGAAGGACAAGATTGAGGAACTCAATACTTCTGTTCTTCCTTCAGATGTGAAAATGCAAACATTCTATGACCGCGATGACCTCATGAATTACACCACCGGAACTGTAATGCATAACCTGATTGAAGGGATAATCCTGGTTACGGTGATCGTATTCCTGTTCATGGCCGACTGGCGAACGACCGTTATTGTATCCGTTATTATTCCTTTGTCGTTGCTCTTTGCCTTCTTGTGTTTAAAGTTGAAGGGGATGGGGGCGAACCTGCTCTCACTTGGAGCGGTGGACTTTGGGATCATCATTGATGGTGCGGTGGTGATGGTGGAAGGTATCTTCGTGGCAATGGATCACCTGGCGCATAAGCGCGGAATGGATTCGTTCAATAAACTCGCAAAAGGTGGACTGATTAAGCGTTCCGGCGCACAAATGGGTAAGGCGATCTTCTTTTCCAAGCTGATCATCATTACAGCATTGCTTCCAATTTTTGCCTTTCAGAAAGTGGAAGGAAAGATGTTCTCTCCACTGGCATATACACTGGGATTTGCCCTTCTCGGAGCATTGATCTTCACGCTAACACTTGTTCCAGTACTGTGTCATCTTTTGCTTAACAAAAATGTACGTGAGAAAGATAATGTCTTCGTACGATTCTGGAACCGGACCATTGAAATAGGATTTAATTTTTCGTTCAGGTATAAAAAAATAACCCTTGGTGTTTCGTTGCTGGTAATGGCATTGACATTCTTCTCCTCTAAATTTTTAGGTACAGAATTCCTTCCACAGTTGAATGAGGGAGCTTTATGGGTGGAAGCAAAACTTCCTATGAGTTCAAGCTTACAGGAAACAGTTAAGACTGTATCTGTCCTCCGGAATGAACTGCGAAAATTTGATGAAGTAAGAAGTGTTCTTTCTCAAACGGGTAGAAGTAATGATGGGACTGATCCCAGTGGATTTTATTATGTGCAGATGCAGGTGAATCTGAAGCCTAAAAAAGAATGGAAGCGCAAGATCTCCATGGATCAGTTGGTGGAGGAGATGGATAAGAATCTTAAGCAATACCAGGGTATCGGCTATAATTATTCCCAACCGATCATTGATAACGTGGCAGAATCTGTTGCCGGTATCAATGCATCCAATGCAGTAAAGATCTATGGTGAGGACCTTGATGTGTTGGATAAATATGCAAACCAGGTGATCAATGTTATTAAAGATGTACCGGGTATCAAAGATGTAGGTATCCTGAGGAATGTTGGTCAGCCGGAGATCAGCGTGTTACTTGATAAAGAAAAAATGGCTGCCTATGGGGTGACCATTGCTGATGCGCAAGCTGTTCTCGAACTTGCTTTTGGAGGTAAAACTGCAACGCAGAAATTTGACGGTGAGAAAAAATTTGATGTGCGAATAAGATATGAAAAGGACTACAGGAGTAATGAAGATGATATTGCGAACCTGATGGTACCAACGCTTACCAAATCAAAGATTCCTTTAAAAGAGATCAGTACAATCAGAACTTCAACTGGCCCTGCCTTTATCTATCGCGATGATACCAGGAGATTTATCGGCGTGAAATTTTCCGTTCGTGAACGTGACCTTGGAAGCACCATTGCTGAGGCACAGAAAAAAGTGAATCAGTCTATCAAATTGCCGGCAGGATATTCTGTTGGATGGACAGGTGAATTTGAGAACCAGGTCAGGGCAACAGGAAGATTGTCTGAAGTTGTACCAATCAGTCTTGCCGCCATTTTCATCCTGCTCTTTGTGATGTTCGGAAATGTAAAAGATTCATTGCTGGTGTTGACTAACGTTCCGTTTGCGATCATCGGAGGGATCATTGCACTACATATTACAGGTATCAATTTTGGTATCTCGGCAGGTGTTGGATTCATTGCCCTGTTTGGTATCTGTATTCAAAACGGGGTGATATTGATATCGGAATTTCATAACAACATCAAAGCTAATATGACGCTGGAGCGATCAATTGTTGAAGCGGTGAAAGTGAGAACCAGACCTGTGATAATGACGGCATTGATGGCTTCCATTGGTTTGTTGCCTGCCGCCATTTCAACCGGTATAGGTTCTGAATCTCAAAAGCCCCTGGCTGTAGTGATCATTGGCGGGCTGGTAACCGCTACAGTATTGACTTTGCTGGTGTTCCCGATAATATTCTGGATGTTCAACAGGATGGACAGGACTGAAGAAGCATAATAAGATTGTGGAATAGGTAGGATAATTAAATGGTAAGATAACTGCTTAGTGGAAATACAACTTCCAATGTACAGCCATTGCCTGGAAATGTTGATATCACCATTCTGCCATTAAAGATTCTGGTTCTGCTGTAGATATTATTTAAACCAATACCATGCCTTTTAGCATACAGATCAAACCCTTTACCGTCATCACTTATAACAAGATAAGTTTCCCGATCGGATTGTTTAAGTGTTATCTCTACCTTCTTTGCTTCTGAATGTTTTAAAATATTACTTAGTTGTTCCTGTAAGATTCTATACATAGCCAGTGCCTGGTCTCTTGAAATATTTGTGTGATAATCCGAAAAGAAAAAATCAATATCGAATTTTCCGGATGCCTGGTATGGCTCTATTAAATTGTTGATGGAATCAATCAGGTTCTGCTGACCTAATGTTGGAGCAGATAATTCATGAGATAGTTTTCTTACTTCTGAGATCCCTTCTTTGATATGATCAATGGCAAAGGATAGCTTTTCATTTTTCCTGGGACTATCATCCTTGATAGCTAACTCAATATATAATTTTGAAGCTGTGAGGATCTGGTTCACATTGTCATGCAATTCATGCCCTATCTTTTCCCGTTCTCTTTCCTGTGCCTGGATGATCTCTTTGGTCATGTTCTCTGCGATCTTTCTTTTTTCATAATCAGAAATATAGATCACGAGTAAAAAAAGAAATATCAACAGGCTGATCACTCCTCCGAAAAAATATGTCTTACGTTCTCTTTTGTAAAAATCCGCCAGTATATCTTTTTCTCTTCTTCCAACAGTAGCAATAATTGGAAATGAATTTAGTTTACGATAACTGAAATAGGTTTCTATACCACGAATGGCATCTTTAGCATAATAGTTTCCTACTTTTTGTTTCGGTACCAACTTGAATAATGGACTTTTGGAAATATTCTCTCCATCACTCTGGCGATTTCCCGTTCTTCTCGAATAAGTGATTCCATCAGGTGAAACAAGCGACATAATATCAAAGCTTCTTGTATTGGCATTGTTATAAAATGCCATGAAAGCTGATGGCTCGATCTGTACCGCCACAACACCTTTAAATCTGCCATCCGGATATACCAGCTTCCTGCTGATGATTATTACTGATCTCTTAATTGATTTTGACAGAATCGGCTTTGTAATAAAAAATGAATCAATTTTTGAATTCTTGTGAAATGCAAAAAAATCCCTGTCTGCAATGTTGAGTTTATATTTTTCGAAATCGGTTGGATATATTTTATGAATATTTCCAATACTGTCAACTAATGCTATGCCGTTGAAAGCGCCTACATCTAAAACATTTGAATCAACCAGTTCTTTGAAACTGAAGGAATTCCCCTTTTGATTATACAGGTATTTGATCAGCTGCAATGCGTCTTCCGCATCTTTAAGGGTTTTGATGGTATACTGCTCCAGGGTGATGGCCAGGTTGGAATTCTGGGCAACGGCCGCTTCAATAGTTTCTCGCCTGTCGGTATTCACCTGTTGTCTTAATTGCCTCCAAATCAAAAAATTGAGTAAAATGTAAAAGCTAATAAGAAACAGTGGAAACCTCCATTTGCTGAGTAACAATCTAATCATCACTGCCTTTTAACAATTATAAATAATTTTACACCATCTTTGCACTCAATTTGAAACATCTCTCTCTTATGAACGATTTACGTTACGAATTTGGTATGGTTGGACTGGGTGTAATGGGTCGAAATCTTTTGTTGAATATAGCAGATAATAATTTCTCAGTAATAGGTCTTGATCTGGATCCTCAAAAAGCTGCTTCCCTGGAATCTGAAGCTGCCGGCAAACAGGTCAAAGGTACCACCTCCATCACGGAATTTGTTCAGTCTTTAAGAACGCCCAGGGCTATCATGCTGCTCGTTCCTGCTGGTAAACCGGTTGATGCGGCCATTGAATCCCTGCTTCCTTTACTTAACGAAGGCGACATAGTGATCGATGGGGGAAATTCCTATTTCCCGGATACAGATCGCCGCGTTGCTTACCTTGAATCCAAAGGAATCCATTTCTTCGGGATGGGTGTTTCAGGAGGAGAAAAAGGTGCGAGGTTTGGACCTGCGATGATGCCAGGTGGCGACAGGGCAGCTTATGAAAGACTCCGTCCTGTTTTTGAAGCCATTGCAGCTAAAGTTGATGGAGATCCTTGTGTGGCTTACCTGGGTAATGGTTCAGCTGGTAATTATGTGAAGATGGTGCACAATGGTATTGAATATGGTATCATGCAGCTGATCGCTGAAACCTATGACCTGCTGAAACGCGGGGCCGGCATTACGGACGAAGAACAGCAACTGATCTTCGAAGAATGGAATACCACTGAACTACAGTCGTTCCTCATCGAGATCACAGCAGAGATCCTCAAAAAGAAAGATGAGGAAACAGGTGAAACTCTGGTTAGCATGATCTCTGATCGTGCACGCTCTAAAGGCACCGGCAAATGGACCTCTCAAAATGCTATGGATCTGCAGGTTCCGGTTCCCACCATCGATATGGCAGTATTGATGAGGGATATGTCGAAGTATAAAGAAGAGAGAGTTGCAGCCAGCGAAGCACTTCCAAATATTATTGATACTTATAATGTAGACAGAAGCAAGCTGGTGGATCAGCTTCGCAATGCATTTTATTTTGCCATGATCTCAACCTATGCGCAGGGACTAGCGCAGTTGAGTATGGCTTCCGAAACCTATAATTATGAACTGAAGCTTGAAGATGTTGCGCGCATCTGGAGAGGCGGATGTATCATCAGGGCTGTATGTCTTGAAGATTTCCGCGCTGCTTATGCTGCCAATCCTTCACTTCAAAATATTTTATTGGATAAGAAGATCGGAAAAGATCTTTTATCCCGTCAGCATGATATGCGAGATGTATTAAAGCTGGCCATTGAGAAGGGCATTCCAATGCCTGCATATATGGCTTCACTTGCATACTTCGATGCATACAGGTCTGCAACCTTACCAACCAACCTGATTCAGGCTCAGCGTGATTATTTCGGTGCACACACTTATGAAAGAGTGGATAAGCCCGGGATCTTTCACACTCAATGGTAAACCCCTTTTTACTTTTTATTTGTTATTGACGTGAACACAATTAAAAATACCTGTCCTACCATCGCGGTTATATTTGGTGGCAATGGTGACCTCGCAAAAAGAAAACTGATTCCTGCTTTCTACAATCTTTTCCTGGATGGATGGATACCCGAAAACTTTGCAGTGATCGGTTTAGGAAGAAGTCAGTCGGATGATGCAGATTTCAGGGAAAGACTTCATGAAGGACTCAACGAATTCTCCCGAAGTGGAAAGCCAACTGAAGAAGCATGGAATAAATTTCAATCATCATTATTCTATCTTCAGTCTGATATCAACGACGAATCATCCTACCGCCGGCTTGCCGATAAAATCAATGAGCTGGAAACTAAGTGGGGAACACGTTCAAATAGAATGTTCTACCTCTCAGTTGCTCCAAGATATATTGAACCTGTGACCATCAATCTTGGTAAAGTTGGAATTGCCAGCAGTGTGGAACACGACAGGATAGTAGTTGAAAAGCCTTTTGGTAATAACCTCGAATCAGCCAGGGAACTGAATAACCTGCTCACTAATACTTTCCAGGAAAAACAGATTTACCGAATCGATCATTACTTGGGAAAGGAAACAGTTCAGAACATTATGGCATTCAGGTTCGGGAACGCGCTATGGGAGCCGCTTTGGAACCGGAATTATATTGAATACGTTCAAATCACCGTTGCTGAAGAAGTAGGTGTTGAAGATAGGGGTGGTTATTATGAAAGCTCCGGCGCTTTGCGCGACATGGTGCAGAACCATTTGCTTCAATTGTTGTGCATGGTGGCCATGGAACCACCGGCTACATTTGAAGCAGAAGAGATCCGCAACAGGAAAGTAGATGTACTGAGAGCGGTAAGAAAATTCAGCAGGGAAGATGTTTCGAGATATGCCGTTCGTGGACAGTATGGACCTGGATGGATCAAAGGCAAGCAGGTACCGGGATACAGGCAGGAGAAAGGAGTGGATCCGCATTCCAATACGGAAACTTATGCATCCGTGAAATTTCAGCTCGACAACTGGAGATGGCAGGGTGTTCCGTTTTACCTTAGAACAGGAAAGAGAATGACTGAGAAAAGTTCTTCTATTACCATCCAGTTCAGGCCGGTTCCGCACATGACCTTTAATTCAAGCATGGCTGAAAATATTCTTCCAAACAGGCTGGTGATCAACCTGCAACCGGAAATGGATATCAGGCTCCGATTCATGGCAAAGAAAACTGGGATCGATATGGCATTGAAACCAGCCGAAATGGTATTTGATTTCAATGGACATGGAGAAGAATCTCATCCGGAAGCATATGAAACATTATTACTGGATGCCATGCAGGGTGATGCGACACTTTTCATGCGTGCCGACCAGGTAGAAACAGCATGGGATGTTATTACACCGATCCTGGAAGTTTGGGAATCAAGACCATCACTCGAGTTCGCAAATTATGCTGCAGGAACATGGGGTCCGGAAAATGCAGAAGCATTGATTGCAAGGGAAGGTCATACCTGGACAGTTGCATTACCACATTAAAACAAACCAGATGCTGAATATTTTCAAAGATAGAACAGAGCTCAGTAAAACAGTTGCCGACTTGTTTATTGAAAAAGCCAATGAAGCAATTGAAGAAAGAGGACAATTCAATGTAGCGCTAACTGGAGGATCTTCGCCTGTTGAATTATATAAATTACTCGCAGATTCTTTTTATGCACAGCAGGTTCCCTGGAACCAGGTTTATGTTTTCTGGGGTGATGAAAGATATGTTCCACTAACTGATGAAAAGAGTAATGCAAAGATGGCTTTTGAAACATTACTCAATCATGTTCCCATTCCAAAAGAAAATATTTTTCCTATGTGGGAAGAAGGAGTGGAGCCAAAAGTATTTGCATCAAAATATGAAGAGCTTTTAAAAAAGCATTTTGGTTCAGACAAACCATCCTTTGATTTGATTCTTTTAGGGATGGGTGATGATGGACATACTGCATCACTTTTTCCTGGTGAAGAAGTATTGAAAGAAAATGAAAAGTTGGTGGTTGGGTATTACCTGAAACCACAGCATATGTACAGGATAACTCTTACTGCGCCAATTATTAATCTCGCTAAATGCATTTGTTTTATCACCTTTGGTGCGAATAAGGCAAAAGCGTTGAGTGAAGTACTGGAAGGAAAACATGATCCAACTATTTATCCTTCACAGTTAATAAAGAAAGATAAAGAGAAAGTTATGTGGTTTGTGGATAGCGCAGCAGCCTCTATGTTAAAACCGTCTAACTAATAATTCAATATATTTTGTTGAAGTGTGTCGATGGTTTCGACACACTTTTTTTTTAAAATCTATACCCTTATATGAAGAACTCTACAAGATTGTTCTGTAGTCTGGTTATTGTATTGCTTGCTACTACGTTGTCGTTATTTGCTCAGTCTCCCACAATTACTTCAGTTATTAATTACCCCGTTGGTTCTAAAACTGCAAGGGCTATTCATTATAACGGTTCGTTTTATTTATTGCTTTCGGATAAAAATCATATTTACCGCTCTGTTGATGGTGCTAATTGGAACTTCGTGGTAACAACAGGATTGCCGGTATATTCTTCAACGAGTTACCTGAATTACATGGTTTATGGTAACGGCGTTTTCGTTTCAATTGGATCAGGAGGAATGATCTATTCTTCAACTGACGGAACCACCTGGACGAGCCGGAATTCAGGTACTTCAAATAATTTAAATAAGGTGGATTTTATCAATGGTCAATTCATTGTTATTGGAAATAGCAGAACCATACTTACTTCTGCAGATGGGATCACCTGGTCAACTGTTGTTGTGAATGCCGGTGTTGCTACTAATGACCTGATGTCTATTACTTATGGTAATGGAGCCTATGTTATTGCCGGCCGACAAAATGGTTCAGGGAATAAAATCTATCGCTCCACTACTGCTACATCGAACAGCTGGACATTTTATGACAACCCGATGGTTGATGCAACTTATGGAACCGAAAGTGTAAACAGGGTCCAGTTTTTAAAAGATAGATTTTTTGCATTTCATTCAGGAAACAGGGAGTACACTTCAACAAATGGCATAAGCTGGACCAATATTACATCCTCCATTCAACTTACACAGCCCAACAATACCACTGTTGGCTGGAATACTTCACACCAGAATTTTAATGGATTATATGATGGATCACAGTTCTATTTTTATGGTTCAACACAATACATGGGAGGGTATGGTTCCTATATAACTTCAACAGATGGATTGAACAGGACACTACATTCCAAATCAGCCTATATAGTTCCACAGGATTCAAGAATATTAAACGGGAAATATTTTATTGTTGGGAATGAAGGTGTGGTCTCTTCTTCAAATGGCTACACCTATGCTCATCCTGATGGAGGTACATATATGGAACTGGTTAAAACCAATGATAAATATGTTGCAGTAGGATATATTGGAACAAATGCCGTGATCTATACATCACCTGACTTTACCACCTGGACCAATCAATCGCCAGCTAATATTCGCGAACAATATGCAGCAGCAACTGATGGTTCAGTCATAATCACTGCAGGTTATAATCAAATGATCAAGTCAATTGATGGTGGAAACACCTGGTCTATAATCAGGGAAGATATTGGAGCGTCCTACATGGCCATGGCTTATGGAAATGGAAAGTTTGTTGTTGGTGGATATGATTCTGACGGAAGCGTGATCAAGTATTCAACAGATGGAGGAACTACTTGGTTGATTGCAAACAATGATCCCAATAGCTATGTCCGAATCAAATATATCAACAATAAATTTTTTGCGTTGGGATATGATGAAAATTATGCGAGTTTGATCCTTTATTCAGAAGATGGAATTACCTGGAATAATGTGACTCCAACCTTATCGCAACCGGTTCTTTATTATAAAGATGTTGTGTTTGATGGTAGTAAATATCATTTTATGGGATTTGAAATAAAAGAAGGAACTGATTATGATCCAGGACCATTCTTTACCGTTTCTACCGCTACACCTGCCAATCCGGCAACCTACGGTAACAAAGCAGTGATCAGTAATGTTCCCGAAGGTATTGTCCTTGGAGGTACTTATGATGAAGGAGCTTTGACATTCTCTAATGGTAAATTTACAGGTGCTGTGGTAGATGTTGCTTCCGGTAAGGATTACCTGATCTATTCTGATGATGGATTAAGTTATACTGCTGTTGAACAGTATGGCTCCGGTGGAATTATTGGATCTTATTCCGATGGAAATATCAATAACCTGTTAGGAAGGGGGAATGCTTACTACACCATGGAATTCACTTCCAACCTACCTGTTAGATATAATTATTTCAATGCAAAAGAATACCAGGCTGGTGTAATACTGAACTGGTCTACAGCTTCAGAAACAGGTAATAATAAATTCAATGTATTACATAGTGCAGATGGAGTTTCATGGAAAACAATCGGTACAGTGGCTGCATCCAATTCCCCTGCAATCAATAAGCAATATTCTTTCCTGCATGATGCACCTGTAAATGGAATTAATTATTACAGGCTTGTCCAGGTTGATATTGATGGAAAGACATCCGCAGGAAAGGTGGTTTCTGTTAACCTGTCTAAAGTCGCAAATGCTGCTTCAATTTATCCTAACCCAATGATGAATGAACTTATCATTTCGCAAACAGCGGGCGTTAAAACTACTACCCGAATCTGGAATGTTGGAGGGCAATTGGTGTTTACAAATACAGACAAGAACGGAACCCTTCGAATCAACACTTCATCGTGGAAACCCGGAATTTATCAGGTAGAAGTAGCTTCTCAAAATCAAAAGCTATCTAAAACAGTTATCAAAAAATAGCATTACCATTTTTTAAAAATAAAAAAGACCGCTGCAATGATCAGCAGGAAGCCAACCACATGATTCCATTCAAACTTCTGTTTGAATACAATGATCGAAAAGATCATGAAAACAATCAGCGTGATGGCTTCCTGTATGGTCTTTAATTCAACCAGATTAAAAGGACCTCCTTCTTCTTTAAAGCCTATCCTGTTCGCAGGAACCTGGAATACATACTCGAAAAAAGCAAGTCCCCAGCTGATCAGGATAATCGAAAATAAAGTTAGATTTTGTCCCCAGCTATACTCTTTGAACTTCAAATGACCATACCAGGCAAGCGTCATAAATGTATTTGAAACGACCAGCAGCACAATGGTCAGCATTCCTTTCATATCAGGTTTTGACTGCAAAATAAAGATCAATTCTATATATTTAGTGATCTAACGATCGCTTATGACAACTGCCATCAACAACAGGAACAGGTTTGCTATCATCCTGATAACTTCCCTGTTCTTTCTTTGGGGTTTTGCCCTGAACATGAATCCCATTCTTATTCCGCACCTGAAAAAAGCCTGCAGACTTTCGGATACCCAATCGGCATTCATTGATTCTGCATCCTATATCGCCTATTTTCTGCTTGCTTTCCCCGCGGGCAAATTCATGCAACGGTTTGGATATAAAGGTGGAATTATTGTTGGACTGACACTTTTCGCCCTGGGAGCCTTTCTTTTTTACCCTGCGGCTGCAACCCGATCTTTTGCTTTTTTCCTCGGAGCTCTGTTTGTCATTGCCTCAGGGCTTGCATTCCTCGAAACTGCTGCCAATCCCTACATGACCGTATTAGGTGATCCTGAAACAGGAACGCAACGATTGAACTTTGCACAATCCTTTAATGGACTTGCTGCATTTCTTGCACCGCTCGTGGGTGGAAGATTTATTCTGTCAGGTAAATCATTGAGTGAATCACAGGAAGCTGAAATGAGCCCCGGACAACTGGAATCTTATCTTCAATCGGAAGCTAATTCCGTGCAGGTGCCTTTCCTTGTAATTGGTGCAGTAGTGCTCACTGTTGCGATTTTTCTCTGGAGAACTCCATTGCCAGATATCAAGGAAGAGGAAAGTCAGGCTTCTTCAGGTTCCATATTTAAAGAGAAGAACTTACTCCTCGGTGTACTCGCTCAGTTCTTTTATGTGGGTGCTCAGGTCTGCATCAGCAGTTTCTTCATCCGCTATGCCGCTCATGTTGCAGGTTTGGGAGAAGTATCGGCAGCGTATTATCTATCCGGAGCCTTATTGCTCTTTATGATCGGAAGATTCGCGGGAACATTCTTCATGAGATTCGTATCACCTCCAAGATTACTGATGTTATATAGTTTGATGGTGATCGTGCTGCTTCTGTTTGCAATCTTTACCTCGGGAATGACTGCAGTGTATGCATTGATGGCTGTGCAGTTCTTCTTATCCATCATGTTTCCAACCATCTTTGCATTGAGCGTTCGTGGACTGGGAAATAAAACGAAAACTGGTTCTTCATTGATCATTATGTCGATCGTGGGTGGAGCAGTGTTCCCTGTTATTATGGGGCGAGTTTCAGACTCCAGCAATATTCAGCTGGCCTATATTGTACCGGCTTGTTGTCTTTTGATGGTACTATTCTTTTCAATAAAAAATAGTAGCATCTCTGATGTGAAACTTGCAGCATCTCATTAAAAAATAAGCATGAAAAAATATTGCCTGGCACTTGACCTGAAGGATGATCCTGCATTGATCAGGGAATACGAAGAATGGCATCAAAAAGTATATCCAGAAGTTTTGAAAAGCATTCATGACAGCGGCATTCAAATGATGGAGATCTACCGGACCGGTAACCGGCTTTTTATGATCATGGAAACCACGGATGATTTTTCTTTTGAAAAGAAAGCAGCTGCAGATGCTTCCAATCAGCAGGTTCAGCAATGGGAATTACTTATGTGGAAATTCCAGCAACCATTACCTCATGCCAGGGAAGGAGAGAAGTGGATACTTATGGATAAGATATTTTCTACCTTCGCATCCTAAAATATGATCGTATGCAATCGTTGAAAGGAAAAGTTGCTCTTGTAACCGGCGCAGGCAAAGGTATCGGGAAAGCAGTAGCCATTGCTTTGGCAAAGGAAGGAGTTCATATTGGATTAATGTCCCGCACGGAATCAGATCTTCAACCTGTAGCCAATGAAATACGCGCAGCTGGTGTAAATGCCAGTGTTGTTACGGCAGATATCAGCAACCGTGAAGCAGTTGAAACGGCTGTAGCCAAGGTATCTCAGGAATTGGGAGATATCAATATTCTTATTAACAATGCAGGTACTGCAAAATTTGGAAAATTCCTGGAGCTGAGCCCTGAAGAATGGGAATTCCAGGTAAAGGTGAATCTCTTTGGAACTTACTATGTTACCCGTGCTGTATTGCCTTCCATGATCGATAAAAAAGCGGGAGATATCATCAATATTTCTTCTACTGCAGGAAGATCAGGAGCAGCAGTTACCAGCGCATACAGCGCTTCAAAGTTTGGAGTATTCGGATTAAGCGAAAGCCTTATGCAGGAAGTGCGCAAGCATAATATCCGTGTAACGGCTATGGCACCCAGTACTATCGTAACCGATCTTGCCAACAGCGCCAACCTGATCACCGGAGATCCTGAACGCGTGATGCACCCTGAAGATTTTGCAGAACTGCTCATTGCACAATTGAAACTTCATCCGCGCATTTTTGTAAAAGAAGCTTCAGTATTTTCTACCAATCCTTAGGAGGTATAATTTTTTCAGCGCCTTGCTAAACTCATGTTATGAGAAGCAAGGCGCATATCAAATCTCATCCTGTACATCCTATTCTCATTTCATTCCCCATTGCATTTTATACCGGCACATTTATCTTTGATGCAATTGGACTGATCAACGATAATCCGGCCTTGATCACAGTAGGTAATTACCTAAACCTCGCTGCCATCATAGGTGCCGTACTTGCTGCAATTGCCGGTATTATCGATTATGTCAAAACAGTTCCTCCTAAATCTTCCGCGAAAAAAAGAGCCGGTCAGCATGGTCTCATCAACAGCACTGTGCTGGTAATTTTTGTGATCGTTTATTTTATACGTGATGATTTTTCATACATCCATTTGCTGATGGAACTGGTTGGACTTGTCCTTACCCTGGTTGCAGGCTGGATGGGTGGAACACTTGTTTACAGGAACCAGATTGGAGTGGACATCCGTTATGCGGATGCTGGAAAATGGAATGAAGCATACTTGCCCGACGATCGTCATCCTGTTGAAGTGGCAAATGCTTCTGAACTTACATTGAACCAGATGAAACTGGTTCACCTGGGGGATAAACGTATTGTAATTGCCCGGACAGAAGACGGTTTTGTTGGATTCGATGATCGATGTCCCCATAAAGGCGGTTCATTTGCCGGTGGATCAATGATCTGCGGAACTGTTCAGTGCCCATGGCATGGATCTCAATATGATGTTCATACGGGTGCTTCGAAATGCGGACCAGGTAAGGATCCTATTAAAACATACCATGTTTTCCAGGACGATAGTAAAGTATTTCTCGACATTAAAAAATCATAAGACCATTGACTGGAAAAGGTGCTCCAGCAGCTTATCAGGATCTGTGCAGAATCCCGGGTGGACTTTGGATGACTGTATCATCGTGCTTCTTGTAGCCGTGATCCATCGAAACCTCGATGGTGCATCCAGCTTTGCAATAGGACCTCCTTTTGCATCACCTTTGCAGATCAAATCGATCGATAACAGGTTTTCTTTTACTGTTTCCAGGTCGATTTTACTATCCAGCATTAAAGCTTTTTTTTCTTCAAGATGAAGCCTGCATTGCAGGTATTTTTTCCTGGCACAATACACGATAACTCCCACGTTGATGAACTCTTCCCGTTCCACCCGCGGCACCAGCCTGATCAGCGCATATTCAAATAAGTGATTGTCTTGCATGCTGTGCTTCTTTTACAAAGATGTTGGAAGATGATATTCGCTTCAACAAAAAATTCCGGTATTCATTTCGAATGGTTTCGCTGCTTTTCTCCGGATCATAAGTCGCCAGCCAATCTGAAGGGATCAACGATATGATCTCATCAATTATATTTTCTGATAATATTTTTTTGCAGGCATCATCAGCATCATCCAGCGCAGATGCGATCGGTAACAATACATGATCCTTGATCAGCTGAAATGGGCGTGTGGATTGTTCGTTCCATTCGGTACCGGAATGATGAAAATATAATGATGCACCATGATCTATCAGCCAGAGTTCCTTATTCCAAACAAGGAGGTTGGTATTCTTGGGAGTTCTGTCGACATTCATCAGCAAAGCATCCATCCAAACAATCATGGATGCAGTCATAGCATCAACATCGTAAACTACCGGATCATACATGAAGGATCCGGAAAGATAATGAACGCCAAGATTCAGACCGGTACTGGATTTCAGCAGGTCCTGGATCTCCTCGTCCGGCTCTGTTCTTCCAAATGCCTCATCCAACTGGGCAAACACGATCTCAGGCATTTTTAAACCAAGCGCCCTGGCTATCTCTCCACCTATCAGTTCTGCCACCAATGCCTTTACTCCCTGTCCAGCACCACGAAATTTGATGACATACATGAAGTCATCATCCGCCTCCGCAATCGCAGGCAATGAACCACCTTCACGCAGTGGCGTGATATAGCGCATTACATTGACCGTCCTGATCCTGTTGTGCTCCATATTTCTCCATTGAACTGTAAGGTTAAAGAAAAATCTGTACACTTGCTTTGCTAATTTCCTATCTTATTGCCATGTCTTTATCCATCAACAGATCAACAGCCTCGGAATTTTATGATGATGCAGATCTTGAAAGATTAACATCATTGCCTGAAAAGGTTTTACAGTTTGGAACGGGTGTTTTACTTCGTGGATTACCCGGGTATTTTATTGATAAAGCCAACAGGCAGCATATTTTCAATGGTCGCATAGTTGTAGTGAAATCAACTGCACAGGGTTCTGTTGATGCATTTCAATCGCAGGATAACCTGTACACTCATTGTATTCGTGGTGTTGAAAATGGTAAAACAATCCATGAAAATATTTTGAATAGTTCCATTAGTCGGGTACTCAATGCCAATACACAATGGAATGATATCCTTTCATGCGCGCATGACCCTGAAATAAAGATCATCATTTCAAATACTACCGAAGTTGGTATTCAATTAGTGAATGAAGATATCTTTCAAACCATTCCTTCATCCTTTCCCGGGAAATTACTGACCTTTCTTTTTGAAAAATATAAGGCTTTCAATGGAGATAAGCGTGCTGGTATGGTGATCATTCCTACTGAACTGATCAGCAATAATGCCGATCAGCTTAAAGCTATTCTCGTGGAACTGTCACGGTTCAACAACCTGGATAAAGAATTCATTCACTGGATGGAACAGCACAATAGTTTTTGTAATTCGCTGGTGGATCGCATTGTGCCCGGTAAACCTTTGGGAACCGCTATGGAAGATCTTGAAAATGAATTGGGATATCATGATGAACTGCTGATCGTATCTGAATCTTACCGCCTCTGGGCTATTGAAGGGGATGATCGTATAGCAGAGATCCTTTCATTCTCAAAAGCCGATCAACAGGTCATCATTACTCCTGATATTCAAAAGTATCGTGAATTGAAACTGAGGTTATTGAACGGAACGCATACACTTAGTTGTGGAATTGCTGTGCTGCTCAATATTCCTATGGTGAAAGACGCCATGCAGCATCCATTGATGAAGGAATATATCAGTCGATTGATGTATGAAGAGATCGCAATATCAATTCCTTATCAAATTGAAGAAAATAATATCAGGGAATTTGCTGCTCAAGTATTGGATCGATTTAGCAATCCGGCAATCAATCATCTTTGGATGAATATTACCATGCAATACACATCAAAAATGAAATTGCGGAATATTCCTTTGTTGGAAAAATATGTTGAAAGATATCATTCCATTCCTCCGCTGATATGTTTTGGTTTCGCTGCTTTTTTATATGTTTCAAAGCATTATGTTATCCAGGATCAGCATGCAGATTCAATGAAAAAAACATGGAGTGAAAATGATACTGAATTATCCTTACAAAAAATTATGTCTGATAAATCTTTATGGGGTTTTGATCTTAATGGAATAAAGGGATTTGTTGACACAGTGATCGATCAATATAAGACCATTCAGACTGAAGGGATAAAAACTGCACTCGAAAAAATTCTAAACTATCAAGCTGTTCGATAATGAAATCGATTGTAACAAAAGTTCACCCGGATGATAATGTGATCGTGGCACTGACAGACCTTGAGGAAGGTCAGCATATCAGCTTCAACAACGAAACATTTACACTTCCGTCAAGGGTTCCTGCCAAACATAAATTTGTTACACAGGAACTCAATGTTGGCGACCCGGTGTACATGTATGGTGTGTTGGTCGGTAAAGCTACCAAACCCATTGCCAAAGCTGGTGTGATTACTACTACAAACCTGTCACATGCAGCAAATGAATTCACTATCGGTGATCGTAAAACATCCTGGAATATGCCGGATGTTTCTGCATATCAAAACAAAACTTTCAATGGATATTATCGTGCCGATGGAAAGGTTGGAACAGCGAATTACTGGTTGGTGGTCCCTATGGTCTTTTGTGAGAACCGTAACCTGGATGTGTTGCAGGAAACACTGGTAGACCAGCTGGGATATGGTCGTTCACAACAGGAAAAATGGGAGATCTCTTCCCTGGTAGAAATGTATCGTGCCGGTAGTTCTTCAGAAGAAATTCTTTCCGCTGCGCCGATATCAAAAGTATCATCTTCAAAAAGATCAAACAGGATCTTTCCAAATATTGATGGAATAAAATTTCTTCAGCATGATGGCGGTTGTGGTGGTACAAGACAGGATGCACAAGCTCTTTGCGGTTTGCTGGCTGGTTATATCACACATTCGAATGTTGCCGGTGCAACGGTGCTGAGCCTGGGTTGCCAGCATGCACAGGTTGCTATGTTGCAGGAAGAAATTGCAAAACGAGATCCGGATTTTAAAAAGCCATTATTCATTCTTGAGCAACAAAAGATAGGTTCAGAATCTGCATTGATCGAGCTGGCCATCAGGCAAACATTTGCCGGTCTGGTGGAAGCTAATAAGAATGAACGTAAACCTGCTCCATTGAGTAAAATTTGTATCGGGCTGGAATGTGGTGGATCTGATGGATTTAGTGGAATCTCCGCCAATCCTGCGATTGGACATACTTCCGATCTGCTGGTAGCACTGGGTGGTTCTGTTATTCTCTCTGAATTTCCGGAACTATGTGGAGTGGAACAGGATATGAGTGATCGGTGCATTACGCAGGATGCTGCCCAGCGTTTTGGTTCATTAATGAATGCATATGCGCAAAGAGCCAAAGAAGCCGGTTCCGGTTTTGATATGAATCCATCTCCGGGAAATATCAGGGATGGTTTAATTACTGATGCTATCAAAAGTGCCGGCGCAGCCAAGAAAGGTGGAACATCACCAGTAACCGATGTGCTGGATTATCCTGAAATGGTTACCAAACCGGGATTAAACTTGCTCTGCACACCTGGCAATGATGTGGAAAGTACCACAGCGGAAGTGGCCTCAGGTGCTAATATTGTATTGTTCACAACAGGTCTGGGTACACCTACCGGAAATCCCATTACACCCGTGATCAAAATTGCCACCAATACCAAACTCTTTAATAAGATGAATGATATCATGGACATCAACACAGGTACTATCATTGAAGGTGAAGAAACCATTGAAGAAGCTGGTAAGCGAATTCTTGATTATGTCATAGCAGTGGCAAGCGGAGAGATTGAAGTAGCTGCTGTCAGAAATCACCAGGATGATTTTATTCCATGGAAACGAGGTGTATCTCTTTAAGAAAATATCATGAAACAATTTCTCGACAGGAATTTTTTACTGGATAATAAAACCGCAGAACGTTTGTATTTCGAATATGCGGAGGCAATGCCCATAATCGATTATCATTGTCATCTGCCCCCTGATCAAATAGCATCAGATCATCGTTTTGACAACCTGGCACAGGCATGGTTATTCGGTGATCATTACAAGTGGCGCGCCATGCGCACCAATGGGGTGGATGAATCTTTTTGTACAGGTGATCAACCAGATAAAGAAAAGTTTTTTCAGTGGGCGAAGACTGTTCCGGCAACACTGCGAAACCCGCTATACCATTGGACACACCTGGAATTGCAGCGTTATTTCGGAATAAAATATTTACTGAATGAATCCTCAGCAGAAAGGATCTATGACCAGTGTTCCGAAATGCTGCGATCGCCTGAGTTTTCTGTAAGGAATCTTCTTCTGAAAATGAATGTGGTTATGGTGGGTACTACAGATGACCCGACAGATACTTTAGAACATCATGCGAAGATCCGGAATGATAATTTTGATATTGCCATCCTGCCATCATTCAGGCCGGATAAAGCAATGAACGTTGAGAATGCTAGATCATTCAATGATTATGTAGCAAGGCTTGAATCGGTATCAGGCAAAAACATTTCATCTTTCACCGATTATATTGATTCATTAAAAGACAGGCATGATTTCTTTTCAGAAATGGGTTGTAAGATGTCTGATCATGGATTGGAACATATGTATGCTGAAGAATATACTGAAGCCAATATCAAATCCATCTTTGATAAAATAAGAAGTGAGAGAGAGATTGATAAGCAGGAATTACTTCAATTCAAATCTGCCATGCTGGTGATCTTTGCAGAATGGGATTGGGAAAAGAATTGGATTCAGCAATATCACCTCGGTGCGATGAGAAATAATAATTCCAGGAAGATGAGAACCCTTGGCCCTGATACCGGTTGGGACAGCATGGGTGATTATTCACAGGCCCGTCCGCTATCGCGCTTCCTGGATCGAATGGATTCAAAAAATAAACTGGCCAGAACGATCCTGTATAATTTGAATCCGGCTGATAATGAGGTTTTCGCCACCATGATCGGCAATTTCAATGATGGTTCAATAGCCGGTAAAATTCAGTACGGATCAGGCTGGTGGTTTCTGGATCAGAAAGATGGGATGATCCGCCAACTGAATGCACTGTCAAACATGGGACTACTCAGCAAGTTCATTGGAATGATCACCGACAGCCGAAGTTTCTTATCATATCCACGACATGAATATTTCCGCCGGATCCTTTGCAATCTCCTCGGTACCGAAATGGAGAAAGGCGAACTTCCTCATGATTTTGAATTGATAGGAGGGATGGTGCGTAAAGTTTGTTTTGAGAATGCGAGTGAAATAGTGAAGTGGTGAAGAGGAGAAGTGACGAAGTGGTGAAGTGGGGAAGTGGAGAAGTGGAGAAGTGCTACCTCCTCATCTCCTCAACTCCTCATCTCCTCATCTCCTCATCTTTTCACCTCCTCTCCAGCCACTCCTCAACCAAACCAGCCCATCCCCCCGCTTCCTTTCCATGCGCCATTGAAAATCCATGTCCGCCGCTGGCAAATACATGCATACTGGCATTGACGCCCTTATCTTTTAGAGCCTGGAAAAACAATAGGCTGTTTTCAACCGGAACCGCAGTATCATCGGTGGCATGGATTAATATAGTAGGCGGAGTTTCCTTTGTAACCTGCAATTCATTCGAATATAAATTTGCCAGCTCTGCCGGTGGATTTTTTCCGATCAGGTTATCCCTTGAACCTTGGTGCATGATCGATTTGGTCATAGAGATCACGGGGTACATCAGGATCATAAAATCCGGCCGGCTGCTAGTCCTTTCTATTTCATCGGTTGCCGAAGAATTTCCCGAATCAAAATGAGTTCCCAGGGTTGAAGCAAGGTGCCCGCCTGCTGAAAATCCCATCACACCAATCTTCGATGGATCAATATTCCACTTCTTTGCATTCGCTCTTATGATCCTCATGCCTCTTTTTGCATCGCCGATAGGAGAGAGATGGGGCGTAATATTACATTTTGCATTCGGCAACCTGTACTTTAAAACAAATGCTGCATAGCCCTGTCCATTCAGCCAACGCGCTATATCGGTTCCTTCCCAGTCCCAGGCAAGTATACCATATCCACCACCCGGACAAATCATCACCGCCTTTCCATTTGCATTAGCTTTGGCAGGCAGGTAGACATGCAACTCAGGCTCCTGCACAAGGCTTATCCTTACTATATCCGCACTGTCCCACATTTCTTTCTCATCAGTTGGCCGGTAGTTCGGCACCTTTCCTTTCTCATACAGCAATACTTTCAAATCCTGCGCTTCCAGGCTATTCATGATAACAACATTTAGCAGTAGAAATAATATCTTCTTCATAAGAGCCAAAAATTAAACATTATTCCCCACTTCTTCACGTCTCCATGTCTTCACGTCTCCACGTCTCCATGTCTTCATGTCTCCTTGTCTCCACGTTCTCCCTTACCTTCGCCCCATGAAACACCTCCGCGTCATCCGGAAATACTTCTGGAAATACCGCCACCGGTTTTTCCTGGGTATCCTGTTCATTATATTATCAAATTATTTCGCCATCCTCGCACCGCAAGTGACCGGCTATATCTTCGATATGGTCAAGGAATACCTGGCATCTGAAACATCCAGGCGCAGGCTCGTAGGGTATGATCCGTTGGTCGAGCTCTTTATCGGCGAAATGGCTAAATACGATCTCACATTTACGGAACGCATCGGATTCTTTGGTATCAGTATATTGGTGTTTGCACTGCTCAGTGGATTCTTCATGTTCCTGATGCGACAAACCATCATCGTGATGAGCCGGCACATTGAATTCGATCAGAAGAATGAAGTGTTCCTTCATTATCTCAAGCTTGATCTTAATTTCTTCAAGACCCACAGTACAGGCGATCTCATGAATCGTATTGCAGAAGATGTGAGTCGCGTGAGAATGTATACCGGTCCTGCCGTAATGTATCTTGTAAACCTGATCTTCAGGATCTCATTTTGCGTGGTGTATATGGTTCGGAAAGACTGGGAACTCACGCTCTATGTTTTATCTCCTCTTCCAATTCTCGCCCTCACAATTTATTTTGTTAACTCTATCATTCATCGCAAAAGTGAAAAGATCCAGGCATTGCTTTCTGACCTTACTACTAATGCGCAGGAATCTTATTCTGGTATAAGAGTGATCAAATCTTTTGTGCAGGAAGATTCCATGCATCATTATTTTGAAAAGAACAGCGATGCTTACCGGAATAGTGCGATCGGTCTTGCGAAAATGGAAGCCATCTATTTTCCTTCCATGGCGTTATTGATAGGATTAAGTACACTACTTACCATCGCCATCGGTGGGGTATATGCTGTGAATGGCACCAATGGTGTTACAGTGGGAACCATTGCGGAATTCGTGATCTATATCAACCTGCTGACTTTCCCTGTAAGTGCTATCGGCTGGACCGCAGGGATGATTCAGCGGGCGGCAGCATCACAAAAAAGATTGAATGAATTCCTTCAGACCGAACCTGCGATTCGCAATATTCCTTCAGCCAAAAAGATCAGGGTTGAAGGTGATATAGTTTTTGATAATGTCAGCTTCACCTATCCAAACACCGGCACCGAAGCACTGAAAGATTTCAACCTTCATATAAAAAAGGGACAGAAGATCGCCATCATCGGGCATACGGGAAGCGGTAAAACCACCATTGCCCAGCTGCTTTTAAGGATGTATGATCCATCAAAAGGGATGATTCAAATGGATGGAGAAAATCTGAAAGACCTGGAACTCGAATCGCTCAGGAACCAGTTAAGTTATGTTCCGCAGGATGTTTTTCTGTTCAGTGATACCATTGCTAATAATATAAGTTTTGGATATGATAGGCAGGTTGCCCGCGACCTGGTGGAACAGGCTGCGCGCTATGCCAGTATTGAAAGAGAGATCAACAGCTTCAGGGATAAATTCGAAACAGTGGTAGGAGAGCGGGGTGTAACCCTGAGTGGTGGCCAAAAGCAGCGCATATCCATTGCGAGGGCCTTATTAAAAGATCCGGGACTTATCATATTCGATGACTGTCTGAGCGCAGTGGATGCAAGAACAGAAAGAGAGATATTAGGAAACCTTCGAATGTACCTGGAGAATAAAACCGCCATCATTATTACCCACAGGATCTTTACGCTCTTTGATTTTGACCAGGTGATCGTTTTGGAAGAAGGTAAGATGATCGAATCTGGAACACCGCAGGAACTGATGGATAAGCGAGGTCATTACTATGAATTGTATATGGCACAGAATCAGAAAGAAAATGAATCACTGGAAGAATAAGAACCCGTTTTGAAGGATTACTAATAATTGACAATTTATTTTTGGAATTAACAAATATTTTCCATTAAATTTTGCCGATTCGAATACATTATTATATTTGTGAGGATTAATTTTTCTAAAAAGGTATTAACTGCACAAAAAATTATTGACGGTGGCGTACGAAAACAACGACAAAAGAATGGAAAGCGTTTACAGCAAACGCATCAGAGCCGGAAAAAGAAGAACCTACTTCTTTGATGTAAGAGCAACACGTGGGAATGATTATTACATCACTATCACTGAAAGCCGTAAGAAATTCAATGAAGATGGTTACGACAGGCACAAAATCTTTTTGTACAAGGAAGATTTCAATAAGTTTTTGAAAGCATTGACTGAGGCTGTGGATTATGTGAAGACTGACCTGATGCCTGATTTTGATTTTGACGCATTTAACCACGATAATTATGACAACGAAGGAGAAGAGGAAATCTCTCCGGTTGAAGTAGTGGCTACTGCTTCTGCAGCTCCTGTAGCTCAGGCTGTATCTAGTGTTTCTACAACTTCTGACTCTGAAGAAGTAGATAAATGGTAATTCTCTAAGCAGATTTCTGTATTCTGTAGTAATATATTTTACAAAAACCCCTCATTTATGTGGGGTTTTTTTTATTTTGCCCCATAACTCCTAAGTGTAACCAAACCTATGTGTAACCAATTCCTGCGTGGCTTTCTGTCACTTGCACTTATAGTGCTGTGTTTCTCCTGCAATCAGCAACACAAAAAAAAGTCCAAGTACGATAAAATGGAAGAACTCACTAACATGGAGTTCGAGCGTACCAAAGATCCATTTCTAAATAATATTCCCATTCAAAGACTGGTTGAGGCTGATGAAATTCAGAATGAAAGATTTGCTGCTATGTCGGCACTGAGGTCACCTGTACCAGGAATCAGTTGGACAGAACGCGGTGCAAATAATGTTGGAGGAAGAACCAGGGCAATTCTTTTCGACGCAAATGATGCAGCCAACGGGTATAAAAAAGTTTGGGCAGGTGGTGTAGGTGGAGGCTTATGGAAAACAAATGATATTACGGTAACCAATCCCGTTTGGACAAAGATCAATGACCTTTTTGATAACCTTGCAATCAGCGCAATTGTACAAGATACTGCCAATCCAAACACAATGTATTTCGCAACGGGGGAAGGATGGTTTAATAATGACGCAATCACCGGTGCCGGAATCTGGAAAACAACTGATGGTGGTAACACCTGGAACAGGCTTTCTTCAACCAATACATTTTATTTTGTCCAGGACCTGTTGATAGATAAGGATGGTAACCTGTATGCAGCGGTCCGTCTCAGTAATAACATGAGTGGTTCAACAGGTGTATTCAGGTCTGCTGATGGAGGACAAACCTGGGCTGCGGTACTTGATGGTGGAAATGCTGCAAATAACCGTGGCGGTGATCTTGAACTTGCCGCAAATGGAGATATCTATGCAACGATGGGAACCAACTTCAGTAATGGAGGGATCTATCGGTCGTCTTATGCTTCCCATGGAATCAATACAGGTACAAGAGGCACATTTGTCAATATAACACCTAATCCGACAGGAACCATTGCAGCACCTGGCAACTGGTATCACCGTATTGAACTGGCTACGGCACCTTCAGATGCAAATGTGATGTATGCATTATTCCAGGGATGGAATTCATCTGACTGTATAGCGATTCAGCAATACAATGCAGCTACAAATTCATGGACTTTAAGATCTGTTCCTACCATCATTGACCAGGGATCTAATTCTGTTTTCACGAGAGGTCAGGCCTGGTACGATCTCATTGCAGCTGTTGATCCCAACAATGCCAATACTGTTTTCATAGGTGGAATTGATGCATTACGCTCAACAGATAATGGTCAGAACTGGACACAGATCTCAACCTGGTCATTGTTTGCGGCAACAGGATTTACTTCAGCGCAATATGTTCATGCTGATCATCATGCCATAACTTTTGCGCCGGGAAGTTCTTCAAGAGCGTTGTGGGGAACTGATGGAGGTATCTATTACACTACCAATGCAAACATCAGCGGAACAGGAAACAAGCCAACATTCTTTGCAAAGAATACAGGATATAATGTAACCCAATACTATTCAGTTGCAGCCCATCCAACCAATGCAAATTTTTTTCTTGCAGGAGCTCAGGATAATGGTTCGCACAGGTTCAATGCTGCAGGATTGAATAATGTACTTGAAGTGACTGGTGGTGACGGAGGATTTTGTCATATCGACCAGGACAATCCATCTGTGATGATCACTTCATATGTTTACAATAACTATTACGTATCAACCAATGGTGGTGCCAGTTTCACGGCAAGGTCCTTAAATGATCGTGGCGATTTCATCAATCCAACAGATTATGATAATGCTGCCAATATTTTATATGCAGCTGATGATGCAGGTTTTATGTTCCGTTGGACCAATCCTCAGGATAATGCAATAGATGTTGAAGACAAAGTTGCATTAAATGGAATTACTTCAAAGATCTCACACATCGCAATAGCTCCTGTAACTTCCAACAGGTTGTATGTTGGTTTTCAAAATGGATCAGTGGCAATCATCGACAATGCTCAAACAGGATTGACTTTAACGCCAACAGTGGTCCGCACAGGTGCCGGAAATGTATCCAGTATCGCAGTAGATCCTTCAAACGAGAATCATGTAGTGGTAACTTACAGCAACTATGGTGTGGTTAGTGTTTGGGAATCCAATGATGCACTCAGCGGAACACCTACCTGGACTGCAGTAGAAGGTGACCTTCCCGATATGCCCGTTAGATGGGCAGTTTTCGATCCAAGAAATTCTGACTGGTTAATCCTTGCAACAGAACTTGGTATTTGGTCTACCAATAACCTGGATGGATCCAATACAGAATGGAGTCCTACCAACAGCGGCTTTGCCAATACAAGGGTTGATATGTTACAATATCGTGCAAGCGACAGGACCCTTGTAGCTGCAACACATGGACGAGGTTTGTTCACTGCTGTGATACCAAATGTAACAACTGCAGATATTAATTTTTCTGCATCTTCAAATACAGGAACGGAATTCAATTCAACCAGTGACGGATGCAGAAAGTACAAAGACTATTCAGTTCTAATGACCATTGCAAATGCACCTGTGGGAGATGCAACGGTTACTTTAAATATCAGTAATGGTGCCACAGCAACAGAAGGTTTTGATTATGATTTCACCACCAATGGAAATTTTGCTTCACCTTCAAAAACCATTCAATTCACAAATGGCTCTACTGATTCAAAGACCATCAATGTCAGGATCTATGATGATGCGCAGGTAGAAGGGTCCGAAACCTTTACGATTCAATATGCCATTTCGGGTACAACCAATGCCCAGCCTGGAATAGGGGCCCAATCATATAGCTTTACAATTTCAGATAATGATGCTGCACCTATTGCATTTAATAGTTCACAAAGCACAATCGGAAGTACGCAATATTTCCTGGGAGACAATAATAACGGAAGACCCTTCAACAGTAAACTGGCAAGCCAGAAATCAAGAATGGTTTACCGAGCAAACGAACTGACAGCTGCAGGTTTATCTGCCGGTAACATTTCCAGCATAGGATTTAATCTTTCAAAACAAAGTACAAGACCTTACCAGAACCTCCAGGTAAAGCTTGGAACAACAACTGCAGATTACATATTTGATAATAGTGTTTATACGAATGTGACCATGACGACAGTAAAATCAGTTTCATCCTACAATACTGTTGACGGATGGAATGTTTTCAACCTGGATCAATCATTTGCCTGGAATGGAACCGATAACGTTGTTGTAGAGTTGTGTTACAATAATGGTACTGCAGATGCAACACAATTACCTGATCTCGTTTATGGATATGCTGATGGAGGAACTGATCAGCAAGCATCTTTAATATGGGCAGATAATACCACCTGTACTGCGAATTTTTCTTCAGTAAATCTTTATTACAACGGAGTTAAACCGCAAATAAGGATTGGAAGGGAGGTTGCAGGAACTGAAGTTGTAAATAATCTTACAACCGTTAATGAATCTTTACCGCCATTGGGAGAGGTGTATATCTATGATAATGCAGGAAAGGTCATGTTAAGGGTTAAGAATCTTTCAACGACTCATGATTACGGGTGTACTCAATTCATTGTTGACAGGCAGGGGAATAATGCAGCTGCATTCTGGAATAACAATTCGGCTAATTATTTAATGGATAAAACGATCAGGATCATTCCTGCCAATAATAATCCATCAGGCTCATACGAGATCACTTTATATTATACAGATGCAGAAGTAACAGGATGGGAAAATGCAACCGGTCAGAATTTTAATTCCATTCAACTGGTAAAAGTGGAAGGAAAGATCAGTGATGTAACGCCTGCCTCTCCGGATGCAGCCGGAACAGTTTCTTTGGTAAGCCCTGTAGTTGGAACACTTGGAACAAACCGGACGCTCACGTATACTTTCAACAATGGATTTTCAGGGTTTGGTGCAGGAGTAGCGGGAGCTGCATTGCCTATCAGCCTTGCCGACTTTATTGCAAAACCAAGTGGAAGCGGCGTTCAATTAAACTGGAAAACATCCTTTGAACAACATAGTAAAGGATTTGACATCGAGCGATCTTATGATGGAAATACTTTTGATAAGATTGGATTTGTAGCATCCAAAGGCAATACCTCAATCGGTCATTCATATGAATTCTATGATGGATCCCTGCGCCAGGAGATAGTATACTATCGTTTACACCAGGTAGATCTCGACGGACGATCAACCTATTCAAAAGTGGTGTTGGTAAGAGACAATTCCGCAGCGGTAAATGGAATGAAGATCCTGAACAACCCTGTAACAGATCATATAGATCTACAATTCAATCAGCCCCTTCGCGGCCAGCAACCGATCAGGATCACTGATGCTTCCGGTAAAATAATCTTCCGCACCATTCATTATGCCAACGGTGAAAAGCGTTTACGCATCCCCGTTATGAGTAGCATGAATGCACAGGGCGTTTATGTGGTGAGGGTAGGAGAGTTTGTGGGGAAGGTGGTGAGGAGGTAGGGAAGGAATACGCGGAATACACAGAATACGCAGAATACAAGGAATACACAGAATTGTATGAGGAAATTACTAAAGAAATGGGTGTAAAAAACCATTAAAATTTGAAGCCATATTTCGAGTTTTGAAATATGGCTTCATCATTAAAAAATCTGATTATTTGGCAAAAGGCTTATAGCCTGGTTCTTGATATCTATAATGTAACCAACACCTTTCCTAAACATGAAATATATTCAATTACAGCACAGTTCAGAAGAGCTGCTTTTTCTATAATTGCAAATATTGCGGAAGGATATACCAGGCCAACAGTAAAAGAAAAAATAAGATTTTATACAATTGCCAAAGGTTCTTTGGAAGAATGTAAATGTTGCGCAATGTTATGTCATGATCTACTATATGCCGATATGAATCAGAAGCTTGATGAGATGAATCATGTTGGAATTTTACTGAATAGATATATAAAGAAATTACAGCAAACGCCCTTCGACCAAAATGAATAGGGGCAACAAATTGTGCCCCTTCCATGTATTCAGTGTATTCCGTGTATTCTGCGTATTCCAAGTCTTCCACGTCTTCTATGTTTTCCACTTCTTAAACACCCCAATCAACCCATTCGTTGAACTATCATGCCCTTCCACTTTTTCATCATTCAATAATTCGGGAAGGATCTTGTTCGCTAATTGCTTGCCGAGTTCAACTCCCCACTGATCAAAGCTGAAGATGTTCCAGATGATCCCCTGTACAAAGATCTTGTGCTCATACATGGCAATCAGCTGGCCAAGAGTAAATGGATCAACCTGTCTGACTAAAATTGAATTGGTTGGCCTGTTGCCTTCAAATACTTTAAAAGGAAGTATTTCAGTGATCTGCGCTTCATCCAGACCTGCTTTCTCTAACTCTGCTCTTACTTCTTCACCGGTCTTTCCATTCATCAAAGCCTCGGTTTGCGCGAAGAAATTTGATAAGAGCTTCACATGATGATCTCCTATAGGATTATGACTGATAGCAGGTGCAATAAAATCTGCTGGGATCAATGTGGTACCCTGGTGTAATAACTGGTAGAATGCATGTTGTCCGTTTGTTCCAGGTTCACCCCATACTACTGGACCTGTTGCATAGTTTACTTTATCACCATTTCGATCGATATACTTTCCGTTACTCTCCATATTTCCCTGCTGAAAATATGGTGCAAAGCGATGGAGATACTGATCATATGCCAGTATAACTTCCGTTTGTGATCCAAAGAAATTCGTATACCAGATTCCAATCAATGCCAGAGTTACAGGAATGTTCCTGTCCATGGACGAATGCCTGAAATGCTGGTCCATATGGTGTGCGCCTTTCAACAGGTCTTCGAAATTAGGGTATCCAATCGTTAATGCGATCGACAAACCAATTGCACTCCACAGCGAATATCTTCCACCAACCCAATCCCAGAATTCAAACATGTTGGCGGTATCAATACCGAACTTTTTTACTTCTTTTTCATTGGTGGAAAGCGCAGCAAAATGTTTTGCTATATGAGCTTCTTCTTTTGCAGATTCAAGGAACCATTTTCTAGCAGTATGTGCATTGGTCATGGTTTCCTGTGTTGTAAATGTCTTGGATGCGATCAGGAACAATGTTTCCTCTGCATTGATTTTCTTCAGCGTTTCAGCGATATGGGTGCCGTCAACATTGGATACAAAATATGTTTGAATTCCTTCCACCCAGTATGGCTTCAATGCTTCAGTAACCATATAGGGACCAAGATCGCTTCCTCCAATGCCAATATTCACAACATACCTGATCTTTTTACCGGTGTATCCTTTCCATTCTCCTGAATGAATTCTTGCACAGAAGTCTTTCATTTTTGATAGAACTTCCTGTACGGCCGGCATGACATCCACTCCATCAGTGATCACAGGCTGACCGGAAAAATTTCTCAACGCAGTATGAAGTACCGCACGATCCTCTGTCCGGTTGATCTTCTCACCATTGAACATGGCTTCTATTGCAGCATTCAATCCGCAATCCTTTGCCAGCTGCTGAAGCATGTTCATGGTTGTTTCTGTAATGATATTCTTGGAATAATCCACTACCAGGTCCTGTTCGCAAAGCGAAAACTTCCTGAACCTTTCAGGATCATGCCTAAATAATTCTCTAAGGTGAACTTTTTTCATGTCGGAAGCATGAGCTTCCAGTTCTTGCCAGGTTTTCGTCTGGCGTGGTTGTACTGCAGGTAACATATTTGATTGATTGCTTGCTTGAATTTTCCAACTCCCAACTCCCAACTCCCAACTCCTCAACTCCTCAACTCCTCAACTCCTCTAACTATTCTCATAACCATCTCCTCACTAACATCCAAATGAAACACCATCCTGATCTGCATCGGGGAGATGTCCATCACTTTTATTTGCTTTTCTGAAAATTGCTTTACCAGCTCTTTTGCATTTGTATGAGCTGCTACATCGAAGATCAGGATATTTGTTTCGACTGGATTGATCTTTTCCACAAAGGATTTTCCCTCTAAAGCCCTGGCAACAGTCAATGCATGATCATGATCCCGTCTTAACCTGTCAATATGATTCTCGAGGGCATAAATTCCGCAGGCAGCCATATAACCTGCCTGGCGCATTCCTCCTCCGAAAACCTTCCGGATTCTCCTGGCTCTTTTGATGAATGCTTTTGTGCCGATCAGCATACTTCCCATCGGGCATCCCAATCCTTTATTCAAACAAACTGAGATACTGTGAAATGCCTTTCCAAATTCCTTAGGACTGGTACCCGTCTTCACCAGTGCATTAAAAAGCCGGGCTCCATCGAGGTGCAGCTTTAATCCATGATCATCGCAAACGTTCCGGATCTTTCTGATTTCCTCTATATCATAGCATGCACCACCACCCCGGTTTGTGGTATTCTCCAGGCATACCAGTGAACTCACTGGCCTGTGTATATCGTCGGGATTAATCCCTGCTAAAACCTGTTCAGCTGTTATCTTTCCTCTTACTCCGTCAATTAATTTCATGGAGCATCCTGCATTGAAAGCAATTCCTCCTCCTTCATAATAATATACATGCGCATTCTTATCACAAATGACTTCATCTCCCGGCTGTGTATGCGCTTTGATGGCTACCTGGTTCGACATCGTTCCCGTGGGGCAATACAGTGCTGCTTCCATTCCGAACATTTCAGCAGTCATCGCCTCAAGCTTATTCACTGTGGGATCTTCTCCAAAAACATCGTCGCCAACCGGGGCTTTCATCATTGCTTCCATCATTCCCGGTGTGGGTTTGGTGAAAGTATCTGAGCGCAGATCTATTATCATGCTGCGAAAATAATAAATCCACTATTCATCCTATCTTAGCCATAGATGATTATTGTCAGAAATAAAACTTCTTTACTGGTCCTGTTCATCCTTTTTTGTTCAGTATCATCCATATCGCAAACCCTTGGCGGTTCAACTGTCTTCAATTTTCTTAAACTGCCTCAAACACCGCAACTCACTGCTCTCGGCGGATTTCATATATCCTCCTCAAATGGAGACCAGGGGATGGCTTTAAATAATCCTTCTTTGTTAAGAGAGGAACATAACACAGGACTGAGTCTTTCCTTCAGCAGTTTTGCAGGTACAAAGTATTTGAATGCTTTTGGTGCAATGCATGATCAAAAACTGCAGACTACTTTTGGTTTGGGCGTTCAATATCTTTCCTATGGAACGCTGTCAGCTACAGATGCAGCAGGAAATGAGTATGGAGAATTTCATCCCCGGGATATGGTTTTTCTTATTTCTGCTTCCAGGAGATACAGTGAAAGGATACATTATGGACTGGCACTGAAATTCATTCAGTCGAATTATGGGATCTATAGATCAAATGGTATAGCCCTGGACGCAGGCATTCATTATGCTGATTCATCCGGATGGCAAGCCTCTATCTTATTGAAGAATATGGGAACGCAATTGTCTTCCTATTCAGGATCTGAAAAAGCTGATATCCCTTTTGATATCCAGGCAGGGATCACCAAAAAACTTGTTCATGCGCCGATCCAGTTTAGCCTGACAATTCATCATTTGCATAGAATGGATATCCTTTATAACGATACATCATTCAATAATGAAAACGGTAGCAGCTCAAAGGATAATTTTTTTACCAAAGCTATCAGGCATGCCGTACTTTCAGCCCAGGTATTTCCTTCCAAATATGTTGAAATAAGCCTTGGTTATAATTTTCTAAGAAGATCAGAACTCATGATCGATAACAGCCAGAATGGATTGAGCGGTATGTCATTCGGTATTGGATTAATATTCAGGAAGTTCAATTTTCGATATGGCAGATCGGTTTACCAGAAGAATATTTCTTTCAATCAAATAGGGATGAACCTGCAATTTATGAACATAAAAAAATAAATGGATTTACTTAGTGTAGTGTATTATACCTCTTATTTTTATAAATTTCGAGAATTCCTTATTTACTTGTGGAGCGAATTATGTCAATTTGAAATGAATCAATTTCATTATGGTACGATTGGTAATTGCCGATGATCATAAAATGGTTAGAGATGCATGGGCTTTGCTGTTGCGAAGAGATAAACGTATTGTGGTTGAAGGTCTATGCGAAAATGGCCAGGAAGTGATCAATTATTGCAGGGATAATTCACCCCATATTATTCTTATGGACATTAATATGGAACCTGTGAACGGTATCGAAGCTACAAGAGAGATCAGGACTTTTAATAAAGATGTGAAGATAATAGGTATATCTGTGCACACGGATATGCCATACATCAATGCATTGGTACAGGCAGGTGCAAACGGCTATGTTACCAAGAATTCTTCCGGAGCAGAAATGATCGAAGCGATCTTTGAAGTTCTGGAGGGAAGAATTTACTATTGTAAAGAGATCCTTTCCCTCCAGAATAAACCTATTTAAACAGGCATTGCCTGTTTTTCTTCTTTAAATGATTCCCTTGGCGTTAATCCAAGCATCTGGAACATCGCCATATCTTCGTCAAAAGTCGGGTTAGGTGTGGTCAGCAGTTTTTCGCCTGCGAAGATTGAATTGGCACCTGCCATAAAACAGAATGCCTGTTCAGCAGTGCTCATTTCAGCCCTTCCCGCACTTAACCTGACCATGGTTCTTGGCATGATGATCCTTGCTGTTGCGATCATTCTTACCATATCCCAAATATCAACCTTAGGATTATTTTCCAAAGGAGTTCCTTTCACCCTAACCAATGCATTAATTGGAACACTTTCAGGATGCTGTGCCATGGTAGCAAGAGTATGCAGCATTTTGATGCGGTCTTCATGCTTCTCTCCAAGGCCGATAATTCCTCCACAACATACGCTTACACCGGCTTTTCTGACATTATCAAGAGTTTCCAGCCTGTCTTCGTAAGTCCTGGTGGTAATGATCTCGTTATAGTGCTCTTTAGATGTGTCGAGATTATGGTTGTAGGCGTACAATCCTGCATCAGCAAGCTTTTGAGCCTGTTCTTCATTCAACATCCCAAGAGTGCAACAAACTTCCATACCCATTGCATTCACACCTTTCACCATATCAAGTACACGATCAAAATCTCGGTTGTCGCGAACTTCTCTCCAGGCAGCTCCCATACAGAAACGGGTTGATCCCGCTTCTTTAGCACGACGTGCATATTCCAGTACATCGTCTTTCTTCATTAATGCCTGGACATTTACATCAGTATTATACCTTGCTGCCTGCGGACAATAAGCGCAGTCTTCAACGCAGCCTCCGGTCTTGATCGACAAAAGTGTACAAACCTGTACTTCGCCCATATCATTGTTTTCACGATGGACGGTTGCAGCTCTGTAAACCAGGTCAAGCAGGGGCTGGTTATATATTTCATGGATCTCCTCTAAGGTCCAGTTGTTTCGGATATTCATGCGGCAAATATAGGGGTCAATTAATCAAAATATGATAAACTCGTTTGAGGTGTAAGCTCCAATAAGGTCTCATACATTAAACGGATTGTCTGTTCAATATCGTTTTGATGAAGCATTTCAACTGGTGTGTGCATATACCTCAGCGGGATGGATATCAATACAGAAGGACAACCATCATTTGCATAAGCAAAAGAATCAGTATCAGTTCCTGTACTTCTTGAAACTGCCCGTAATTGAACAGGTATCTCTTTTCTTTCCGCAATATCCTGAACAAAATTCAGCAACTTGTTGTGAACTGCAGGCCCATAAGCCAATGAAGGACCTTTACTACACATTACATCGCCTTCTATCATTTTATTAATCATTGGCGTATAGGTATCATGGGTTACATCGGTTATGATGGCAACATTAGGTTTGATACGGCGTGCGATCATTTCAGCGCCTCGTAATCCTATTTCTTCCTGCACTGCGTTGACTACATACAATCCAAATGGAAGTTTATTTCTATTCTCACTTATCATCCTTGCAACTTCAGCGATCATGAAACCACCGATCCTGTTGTCGAATGCACGCCCGATAAAGTATCCATTCGCCAGGCGATCGAATCCATCCTGGTATGTTACAACAGCTCCAACATGTACACCAAGATCTTCCAGTTCCTGCTTGTTTCTTGCACCGCAATCCAGGAACAGGTTATCAACTTTTGGCTGAGGTTCTTTTGCTTCTGCATTACCGATCCTGGTATGGATCGCAGGCCATCCGAATACAGCCTTAACCGGTCCCTTCTTACCGTGAATGATTACACGGGAACCTGGTGCTACCTGGTGATCCACTCCTCCATTACGTTTCAGGTACATCAAACCTTCAGCAGTTACATAATTCACAAACCAGCTAATCTCATCTGCATGCGCTTCAATCACTACTTTAAAAGGTGCATCAGGATTGATCACACCAACAGCAGTTCCATATGGATCAGTGAAAGTTGTATCAACATACTGGCGGATATAATCCAGCCATAATTTTTGTCCTCCATATTCAAACCCTACAGGAGAGGGGTTATTAATATACTGCTCAAGAAACTGCATTGAACGGTCGTTCAGAATTTCGCCTGAAACCTTTGCTGCCACTGGTTTTGCCGACTTCTTTTCTTTAGAAGCAGGTGCAGGTGCCGCCGCTTTTGCCTTTGCCTGTTTTGCCATAGATTCTATTTTAAAGTGCCAAAAATAATTAAAATGAAAGGAACAGGGTGAACAGGGATGAGAGCATCATCAGTCCATCCAATACCACATAATACAGGTAATCCGAATAAGATCTTTTTGAATGTTCATAGAGTGCAAGCACGATACCAGCCGGTATGAACAACAAAACTTTGATCAAGGTTGAATAGGGCATGAATTGAAGCAGGATCGTATAAACTGCAAGACAACTGAGAAACAGAAAATTGATATTTCTTATGGAAAGAACAGTTATTAAACTTTTCAATCCTTCTTTCTTGTCTGAATCCCGGTCGCGAAGATCGAACATGATACAGATGGCATAGATGAGCAGAAATCTGGATCCAATGAACAGCCATTTTTCAGGTTGATATTTCCATCCTAAAATAATAGGAAGCGCTGTAGTTACATAGGTCCATACCCCTGCAAGAAAAATTGTTTTGCCGTAAGCGATCCTCCTTAATGACTGGAAAACTGCAAATGGAATTTTCGGAGCGGAATAGAGGAATGTCAGTACACCACCCAATCCTAGCCAGATCCAGTAGGGTAGAAAATGAAATCCGTATACAAGGGCTCCCACTAGTCCAATGATAAAATATATCACATGCCAGTGACGGTTACGGTTGGTCCATTCAAGCCGCACTGAATCTTTATGACTTTCCGTGGTCAGCAACCAGTGGAAATTATACGAACAGATGGTGGAAAAGAAAACGAACAGGTAATAGTGGAGATGATCGTATTTCAGCTCCAATAAAAAATTTGCCTGGTGCACCATGATGACAGCGCAACAGGCAATATAGATTGAAGAAAAGACTACATGGTCTGCGATCTTTCTTAAGATAAACATTAGTTATGGCGAGCTATGATTTGACCGGTCTGGATGGTATCACTCTTATTTCCTCCACGATCAACAACAGAAATTTTGAAGAACATGGTATCGCTATCGTTAGGAGATTCATCCAGGAAATCATACGGGATATTTACTTCGATCTCACCGGTTGAGCGGTCAGGAAATTCAGGGATCGGGTAACGTACGGTATCAGCCTTATCAAACCCTCCAGGGATGGGTCTTATATTGGTACGCTCGCGGATATAAGAAACTTCACCCTGGCCAAGATCACCTTCCTTATCATTGAATTCGATGATAAGTCGCATCACACTGCCGGGGATTACAATGTTTGAGCTAACAGACTTTACATTTATGGATGGCTTGGTTTCAAGCTTATCTTTGCTGCACGAGAGTATAAAAAACAAGGAAAGAATGGTCAATGCTCTTGTTGCCATAAACTTTGGTTGAGGTACAAATGTAACGGCCAACTTCATTTAATAGTTGTATGAGTTGTGAATTCGAAGATAAAGTTTTTCAGGTGGATGCCGAAGGGTTTTCGTCTCTTGCATTGGATCTTTTCCGTTTCCAGGCTGAACATAACCCAGTCTATAAGCAATTCCTGCAGGCTCTGAAGCTGGATCCCTCAACTGTTTCGGCAATTTCCGAGATACCATTCATGCCTATTCATTTCTTCAAATCACATACAATCAAAACCACGGATTTTGAACCTGTAGAATGGTTTGAAAGCAGTGGTACCACGCAAACCATCAACAGCAGGCATTACCTGAAAGATATGTCGGTTTACCGCAACAGTTTTCTCCATGGGTTTAAACTGTTTTACGGTTCGCCAAAGGATTGGGTGATCATAGGACTCCTGCCATCCTATCTTGAGCGACAGCATTCTTCGCTTATAGTGATGGTGGATGAGCTGATCCGCCTGAGTGAACATAAAGAAAGCGGTTTTTATTTATATGAACATGAGCAGCTTGCTCAAACGCTACAGATAGCAAGAGAATTTGGAAAGAAAGTATTGCTGATCGGGGTCAGTTTCGCACTGCTTGATTTTGCAGAAGCTTATCCAATGGATTTGTCGAACACTGTGATCATGGAAACGGGTGGCATGAAGGGAAGGCGTAAAGAGCTTATCAGGCCTGAACTTCATGATATTTTGAAAGATGCATTTAAGGTTGATGAGATACATTCAGAGTATGGCATGACCGAATTATTATCACAGGCCTATGCAAAAGAAAAGGGTTTATTTGAAACTCCTCTCTGGATGAAGATAATGCTGCGTGATGAAGATGATCCATTCAGGATCCTAGACCGCCCCGGTTCAGGATTGATTAATGTAATAGACCTGGCAAACATATATTCCTGTGCATTCATCGCCACCGAAGATGTTGGCCGCATTCATCCCGACGGCCGTTTCGAAGTTTTAGGCAGGATGGATAACAGTGATGTGAGGGGTTGTGCGTTGATGGTGATGTGAGTACGTGAAGACATGAAGACATGGAGACATGAAGACATGGAGACGTTCAAGTCTTCGTGTCTTCATGTCTCCATGTCTTCACTTTCCTTATCTTTAATCCATGCCAACCAACCAACCTATCTCCACCGCCATCGTGGGCTTTGGGATTTCAGCCAAAGTATTTCATGCACCCTTTATTGAAAGTTTACCGCAATATAAATTGACCGCCTTTGTTGAAAGGAATCGCGAAGAGTCGCAAGAAGCATATCCTGGAACTACCTTGTACCGTTCATTCGAGGAAATGCTTGGGGATCCTTCTATTGAACTGGTTGTGATCACTACACCCAATTCCACTCATTTTCCTTATGCATCTGCTGCTCTTAATGCCGGAAAGCATGTGGTCCTGGAAAAGCCATTTACCAATACTATTGAAGAAGGAGAGGAGTTGGTAAAACTGGCATCATCATCTAAAACATTTTTAAGCGTATACCATAATCGCAGATATGTTAGCGATTTTCTGACCATTAAAGATCTGATCAGCCAGGGACTCTTAGGTGAAGTGCACGAATATGTTGCACATTACGATCGCTATCGTGCTGAAGCAAGGCCCCAGGCCTGGCGCGAACATGAATTGCCCGGAAGCGGAATACTTTACGACCTTGGTCCACACCTGATCGACCAGGCACTGCATCTGTTTGGATGGCCAAAGGGTATCACAGCAGATATCAGGAAACAAAGACCTCATGCCAAAGTGGATGATTTCTTTGAACTTTGGCTGGATTACGGGCATTTAAAAGTGACCCTTCATGCCGGAATGCTAGTCAGAGAAATGGGTCCCAGGTATATGATCCATGGTTCCAATGGTTCATTTATAAAATATGGAGAAGATCCGCAGGAGGCAGCGCTTCGGGCCGGACAAAAACCCGTTGGTGAAGACTGGGGTAAGGAAGATGAGCAATTCAATGGATTGCTACATACCCTGCAAAATGGTGAATTGACCAGGAAATATATTCCAACAAAAGCCGGTGACTACGGGATGTATTATGAAAATCTTTACAGAACCATTAGAGAAGGCGCTCCATTACTGGAAAAACCAGAAGATGGATTAAATACCATCCGGATCATTGAGGCGGCATTTAAAAGCGCACAGTCTGGAATGAAGATCGAACTCCCAACTCCTAACTCCCAACTCCCAACTCCTAACTCCTAGAAGATGCTCATCCTTACCATCCTGCTCTGCATCCTCCTCCTCGTACTCTTGATCGCTGTGGGAAGATTCCACGCATTTCTGGCATTTCTTATTACAGCATTTGCCGGAGGTTTATTGTTAGGAATTCCTATCGAAAAACTGTTGACTTCAGTTCAAAAAGGTATAGGAGATACATTGGGTGGTCTGACGATCATCATCATTCTTGGGGCCATGCTTGGAAAGTTAGTGGCGGAAAGTGGCGCTGCACAAAGGATCACAGAAACACTCATGGGCTTGTTTGGAGTGAAATATATTCCTTGGGCCCTGATGGTAACAGGATTTATAGTTGGAATTCCTTTGTTTTATAATGTTGGATTTGTATTGATGGTTCCCTTGATATTTTCAGTGGTGTATCAATATAAACTTCCAGCTGTATATGTTGGATTGCCCATGCTTGCAGCACTTTCTGTAACACATGGATTTCTTCCTCCTCATCCATCGCCCGCCGCACTGGTTGCGCAATTCAACGCGAATATGGGATTGACTTTAATTTATGGATTGATATTGGCTGTGCCTACAATTATCATAGCCGGTCCTTTATTCAGTTCAACATTAAAAAACATAGTTGCTGAACCATTGGATATCTTTAAACCAAAAGATATTTCAAGGGAATTCTTGCCCGGTAAAGCAAACAGTTTTTTAAGTTCATTATTGCCGGTTATCTTATTGATAGTTGCAACAGTTTTGTTATTGATCTTTCCAGGAAATAAATGGCTGTTATTCTTTGGTGATCCTTCGGTGGTGATGATCATTTCAGTACTTGTAGCATCTTTTACGCTGGGTATTATGCAACAGAAAGGAATGAAGCAGGTCATGAATATCTATGCTGATTCTGTCAAAGACATTTCAATAATATTATTAATTGTTGCAGGGGCAGGAGCATTGAAACAGGTGTTTGCAGATAGTGGGGTTAGTGGCCAGATCGCAGATATGTTGATCGGGTTAAAAATGAATCCCCTTTTATTGGGATGGCTGATGGCTTCCATTATCCGGGTTTGCGTAGGATCCGCTACAGTAGCTGGTTTAACAACAGCAGGGATTATAGCACCTTTGCTGATCAAAACAGGTGCTGATCCAAACCTTATGGTGCTCAGTATTGGAGCCGGAAGTCTAATGTTTTCTCACGTTAATGATCCCGGTTTCTGGATGTATAAGGAATATTTCAACCTGAGTATGAAGGATACCATCAAAAGCTGGTCGGTGATGGAAACTATTGTTGCTGTATGTGGATTGATAGGTGTTCTGCTCCTCCAACTCCTAACTTCCAACTCCTAACTCCTAACTCCTAACTCCCAACTCCTAACTATTTATCTTTACAAAATGGATTCACTAACCCACATCGTTATTGGCGCCTGCGTAGGAGATCTTATTGCCGGAAAATATGTTGGTAAAAGAGCAATGCTGTATGGTGCATTAATGAATAGTTTGCCGGATGTGGATTTCATTGCTTCATTCTTCCTAGATCCTGTTAGTGACTTACTTGCTCACAGGGGTTTTACCCATTCCTTCTTATTTGCCTTTCTTTTTACACCATTGTTTGCATGGGCAGCCAATAAGATGGAACGGAAAGTAGATTTGAGTTATCCCCGATGGTGTCTGTTCTTTTTTATTGAGATCATGATCCATTTGTTTATTGATTCCTTCAATGCCTATGGAACAGGATGGTTCGAGCCTTTCAATCATGCAAGGGTTTCATTTCATACCTTATTTGTTGCAGATCCATTGTTTTCTATTGTTCCTGCAGCTGCTTTCGTAGCATTGCTGCTGCTTCCATCTCAACATCGTTCGAGGAGAAAATGGGTTATAGTTTCTTTATTGACATGTACTGTATACCTCGGTATCTCTATCATGAATAAACTCATAGTTGATCATGATGTTGAAAAGATCGCAGCTAATAAAAATATTTCTTTTACCCGCGACCTGACAACTCCAACTCCCCTTAATAATTTACTTTGGTTTGTTGCCCTGGAACAGGATTCAGGATATTATATTGGATACCGTTCGGTCTTTGATTCAAAGGATGATATGGAACTGACATGGCGACCCCGTAACCAGCAGATGCTGGATTCTATAGAACATGAAACACATCTTCAACAATTAAAAAGATTTTCCCAGGGATTTTATATTGCAGAAAAATGGAGTGATACCCTTGTCTTTAGTGATCTCAGGTTTGGACAGGTTGCAGGCTGGGACAACCCTCATAATCCTTTTGCCTTTTATTACTTTCTGAATCATCCCGAAGATAATGAGCTCGTGGTTCAAAGGGGAAGATTTGCCCGCTGGAACAGGACATCTATGGAAGCAATGTGGAGAAGGATCAAAGGAAACTGATCTATTCTCTTTGCCTGAAATAGAAGGTGAACAGGTAAAACAGGAATTTAAAAATATTATAGGAGCACCATTGCAGAAATCGACTGAATAAATTGAATTCAGTCCTGTATATCTCTTCAGTGATCTCTTTACAATCTTCTTTCATAATTCTTTCCAGCCTGCTTTCCATTGAAGTGGCAAATTCCGGATCAAGAATATCTACATTCAACTCAATGCTCGCAAATGCACTGATGTTATTTACATTGAAAGATCCGATTGTAGACCATTTGCGGTCATAGGTAGCAAGCTTCGCATGCAATACAGATGGCTGATATTCGAAGATCCGGATCTTGTTTCTTAGTAGAAATCTATAAATATATCGTTCTGCATATTTAGCCAGTTTGATATCAGAAGAGCCGGCAAGGATCAGTGAAATAGCAACACCTCTTTTACTGGCTTTTGCCATCTGTTTTCTGAATAGGTATCCCGGAATAAAATAGCTCGACATGATCGTGATCTGGTTCGAAGCGTTTCTCAGCATCTCGAAATAACTTGAAGAGATCTGGGTCTTTCGTTGAACCCAGTCGTTTCGCCTCACCCTGATATGGCATTCATTTAAGATTGAAGCATTTTCATTATCGGTGGTGATTAGCCTGGTAGCTTTAACCTTGGATCTTGTATAAAGCCTGATGCAGGATTTCTTCAGTTCCAATGCTATTTCTCCTTTCATAAGAACTGCAAAATCCAGCCAGGCAGGATCATCTCCAACATCATTATATTTATCGCTGATATTGATGCCTCCAACAAGTCCGTAAAGGCCATCGACCACTATAACTTTATGGTGCATTCTTCTTCCGAAATAAAAGGAACTTGTACGAAGAATTGGTTCGAACCACCTGAAAAAGATTCCGTGTTTCTGAAGGTCTTCAATAAAGTTGCTAGAAAGCGACTTTGATGCATAGCCATCGATCAGTAAATAGACCTTTACACCACGGGCAGCGGCATCTTTCAAAAGGGAAGCAACTTTTCTTCCTGTATCATCTTCATCGAATATGTATACATGGAAATGGATGGACAGTTTAGCGTCTTCAATCAGTTGATTTAAGGTCTCAAAATATTCCCTTCCACCCCTGACCAGTTTTGGAAGGTTAAATTGAGTATAGCCAACAATAGGATGCGTGACGGGTTTTTTTATCCTCGTTTGTATCATGTAAGATCGTAACAGACTTTAAATTAGCAATAGGTAAGAATCTCCCCAAATATTCCCCAACAACAATTTAAACAGGGTGGCCTGCTTTTTTTATCTAACCCGGAAACCTTGGAATTATGTTGTTTCCCCATTCAGCCCTCACCAGTCCATTTGAAACTATATTTCGATGGGGCAAAAGATGGACCTCCATTCATGTGAAGCCGATCACAGAAAATGTTTCTATCCAGCACTTTAAAGTGACCTTAATAGATGGTTCTTCTCTTTTTTTATGGAAGGATCCTAATCATGGATGGGAAGAATCAAGTGGCAACACTGAACGTTCTCGAATTTTGGGTTGGGCTATTGAGGAGTTTTATAAGCTAACCTGAATAATGTGGTAACGAATATATTAGAAAATCTCTAAAGCATATCCTACTATCTTTATAGACTTCCTGCTAAAGAAGTTTATGTTCAGACTTTTAGGTGACAGAGGAGGAACGGTGTTCCTCCTTTTGTGTTTTATCAATATTTCTTAGAAAAATTTCATTCAAAGGTTTTAATAAAGAGTTGTTTATTCTTAATCAGGTTTGATAAGAATGAAATAGGATTACATAATGCAAACAATCATTGATGGGGCAGCTCTAAAATTTAAAACATTTTGGGGAATAATAAATATTTAAATTTTTTATTAATATCAAGTTTTGCCCTTCTAAGAAGCAAAAAAATTTTATTTCGGAAATCTTTTTCCTAAATGATAATTGATTTCAGTCATTTATCGCATTAAGGAAAACTATATACATTATAATGCTTGGATTTGCTTGCAAGTTTTAAAATAACTTTATACTTTTACCATCGTAAAATTACTACGTCTTAATATTCTTGAATACCTGAATTCTTCCTGCTGCTATATTTAAAAAGCAACACCGAGTGTGTTTTACAAGGAGCTTTCAATTTTTCCATTATCCTGAAAGTTACCGATCTACAAGGTTATTTGGCCATTCCCTGATTAAGCATTGAATTGCTCGAAAGAGCATGTGATTAGTATATTTTCTTAGAATCCGCACTCCAGCTACTGGTACAGCGATTCTATTGCCTAAAAAATTAATTGCTTTCAGTACGATGTGACTGAGGGAAGCGAAGCTTTTATCTATACCCAAACAACTACTTATGTTTCTGAGGAAAAAACAGTCATTTGAAATTCTACTAGTAGTATTTTTATTTTCATTGGTAGCAACTTCATGTGAATCAAATAAGCGCCTGGTATACTTTAACCAACCAACGGACACTTCGTTCAAATTAGTAACAACAAATTTTGAGCCGTTAATTCAAAAGGGTGATTTATTGAACATTGCGGTGAACAGTTTGGATCCTGCGAGTTCAGTAATATTTAATAGTCAGAATTCATTATCGACAGTTAACCCTACTGGCGTGGGAGGGGCACCAGGTGTAATGCCAGGATCAATGGTAGATAATGAGGGAAATATAGTGATGCCCAAACTTGGTAAGATAAGGGCGGAAGGCAAAACTAAATACCAGTTAACTGCTGAAATCCAGGAAAAGCTTCTTCCATATTTGAAGGAGCCAATTGTGAATATCAGGTTTATGAATTTTCGTGTAACAGTGCTTGGAGAAGTTAACCGCCCTGGAACCATCACGATTCCTAATGATAAAGTAACAATCCTGGAGGCTCTTGGATTTGCTGGCGATCTTACACCTTTTGGCAAAAGAGAGAATGTATTATTGATGAGAGAAAAGAATGGGCGACAGGAAGTTCGCCATATTAATCTCCAGGACAACTCAATTTTTTCCTCGCCATATTTTTATTTACAATCAAATGATGTGGTGTATATAGAACCGAATAAAGCCCGCTCCTATACAGGAACAAGGGCTCAACTTCTCTTGCCTTCCATTATGGCTGCCCTTTCATTAACAGTGGTTTTGGTTGATCGTATTATTAACTGATTTATTAGAATTTTATGGATCAAAATAATTTTCAGGAAGAAGAAATAAAATTTGATTTCTTCAAGCAATATATCCCTTATTGGCCCTTGTTTGTCATCCTGGCAATCGTTTCATTGTTTGGTGCATGGGTGTATTTACGATATTCAATTCCGGTTTACCAGGTAAATGCTAAACTCTTAGTAAAAGATGAGAAAAAAGGAATGAATGAATCTGAAGTACTTGATGCTTTAAATTTATTTGGTGAAAAAAAGATAGTAGAAAATGAGACTGATATTTTAAAAAGTTGGCCTTTACTTGAATCCACAGTGAAGGATCTTAAGATGTATACCAGTCAATGGAAAAGAGGTAAAGTAAAAGACCTTGAATTATATGGAAAACATGCTCCTCTTATTGTAACTGCATATAATTCAGATAGTATAAAATCAGTTGGAAACATTCCATTTTCTTTTGATCTACAAAAGAAAAATATTACCATCGACAAAACAACAATTCCTTCTGGAGGTGTAATTGTTGTAAATGGTCAGAAATTTAAAGTCGAACTTAATCCAATTTATAAACCCTCAGACGAAGAAGCATTTATTTTACAATTTCATAATGTTGCTGACTTATCCTTGATCATTCAAAGTGGATTGGCCATAACGCCTACTTCCAAGCAATCTTCTATGATAAACGTTTCTCTTTTGGCAACTGTTCCAGCAAAGGGAAAGGATTTTGTAAATCATCTTTTTAAAGTTTATCAAAACGCATCTTTAGAGGATAAAAATCAGGTAGCCCAGAATACCTTAAGTTTTGTAGATGAACGATTAGGCCTGGTTACCCAGCAGCTTGATTCAGTCGAAAAGAATATCAAGGATTATAAAACTTCCAAAGGAATTGTTGATATATCAGCTCAAGGTTCAATTTTCCTGGAATCAATGAAAGAAACAGATAATAAACTTACCGAGGTTGATATTCAATTAGGAGTTTTAAAAGATGTTGAAAATTATGTGCAGGGGAAGGGTAAAAATCCAGGAACGGTTCCTTCTATAATTGGAATTAATGATCCAACACTCGGTGGCTTGCTAGATAAACTATATGCCGCTGAACTTGAATATAAAAGATTAGAAGCTGTTACTGGTCAACAAAATGATCAGTTGGTAATATTAAGGGAGCAAATGGCTCAATTACGACCAAATATTTTGGAAAACATTGAAAGTATCAAAAGAAACTTGCAGGTTTCCAAGAGTAAGATGTCTGGAGGTTTATCACAAACCAATGCCTTGTTGAGAACAATTCCTGAAAAAGAAAAGGCATTATTGGAAATTAGTCGTCAACAGGCAATTAAAAATAATATTTACACTTTTTTATTGGAAAAAAGAGAAGAAGCGGCATTGTCTTATGCTTCTGCGGTAGCTGATAGCAGGGTAATTGAAGGAGCAAAATCTACCCGGGAGCCAATTAAGCCTGTTATTCCAATGGTATATGGTATAGCATTCGCTATTGGAATGGTATTAGCGATTTTATATGTCGCTGTTAAAGAAAAGTTCAACAATAGAATAATGTTCAGTAAGGACATTGAGAATATTGCCAAAGTACCTATTATTGGCGAAGTATCTCACAGTTCAACTGCAGATGATTTTGTAATTGCTGAAGGAAAACGGACTGCTGTGGCAGAACAGATCAGGGCAATAAGGAGTAACCTGTCTTACTTTGGAATAAATGAAAAAGGAAACAATGTTTTATTAATAACATCTTCCATACCGGGAGAAGGAAAATCATTTATCTCCACTAATCTGGGTGTAAGTTTAACCCTTACCGGGAAAAGAGTTGTTTTATTAGAGCTTGACCTTCGCAAGCCGAAAGTAAGTTCAATTTTTGGTATCAAAAAGGAAAAAGGTATTTCTAACTATCTTGTTGGCGCAACTACTTTAGATCAGATCGTACAACCAACATCATTTAAAAATCTTTTTCTGATTTCTTCAGGACCCATTCCACCAAATCCAACTGAGCTATTGTTACTTCCTGCATTTGAAAAAATGATCGATGACCTTAAAGCTCAATTTGATGTTGTAGTTATTGATACTCCTCCTATTGGCTTGGTAAGTGATGCACAAATTTTATCTCCTTACGCTGATGCCTCAATATTTGTAGTTCGCCATAATCATACTCCTAAATCATATTTACAACTGCTTCGAAATCTATACGAGGCGAATAAATATAAAAATATGAGCGTTGTTTTCAATGGAGTAAAACAACGAGGAATGAATATTTACGGCAGAAGTTATGGATATGGCTATGGTTATGGAAATGAATATGGTTATGGAGCTGGATATTATGATGAATCAGTAGGAAAGAAAAAGAAGAAATCATTATTCCAGAGAATCAGTTCCTTTCTTTCCTTATAATGGATAAGCGTTTAAATTATATTGATGCATTACGTGGACTGGCAGTACTGGGAGTTCTGATGGTTCATACAGGAGCATTCGTTTTTTCTTCTGGCCCTATCGCAACCATCACTGCATTAGGTGCCAAAGGGGTTCAATTGTTCTTCTTTATTAGTGCATACACCATATTCTTATCCTATCATCACCAGGTTAAGTCAGATCCAAACCCAATCAGGAGTTTTTATATTAAGCGAGTCTTCAGAATTGCTCCTATGTATTACCTTGGGATTATTTATTATGCATTGTATAATGCCTGGATCGGACAAACAAACTCAGCTGAAGGGATTGCGTTAAATGCTACTTTTTTGCATAGCCTTTCTCCAATGTACATCAACAATGTTGTGCCAGGAGGCTGGTCGATAGGAGTGGAGATGAGCTTTTACTTGTTAGTCCCTTTACTGGTCTTTTATGTTACCAGTTATAAAAGGGCTATATATTTTGTGATCATTTGCCTTCTGGTTCGAATCTTATTTTTAGCCGTCTTAAATGACAATCCCTTCGGATATCCTGCAAATGAATGGAACCATTACCTGTATTGGTTTTTACCCAATCAACTGACATGTTTTGCATTTGGGATTCTCTTTTATTTTTTTAAGACCAAATACCAATCAAAATCCATTATTCCCTGGAATACCTTGTGGATTTCTGGAGTTTTTCTGGTTGGAATATACCTGTTATTAAAGCTTAAATCAGAATTCGAATGGTTGAATGATGATTTTCTTATTATGATCATCGTATTCTTACTGACAACTTATTTAAGTGTCAATCCCAATAAGTTTATTGTTAATAATGCGATGGTAAATATTGGAAAATACAGTTATAGTATATATCTCGTCCATTTTGCTGTATTGTATTTTTTGGAAGCAGGAATGTTTAAGTCATTCCATTCTTCCGGAAGTCCGGTGATATTTTTAATCTTGTTCATATCTGTTTTGGTCATCACCTATCTGATATCTTCATTGACCTTCAGGTTTGTTGAATTGCCTATGCAGAAGTTTGCAAAGAATCTAACCTCAAATTTAAAACTGGTGCCTGCAGCAGTTAACCCCTAAGCAGGCTATTTTCTAATGATTATTAACCTTATTCTTTCTGGTGGTTCCGGAACCAGGCTTTGGCCGCTAAGTACACGAACCAGGCCCAAACAATTTATTCCTTTATTGAATGGTAATTCACTTTACCAGGAATGTATTTTAAGGAATCAAGATCTGGTCAACAGATCTGTGGTGGTGCTTAATGAAGAGCAACTGCCCATGGCAAAGTCCCAGGCTCCATTAAATGAAGGTCATCCACAATATATTCTTGAGAAAATGGCAAGGAATACTGCACCTGCAATTGCACTTGCTGCATTTCAATTGGATCCTGAAGATGTTCTATTTGTAACCCCTGCTGATCATATTATTGAGAAGGAATTGGTTTATGATGAATGTGTTCAACAGGCAATTTTATTAGCCCGGAAAGGCTTTTTGGTGACTTTTGGAATTACTCCGGAATATCCTGAAACCGGTTACGGATACATTCAGCATATAGGAAATACCGTTCTTGCATTTCATGAAAAACCGAACGCCTCAACTGCAGCTTCCTATCTGGAACATGGTGGTTATTTATGGAATAGCGGGATGTTTTGTTTTACTGTAGCTACTTACCTGGCTGCACTTGAAAAGTATCAGCCGGAAGTATATAAAGCCTGTCAAAAAGTAGCTTTTTTTACTGGAGAGGAAAAGGAATTGCTGGAGTTGTATAAAATGATCCCATCAATAAGTGTGGATAATGCTGTCATGGAGAAGGCAGATAATATCAAAGTTGTTCCTTCAAACATAAATTGGACTGATGTGGGATCCTTCGATGCCTTAAGTGAATACCTTGAAAAAAGACAACATCAACCTGAAAATATTTTTACTAATGATTGCAAGAGCAACTTCGTGATCAATGAAGGAGATAAGCCCATAGCATTGATCGGAGTGGATGATATTATGGTGATCCAGACAGATGAAGGAATGCTCATCTGCAAGAAAGGAGAGAGCCAGAAAGTGAAAGAGATTTACAGCGAAATTATTAATCAAAACAAGCAACCAATCAAACCTTAATATGAAGAAAGCATTGATCACAGGCATTACTGGACAGGATGGCGCCTACCTCGCGGAATTATTATTGTCGAAAGGGTATGAAGTTCATGGGATGAAAAGAAGATCCTCCCTGATCAATACCGACAGGATCGATCACCTGTACGCAGATCCGCATGATGAAGGCAGCAAACGTTTTAGACTTCATTATGGTGATATGACAGATTCGACCAATATCATCAGGCTTATCCAGGAAATCCAGCCGGATGAGATATATAACCTGGCTGCTATGAGTCATGTAAAAGTGAGTTTTGATACACCCGAATACACAGCCAATGCAGATGGTATAGGCACTTTAAGAATACTGGAAGCGGTTAGATTGTTGGGACTTGAAAAGAAAACTAGGATCTACCAGGCGTCCACTTCAGAATTATACGGATTGGTACAGGAAGTTCCTCAGAGGGAAACTACACCGTTCTATCCAAGATCTCCCTATGCGGTTGCAAAGCTTTATGCATACTGGATCACAGTTAACTACAGGGAAGCTTACGGCATGTTTGCCTGCAATGGAATTCTGTTCAACCACGAAAGTCCATTAAGAGGTGAGACTTTTGTTACACGTAAGATCACTCGAGCTGTTGCAGCAATCGGATTGGGTCAGCAGAATTGCTTATACCTTGGAAACCTGGATGCACGCCGCGATTGGGGTCATGCAAGAGATTATGTTGAAGCTATGTGGAGAATACTTCAGCAGGATCAGCCTGAAGATTTTGTGATCGCAACGGGAGTTACTACACCAGTAAGAGATTTTGTTAGAATGGCATTTGCAGAATTAGGAATAGTGGTGTCGTTTACGGGAGAAGGTATTGATGAAAAAGGTATCGTAGTTGCCTGTAACAATCCTGAATATATTGTTGAAATTGGTTCAACCGTAGTTTCTGTTGATCCTGCTTATTTCAGACCAACGGAAGTTGAATTGCTAATTGGTGATGCAACCAAGGCAAAAGAAAAATTGGGCTGGGTAGCAACGACTCAATTAGATCAATTGTGCAGTGAAATGGTGAGAGAAGATGTAGAGGCTATTAATAAAGCTGTTAACAAGGAATTAATTGGCGCGGTTAATATGAGGGATTATTAATGATTAAAACCTTGTTTCATAGTTTAGGTAAGGTCAATCCCTCACTGGTTCGAAACATCTTTTATGGATTTGGAATCAGGGCTTTTGGAATTATCCTCCAATTTTTGCTGGTGAAGGTTTCCCTGAATTTTGTTAAGCCAGATTATTATGGCCTATGGCTAACCATCAGTACACTGGTTTTATGGCTTGGTCTGTTTGACTTAGGATTGACCAATGGACTAAGAAATAAGATTTCCGAGAAAATATCATTAAATGCCAGCGAAGAGATCGGTGGACTTCTAAGAATGTCTTACCGATTTCTCTTACTGCTAACAGGTGCAGTATTAATTTTAGGAGTTATTCTTATTTTCATGGTCAACTGGCCTTCCGTAATTGATATACCAGGGTCTTTGACAAGAACTGAGCTTATATGGGTATTCTTACTTCCATTAATTTGTTTTTGTGTTAACCTGTATATGAAGCCAATTTTTGCGCTTCATTATTCTTTGCACAATTCCTATGTTGAATCCTTTTCAACAACACTTGCTTCAGTTTTATCCCTGTTATTATTGATCATTGGGTATTGGATGGGAAAATCATCAAGTATTATCTGGCTTGCATTCAGTTTTTCAGTTCCTCAAACCCTTGTTACAGCAGTAATTACCTGGAATACATTTAAAAAAAATCCTCAATATTTTCAAAGGCTGGAGAAAAATGGGCAGGTTATTAAGTTTAAGGAGATTTCCGGTCTATCCCTGAAATACTTTTTTATACAGGTTTCAGCAACCATGGTATTTATGTCAAACAGTTTCATTATTTCCCATTTTTATGGAAATGCTATGGTGACCGAATACAATATTGTAGTAAGGTATTTTAGTTTACCTATGATCGTATTCAGTATTATTATAAATCCATTCTGGAATATAGTTGCTGAGAAAGTCCATGCCAAAGAAACTGAGCAGTTGAAAATGGTGTTCCGAAAAGTTAGGGCAATTCTTTTGTTGATGCTGGCGGTCCTTTTATTGATGATCCTCATTAGCCCAGTATTTTTTCATTACTGGATAGGAGAGTCGGTAACAATTGAAATGTCATTAATAATAGCCTACTCGCTGTTTACTTTGATCTCTTTGTTTGGTTCATTTTACACCTTGTTCATTAACGGTAGTGGTAATTTAAAAATTCAAACTATAACCAGTGTTATTAGTTCTGTATTGTATTTACCAGTAATGATCTTTTTTATTAAAAGGTTTGATTTAGGACTTGAACAGATGGTTGTCTTTTCTACCATCTGGCTTGGATTATTATTACCAATTAAATATTACCAGGTGGCCCAAATTGTATATCGCAAAAATAATTTTTAATGAATTTGATTTACTATAAAACCTATTTCCAAGGCAAACTTAGGGACAGATTAAGGCCTGTTATAAAATCTAGCCAACGTCTCTATAAATCAATAGGTATTCTTGATCCTTCAATTGGAACGGCAAATCTCGGAGACTTAATAATTTCAGAGGCAGTATCTACAGAAATTAAACAGATATTTCCAACTTATCAAAAGGTAAAATTTCCCTCACAACTGTATACTGATTTTGATACCAGGACTAAACTGGAGCAACAGGATGTTGTTTTTGTTGGAGGTACTAATTTGCTCGCATCTAATCTTGACGTAAGGCACCAATGGAAAGTACACCCCGGTCTTAAAAGAAGAAATAAATTAAATATGGTATTGATGGGCACCGGATGGTGGCAATATCAGTCTTCCCCAAACAACTATACAATAAACCTATTGAACAGCATTCTTTCTTCTACCTATACTCATTCCGTAAGAGATGGATATACCATGAATAAATTAAAAGGTATAGGATTAAAGAATGTTGTAAATACCGGTTGCCCTACTATGTGGGGCTTATCAAAATCTCACTGCAAAAATATACCTGTATTTAAATCAACAAATGTTGTGACCACACTAACCTGCTACAAACAGGATGTTGAAAAAGACAGGAGGATGTTGGAAATTCTTGCAAATAAATACGCCAGGGTAATGGTTTGGATTCAAGGATTGGAAGATGTAGAGTACTTAAATTCTTTAAACTTGAAATTCAATAACATTGAATTGATTCCTCCAACTATAGAACATTTTAATGATACCCTTTCTCAACCCGAAATTGACTATGTAGGAACTAGGCTCCATGCCGGTATCAGGGCATTACAATTGAATAAACGAACTATTATTATCGCTGTAGATAATCGTGCTGTTGAAATTGGAAAGGACACAAATCTGAATGTTATTCCTAGAAGTGAATTGGAGCGTGTGCATGATTTTATTGACCATGAATATGTAACTGCAATTAATTTGCCTGAAGAAACAATTAAGGAATGGAAAGCGCAATTTGTAAACCTTTAAATGTTTTATGGATCGCTCCTTATCCAGAAAAAAAAGGTGCACATCCTGCTCCATGGATCATTTCTCTTGCAAAGAAATTATCCTGCATTCCAAATCTGAATATTGAAATACTTAGTCCTGTTAAGGGTATCGACCAGTCATATTCCGTTGCGATAGATAATTATAAAGTTCATTTTGTAAAAATTCCTTCCTTGAAAAGGGATTTGATGTCTTTTTATATGGAGCGAATATTAATTATGAAGAAATGGATCAGAAAGAATGAATGCAAATTTGATTTAATCCATATACACGGAACTGAACATCAGTATGAACATGCTGCTGCTAATTCATCTTTGCCAGTTGTGATTAGTATTCAGGGGCTTTTGTTTAAATACGTAGAGGTGCTTAAAGCATCATTAGAAGTTAGATACCTTACCTGGAAAGTTGGTAGTATGTATGAAAAAAAAGGAATTCAAAAACATAAGTTTTTTTCGGGAAGGACTAATTGGGATTACAACTCTGTGAAAAGTTTGAACAGCGAGATAAAGTATTTTAAAATATGGGAATTGCTTCGTTCTTCTTTTTACGATCATGCAGGTAAGTATATTGCAGTTGACATGCATTCTTCCAGCAGAATTCTATTTGTAGGTGGAACCAATGAGATTAAAGGGATATATGAATCTATCGATGCCTTAAATCGGTTATTAGGGAAAGGTTTAAAAATGCAATTATGCATTGCAGGAAATGCTGACCCATCATTGATAATGTCTTATATTTCTAAAAATCAATTATTACATATTGATGTAAAAAAGGATTTAGTTTTTCTTGGCTTGCTGGATGAAGTTTCTCTGGTGAAGGAAATGCTGCAAAGCTTTTGTTTACTTCATCCTTCCTGGATCGATAACAGCCCTAACAGCATTTGTGAATCTCAGTTGATAGGTTTGCCGGTAATTGCAAAAGAGGTTGGAGGGGTAAATTCTCTAATCTCTCATGAAATAACAGGGTTGCTGAGTAATGGGACATCTGAAGATTTATGTAACCAGATTAATAGACTTAAACAGGACCCCGTTTTGTTTCAAGCTATCAGTAGCAATTCTTTTAACCTGGCTAATAAGAGACATGATGAAAATTCAATTGTTCTGGATTGGATTAATACTTACAATCAAATACTGGTTAAAGAATGAGGCGACTGTTTATATTGTTGTACAAAGCCATAAAAAAAATATGGTATAATATCTTTAACAAGCTAAGCTGGATTATTTCTTTTTTTAAATTCTATTTCAATAATGTAGAATTTTCAGATTTTAAGACCAGCGGAGTTCCTTTTTTACAGCTTTCCCGATCTGCCAGGTTAATTATTGGGCCTGGGTTTTCAATGAATAATACCTTGTTCTCAAATCCGATAGGTCGTCCCCAGCGTTGTGTTTTTGCTTTGGATCATCAAGCTGAATTAATTATTGGAGCAAATGTCGGAATGAGTTTTACTGCAATCAATTGCCAAAAAAGGATTGTAATTGGAAATAATGTACTAATCGGTGGGGGTACATGTATTTACGATAGTGATTACCATCAGATAGATCCAATTAACCGCAGATTGAATAAAGGAAGGATAAATAAAAAGGAGGTAATCATAGAAGATAATGTTTTTATAGGCGCTCATTCCCTGATCTTAAAAGGTGTTGTCATTGGTGAAAATTCAGTGATTGGTGCCGGATCAGTAGTGGCTAAATCTATTCCTTCAAACGAGATCTGGGCGGGCAATCCAGCCAGGTTTGTTTCAAAAATATTAATAAATGATTCTATACAGGTTTGAGGGTGGCCTGGGTAACCAAATGTTCCAATATGCAACATTTTACTCTCTGCAACGACATTATCAGAATTCCAACATTGTTGCGGATATCAGTAAGATTCTATTGACAGGTTCCGAGCCAAGAACCCAAATTGAAATGGTTTATAATGTGAGGTTGCCATATTGGGTGCCAGGTAGTATCAGGTATTCTATAGCGGATAAGTATGTCAAAAAAACAATTAACTCAGCACTGAACATCTATTCAAAAATTGGCAATCTCAGGTTTATTAAAGATGATAATCATTTCAATCATCAACTTTTTGACTTAAAAGAAACTAACAACTACCTCATTCAGGGATATTGGGCCGATCAGCGATATTTTAAAATGTATGCTGATGAATTAAGAAAAATATTTTATCCTAAGAATCCTGCAAGTTCTGCGAATGAGAATCTATTAAAAAGAATTAAAGACACTGATTCGGTTAGTGTTCATATAAGAAGGGGTGATTACCTGAAAACAGGCTCCTTTCTTGATGTTAATACTTTTAATTATTACGAGCATGCCTTTCAAAAAGTCATGGAAGAACATCCTGATGCATCATTTTTTATTTTCTCAGATGATATTAAATGGAGCAGGCAAAGATTTGGGAATATAGCTGCAGATATGGAATTTGTTGACCATAACATTGGAATGGATGCCTATTGGGATATATTCTTGATGAGTCAGTGTAATACAAATATTATTGCTAATAGTACATTTAGTTGGTGGGCAGGATGGTTGAATGAAAATCAAGGAAAAAAAGTTTATTGTCCATCTAAAATATTCATCTCTAAGAAACGGAATGAACTGGTGGTGCCTCAGTTTTATCCGGAAGAGTGGGTTAAAATTTAAAAAGTGAGGATTACTAAAATTTCTGTAATATCTTTTATTCTTCTTGCCCTATATGAATTGTTAGGTTTTGTAATCTTTGGATTTTCTCCTGATAATTTTTTTATTCTTCTTTATGGAAGTATTTTTTTAACCATTCCATTAGCTTTTAAAAGCAGTATCATAAATAATACAGATAATGTCGGCCTGAGGTTTTATATCGTTTTATTTATTTTGTTTTTAATAGCCTATGGAAGAGGTTTAGCTGCTTCCCATGATTATTATTCTTTTAAATTATTATTTGTAAATATTTATGGCGGCTTATCCATTCTTTCTCTTATTTACTTTTTTATTGGAGCCTCTGTAAATGGATTTTTCTCCATTATCAGGTTCTTGATGAAACATCTTAAACTGATAGGAACCATATTGCTGCTTTTATCCTTTCTTTATGAACAGGTTTTACCCAGGGTTCTGGTCAGTGTATTTGTTTTGATCTTGATGTACCGGTATTTTGACAAAAAGAATAAATTCATGATACTTTGCCTTTCGGCCGCGTCATTTATTTTTGGACTGGGTTGGAGAGCAAATCTTATTAGAATCGTGATCAGCTGGACAATACTTTTATTTCAGTTTCCAGTAACATATATCAGGTTCTTTAGAAAAGGATTATTGTATTCATTTTATATTATTCCGGTTGTTGCCTTCTTCTATAGCATCTATAATACCAGTATTTTTCAACTCGAATGGTTTGGCGAAAATCTTTCGGAGGATATGTCATCAGATACCAGGACATTTCTATATCAGGAGGTATTAATTGATCTTATCAATAATAATTCCCTTTGGTTTGGTAAAGGAATTTTAGGTTCCTATTCTTCTGAATTCTTTGATTTCGCGGAAGGGAGAATTCAGGTCGAAGTTGGGTTTTTAAAATACCTGCTTCAGGTAGGTTTGGTTGGTTTTTTGGTGATAGTATTTCTGCTTTTAAGAGCATCATTCCTTGGATTTAAAAGATCAAAAAATACGCTTTCCAAGGCTTTTTCGGTTTATCTGTCTTTTCATTTTGGCTTCTTATTCATTGAAGGGATTCCAGCCTGCAATCAGTACTTCTTTTTTGTTTGGGCTATGGTTGGATTGTTACTTAATAATAAGTTTAGAAATATGTCGGATGGTGAGATCCGATCGATGCTGGTTGTAAATAAAAAAAATGTCAGGATCTGATGAAGAGAATTGCTATACTTATTACAGTTTTTAATCGAATTCAAAATACCCGATATTGTTTAGAAAGACTTTATGCGCAGGAAACGAATGCGCACTTTGATGTATTTCTTGTGAATGATGGATCAACCGACAATACAGAAAGAGTAATATTAGAGGATTTTCCAAAAGTGCATCTTATTAAAGGTTCAGGTGATCTTTACTGGAACAGGGGTATGTGCCTCGCCTGGGAAAAAGCCTTGCAATCTGAACAATACGACTCATTTATTTGGTTGAATAATGATACTTTTCTCCTGGATGGTTCCTTGAAATATCTGTTGAAGATGGCTGATCAAACCAATTATGAAGCCATACTTTGCGGAAGTATAGCCTCACCCCATGATCCTACACAACAAACCTATGGTGGTGGCTTTTATTTGGAGAATAAATTAAAGTTGAATTACCCGAATGGAAAACTTAATCCTGCAAGTATCATTAACGGAAACTGTGTATTAATACCGTTTAAGGTATATGAAAAGTTAGGAACACTTGATAAGACCTTTACTCATGCAATGGGTGATTTTGATTATGGACTAAGAGCTGTAAAGAAAGGAATACCTGTATTTACAACGGATTTTGTTGCAACCTGCGAAAAAAATATTTCCGTTCCTGTATGGTGCAATCCTTCCAAAAAAGTTCAGGATAGATGGAAGAATCTTTATCATCCTTTAGGCCGAAGTGAACCCGATAAATTTTTCATTTATTCATTAAGACATTTTGGATTGCTCAATGCATGCAAAGTATTCTTTTCTCAGCATCTTCGAATGGCATTTCCTTCTATCTGGAAATCTATAAAAAAAGTATAGAGAATTAATTATGATCGTCTCCCCCGTAGTCCTTTTCTGCTATAAACGCCTGGATTGCCTAAAGCAAACCATCAATGCTTTAAAAGCAAGTCCACTGGCCATTCAAACTCACCTGATCATTTTCTCTGATGGACCTAAATCGGAAAATGATAGAGAGGCAGTAAATAATGTTCGGGAATTTCTTAACGAGATCGATGGATTCAGAGTTATTACAAAACATTTTTCTGATAATAATAAAGGGTTGGCGAACTCTATAATCTCTGGTGTTTCGCAAGTCCTGGATAAATACGATAGGGTTATTGTTCTTGAAGATGACTTGCTTACCAGCAAGAACTTTCTTTCCTACATGAACCAGGCGCTGGATCACTACCAGTTTAATAATAAAGTTTTCTCCATTGCCGGATATACATCGGAAATTAAAAACGGTGATCCTTCCAAAGTTTATTTTACCCAGCGTGCATCATCCTGGGGTTGGGCAACATGGAGAAATAGATGGGACTTTATTGATTGGGAAGTTTGTGACTACAATGAATTTAAGAAAGATCTCCAGGCAAGAAAAGCTTTTAACCGTATGGGCTCCGACCTGTCAAAAATGTTAGATAAGCAAATGTCCGGAAAAATAAATAGTTGGGCCATAAGATGGTGTTTTCACCAATTTAAATACGATCTTTACACAGTCTTTCCCCAAGTATCCAAAGTGAAAAACATTGGCTTTGCCAATGAAGGAACTCATACTAACGATCGATTTAATCGCTTCGACACTTCATTGGATAATTCAGGTATCATATCCTTTGACTTTCCCGACGATGTCCATATAGATAAAACCATCTTCAAACAATTCTATTCCAAGTATTCTATTTTAACCCGTATTGGTTATAAGCTATTGAATTCATTAGTCAAAATTTGATTACCATTAAACCACAACCATGCGAGTAATTTTTGACATCACCAATGTAATTCCTGGAAAAGGAGGAGCTGGTGGGGGTATTTGGGTATATGCATCACGGTTATTGGCGGAACTCGATGACATGGCCGCTGAGAATGATCTTGAAGTGATTTGTCTGAAAAACAGGCTTAACACCAACCTCCATCTTAAGAATATTGAAGTGGTTGACTTTGATGTGAAATCTCAAAATATTCTTCATAGAATGCACTGGCTGCATATTCGCCTTCCTAAGATCTGTAAAAAATACAAGGCTGACCTCCTGCATAGAGTAGTGCCTGAAATGCCAGTTTTCAATTATTGCAAATCAGTATGCACATTGCATGACCTCATGTTCAATTTTTATCTTTCTAACAAGGACATGAACCGTTCACTAAGCTTTATGGAAAAAGCTAAGTTCCAGGTGCTTAATGCAAAGACAAGACACGCAGTTCATAGCTCTGATGCAGTGATTGTCCCTTCTTATTCCGTTGAACAGGAAGTAAATAAGGTTTTTAAGACTGGATCAAACAGGTTGGTCGTGATCCCTGAGGCTAGCGACCGTTTGATCCGTTCCATTTCAAGCCCTCAGAATTTTTCGGATGGAGACCTGTTTAAAATAATTGTAGTTGCAGGATTCTTTCCTCATAAGGGTCATCCATATGTTATAGATCTTGCTGCTGAACTGGTTAAGAATGGTATCTATAATTTCCAGATTACTTTAAGAGGAAACCCTTCAAACCAGGAATACATAAACAGTTTAAAAATTGATATTGCTAATCGAAACCTGAGCAAGTATTTTGAGTTTAGCACATTTAATAAAAAACATGACCTGAAAGATATTTATCAGGATCAACACTGCTTTTTATTGCTATCGGCTTATGAAGGTTTTGGACTTCCTGTTTTGGAAGCACAAAGCTTTGGCTTACCGGTAGTCTGCTCAGATATTCCAGTGTTCAGGGAAAACCTGAACGACTCCGCGCTATTCGTCGATCCTACGAATTCCAGACAATTATGTTCCACTATTATGGAACTGATGATTTCGCCCAGGTTAAGGCAACAATTGGTTCAGCATGGTTATGAAAATATCCAGAGATTTTCCTGGAAACAAATGACCGATGAAACGCTACGCCTATACGAAACCATTAACCTTAGTTAACCTACATGCAAAAAGAATCCCTATTAGATGTTCCTGTAACCCTGGGAACATGGCCTTCATTTGTTCAATCTATTCTTACTCTGACTAAAGAAGAGGAGAACAGTAGTTATGTGTGCCTTGCCAATGTGCACATGGTGGTTGAGGCCAATACTCATGATGATTTTAAATCAGTATTACACAACGCCGATATAATTGCTCCTGATGGAAAACCATTAACGTGGGCGCTTAAGATGCTTTACGGCATCGATCAGCCTCGTATAGCCGGGATGGACCTTTTACCCAGGCTGCTCAGCGTAGCAGAATCCTACCAGCTTCCAGTATTCTTTTATGGAGGAACAGAGCAAATGCAGGAACGAACAAGATCATTTCTAACAGAAAAATACCCTGATCTTATCCTTGCAGGCTTTGTTTCTCCTCCTTTCAGAAGGCTTACCGACCGCGAAGAAGAAGAGCATATCACGATTATTAACAGGTCGGGAGCCAAATTACTTTTTGTAGTGTTAGGCTGTCCTAAGCAGGAAAAATGGATGGCAAAAATGAAAGGAAAGATATCAGCCTGCATGGTTGGTATTGGTGGAGCACTTCCTGTGATGATAGGATTACAGAAAAGGGCCCCTGAATGGATGCAGAAATCCGGGCTGGAATGGTTCTTCAGATTGATCCAGGAACCTAAACGATTATTCAAAAGATACCTAATAACCAATAGTAAGTTCCTTTATTTATTATCGAGAGATATTATCCGGAAAAAGGTGCTTAACTAAACACTTGCTTATGACCCTTAACCCTAGAACCTTATTGACCTTGCTTTTGCTGGCTTCTTTGAATAGTTTTGGCCAGAACACCATCGCTCCATATGACCTGGAACAGGAAGCTTTCTTGGTAAAACAGGAACGGTTGCCTCTTTATTCTTCCGTAAGGCCATTACAATTTAATTTTGACAGCACATTCAAATACCAGGAAACACCTGCTTTAAATAAATTTAGGAAAAGGTTTTTAACTGACCAGCCACTGATTGCATATAACGATAAGAACACGGAATTCTTTTTAAATCCTGTAATTGATGTGATGCTGGGATCTTCTAATTCGAATAATGTCAGTAAATCAACCTGGCATTTTGGAAGAGGTTTTCATGGCGGTGCAACATTTAATAAAAAATGGCAAATAGATTTTTCTTTTGTAGAAAATCAATCCAAAACACCATATTTCCTTGACTCATTTGTAAATAATAGTTACAGAAGCCTTCCAGGATTAGGACAGGTTAAAGTTACAGACGACAGAACATACGATTACAGCTATACTAACGGGTTTCTTCGCTGGATGCCAACCAACAAATTCAGTGCAACACTTGGGCATGGTCAACATTTCCTGGGTGAAGGTTATCGTAGTTTATTCCTGAGCGATAATGCTTATAATTATCCATACCTGCAGCTGAACCTTAATACAAGGCATGTTCATTATATGGTATTGTTTAGCCAGTATACCAACCTGTTTAAGAAGTTTAATGATACCTACCAGCGAAAGTGGAGTGCAATGAATTATTTGAATATTGCAATTTCAAAAAGATTTCAACTCGGACTTTTTCAGGGTGTTATCTGGCAGGATAGGGATAGCACAGGAAAACGAGGTTTCGATGTTCAGTATTTAATTCCTACCACCATTGTAAGGCCTATTGAATTTTCACAAGGTTCTGCAGATAATACTTTCCTAGGGATCCATGCTAACTACAAAGTTGGTAAGTCGATGGTTTCATACTTTCAATTATTCTTAGATGATATCAACATTCGAGAAACATTTAAGAATAATAAGCAGCATATTAATAATAAATACGCGATTCAGTTAGGATTGAAGGGATACAATGATTTTTCAGATGTGAATCTCAGGTGGAGAATAGAGTATAACTACTCCAGGCCTTATACATATGGACACAGAAAGATTGAGCAGTCTTATACTCACTACCATCAACCAATTGCACATCCAGTAGGGGCAAATTTCCATGAAGGTATCTTTGCTGCTGACCTTACTTATAAAAGATGGTATGGAACATTTCTAGGACAATATGCAAGGGTAGGAAGAGATGATAAACAGGGTTATAATGATGGTAATAATTTGTTTGGTGGAGAAGATGGAGTTCCTGAACTCGGAACAAAAACATTGCAGGGTAATAAACAGAATCAGGTAACTGTACAGGCAGTTGCAGGATTCATTCTTAATAGATCATGGAGAACCGGAATTGAAGCAAGAGTATTTTACAAAGATCAAAAATCCGTTTCTGGTGGAGCCTCCAATTCTACAACCTGGTTCCAGGTTGGAATTGTAACAAGACTAAGAAATCAGTACTTCGAATTTTAATTAGTCGATAACCCTTAACCACAACCCAGTGCCATGCTTTCCCGTTATACTTTACTCCTAAAAGGATTTGCCCTTGCTGCAGATCTTTTTTCCCTTGGGTTTTCAATAATAATATCATGGTATTATTTTGGAGATCTTAATGCTCCCAGGTTTACAAATAATTCTTTTTCACATATAGTAATTGCTTTTCTAACATGGCTCCTTGTGGCCTTTATTAGTCAGTTGTATATGGCAGGGCCAATCTTCGCGGAGTTAATGAAGAAAACGTTTAAATCTTTAACGCTCTATGTTCTATTGATCTTTGCATACATTTTTGCCATAAAACAATTAGAAACCAGCAGGTTGTTTTTATTTTCTTTTATTGGAGTGTTTTCTTTCCTGGTATTATGCACGAGAATGTTCATATTGATCGCTCTTAAACCATTAATTAAGTTTGATCATTCCAAGAAAAGGGTCGCAATAGTAGGAAACAGTGAGATGTCATATCGTGCTGCTTATTATTTTTCCAATTCAAAATCCGGCTATGAATTTGTAGGGTTTTTTGATGATGAATCCAATTACAGACAAGGATATCCTGTTCTTGGAAATATTGAATCTTGCCTTGAATTTGCAAAGTCAAATAAGGTAGACGAGATCTACTCAACTGTATTACCTGAATCCAACGAAGCATTAAAAGAATTAGTGACCGAAGCGGAACGGAACTTTATCAGGTTCAAATTTATTCCTGATTTCAATTACCTGTTTCACCGGCATGTCAATCTTACTCTCGAAGGTGGAATACCTGTGATCAGCTTTCGTGAAGAGCCGCTTGAGAATATAGTTAATAGGATAAATAAGAGATTATTTGATGTGTCATTCACCTTTGTTGTTACTGTTTTGCTGCTTTGGTGGCTGATACCATTAATAGCGATCATTATCAAGATTGATTCAAAAGGTCCTGTATTTTTTATCCAAAAAAGATCTGGAAGGAATAATAAGGTTTTCAACTTCTATAAATTCCGATCCATGAGAGTTAATGAAGACGCAGACCATCGGCATGCATCGAAAGATGATGACAGGATTACAAAAGTTGGTAAGTTTTTAAGGAAAACCAGTTTGGATGAGTTGCCTCAATTTTGGAATGTGATAAAAGGTGATATCAGTGTTGTTGGTCCGCGACCACACATGCTAAAGCATACGGATGAATACTCCCGGCTCATCAACAAATTTATGGTCCGTCATTTTCTCAAACCGGGTATTACCGGATGGGCTCAGATCAATGGATTTAGGGGTGATGTGAATCCCGAATTAATGGAGAGAAGGGTAGAGCTTGATATCTGGTATATGGAGAATTGGAGCTTCTGGTTAGATATAAAGGTTATTCTAAAGACTGCATGGCAGGTGATCAAACCAACTAAGAGTGCCTGGTAATTTAAAAATTGGTTTGTTATATTTTCTACTGGGAATTTCAGTCCTCGTAATAATAATTCATTTCATTTATTTTAAATATACTTTTCCAGGTATAACTGTTGATGAAGCAAGTTTTTTTTCACCTGCATATAATATTGCAAAAAATGGAAATCTTGTAACTTCTGTCCATAGTAGTTCATTACCGGCAGGCTCGCAATTTACTTATTGGATGCCGCCTCTATATATGGTTCTTCTTGGAATATTTTTAAAAATATCCGGTCCAACTGTATTAAATGCGAAATTATTTTCCTTTATCATTACGCTACTTTGTTGCCTTCCCATCTCGGGATTAGTCAAAGATAAATTTCATAAGATTTTACTTTGCTCCTTATTCTTAATAATTCCCTTTGTAATAATTTCTTCCTCCTTCATAAGGATGGAATCTCTGTCTACTCTATTATCAGTTGTTTTACTATACAGTGTTTATAGAAATAGTCACTCATATATTTTAGGCATTCTTTGCGGTTTGATGATTATGTGTCATCCTATGTTGATGGGAAATGTTATTGCCTGCAGTCTATTTGTTCTCACACGTTCCTGGAAAGATCTGTTTTATTTTGTAGTAGCTTTATTACTTTCAATATCGCCTTACCTCTACTATATTTTTCAGGATCTGGAAATGTTCATTAGCCAGATGCAACTACAGATTCAAAGAAAATTCTCTCATGGTTATTTTGGGGATTTAATCTATGTGGCGCAAGTTTTACCAGTTGTATTGTTTTCTTATCTGGTATTCATAAAATCCCGGATTGGAAAAGATCTAAGATTATTCCTGTTGTCAGGATTTAGTATTTCATTTATTTTATTTTTGAAGTCCGGAGAGTTTAATTATCATATTTACCTGGTTCCATATTTTATTATGGCATTTGCATTAATGTTAGAGAATAATGTATTTGCAAAGTTACAGGTAGTAATATCCCTTTCCTCTTTTGCCTTCTTTACTCTTTTACTAGTTCAGAAGTACCAAAAGAATTACTATAAAAGTGATAAAACATATTATGAAATAACGACTATGCTGGAACTTAATCCAGTATGGAAAGGTTCTTCGATATTTGTGGATGGATTATTTGATGTATCAAAATATTTAATATCAAAAGGGGAAAAGGTTGAACGATTTAATGCTGTTGCTAGAAGAAATGATAATAATTGGGTAGATAGTTATAATTGTATCATAGCGGTAAAGGAAGTCAAAAAGCCTTCGAAGCTTTTTGTGGTAGAAAATCTTAGAAATTATGATTTGAAGTTTCAAAAATTAACTTCAGATAGCCTGGCTGAAGTTTTAATTTATCAGAGAAGACCTTAAAGTAGTAACTACTAACATTAAGAATTTCATCAACGCCTCCCCCGGGAGGCTTTTTTATGCCCATCCCTTTCTCATGAATTATTCCCATATTTTTGCTTTCCATGAATTTCGAATCCATTTTTACCCATAAACGCGTTGGTTCCGATAAGATCCCGGCTGGTCCCAGGTCCGGTTTCCAGAGAGATTTTGATAGATTGATTTTTTCATCTCCCTTTAGAAGGCTTCAAAATAAAACCCAGGTATTTCCTTTGCCCGGTACCTCTTTTGTCCATAACAGGCTGACACATTCCCTGGAAGTGGCATCTGTTGGACGTTCCCTGGGTAAAATGGTAGGTGAAAGAATCAGTGAGGCATATCGTGGTATTGATAACGACGTGTTTGAATTCTATCGCTATGAACTGGCGAATGTTATCGCAGCCGCCTGCCTTGCTCATGATATTGGTAATCCTGCTTTTGGACATTCCGGCGAAAAGGCAATATCAGCATATTTTATTGATCATGGGGCAGATCAGTTCAATGGACAACAACTAAGGCAGTATTTCAATGAAAAGGAGTGGAGCGATCTGTGCAATTTTGAAGGCAACGCTAATGCAGTACGGGTTCTTACCCATAGCTTCAAAGGCCGCTTCAAAGGTGGCTTTGGATTGACATATACTACGATTGCTTCTATTCTGAAATATCCGTGTGAATCCGTTGCCCGTGATAAATCTTTCCGGCACCGAAAAAAGTTTGGATTCTTTCAATCGGAAAAAGATTCCATTAAGGAAATTGCTGATGCTTTGGGTATGATACAAGAGTCCGCAGAACCTTTGGTTTATAAACGTCACCCATTTGTTTACCTGGTCGAAGCTGCAGATGATATCTGCTATAGCATTGTTGATATGGAGGATGCTCAACGACTTGGGATCTTAAATGCTAAAGAAGTTTATGAAGCATTTATGGAAGTGATTGATAAAGTTGCAGATGATCCTAAAGCAAGTGAATACTATCACTCTATTGAGGATGTCAATGAAGCATTGGCTTTTCTTCGTGCACGTGTGATCAATCACCTCGTGAACCAGGCTGCTGATATTTTTATGGAAAACCAGGTTGCAATCCTGGAAGGCTCTTTTAATAACACTCTTCTTGATCTTCTGCAGGAAAGGACAAAAGCATTGAGTACCATCCAGGAAATTTCCATTGAAAGAATTTACAATCATCAAACTGTTATGCAGGTGGAGATTGCCGGGTATAATGTGATGTCTGAATTACTTCAATTGTTTGTCCCGGCATTGCTTTCAAATAAACCTTCTCATAAAGATGAAAAAGTACTCAGGCTCATTCCTTACCAGTTTACAGAATTCAAGGATACCGAGTCTGCATACCTTAAAGTAATGAATGCACTTGACCTTTTGAGTGGTATGACGGATGAGTATGCTACTGAATTATACAGAAACCTTACAGGTATTTCGATACCAAGACACTAGGCTAATTTCTTTACCTGTGAGGCAAGCAAAACAATGAGCATGCTTAAGCCAGAAAGCATTAAGAATGCTGCTTGCATTCCGAATAGATCTGAAATGTTTCCAATCAGTAATGGTCCGGATAAGAAACCTGTATAACCAATTATTGTTACTGAAGATAATGCATAGGATGGAGCTAAAGTCTTGCTCTTACCTGATAACAAATACACCATCGGAACAAGGATAGAGCTTCCCGTTCCAATCATTGCAAATCCGATCAATGCTGCAAACAAGGTAGGAAATTGTGAAACAATGAATAGCCCTGCTGATAAACATGCACCGTTAAACATTAGTACATTGAATACTCCAAACTTTGATATAAACCTGTCTCCAATTAATCTACCGGTTGCCATAAAAATAATGAACGACATAAATCCATAAGTGATCATGGAGATATCTGCTTTCACAACTTTTGAAAAATAAAGTACGCTCCAGTCGAACATTGCTCCTTCACACATCATTGCGCAAAAAGCAATCAATCCAAGCAGTAACAGATACTTATCTGGTTTTACAAAAAATGGTCTTTTATCCTTTGAAACGCTTACTGGTTGATTCTTTCCAATGACCAGAATGGAGAGAACGATCATAATTAGTGCAATTGATAAAAAATGTATGACAGGTAATATTTCATGCGTGATCATTATCTTTCCGACTCCCATAGCGATCAGGCAGGCAATACTCCAAACGCCATGGAAGGTTGAATTGATGGGACGTTCATACAATCTTTGAACCTGGAGTGCTCCAGTATTTGCAGCGAGGTTAAAAACGGTTCTTCCAATCCCAAAAAGAAAAAGTGCCGTTGCCAACTGCCATGCTGCTTTGGATGAGCCGATAAAAAACAACATGATCCCTGTTCCGATACAACTGAATAACATGATCTTCCGGAAACCAAATCCTTCAATAAGCCAACTGGCAAAACTCAATCCAAATACCAATCCTGCAGGCATGGCAAACAAAATGTTTCCTAGATGCGCGTTGCTCAGGTTTAGGTTTTTCTGCATATCCGGGATACGCGATGACCAGCTTGCTGCATAGATCCCTGAAAAGAAGAAGAATGCAAATATGATAAATCGTTGATGTTTACGGTTCATTAGAATCCACCTCTTTTATTTTCAAGGTATTTTGCATAAATGACTTCACTCATTGTTTTGTCATATACTTTGCTTTCAACCCACGATATAACATCCAGGTAAGCAAATGCACGGGTTTCAAACCTGTTCTTTTCGAGGTGTTTGATCTTGTGTAGAAATTCTTTTAGTTCCTGTCTCATCTTATGTCGGGAGATCTTGAAGGATGCTCTTAGAAACTTGAACATTTCTTCTTCAATGACAGTAAGGTTATTCATTTTGGCCATGAAACGATATACCGATTTTGTCAACGATTCAATCAGCATATAATTTCCTAATTCATAATGCGCCATAAGATGCACTAAACGCGCATAGCATTGAAGATCGCTTCGCAGATCAACATTATCATTGATGATATTCTGCAGGTAATCTATGGATGCATCATAATCTCCGCTTCCAAAATGCAGCATCGCAATTTTGTAATTGAAAACAAGGTATCGATGCTTATCCAGGTATAATTGATACTCCGAAAGATGTTTATTGATAAGAGGAACCAGGCTCAGTCCTTGTTTGAACGTTCCTGTCATTAGATGCTGGTTCAACTTTGCACTGTAGATATATACAAAGCATTGCACTTTGAAATTATCATGGTGCTGTACGATATGACTTTGCGCAAAAGTTTCAAACTGTTTAAGAACTTCATCAAATTTCCTGAAGTTTCTCAGATCGAAATGTGCATTCAACAAATTATGTACCCCTTTAATATAATTACCTGTTTCAATATCGATCATCCATGGTTCGCGATGAAAAAGGTCGACCCATTTCTGAACATACCTGTAATACATTAAGAAATCCTGCCTGATGAAGGAATACCATCCATAGCTTTGATAAAGATAAAGTTGCTCGTAAAAGCCAGTAAGTTGATGGCTGTTTTCCGGAAGGTTTTCCCTGAAATATTTTTTTATGGAAGCCTCTTCCTGCTCATTTCTGGCATGTCCATTCTTCACATAAAGAGAATAAAGTTGAAGGGCCAGGTTTGATAACTGGGTGATCATTTTTCTTCTCTCATGAACCATATTGGCTTCCATGGCCAGGTGATCAGCCTTGTCCTGGATACTGCGCGTTATATGCAGTGTTTCTATTTTCTTTTCCAGGGAGATCACCTGGATCAGTAAGGTGTCCTGGTGATAATGATAAGCAGTCTCCTTTACTTTCTCAAGGATCTTGATGCTTTGGTGGTACAGGCCTTTATAATAAAGGATTCGTGCATAGTCCAGCTGTTCGTTCATTTCCAGGTCTACATTGTCGGTTCTCTTCAGCAGTCTCAAGCTTGCCAGCAATTGACGATATAGATGTGTTTTAATATTAGAAAGCTGTGGTTTTTCAATACCATTCAATTTTTTAAGAAGAAGTGTTTCATCATACTCCTTCATTTTATCAATAGCATCGAAAACCTGGACGATCTTAAGGTCTTCTTTTCCTGAACTCCTGGTTATGTAAAGTTTAAAATGGCGTTTTTCCGACTTCTCGAGAGAGTGGATGAGCTGAAAAAGAATATCAGAAAATCGGTTGGCCATAACGATTGAACATTTCAATAATCCAAGCCAGTAAAGGGTTTGAGGACATTCACCCGAATTTTGGCGTAATGATTATTCAATTTCTTTGTAAATAAAGGCAATGATTCTGTCCCTACCTTTGTTATGTCAAAGCAAATGACAAGCAACCGAAAGCAATAGTAAAGAGTCGCAAGATAAGAAGGCAGGTTGACAAATAGATTATCAGAACTTTTTTTTTATATGGCAAGCAATCGTTAGTGGCCGTCCTGTTCTCAGGAGGGCTTTTTTTTTATCATACACTTCTTCACTTCGTCTCTTCTTCACTTCGTCTCTTCTCCCTTGGCCATCCCTGCCACCGCCACTCTAACTAATTATTTATCAAACAATTAAATATTAATACTAAGGTTTTGAGATAATGAATAGCAGCAATTGTTATAAAAAAAGGGACTGGTTAAGTCCCTATTTTTGTATTGTCAAGCAAGTGACAAGCAATCGAAGTCAATCGTTAATGGCGCTAAGTACTTCGGTTTAAATTAGATCAGAATTCTTTTTTTATATGGCAAGCAATCGTTAGTGGCCGTCCTGTTCTCAGGAGGGCTTTTTTTATTTGGCAGGACGAATATATGACCTTGGTCATGAATTCCAAAAATTTATTTAAAATTAACAAAGAAAATTTTTCTTATTGCTTCAATAAATCTATACAACTTGCTGTCTCACTAAGATTTATCATATGCCCTGGATTTTATTGATCATTGCTGGCCTCTGTGAAATTGGATTTACCACCTGCCTGAGTAAGGCCAAAGAAACTTCAGGCGCCACTTCAGTTTACTGGATCATCGGTTTTTTTATCAGCCTGAGTTTAAGCATGTACCTACTGTATAAAGCCACCCAAACTTTACCCATGGGAACTGCCTATGCCGTATGGACCGGTATAGGAGCTGTTGGAACTGTTCTAATAGGCATATTTTTCTTTAAAGAATCAACAGATTTCTGGAGAATTTTCTTCATTGCTACTTTGATTGGTTCCATCATTGGACTTAAAGCCGTTTCACCCTAAAGACCATTAACAGTTTTTTTGAACGCAGAATATGATAAAGCATTAATTTTGCTAACACCGTTAACTTAATTCAATGGGAATAGCTGAAAGAAGAATAAGGCAGAAAGAAGAAGTTCGTCTTGCCATTTTAAAGGCATCCTGGGACCTTGTGGAACAGGAGGGATGGCAGGCGCTGTCTATTCGTAAGATCGCAGAAGCCATTGAATATAGTGTTCCGGTGATCTATGATCATTTCGCTAATAAAGAAATGATCCTGATGGAGTTTACCAAAAAAGGCTTTGGCTTGCTTAATTCCGCAATTATGGAGGCAGCCTCAAAATTTTATGACCCTGCTTTAAAGCTGGAGGCTCTCGGGTTTGCTTACTGGAATTTTGCTCATGAAAACAAGGAATACTACCAATTAATGTATGGTTTAGGTATGCCAACCTGTGAGGCCGTTAAATCTATCCCTGAAATAGGCGAATTCACAGGAATGATCATTGGTCCGATCCGGGATCTGATGGATACCGGGAAACAGGCTGGGACCGACCCTTTCATGAAATTACATACATTCTGGTCTATGATCCATGGATTAATTTCTATTAATATGATGGGAAAGGATTCCAGCACAGGAGATGAAAGAAATCTCATGATCCTTAAAGACTTTTTGAACAGTTTTATAAACGGGTTGAAATAAACCCTTTTTTTTGAACAATTAGTTAACAGTGTTAGTTAATATAAACGTGATTAAAAAACAAAACAATATGCAACTCATCGACGCACTTCAATGGCGATATGCCGTAAAAAGAATGAATGGAGAAAAAGTTCCTGCTGAAAAAGTTGAACGCATCCTGGAAGCTATTAGATTATCTGCTTCTTCCATGGGACTTCAACCTTACACTATACTGGTGGTGGAAAATGAAGAACTTCGTAAACAAATTCAACCAGCTGCTTACAACCAGCCCCAGATCGTAGAAGGATCACACCTGTTGATCTTTGCTGCCTGGGAGAATGTTACTGAAGCTCATGTAGATGCTTACCTGAATGATATTGCAAAACAAAGAGGGGTTTCTCTGGATAGCCTGGATCAGTTCCGCGGAATGCTTATGAATATTGTAAACGGAAGATCTAAAGCGGAAAAATATGAATGGTCTGCCAGGCAGGCCTATATTGCCCTGGGTACCGCTCTTACTGCTGCAGCTGTGGAACAGGTAGATGCTACTCCGATGGAAGGTTTTGATCCTGCGCAGGTCGACCAGATCCTTGGTCTTAAAGAGAAAGGCCTTAGAAGTGTTGCTATTCTGCCTTTGGGTTACCGGGATGCTGAAAAAGACTATATGTTTGGTGCACCAAAAGTTAGAAGAGAGAAAAAGGAATTGTTCCTGGAACTTGCTTAATCTAATAGGGGAACGGAGGCTTTGTAGTTGTTGCGTGTCCTTGATCTGCTTCCGTTCCTCACTAATTTACTTGTATGCTTAAACCTGTTCGTGCTATTTATCGTGCTTCTTTTACTGATTACGATGGTCTTGATACCTGGAGGGTAATGCCTACCCGGAACCTTCCGATTGAAGCACTGGAACCATTTATATTTTTGAACCATCATGGTCCGCAGGTTTATGCTCCCAAAAACCCCGGTCTTCCATTCGGCCCTCACCCTCATAAGGGTTTTGAAACAGTAACTTTTATACTGGAGGGAGAACTGGTCCATTCCGACAACACCGGCTTCACCAGTAACATTAAAAAAGGTGGAATTCAATGGATGACAGCCGGTAATGGGATCATCCATTCTGAAACCTCTTCGGATGATTTTAAATCCAAAGGTGGACCCCTTGAAATTCTTCAACTTTGGGTTAACCTGCCCGCATCGCTTAAGTATGTTAAACCTGCTTATAAAGGATTACAAGGCGTGGATGTTCCAAAGGTGAATATCTCTGAAAAAGTTTATGCGGAACTCGTTTCAGGAGAACTTCTTGGCCACAAGGGTGCTATTCAATCTATCTCTGATGTGCATCTTTCGATCCTTCGTTTAACAAGGACTGGAACTATTCTAATTGAGGTTCCTGCTTCAAGAACCATTCTTTTCTATCTTATTAAAGGTAAACTGAATGTGAATGGCTCTGAGGTTAACGGGTTCGAAACCGTGGAATTCAACAGGGAAGAGGAGTCTATTGAAATCGAAGCCCTGGAAGATTCGGTGTTATTATTTGGTCATGCAGAACCAAATAATGAACCTATTGTTGCCCATGGTCCTTTTGTGATGAATACTCATGAGGAAATAAGAGAGGCTTTTCTTCAATTTGGGTCTTAGGCTGCGCAATCGTTTGTTTAAAATTGGCCTTCAATGATAAAATGCAATATATTGCTATTATAACAAGGCTCAATTTTACGATATGAAAAAACTCGCAATTGCTCTTGCCTTTTGTAGCGTCATTTATTCGGTGAATGCGCAGCAAAAGATCGCCATTATTCCGGAACCTGTTTCAGTCACTACAACAAACGGAACTTTTACTCTGCCGGCCAGCATTACTATCGATGCTCCTGCCCAGAAAGAGGTAAGCCAGACGGTTGAGTTCCTCACCGAAAGATTTTCTAAACCAACCGGGTTTACTGTTACAAAGGGTTCAAGTAATCCAACGATCAGGTTGGTCCTGAATTCTTCAGCCGATCAAAAGTTAGGTAAAGAAGGATACCAGCTTTCTGTTACTTCTAATAATATCACCATTAAGGCAAATCAGCCTGCGGGGCTGTTCTATGGTGCACAATCATTGGTGCAGTTGTTTCCAGCAGCTATTGAATCTGCAAAACAGGTTTATCATACTAAATGGGAGGCACCCACTGTTGAAGTAACGGATTACCCTCGTTTTGGATGGAGGGGTTTGATGTTTGATGTATCCCGTCACTTCTTTACTAAAGATGAAGTGTATCGTTTCATTGATGATATGGTTCGTTATAAATACAACCTGCTTCATATGCACCTCACCGATGATGAGGGATGGAGAATTGAAATCAAGTCATATCCTAAACTTACCACAGTAGGCGCATGGAACGTGAAGAAGGTTGGATATTTTGGAGACATGATCCCACCTGCCAAGGATGAACCGCGCAACTATGGTGGTTTCTATACCCAGGATGACATTCGTGACATCGTTAAATATGCATCCGATAGGTTTGTAAATATTCTTCCTGAGATCGATGTTCCGGGTCACAGCCTTTCAGTGATCGCTTCCTATCCTGAATTATCATGCACTCCGGGTGCTGATCAGTATACCGTTCGTTCTGGTGAAAAGATCATGGACTGGCATGCCAATGGATTTACAGCACTGATTGATAATACACTTTGCCCTGCTAATGAGAAGGTGTACACTTTCCTGGATAAAGTTGTTGGTGAAATGGCTCAGTTGTTTCCTTTTGAATATATGCACCTGGGAGGTGATGAGTGTGCCAAGAACTTTTGGGAAAAGAGTGATGCAGTGAAGGCACTTATGAAAAAAGAAAAGCTGAAGGATATGCATGAAGTGCAGGCATATTTTGAAAAACGCCTGGCTAAGATCGTTACTTCAAAGGGTAAAAAATTCATGGGTTGGGATGAGATACTCGAAGGTGAAATGCCACCAAGCGCTGCAGTGATGAGCTGGAGGGGTATGAAGGGTGGAATTGAAGCGGCTAAAATGGGACATGAAGTGGTCATGAGTCCAACCACATATGCTTACATTGATTACATGCAGGGTGACCCTGCCATTGAATCAAGAGTGTATGCAAAACTTCGTCTGAATAAGTCTTATGAATTTGAACCTGTTCCTGATGGAGTTGATCCGAAGTTTATTAAAGGTGGACAGGCAAACTTATGGACAGAGCAGATCTATAATTATCGTTACCTGCAGTATATGGTATGGCCACGTGCATTTGCAATTGCAGAATCTGTTTGGTCACCTAAAGAAAAGAAGAACTGGAATTCTTTTGTATCAAAAGTGGAAAATCATTTCGCAAGATATGATGCAGCAGAAAAGCGCTATGCGCCAAGTATGTACGAGCCGGATATAAAAGTTGAGAATACTGCTGATAAGAAACTTAAAGTAAGCCTGATTCCAGAGATCGAAGGCGTGAATCTGCATTACTCATTCGATAACAGCTTCCCTGATAAATATTATGACCAGTACAAAGAACCACTCATTGTTCCAATCGATGCTTCACAACTGAAGATCGCCTCTTACAAAGATGGAAAACAGGTGGGAAGGTATATGGTTATTTCCGTGGAGGATTTGAAAAAGAGAGTGGGGAAGTGATTCTGAAAAGGAGATGAGGAGTTAAGGAGATGAGAAGTTGATAAGAATTCTCAACTTCTCATCTCCTTAACTACTCATCTCCACCATCAATGCCCCCGCATTTTCTCAATCGTACAATGCAGCACTTTCTTCATTTTGGCAATAGCTCCGGTAAGAGCTAGATCTATTGAATCTGCTGTATTGCTGACAGTCAGCGGTTGTGCATTCTCCAACCTTGCTTCCAGGGCACAACGAATATCGTCCGTTCCTTGCTTGGGACCGTTCTCATCTTTGAAATGTACTTCGATCCTTGTTACATAACTGTCGAATCGACCCAATGTTTCATTGATCTTGTTTTCTACTGATTCTTTTAATTCTTCTCTTGCGCTGATAGTGTTATCCGTATTCAATTGGATCAACATAGTCGTGAATTTTAGGTTTAAAAACTATTTGTCTGTAAAATAAGATGAGAACCGGGATATTGAACAGTTCCATCATCTTCTGCTGTAATAAAAAACCTGGTTGGCCTTACTGAAGTAACCGTTTCCAGTTCTGCTTTTATTGCACTGGTAAAGATACCTGAACGCGGTATCACCTTACCAAGATTTTGTGTCCCTTTTCCATCCGTTTCCATCCATAAAACATATACCTGCTTGGGTATCTGTAGATTTTTTGGATCGGCTAAATTGCGGAATTCAGCATCTACCTGGTAGTTGTTGTTTTTATCTTTTTTCATTTTAATGACACCTGTAGCTGCGGGTACAACTGTAGACGTATTGAAGTTTATTTTCCTCGCACATGAACTTAATAAAATCAGGATGCATAAAAATGTAACTATTGCTCTCATGATATTTTGTATTGGTTACCAGATGATTTCAATAATTATTCCACGGACCTAATGTTCAAATGTTCTATATTCATTCTTAAATTCTTTTTAACATGCGTTTGCTTTTGTCTGCAGCTCTTTTGGCCGGATCACTCAATATCTCTGCACAGAAAATGCCTGAACCTTATGGTCCCATTCCTACAAAACAACAAATGGAATGGCAGAAAATGCAATACTATATGTTCATCCATTTTGGTCCGAATACCTTTACTGATAAGGAGTGGGGTCATGGTGATGAAGATCCGAAGGTGTTCAATCCTTCTGAACTGGATGCTCGCCAATGGGCACGTACAGCAAAGCTTGCAGGTATGAAAGGAATAATTATCACTGCTAAGCACCACGATGGTTTTTGTTTATGGCCAAGCAAACACAGCACACATACGGTTCGGGAAAGCGCCTGGAAGGATGGTAAGGGCGATGTGTTGCGTGAACTGTCTGATGCCTGTAAAGCTGAAGGCATCAAGTTCGGAGTGTATCTTTCTCCCTGGGATCGTAATCACCCTTCATACGGAACGCCTGAATACAATGAGATCTACGCTAATACCATAAAGGAAGTTCTCACGGGTTACGGGCCCATCTTTGAACACTGGTTTGATGGTGCTAACGGTGAAGGACCTAATGGTAAGAAACAGGAATACAACTGGCCATTGTTTCAACAAACCGTTCGTTCTTTACAACCCAATGCTATCATGTTTTCTGATATTGGCCCCGATTGTCGCTGGGTTGGAAATGAAAATGGTTTCGCAGGGGAAACCAACTGGTCTACTCTTAACATCAAAGGATTTACCCCTGGAGCTGGCGCCCCTTCTCAAAAAGTGCTCAACGAAGGTAACGAGAATGGCGAAGCATGGATACCTGCAGAATGTGATGTATCGATCAGGCCAGGATGGTTCTTTAGTCCTTCAACTAATGATAAAGTAAAATCTGTCAACGACCTGATGGAGATTTACTATAAATCCATTGGCAGAAACGGAAATCTTCTCTTAAATGTTCCGGTCGACAGAAGAGGAAGGATTCATGAAAATGATTCAACCCGGTTAATGGAATTTAGGGATGAAGTATCAGGTAGGTTTAATAAAAATAATATCGTCAAGGCTAAACTATCGGCCATGGATAGCCGAAATGGAAAGCAATATAGCCCTGATAAGATGAACGACGGAAAGTTTGAAACTTATTGGTCTGCCAGGGATAATGATAAAAAAGCCACTATAGTGGCTGATCTTGGATCAGAAAAAAATGTTGACCATGTGCTTCTCCAGGAATATATTGGCCTGGGTCAGCGGGTTAAAGCTTTTTCTGTAGAATATTGGAATGGGAGGAAATTTGTGGAGATCGATCGACAAACTACTATTGGGTTCAAAAGAATCCTTCAATTTACACCCGTTAAGACATCAAAGATCCGGATAAATATTCTTGATGCTCACGCTTGTCCTTTAATTTCTGAACTTCAAATATTTTCTTCAATCAAAAAGTAATAATTGAATATATTTCGCATACTAACTATTGCTATGCGATTATTGATTACGCTGGCTTCAACAATACTCTTGCTGATTATTTCAACCAATGTTCAGGCACAGGGAGGAAGAAGTTATTCAGGATTGATTTTGGATTTTGATTCCCGTGAACCCCTGGCAGGTGCAAGTGTGGTTGTGCAGGAAAGAGGTTATGGCACACAAACCGACAGCCTTGGAAAATTTGATCTTTTTCTAAGTAATGAAAGAGAGATCATTGAAGTTTCCTATGGTGGATATCATAAACAGACCTTTGCCATATTTTCTTACACTCCTTTAAATAAAGCATTCTTTCTAAAAAGAAAACCGGCAGATATTCTCGATGAAGTTATTGTTGAAGCTGGAAGAAACAATGCTTCTGTCAGGGATATTCGCATGAGCGATATCCACATCAATCCTGCCTTGTTGCGCAAAACACCGTTGGTCCTGGGTGAGTCAGATATACTTCGTTCCCTTACACTTCAACCAGGTATAGTAACCCCTGGTGAAACAGTTAGCGGATATAGTGTCAGAGGAGGGAATGCTGATCAGAACCTGGTCTTACTGGACGGCGCTCCTTTATTCAATGTTGCCCATCTTCTTGGAATTTATACCGGTGTTAATGCGGATGCTGTTCAGGATGTTACTTTTTTCAAGGCTGGAATTCCGGTTCAATATGGAAGCAGGTTATCAAGCGTAATGCTGGTAAATGCAAAAGAAGGAACCCGCGACAGTACAAGATTCCAGGGAGGTATTGGTCCGATGAGTGCGCGTGCAATTATCAGGACTCCATTGATCAGGAATAAGGTTAGCCTGATGGCCGGTGGCCGGATCGCCTATCCAAAATTGGTCATGAACCTTTTCCCTGAAGGAGATGTGAAGAACAGTGATGCTTTTTATCATGATAATATTGCCAAGCTAAGTATTACACCCAACGGGGTTCACCAGATTAGTGCAACATTTTATAACAGTTTCGACCGGTATAAATTTGCTGGTGATACTTCATTTGATTGGAAGAATTTATTAGGTGCATTTAACTGGAAGATTAATGCAGGCAAACGAGTTGGTCTGAACCTCCATGCTAATTTTAGTAAGTATGAATCGGCGATTATCGGTGAGGCGCCATTCAGAAAATTCCGTTTGCAGTCAGGCGTTCAGCAAGCAGAAGTTAAACTGGAGACTTCTTATAAAGTAGATAATAAAACTTCCATCATTGCCGGACTTGGAGCAATTGAATATCGTATCAACCCCGGCCATCAAAGTCCTTCTGATGATCGTTCGATCATTATTGAAAGATCCATAGAACAGGAGAAGGGAAGAGAGTACTCCCTGTTTGCCGGAATTGAATCCAATCTTACAAATAAACTCGGAATCCAGGCGGGATTGCGTGCTTCAGGTTTTCAAAATCTAGGCCCAGGAAAAGTGTTTCTTTATCAGTCAGGCAAACCCATAGACCAGCAATACGTAACCGATACCATTTCATATGGCAATAATGAAAAAATTGGAAGTTATAGCGGCATTGAACCAAGGCTGATGATTCGATATATGTTTAATGCTTCTCTCTCTGTAAAGCTTTCCTATAACCGTACACGTCAATATATTCATTTCATCACCAATGCTATTTCTGTCACGCCGGTTGATTATTGGAAACTGAGCGACCAGTATGTGAAAGCGCAGGTAGCAGATCAATATGCCCTTGGTATATATAAGAATTTTGATAATGATACTTACCAGGCAGTAGTTGAAACATATTTCAAGAATTATCAAAACCTGGTTGATTATAAGAACGGAGCCAACTTGAATTTGAACCCTGCATTAGAACAGGCCTTGATTGCTGCCAAAGCATATTCATACGGTGTTGAATTAAGCCTCAAAAAGAATGTCGGCAAAATTACTGGAATGGCGTCCTATACTTTTTCAAGAACATTTAATAAAGTAATTACATTGTTCCCCCAAGAGCAGATCAACAATGGAAAATGGTATCCCGGGAATAGTGATCGTCCACATAACTTAGTCTTATTTGCATCATGGCAGTTGGGTAATGGCTGGAATCTTTCTTCAAATTTTGTTTTGAATAGTGGAAGACCAACTACTAACCCTGATGGAACTTATTACTACAATGGTACTGTTGTAGTCAATTATTCAAGACGAAACATTGATAGATTACCATTGTATCACCGACTCGATATTTCATTTGCATATGATTCAAGGAGGTTTGTGAATCAGCGTAGATACTGGGGTTTGAATTTTTCTTTCTATAACGTGTATTCACGGAAGAATGCTTATTCAGTTTATTTCCAGCGGGAATACTCTAATTTGAAAGCATATAAACTTTCAGTGATCGGTTCAATTATTCCTTCACTTTCATTCAATTTCAATTTCTGATGAACCGAATTCTTTCAGTTATTCTGCTGAGCATTTTAATGGGATCATGTATTCGTGAAGTGGATGTGGATATTCGTACTAATCAGCCAACCCTTGTAGTGGAAGGATTATTATTGACTGATACTACTCCATGTTCTGTTACGCTTTCAAAAACAAAAAGCTTTTCCTTTAATGATACTTCTGATTTTGAATATATAGCTGATGCGGAAGTCACCGTAAACGATAGCGAAGGAAATGTATTCCCTTTGCAATATGTCTATAAGGGAATGTATTCTTCCAGGAATCAACCATTTACTGCTGAAATAGGAAAAAGCTATTTTATTAGGATAAAATTGCAGGAAGGCAAAACATATATTTCAACTCCTGAAAAAATTCTCCCGGTCGTAAAACAATTCGATTTTGATACAGTGATCACAGGAGTTCCCATCATTGACAACTCAGTTAGAAATGAATTGAAGGGTGCTGAATTGCGTATCAAATTCAACGATCCACCAAACGAAATAAATTATTATCAATGGAAAGCTGAAGCATGGATTCCCCGTAAATCTACCGGAATACCCTGTGGATTCAGGCCTCCTTGTTTCCAGGATTGCCATCAATATTATCGTGGTGATACCCGGATCAGAACTCTTTCAGATTTTAATTTAAATGGAAGTACTGTAAGAGACCAGCCGGTTTTTACTTCACCCTACTATTTTTATGGAAGACATTTCCTTGTGGTAAAACAATTATCCTTAACTACTGAAGCATTTAGATTCTGGAAATTATACCAGGAGCAGCTGGAAAGAACAGGCAGCATTCTGGATCCCCTACCTGCTCAGATTACCGGTAATGTTTACAATGAAAACGATCCTAATGATCTTGCACTTGGATATTTCCAGGCCTCGGATGTGTATGCAAAAAAGATGATCCTATTCCCGGTTTATGATCCACTTTATGATGTGCTTACACCTGCTAAGAAATTCATTATGGAAGGAATTTGTCATGAGATCTATCCTAATGCGCTCAACACTGAAATATTTGACCCTGAAGGCTGGGAAAACGCAGAAGAGCATGTATTTAGGGTAAAGAAATAAACGAACGATCGTATGTTATTGGTAAAATTTTCACTATTTCGTCATAATACTTTAAAATAAGCTAACCTTTTGAATCGATTTTGATCATTTTTTAAGAAATTCGCAATCTTATTAAATGATTAAAAATGAGCAATACCCCAACTACGCTGTTTGATAAAGTGTGGGATGCACATGTGGTGCGTAAGATCGAGGATGGTCCGGATGTGTTCTTTATCGACCGCCACTTTATCCATGAAGTTACCAGCCCCGTTGCGTTTCTTGGAATGGAAAACCGCGGACTGAAAGTTCTTTTTCCTGAAAAGACCTTTGCTACTGCCGACCATAACACGCCTACCATCAACCAGCATTTGCCGGTTCAGGATCCCTTATCTGCAAAACAGTTGAAGGCCCTCGAAGAGAATGCAGGTAAATACAATATCTCTCACTGGGGACTGAATAATCCAAAGAATGGAATTGTACACGTAGTTGGTCCTGAGAATGGTATCACCCTTCCAGGTATGACCATTGTTTGTGGTGATTCACATACCTCCACTCATGGTGCTTTTGGTGCCATTGCATTTGGTATTGGAACTTCAGAAGTGGAAATGGTATTGACTTCCCAGTGTATCATGCAGCCTAAGCCTAAGAAGATGCGCATCAAGGTGGATGGTCAATTGGGTAAAGCAGTTACTCCTAAAGATGTTATTCTATATATCATTTCAAAATTGACTGCTGCAGGTGCTACAGGATATTTTGTGGAGTATGCAGGTGAAGTATTTGAGAACATGAGTATGGAAGGTCGTATGACCGTTTGTAACATGAGTATTGAAATGGGTGCACGTGGTGGTATGATCGCTCCTGATCAAACTACTTTTGATTATATCCATGGTAAAGAAAAAGCACCAAAAGGTGAGGCATGGGATAATGCACTTGCTTATTGGAAGACTCTCAAAACTGATGAAGGTGCAACATTCGATTTGGAGTATCATTATGATGCTGCCGATATCGAACCAATGATCACTTATGGTACTAACCCTGGTATGGGAATCGGTATCAGTGAACATATTCCTGTGGCTGAAAACGGCTCGGGTAAAGCAACTTACGAGAAGTCTCTCAACTATATGGGCTTCCATGAAAATGATTCCATGATCGGAAAGAAAGTGGATTATGTTTTCATTGGAAGTTGTACCAATGGACGTATTGAAGACTTCAGGGCTTTTGCTTCTATTGTAAAAGGTCGTAAGAAAGCTGATCATGTAACCGCATGGATCGTTCCTGGTTCACATGTTGTTGAACAACAGATTAAGGATGAAGGTATTCTTGATATACTGACAGAAGCAGGTTTCCAGTTGCGTCAGCCTGGTTGTTCTGCCTGTCTCGCCATGAATGATGATAAGATCCCTGCAGGAAAGTATGCAGTAAGTACTTCAAACAGAAACTTTGAAGGACGCCAGGGACCTGGTGCAAGAACCCTGCTTGCATCTCCGCTGGTGGCTGCAGCTGCTGCTGTAACAGGGGTTGTTACAGATCCTAGAGAATTGATCAGTTAATCAAGAAACAACAAAACAAATATGGCTTACGATAAATTTACCGTACTGAAAAGCACTGCTGTTCCGATGCCGATCGAGAACGTGGATACCGACCAGATCATCCCTGCCCGCTTCCTGAAAGCTACAGAGCGTAAGGGTTTTGGCGATAATCTTTTCCGCGACTGGAGATACAACAATGACGATACTCCTAAAAAAGATTTCGTATTAAATAATCCTATCTACTCAGGAAAGATCCTGGTGGGAGGAAAGAATTTTGGTAGTGGTTCTTCAAGGGAACATGCTGCATGGGCGATCTATGATTATGGATTCCGTTGTGTAGTATCCAGCTTCTTTGCTGACATTTTCAAGAACAACTCTCTGAACGTTGGTATACTTCCTGTCCAGGTGAGTGAAAGCTTTCTGAATAAGATCTTCACTGCAATTGAACAGGATCCTAAAGCGGAGATCGAAGTGGATCTACCTGCTCAAAAGATTACCATTGTTTCCACCGGCGAATCTGAGTCATTTGATATTAATGGTTACAAGAAACATAACATGATGAATGGTTTCGATGATATCGATTACCTGCAGTCAATGAAAGAGGACATCAGCGAATTTGCTGCAAAGAGCCTGTACTAAAAGCAAATCCTGAACATGTCGCCTGCTAAAAGATATCTTGAAATTATGGATACAACACTCCGAGATGGTGAACAGACCAGCGGGGTGTCTTTTTCTGCTTCCGAAAAACTTACCATTGCTCAATTGCTTCTTACTGAGGTGAAAGTTGACCGGATAGAGATCGCTTCTGCACGGGTATCTGAAGGGGAATTCGATGCAGTTAAACGTATCACTAAGTGGGCTAAAGAAAACGACCTTCTTCACAAAGTGGAAGTGTTGACTTTTGTGGATGGGGAAGTATCCATTAACTGGATGAAGGAGGCAGGTGCAAAAGTGATGAACCTGTTGACCAAAGGTTCACTCAATCATCTTACTCATCAACTGAAGAAAACTCCTGAACAGCATTTTGAAGAGATCAAAGAAGTGATTGCACTGGCTCGCAAGGAAGGTATTGATGTCAATGTTTACCTGGAAGACTGGAGCAATGGAATGCGTCATTCTGCTGAATATGTTTTCCAGTATCTTGATATGCTTACACAACTTCCGGTTAAGCGTGTGATGCTACCTGATACACTGGGAGTTTTGATACCTTCGGAAGTGGCGGAATTTGTTTCTTCCATTGTTCAGAAATACCCGGGTATCCATTTTGATTTCCATGCACACAATGATTATGATCTTGGAACAGCCAATGTGCTCGAAGCGATCAAAGCAGGTGCTCATGGATTACATCTCACCGTGAACGGAATGGGCGAGAGGGCAGGAAACGCGCCACTGGCAAGCGCTATAGCAGTGATCAATGATTTCTTTCCCAATATCAAAACTTCAGTTGTTGAGAAATCTCTCTACAGCGTAAGCAAACTGGTGGAAACATTTTCAGGATTCAGAATCCCTGCAAACAAACCGGTTGTGGGAGAAAATGTATTTACACAGACCGCAGGCATTCATGCGGATGGCGATAAAAAAAACAAACTGTATTTCAGTGACCTGATGCCCGAGCGCTTTGGTCGTCAAAGATCTTATGCATTGGGTAAAACCAGTGGTAAGGCAAATATTGAAAATAACCTTCATGCGCTGGGTATTCATCTTTCTGATGAAGACCTGAAAAAGGTAACACAGCGTGTGATCGAACTGGGTGATAGGAAAGAAGTGGTAACGCAGGCTGATCTTCCGTTTATCATTTCAGATATTCTTGAAAGCAATGCCATTGAAGAGAAAGTGCTGATCGAGAATTATGTACTTACTCATTCAAAGGATCTTAATCCATCAGTAACGGTTAAAGTGAGGATGGAAAAAGAAGTATTTGAAGAACATGCACAGGGCGATGGACAGTACGATGCTTTCATGAATGCGTTAAAGAAAGTGTATAAGCAAAAGAAAATAGATCTTCCCATGCTGACGGATTATGCAGTGCGCATTCCTCCGGGAGGTAAAAGTGATGCATTGTGTGAAACTATCATCACCTGGAAGCAGCATAATAAAGAATTTAAAACAAGGGGGCTCGACAGCGATCAGACAGTATCCGCTATCAAAGCAACTCAAAAGATGCTGAACATCATTCAGCATTGATCTCAATAAAAAATCCATGGCAAAAAAGCACATTTTAATTGTCCCGGGCGACGGGATTGGACAGGAAGTAACCGCAGTAGGTAAAAAAGTACTGGACAGGATCGCAGAAAAATTCAATCATGAGTTTACTTATGATGAAGCGCTGATCGGTCATGTAGCTATTGAAGCAACCGGAAGTCCTTTGCCGGATGAGTCGCTCGAAAAAATGAGAAACTCGGATGCCGTGCTTTTTGGTGCAGTTGGTCATCCAAAATATGATAATGATCCTTCTGCAAAAGTCAGGCCTGAACAGGGTTTGCTGAAAATGAGAAAGGAACTTGGGTTATATGCAAATCTTCGTCCTATCAAATTATTTGATGAGTTGCTGGGAGCATCCAGTATCAAGCCTGAGATCTTAAAAGGGGCAGATATTTTATTCTTCCGTGAGCTGACCGGCGATATTTATTTTGGAGAGAAGGGTAGAAAGAATAATGGAGATACAGCTTATGATGTTGCTGAATATTCGCGTTATGAAGTAGAGCGCATAGCACGCAAAGCATTTGATGCAGCCAGAACCCGAAAGAAAAAACTCTGCTCAGTTGATAAGGCCAATGTGATCGAAACCTCCAGGCTTTGGAGAGAAGTGGTTCAGCAGGTTGCTAAAGATTATCCTGATGTTGAAGTGGAGCACCAGTTTGTAGATGCAACAGCCATGTTGCTCATCAAGGATCCAAAACGATTTGATGTGGTGGTAACTGCCAACCTGTTTGGAGATATCCTTACTGATGAAGCGTCACAGATCGCAGGCTCTATGGGAATGCTGGCCAGTGCATCCATTGGTGATGGAACCGGTGTATATGAACCTATTCACGGATCTGCGCATGATATTACCGGTAAAGGAGTTGCCAATCCTTTGGCATCGATCCTTTCCGCAGCATTGTTACTTGATATTTCTTTCGGACTGAAAGAAGAATCAGAAGCAGTGATCAATGCAGTAGACCAGGTATTGAAGGCCGGATTCAGGACAAGAGATATAGCTGATTCAACGACATCTTCAGATAAGATCCTTGGTACAAATGCTATCGGAGAAGAGGTGTTGAAATTTTTATAAGTAGATTCAAATTAAATATTGAAGTCCTGCATAGATATGCAGGACTTTTTTGTTCATGGTACTTCATTAATCTGTATTTTGATTGGACTAACGAAATGCAACCAATCATGAAGCAACTATTTTTTCTATTGGCATCCATATTTCTCGTTCAATCAGTGAATGCACAGGAAATGATGTCACTTGCCCAGATCAAAAAAGGCGTGCGTTCAAAGCGCATCAGCAGTTATGATACAACGGGGGGAAACAGGGATCATCTTTCCAATATCAAACAAAATGAGAAAAGAGTACTGTTTGATGTAAAAGGTGCAGGTGCTATCAATCATATCTGGATCACTATTTCACCAGGGCCAGAAACTGTTTTAAGAGATGATATCATTCTGCGAATGTATTGGGATGGCAATAGTTTTCCTTCTGTAGAAGCGCCATTGGGTTCATTCTTTGGACAGGGATGGAATGAAGCATATCCTTATTACTCGCAACCAATCAATGTTGGCCCTGGGGATTCAAAAGCACTGGTTTGTTATTTTGCTATGCCATTCGCCAATGGTGCCCGTATTGAAATCGAGAACCAGAATGAAAAAGCCATTGATGCATTTTATTACTATGTTGATTATTATGAGTACGATAAACTGCCTGCAGATATGGGCCGCTTTCATGCATGGTTCAATAATGAAGTGACTGAAACGGATAATAATGAACGTGAAAATGAATGGAGCTTATTCGGCCCTCAGAAACCCAATAAGGACGGAAACAAGAATTACCTGATTGCAGATATAAAAGGTAAAGGACAATTTGTTGGAGTGAATTATTATGTCAATTCTCCTTCGCTCATCTGGTATGGAGAAGGTGATGATATGTTCTTTATTGATGGTGCCCAAAAGCCAACGCTTCATGGTACCGGAACTGAAGATTATTTCAATACAGCCTGGTGTCCTAAAGAAGTGTTTATGACTCCTTATTATGGATATCCTAAAATTCATTTACCAGAAAATACAGGAAAAAGATTCGATATTGGATTTTCAGGAAGAACACATGTGTATCGGTATCATATACAGGATCCTGTTTATTTTGATAAATCTTTAAAATTCAGCATTGAACACGGACACAATAATGTATTGATACTTGAAATGCGTACTGTTGCTTACTGGTACCAGTCAGAAGCATCCCGTATTCCATCTATCAAAACAAAGGAACAGCGCAAACCCTTGCCTATTGTGACACCTATTGATATGCACAGGTGGAGGGATGTGTGGAGAAAACAAACAGGCGACAGTACAACAATCTTTGGAAATAAATAAAACCAGTTTTTTTTATGAAGCTCTTTCGTTATAAACAGGAAGGAAAAGTCAGGCAGGGAGTAATAATAAATGATGAATACTTTGATGTATCACAATTTGGTGAAGACTACAATGAAAACTTTTTTGAAACTGATGGATTAAAAAGATTGCAAAATTATATTTCAGCTAATGCATTAATTCCTGTTTCATCGGAAGTTGAATTAGCAGCTCCGTTTGCAAGACCTTCCAAAATTGTTTGTATTGGTTTGAATTACCTTGATCACGCTAAAGAAACCGGGGCTACATTACCTCCAGAGCCGGTGATCTTTTTTAAATCTACCACGGCATTGGTTGGTCCCAATGATGATATCATGCTTCCTCGCGATTCGGTAAAAACAGACTGGGAAGTGGAGCTTGCCCTGGTTATTGGAAAGAAAGCATCATACATTCATGAAGATGAAGCTGAAGAATATATAGCGGGATATTGTTTACATAATGATATCAGCGAAAGAGAATTTCAACTTGAACGAAGCGGAACCTGGGACAAAGGTAAAGGCTGCGATACATTCTCGCCAATGGGTCCCTTCCTTGCTACACCGGATGAATTGAAAAATGTGAATGATCTCCGGTTGTGGTTATCTGTAAATGAACAAATGATGCAGGATGGAACTACTGCAAATCTCGCTTTCAAAATTCCATTTCTTGTTTCATATGTTAGTCGTTTCATGACCTTATTACCTGGTGATGTCATTTCTACAGGAACCCCGGCTGGCGTTGGTTTGGGCATGAACCCGCAGGTCTATCTAAAAGAAGGAGATGTGGTTGAATTAGGTATTGACGGATTAGGATCTGCAAAACAAAAAGTAATCGCATTTAAAAAATAAATCAATGGATCTTCAATTACAAAATAAACTGGTAATAGTAACCGGTGGAGCGAAAGGAATTGGAGAAGGAATAGTTCAGTCACTCGCAAAAGAAGGTGCTATCCCATTCATAATTGGAAGAAATGAAGAAGATAACCTGGCAGTTGTAAGTTCTATAGAACAGCAGGGTGGTAAAGCATACCAGGTTGTTGCAGAACTAACAGATCCTGTGCAGTGCCGAACCGCAGTTGATGAAGTTATTCGACAGTGCGGAAGAATTGATGGGGTCGTAAATAATGCAGGAGTCAATGATGGAGTAGGATTGGAGAATGGCAGCTATGAAATGTTTATGGAAAGCCTCCATAAGAATCTTGTTCACTATTATCTCGTAGCGCATTATGCATTGCCGGAATTGATTAAATCCAAAGGAGTGATAGTTAATATAACTTCCAAAACTGCAGAAACAGGGCAGGGGAATACCTCGGCTTATGCTGCAGCAAATGGGGGCAGAAACGCCCTGACAAGAGAATGGGCTGTTGAGTTATTGAAGTATGGAATTCGTGTAAATGCAGTGGTAGTTGCAGAATGCTGGACACCCCTGTATGAAAGCTGGATCTCTAAACAGGATGATCCTGTTGAAAAGCTTCAGATGATAACTTCAAAGATTCCATTGGACAACAGGATGACTACCTCCGGGGAAATTGCAGATATGGTAGTTTTTCTTTTGTCTGAAAGATCATCCCATACCACTGGTCAATTGATTCATGTTGATGGAGGATATGTACATTTAGACAGGGCGTTGTAAATGCCCGGTCTACTTTTCAGCTGCCTTCTTTTGCTGTTTTCTGAAATATCCTCTAAACAGGAAATTGTGCTTAAGTGCTTCCATGACCTGGTTAAAGCCATTGGTGCCTTTTTCTATATTATTTAAACTTGCATTGATCTTATTTGATACCGAACTGTCCTTTAATATCAGGTTGGCCACACCTTTGCCGTTTTCGACATCTTTTCTTACCCCTGAAGTAATCCTGTTTAATTCAATAGCCAATAAATCAGCCTGGAAACCAACCGTATTTATTTTGACGACCGCTTCATTTATATTTTGGGCAAAACTGCTGTCTCTTAATAAGCTTCCTACAGAACCTTTACCTTCTTTCACATCACTGATCACCATGTGAAGATCCTGCATCATCTGTTCAGCTTTTATAGTTGCATTCCTGATCCTGCCAAGTGAAGTTTTTATATCAGAAGGTATACCTTCATCCTTCAAAAGGTTCCAGAGGGCAGTACTGTTATTGATCTTATCCACTGTGATTCTTAATCCTGAAGCTATGGCTGCTATGTCCTGGTTGGTTTCTGCCAGTGTGTTCAATATTTCATCAGTACTCACCGCTTTTTTTGTTGGTAGAATATCTCCTTCAATAGCATAATCTGCGGGTTCTTTCGATGGAATAATATTCACCACTTTATTTCCCACAAAACCATCAGTACCAATTGAAACCAATGCATTTTTTCTGATCACCTTTTTCAAACGGTTTTCAATGTACATGCCGACTTCTATAGTAGTGTCATTGATGATGGTAACATCTTTTACAGTTCCGGTTTCTATCCCCGCAAACCTCACATTGTTTCCCTTGACCAATCCCTGTATATTTTCAAATCTTGCTTTAAGAAGATAGGTGTTGCCAAAAAGGTTTCGATTCTTGCCGATCATGTATAACAGCAAGACCAGGAAAACCAATCCTGCGAGTACAAATATTCCTAGCTTGATATTATTTCTTGTTTCCTTTTCCATGGTCATTCAAAATATTTTTTAACCTGTGGATCATTTAGCTTTATCAACTCTTCATACGGTCCATTAGCATAACATTTTCCATCAATCAAAATCACTACACGGTCACTGGCCAATTTAACGCAGTTCATATCATGCGATATGATCAATGAAGAGGTATTATATTTTTGCTGAATTTCTTTCATCATTTCAATGATCTCTTTCCCGGTGATAGAATCAAGGCCGGTGGTTGGTTCATCATATAAAATAATATCCGGCTTGAGGATCAATGTTCTTGCAAGTGCGATCCTTTTGCGCATACCTCCCGATAATTCTACAGGCATCATATTGATAGTATGCTTTAGTCCTACATCTTCAAGGGCTTCTTCCACCATCCTGTTGACTTCATCCTGTGATACCTCTATCCAGTGCCGCCTTAAAGGAAATTCAAGGTTCTGCCTGACCGTCATGGAATCATATAATGCATTGCTTTGGAACAAAAATCCTACCCGTGCACGAACCTTGTCGAGCTCTTCTTCATTTATTGAAGGAATATTTTTTCCAAACACATAGATATTTCCCTTATCAGGTTTCAGCAAACCAATGATGCATTTGATCAATACTGATTTTCCAGAACCTGATTTACCCATGACTACCACTGATTCTCCTTTCTTCAATTCCAGGTTGAAATCAACGAGAACATGATTGTTTCCAAATGATTTATATAAGCCTTCAATCAAAAGCACATTGCCTGAAGCGTCAGTTTGAATATCGGGTTTATATGTTGCGTAAGCTTCCATACTAGTTGATTCCAAGTACATCAGTGATTTGTACGGCCAGCAGGTCGATCACGAATATCAGCACGGAGGAAGCCACTACAGCAGAGTTGGCTGAATGTCCCACACCTTCTGTTCCTTTTTTACTGAAATATCCTTTATAGCATCCGACGATCCCAACAGCAAATCCAAAGAAATAACTCTTTATGAAAGCCGGTAGAACATCATTAAAAGCAAGGTTGTCGAATACTTCCGACCAGAAAAGATCGAAACTGGTATTGCCTCTTACATTCACTCCAATCCAAGCTCCGTATAGCGAGATTGCATCTCCGAGCATGACCAGCACAGGCAGCATAAATGTTGTAGCCAGTACTCTTGTAACCACCAGGTATTTAAAGGGATTCGTTCCGCTGACTTCCATCGCATCGATCTGTTCGGTCACTTTCATAGAGCCCAGTTCTGCCCCAATACTGCTACCGATCTTGCCTGCAAAGATGAGGGCGGTGATCACAGGTCCAACTTCCCTGACAATGGCAATTCCTACAATGGCCGGAAGCTGGGATTCAACACCATAATCCACCATCGATGGCCTGAGCTGCATAGTCAGAACCAGTCCCATAATAAAAGCGGTTAGCCCAACCAGCGGAAAAGATTGGTATCCTATCACATAGCATTGCTTGAAAAATTCCGCGAATTCATAACGGGGTTTAAAACAGCTACGGAAAAAACGGCCCGTGAAGCGGGAAATATCGCCGGCCTCATTTAGAAAAGCGTTTAGTTTAGGGTTGCTTCGCATATAAATCAACTATCAATTTTACTCATTTTCAATGGCTTTTGAAAGAATCGAATTTTGATGTCCGGATGATTATTGTCAGGATTTATGATTAAAGTCATATTCTTAATAAAAGCATTTAAATACTTTTATTCCCTAAATCAAATGATATGAGTCTGACAGATAACCTTGAGATCTTCGAATTGAATGTTACGCTTCTTCCTCCGCCGCAAAAGCATCCTACCATATTTCGTCATTTTGATGAACTGCAGCCGGGTGAGGCTTTCAGGATCCTGAACGACCATGATCCCAAGCCTTTATACTACCAACTTTTGGGAGAAAGAGGAAATATCTTCAATTGGGAATACCTTGAAAAGGGTCCAAGATGGGTTGTTCAAATTGGAAAAAATGCAGGGAATGCAGAAACCTTAGGAGAGATCGCCACAAAGGATCTCCGCAAAGCTGAGATCTTTAAAAAATATGGGCTTGATTTCTGTTGTGGCGGTAAAAAAACCGTGCAGCAGGCATGTGCAGAAAAAGGGATCGATGTTACACGAATTGAAGAAGAGTTAAGGAATGCAGATAAAAATCCTGTGACAAGGCCACTTCCGTATAACGACTGGAGTATAGATTTCCTGGCCGATTATGTGGTAAACACTCATCATAGCTATGTTAAGCAATCCTTGCCTGAGTTGGTAGGATACGCTACTAAAGTAGCCTCGGTACATGGTCAGCAGCATCCCGAGCTTATCCCGATCCGAGACCTGGTGATAGAGATCTCTGATGAGATGAAAGATCATATGGTTAAAGAAGAAAAGATCCTGTTTCCATTTGTAAAGCAACTGGCACAGGCAAAAGCAAATGGAACCGGCCTGCCTTCAGCCATTTTTGGTACTATTGAAAATCCTATTAATATGATGGAGCATGAGCATGATATGGTTGGAAAGCTTTTGGCTGAGATCAGGAGCCTGAGTGATGATTATGCGATTCCATCAGATGCTTGTGCGAGTTATTCACTGTTATACAAAATGCTTCCTGAATTTGAATCTGACCTGTTTACACATATTCATCTTGAAAACAATATCATGTTTCCAAAAGCACTGAAGATTGAAAAAGAATTAAGATAGTCCTTCTGCATGATTGATAAAGGCTGAACCACGAACCGGTTCAGCCTTCTTTTTTACCTGGATGCTTCTAAAAAACCCATAGAATCTTCGTAAAAATGATATTCCATTACCTTGCCTTCTTTTACTTTACATTTAAGTGACCAGTTGCTGTGATATAATTTTCCGGTAGTTCTAAGTTCATGAGTAAAGCTTCCATCTGCAAAAACTATTTCATCCTTTCCAATTATATTATTTACTGAAAATTCCCTGGTATTGAAATTTTCAGAAAGGTTCTTCAAGAATTCTTTTAAGCCTTCCTGACCATAGTACGTTCCATATAATTCTCCTTTGACTCTTTGCTTGTCTCTTACAGCAATGATTTTACATTGATCATTGAAGCTGTTTAGAATTCCATTAAAATCGCCTTTTCCAAAAGCTTCGAAAAATTGCTGAACAGGCTTAGTGGAAGGATCATTTGTTTTCATTTGATAATCTGATTTAGATGACGAATTTAATTGCGCATTAACAGACAAACTGTTTAAAAGAAATAAGGTTAAAATCGCACAAAATGTTTTTTTCATTAATAAGTGTTGAAAAGTTAATGTATATAATTTACCTTAATTGTAAATAAATTACAATTGCAAATTAAAATGATTTCTTGTTAGATTTGTTTCAATAGTTGTAAAAAAAATGACAAATGGCAAATGACAGGGATATACTGTTTGATTTCGATTTCCTTGATAAATTGGTAGTGGGAATAGGAGAGGTTTCACAAATAACTGGCATTTCAACCCGCCAGATCCGTTATTGGGAAGAAAAAGGCATAATAGTTAGTCTTACAGAAGAAGAAGGAAAGAACCGGCGCTATGATTATAAGAATATCAAAAAAATGCTTCTTGTAAAAGAATTGATGGATGAAGGTTATACTTTAGATGCTGCCGCAGAAAAGATCCGGAAGAGAGTTGAGTTAATAGAACAAGCTATCAAAAAATTGAAGAAGAAATAAATGCAAATTCTTATCATTACAACATGAAAAAATTACGCATACTTGTAGTGGGCTGCGGTAATATGGGAAGCTCACATGCTGAAGCCTATCATCATATGGATGAGTTTGAAATCTGCGGATTGGTATCCACCGGGAACAGTAAAAATGTTCTGAATGAAAAATTGGGTGGAGGATATGATCTGTATGATGAGTATGAAGCTGCATTAAAATCAACAATGCCTGATTGTGTTTGTATCAGTACATATCCGGATACACACGAATCATATGTATTGAAAGCATTGGAAGCTGGATGTCATGTTTTTGTTGAGAAGCCTTTAGCTGATACAGTAGAAGGCTCTATGAAAATTGTGGAGGCTGCAAAAAAAGCAAACAGGAAAGTTGTTGTTGGTTATATCCTTCGTGTTCATCCATCATGGGAGAAATTCATTGAAGTGAGTCGCACGCTTGGAAAACCACTTGTGATGCGCATGAACCTTAATCAGCAGTCTCATGGACGCATGTGGACCGTTCATCGTAACCTGATGAAATCCTTAAGTCCGATCGTTGATTGTGGAGTACATTATATTGATGTAATGTGCCAGATGACCCGATCAAAACCGGTACAGGTAGGAGCGATAGGAGCAAGGCTGACTGAAGATATTCCTGAAGGAAATTATAACTATGGCCAGTTGCAGATACGCTTTGAAGATGGATCAGTTGGATGGTATGAAGCAGGATGGGGGCCGATGATGAGTGAAACTGCTTTCTTTGTGAAAGATGTGATCGGTCCGAAGGGATGCGTATCAATTGTTGCAAAAGAAGCTGGTGGGTCAGGAAAATCTGATTCCGTTGAATCCCATACAAAGACTGAATCAATTAAAGTGCATCGTGCTGATCTTGACAGCACCGATAATTTCATCCACAAAGATGAATGGATCGATATGCATGATGAACCTGATCACCAGGAACTTTGTAATCGTGAACAACGATATTTTTTAAAAGCGATCCAGCAGGATCTTGATCTGACTGATCATCTTGAAGATGCGGTAAATAGTTTACGTATTGCATTCGCCTGTGATGAGTCGGTGAGAACGGGTAAGATGGTGATGCTTTAAAAGTAAATGGGAAATCGGTAATCGAAAATAGGAAACGGGCAGAACGGGACTGAAACCTGTTTCTGATTCTCGATTCCCGATTCCCGATTTCCCATTTATCCCCCTAAGGCTGCCCTCCGCCTCCCATCGCTCCATAAATCTGTCCGGTAGCATAGCTTCCCTCATTGGCAGCCAGCTGAACATAGATGGATGCAAGTTCCACAGGTTGGCCTGGTCTGCCCAGTGGTGTATCTCCTCCAAATTTTTTAAGCTTTTCCATGGTTGCTCCACCGCTTACCTGCAAAGGAGTCCAGATGGGCCCTGGTGCTACGCCATTTACGCGAATTCCTTTTTCTGCAAGTTGTTTTGCAAGTGAACGAACAAAGCTTGTATTACATGCTTTGGTTTGAGCATAATCGAATAATTCCGGGGAAGGATCATGTGCCTGTTCCGAAGTTGTTGAAATAATTACCGAACCAGGCTTTAAATGTTTGACCGCTGCCTTGGTTATCCAGAAAGGCGCATAAACATTTGTCTTCATGGTTTTGTCGAACTGTTCTGTTGTTATATCTTCTATCGAAGGCTTAGTTTGCTGCAAGGCCGCGTTGTTTACCAGGATATCGAGTCCTCCTAATTGTTGTACTGATTGTTCTACCAGTTTTGAACAAAATGATTCTTCTGTTATATCACCTGGTATGGCAACTGCTTTTCTTCCTTCAGCCTTTATTAACTGAATCACTTCTTTAGCATCTTCTTCTTCAGCAGGTAAATAATTGATGGCAACATCTGCGCCTTCTCTTGCAAATGCAATGGCTGCAGCTCTTCCCATTCCCGAATCTCCACCGGTGATCAAGGCTTTTCTTCCTCTTAATCTTCCTGAACCCTTGTATGATTTTTCTCCATGATCTGGTTTGGGATCCATTTTACTGGCAAGTCCTGGCCATGGTTGTGACTGTTCCTTAAATGGAGGAGCTGGATATTTTTTTCTTGGATCGATCAGCTCCTGCAGCTGGTCTTCCATTTTTACATTAATGTTGTTACCGAGTACCTGCGCTGCAGATACAGTGGTAATTCCTACAGCTAAACCGGTAATGGCTTTTCTCCTGGTGATGGTACTTTGGTCGCTCATGACATTTGAATTTTGATGATAATAAGTATGCATTGTCATCAAATTCCTATGCCACTATAGACTTCTAAAAGATTTGAGATTGTAAAAAAAATCCCCAACAAATAAATGTCGGGGATTAAGTGGTGCCCAGAACTGGATTCGAACCAGCACACCGTTGCCGGCGCTGCGACCTGAACACAGTGCGTCTACCAATTTCGCCATCTGGGCATCCTTGTGTCAGGGGTGCAAAAGTAAGGAATGAAATTTATTTTCCTAAAATCTCTTCCAATATTTTTCTGATTTTTTCCAGAATGCAAAAAATGAAGTCAATTCAGAATCAGGTGCTGGAAATAACCAGTCACGTTGTTCAGCAATTCCTTTGTAATGTGCATTCAAAGGATGTTCTTTATAGATCATTTTGCCTGTATGCAAATCATCCAGCTTCCCGCAATACAATTGAATTCCTTCAATTTCTCTTGCAAGATCCCATATAAAACGCAGCACTTTCCTGCTTACAGGAAACTTATTAAAATGATCCGGCTCCAGTAGTAAAATCCTGTTTGCTTTTTCGCCTTTATGCCAGCAGGGATCGAGGTTGTAAGAATTATATACCAGTGTAGGAAGATTCCTATCGATAACTGGCAAAGGGGTTTCAGGTAATTCTGTTAATAAAACATTTTCGGTTATGGATGATAGTGAGTCCGGTATTTCTGTTGATTCCAGTTCTTCGTATGACTTATCAAGAAAGGTTCCTGATTGTTCCGACTTTGTATAGCGGTTTATATTTTCCTGGTTACTGAAATATAATTTCCTTGAAAAAGTACCAGCTGTCCATTGCCAGCTTAATGTATTGCTTGCAAGATCTCCATCATACAAATGATAATACATCCATGCTGAAGGCTGTTTCCAGTGAACACTTGCAACATTGCAGGTTATAGACGCAACGTACATCCTGCAATGGTTATGCATATATCCAGTTTCATACAATTCTAAAATCGATTTATCGATGGCCTTAATGCCGGTAGATGCATTTTGAATGGAAACAGGTAGTCCGGATCTTTTGAATTTCCGAACCGGTTCATAGATATCTGAAAATATCGCATCGCCTTTTTGTTGCCAGTTTCTTTGAAAGAACTCACGCCAGGCCAATTCCTGTACAAATTTTTCGATCTCGTATTTTTTGTATCCTTTGGTAAGAACTGACTCTAATACCTGTTTTGTGCTGATGACTCCCCTGGAGATATAAGGTGATAACATGGTTACCGATCCGTCAAGATAATTTCTTGTTTTAGCGTATTTAATTGGATCGATGGATTCAATTCTTTTCAGGACCTCAGGGTATTGAGTAGGGAACATATACGCATAACAAAATCCAGGGTCATTGGTTGAAGCATACATGAAAAATGGGAGAATTGCTTCTCCCATTTTAAATTATTAGAACACATTGTTCAGCCCGACCCTCGGGGTCGTTCTGCCCATTCTTCATCACTTCTCCACTTCTTCACTTCTTCCTCCCTAAACCGCTACATTAAAATCCCTCAACGCATCATTCAATGAAGTCTTCAGATCAGTGCTTGCTTTTCTTTGACCAATGATAAGTGCACATCCTACCTGATATTCACCGGCAGGGAATTTCTTGGTATAGGTTCCAGGGATCACCACGCTTCTTGCTGGTACTCTTCCTTTATATTCAATTGGCTCATCGCCGCTGACATCAATGATCTTGGTGCTCTTGGTCAGCACTACATTTGCGCCCAGTACAGCTTCTTTTTCGACAATAACTCCTTCCACAACAATACACCTGCTGCCTACAAATACGCCATCTTCAATGATCACAGGTGAAGCCTGCAATGGTTCCAAAACGCCGCCAATACCCACACCACCACTGAGATGTACTCCTTTTCCAATCTGGGCACAACTTCCCACTGTAGCCCAGGTATCCACCATGGTTCCTTCATCTACAAAGGCCCCGATATTCACATAGGAAGGCATCAGTACCACATTCTTTGCCACATAGGCTCCGTAGCGGGCCACTGCATGAGGAACGGCACGTACTCCTAATTCCTTATAGTTCTTCTTTAGCAGCATCTTGTCATAGAACTCAAATGGCTCCAATGTCCAGGTTTGCATTTGCTGTATACCAAAATACATCAGGATTGCCTGCTTTACCCATTCATTGACCACCCAGCCATTTTCTCCGGGAGTTGCAACCCTGAGCCTGCCTTTATCAACTTCTTCGATCACCGCCCTTACTGCGTCAGAATATTGTTGGTCTTTCAACAGTTCGCGGTTCGACCAGGCCTGCTCTATTAAATTCCTGAGATCCATAAGATGTAAAATTTTTGCAAACATAGTATTTAGGCCTTAATTCCTGTCTTACCGATTTTTCATCATAAAAACATGAGGAAAACACCAATATCAAACTGTTTTTTTCCCATGATATCTTTAAACAGACCTTGTACTTTTGTGCGGAATGGAAATAAATAGTTTAGAGCAGAAACTGGTCAATTGCCTTGAGTGCCTTAGGAAGGGTGAGCTGGTTAGTTTTCCTACTGATACTGGTTGGGTGCTTGCCTGCGATGCATCGAATGATCATTCAGTTAAACAGTTGAAAGATATGGATCCCGAGAGTTTGATCACTGTTCTGCTGGCTGATGAGCGTGATTTGCTGAAACATGTTTCGGGTCTCGACCTGGATGTTTTTAATTTTCTGGATCAGCAACAAGTTCCCGTAGCGATTTATTTTGATGGATTACTGGGCATTTCTGATCATATCCTGAACAAAGAACATAGTGCTCCATTCAGGATCGTAAAAGAAGATTTCAGCAGGCATCTGCTTAAACGATTTAAAAAGCCGGTTGCGGCTATGTCGATCAGATCAATGTTGAATCCCGGTTCATTTTACCAAGTAAAAGGCCTGTCTTGGAATGATGAGTTCCTGGAACAACAACTGGTTCACTGGTCATCAGGAAATGTGACCATACTTCATCTATAATTATTAGAATAGACATTATGCCTGATAGAATATTGATCATACAAACAGCTTTTATTGGAGATGTTGTCCTGGCAACTGGACTCTGCGAAAAACTGCATGCGCATTTTCCGCAATCGGAGATCTATATGCTGGTGAGAAAGGGTAATGAAGGATTATTTGAAAAGCACCCGTTTGTAAAAGTGCTGATCTGGCATAAGAAGGAAAAGAAATACCGTAACCTTTTAAAACTCCTGGGCAAGATTCGGAAACTAAAATTCAGTAAGGTGATCAATATTCAGCGCTATGCTGCTACTGGCTTTCTTACTGCATTTTCAGGGGCTAAGGAAAGAATTGGATTTGACAAGAATCCATTCAGTAAGTTTTTCACCAGGGTGATAAAACATGAATTTGGAAGGGAAGGAGAACATATTGTTCATGAAGTGGAACGCAATAACCGATTGATTGAGCACCTGACAGGTCCTGATGTATTTAAACCTAAACTTTATCCGGGTAAGGAAGAAGATAATAAGCTTGAACGCTATAAAAGGCTACCATACATAACTATTTCGCCAGCTTCTGTTTGGTTTACCAAACAGTGGCCCCAGGAAAAATGGCTGGCATTTCTTGATTCCCTTCCATATGATTACAGCGTTTATATTTTAGGTGGTCCTGGTGATGTGGCCCTTGGAAATTATATCAAGCAAACCACAAGTAATCCTTATGTAATTAGTTTCTGCGGGAAACTTAATTACCTCGAATCCCTATCCCTGATGAAGGATGCCACCATGAATTATGTAAATGATTCGGCTCCTATGCATTTTGCATCTTCATTGAATGCCCCGGTTACAGCAATATATTGTTCGACTGTTCCATCATTCGGGTATGGCCCGCTCAGTGATAACAGCCACGTGATCCAGTTCACTGGGGATCTTTATTGCAGGCCCTGTGGTTTGCACGGCCATATGGAATGCCCGGAGGGACATTTTCGCTGCGCACTGGATATCAGTCATAAAGAACTGCTTGCGGTACTTCCTCCTGCCCAAATCCCTACTTTTCAGCGGAGTTCTTAAGTAAGGCTTGTTATATTTGCGGCTTGCTATGGATATCAGTTGTTCGGAAAAGGAACTGTTTGTTTTTAAGAAGATCGCACATGCAGCCAAAGAACTTGGCTTTCCATGTTATGTGATCGGTGGTTTTGTGCGAGATAAGATCATTGGAAGAGAAACCAAAGATGCTGATATTGTTTGTGTAGGAGATGGTATTCAACTTGCTCATGCCGTTGCTGAAAGGTTCAATCCAAAGGCGCAGGTTTCCTTTTTCAAAACATTTGGTACTGCCCAGATCAAGATCAGCGGCTGGGAAATTGAATTTGTTGGTGCCAGGAAAGAAAGTTACCGCTACCACTCCAGGAATCCTGAAGTTCAACCCGGAACACTGCAGGATGATCAGTTGAGAAGGGATTTTACGATCAATGCGCTGGCTGTAAGTCTTAATGAGGAGGATTACGGGCAATTGCTGGATCCTTTTGACGGACTGGAAGATATCAGGAATAAAATCATCAGAACTCCACTTGATCCGCTTCAAACATTTAGTGATGATCCTCTTAGGATGCTGCGTGCAATCCGCTTTGCTTCGCAATTGGGATACGAGATCGAGCAAAAGACTTTCCAGGCGATCAAAGACAATGTCGAACGCATTAAAATTATTTCACAGGAAAGAATTACTGAAGAACTAAATAAGATCCTCCTCTCAACAAAGCCATCAGTGGGTTTTGATTTGCTGTACAGGGCAGGATTGCTTCATATTATTTTCCCGCAAATGGTTGACCTGGCAGGAGCAGAATTTATCGATGGAATCGGGCACAAAGATAATTTTTACCATACTATCCAGGTGATCGATAACATCAGTAAAAATACAAACGACCTTTGGTTGCGCTGGGCAGCATTATTGCATGATATTGGCAAGCCTCCAACAAAGAAGTTCGAGGAAGGACATGGATGGACATTTCATGGACATGAAGTAGTGGGAGGGAGGATGGTTCCAAGGATCTTTGAGAAGTTTAAACTCCCGCTGAATGAAAAGATGCGATTTGTCAGGAAACTCGTGGAAATGCATCTTCGACCGATAGGTTTGACCAGGGAAGACATCACGGATTCGGCCATCCGAAGGTTGTTGTTTGATGCTGGTGAAGATATTGATGCGCTGATGATGTTGTGCGAAGCCGATATCACTTCAAAAAATAAATTTAAGGTCAGACGTTACCTGGAAAACTTTGAATTGGTAAGAGCGAGATGTAAGGAAGTAGAAGAAAAGGATAAGATAAGAAACTGGCAACCTCCAATAACGGGAGACCTTATTATGAAGCTCTTCAATTTGCCTCCGGGTAAAATTGTGGGTGAATTAAAAAGTACCATAAGGGAGGCTATTTTGGATGGAGAGATAGAGAATAATTATGACGCAGCATACGACCTACTGATAAAAAAAGCAAAGGAAATGAACCTGCCGTTACCGTCGTAGGCTTTGTTCAGAATGTAACAATCCCTATTTTTGAATCTGACCCGCCTTAAAAAGAAATATTTGAAGCATGGCAATTTTAAAGTTCAGGATATATTTTGAAGAAGATGATAGTGTGTACCGTGATATTGCCATCAGGCATACGCAGTCATTTTTTGAATTGCATCAAACCATTCTGAAAGCATTTGAGTTTGATAGCAAACATGCTGCAACCTTTTACAGGAGTAATGACAACCATCAGCGTGGAAGAGAGATCTCGCTGGAAAAATATAATAAGTCTTATAAGGCAGAGCCACTGCTAATGGCTGATACTACCATTGGATCTGAAATAAGGGATCCAAACCAGAAATTCATTTATGTATATGATTTTCTAAAGAACTGGACATTCCTGGTGGAGCTGATCAATGTATCCAAGGAAGAAAGTTCCAAGCTCATTTATCCGGCCGTAGTTCGTACTGAAGGAATTGGTCCTTCTCAATATGGAACAAAAGGTTTGGTAGGGGATAAGCTTACAGAAATGGAGGAGAAATATGACCTAACCAAAGGTGCCGAAGGATTTGGTGAAGAAGGTGATTTTGACAATGACAATGAAGAAGACGAATTTGGAGAGGAATCTTCAGAAGGATCTTCTGAAGAATTCTAAGAAACACCCGGGTGGATGAAGAAAGCCATTATCATTGGAGGACCTACTGCTTCCGGTAAAACGGGCTTATCTATTCAGGTAACAAAACATTATTCCACTGAGATCATTTCCTGTGATTCAAGACAGTGTTATAAAGAAATGAAGATCGGGGTAGCACGCCCCTCCATTGATGAGTTGTCTCAGGTTCCACATCATTTTATTGCTTCTCATAGTATCCAGGATGAAGTTAATGCTGCGGTGTTTGAACAGTATGCATTAGAAAAAGCAGCCTCCATATTTTCAAACCATGATCAGCTTGTTATGGTTGGAGGTACCGGCCTTTATATCAAAGCATTTACGGATGGAATAGATCTGATCCCATCGATTGATCCTTCTGTAAGGGAACAGATCCTTGCAAATTACCAGCTTCATGGTATGCATTGGCTTCAAAACAGGGTGAGGGAAGAAGATCCTGTATACTATCAACATGGCGAAATCTTGAATCCTCAAAGACTCATGAGGGCCCTTGAAGTAAAGAGAGGAACCGGTCGGTCTATTCGAAGTTTTCAGTTAAACAAACAGGTTGAAAGGCCATTTGAAATTATAAAGATCGCCATTGATATTCCCCGGTATGAATTAATTAAAAACATTAATAGACGCGTTGACCAGATGATTACCGATGGCCTGGTGGAAGAAGTAAGATCATTGTTTCCTTACCGGAATTTACCCTCACTACAAACCGTAGGATACCAGGAGATCTTCGATCATTTTGATGGAAAGCTGACATTGGATGAAGCCATCGAACGCATAAAGATCAATACCCGTCAATATGCCAAGCGGCAGGTTACCTGGTTTAAGAAGGAAGGTTTTGAATGGGTGAAAAGTGTGGAAGATGTTTGGAAGAGGCTGGGGGGCCACTAAGCATATCTACTTAATCCTTCCTAAGTTTTATGAATATTCCTGATTCTTTCTCTATCAAATACTTTCAGAGCAAATCTAATTGGAGCAACTTTGAGTTACAAATCGTCCAAGTCCTAATAAAAGCCCGTTTTTAATCCGTAGAAAACTTATTTAATTGGTTAAGGTTGATGGTTAATAGTTAATGGTTAAAGGTTAAGGTTTAAAAACCTAAATTGCCCCTCTTTCCAGAGGGGCTCTTTTATTTTACTATAGATCAGATCTAAAACTTTACTCCGAAAGTCATCATCAGATTCCCGGTACTTTCACGAAGTTCAGCGTAGGTATTTGCTTTATCAGCCAGGCGGTAAGGGAAATTAGCATCCCGGTTTAGCGCGTGCATGTAAGTAAGGTCCACAAAAAAGCCTTTATTGCGATATCCAAGTCCACCGGAAATATTCATCCTTCTTGCCTTGAATTCTTTTTCAGCATATGGACTTCCATAGTATGAAAATCCTAACCTGGTCATAATGGTATTGAATTTTAATTCTCCACCCACGCGGAAATTGAATGCTCCCTTGTAGATATCTTTCACGACTGCATTTACACCATCAGAATAGTTCCTTGCATTATCATTCGTAAACCTTGTTGAGGCATGGGTTACATATTCAACGTCTGCAGTAATAAATCCTCTCTGCTGGGTTACATCCTCAATTTCACGGATCACATATGATCCGCTGAGGATGAATTTCCATGGTGAAGTGATATCAAATTTATCTCTTGGAATATCGTATCCAAATTGTGTATAGATACTGTCTTCATTCGCTCTCCTGATACTCTTTCCGGGAGGGAAATAATTTTCAAGATCTGCTACAATTGATCCGGTATAGGTTTCATCCACTGCATACAATGTTGGAGTATGGATGGCTAATCCTAACCTGAATTGTTCGACTGGCTTAATGATCAATCCTAATTTAGCATTGATACCTGCTCCTTTTGTTTTCTGCGTTTCCCTGTAGGTTGCAGTTGCAAAATTATTGCTGGTATTCCCACTGGCATCGGTTTCTGTCAGAGTGGAAGTTCTTTCATAATTAATGATAGGAACGCCTAATCCTAAACCGAGATATATTTTGTCATCCATGTTGGTGGCAAAACTCATGGCCAGTTCAGTGATACCTCCTTTTGTTTCGATCCTTTTTTCCTGGTCGAGTTCTGCATCAACACCTGCAAGAATCGCATCTCTTTGAGGTAATCCAACTACTTCAACATTTCCGTTGACTGTTACTGTATCAATTAAATAAGTATAGTTTGCAAGCTTGGTTCCCAGGCTTAATGGAGCAGAATAAAGTACAGCATCTATCGGTAAACCGGAGAGAGCAAATTCTTCTGCAAATGCTTCTGAAAAAGAACTGAAATTGTTCCTGCCTTTATAGTAAGCGGTGTTGTTGAAATTCGCCGTTCTGTTTAAGGCTATACTGAATGCCTTGCTTGTCCAGGTTCCATAACGTTGTGCATTACCGGTAACAAAGCCCAGGGTTCCGTAATCAAATGCAGAGTTGTTTCCCTTGATGCCGTTGGTTCCGCGGAAATCTGATTTTATGTTTCCAAACTTGAATCCGGGGCTTAATACAAATTCTCCTGTCTTGTAAAATCCTAAACCTGCCGGGTTTACAAAATTGGCTGTAATGTCGCCACCCAATGAACCCATTGCGCCGCCAATGGCCATAACTCTTGCTGTTCCTCTTGGGGTATTCCAGCTTGTTCTAATAACATCCTCAGGCATCTGCGCCATGAGGGAATTGCAGATCAATATTGCGCTTAAGAAACTAAATACCTGTCTCATATGATGAATTAAAATCTACAAAAAAGGGAGGAAACAGCATTTAAGGTATCTCAAATTGCATTTCCTCCCCGGTATGCGTTGCACTATAAATTAGTTGCCGCGACCTGGCCTGCTGCCGGTGCTTCCACCACCTCCACTGCTTCCACTGCTACTGCTGCTGCCAGAGCTGCTGCTCCTCGAAGGTGAGTAACTGTTACTATTAGAGTTGGAAGGATTGTAAGTTCTAACAGGTCGATCGTAAGAATTATTATCGTTGTACTGCCTGTCCGGGTTAGAAAATACCTTCTTAATAGAAGTTCCTAACTGGTTATTATTCCTGTTGGAATTTGAATTGTTATAGGTAGGCCTTACAGTACCCTTAGAAAAATTACCATATCTCCTGTTACTGTTTGAGTAATTAGGATTTGAATAACTTCCTGAATTGAAAGTCTTCAACCTGCTGTAAACATTCGGATTTTTAACCGGGTTTACAACTACATAGTGATGACCGTAAGGATTATACCAGTTATTCCATGTCCAGTAATTAGGTTGAAACCCGTTAAATGACCATGGGTTGTAAAACGGATTGTATGACCATCCGGTATTGAATCCAATGAAAGGTCTTGAATCCATCCAGTAATAATCATTGAATGCTGACCAGCGGAATCTGTTCCGTGACATCATTCTTAGATAATTGTCGTCGGAGTTGTAATAATAACGGTCATCATTATTATACCTTCTGTTATCATTCCTGTCGACAACCACATATTCGTCTCTTTCTCTCACAGGAGAGTAGTAAACATCATCTGGAGTCTGACCGGTACGGTAGGCGGTAGAACAACTCGCAAGGCTAAGCACTGCAACTGCTAAAATTATAATGCGGGAGTTCATATAAATGGTTTTTAAATTTTTACGCGGTGAAGTTGTTACTTTTGCCGCTAATAGGTCGAAAATTACGACAAAAAGACCGTGGCAAATCCAAAAACATTGCACGGCGATTGTTAAAATCTAGAAGAATTAATTTCATGAGTAAGGAAATCACTTCCAGGAGTCAGGATTATTCCCAATGGTACAATGATCTGGTCATAAAAGGTGAGTTGGCAGACTATTCCGCGGTACGAGGTTGTATGGTAATAAAACCTTATGGGTTCGGGCTTTGGGAGAATATGAGGGATGCGCTCGACAAGATGTTCAAGGATACCGGGCACGTTAATGCATACTTCCCATTGTTTGTTCCAAAAAGTCTTTTTGAGGCAGAAGAAAAAAATGCCGAAGGTTTTGCAAAAGAGTGTGCTGTAGTAACCCATTACAGGTTGAAAACAGATGAGTCGAAACCTGGAAAACTGATGGTTGACCCGGAGTCAAAACTGGAAGAAGAACTGATCGTTCGACCTACCAGTGAAGCCATCATCTGGAATACCTATAAAGGCTGGATCCAGTCGTACCGTGATCTTCCGATCCTGATCAATCAATGGGCGAATGTGGTTCGTTGGGAAATGCGTACCAGGCTGTTCCTCCGTACTGCTGAATTTTTATGGCAGGAAGGTCATACAGCCCATGCAACCATGCAGGAAGCGATTGAAGAAACAGTAAAAATGCTGAATGTTTATGCTGACTTCGTTGAAAACTGGATGGCACTTCCGGTTGTGAAAGGAGTGAAGAGTGAGTCCGAGCGCTTTGCGGGTGCAGTTGAAACTTATTGCATTGAAGCTTTGATGCAGGATGGTAAAGCATTGCAGGCAGGTACTTCACATTTTCTCGGGCAAAATTTTGCCAAGGCTTTTGAAGTTAAATTCTCTGACAAAGAAAATAAACTCGATTATGTGTGGGCTACTTCATGGGGTGTAAGTACCAGGCTGATCGGTGCACTCGTGATGGCACATAGTGATGATGAAGGGTTGGTGCTTCCTCCGAGAATCGCTCCCTTACAGGTGGTTATCGTTCCAATCTATAAAGGTGATGAGCAGAAAGCACAGATCGATGAAAAAGTGAATGCCCTGATCACAGAATTAAAAGGATCAGGAGTAAGGGTTAAATATGATGATTCGGATAATGCCCGCCCGGGATGGAAATTTGCAGAGTATGAAAAGAAAGGTGTACCTGTTCGTGTAGCTATTGGAGCACGCGACCTGGAAAATAATACAGTTGAACTGGCAAGAAGAGATACCCGTGAAAAGATGAGTGTAAGCATGGATGGATTAGCGAACACCATTAAGGATCTGCTCAATGAGATCCAGGGCAATATGTATAACAAAGCACTTCAATTCAGAAATGAACACATCACTGAAGTGAACAGCTTTGATGAATTTAAAGAAGTACTTCAAACCAAAGCCGGATTCATTTCTGCCCATTGGGATGGAACAGCAGAAACAGAAGCTAAGATCAAGGAAGAAACAAAAGCAACCATACGCTGTATTCCATTAGATGCAGTAGAAGAAGATGGGGTTTGTATTTATTCAGGTAAACCATCTTCGAGAAGGGTATTGTTTGCACAAGCATATTAATATATCTTGATGCATCAAAACCACTAAAACCGTATGGAACAACAACAATCGGAAAATCTTTTTGACCTTCAGCTTGATCAGCAATCCTCTGTATACCTGGCTGAAACTGCCAAATGGGGAAAATTCCTCAGTATACTTGGATTCATTCTTACAGGTCTGCTGTTGATCGTAGGAATTTTTATGGGTTCATTTGTAGCAAGTTCTATGGCAACTACTGAAGGACTTGGCGGGATGAGTTCAACTTTCTTTACGATGATATACATTATCATCGCTCTTGTTTATTTCTTTCCATGCCTCTACCTGTTTCGCTTTTCAACCAAAGCGCAGGAGGCCTTAAGATCAAATGAGCAGGGTATGTTGACAGAAAGCTTTAAAAACCTTAAGTCCTGTTTCAGGTTCATGGGGATCCTTACCATTGTGATCCTTGCTTTTTATGCATTGGCATTTGTTATTGGAATTGGTGCAGCACTTACAGCAAGCTTTTAATTAGATGAATAAAAATTATAATCTTTTAGCAGGATGACTAGGAATTGGTCGTCCTGTCCTTTATAATCTATATTCAGTTTTGATTTGATACGATCCGAAATTTTTCTTGCCAATTCGTAATCATCTTTTGTTCTAACTCTTTCAATTATTGATTTTAATGTGTTGATATCCCTGTCGGTCAACTGCATCACCTGTGGAAACATTGGTTCGTAGCCCTGATCAATTTCTGTAAAAACAGTATCCTGCCATGAAGTGGAAGATTTCAGGTCGATAAGAATGGTTCCTGCCAAAATATCTCCAATACGCTGCGATTTAGTGGTAAATATTATGGCGATCACTCCTGCAAAAGTTAATGGCATGGTCCACCACGGAAGTGTACCATAGGCAACGGCAAATGGAACCCAGTATGGAAAGTCGATTAGCCGGAATACCCACCGGATAAGGAATTGAGCGATTCCCGGTTGACCACCTTCTGCTGTGATCACCCTAAGGTTCATAGCGATCTTTCCAACACTTCTTCCATTGGTCATTATCTCCAATACTAGGTGATAAAACAGTACAGGCAAACCAATCACTATACCATTGATCTCCCACATATTGGTAAATACAAAAAAGGAGGAAGTGTTTAAAAGTTTCGACATAATAAATACATAGGCCCAGCAAACCAGCAGGTCAATAAACCATGCAATGATGCGTTTATGAAAGGGTGCGATCTCGAAATCCACTTCTATATTGAATCCTGTATCTAGTTTAATATGAGCCATAATTCTGCCAGAAACTTTTATATTTATTGTCGCGACACAACTACAAGTTAAACAAGCAATTGTGAGAGAAGGACAATTTATCAGAAAAAATATTGAAAAATGGAAGCAGTACCAATATGAGAAGCCTTCCAACCCAGATGAGATGGCTGAGCAGTTTACAGAACTGGTCAATGACCTGGGGTATTCAAAAACCTTCTTTCCAAATAGCAAGGTTACTCAATATTTGAACGGACTTGCATCCCGTATCTACCTGGGAATTTATCAGAATAAAAAAGAAGATGGATCAAGGATCGTAAGATTCTGGAAGACTGAACTGCCAATGACTATAAGAAGACACCACAGGGTGTTACTCTATGCATTCTTATTATTCACTGGGTTTGTTTTGATGTCAGTTTTTTCAACGTTACAGGATCAATCCTTTGTCAGGGGAGTATTAGGAGACGGATATGTAGAAATGACCGAAGAAAATATAGCCAAGGGTGATCCATTTGGAGTGTATAAAGATCCGAACAGGTTAAGGATGTTTCTTTCTATTGCATTGAATAATATCAAGGTTTCTTTCATGGTATTCGTGGGAGGATTCCTGGTAAGTATTGGAACTATCTGGATGTTATTTGAAAATGGAATGATGCTGGGATCTTTTCAGACATTCTTTTTTACAAAAGGAATGGGATGGAATTCCATTCTTGTTGTTTGGATACATGGAACTTTAGAAATCTCTGCAATCATTATTGCAGGAGGCGCAGGAATGATCGTAGGAAACAGTATTTTATTTCCAAAAACATTCAGCAGGCTTGATTCACTTAAACGCGGTACCAGGGATGGATTGAAATTAATGATCGGACTGGTTCCCATTTTTATAGCTGCCGCTTTCCTAGAAGGTTTTATCACACGGTATTCAACAATGCCTAAAGCAATCAGTATATCAATTCTGTCTGGCTCCCTATTATTCATATCCTGGTATTTTATTCTTTACCCCATCAAAGTAGAGAAAGCCCAGATAAAAAAGCTGATGGCATGAATAGATGGGTTGTGACTTTTATACTGAGTTTTTTTTCATTTCAAATTTATGCACAAAATGTGCGGGGAGTGCCTTCGAAGATCATTGATTCGCTTCAACGAAAAAAAGAATTTCAATATGCGAATGATCCAGCTTACTGGACAGTAAAAAAGAAGGCATCTGATGAAAGTTTTTGGGAAGGGTTTTTCAATGTGTTGAATTCTACAGCGTTTCGATGGATAGCGTATATTTTTTTTATTGGTCTTTTTCTCTTCATAATTTACAGGGTTTTGAAAGTGCAGGGAGTGTTCGACCGGAAAAATAAAAAGATTGCCGTTATTGAATCTACACATGAATTGAATGATGTTTCAGTGGAATCACTGGCAGAACAAATCATGGAATATTACATGGCAGGAGATCTGAGGCAGGCCGTAAGATATCATTACCTGCATCTCTTAAAACTTCTTGCAGAAAAAAATATTCTGCAATTGAATGCAACAGCTACAAATCATGATTATGTAATTCAGATGAGTAAAACAGCCATGCATGCGGATTTCAGCTTACTTACGAAAGTGTATGATCATGTTTGGTATGGTGAAATTGAACCCGATTCAAAGCAGTATTCAAGGATCGATTCTTATTTCAGAAAAGTAAAAATTGGATTATCATCTTGAAGCAGCTATACTACATATTAGCAATGCTTATTTTATTAAGTTCATGCGGAGGCAAGAAACTTAATAAAAGAATGTCGCTGTGGAGAAATGATAAAATTCCTTACGGTACCAAACTCAGCTACGATCATCTAGAATATATTTTTCCCGGTGCACAGGTGGAGATCAATAAAGAGTCTCCGATGCAATCCTCCATATTCAGTTATGCTAAGGAGAATGATGAAAAGTCGGTCCTGATTGCTATTGTGCCATCCTTTAAACCAAGTGCGCTTGAATGGAAGTCGTTGATGCATTATACATCCATGGGCCACCATATTTTGATTTCAACATTTGATATTGGGCAGAATTTAAAAGACTCTTTAAATTTTACCACTACAACATCCAATGGGTTATACAATAGTTCAGACAGCCTGATCATTAGCCTGGTGCATCCTGTGAGTTATGATACATCACGATATTTATATCCGGGTGGGTCATATGATAATTCATTTGATTCAATAGCACCAACCTATACAACAGTGATTGGATATAATGAATTTAAACGACCCAATTTCATACGTTTTGAATTGAAGTCTGGTGGTTCGATCATGATCCATCTTGCTCCTGTTGCCTTTACAAATTTCTTCCTTTTGCATAAACAGAATATTGAATATTATAACCAGTCTTTATCCTACATACCTGGTAATGTTAAAAGGGTTTATTGGGATGATTATTTCAGGTATCATGAATTTGGAAGAAAAAAAGGTTCCACCGAGGGTAAAAATTTATTTTCAAAACTGAAGGTCTTCATGCAGGATGATATGCTGCGTTGGGCCCTGATACTTACAGCAATATTGTTTGCTTTGATCTATTTATTTGATTCAAAGAGGAAGCAAAGAGTTATACCACCGGTGAAACCATTGACCAATGCATCGCTGGATTTTGTAAAAACTGTTGGCAGGTTGTATTTTCAACAGAAGAACAATCGGGATCTCGTGGAGAAGTTACAGGTACAATTTGCAGATCACCTCAGGAGCAGGTATAATATGCAGGTAGGTTTTGCACAGGATAATTTTTCTCATCATTTAAGTTACCGTACCGGTTATGATGAAGCACCATTTAAAAAGATCCAGGGATATTTTTTATTGTTGAAAGATAATGAACCTGTGGCCGATGAAGATCTGTATGCATTACATACTGAATTGGAAAAATTCTACAAACATTCATAATGGAAGAAAATCTTTTTGAAACAACAGGCAGGCTTAAAGAATTGCAGGAGCATGTAGTTAAGCTTAGAAATGCAGTGGGGCAGGTAATTGTTGGGCAGGATAAAATGATCGAGTTATTGCTGGCAGCAATCCTTGCCGACGGCCATGTTTTGATCGAAGGTGTTCCGGGTGTTGCCAAAACTCTTACAGCAAAACTGATGAGTAAAGCTATAGATGTATCTTATTCACGTATTCAGTTTACCCCGGATCTGATGCCAGGAGATGTAATTGGAACCACCATTTATAATAACAAGGAAAATAATTTCGAATTCAAGCCTGGGCCTGTATTCAGCAATATTGTGCTGATAGATGAGATCAACAGGGCACCGGCAAAAACCCAGGCTGCATTGTTTGAGGTGATGGAAGAGCGACAGGTTACGGTTGATGGAACAACCTTTATCTTTGAAGCGCCTTTCCTTGTAATGGCAACGCAAAACCCGATTGAACAGGAAGGAACTTACCACCTACCGGAAGCACAGCTCGACAGGTTCCTTTTCAAAATAACTGTTGGTTATCCATCAAAGGAGGAGGAAGTGCTTATTCTTTCACATCATCACCATGCAAGACTGCAGGAAATGATCGATAAGGTAGGTGCCGTGATCAGTAAGAATGAATTAGAAGAGATAAGGAATAATGTGCGATCTGTGCATGTGGAAGACAAGATCCTTTCATTTATTGCAGAGATCGTCAGCAGTACAAGAAATCATAAATCCATTTTCCTGGGAGCATCACCCCGTGCATCTGTTGGAATTCTCCAGGCGGCCAAAGCAGTTGCCGCCATGCAGGGCCGTGAATTTGTTACTCCCGAGGATGTAGTTTTTGTTGCGCCGCCTGTTTTACGACACAGGATAATCCTGACTCCTGATAAAGAAATGGAGGGTGCCAATGTAGATGAAGTTGTAAGCCAGCTGATTGCTAAAATTGAAATTCCACGCTGATGCGTAACCTTTACAGAAGGTGGATTGAACCATTGTTTCTCGCCAGGAGGTTTTATTTTATCATGGTAGGATTGATCCTGTCATTTATTATTGCATTCCTGGTACCGGTTCTGTTTCCCTTTTGCAAATTGTTAGTTGGATTATTTGTGATCGCATTCCTGCTGGATCATTTCTTATTATTCAGAAAGATCGATCCACTGATCGTAAACAGGATCAACAATGATCGATTTAATAATGGGGAGGAAAATTCGATCCAGGTAAATATTGAAAACCATGTATCATCCAGGTTGAAATTGAGGATAATTGATGAGGTTCCTTTTCAATTTCAACAACGTGATCTTTATTTCGACCTTCAATTAGGTGGATATGAAAAGACCTCCTTTACTTATCATTTAAAGCCTGCAGAAAGAGGTGAATATGAATTCGGATCGGTGCATTGTTTTATCAGGTCGTTTTTAGGATTGCTGATCAGGAGGTATACTATTCGCACCAAACATAAAATAAAAGTTTATCCTTCTTATAATAAGATCCGCCAGTTTGAGATCATTGCAAGGTCCAGCGAATTGGCAGAATTAGGTAACAGAAAATTCAGAAAGATCGGCCAGAGTATGGAATTCGACCAGATCAAGGATTATGTTGCCGGTGATGATATCAGGAATATTAACTGGAGAGCCACCGCAAGAAGAGGAGGAAGATTGATGGTGAATAGTTTTATGGATGAACGCAGCCAGCAGATCTATTGCCTTGTTGATAAAGGAAGGGTTATGAAAATGCCTTTTCATGGTATGACTTTACTCGATCATGCAATTAATGCTACACTGGTGTTATCACATGTTGCATTAATCAAGCAGGACAGGGCAGGACTGATCACTTTTGCCGAAGATACAGTAGGTTTTTTGCCAGCAGAGAAACGTGCATCGCAGATGAACCTGATCCTGGAGAACCTGTATTCATTGCAAACCAGGTTCTTTGAAACTGATTATGAAAAGCTTTACAGTCTTGTAAGAACAAGGATCCCACAGAGAAGCTTATTGGTACTATTTACCAATTTTGAATCGATGAGTGGGTTAAGAAGACAGCTGCCATATTTAAGGATGATGGCAAGAAAACATTTGCTGCTGGTGATATTTTTTGAAAATGTTGAACTAAGTGCACTGGAGCAATCCGAGGCACAGGATATCGAAGGGATCTATATTAAAACCATTGCAAGGAAATTCATCCTGGAGAAAAAGACTATTGTAAAAGAATTGCAGCAGCATGGAATATTGACATTGCTGACAACACCACAATCATTGACAATTGATGCGGTCAATAAATACCTCGAACTAAAATCAAGACAGGCTATTTGATTATCTTCGCCGCATGCAGAATCCTTTCTTTGAAGCGGGGCAGGTGTTGTTGATCGATAAACCCCTGGAGTGGACATCATTCGATGTTGTAAGAAAAGTACGGAACCTAATCAAAATCAAAAAAGTTGGTCATGCCGGAACCCTGGATCCTTTAGCCAGCGGCTTATTGATACTGTGTACAGGAAAATTTACCAAGAAGATCAATGAGTACATGGCCAAAGAAAAAGAATATACAGGCACCATAACCTTGGGAGCCAGCACTCCAACTTATGATCTTGAATCAGACCCGATCGAACAAAAGGACTATGCTCATCTTACGGAAGAAATAATAAAATCTGCCACAGCTCAATTCACCGGGCCCATCATGCAGGTTCCTCCAATTCATTCTGCTATCAAGATCAATGGAAAAAGAGTGTATGAATTAGCGAGAAAAGGTAAGGATGTGGAATTGGAGCCAAGACCCGTTACTATTCATGAATTTGAGATCACAGCCATAAGACTTCCTGAAGTGGATTTCAGAATTGTTTGTTCAACCGGCACCTATATCAGGAGCATCGCCAATGATTTTGGAAAGGAGTTGGGTGTGGGTGGATACCTCAGCAAATTATGCAGAACCCGTATCGGAGAGTTTTTACTTACTGATGCCATGAGTATGGAGCAGGTAAAGGAATTTGTGGAAGCACACAGTCATCAGAAAGGATAACCTATTCCTAGCTGGAATGTACCGTCAAATAATTTCAATTCCTGGAACCATCCATTGTTTGTGCGATAAAATGGATTCTTTAATTTATATGCCCAGTCGAACCTGATAAGAAAGAAATCAAAATCGATCCTTAGGCTTGTTCCTCCTGCAACGGCAAGGTCGCGGTAAAGGTTTTTAAATTTAAATGTAGCTCCTTCCAGGGAAGGGTTTGTTGGGTCTGTTTTCAGCAGCCAGATATTTCCAAAATCAGTGAACAGGGCACTTTGGATCTTCACACCGAAAACTCTTCCAAGATTAAAGCGATATTCAATATTTCCTTCAAGTTTGAAATCTCCAAACCTGTCCCAGGGCCCACTGGAAGCAGTATCCTGCGAAATATTTGATCCCCATCCCAGTTGACGGAATCTCCATGCCCGCATGCTGTATGGTCCACCGGCAAAGTATGCTTTGAAGAAGGGAAGGTTCAATTCATATTCATTATTTTCTTTTCCGTAAACATGTCCGTAACCTGCAAAACCACGGAATGCCCAGGTGGAGTTCTTTTGATCGATATAATACTTGTACTCGATATCACCCTTAATGAATCTCTTAAGATCACCTCTTTCAAGTTGGTTGATGAGCCCGAATAGTGCACCACTTTCCTCTACTCTAACAGAAAACGACCTGCGCTTATTACCACCAATTTTGTAATGATTATAACTGAGGATCTGGCTGATGATCAAACCATCATTGAATGCAAACCGCAGTGCAGGATTTTCTTTCTCTCTTTCAAGAAATAAACCTGTCTTTTGTGTTTTTACATATTCAAAATTGAAAGGAGTATACTGCCAGTTATGTTTTTTCTGAGACCAGCTATATCCAAAGGAGGTATTGACGGAACGCACTTCCAGCAAGGTTCTTCGGTTGGTATACGCAGTATTGAAATTAATGATCGTTCTTCCGTTGGTTACTCTTTCATTCAGCCTTGATCGGAAAGGAAGCATCAGCTTTGGAATGTTGAGGTTCTGAGAAAAACTCAACTGCATGGTCTGGATCACGCTTTCCGTTCCAAGTTCCACGCCAAAACGAACATTCGAACTGGATTGAATGGATTCCCTGAATGCATTTCTGTTTACAAGACCAAGGTTGAAACCTACACCAAATAAGTTTCCGGCTGTGATGATATCATTCGCATTCCGGCTGGTTTCAAAATCAGCACTTAAAGTTTGTTTCCTTGCAGGGAACAGGGATATTTTGGGATCAAGAATATTGGATGAATCTCTTGGTGTGAGATCAACAGTTACCTGCTGCCATGCACCAAGGTTGGTGAAGGTGTTGATGGTTTTAAAATAGTCATCAATTTTATAAAGATTACCCGGCCTAAGTGCTACTCTTTTTGCAATGAACGGAAGTTTAAACTTATTGGAATTGTACACAAACTGAAGACTGTCGATCTTTGTTGTTCTGGTGTTCGGCAGCGTACTGTCACTAATTACAGCATCGGGATATATGGTTACTTCTCCAATAACGAATTGCTGCAAATGTGATGAATCCTTTAGTTCTCTTTGTTTGAAAACCAGTGACACAGTAGGATTCTCCCTTTTCTTCTGAAGTGAATCCAGTAATCTTAATTGTTCAAATGGATCCAGGTTTGGATCGATCAATGCAGCTACTACAGTATCGTGCTGTACATAAAGATCCTCTTTGGCAAGTTTGAAATACCCATTGTTACGATAAAGGTTCATTAACCGGTCGAGTTCTCCTGAAACTCTTTCAAGCCTGTAGGGATCTCCTTTTTTGATGAATGCCTTATCAAGGTTTTGAATCGCGATGGTTTGCAGGGTAGAATCTTCAAAATCATATCCAATAGAATCAACTCTCAATACTTTTCCTGGTATTACAGAAAAGTTGACATAGGTCCTGAGCTGGTCTTTTACCGTATCAACATAAAAAGTATCCAGGATCTGCGGTGAAAAGTATCCCTGGGAATTCAGCAACGAATTCATATAGGTTTTTGACCGGCCAATATAAAGAGTATCAAATACAACCGGCTTATTCAACCTGTAATAGAAAAAAGGAGGTATAGCCCTGACACTCAGCAGGGTCGTGACTTTCAGGCTGTCATCGATTTGTTTATTGAGGCGTTCAAGCAGTTCGAGCTTTTCCTTTTTAGGAAGCTCCGATTTAAGTGTGATATTTGTCTTGTATACAAAGGGCTTATTCTTCTGATAGCGTTTCGGAACCGTACAGGCTGAGACCAATACGATCAGAACGATGAAAAATGCTGATATGTTGAAAATCCTATCTTGCTGCCCCGGCACTTTATTGGTTTTAATCGAAATGCAATGTTATCCAAATCGAAGATAAAATATATTCAAAGTTTAAGGCAGAAAAAATACAGGGATGAAGCAGGAGTATTTGTGGCCGAGGGTCCAAAAGTGGTTAAGGAATTATTGGAAGCCGATAATATTGACCTTGAAGAATTATTTTATCTTGAAACAGGCAAGGAATATACGGGAACAGCCATAACAACTATTGAACTGGAGAAGATCTCAGGACTGAATACTCCAAACGAAGTTGTCGCGATATTTAAAAAGCCTGTTTTCAGAGATAATTTCTCACTAAAAGAAAAATTTTCCATTGCACTGGATTCCATACAGGACCCGGGAAATTTGGGCACCATTCTTCGGACTGCCGACTGGTTTGGAATTGAACAGATCTATTGCAGCCTGGATACGGTAGATGTATTTAATTCTAAAGTGGTTCAATCTACTATGGGTAGCATTGGCCGGGTTAGAGTTGTTTATACCGATCTATTGCAACTGATCGAATCTAATCCGGGGATAGATATTTATGCTGCCATGCTGGATGGTGAGAACCTGTACGAAATGGAGAAGCCTTCAGCAGGTATGATCGTGATCGGAAATGAATCGAAAGGGATCAGTCCTGAAGTGGCTTCCAGGGCAACCCATAAGGTTCTGATCCCGCGTAAGGGACATGCAGAATCGCTCAATGCCTCTGTTGCCGCAGCGATTATTATGGCTGAATTTTGCAGGTGATCAACGGAACTGGATGGCTTTGACCGGCTGTATTTTCTTAATTATAAAAGTCGGTATGATCAGAACCAGGAAACAAACCAGGAAGGTTCCGATATTAACCGCCAGAACCTGCCACCACACAATGTTTACAGCTGCCTGTGAAATATAATAGGCGTCTTCAGGTAATGGAATAAAGCCAAACCTGTCCTGTAAAAAACTGATCAACAGTCCCAAAAGGTTGCCGAAAAATAATCCTGCAAGCGTAATGATTGCACCCTGGTATAAAAAGATCTTTTGGATGGTTCCATTTGGTGCACCAAGGGCTTTCATAATACCTACCATCCTTGTTCTTTCCAACACCAGTATCAGCAAACAGGTTACCAGGTTGAGAATCGCGATAGCTACCATGATGATGATCACCATATAAATCGTTTGGTCCTGCAAACCAAGCCAATCGAAAATATTCGGGTAAATTTCTTTGATGGTGGAGCTTTTGAACCTGATTGGAATGTTCTCAAAGATCTGCTCACTCATTTGATCCATCTGTGTATAATCCTTTATAAAGATCTCGTAACCCCCGATCTGGTTGGGCTCCCAATCGTTGAGTCGCTGGATCAGTCTTAGATCACAAATGGCAATAAGCTTGTCGTATTCTTCAATTCCGGTTTTAAAGATCCCTGCTACTTTTAATTTACGCGGTCTTGGTGCCGCTCCGCCAGGCTGGATGAAATAAACGATCAGCTGATCATTCACTTTCAATTTTAATTGTCGGGCTATGGATTGCGACAGGTTGATCTCATTGGAATAACTGCTGTCTGCGAAGCTGATCCATTTCCCGTCAACCAGGAACTGGTTGATATGGTTGAAATCGTAATCCTTTTCAATGCCTTTGAACATGACCCCTTCAATCGTTTCACTGGCTTTCAGAATGGCATTTTTGGTGGCATATGCCTGTATGGTAGTGATCTTCGGGAATTTTTTGCGAAGATTCAGGATCGTATCATTTTTAGACACTGGGGTTTCTTCAGCAATGGAAACTTTTAGTGCTTCAAAGTTTTGAATGCGGATATGTCCCCAGAAACTGAAGATCTTATTGCTGATGGTTTGCTGAAACCCGCTTGCAAATGCAAGGGTCAGGATCATGACCATCACGCTGATGATGGTGGCACCGATACTTAACCGGATAATGAACCGTGAAAAGGAGCGCGACTGGTTAAAAGCAATTCTCTTTGCTATGAATCCTGCAATGTTCAGATGGATGATTTTAGTGGTTCAAAAATACTGGTATGCGCTTATCTGCCAAGAAATTCAGGATAATAATATTATCATTGTAATCGTTCGCTTCATTATATACGTCTGTTTTGCATGAAATTATTTAGTCTCTGCATATTAGTGTTTACGTTGGGATCGGCCAAAGCACAGATTCCCGAAGCCATCTTCAATGATAATATCAAATCAGTGCAGTTCTATGGAACCAATAACCAGCTGGTTTTTCCGGTCATGCGGTTGGGAGGTTCTGACCAGCTCGACCTGCATTTTGATGATCTTGAAGGAAGTGTAAAAAATCTCAGCTATACTTTTCAGCTGTGTAATGCAGACTGGACCCCGGCTATGATGACCTACTTTGATTTTATCAAAGGGTTTTCGCAGGTCCGGATCACCAATTACCGCGTTTCATCTGTTGCTTATACAAAATATGTCCATTACCAGGCAAGGATTCCAGACCGCAACTGTATCCCTTCAAGGTCGGGTAATTACATTTTGAAAGTTTTCCAGAATGGGGATACTTCAAAGCTGCTATTCACCAAAAAAATGTTTGTGGTTGATGAAAAGGCAACCATTGCTGCACAGGTGCAACAGCCATTTAATGGAGTGATGTACCAGACACATCAGAAGATCAACTTTAAAGTGAATACCGGGTCTGGATTGCAGATGGTCAATCCACAGCAGCAGGTTTCGGTTACCATTCTTCAAAATAACCGCTGGGATAATGCAGCATTGAATATAAAGCCGCAGTTCTTTTCAAGAAATACACTTGATTTCAATACTGAGAGAGATGCAGTGTTTCCGGCAGGAAAGGAATGGAGATGGGTTGATCTGAGGAGTTTCAGGTTTTTTAGCGACAGGGTTGCTACAGGTATTTATAATCAACAAAAAGCGGAAATTTTTTTAAGGATCGATCCTGAAAGAACCCGTCAAAAATTCAATTTTTACCGTGATATCAATGGAAGGTATTCCATTGAAACTACGGAGAATCTTAATCCATTCTGGCAAACTGATTATGCCCAGGTGCGGTTTAGTTTTATGCCCGACAGCAAACAACAGTATGCAGGAAAGGATGTGTACCTGTTTGGAGAGCTTACCGGTTATAAGCTTGATGAAAAATTCAGAATGAATTTTGATGCGGAAAGATCGGTGTATGAAACTGATGTGAAACTGAAGCAGGGATATTATGATTATATGTATGTAACCGTTGATCAGCGGGCCAAGAAACCTGAAGGAATCATGGAATTTACTGAAGGGAATTTCTGGGAAACAGAAAACGATTATGTGATCCTCGTGTATTATCGTCCGCTAGGAGGAAGAGCTGATGAACTGATTGGATATTCAGTACTTAATTCATTGGTCAGAAGATAATTTTTTGAAACAGGAGTTTTTGTAGTGGCAATTCTCCTATATTTGCACCGGCAGGTCTTGCACGACCAGCTCCTGCTGAACTCCCCCAGGACCGGAAGGTAGCAAGGGTAGGCGGTTGTAGCGGTGCGATGTAAGTAGCCTGCCATTTTTTATTCTCCTAAGTTTCTGCAACTTCTTCTGGATTAATTACATCTTTTCGAAAATTTTTATTGTGAAGCGACTGTTCATGCTGATACTGCTGTTCTTGTTCCTGGCAAAATGGGGTATGGCCCAAAAGCTGGACACGATGTATTTTAATCTGTACGTCGACAGTCTCAAAAAAGGAACTTACAATTATATCAATGTTGAAGGGAAGTTTTCCAATGGGAACTATCTTCCTCTAACTGCTGATGAAGTGGAATTTAGTTGCGACTCTGCAAAATTCGATCGCAACAGTTTGTTCATCGACAGTAATTTTTCTCCCCGCTTTGTACAGGTGTTGGCTGTTTATAAAAAGGACAGAACTAAGAAGGCCACTATCAGAATTCCAATCAAACAATGGGTGGTTGAAGAAAAATTGAAAACCGAAGAAGAAGTGATAGGGACGCCTGCCAGGAGGAGGAGAGGTTAATTAAAAGCTTTTCTTACCTGGCGTTCTGCCCGCCCTTTGGGCGTTCAGCCCGGTAAAATAAAAAAGCCGGGTATTACCCCGACTTCCAAGTATTCCGTGTATTCTTTGTATTCCGTGTATTCGGATTTCTCAACTCATCTTCTTCGCATCTTCCACAAACTTCGCCAGTCCTATGTCAGTCAGCGGATGTTTAAGCAGACCCATGATTGAATCCAACGGGCAGGTACAAACATCAGCACCAGCTTCAGCACACTTAACGATGTGGAGAGCAGAACGAATAGATGCCGCGAGGATCTCGGTTTTATATCCCTGCAATGAATAGATATTGGAGATCTGCGCGATCAGTTCAATTCCATCCCAATTCGAATCATCTATTCTGCCGATAAAAGGGGAAACATAAGTTGCTCCTGCTTTCGCGGCAAGGATTGCCTGTCCTGCAGAAAACACCAGTGTACAGTTTGTTTTGATACCATTATCAGAGAAGTACTTCAAAGCCTTAACACCATCTTTGGTCATCGGGATCTTTACCACGATGTTTGGATGGATAGCAGCCAGTTTCTTTCCTTCTTCGATCATACCGTTCAGGTCGGTGGAAAGCACTTCAGCACTCACATCTCCATCTACCATTTCACAGATGGTTTTGTAATGCTGAATGATCGCTTCTTCTCCACGGATGCCTTCTTTGGCCATCAGGGAAGGATTGGTAGTAACACCATCCAGGATTCCAAGCTCGTATGCTTCTTTGATCTGCGCAAGGTTTCCGGTATCAATAAAAAATTTCATGTTCTTGATTTTGGTGGCAAAAATAGTGTTTCATCGGTAGACTTTGACATAATCCACTTCCATTCTCTGCGGCCAGATAGTTTCGTCAACGCCTTTTGCTCCTCCCCAGTTACCACCAACGGCAATATTCAATAGTAAATGAAAGGGGGTATCGAAGGGCCATGCATCTTTTCCTGAGTGTTCATTTTCAAAATTGAAATAAGGTTTATTGTCTACCAGTACAGTGATCTTTTCTTTCGTCCAGATCAGCGAGTATACGTGGAAAGCTTCCGAGCAATCGGGCACCATAATGTTGCCAGTTTTTTGAGTCCCTATACTGTGATAATATTTTTTGCAATGAACAGATCCGTGAATCTTTCCCTGGTCGTAGCCAACATGCTCCATAATATCGATCTCTCCATCATCAGGCCATTTAAGCGGTGTGGTGGATCCCAGCATCCAGATGGCAGGCCAGGTGCCCAATCCTTTTGGAAGCTTAGCCCGAACATCGATCCGGCCATAGGTCCAGTCGCCCTTTCCTTTGGTAACAAGCCTGGCAGAAGTGTATTTCTTGCCGTTAAAATCTTCCTTATGGGCCTCTATGACCAGGTTTCCATTTTCTACACGGGCATTTTCCAGCCTTGCTTTTGTGTAGTATTGAAGTTCATTATTTCCCCAGCCATGTCCTCCTACATCGTAGTTCCATTTGGTGGAATCCGGTAGACCGGAATAGTTGAATTCATCTGACCATACCAGTTCATTGTTTTTGTTCAAACCTTTACCAGTATTGCATTGTGTGAAAAGCAGCAATAGCAGGGAGGGAAGTAGGAATTTTCTCATTATCGGCGTTTGAAAATTTATTTTTGATATTTGATACTGTTGCGCTTATTTTTGCGCCGTTAAAAGATATGAAAAGAAATCTGCACATCCATCACCATCATACTTGCTCCAACGGGTAAGCCGGTGTTCTATGTGCATACATCATAATAACATTAAGGGCTTACACATGTAAGCCCTTTTTTATTTTTTTAATATGAAACTGAAAATTGCGATTCAGAAATCAGGCAGGCTTTACGAAGATTCCATCAAGTTGCTGAAAGACTGTGGCATTGATATCAAGAATGGTATCAACAAATTAAAGACTGAGTGTGATAATTTTCCGCTGGAAGTTTTTTTCCTGCGCGATGATGATATTCCTCAATATGTTGAAGATGGTGTGGCTGATATTGGTATTGTAGGAGAGAATGTTTTTTATGAAAAGAAAAAGCAGGCTGTAGTTGTAGAAAAGCTTGGATTCAGCAAATGCCGTCTGTCCATTGCCGTTGGAAAATCTGATAATTATGCTGATGCTTCCTGGCTTAATGGAAAAAGAATTGCAACCAGTTACCCCGTACTGGTTCAGAAGTTCCTTGAAAAAAATAATATCAATGCGGAGATCCATGAGATCAGCGGATCAGTGGAAATCGCTCCGGGTATAGGTTTGGCAGAAGCAATTGCTGACCTTGTTAGCAGTGGCTCTACCTTGTTCATGAATGGTCTTAAAGAAGTGGAAACCATTTTCCGTTCGGAAGCAATCCTGATCAGGAATACAGAGATGCCTGCTGAAATTATTGAAGTGCTCAATAAACTGTTGTTCAGGATCCGCGCGGTTCGTAAGGCAAAGAATAATAAATATGTTTTGCTGAATGCCCCGAATTCAAACCTTAAAGAAATCATTTCGTTGTTACCGGGGATGAAAAGTCCCACTGTTCTTCCGCTTGCAGAAGAAGGCTGGAGCAGTGTTCACAGTGTGATCCAGGAAAATGAATTCTGGGATATCATTGAAAGATTGAAAGATGCAGGAGCACAGGGAATCCTTGTTGTTCCAATTGAAAAAATGATCGTTTAATTTTTTTTATGCAAGTACATCGTTATTCACCCATGCTTACATGGGATTCAATATTGAAACGTCCGGCTATTGATGTCAGCTTTCTTGAATCGAAGGTCCAGGGGATCATGGAAGAGGTCAGGAGTAGTGGAGATGCAGCACTAAAGCGGTTTACAAAAGAATTTGATGGAGTTGATTTGGCATCGCTTGAAGTAACCGATGAAGAGATCAATGCAGCTGTTGATGGATTGGATGAATCATTAAAGAACGCTATCAATATTGCTAAATCAAATATTGAAAAATTTCATGGCAACCAGTTTCCGGCGGTTGAAATGGTTTCAACCATGCCGGGTGTGGAGTGCTGGAGAAAAGCCGTAGCAATTGAAAGAGTGGGATTATATATTCCAGGTGGAACGGCTCCTTTATTTTCCACCATACTAATGTTAGGAATTCCTGCTGCCATTGCCGGTTGTAAAGAGATTGTACTTTGTTCGCCACCTTCGAAAAATGGCCAGCTCCATCCTGCAATTCTATATACAGCAAACCTGGTGGGTATCCGTTCAATTTTTAAAGTGGGTGGTGTACAGGCAATTGCTGCTATGACCTTTGGCACTGAATCAATACCAAAAGTGTACAAGATCTTTGGACCGGGTAACCAGTATGTAACTGCAGCAAAACAGCTTGCGCAGAAGGCCGGGGTGGCCATTGATATGCCTGCAGGACCAAGTGAGGTAGCTGTATTTGGGGATGAATCTGCAGATCCGGATTTTATAGCGGCTGATCTTTTATCACAGGCTGAACATGGTATCGATAGCCAGGTATTATTTGTGACGACTTCAGAAGATCTGATCAATAAAGTTGAAGTTTCACTCAATGAGCAATTATCAAAATTGCCAAGGATGGAGTTTGCTACAAAGGCATTGGAAAACAGTAAATCAATCCTGGTGAATTCTGCAGAGGAGGCAATGGCTTTACTGAATGAATATGCTCCTGAGCATCTTATTCTGAATTGCAGGAATGCTGAACAACTTTCAGAGAAAGTGATCAATGCAGGATCAGTATTTATTGGTCAGTATTCACCGGAAAGTGTTGGCGATTATGCCAGTGGAACGAATCATACTTTGCCGACCAATGGATATGCAAAGAATTACAGCGGTGTGAGTGTCGACAGTTTCATCAAAAAAATAACCTTTCAGAAATTAAGTCGTGATGGATTGCATCATATCGGTCCACATGTGGAGGCGATGGCAGAAGCAGAAGGACTTCGCGCACATGCAGAAGCAGTAAGGGTTCGATTGAAAAAGTAATAATTAAAGATCATGTTCAACTTAAGTGAAATACTCAGAGAAAATATAAAGAAACTGACTCCGTATTCTTCAGCCAGGGATGAATTTAAAGGCGAAGCAAGTGTTTACCTCGATGCCAATGAAAACAGTTATGGATCTCCATTGACCAAATGGTATAATCGTTATCCTGACCCGATGCAGTGGCAGGTCAAGGAGAAACTGACCATGATCAAAGGTGTTCCTTCAGAAAATATTTTCCTGGGAAATGGAAGCGATGAATGTATAGATATACTGCTGCGTGCCTGTTGTGAACCAGGGAAAGATAATATTGTAATTTGTCCGCCTACATATGGAATGTATGAAGTCAGCGCTAACATCAATGATGTTGAAGTCAAAAAGGTTCCGCTTACTCCAAACTTTCAATTGAATCTTCCTGCCATTGAAGATGCCATTGATGATCATACCAAGATCATTTTTTTATGTTCTCCCAATAACCCAACCGGTAATTCACTGATCAGGGAAGACATTGAGGTGATCCTGAATAATTATTTTGGTTTGGTAGTTATTGATGAAGCTTATATCAATTTTTCTGAACATAGGTCATTTGTACAGGAACTGGAAGATTATCCAAACCTGGTGGTATTGCAAACGCTTTCAAAAGCCTGGGGACTTGCGGCTTTGCGTTTGGGAATGGCGTTCGCAGGAAAGGAGATCATTGATGTGATGAATAAGATCAAGCCTCCTTACAATATCAACCAAGCTACGCAGGACCTGGTGTTGAAGGCGCTTGAAGAAGTTGGAATGGTCAATGATATGATCCGCGAGATCGTGTCGCAAAGAGAACAATTGTCTATAGCATTGGGGGATGTGGAAATGGTTGAGAAGATCTATCCTTCAGATGCGAATTTTCTCCTGGTAAAGGTTTCCGATGCAAAAGGCACCTACAACAAATTGCTGGAAAGAGGCATAGTAGTGCGGGACCGAAGCAATGTAACACTTTGTGAAGGTTGCCTGAGGATCACCGTAGGCACCGAAAAGGAGAACCAGTTATTGGTGAAAAGTCTTAAAGAACTTTAATCCTTTTAAACCGGTACCAATTACAATTGTATTAAATTGAGCAGCAGTAAAAATAACCAACAACAAATGAAGAAGATCCAATTTGCATCCGCAGCTATGATCATGGTAATCACTACCACCATGTCGTTTCAGAAAGGAGTTGATAAAGCCACTATGGAAAGAGGCAAATCAGTGTATGAAGCAACCTGTTTACCATGCCACCAGGAAGATGGTGCAGGTGTTCCCGGACTCAACCCACCTTTGTCGAAAGTTAAGTGGGTTACCGGTGATAAGAAAACCCTGATCAATGTGTTGTTGCAGGGAATGGACAAGGAGATCACTGTAAATGGTGAAGTATATAGTAATATGATGCCGGCCCAGGCACATTTATCTGACCAGGAGATCGCAGATGTACTGACATATGTTCGAAATAGTTTTGGAAACAAGGTTTCAGCAGTAACCATTGCAGAAGTAAAAGCACAGCGCAAGCTCATCAAGTAATAGAATAGTATGAAAAGAGTATTGTTCATCGATCGCGATGGAACACTGATCAATGAAGCGCCTCCAACATACCAGCTGGATTCATTCGATAAACTGACTTTCTATCCTCACATGTTTGAATACATGAGGAGAATAGCGAAGGAGCTGGATTATGAGTTGGTAATGGTGACCAACCAGGATGGATTGGGAACAGAATCATTTCCTGAAGATACCTTTTGGCCTGTGCATAATATGGTGATGAAATCACTGGAAGGAGAAGGGATCTATTTTTCAAAAGTATTTATCGACAAAACCTTTCCTCATGAAAATGCTCCAACACGCAAGCCAGGTGTTGGAATGCTCACCGAATACCTTGATGGAGAGTTGTACGATATGGCAAATTCCTTTGTAATAGGAGATCGGATCACCGATGTTCAGCTGGCAAAGAACCTGGGTTGTAAAGCCATCTGGATGAGCAATGATGCGAACCTGGGTGCTGCGGAGATCTCTGATAAACTCCCTGAATTACGTGATACGATCGCGCTTGAATCTGCTGAGTGGGAAAAGATCTATATGTTCCTGAAATCCGGTTTGCGTGAAGTAAAACATGAACGCAATACCAATGAAACGAAGATCAGCATTGAACTCAATATGGATGGAAGCGGAAGGGCCGAGATCCATACAGGACTGGGTTTCTTTGATCATATGCTCGACCAGATAGCGCGTCATGGAAAGATTGACTTAAAGATCACTACTAAAGGAGATCTGCATATTGATGAACACCATACGATTGAAGATACAGGGATTGCCCTGGGAGAAGCATTTGCTAAAGCATTGGCAGATAAAAGAGGGATGGAAAGATATGGCTTTGCCTTACCAATGGATGAAGCGGATGCCAAAGTGCTGATCGATTTTGGAGGTAGGAACTGGATCGTCTGGAACACCAGTTTTCAGCGCGAAAAGGTGGGGGATATGCCTACAGAAATGTTCTTTCATTTCTTCAAATCCTTTAGTGATGCGGCGAAATGTAATTTGAATATTGAATGCCATGGAGATAATGAACATCATAAGATCGAGTCTATTTTTAAAGCATTTGCCAAGGCCATCAGGATGGCGGTGAAAAAAGATCCCATGTCAAATTATCTCCCAACAACAAAAGGGGTGGTGTAAATTTTTTTTTGTTTTCAAAACCCGCTCATTTATATTTGCTTCATGAAAATTCAAAACAAACAGTGGTGGTGGCATACAAACTCCAATCGGGGCATGTAATGCTATTGTCATTTTTGTATGATCATATCAGGCCCCGGATGCATTCCGGGGCTTTTTATTTTTGATTCAATGAAAAAAATTCTTCTTCAGACTACCTGTAAAAAAATGCTCGCCGATGTGTTTACACCGGTAGGCATCTATCTCAGGCTCCGCGACCGTTTCAGGGATACCATATTGCTGGAATCAACCGATCACCATGTAGCAGATAATTCCTATTCTTTTATTTGTATCAATGCGATTGGCGGAATTGAGATCACTTCTACAGACCAGATCGAATACAAGTTTCCCGGACAGGATCCTGTAAGGCTTTCTCTTCAGAACAAACAGGAAGTGCCGTCAATGATCTGGGATTATATGGATCGCTTTGAACTTGCTCCTAATGAATGCAGGGAACAGAAATTTGCACAGGGATTGTATGGTTATTCAACCTATGATTCAGTGCAGTTCTTCGAGCAGATCAACTTCAACAGGGACATCAAAGAATCGCGTATCCCATTGATGCGATACAGGTTGTACCAGTATGTGATCGTTATCAATCATTATAAGGATGAATTGTATTTGTGCGAGAATAGGATCGCAGGATTGAATTCAGAACTTGAGATCGTTGAATCACGGATAAAAAGCAAGGATGTACCATCTTATCCTTTCAAAAAGAAAGGAGAGGAAAGTTCCAACCTTACCAATGAGCAATACATTGATATGGTGAAACAGGGAATTGCACATTGCAACCGCGGTGATGTATTCCAGATCGTGTTAAGCCGCAGGTTTGAGCAATCCTTTACCGGCGATGAATTCAATGTGTACAGGGCCTTGAGAAGTGTAAATCCATCACCATACCTTTTCTTTTTTGATTATGGAGATTATAAGCTGATGGGTTCTTCACCGGAATCGCAGTTGATCGTGAATAATGGAAAAGCCATTGTGCACCCGATAGCTGGAACTTTCAAAAGAACCGGTGATGAAGAAACTGACAGGCAGATGGCTGAAGCACTGCTGAAAGATGCAAAAGAAAATGCAGAACATGTGATGTTGGTTGACCTGGCACGCAATGACCTTAGCCGTGTCTGTGATAAAGTTGAAGTAGCACATTACCGCCAGGTTCAATACTATTCCCATGTGATCCACCTGGTCAGTGAAGTGGTTGGAAAAGTAAGAGAAGGTTCCAATCCTTTGTCGATGCTGGCCAATACATTTCCTGCAGGAACACTGAGTGGAGCTCCAAAATACAAAGCAATGGAGCTGATCAATTCCATTGAACCGGATGCAAGGAGTTATTATGGCGGAACGATTGGTTTTGTAGGATTTGACAGATCCATCAATCATGCCATCATGATCCGCACATTCCTCAGCAAGAAAAATACTCTGATCTACCAGGCTGGTGCGGGAGTAGTTTCTGCAAGCAAGCCTGAAAGTGAATTGCAGGAAGTTAACAACAAATTGAATGCATTAAAAAAAGCTATCGAGATAGCAGAAGAAATATAGTTATGAAGATCCTGGTATTCGATAATTACGATTCATTTACCTACAACCTGGTACACCTGGTTGAGAAGATACTGCATACCAAAGTGGAAGTACATCGCAACGATCAGTTACCGCTTGAGAAGGTAAAGGATTATGACAAGATCATTTTGTCACCTGGTCCCGGCATACCTTCAGAAGCAGGATTATTACTGCCCCTGATCAAAGAGTATGCTTCATCCAAATCCATACTGGGTGTGTGTTTGGGCCACCAGGCCATTGGTGAGGCATTTGGAGGACAACTCATCAACCTCAGTAAAGTTTTTCATGGAGTAGCTACGCCGATCCATCTTGCGCAGTACCATAATCCTGCAGATAATGATGTGTTCAGAGATCTTCCTTCTACACTTGAAGTGGGAAGGTATCATAGCTGGGTAGTAAGCGAAGAAGGTTTCCCAGAGGAACTTGAGATCACTTCAAAAGATGATGAAGGATTTATCATGGGATTAAGGCATAAAAGATTTGATGTTCAGGGAGTGCAGTTTCATCCTGAAAGTGTACTGACTCCGCTGGGAGAAAAATTGTTATCGAATTGGTTGAAAGCATAACAGAAGATCATGCAAAAGACATTGAAATATTTGTTTGAACACAAGTCGCTGAGCAGGGAAGAAGCGAAGCAAACGCTTATTGATCTCTCATCAGGTTCCTATAACGAACACCAGATTGCAGCATTCATAACAGTGTACATGATGAGAAGTATCACACTTCCTGAGCTGCACGGATTTCGTGATGCATTGCTGGAACTTTGTGTGCCAGTGGATCTGGGAGGATTTGAGTTGATGGATATAGTTGGCACCGGTGGCGATGGAAAGAATACATTCAACATATCAACGCTTTCCTGTTTTATAGTTGCTGGTGCTGGTCAGCATGTCGCAAAACACGGTAATTATGGCGCTTCAACTATCAGCGGTTCTTCGAACGTGATGGAGCAGCTTGGATATAAATTCAGTAATGATTTAAGCAAGTTGAGCAGGGAAGTGGAAGAAGCAGGGATCTGTTTTCTTCATGCACCGATGTTTCATCCTGCATTGAAAGCGGTTGGTCCTGCAAGGAAAAACCTGGGCGTACGCACTTTCTTCAATATGCTGGGCCCAATGGTAAACCCGGCCTCTCCACTGTTCCAGCTGGTGGGTGTTTACAATCTTGAAATGGCCAGGATCTATAATTACCTGCTGCAGGATATTGGAAGACCATTCACCATCATTCATGGATTAGATGGATATGATGAGATCTCGCTGACCAATGATACCAAAGTGATCACCAATGAAGGTGAGTATATCATGACACCCGAACAACTGGGAAAAAGAACTGTCATGGCAGATTCTTTGGCCGGAGGTGAAACTGTTGAAGAAGCGGCAAAGATATTTTCCAATATCATTCATGGAAATGGAACATGGGCGCAGAATGCGGTAGTTTTGGCGAATGCAGCAATGGCATTGCATTGTACTGGTAAATATTCAGGCTATGATGCGGCTTATGCAGCAGCAGTGGAGAGTTTGGAGAGCGGAAAAGCAGCTGCAGCACTTAAAAAATTAATTGCACTTAATAACTAATAATAACTAGAAAGTCACAACCTGAACACATGAACATTCTTGAAAGGATCGTTGAAGTAAAAAGAAAGGAAGTCGAATTGGCAAAATCACTTCAGCCTGCAAAGGTGCTGGAAGGTTCCATTCATTTTTCTTCACCATCCATTTCAGTTGTCAGGAGATTACAGGATGATACTCTGACCGGTATCATTGCTGAATTCAAGAGAGCTTCTCCATCAAAAGGGATCATCAACGACCAGGTGACGGTTGAAGAAGTGGTGAAAGGATATGCAGATAATGGTGCAGTTGCCATTTCTGTATTGACTGATGAACAGTTCTTCAAAGGATCACTGGCCGACCTGCAGGCTGCAAGGGCTGCAGTTCCAGATGTTCCATTACTTCGAAAAGATTTTGTGATCGATGAATACCAGTTGGTGCAGGCAAAATCGAGCGGTGCAGATCTTATTCTGCTCATCGCTGCATGTCTTACACCTTTTGAAGTTCGTTCGCTTGCATCCTTTGCGAAATCACTTCAATTGGAAGTGTTGCTGGAGATCCATGCGGAAGAAGAGCTTGAACATATCTGCGATGAAGTGGATATTGTTGGAGTGAACAACCGCGACCTGAAAACTTTCAAAGTGGATATTGAGCAATCCATCAGGCTTGCATCGATGATGCCTGCTGATAAGATTAAGATCTCCGAAAGTGGGATCTATTCGATGGATACGATCAATACACTGAGAAATGGAGGATTTGAAGGTTTCCTGATAGGTGAGAATTTCATGCGTGAAAAGGATCCTGTGGCTGCTTTCAAAAACTTCATTAAACCAGGCAGCTATGAGAGTTAAAGTATGTGGAATGACTGATATGGAGCAGGTTTCAAGACTTGCAGATATTGGTGTTTCATTTTCAGGATTTATTTTCTATCCAAAATCACCGCGGTATGTTTTACGCTATCAGACAACTGCCCAGATCAGGAAAGAAAACAGGATCAATAAGGTTGGAGTATTTGTGAATTCTTCTGAGGAAGAAGTATTAAGAATGGTAGATGAATGCAGGTTGCACATGGTGCAATTGCATGGAGATGAAAGTCCAAGACTGTGCGAGCGGATCGCTAATTATGTTTCCGTGGTGAAGGCATTCCGGTTGAGTGATAATGATAATATAGATTGGATGATCCATCCCTATATGGAATCCTGCGATATGTTCATGTTTGATACCATGGGCGCAGGTTATGGAGGAACAGGAAAGAAATTCGACTGGACGATCCTCAAAGGATCTGAGATCGGCAAACCATTTTTTTTGAGTGGAGGCATCGAACCGGGTGATGAAGATAACCTGAAAGATTTTCAACATGACCCTGTATCAAAAGCATTATTCGCCATTGATATCAACAGCAAATTTGAAACTGCTCCGGGTGTGAAGGACATGAAGAAGGTGGAGCAGTTTGTAAAAAATATCGGTAATGGAAAATGAAAAATTGACAATGAAAAAGTTTCAAAACCCTGATGAGTTTGGTTATTATGGAGATTTTGGGGGAGCTTTTATTCCGGAGATGTTGTACCCGAATGTAGAGCAACTTCGAAACCAGTACCTGGAGATCATGCAGGATGAATCTTTTCAAAAAGAATTTCAATATCTCCTGAAAGATTATGTTGGAAGACCAACTCCATTGTTTCATGCAGAACGACTAAGTGAATTGCATGGAGCAAATATTTTCCTGAAGAGAGAAGATCTTTGTCATACTGGTGCACATAAGATCAATAACACCATTGGACAGATCTTACTGGCCATCCGGCTTGGAAAGAAAAAGATCATTGCAGAAACTGGTGCGGGCCAGCATGGAGTGGCGACTGCTACTGTGTGCGCGCTGAAAGGGATGGAATGTATCGTGTACATGGGGGAAAAGGATATCGAGCGACAGGCGCCAAACGTTGCACGTATGCGCATGCTGGGTGCAACAGTGGTTCCGGCCACCAGTGGTAGTAAGACTTTGAAAGATGCAACCAATGAAGCGATCAGGCACTGGATCAATCATCCTGTAGATACACATTATATCATCGGAAGTGTAGTAGGGCCTCATCCTTATCCCGATATGGTTGCCAGGTTTCAAAGTGTGATCAGTGAAGAAATGAGATGGCAGTTGAAAGAAAAAACCGGTTCCGAATTGCCTGATTATGTTTTTGCCTGTGTAGGTGGAGGAAGTAATGCGGCTGGTGCATTCTATCATTTTCTTGAAGAAGAATCAGTGAAGCTTGTTGCAGTGGAAGCTGGAGGACATGGAGTTAATTCTGGTTTCAGTGCTGCAACCACACAATTGGGAAAACCAGGTGTGCTGCACGGAAGCAAGAGTCTTGTTATGCAAACTGCAGATGGACAGGTTGTTGAACCGCACAGCATTTCAGCTGGTTTAGATTATCCGGGTATCGGTCCATTGCATGCGCATTTGTATGCCAGCGGAAGAGGTATTTTTTTAAGTGCTACCGATGAAGAAGCGATGGAATCTGCATTCCAGGTGGCAAAACTGGAAGGGATCATACCTGCTTTGGAAACTGCACATGCATTTTCTGCATTGAAACAAATGCAGTTCAAGAAGAATGATAATGTGATCGTGTGTTTGAGTGGAAGAGGAGACAAGGATCTTGCAACATATATGAAACAAATGGGCTTTTGATATGACAAGGATTGAACAATTATTCAGCCGGAAATCTTCAGGTATTCTGAATGTGTATTGTACTGCAGGGTTTCCGCAATTGAACGATACGATGAAGGTCATCACTGCTTTACAGAAAAATGGCGTGGACCTGATTGAATTAGGCATGCCTTACAGTGATCCGCTGGCAGATGGGCCGGTGATTCAGGAAAGTTCATCCAAAGCAATTGAGAATGGAATGACTATCGCTACTTTGTTTCAGCAGTTGAAAGATCTTCGTCGGACCATCACCGTGCCGGTAGTTATGATGGGTTATATGAACCCTGTCATGCAATATGGTTTTGAAAATTTTTGCGGGGATGCAAAAGCTGTAGGGATCGATGGTTTCATACTTCCAGATATGCCATTGTATGAGTACAATAAAACTTATAAGGCGATTTTGCAGCAGTACGGATTGGACCTGGTGTTCCTGGTAACTCCTGAAACATCTGATGAGCGAATTAAGCAGATCGATGCGATGAGTAGTGGTTTCTTATATGCAGTTTCATCATCGTCCACCACAGGAAGTAATAAGGATCTGTCACAGCAAGATCAATATTTTGAAAGGCTTCATTCCATGAAGTTGACAAATCCTGTATTGATAGGTTTCGGTATCAAGGATAAAGAAAGCTTTGATCACGCCTGTAAATATGCCAATGGTGCGATCATAGGAACTGCATTCATAAAAGCATTGAGTACATCCAATAATCTTGAAGCAACAATTGAAGAATTTGTAGGAAACGTGCTGGGTAGATCAGCCGCTTCTGTAAACTGATCATATGGAAATAGCGATCGTTAAATATAATGCCGGGAATATTCAATCTGTGCTGTATGCACTGGAAAGGATTGGGGTGAATGCTGTTGTGACTGATGACGAAAAGATCATCCGCAATGCGGATAAAGTGATCTTTCCGGGAGTGGGTGAAGCAAGCACTGCCATGAATTATTTGAGAGAAAGAGATCTTGATCAATTGCTTGTATCTCTTACCCAGCCAGTGTTAGGCATATGCCTGGGTATGCAGCTGATGTGTGCACACAGTGAGGAAGGCGATACAACCTGCATGGGAATTTTTGATGAAAGAGTGAAGAAATTTACAGCAACTCCTGAATACAAGGTTCCGCAAATTGGATGGAATGATATCTATGATCTGAAGACGCCTTTGTTTGATGGAATAAAAGAGCATAGTTATATCTACCTGGTGCATAGTTATTATGCAGCAATAGGAGAGCATACAATTGCAACAACCAACTACAATGGTCCTTACAGTACAGCACTGCATAGAGATAATTTTTATGGGGTTCAGTTTCATCCTGAGAAAAGTGCAGAAATAGGGGAGCGATTATTATCAAATTTTATCAATTTTTAATTTTCAATTTTTCATTTTTCATGCAGATCATTCCTGCCATTGATATCATCGAAGGAAAATGCGTACGATTAACGCAGGGCGATTACGATCAGAAAAAAATCTATAACGAGCATCCGCTTGAAGTGGCGAAGGAATTTGAAGATGCTGGTCTTACCAGATTGCATTTAGTAGATCTTGATGGTGCTAAAGCCGGTACAGTTAAAAACTGGAAAGTGCTGGAATCAATTGCAGGTAAGACTTCCATGCAGATCGATTTTGGTGGTGGCATCAAGAAAGAAGAGGATCTGAAGGTCGTATTTAATTCCGGTGCCCATTGGGCTACAGTAGGAAGTATTGCTGTAAAGAATAAAGAAGAATTGTTGAAGTGGTCATTGATCTATGGTCCTGAAAAATTCCTGCTGGGTGCTGATGTGAAGAATGAGAAGATCGCTGTTAGTGGTTGGCTGGAAGAAACAGATGTGAATGTGTTTGATTTCCTTGAGCAATATATAGTAAAGGGATTCAATCATGTTTTCTGTACAGATGTTAGTAAGGATGGATTGCTTCAGGGACCATCAACAGAATTGTATCAACGCATCATTGAAAAATTTCCTTCCCTGCACTTTATTGCAAGTGGAGGTGTAAGTTCTATTAAAGACCTGGAAGCCTTACGTACTGCAGGATGTAAGGGAGCAATAGTTGGAAAGGCTATTTATGAGAACAGCATCACCCTGGCTGAGCTGACTGCTTTCAATCAAAACTAATTTATGCTGACGAAGAGAATAATACCATGCCTGGACATACGCGATGGACGTACCGTGAAAGGTGTGAATTTTGAAAATATCCGTGACGCAGGTGATCCGGTCGAACTGGGTGCATTGTATGCTGCACAGGGAGCGGATGAACTGGTTTTCCTTGATATTACAGCAACCAATGAAAAAAGAAAAACACTGGTTGAACTGGTGAACAGGATCTCTCACAAGATCAACATTCCCTTTACAGTTGGTGGAGGAATCTCCAGTGTGGAAGATGTAAGTGTGCTTTTGCAAAACGGCGCAGATAAAATTTCCGTAAATACTGCGGCATTTAAAAGACCAGAATTGATTTCTGAACTGGCTGGTGAATTTGGCAGCCAGTGCGTGGTCCTTGCGATTGATACGAGACTGGAAGAGGATGGTAACTGGTATGTATATCTCAATGGAGGAAGAGTGAAAACTGACACCCAATGTTTTGACTGGGCTAAGAAAGCAGTAGAGCTTGGAGCTGGTGAAATTTTGCTTACCTCCATGAACCATGATGGAACCAAGCAAGGCTTTGCGCTGGATATCACACGTAAGTTATCTGAAGAACTACCAGTACCGGTAATTGCATCAGGTGGTGGAGGTACCATGCCTCATTTCAAAGATGTCTTTGAACAAGGAAAAGCTGATGCAGCGCTGGCTGCCAGCATTTTTCATTTCAAGGAAATTGGTATACATGAATTAAAAGAATACCTTAATAAGGAAGGAATTACTGTCAGACTTTAAACAATACTCATGAAGATCGATTACAATAAATATGCAGATAAACTTGTTCCGGCAATCATCCAGGATCATACCACTCATAAGGTGCTGATGCTTGGTTTCATGAATGAGGAAGCTGTACAGAAAACAATTACGGAAGGTAAAGTGACGTTCTTTAGCAGGTCGAAGAACAGGCTCTGGACAAAAGGCGAGGAGAGTGGAAATTTCCTGACGCTAAGAGAGATCGCTGTCGATTGTGATAATGATACTTTATTGATCAAGGCTAGTCCCGCAGGACCTGTTTGTCACACCGGTGCTGATACCTGCTGGATGGAAAAGAACCACTCTGATGATTTCCTGTTTTACTTGGAAGATATCATTGAATTGAGGAAAAGAAGTGAGGAGGGGAAATCTTATGTCAGAGATCTGCTGGCTAAAGGTATTAACAAGGTGGCGCAAAAGGTTGGAGAGGAAGCAGTTGAACTGGTGATTGAATCCAAGGATGAAAATAAGGACCTGTTTCTAGGAGAAGCTGCTGATCTGCTGTTTCACTATTTACTTTTGCTTAACGCCAAAGGCCATAATTTGCAGGCCGTTATTGACGTGCTCAAGAGCCGTCACGCTAAATAATAAATATGAAAAAGATCCTGTTAGCCCTGATGATTAGTCCTGTTGCACTGTTCGCGCAGCAAGTCCAGAAAGGTTTTACCATTTCTGCAAAAGTTACCGGGCTTCCCGAAAATTCTGTGGTTTCTGTTAGTGATGTAAACAGTCCAAAAGATACTGCAGCAAAGGCAACCGTAAAAAATGGAGCTTTTGTATTGAAGGGATCAGTGCAGGAACCAAATTTATATTACCTCAATCTTGCAGGTGCACAAAAAAGGGCTGTTGTTTTTCTTGGCAACGACCAGGTAACTGTTTCAGGGGATGCAAATGATCTTCAGAAATTAACCATCAAAGGATCTCCGTCGCATGATGATTTCATGAAATTCCAGGAAACTTTCAACCCGAGATTTCAGTTGTTATCCGGTATGGCACAGCAGATCAATGCCGGATCAAATGATTCATTGATGAATGCTTATAACCAGTTGCTGGTTAACATCAAGGAAAGCATAGGTAGTTTTATTGAAGAAAAGAAGTCTTCTCCTGTAAGTCCTTTCCTGCTGCTAGTAACCAATGAAGTGATGGCTGATCCTGAACTGGTTCAATCAAGGTTAAGCTCCCTGGATGAGAAAGTGCAGAAAGGTTTCTATGGAAAGTTGTTGCAAAATGAACTGGATAGAGGTAAGATTGGTGCTATTGGAACCCAGGCGATCGAGTTTACTCAGAATGATACAACAGGCAAGCCTGTGTCATTATCCTCTTTCAAAGGGAAATATGTGTTGATCGATTTCTGGGCGAGCTGGTGCAGGCCCTGCAGGATGGAAAATCCCAATGTGGTAAAAGCTTTCAATAAGTTTAAGGATAAGAATTTCACTGTACTTGGAGTTTCTCTCGACAGGTCAAAAGATGCATGGATCCAGGCTATCAAGGATGATAATCTTGCCTGGACCCAATTAAGTGATTTGAAGTTCTGGAGTAATGAAGTGGCGATCAAGTATGGCATTGAATCAATACCTCAGAATTTCCTGTTGGATCCTGAAGGAAAAATCATTGGAAAGAATCTCAGGGGTGAAGCGCTGGAAGACAGGCTTTGCGAATTGCTGGGATGCAAATAATACATTGCCATACATCATTTTAATCGGCACCTCATGGGGTGCCGATTTTGTTTATAGTCAACTTTTTTATATCATAGCACTTCTAAATCTGTACAGTGAATACTTTGACCTAATTTCACCTAAACCTTTGATCGTGAAGCGTAAGATTAACGTTCTTGACCTCATTACTGGATTCATATGTCTTTTTCTTTTGGTGGGAATAGCTTTGAATATTTATTTTTTTAATACGGAAGTAAGAAGGATCAGTGGTCCTTCAAAAGAAAAGGATGGTAAGTACGACTTCACACACCAGTTTACAGAAGAATTTATAGAAACAGAACCCGGAGCAAATGTGCATATTGTAAGATTTCCCAAGCCCGGATCATCTACTATCATACTTTTCCTTGGAGGAACTAATAGCAGTGCAGATAATTCCTACAGGCTGGGTGACAGTTTGCTGAACCTTAATGCTGAAATGGTTTACCTGGAATACAGGGGTTCCGGTAAGAGTACAGGAAAGCACTCAGAAAGAGCGATGTACCACGATGGATTATTTATCTTCAATAAACTTCAGAAGGAAAATCCAGGAAAGAAGATCCTGGTATTAGGTCATTCTCTTGGAGCAACGATTGCGGCGCGGATTGCAATGCAATTCAAACCTTATAAAGTTGTATTGTTAGGGCCTTTGTATAGTTTGAATGAGAAGTATAAGAAAAGACCGTTGTGGTTTTATCGTGGATATGAATTTGCTACTTACCATTATATCAATAAAGTAAAAGTTCCATTGGATATTGTTATTGGTGCTGATGATCCTTTGATTGAACAGTGTACCAACCTCTACGGACTTGCCAAACCAGATACTAAATTTACTGTTATCCCGGGTTTTGAACATTTGACAGTGGTGAATTCAAAGGGGTTTGTGGATTATTTGAGGCAGTATGTGGAGTAACATGAAGACGTGGAGTTATGGAGACATGGAGACCTTTAGTGGAGTTTAGAAGCTAGAAGTATTAAAGTGTGTA
>CBHWDO010000007.1:0-161302 GCA_966112615.1 uncultured bacterium
GGTAGCTGCCATATTTATTAGAGCCCTTGCGTTTACGCAGGGGCTTTTTTGTTTTAGGGAATCGGGAATGGAGAATTGGGAATGGGGAATAGGGCGTTGTTGATGGTAATCGGTAATCGGTAATCGGAAATGGGCGATTCCAAATAATGTTGAAGTGAAAGGAACGCTCCGTGTATTCCGTGTATTCTGCGTATTCCATGTATTCCATGTATTCCACGTCTTCTATGTATTCCATTATTTCCTACCTTCCCCCCCATGATCATCCTACTCATCCTGTCCCTGTTTTCTCCACCCCTTCATAAATACCAGGTTAAAGGCCAGGCACAGGGTACAACTTACCAGATAACCTACTACGCTGAAGATTCGGTGTTTTCTAAAAACCAGGCAGACAGTATTTTCCTGGCCCTCGATAATTCATTATCCCTTTACAAAAAAGAATCACTGATCAACGCGTTCAACAGAACCAAATATTCCATGCCCGTTGATAACCATATGGAAAAAGTGATCAGAAAATCCTTCCTGATCCATAAACAAACCAACGGTCTCTTCGATATTACAACTAAATCCCTTTCAGATGCATGGGGTTTCGGTGTAAAGGAGCACCGGGATCCTCCATCCAGGCAGACAATTGATTCAATTCTTACCTGTACTGGGATAAAACTTCTGGAATTGAAAAATGGAAGGCTTGTTAAGAAGAAACCATGCTTGCAGATAGATTTAAATGGGATCGCACAAGGTTATTCCGTGGATGTATTTGCTGATTTCCTGCAAAAGCTTTCTATTTCATCTTTCATAATTGAAATCGGTGGAGAGATCTTTAGTTCAGGACCAAAGCCAGGGGGCGAATTAATGAAAGTTGATATTGAAATTCCATCAAGCGAAGCGCTTCAACCTCCATCCTATGTTAGTATCCAATTGTCCAAAGGGGCTTTGACAACTTCAGGAAGCTACCGAAAGTATTATATAAACAACGGCAGAATGGTTTCTCATTTGATCAATCCTACAACAGGACAGGCTTTTGTAGGAACTATGATCAGCGTAGTTGTTTTTGCTGAAGATGCCATTACAGCCGATGGAGTGGATAATGCTCTAATGCTGATGTCACTTCAACAGGCAAAAATATTTATTTCAAAAAATCCACGGATCAGTGCATTGTTTATTTACCAAGATGAAGCGGGTGAAGTAAAAAAATATGCTACATCTAATTTTCCAATGGCTACAACAATCAATTCCTTATAGGCTTATTTTTATACCCCGGCCCATCATTATTAAATTTCTTCTATGAAGTATTGCTTGCTGACATTATTGATCATCTCTCAGTTCTCAGGATTTGCAATTGATAAGAAATGGCGTTCGTTATTCGATGGAAAAACACTCAATGGTTGGTCTGTAAAGGCCGGCAGTGCATTCTATGAAGTTAAGAATGGGTCTATTGCCGGTACTACCGTTCCCGGTTCTCCAAATACATTTTTGGCAACAGAAAAAACTTACAAAAACTTCATCCTGGAGTTTGAATTTCATATTGAAGATACTTCGGTGAATTCCGGTGTACAGTTCCGAAGCCAATTTGATCCTGCAGGAAATAATGGAAGAGGAAAGGTTTTCGGATATCAGTATGAACTGGATCCTTCCATGCGTTCATGGTCGGGCGGAATCTATGATGAAGGAAGAAGGGATTGGTTGTATCCTGTAAGTAACAATGATCTGGCAAGAAGAGCATATTCCTACCGGTCATTCAACAAAGCAAGAATCGAATGTTATGAAAATTATACCCGTACTTACCTGAATGATATCCTTATTTCACAACTGGTAGATACACTATCTGAAGAAGGGTTCATTGCATTACAGGTTCATAGTATTCAAAAGCCTGGACAGGAAGGAAAGAAGATCTATTGGAGAAATATCAGGATCAAGGAGATTGATGAACTACCCATGGAAGATGCTACCAAAGCACCGGTGATTAACCTGGTTCCCAACAATATTTCTGAATGGGAGAAGGTATCAGGTGTAAAATTACTATTTGATGGAACCAGCACCCAGGGATGGATTGGAGCCTACAAATCTTCATTCCCCGAAAAAGGCTGGAAAATTCAGGATGGAATTCTAAGTGTGGAATCTTCAGAAGGAAAGGAATCTAATAACGGAGGTGATATTGTTACAACTGGTCAATATGCCGCTTTTGATATGAGCTTTGATTTTAAGCTGGCACCGGGGGCAAATAGTGGGGTTAAATACTTTGTTACCTTAAGTGAAAAGAATACCGGGTCAGCTATAGGTTTGGAATACCAGTTATTGGATGATAAAGTGCATCCGGATGCCAAATTGGGCAGGGAAGGAAATCGAACTTTATCTTCTTTGTATGATCTCATTACTGCTAAAAAGCAGGAGAGATTTTATAAGCAACCCGGTTCCTGGAACAGGGGAAGGATCATCGTCTATCCAAATAATAAAGTTGAACATTACCTCAATGGAGTAAAAGTGCTTGATTATGTCAGAGGTTCGGAAGAATTCAGGAAACTGGTTTCGGAAAGTAAATACAAAGTGTGGGATAAATTTGGAGAAGCTCCTAAAGGACATATTCTGCTGCAGGATCATGGCGATAAAGTTGAATTCCGCAGTATCAAGATCAAAGAACTTTAAACCCGAATGTCATACCCCCTATTGTCCGGGATCGCAGTCCTGGTAAACCCTAAAGCAGGTAAAGGCCGCTCCAGGCGTGTGCTTCAGCAATTGATACCGCTAATGCAGGGTATGAATTATGAAGTTTTTGAAGTAGGGTGGCCAATCGATTTGAATAAATATTCTGATGTTTTCTTGATAGGTGGCGATGGTACACTTAATTATTTCATTAATCATTACCCTGACCTCAGCATCCCCATTACCCTGTTTAAAGGTGGAAGCGGAAATGATTTTGCCTGGAAATTATATGGCAACCGTTCTGTACAGCAACATTTTGAATCCGCTATTTCTGGTGATCCCAAAGCTGTTGATGGAGGTATTTGTAATGGAAGGTACTTTTTAAATGGAGTAGGGATTGGATTTGATGGAGCAATAGTTGAGTCAATGGGAGTTAAAAGATTTTTATCAGCCGGCTACATTTCTTACCTGTATACTGTTTTGAAACACCTTGTGTTCTACAAGGAGTTTTTTGCAACAATAAATGAAAGGACCTTTAAAACTTTTATGCTTACTGTAGCCAATGGTTCAAGATATGGAGGCGGTTTCATGGTAGCTCCACAGGCCATTGTAAATGACGGTAAACTGGATTTCTTAACCATTTTTCCTATAGCATCTATTAAAAGGATCTTCTATCTGCCTAAAATATCTTCAGGAAATCATCTCCAGTTACCCTTTGTGAAATCAGAATTGATCAAGGATATAGTGATTAAGACCGATAAAAAAGTTCCAGCCCATTGTGATGGTGAGCTGTTAATTGATGACCGGTTTGAGATCCATATTCTTCCAGGCCGCTACTTGTTTCGTTATTAGGCAACTTCTTTACCAGTAGAAGCCCTCCATAAAAAATACCAGTCTTCTCTTGTGAGTTTAATCTCCAATGCTTTGATCGCAGCGCTGATCCTATCTTTTCGTGAAGTCCCTAACACAGGAATTATTCCCGAAGGATGTTGAAACAACCAGGAAAGCAATATAATGTCCGGAGAAGTATCATACTTTTCCGCCATTAGGACAGCCATGGCAGAAATTCTTTGTTTTCTTTCATCGGTTTCATCAGCAAAAATATTTCCTCCTCCAAGTGGCGACCAGGCCATTGGAATAATTTGCCTGTGCTGGCACTGGTCTAATGTACCATCTGTAAACGGCGACAGCTTAAGAATAGAAACTTCCACCTGGTTGCATATGATCGGGAACCTGCTATGGAGCAGATCCAACTGGAATGGGGAGAAGTTGGAGACTCCAAAATGAAGAACCTTTCCGGAAGTCCGCAGGTATTCAAAAGCCCGTGCGATTTCATCAGCATTCATCAATGGATCCGGGCGATGGATCAGCAATACATCAATGTAATCTGTTTCCAGGTTGATAAGTGAACGTTCAACGGAAGACACTATATACTCAAAGGAAGTGTCGTAAGATTTTACCTGGTGAGCAGGCCGGTTATGAGAAACCAACTTAATTCCACATTTGGTTATGAGCTGTATCCTTTGTCTTATTGACCGATTTTCTTTGATGGCTTTTCCAAAGTCTTCTTCTGTTGTATAATCACCATAAATATCAGCATGGTCAAAACTGGTGATGCCTAATTCAATGCAATGATCAATGATATCGAGGTATTGATGTGTACTGAATTTTGAGCCCCATTGACCCCATTTCATCGTGCCTGCAATGATGGGAGAGAGTGTTAAGCTGTTGGTCATAGATGATCAGTAGTGGAAATAAAAAAATCCTTTCGTAAAGAAAGGATTTTTGAGAGATGTATGGAAAGTCAGATTAATAATCTTTGCTGTAACCACCACCGCCTCTGTTGAAGCCGCCGCCGCCTTTGTTATAGCCTCCACCGCCACCGCGGTTTCCGCCTCTGTCTCCGCCGCCGCCGCCGAAGCTTCTTTTCTTAAAGCCTCCACCACCACCGCCGTTTCCAGCTGGTTTAGGTTGCGCTTCATTAACGATGATCTTACGACCAAGAACTTCAAAGTCGTAAAGGCTGCTCAGGGCGTTTTGTGCTTCTGCATCTTCAGGCATTTCAACAAAACCAAATCCTTTTGAACGACCGCTAACTTTGTCTTTAATGATCTTAGCGGAAGTAACCGAACCATACTGTTCGAAAAGAGTCCTGAGGTTCTCATCCGTCATCTGCCAGGAGAGATTTCCTACATAAATGTTCATTGTAACTGGTATTTATATTGACAAAAAAACGACTAAATGATAGCTGTTACTGCAATGAACTGAGGAAACCAGAGTACAGGTAAGACGCTGCAGACAATTGAGAACACTCTACATTAATCCCTATGAAGATAACAATATTATTTAATTACCAAAAAAAACTATTCAATCCCGGGAATTGGGATAAAAAGAGGGGAATCAGGTAAGAAAAAAGCCTGTAACAATCGTTACAGGCTTTTGAATTTATTCTCCGATCACTTCGAACTCAAGTTCAGTAGAATTACCATTACCGAAATCGATATTGGCTTTGTAGCTACCAAGTTCCTTAACTTCATCAACGATAGAAATTTTTCTTCTGTCGATCTCGTAACCTTTTTGCTCACGGATCGCTCTGCTGATCTGCAGTGAAGTAACTGTACCGAAGATCTTTCCGCTGGTACCGGTTTTAGCACCGATCTTAACAGGAGCTTCTTTCAGTTTAGCAATAACCTGGTTGATTTCAGCCAGCATTGCTGCTTCTTTCTTACGGATCTGCTTCAGGCGCTCTTCCAACTGCTTCATGTTAGAAGGGCTAGCTTCCAGGGCCTTTTTCTGAGGGATCAGGTAGTTACGGGCATAACCGTTACGTACTTTCACCACTTCATGGGCGGCACCCAGATTGTCAACATCTTGTATTAATATTACTTCCATGGTGGCCTCCTATTTTAAAAGGTCTGTTACATAAGGCAACAACGCCATCTGGCGAGCTTTCTTTACTGCCTGGGAAACCTTACGCTGGAACTTCAGAGAGTTACCAGTGATGCGGCGAGGCAATAATTTACCTTGTTCATTCAAAAATTTCTTCAGGAACTCAGCGTCCTTGTAGTCGATGTACCTGATGCCCATTTTCTTGAAACGGCAGTACTTCTTCTTAGGTTTGTCAGCTTTGATCGCTGTCAGGTACTTAATTTCATTAGCTTTTGCCATGATTAACCCTCCACTTTTTCAGTTCCTGATGCTACACCACTTCTCTTTCTTGTATTATACTCGACGGCGTATTTATCGAGTGCAGTGAACATGTGACGCATAACGTTATCGTCACGCAAAAGCTGGATCTTCAGCTTCTCATTGAAGTTGGTTGGCGCTGTATACTCCATTACCCAGTAAAGACCAGTGGTCTTCTTGGCAATAGGATAGGCCAGTGATTTCAATCCCCATGGGTTCTCGTGCAATACTTCACCACCATTCTCAGTTACGAGGGTTGTGAATTTTTTCTGCGCCGCTTTGTATTCGTCGTCAGAAAGCACAGGGGTAAAAATCACCATCAATTCGTAATTCTGCATTACCCTGATTTTTTGTTTTAAAATAATTGTTTAGAAACGGGCAGCAAAGGTAGGTAAATGAAGTTATTTCAGCAACTAACTGTCAAAATTTCCTATTAGTCTGTAAATCATGTAAATGGCACCTACTTTGACGGTAGGATTGCAAAATTACCTGTTTTATGCAAAAAGGTGCCATCAGAGTTCAGACAGAGAATATCTTTCCAATCATCAAAAAATTCCTCTATTCCGACCACGAGATCTTTTTACGTGAATTGATCAGTAATGCCGTGGACGCTACCCAAAAGATCAAAACCCTTTCTTCCATCGGGGATGCCAAAGGTGACCTGGGTGAACTGAGGATCGATGTGAAAATCGATAAGGAAGCTAAAACACTGACCGTTTCGGATCGCGGTATCGGTATGACTGCAGAAGAAGTTGATAAATATATTAACCAGGTAGCTTTTTCAGGCGCCGAAGAGTTTCTGAATAAATACAAGGGGCAAAATGAAAATAATATCATTGGTCATTTTGGACTTGGATTCTACTCTTCTTTCATGATCAGTGAAAAAGTTGAACTGGTTTCAAAAAGTTATAAGGAAGATGCACAGGCAGTAAGATGGGAATGTGATGGAAGTCCTGAGTTTACTATCGAAGATACTACCCGGGAATTCAGGGGTACTGACATTATCATGCATGTAAACGCGGAGAGTGAAGAATTTCTGGAAGCTGATCGTATCAGGACCATATTGGAAAAGTTCTGTAAGTTCCTCCCGGTTCCGATATATTTTGAAGACAACCAGGTGAATAATACCAATCCAGCCTGGACACGCAAGCCTTCTGAATTGTCTAATGAGGATTACCAGAATTTTTATAAGGAATTATATCCTTTCAGCGAAGCTCCATTATTCTGGATCCACCTGAATGTAGATTATCCATTTAACCTTACCGGTATTTTATATTTCCCTAAGATCAAACAGAGTTACGAGATCCAAAAGGACAAGATCCAGTTATACAGCAACCAGGTTTTTGTTACCGATGAAGTGAAGGATATCGTTCCCGAATTCCTGATGCTGTTGCATGGTGTGATCGATAGTCCTGATATTCCATTAAACGTTAGCCGCAGTTATTTGCAGGGTGATCCAAATGTAAAAAAGATCAATGCTCATATTACCAGGAAGGTTGCGGATAAACTCGAAGAGATCTTTAATAAGGACAGGAAAGAGTTTGAAGAGAAGTGGGAGAGCCTTGGTTTGTTTGTGAAATATGGTATGATGACCGACGATAAGTTTCTTGAAAAGGCAAATCGTTTCCACATCATGCAGGATGCAAGTGAAGAGAAATTTTATACGCTTGAAGAATATCGTTCAGCAACAGAAGCATTGCAGAAAAATAAGGATGGTAAACTGGTAATTCTGTATACTACTAATCCAGTTCAGCAGGATGCTTATATAAAAGGAGCCACTGCACGGGGATATAAAGTAGTGAAGCTTGAAACATTGGTGGATGCTGCATTTCTTAACCAGATGGAGATGAAATGGGAGAATGTTCATTTCACAAGGGTGGATTCTGATATCGCTGAAAATCTCATCGATAAAAATGAACAGGAAGAATCAGTATTAAATGAAGAAGAGAAAACAAAGCTGAAGGATCTGTTCAATATCCAAAGACCTAAATTAAATCTTACGGTTGAGGTTAAAGGTTTGAGTACAGAAGCTCCTCCTGTTGTAGCAACAAGGCCGGAATTTATGAGAAGGATGAAAGATATGTCAGCAATGAGCGGCCCTATGGGAAGCTTTTATGCAAACATGCCTGATGAAGTAACGCTTACAGTAAATGGAAATCATCCTATCTATAAAAATGTTTTAAGCAGTGATGCCGATAAACAGGATAAAGTAGTGAAGAACCTGGCAGATCTTGCACTATTATCTCAAGGATTACTGACAGGCAATGAACTCACTGCATTTATTGAAAGAAGTGTTGACCTGATGAAATAAAAAAATAGAATTAGTTTGAAAGCCCTGGATCCGCCGGGGCTTTTTTAGTGGCCGGTCTGAAGTCGATAATTTTCAATTGCAATTGTTTGCGATTGTTCCATTCATTTTCTTCGATGGTGTAAACAATATCGAACGGTTCATTAGATTCGATCATGGAAAATTTAGTAGCCATTTGAAATCCAATACCGGTAAATGAAATATTTTCCTGTCGTATACTGAACCTTATATGATGATCCTTCACTATTCTGCAACCATTGTTTACGCAATTCCTTGAAACAAAGACAGGGCGCAGGTTTTCAGGCCCGAAAGGTTCCATCTGGTTGATGATGTTATAAAATGTCTGGTTGATGTCTTCGAAATTAATTTCAGCATCAATCACAATTTCAGGAGTGAGTAATTCCGGTGTTATGGAGGCAGCTACCACTTCTTCAAATCTTTGCTGAAATGCGGGAACCTTATCAATTTCAAGGGTCATTCCAGCAGCATAAAAATGACCGCCATATCCAAGCAGCAAATCTTTACATTGGTGAATAGCTTCATAAACATTAAAGCCTGAAACACTTCTTGCAGAGCCTGCAGCATAATCACCGCTCTGGGTCAGAACAATAGTGGGGCGATAATAATGATCGATCAACCTTGATGCTACAATTCCCACTACACCTTTGTGCCAGTGAGATTGATATAGAACGGTAGATTTTCTTAGCGATAAATTTGTATCACTGCTGATCAATGTCAAAGCTTCTTCAGTGATGGTCTGATCTGCAATTCTTCTGTCATCATTATCATCTCTCAGCATGGTTGCATATTCTACCGCCTCCGAATAGGTCGGAGCAATGAACATTTGCACAGCTTTTCTTGCATCATCCATTCGGCCTGCAGCGTTTACACGCGGTGCGATCATGAAGACAAGATTGGTGATCTGCAAATCCTTTTCAAATTTGCTTAGATTCTTGATTGCCCTGATCCCATGATTTGGATTCTCGTTGGCTTTTTTCAAACCAAAATAAGCAAGGATCCTGTTTTCTCCTGTCATGGGAACTATATCCGCAGCAATTGCTGTAGCCACCAGGTCAAGGAATTGAAATGGAACTTCCTTATCAAGGCCAAGTACTTTCGACATGGCGGAAATCAGTTTAAAACCTACTCCGCATCCGCATAGTTCTTTGTACGGGTATTGACAACCTGGTTGTTTAGGATTGAGAATGGCCACTGCTGCCGGTAGTTCTATATCAGGAAGGTGATGATCACAAACAATAAAATCAACTCCCAATGTTTTTGCATAAGCGATCAGGTCAACTGATTTAATTCCACAGTCAAGGGAAATGATCAGAGAGAATCCATTCTCGGCAGCATGGTCTATACCTTTTTTGGAAACACCATATCCTTCTTTATATCGGTGTGGTATATAATAATCTACCAGATCCTTATCATAAATCTGCCATAGAAAGCGAACCATACAGGCAACAGAAGTAGTACCATCAACATCATAATCTCCGAATACAAGGATCTTTTCTTTCTGTTGAAAAGCAGTATTGATGCGGGTTATGGCCTTATCCATGTCCTTCATCATCCATGGATCATGCAGGTCTTCTATATTGGGTCTGAAAAACTTCTTAGCAAGATCATAGGTATCGATATCTCTTTGCACAAGGATCCTGCAAAGTTTATCGTTGATCTTCAAATCCTGTTGAAGCTGCGCAACTTTGTTTTCATTCGCACCAAGTATTTTCCATCTCTTCTCAACTGCCATGCTGCGCTAATATTTACGGTCTGTAGTAAATCTGACTAACTCTTCGAGTGCCTTTTTTATTTCGGGATTTTCAAATTCCTCCAGGATAGCCAGTGCTTCATCCCTGTACTGAAACATTTTCTGTTCAGTATAGGAAATACCTCCTGATTTCTTCACAATATCTATTACTTCTGCGACTTTGCCAGCGTCTTTATTCTGATTTTTAATGATGTAAATCAGTTTTTTTCTGGTGGGTTTATCGGCATTATTGATAGTATAGATCAGGGGAAGCGTGAGTTTTTTTTCTTTTATATCGTTACCGGTAGGTTTTCCGACATCTTCAGATCCATAATCGAACAGGTCATCTTTCATCTGGAAGGCAATGCCAACCTTCTCTCCAAATTCACGGAGTTTTTCTGCGACTGGTTCGCTGCCTGTCGTAGAGTAGGCCCCCGCAGCGCATGCCGAAGCAAGCAGGGAGGCTGTTTTATTACGGATTATTTCGAAATAAATTTCTTCGCTGAGGTTGAGTGACCTTGATTTCTCGATCTGCAAAAGTTCTCCTTCACTCATCAGTTTAACGGCTCTCGATAATAGTTGGAGGATCCTGAAGTCATCATGATCGAGTGATAACAACAAACCTTTGGCAAGAAGATAATCACCGATCAGTACGGAGATCTTTGCTTTCCACAGTGCATAAGTTGAAAAGAAGCCACGGCGTTCAAAGGATTCGTCGACTACATCGTCGTGAACCAGCGTGGCCGTGTGAAGTAATTCAACCAGAGAAGCTGCCCGGTATGTTGAGCTATTGATAGGGCCATTAAGTTTTGCTGCCAGCATGACAAACATAGGCCTGATCTGCTTTCCCTTGCGATTTACAATAAAACGCATGATCCTGTCGAGCAGGGGCACCTGGCTTTTAACTGCCTTTTTGAATTCTTCTTCAAAAACGATCAGTTCTTCTTTTAATATAGATTGTGCCTGGATCATGGTAAAAAGTGCAGCAAATTACTACTTCTCATTTTATTGTTAACACATTATTTGGATGATAAAAATCAATTCAGATTATTGAATTACTTTTTGTTATGAATGATTTGTGTGGGTTAAAAAATTTGCTAAATAACTTTCAATTAATACTTTTGTGGCTAGTTGGGTTTTTGTATTCTTAATTTTTCACATAAAATCAAGTTATGGCAAGCAAAAAGTACACAGGATTATTCGTAGTACTATGCCTGATGTTGTCCTCTGCCTTTGCTCAAAATGAGCAACAGGGAGGGTATAACTACCAGGATTCCTCTGTTATTCCCGCAAAAAGGCTTCCTCAGCACACTGAATTCATGGCAAACAATTATGCTTATCCAGCAAAACCAAGAAACCAGTGGGAGCTAGGTTTGAAGTTGGGTGCATACAGCATAGCAGGTGATGTTCGTTCTCGTTTTCCGGGTTTTGGCGCTGGATTGCATGTTCGTAAAGCGCTTGGTTATGTATTTTCACTGAGAGGTGAACTGGGATACGGAACCACCAAAGGTTTGAACTTCCAGCCTTCTACCAATCACCTGAAGAATCCGGCCTGGTCTGCTTATGGCACCAACGTTCCGGTATTCTATAATTACAAGGCGAATATCTGGGATCTGAGCCTCCAGGGTGTTGTAACCCTCAATAACATTCGTTTCCACAAGTCAAAGAGTGGATTCAATGTTTACCTCTTTGCAGGTTTGGGTGGTATGATCTATGACACCAAGATCGATGCATTGAATGGTAACAATCCTTATGATTTCACTACTATCTACAACAGATATAATGGAAACTTTACTTACGAGAACAGAAAAGATATCAAGTCTGATCTGAAAGATCTTCTTGATGGTGAGTATGAAACTGAAGCTGAAACTGATAATGGTCAACCTCAGGTATTTGGTGAGCCTTTCCGCTTCATCACTACTGCAGGTGCTGGTGTTCAGTTCAAACTGTCTCCACGTGTTAGCCTGTCTATCGAAGACAAAATGAATTTCACCAAGTCTGACCTTCTTGATGGTCAGCAGTGGCAGGAGAATGGTATCGCAGCAATCGCTCAGACCCGCGATTATGATGTTACCAACTTCCTTTCTGCAGGTGTTAATATTACATTGGGTGGTAAGTCTGTTGAGCCTCTCTGGTGGGTTAATCCTTTGGATTATGCTTACAACGAGATCAACAAGCCTAACCACATGAAACTGCCTAAGCCAGTTCTGGATGATGCTGATGGTGATGGTGTTACCGACCAGTTCGATAACGAACCAAATACACCTGCAGGTTCTCCGGTTGATGCTCGTGGTGTAAGCCGCGATACTGATGGCGACGGTGTTCCTGATGCAAAAGATAAGGAACTGATCACTCCAACTCAGTGCCAGCCAGTAGATGCTGATGGTGTTGGTAAGTGTCCTCCTCCTGATTGTTGTAAAATGGTTGATTCCCTGATGAAGTATGGCTGGAGAGGTCAGTGTAACCTGGGAGATCTTCCAAGCATCACTTTCAGAGGTAGCTCAGTAACCCTGAACAACGATTCTAAAGCTCTGTTGGCAAGTGTTGCACAGAAGCTTCGTGATAACGCTGAGTGCCGTGTAGCTGTAGTAGGTTACTGCTCTTCAAGCAAGTCACAGCAGCAGCTTAGCTGGGATCGCGTAAACGCTGTTATCAACTACCTGATCGAGAAAGAAGGTATCGGTTCTGACCGTTTCATCTTCAAGTATGGCCAGGAAGGTGGTGATTGCAACACCGTAGATTTCCGTGACGGTTCACAGGAAGAAGGTCCAACAACTGTACCTGCTCCTCACCCGAACTTAAGAAGAAGAGGTTAATACATAACTTCATTATAATTGATAAAACCCTCCACCAAGGAGGGTTTTATCTTTATATTAACTTGAAGAGTAATGCCGGTTGGCCTAATCCCGTCATATTTGTAATATATACCTTATTTTTGCGCCACTTTTATGAGATTATCCCTATTGGTTTTACTGGTCGCCACAATGGCTGTTTCCTGTTCGAAGTTTTCGAAGGTGCAAAAGAGTACCGACTATGATTATAAACTGAGAATGGCAGAGAAGTACTATGTAAAAAAGGACTATAACCATGCTCAGCAATTGTATGAAGAGCTGTTTCCTATTTTCAAGGGGGACCCAAAGTTTGAAGATATCTTCTATAAATATGCCTATTGTTCTTTCTACCTGAAAGACTGGATGCAGGCAGAAAACCTTTTCAAACAGTTTGTTGAGGTATTTCCTACCAGCCCCAAAGCTGAGGAAATGGAGTTCATGAGAGCCTATACTTTTGCGAAGCAATCTCCAAAAGCAGAGCTGGACCAGACCAATACACAGAAAGCCATGGGACTGTTCCAGGCTTTTATTAATACGCATCCGGGTTCCCCAAGAAATAAGGAAGCGTCTGAACTGATCGATCAATATAGGGGGAAACTGGAATTGAAACAATTGAAAAGTGCAGATCTTTATTTCAATATGGGACATTTCAGGGCGGCAGCTATTTCGTATACCAGCCTGATGAATGAATTCCCGGATTCTGAAAAGAGTGAAGATTATAAGCTGAAGGTCATAAAATCCTATTATCTTTACGCCTCGAACAGTGTGGATTCTAAAAAATTGGAGCGTTTTGAAACAGTGTTGAACGAGTGTACAGATTTTGTAAACCGTTTTCCTGAAAGCAAATTGCTTAGTGAAGTTGAAAAGTATTCCGCCCTGGCGCAAAACAATATTAAAGCAACACAAAATGAGCAGATTACGCAGACAAATTAGTGCAAATACAGTTAGTACTGCTGAAACCAAAGATCTTAACGAGATCAGGTCTAAGACCGGTAATGTTTATGAATCTATAGCTATTATCGCAAAAAGAGCTAACCAGATCAACATCACCATCAAGGAAGAATTGCACAATAAGCTGGAAGAATTTGCCAGTCATACTGATAGCCTTGAAGAGATCCACGAGAATAAAGAGCAGATCGAGATCTCAAGAGCTTATGAAAGAATGCCAAACCCGGCATTGCTTGCAACCCAGGAATTCCTGGAAGAGAAAGTTTACTTCAGAAAAAATGAAGAGGACCTGTTTAGCTAATCAGGACTGTATTATATTTAAAGCGACGGACGAACTCCGTCGCTTTTTTATGTCTGTCAGTTTAATTCTCTAATTTTATTTCATGCTCAATAACAAGAAGATCCTCATTGGCATTTCCGGAAGCATTGCAGCCTATAAGACAATCATCCTGGCCAGGCTGCTTATGAAAGCCGGTGCTGAAGTAAAAGTGGTGATGACTCCTGCCGCAAAGGATTTTGTTTCTTCTCTTACACTGGCTACGTTGACCAAAAATCCTGTATTGACGGATCTTTTTCATGAATCCGACTGGTCAAACCATGTTATGCTGGGAAGATGGGCTGATGTGATGGTGGTAGCGCCATTAAGCTGCAATACTTTATCAAAAATGGCTCATGGCGGTTGCGATAACTTATTGCTTGCAACATATCTTTCTGCAACTTGCCCGGTGGTCGTTGCTCCGGCAATGGATGAAGATATGTGGAAGCATCCTTCCACCAGGGAGAATCTTCGAAAGCTTGAAAGTTTTGGAAACCTGGTGATCCCTGTAGGAAAAGGTGAATTAGCCAGTGGTTTATATGGAGATGGAAGAATGGCGGAGCCTGAAGAGATCCTTCAGTTTTTACAGGAAAAGATCTTTCAACCAAAAGACCTTGAGAATAAAAGGGTAGTGGTGACTGCAGGACCAACCTATGAACCTATTGATCCGGTAAGATTTATCGGAAATCATTCGTCCGGCAAAATGGGTGTGGCTATATCATTGGAATTGGCTAACAGGGGAGCAAAAGTTGACCTTGTACTGGGCCCATCTTCCATTGAAGTTCATCATGAAAATCTAACGCTGCATAAGGTCAAGACTGCTGAAGAGATGTATGATAAAGCCACTGAATTGTTCAGGCGTGCTGATATTGGGGTAATGTCGGCAGCTGTGGCAGATTATACTCCTGCTAATAAAGAGTCGCACAAGATCAAGAAGAACGGCGATACCCTGACCGTAGACCTGGTTAAGACTCCTGATATACTTAAAGCACTGGGACAAATGAAAGCAGCCCACCAGGTACTTGTTGGTTTTGCACTTGAAACTCAGAATGAGCGTGAGTATGCGAAGAATAAGCTGAGTTCAAAGAATGCTGATATGATCGTTCTGAATTCACTGAATGACCCGGGTGCGGGCTTTGGTGTGGATACAAATAAGATCACAATTTTTGAAAAGGAAGGTGCTGAAATTCAGTATGAGCAGAAGACTAAGCAACAAGTAGCAAAGGATATCGTTGATAGGATTGTAAACAGGTTTCAATGATGAAAAGAGGTTTTCTGTTGCTGGTTTCGATGATGTTCATAGGCCGTTGCCTGTCGCAGGAATTGCAGGCACGGGTGACCATTAATTCAAGCAGGGTTAGTTCAACCGTAGATAAAAAGATCTTCCAGACCCTGCAAAATTCATTGAATACATTTTTGAATAACCGGAAATGGACAGCTGAAAGCTTTCAGCAGAATGAAAAGATCATCTGTAATTTTTTGATCAATATTGCTGAGGGTAACGATAATATTTACAAAGCGTCTCTGATAGTGCAGGCGGCAAGACCAATTTTTAATTCAACATATGAAAGTCCGCTGATCAATTTTCAGGATGAGAATGTGATCTTCAGGTATGTTGAATTTCAACCAATAGAATTCAATGAGAACAGGGTGAGTGGTTCAGATGGACTGACATCCAACCTGTCGGCGATCCTTGCTTTTTATGTGTATACCATAATCGGTCTTGACTATGATTCCTTTAGCATCAGGGGTGGCGATCCTTACTTTTTAAAGGCACAGAATATTGTAAACAATGCTCCAGATGGCAGGGATGTTACGGGGTGGAGGGCATTTGATGGTTTGAGAAACAGGTACTGGCTTGCTGAGAACCTGACAAATAACCGGTATGCAGTGATACATGAAGTGTTGTACAATTATTACAGAACCGGGTTTGACAAGCTTTATGAGAATGAGAATGAAGGCAGGGCAGGAGTGTTGAATGCCTTGTTGCAATTGAATTCCATGAATTCTGAAATCCCTAATTCAATGATCGTTCCATTCTTTTTCCAGGGAAAAAGTAATGAGATGGTAAGGCTATTTAAAAAAGCGCCACCTGAGGAAAAAGGAAGAGTTAGGGAGATGCTGAGCCGTATGGATATTACAAATTCGAATACTTATAAACAGGAATTGAAATGATGAGAATGGTTGCAATATTGGTCATGGCAGTAATGATTTCCTGTACTGATTCAGAAGCTGTTCCCAAGGATGTGATGGGAATAGAGAAAATGGAGAAAGTGATGTGGGATATGATCCAGGCCGACCGATTTGCTGCAACTTATATCATTCGTGATTCTGCAAAAGTGAATGTGACGGATGAAACTTTTAAGGCTTATGACAGGGTTTTCCAGATACATAAGATCTCAAAAGATGATTTCATCAGAAGTTTTAAATTCTATCTTGATCGTCCTGATCTGTCAAAAAAGATGTTTGATTCGCTGGTAAGTTATGGCCAGAAGAAAAAACCTGAGGTTTATATCAGGGAAACAAACTAACATTTGTTATTTTTCCACTCAAACTTGCTTTCCTTATGAATAAAGTAGTACCAGGTGCTGCCGAGGCAGTGCATGATGTTCATGATGGAGCCATAATAATGCTTGGGGGATTTGGGTTGTGTGGAATTCCGGAGAATTGCATAGCGGCGCTCATGAACAAGGGTGTATCTAACCTTACATGTATTTCCAATAATGCTGGGGTAGATGATTTCGGTTTGGGATTGTTATTGAAGAATCGACAGATAAAAAAAATGATGAGTTCCTATGTGGGTGAGAATGCTGAGTTCGAGAGGCAATTGCTCAGTGGAGAACTTGAAGTTGACCTGATCCCTCAGGGAACCCTGGCCTCCAGGATCCAGATGGCAGGTATGGGCATACCTGCATTTTTTACGCCTGCAGGTTATGGTACAGAGATCGCTGAAGGAAAAGAAGTAAGAGAATTCAATGGCAAGATGTATCTCATGGAAGAAGCTTTGCATGCCGATTTCTCCATAGTAAAAGCATGGAAAGGCGACCGATACGGAAACCTACAATTCAGGAAAACCACTAGAAATTTTTCAACCTCCATAGCCAGGGCAGGGAACATTACCATTGCGGAAGTAGAACACCTGGTTGAACCCGGAGATCTTGATCCGGACCAGGTTCATGTGCCAGGAATATATGTTCACAGGATCTTCCAGGGAAAAGATTACCAGAAACGTATCGAGCGTAAAACAATCAGAACAAAGTAAATAACCAGTTATGGCATTGGATAAACATGGCATAGCCAAACGTATAGCTAAGGAGCTGAATGATGGAGATTATGTAAACCTTGGCATTGGAATACCGACACTTGTTGCTAATTATATTCCTGAAGGGATCCAGATCATGCTGCAGTCGGAGAACGGGATTCTTGGAATGGGACCATATCCTTATGAAGGAGAAGAAGATGCAGACCTGATCAATGCAGGAAAGGAAACTGTGACTGTATTGCCAGGGGGAGTGTTCTTTGACAGTGCAGAGAGTTTTGGAATGATCAGGGCCGGGAAGGTTGATCTTACAGTATTAGGTGCGATGGAGGTTTCAGAAAACGGGGATATTGCAAACTGGAAGATCCCTGGGAAGATGGTGAAAGGAATGGGTGGTGCAATGGACCTGGTGGCCAGTGCAAGAAATATCATCGTGGCCATGATGCATACAAATCCTAAGGGTGAATCAAAACTGCTGCCGAAGTGTACACTTCCACTTACCGGAGTAGGTTGTGTACGTAAGGTTATTACAGAACTGGCGCTTTTTGATATCCTGCCTGAAGGTGGATTTAAATTATTGGAAAGAGCACCTGGGGTGACTGTAGAGGAGATCCGTTCAAAGACAGCCGGAAAAATAATTATTGAGGGTGAAATACCTGAAATGATTGTTTAATCGATCAGGTTATTCTTTACTGCAAAGAAAACCAGGCCGGCAGTGTTTTTGGTTCCGAATCTTTCCATCAGCCTGTCTTTAATAGCTTCAACAGTACGAGGACTTACTTCAAGTTTTTGAGCGATCTCATGGGCTGTATATTCCATGCAGATATACTTAATGACTTCTCTTTCTCTTTCACTTATCGTGATTTCGCTGGTAAGAGTAGGCATTACTTTTTGCCTTGAGTGAGATTTTTTAAGCAAGATCCTGTTTACGAAATTATTCAGGTAATATCCTTTCGACACTACTTCCATAATTGCCTTTTTGATCTCGGCAGGATCTGCGCTTTTAAGCAGGTATCCATTGGCTCCTATTTCCATCATGTGGCTAACGAAGCGTTCATCTTCGTACATGGTCAATGCGATGATATGGATGCCGGGGTATTGTTTTGCAACGATCTTGGTAGTTTCAATTCCATCTTTCAGGGGCATTCGGAGGTCCATCAGGATCACATCGGGGAATTCTTCCAGGACGGGGAGGTTATCCAGCAGTTCCTGGCCATTCTCCGCTTCAAAAACGAACTTAATATTGGTATAAGAGCGCAGGGAAAGAATAACACCCTTTCTGAAGATCTTGTGGTCGTCGGCGATGGCAACTTTTATTGGCCCCATGTTTTTAATGAATATTGGCGCTTAAAATTAGTGTAAAAAATTAAACTGCCATAAGGAAAAACGAGTAAGTTAGTAAGGTATGGAGATTTCAGGGATTTCTGATTCCGTGTTTGGGATCTCTATGGTTATCTTAAAATAGGTCTGGGAGATATCTTTTTCAAAAAGAATTTTACCATGCAGAAGTTTCAGACGGCTCTGAATATTTTTCAAACCCAGTCCACCGGTGCTTTTATTGAGTTTTTCAAAATCTGCCTGGGTAAGTCCGCGACCATCGTGGTGCATTCTGATGAACAGGCTTTCGCCGGCCAGGTTTTGGGTGAGGTGTATAAAGCTGGCGTTACTGTGTTTCAGAATATTATTGATCAATTCCTGGATAACTCGGAAGAGGATCAGTTCTTTATCAGTCTGGAGGCGGTTGCGATAGTCATGAAACCTGCAATTGGCGTTCATAGAGCCTGAGCCACTGATCTTTTGAAAAAGGTCGTTCACAGCTGATTCCAGACCAAAGTTTTTGAGGGTCGGAGGCATCAGGGAGTGAGAGATGTTGCGGATCAGCTGGATAGTATCGTCAATGATCTGCTTTGCGTTATAGATACTTTGGAGTTGAGCAGTTCTATCCAGGTTAACCAGGTTTTCATTCAGGTATAGACGGGCTGTAGCGAGTAAGGGGCCAGCATCGTCATGAAGGTCGGCAGCGATACGTTGGCGTTCTTCTTCCTGGAACCTAATAGAAGCGTTCAGCAGCATTTTTTGCTGTTCATGTTCCAGTTTCTGGAGTTTAAGCTGGTAGCGAATGACTTTTCTTTGGTGGAAAATGATAAATACGATCAGGCCAATGGTAAGTGCGAGCATACCAATGGTACCAAAGAACAAAACCTGGCTAATGCTACTTCCAGAGTTGGCGGCCTGCAATAAGATCATTTCTGGTTAGGGGTTAGAATTAATGGTTAGGTTATTTTCAGGGATTTTATCGTTATCAAGGTTTTGGTCATAGGATAATAACGGATCATTGGTATGTTTTATGGTTACGGCAAGGCCAAAACATGCATTTTTCAAGATAGTGAAAACATAATTAATGATGGACCATTTTTGCCATTCATCGTCGGAGAGGTTATCCGAGAACATGAACAGGAAGAAAGTGCCAGCAGAGTAAATTAGTATTCCTGCAATCAGCCAGAATGTCGGGGTTGAGTATATAAAGGTAGACTGAGGAATGCTTATTTCTTCGTAAAAATAGAACAGACAGAAGATAATGATGATAATATTTTCGACGGTGATAGAGATTGCATCTATATGTTTTTTATCTGCATTGAGGTACTGGATGAAGGAGAAGGAGATGAAAATTGGAATAACCGCTAATATTATTTTACGAAGGATTTTATTAGATAGTGAGGTATATATACAATATGAAAACAAAAGAAATTCTAAAACAGTAAAAAGTGAAAGGGCATGAAAAATTACATTTTCAAATTCATAAGTTTCGCAGATTATTAAGACTATATCATTTATAAAAGAATAGGCACAATACAACAAAATAACCCTTAATTCTATCATCTTCTTGTTTTTTGGAAACAGAAGCAATAGAATTAAGGGAATTAAATGCGATACTACTACTATATATTTTAAAGTGCTTAGTATATTTTAGGAGTTTAATTCAAATATATAAAAGCACTTTAACGTAGAAAAGTAATTATTCTGCGTCCCAAGTCCAATCATCTAAAGAAATTCCTGTTTTTGTTCCTCCTCCTTCTCCTCTGGTTATTCTGTCAGCAACAATCGCAGCTTCTTTTTTAAGTTCACCATTAGCGTTAATAGCAGAGTATGAGATCAATGCTTTACCCATTGAATCTAAACCTACATAAACTAATGTCTTTTCGCCCATTTCATTGTAGGCATTGTAAAATCTGATACCTTCACAACCTGGTTGGCTAAGAATTTGGCTTATAATGTTTTTACCCACGTTGTAAAATTGAACATCATTAGGGTTTGCGATTTGATAGTCTCTTACCATTTCTTTTCCTAATTCGAGACCAATTTCTTCTCCGATCAGGGCAATTTCATTTTTGGAGCTAGTAATTTTCATCATAGTACTAAGTTTAGCGGTGTTTTTTAGTTTGGACTGTAAAAAAGCTTCAACTTGGTCTAATGAACAATGGGTAAATTTGCCTTTTAAACAGCCTATATCTGCTAAAACACGCACCAATATTGGTTTTTTTACGATTTTAGAACGTTTTTTAACTACGCAAAAAACGTAAAAACACAAGACGATGATAGTAAAAATACTATAGTAAACTTTCGAAGAATGGTATAGTAAGTTTCGGAGAGTTGTTTGAAAATTTACGTGAGCGGTACAAAAGTAAATGTAAACACTTAGAATTGTATTCTGAATGGAAAATACATTCCTCGTTATTTCATTCACAGAACTTTATAAGTTATTTTTGAAAATTAATTTTTACTCTGGAAAATGTTCCAAATAATTCTTGAAACCCTTAATTATGAGTTCTGAAATGGTTATAAAAGTCGCCATTGCGGACGATCATAAAATATTTAGAGATGGAATCCGGATGGCGCTTAAGGATAAAGAATATCTGAAGCTTCTTTGGGAAGCTGAAAACGGGAAAGATCTAATGCACAAGATCCAGCTTAAAAAGCCGGATGTTTTGCTTATGGATATTAGAATGCCGGAAATGGATGGGGTAAATGCCATTGGACTTTTGAGGAAAGAGCATGATGATGTCAAGATCATTGTTCTTACTATGTATGATGATCAGGAAATGATTACAAAGATGATGGAGATGGGAGCAAACGCTTATCTTACAAAAACATCAGATCCTGAGGAAATTTACCAGGCCATCCTCAGTTGTATGAATGACGACTTTTATTTTAATGAATTAGTTAATAAGGCGGTCCTCTCAAAACTTCAAACCAAAAGACAGGTTAGGCAGTTTTATCCAAATCCTATAAAATTTTCAGAAAAGGAAGTTAGGATATTGAAATTATTAGCCGAGGATAAGACCACTGAAGAAATATCTAAAGAAGTATTTCTTAGTCCTAGAACAGTTGAAACTATCCGGCAAAATATGAAAACAAAAGTTGGAGCCAAAACTATTGCCGGCTTGATTATGTATGGAATGCGAAATAAAATAATTGATTAAGGGATTATGAGTCCCTGTTTCAATGCATACATTGCTAATCCCACCCGACTTTTTACTTCAAGTTTATCAAATAAATGATCTCTTAGATTATCTATACTTCTTGGGTTTAGATTCATTTTTTGTGCAATCTCCTTATAAGTGTCTTCGGTGCATGCCAATTTTAAAAATGTAATTTCTGTTTCATTCAATAATGTTCTTTGTAACAGTGTGCCGTTATCCTGTTGCCTTCTAAATAAGTTAAAAAGTTTGCCGGTAGTTGAACTGGAGTAATAGTATCCTGATTCCATTATTGAAAATATTGCAGTTTTTAATTCAGCGGGATGAATGTCTTTTCTTAAAAAACCTTTAATTCCAAGTTGAAGTAAACGAACCAGGGCAATATCAGCATCATACATGGTCAGCATCAAAATGTTTATTTCTGGGTGATTCTTGAGGAGATATTCTGCTGCGTCATAACCATTCATTTCAGTCATATTCAGATCTAATAAAATCAGATCAGGTTTTGGGCCGTTTTCTATTTTTTCAATTAGTTCTTTACCTGAACTTGCTTGTATTATTACCTGACATCTTCCGAATCCAACAATTGTGTGCACTAGAGATTCGCGAAATAAAGTGTGATCATCTGCTAAGGCTAGGGTGTAGGTTTTTTCGCTCATGTTTTAATTGTTTAGGGGTATTGAAATAGATATATGCGTGCCTAGATTTATTTTACTTTGAATCTCCATTGATCCATTTAAAAGCTTGACTCGACTTTTTATATTTTTTAATCCGGAATAATCGTTATTTAATTCGTCATAGTTAAAACCTTTACCATCATCCCGAATAGTGATCTTTACTTCATTAAGGCCATACGTGATATTTGTTTTAATTGATTTTGCATCTGAGTGCTTTATTGCATTGTTAAATAGTTCTTGAATTATTCTAAATAATAGCAGTTCTTTAGAGGATTCAATGTATAATGCTTGACCATTTGTTTCTAAGGAAATTTGAAATGCATTAGTGCTTTTGATGTAGCTTATTTCCTTTTCTATAGATTTAATTAATCCTTTAGATAATACATACTCTGAATTTAATGTTCTTGATAAATTTCTTAAGTTATTTATTGCTTTTGTAATTAAGTGTATTGCTGTATGGAGTTGTAAGTTTTGATTTGGTAGTTGATTTAAATGAAGTTTGGATAAGCTTAGAGTTAAACCAATATTATCGTGAATTTCTCGGCTGATATTTTTTAAAATTGTTTCTTGTAACTCCATTTGCGCTTTCAATATCATAGTTTCTTGTTCTGAATTTATTTTTTGAATTTCTTTTAAGTAATCTGTTTGTTTTCTTTGATAAACAAACATAAATCCTATGATAAAACCCGCAAGAGTTATCATTATTAAAAGAACAATGAAAAAGAAGAATATTATTTGTGTTGTGGAATTGAGCATTGTAGTGCCTTTGTTAAACAGTAAAATAAAATTGCATATCCAATATTGTTGGCAGTATATAAGCTACTGTAAAAATTTGGTGCTAATAGATTTATGTAGTCTTTGAAAAGGAACAATGGAAATAATAAAGAACACAATAAGAAGATTCCAATTACAATCCAGAATTTAGGTTCGTATTTTAATGAATAAGTAGTTGGAAATTTGAGAAGCTCGGAAAAATAGAATAAGGAAAAAAGAATAAAGAGAAAAGATTCTATTAGTGTAATTGATCTTAAAACGCTACCGAAAAGTCCTTCAAAAAACCATCTGTATAAAATCCATAAAACAAAGATTAATGTTGAAAAAAAGATAATCTTTTTGCTTATTGGGTTTTTTAAAATCTTAATAAAGAAATAAGCAAATAATATTATCTCAATTAAATTGAAGATGTTAATAGAGTATTCTATCGCATTTGTAGGATTTAAGTATAAAAAATTTAAACGTGTTACCAGTAAACTAAAAACCATTTGGGTTATTGAAAGACAACCGTAAAAAATAAAAAAAGGTTTTACGGGTATTGAACCTTTATTTAGTGTCCCTTTTATTAGAAAGCTAAGGGTGAAAATTAAGCTTAGGGTTAAGGATGAAAAATATTCAATCATATTCTAATTTGTTCCATGAAAATAATAAGTGGTTTTGCAATTCAAATGGTGTTTTCACCATTTTTTGAAAGAAAAACCTCACGGAAATATGAGAATTTAACCCTGATAGCTAAGTGGTTGAAAATCAAATAAATTTTAATATATCAGGCTTCCCTTGGGCGGGATGCTGGGTCTGAAAAAGGGGTTTCTTCGCTTATATTCAGCAAAAATTCGGTGCAGTCATCAAGGCAGATTAACTGGTTTAGTGCATCCGATGATTCGTCATAGATCATCACCACATAAAAACCACACATATCATACAGGAAGATCTTCTCACCAGAATGATGGTGTTGCGACAATAAAATGCCGTCCGATAACACAAGAGATAGCTGGTCCAACTCCTCCATTAAATCAAATTCGGGCCTTGTCATAAGGGTGTTTTATACAATTCCTACCTAAATAATCATTCCAACAATAAAAAAACCCGCTTCCGCGGGTACTGAATTTAAGCCTTAATCAATCTTTAGGGTAATGGATCTAATAGTCTTCCAGGGAATTGGATCTTACGGTTCCAGGATAAGGATCACTATGGGTTAATTCTTTAGGATATCTGAATAAAAGTTGATTGACATTGGATCTTACCTGGCTTTCATGGATATCTGGATAATTTTTGGACGGTTCGGACACTGGACGGTTTGAGGTGTTTTCCTCGTCAATCAACCGAATACAAAAATAATTTCCTCATAAACTGGCGCAATAGCGCTTTCACCTAATTTTAATAATGCAGTATTTTACAATGGATTATCGAAAATCTTCGAAGGCAATTCGTAATACCGCTGAATTTATTATAGTAATTATCCTAATTTTACAGCCTTGGTAATATCCACAGGTAGAAAAAATAGTATTTCCACTATAGTATAGAACGGTAAAATTGATTTTTTTTACGACCCTTTACCCTGTGATCAAAAGAAACTGGGTATAGTTAAAATACAAAACCCATATGAAACACAATGACCCCGGAAGGGTTATCAAAGTGGCCATTGCCGATGACCATACCCTTTTCCGAGCAGGAGTTAGGACTGCTTTATCGGTGAAAAAAGATGTTGAGTTGATTGCGGAAGCCGACAATGGTATGCAATTGATGAACCTCCTGAGGCATATCGAGCCAGATGTTATCCTGCTCGACATCCAGATGCCTATTATGGACGGAATTCAAACCCTGCCTGAAATCAAGAAATTAAGGCCGGAGGCTAAAGTGATCATACTTTCCATGCATAATGATCATTCCATGATCTCTAAACTCATGGAAATAGGTGCGAATTCCTACCTTACCAAGAATTCCGATTCTGAAACGATCTACCAGGCTATCATAACCTGCTTTGAACAGGAGTTCTTCTTTAATGAACTGACCAATAAAGCCCTTCTTACAGGCCTCAGGTCCCGCAGAACTGAAACCATCGGCGTACAGGATGCCGAGCTGAGTGAAAAGGAAATCAGGGTACTTAAGCTGATGTGTGATGAAAAGACCACTAAAGAAATAGCAGACATTGTTGATATCAGCCCCAGAACTGTTGAAGCCATCCGGGATAAGCTCAAATCAAAAACAGGAGCAAAGTCTATGGCAGGTCTGGTAATGTATGCCGTTAAGAAAGGTATTCTTGAAGAGAAATAAAAACTGTTTGTATCATACATTTAGGTGGCATCTTTAAAGATGCCATTTTTTTTATGTCGAATCATTACCTGTTAAACGGAAAAATCTTCTCTCTCGACCAGCCCGGAATTTCTATTGAAAGTCGCGCCCTCCGATATGGCGAGGGTATCTTTGAAACTATTCGTATGCACCAGGGAAAAATGCCCTTTTTTAAAATGCATATGGAAAGGATGTTTGCAGGAATGGAAACTTTGCAATTAAAACCACCACCTTTTACCGGTCCTGAAAAAATTCAACAGCAGATCGAATCACTGGTTTCTAAAAATAAATCAGGACAACATGCGCGGGTAAGGATCTCATGCCTGGGCAAAGAAGGAGGCGTGTGGGACAGAACCGATGCACATGCTGATATCATCATTCAGACATGGTCCCTTCCCGATAATTACAGGGAATTCAATACCAATGGACTTATTGTGGATATATGTATGAATGCCAGGAAATCGGCTGATATTTTATCAAATCTTAAATCAAATAATTACCTGCCTTACCTGTATGCAGCAAACGAAGGAAGAAAACTTAAAGTGAATGACATGTTGTTGTTGAATTATAATGAATACATTGTTGATTCAACTATTGCCAATGTTTTCGTTGTTAAGGATAATATCATACTCACTCCAATGCTGGAAGACGGGCCAGTTGCAGGTGTTATGCGCAGGTGGATCCTTGAAACATTGAGTGGTGATTTTTCTATCAGGGAACAGCACATTTCAATAAATGATTTATTGAATGCAGATGAAGTTTTTCTTACTAATGCAGCATTTGGTTTAAGATGGGTTCAGCGAATAAAAGATAATGAATACGGCAATCTGATGGCACAAAAAATATATCATCAGATATCAAAACATTTCCAGGAAGGAGTTGTTTAGGTTTTACATTTTTATATGCTGAAACGATCAACATGTCAGAGTCCATAAATATATTTTGGTTTAGGAGAGATCTTCGATTAGAAGATAATAGTGGATTGAGTGAAGCACTTGCATCGGGTAAACCGGTATTGCCGATCTTCATTTTTGATACGGAGATATTGGACAGGCTTGAGGATCGGGCGGATAAGCGGGTGAACTTTATCTATAGTGCAGTTAAGGAGTTGAAGTCGCAGTTGGAGAAGAAAGGTTCCGCTATCAAAGTAATGTATGGCGCACCTGTGAAGGTTTTCACGGATATTATTTCCAATTATAAAGTTGATACCGTATTCACCAATCATGATTATGAGCCTTATGCCATAGATCGTGATAATAAGGTGAATGCCTTGTTGCAAAAAAACTCCATCGGGTTTAAAACTTTCAAGGATCATGTGATTTTTGAAAGGCTGGAAGTATCTAAAGATGATGGCAAACCATACACGGTTTTCACTCCCTACAGCAAACGCTGGAAATCTGTTTTAAGTGAGAAAGACTACCGGTCATGGGTAACCGAAAATAATTTTTGGAAGACAGATCCACTTCCATTGATCAGCCTGGAAGAAATGAATTTCATACCAGTTGATATGCAATATCCATCTGATCAATTGAATGAAGAAATTCTCATAAAGTACCATCAGCAACGAGATATTCCATCAATTGAAGGAACATCAAGAATGGGAGTTCATTTAAGATTCGGAACTGTAGGTGTACGAGAATTGGTGAGAAGAAGCATGGGGAAAAACGAGACTTATCTTAATGAACTTATATGGAGAGATTTTTATCAGATGATACTTGCCAATTTTCCAAGAGTAGGACAGGGATTGAGTTTCAAGCCTGAATATGAAGCTATTCCATGGAGAAATAATGAGACCGAATTTCAAAAATGGTGCAAGGGTGAAACAGGTTATCCTATTGTTGATGCAGGAATGAGAGAACTGAATGCCTCAGGCTTTATGCATAACCGGGTGAGGATGATCGTTGCTTCTTTTCTAACCAAGCATTTGCTGATTGATTGGAAATGGGGTGAAGCTTATTTTGCACAAAAGCTTTTGGATTTTGATTTTGCATCAAATAATGGAGGCTGGCAATGGGCTGCCGGAACGGGATGTGATGCTGCTCCTTATTTCAGAGTATTCAATCCATATCTTCAGACTAAAAAATTCGATCCGCAATTGAAGTATGTCAGGAAATGGGTTCCGGAATTCGAATCATTTGAATATCCAAAACCCATTGTTGACCATGAATTTGCAAGGAAAAGATGCCTGGAAGTGTATTCGAAAGCTTTAAAGAACAATTAAACGTAAAGCTTATCAAAATCAACAGGTATCTTATTGATAGAAGAATGAACAGTGATGAATTTTTCAACGGCCTTCTTTCCTTCTGTCCCTAATTCAAAACTAAAATCATTCACATAAAGATCAATGTGCTGACGCATCACAGCTTCTTCCATTTCACGTGCATTGTCCTTTACAAAATCACTTAACGAAGGATAGTGTTGCCTGGAGTAGGAAAGACTTTCCTGTATAAGCGCTTCTACTGTTTTTAAAATTTCTATGTCAATTGATCGCTTTCCAATAATGCATCCTAATGGAATGGGTAGCCCTGTTTGATTTTCCCAAACTTCCCCAAGATCTGCAAGCTTTATAAGTCCTTTTTCTGTATAGGTAAAACGGTTCTCGTGTATTATGACTCCCAATTTATAAGTTTCAATATCGTTGGTCGACAGATCAGTGGAAAGAACATATTGCTCAATTTCATCGTAACGTAAAAACACTTTATGAATAGCTTCAGGAAATGCCAGAGAGAACAAAACATTTGCTGTGGTGTTTTGTCCGGGTACTGCTACGGTACAGGATTTCACAGCAGCATGCGGAATATCTTTCTTTGAAATAAGGAGTGGACCAACACCTTTTCCCAATGCTCCACCTGGTTCAAGTGCATAGTATTTATCAGCAACCAATGGGAGTGTTGCATAACTGATCTTAGAAAGATCGAGTCTTGCTGTTTGAGACCATTCATTGAGTGTTTGTACATCTTCCAGTACAGGTTCAAATTCGATTCCACGAGTATCAATTTTTTTATTGATAAGTGCATCGAAGATGAATGTATCATTTGGGCAAGGTGAAATTCCTATGGTAAATTTCATATTGTTACTTTGATATGATAGAAGTTATGACCTTTTCAGCTACGGCATTAAGGTTTTTCACAGCAAGCTGTATATCCCATTTAGCCTTGTTGCGTTGACCGATAGTATTTGAGACAGCACGTAAATGAATAAAGGGAATTTTTTCTTTCAGACAAACAAAATGAACTGCTGCGCCTTCCATCGATTCAACATCGGGATGATATTTTTTAACCATTGATAGAATATGAACCGGGTCGGTTGTAACCTGGTTAACTGTTACTGCAGTTCCTTTCTGCAGGGTGTCGATCAAAGGCATAGGGAAATCATTATGCAGGAAACCTTCCTCGTATGGATCTGAATTTTTGTCGAGCAGTTTCATGTCAAACAGATCTTTCCATTCATTGTTTTCACGAACTCCGAGATCTGCTGTTACATCTTTATGAATAAAATAAACTTCTCCCGGCGGCTCAATCGGATCAAAACTGCCACCAATTCCTGCCAGGATCACGAAATCGGGGCGTTGACGGTTTATCTCTGCAGTGAGTTCATAAGCAGTATGCATGGCTCCGATCCCCGTGATAAGGGTATCTACTGAGTGGCCTGGGATGGTTAGGTCAGGTAATTTGTTGATGAGGGGTTGAATTTCAAGGCTTGTGGCGGCGCATAAAAGGATTCGCATGGGTGCAATTTCCGTGATTTCTGTATGTTTTACAATAATTCCCCTGTAAGAGGTTAACTTTGCGAAAATTTTGAGAGAGGAATGGTTTACCTGACAAGAGTTGAGCATTTTAATGCCGCGCATAAATTATACAACCCATCCTGGAGCAGAGAGCAGAATGAGGCTGTTTTTGGTGTTTGTGCCAATGAGAACTGGCATGGGCATAATTATGAACTTTATGTGACGGTAAAAGGTGAACCGCATCCTGATACCGGATTTTTATACGATGTAAAGAAGTTGAGCAAGATCATCCAGGAGCATGTGGTCGATAAACTGGATCATAAGAACCTGAATATGGATGTTCCTTTTATGAAGGATAAGATGTGTTCAACTGAAAATCTGGCTATTGCCATATGGAATCAATTAGCACCACATATTCCTGAAGGCATAGCATTACATTGTATCAAACTCTATGAGACTCCACGTATTTATGTTGAATACTTTGGATAATATTCAATTGTTCTGAACAAATAGAATCTGCTGCTGTTAATCCAGTGCATTTTCTGTACATTTCAACATATGGGAAGACGAGTAGCAGTATTCAGGAAGGAGCATTTCAACTCTGCACACAGGTTGTATAACAAGGATTGGTCGGCAGAGCAGAATGACCGGGTATTCGGGAAATGTAATAATCCAAACTTCCACGGGCACAACTATGAACTGGTTGTGAAGGTTGTTGGAGAGCCTGATCCTGTTACCGGATATGTTATGGACATGAAAGTGTTGAGTGATCTGATCAGGGACAAAGTGCTGGTGCATTTTGATCATAAGAACCTGAATCTCGACACAATTTATTTCAGGGAGTTGAATCCAACTGCAGAAAACATTTGCCTGGTTATTTATGATATTCTGAGGGCAGAGATCGATCAGCAGTTCGACCTCCAGATCAGGTTGTATGAAACTGAAAGGAATTTCGTTGAGTATCCGGCCTGATCAACTTTTCGTAATTATTAAAAACCCGAAAATGTCTTATTCAAAAGTCGAACAGTTTGATGCTGTTATCAAAGATGGCCTCACTGAAAATTACCGTGAAGTTTTAAAGCAATTAGGTGAAGATGCTGACCGGGAAGGGTTATTGAAAACACCTGAACGTGTTGCAAAGGCAATGCTTTACATGACACAGGGTTATCATATGGATGCAAAAGCTATCCTGGATTCCGCCAAGTTTCATGAAGATGTAAGCGAGATGATCATTGTGAAGGATATTGAACTGTACAGCATGTGTGAGCACCATATGCTGCCATTCTTTGGAAAGGCTCATGTGGCTTACATTCCAAATGGATACATCACGGGCCTGAGCAAGATTGCAAGGGTGGTTGATGTATTTGCAAGAAGATTGCAGGTGCAGGAGAGATTAACTACTCAAATACTCCAGGCAATTAAAGAATCGCTGAATCCATTGGGCGTAGCTGTTGTGATTGAAGCTTCACATTTATGTATGATGATGCGCGGAGTGCAAAAGCAAAATTCTGTAACCACTACTTCTGCTTTCTTTGGTGAATTTGAAAAGGCAGAGACAAGGAGCGAATTCACAAAACTGATATCTTCCAGGTTGCACTAAGAAAAATAATGTTTGATATTGTAAATGGATCATGCAATTTTGCATGATCCATTTTTATTTAGATAACATCATATGAAACACGCATATATTTTTCCAGGCCAGGGATCCCAGTTTGCAGGGATGGGTAAAACCCAGTACGAACAAAGCGAATCAGCAAAGCAATTGTTTGAAAAAGCAAATGAGATTCTTGGTTTCAGAATTTCAGATATCATGTTCAATGGAACTGATGAAGAATTGAAGCAGACAAAAGTTACGCAGCCTGCGGTATTCATTCATTCAGTTGTTGCTTACCTCGGTATTGAAGGTGCAAAACCGGATATGGTTGCGGGTCATTCGCTTGGCGAATTTTCAGCGCTTGTTGCAAATAAGGTTTTGACATTTGATGATGCATTGAAACTTGTTTCCATTCGTGCGCAGGCAATGCAAAGAGCTTGTGAGATCAATCCCTCTACCATGGCTGCAGTGCTTGCTTTATCTGATGAGAAAGTTGAAGAGATCTGTGCAGAAGTGACCAAAGAAACCGGTGAGGTTGTGGTAGCAGCAAACTATAATTGTCCGGGTCAGTTGGTGATCAGTGGATCGATCAAAGGAATTGAGATCGCATGTGAAAGGATGAAAGCTGCAGGGGCAAAAAGAGCATTGGTATTGCCGGTGGGTGGTGCATTTCATTCTCCTTTAATGGAGCCGGCAAAGGAGGAATTGAAAGCTGCTATTGAATCAACCGTGTTCAGCGATCCGATCTGCCCTGTATACCAGAATGTTGTTGCGAAAGCGGTATCAGATAAAGAAGAGATCAAAAGAAATCTTGTAGAGCAATTGACCGGTGCGGTAAGATGGACGCAATGTGTAAATGCGATGGTGGCTGATGGAGCAACTCAATTTACCGAAGTGGGTCCTGGTAAGGTTCTGCAGGGATTGGTGGGGAAGATTTGGAAGGAGGCGGTGGTTGGAGGGGTTTCGTGAGGGAGACACGGAGAGGTGGAGACTTGGAGACGGGGAAGACATGAAAGACATGGAATACACGGAATACACGGAATACACGGAAGACATAGAATAAAAACAGCCACTTCATTAGTGGCTATTTTTATTAAGTAATTAGGGTGATCTGATTTTCGATTACCGATTTCCGATTTACATTATCCAGTTACCCTTAAACGAAAATTGAACAATTCACCCATTCATTATCAAAGCTGGCGTTGTACTTTTTATAGAAGTTGATTGCGGGTTCGTTCCATTCAAGTACCTGCCATACAATACCATGAAGTTTGCGGTGTTTGGTTTCTTCAATTAGTTGATCGAAGAGTAATTTGCCAACACCATGTCCACGGTAATCCTGAGTAACGATGATATCTTCAAGATACATGCGTTGTCCTTTCCAGGTGCTGTACCGGATATAGTATAGAGCAAAGCCTACAATATATTCGCGGTCTGATTCAACGGGGTGGGGTACGGTGGCGACAAATGCCCACCATACAGGATGCTCTCCAAAACCGCTTTCCATGAAATGTTCAAGTGTTACCGTTACTTCCTGCGGGGCTTTTTCATATTCTGCAAGTTCATCAATCAACTCAAGCAGTCGCTGACAGTCTTCCTTAACGGCTCTCCTAATACTTATCTTCATACAAAATAGTTTAGGTGTTATGACAATGCCTGGTCGAGGTCTTCCAGGATATCTTCAATATTTTCCATTCCAATACTCATCCTTATCAAGCCATCTGTGATTCCGTATTGTTCGCGTTTCTCTTTAGCCACACCATAGTGAGTCATAGATGCCGGGTGTGATAATAAAGTATCACATGAACCAAGTGAAACAGTGCGGACACACATCTTCAATTTATTCATCATCGACATACCTGCCTGCAAACCTCCTTTCAATTCAATACTCATCATAGCACCCGGATGGCGCATTTGTTTCATGGCAGTTGCATGATCTGCATGTGAAGGAAGTCCGTTGTAATTTACTTTTGCAACAGCATTGTGTGACTGAAGGAAATCAGCCACTGCAACGGCATTCGCGCAATGTCGATCCATTCTTACTTCAAGTGTTTTCATTCCGCTCAACAAAAGATATGCATCAAACGCATTACTGTTACCTCCCAGCAGGCGATGAAATTTTGTTGCTTTTGTTTTCATGAATTCAATATCTCTTCCCAACAGAATTCCTCCGATTGCAGTTCCATGTCCATTCAGAAATTTTGTTGTGGAATGCACTACAAAATCAACACCGTACTTAAATGGTTGCTGAAGATATGGAGTTGCGAATGTGTTGTCACAAGCCACGATCTTGCCATACTTCTTCGCAAGTTTTGTAAGCTCGTCAATATCTACACATTGAATAGTGGGATTAGCCGGCGTTTCAAGGTAAACCATTTTTATGGCCGGGTTATTCTTCAATGCATCTTCAGCGATATTAAGATCACGAAGGTCTGCAATGATCGGTTCGATTCCGAGGTCAGGAAGGATGCGGTCCATCATCTCCTGTGTTCCTCCGTATAATGAATAATGGGAAAGGATCTTGTCGCCTGTTTTCAATGTAGCAAGCATCAGGCTTGCGATAGCGGCCATTCCGGAAGCGTGAAGTATTCCTTTCAGTTCAAGATTTGATTTATCAGTGCCTAACCTGTAACCTTCCATCAGAGCAATTTTCTCTTCCGCTTCTGTCATGGTAGGATTACCCCATCTTGAATAAATATATCCTTCTTCCTGCCCGCTGAATCTTCTCATTCCCTGTTCTGCAGTATCATATACGTATGTTGATGAAGCATAAATAGGAGTCAGGTGCGCATAATTCGGATCCTGTTTATGTCCACCATGAATTGCCTGTGAACTAAAGCCCTTTAAATGATTTGCCATGATATTAATTTTTCAGCCTAAACATTGTAGGTTTGGATTCCAAATGTACTTTAAAGGTGAAAGAAATACTTCAACAACTTGCCGGTTATAATGTATGGGCAACTTCAAGGCTTATTGATGTGATCAAATCAATTCCGGAAGAGGATCGAACGAAAGAGGTGCATTCAAGTTTTCCATCCCTGCATAAAACTTTGCTTCATATGTGGGATGCCGAGAGTATCTGGTGGCAGCGGCTCAAGCTTGTTGAACAGGTAGTGCCGCCCAGTGAAAAATTTTCGGGCAATACCATAGATGTTGCTGCTGCTTTACTTCACCAGGGTGAGTTGTGGAAGCAATGGGTTGACCAGGCAAGGCTGCCCATGTTAGAGCATGAATTCATTTATTTCAATTCGAGGAAAGAAAGATTCAAGCAACCCGTGTACGAGATGCTGATGCATCTTTTCAACCACGGTACCTATCATCGCGGGCAGTTGGTTTGTATGCTTAGGGAGTTGGGAGTGAAGAAGATACCGGGGACGGATTTGATTATATATTTGAGGAGAAGGTGAGTTTTAGGAGTTGGGAGTTGGGAGTTGGGAGTTAGAAGGGGCTGAACGCAGGTGGGATACCCGGCGTTCAGCCCGCCTGAAGGGCGTTCTGCCCGGTTAGATCGCCCACTTTACCAGTGCGGCTCCCCAGGTGAATCCACCTCCAAATGCTGCAAGAACGATCAGGTCACCTTTTTTCAGTTGATCCTGCCATTCCCAAAGACATAATGGGATAGTTGCTGAGGTTGTATTTCCATAGCGCTGAATATTCAGCATTACTTTTTCATGAGCAAGTCCCATGCGATCTGCAGTGGCATCAATGATCCGCTTATTCGCCTGGTGAGGAACCAGCCATGCGATATCATCGCCGGACAGGTTATGTTTTTGAAGCAATTCATAAGAAACGTCAGCCATTCCTTTCACGGCAAATTTGAAAACCTGCTGACCTTCCTGGTAGATATAATGTTCTTTAGCAGCAACAGTTTCCGCAGAAGCTGGTTTTGCAGAACCGCCTGCTACCATTTTCAGGTAATGACGGCCACTACCATCACTTTTCAGGATCATATCCTGGATGCCATATCCTTCATCATTAGGTTCCAGCAGAACAGCACCCGCTCCATCTCCAAACAGTACACAGGTAGTACGATCGCTGTAATCCACGATTGCACTCATTTTATCAGTTCCTACCACTACAACTTTCTTGTAACGTCCGCTTTCGATGAACATGGCACCGGTCGACAAACCATATAAAAACCCGGAACATGCAGCACCCAGGTCGAAACCGAAGGCATTTTTTGCACCGATCTTATCGCTGATAATATTTGCAGTAGCCGGGAAAGTCATATCGGGAGTAACTGTGCAGCAGATGATACAATCGATCTCCAATGGGTCGATGCCTCTTCTTTTGCAAAGGTCCAGAACTGCCGGAGCGCCCATATCAGAAGTTCCTTTTCCTTCTCCCTTCAAAATCCTTCTTTCTGAAATGCCGGTGCGGGATTTGATCCATTCGTCATTGGTGTCTACCATTGCTTCGAGGTCCTTGTTGGTAAGTTTATCTTCGGGTACAAAACCACCAACTGCAGTGATAGCCGCTAAAATTTTCTGACTCATTGCTATTTTTTGGTCCAATAATAAAAGAGCCGCAAAAATACAGGTATTTAGGTTTATGCGGCCAATCCATTATTTTCGCTGCATGATAGCATTCGTACAGGGAAACTATGCCGTAAAGACCCCTTCAGTAGTTATTGTTGAAGCCAATGGTGTTGGTTATGAACTACATATCAGCCTGAATACCTATGCCGATATACAGTCGGAGGATAAGGGAAGGCTCTTTACCTACTACCATGTCAGGGAGGATGCGCATACTCTTTTTGGATTTTCCCAGGAGTCTGAAAAGCTGCTTTTTGTGCAGCTGATCAGTGTTTCAGGGGTAGGGGCTACCACGGCCAGGATGATGCTGTCTTCCATGAAACCGGAGGAACTGGTACGTGCCATCACTTCAGGTAATACAAGGGCTCTTGAAGGGATCAAGGGGATCGGGAAAAAGTCGGCCGAAAGGATCGTTCTTGAGCTTCGCGACAAGCTGGCAAAAACATCCATAACTGGTTCCATTTCACAGAATAATACTTCTCATATAAGCAATACAATCGAGCAGGATGCGTTAAATGCACTGATCTCCCTGGGCATCGGAAGAGCAGTCGCTGAGTCAGCCATTCAAAAGGTGATGAAAGCCGAGCCTGAAGGCCAGGTGGAAGACATTATCAAGAAAGCGCTTAAATCATTGTAAGCCTATTGCCCGATTTCTACCAAACAAACTCTTTGAGAAAGTAGATTGACCCAAAATTTAAACCTGACCGGAAAGGTAATTGCATTCTTTTCCGTTCTACTGCTCTGTTGCAGCATGCAATCGTATGCTTTCCAACAGCCAGGGAACGACTCCGGTGCTGATACGCTAAAATTTCCCCTTAAGGACAGGAGGGGCGACAGGTTCTCGGATGCTGCCAGGAACCCGTTCGACCTTCGTACGCCCGTAAATATTACGGATTCCATTGAATACGATTTCAAAACAAAGCAATATTATATCGTCGAGAAGATAGGCAGCTTTTACTACCGCAAGCCTACTTATCTCACGTTTGATGAGTTTCTGGAATTACAGGCAAAAAAATCTGAAGCGGAATATTTCAGAAAACGTGCGAATATTCTATCCTCCCTTAATAAAAAATTGGTCAGGCCGAAACTATCGGTTACCGAGAATCTATTCAACAGGATCTTTGGTAACGGGAAGGTGGAGATCAGGCCGCAGGGGGAAGTCAGCCTGATGGCGGGTTACCAGGGACAAAACATCAAGAACCCTGCATTGCCGGAAAGGGCACGCCGAAATGGTGGATTTGATTTCGACATGAATGCAAACCTGAGTGTGATCGGTAATATTGGTGATAAGCTGAAACTTCCGATCAATTACAACACCATGTCGAACTTCGATTTTGAAAACCAGTTGAAGCTCGATTATACCGGTACCGATGATGAGATCATCAAAAGGATTGAGGCGGGTAATGTGTCTTTTTCTTCCAAAGGAACTTTGATACCCGGTGCGCAATCTTTATTTGGTTTGAAAACCCAATTGCAATTCGGAAAGCTGTTTGTAACCGGTGTGCTTGCGAATCAGCGTGCACAAAGGCAGACCCTGGGTTTACAGGGAGGAGCATCCAGCCAGTTGTTTGAATTCAAGGCCAATGATTATGAAGAGAACCGTCACTTCCTGATGGCTCAATACTTCCGTCAGAATTATAATAATGCGATGAGAAGCCTGCCGGTGGTAAATTCACAGGTGCAGGTGCTGAGGTTAGAGGTTTGGGTGACCAACAGAAATGGTTCCACCACGGAAACACGTGATGTAGTTGGTTTGATGGATCTAGCTGAGTGCCCGACCTTCAACCAGAATATTCAATGTGCTCCAGGCAATACAAGAAATCTTCCGTTCAATGATGCGAATGACCTGTACCGGAGAATCATTAATGATCCATCATTCAGGAATTCTTCGCAGGTCACTACCAAGCTTGCATCGTTAGGATTAAGGCCGGTACAGGATTTTGAAAAGACCTTTGCGCGTAAACTGAATCCAAGCGAATATTATTTCAATCCCCAGGTGGGATTTTTGTCGTTGAACCAGCCGCTTCAACCAGATGAAGTGCTGGCGATCGCCTTTCAATATTCTTATAATGGAAAATATTACCAGGTAGGTGAATTTTCGCAGGATGTTCCGCCCGATACCACGATTGTGACCGGAGGAACACAGAAAGTGCTTTTCCTGAAATTACTGAAAGCAACATCGCAGAGAACCCAATTGCCGCTGTGGGACCTGATGATGAAGAACGTGTATTCATTGAGGTCGAAGGACGGTAGCTATTTGTCTTCTATCCAGCCACAGGATTTCAAACTGAATGTGTTGTATGAAGAACCAAGTTTAGGGCAGAAGAGGTATTTGCCTGAAGGTCCTAAAGCAGGTGTTCCATTGATCACAGTTTTAAATCTTGACCGACTCAATTCACGGAATGACCCATTGCCGGATGGAGTGTTTGATTATATAGAAGGATATACGGTTTTGTCGCAGCAGGCCAGGATCATCTTTCCATTGCTGGAGCCCTTTGGCCGCGGCCTTGATTCAGCTGCCTTCCAGGGAAGTTCACAGGATTTAAAGGACAAGTATGTGTATTATCCTTTGTATGATACGATCAAGGAAATAGCAAAGACCTATGCAAATTTAGACCGATACATCATTGCAGGTTACGCGAAAGGACAGTCGACTTCCGAGATCTCCCTTGGTGCATTCAATGTTCCACAGGGATCGGTGACGGTAACTGCAGGTGGACAGGTCCTTAGAGAGAATGTTGATTTTACTATCGATTATAATTTAGGAACTGTAAGGATCATCAATAATGCCATATTGAATTCAGGTGTGCCGGTCAATGTGCAGTATGAAAACAATGCAGGGTTCGGGATACAACAACGAAACTTCCTTGGGTTAAGATTGGATTACATCGCGAAGCAAACAGCGAGGCAGACCATGACCTTTGGAGGATCGATCGTTCGATTGGGTGAGCGTCCTTTCTTTACCAAAACAATTTACAATGAAGATCCGATCAAGAATACCATGTATGGTGTGGATTTCAGTTATACATCTCAATTTCCAAAACTAACCAGGTGGCTCGATAAACTTCCATTCTATAACACGAATGAAATGAGTACGATCCAGGCGTATGGAGAAGCTGCATTGCTGAAGCCCGGCCATCCGCCACAGATCGGAAGAGGAAGCGGAGGTTTGATCTTCGTGGATGATTTTGAAGGAACAAGAAATGCAATTGATCTGAGATTTCCATTAGTGAGTTGGGGACTTGCATCAACTCCTGCCGGAAACGGTTTGTTTGATGAAGCAGATAATGTGAACCAGCACAGCTATGGTTATAACAGGGCGAAACTGGCATGGTACAATATTGAACCAGTTTTGCAGGATAGAAGAAATACTAATAACCCGGTAAGGGCTTATGAAGATTTTACGGATCCAAGAGTACGCCAGGTAAGGGTTACAGAGATCTATCCAAACCGGACCCCGGATCTTGGGCAGGCACAGTTGGTGACATTTGATATGGCCTATTATCCGGAAGAAAGAGGTCCTTATAATTTTGATAACCGTTCGAATAGTGTTGCTGCCAACGGAAGATTACTCAATCCAAGAAACAGGTGGGGTGGGATCATGCGCGGATTGGACCAGGTGGACTTTGAAACCGGCAACGTTGAATTCATTGAATTCTGGATGCAGGATCCGTTTTTGACCAATCCCGGAAGTACCGGTGGACAATTATATTTCAACCTTGGTAATATTTCGGAAGATGTATTGAGAGATGGAAAGCGATTCTTTGAAAATGGAATCAGTGGTGCAAATACAGTTGCACAGGAAGATACTTCAACTGTTTGGGGAAAGGTTCCTGCGAATCCGATCCAGGTAACACAGGCATTCAGTAATGATCCTGCTGACAGGCCTTTGCAGGATGCAGGTTTTGACGGATTGATCGGCGATGCGGAAAGATTGAAGTTTGCGCAATACCTCGATGGTTTAAGAAACCAGTTCGGTGCAAATTCACCGATCTATTTAAATGCGTTGAATGATCCTTCGAGTGATGACTTCAGAAATTACCGCGATGCATTCTATGATGAAACACAAACAAGGATCTTAGGAAGATATAAGAATATCAATAGTCCGCAGGGTAACTCACCTGTTGCAACAGGCGGACAACAATTTGTATCTGCATTTACTTTGTATCCCGACCAGGAAGAATTCAACAGGGATAATACCTTGAATGAACTCGAAGAATATTTTCAATATAAAGTTGAACTGAAGCCTGCAGACCTGGATGAAGTAGGTCAGAACTTTATCACTGATGTAAGAACCTTTACGCCATCAGGAAGTACGCAACAGGAGAAGTGGTACCTGTTCAGAATTCCTATTGCGGAGTTTGAAAAGAAAGTGGGCAATATTCCTGATTTCAAATCGATCCGTTTCATCAGGATGTTCCTTACAGGTTTTGAAGATTCAGTGGTATTGCGATTTGCAAAACTTGAACTGGTAAGAAACCAATGGAGGAAATATAATTACGAGTTGGATACAACAGGCACTTATGCATTGATTCCAGCGAATACACCAACAGCATTCAACCAGTTGGCTGTAAATATTGAAGAGAATGCATCCAGAAGACCAATACCTTATAAGACTCCTCCGAATGTGATTCGCCAGCAGCAGTTGAGTAATAACAACGTGAACCTGTTGTTGAATGAACAGTCGCTCAGTTTACAGATCACTGATCTGAAACAAAATGATGCAAGGGGTGTCTTTAAAACCATGAATTTGGATTTGAGGCAGTATGGAAAATTGCAGATGTACACGCATATTGAATCTGCTGGTTTTGCAGATAATATTGGAACGAATGATGTGTTTGCCGTGATCAGGTTCGGTAATGATCTTGGTAATAACTATTATGAAGTAAAGATCCCGTTGCAAAAAACTCCATGGGGTGCATCTTCTGATGCTGATATATGGCCGGCTGGAAACGAGCTGGATCTTGATTTACAGCGTTTGATCGATCTTAAGGTGACGAGGAATAATTCAGTGCCTGTGTCTCAATATTTCAAACAGACTGGTGCTGATGGTAAAGAATATGCGATATTAGGTAATCCGAATCTTGGCGAAGTAAGGATCTTTTTCCTTGGTATTGAAAACAGGAAGCTGGATAATGTTTCTGCAGAAGTATGGTTCAATGAATTAAGACTGAGTGATATCAATGAGAAGGGCGGATATGCAGCTTTAGGAAGAGTTGATATCAAACTTGCAGATCTTGGAACTTTATATGTTTCAGGAAGTGTTCGTTCAACAGGTTTCGGTACAATTGAACAAAGAGTAAATGAAAGATCGCGTGAAGACTTCACACAGTTTGATGTTGCTACCAATCTTGAATTGGGTAAGTTATTGCCACAGAAGGCTGCAGTATCAATCCCATTCTATGCAAGTGTTTCGCAAACAGTTACTGCTCCGGAATATGATCCATACGATCTCGATGTGAAGCTGAAAGATAAGCTGGCAGCGGCTTCTGGTTCTGCAAAAGATTCTATCAGGAATGATGCAGTTGATAAGCGTACTATTAAGACCGTAAACTTCACAAATGTTAAGAAGGTAAATACAACAGGTAAGAAGCAACAATTATGGAGCATTGAAAATTTTGATGTCAGCTATTCATATTACAAAGAAGAGCAGACCAATCCATTGATTGAAAGTAATACGATCACCAGGCACCGTGCAGGACTGGGTTATAATTTCACCGGTACACCAAAGTATTGGGAACCTGTGAAACCTATTTTCAAATCGAAGTCGCCATGGTTGGATATCCTCAAAGATTTCAACATCAATCCGGTTCCATCATTATTGAGTTTCAGGGCTGATGTGAACAGGCAGTTTGGTGCATTCAGACCAAGAAATGTTGGTGGTCCAAAGAATGTATTGCCTGAGACCTATGATAAGTATTTCACCTTCGACAGAATATACAATATGCGTTGGGGATTGACGAAATCCATCAACCTTGATTTCAATGCAAATAACAGGTCATGGATCGATGAAGATTCCGGAAGGTTGAACGATAACCAGAAGAAGCGCATGTGGGATAATTTCTGGAAAGGTGGAAGGACAGTAGCTTACGAGCATACAGCGAACCTGACATATACATTGCCAACAGCAAAGATTCCTGCGCTTGACTGGACCTCACTGAATGTCAGTTATACAGCGAAATATAATTTCATTGCTGCTTCGCTGATAGCAAAATCACTGGGAAATACTTTGAGTAACTCGCAGGCTAAGAATGTAACGGCGGAATTTGATCTTACCAGGTTGTATAGTAAGTCGAGGTGGTTGCGTGCCCTGGAAGAAGAATCAGTTGCAAGTCAGCAGCAACAGCAGCCAAAGGTTCAGGATACCACTAAAGGCAGGAGACCAAAGCGTGATCCTAATGAACCTGTTCAGATGAATGGTGTGATCAGGGTGTTTGGTAAATTGTTGACTTCATTGAAACGAGTGAGCCTTAACTATACTGAGAGTTCGGGATCTTCAATTTATGGATATACAGATAGCACCAGGTTGTTGGGTATGAACCTGAGATCAAATGCACCGGGTTGGGATTATGTATTTGGAAAAACTCCTGATACCAATTTTGTAAACAAACTGGCCAGAAAAGGATTGATCACAGGTGATCCAAATTTCAACTATCAGAACATGTTCAATTATGAGCAGGTATTGAGGTTGAATGCGCAATTGATCCCAACAAGAGATTTTACTATTGATCTGAATTTTGAAAAATCCTTTGGTAAGGCATATAGCGAGTTGTATAAAGATACTTTAGGGTACAGCGGATCATTCCAAAGGCTAAATCCTTATAGCTCTGGTAGTTTCAGTGTAACCTGGATTGCCTTCCAGACTTTGTTTGGTAAAGTGGATCCAAATGAGGTGACCGAAACCTTCAAGAGATTTGAAGATAACAGGTTTGTTTTGTCGAAGCGTCTTGCTGAGCAAAACCCTTACTGGCAGGCACTTCCTGATAATGAGAAGTTCCTGGCTGATGGATATTATACCGGGTATGGAAGGTATGCACAGGATGTATTGATACCAGCATTCATTGCAGCATACAGCAAGAAAGATCCAAATACGATTTCATTGCTGAAGCAGTCGAATCCAAATGTGAAATCGAATCCATTCTCAGGTTATTTGCCAAGACCCAACTGGAGGATAACTTATAATGGACTAACGAGGATTTCAGGCCTGGAGAAGATATTTACGAATGTGACTTTATCGCATGCTTATAATACTACTTTGAGCATGAACAGTTACAATACTTCGATATTGTTCCAGGATCCTTTCAGGGTGAATTATCCAGGTTTTATTGATACGCTGACGGGCAACTTTGTCCCATATTTCCTGGTTCCGAATATTACCATATCAGAAAGATTTGAACCATTGATCGATGTTGATATGCAGTTTACCAATCAGCTTACGGCAAGGTTTGAATATAAGAAGTCAAGGACATTGAGTTTGAGCCTTGTTGATTTCCAGTTATCTGATGCCAGGTCCACGGAATTTGTGATCGGTGCCGGATTCAGGAAAAAAGGAGCATTCAGTTTTATCAGGTGGAAAGGAAAGCCATTGGATAATGATGCGGCTTTCAGGCTGGATCTCAGTTTCAGGGATGATGTAACTGCAAACAGCAGGCTGGATCAGTTGCAGGCACTTCCAACTGCAGGGCAAAAGGTATTGCTGATCAACCCAACAATTGATTATGTGATCAGTAACCGGGTTAACCTTAAATTCTATTTTGAGCAAAGAAGGGTGGAGCCGAAGATCTCGACTGCGCCGCCAATTACGAATACAAGAGCAGGGGTGCAGGTAAGGTTGAGTTTGGTGCAATAGAAGTACGGGCTGACGCGCGAAGCGCGGCTGAACGGACCAGGCTGAACAAACAGCTTGCTGTTTGTGCTGAATGGAATCCAGTCAGCCCAAATGCCTGCGGCAATGGTTCAGCCTGGTCCGTTCAGCCAAACCCTTTGGGTCGTTCAGCCTGGTGGATAACTTTATGAATCCCTTGTCAGAATATGGCAGGGGATTTGGCGTTATAATGGCTTATAATTAATTTTGGATCATCCAATTTTATCCAGATCCTGTAAAAGCTAGAACCTATGATCCTAAGATGGTGCCGTAATGTTTTTTTCTTCAGCATTCTGTTCATGGCAACGCAATCTTATGCGCAAAATGAAGTGCTTCGCCCAACTTCATGTGAATCTCAATCATACCAACAAACTATAGACAGTTTAAAGCAGTTGTTCACCGGACAGGGATACCAGACCCTTCGTGAAGCTTCCATTCAAATGGAGAGTGAATATGAAATGCCAATTGTTGTTCCTATGAGTGAAGGTGGACTATACCAGTTTGTATTTATCGGAGATCCATCATCTAGATTATACGAAGTCCGCATGTTTGATTACAGTGAGCGCCAGGTTTTCTACAAGAAAAATCAATGGGGTGATGTGGATGGTAATGTGATCTCTTATTCTTATGTTCCAAAGTTTACGGAGTATCATATGATCAAGCCGGTGCAGGTGAATAAGGGGAAAAAGAAATTGTGTGGGTATGTGATGTTGTTTAAGAAGAAGTGAAGTGGAGAAGAGACGAAGTGGAGAAGTGTTAGCTTCCCCGGTTGAAATAAAATGAATTTGCCTGTGCGGTTGATGTTACCACAAGGTCATTGATACAAACATGATCGGGGAGGTTGGCGCTGAACCATGCGATCTCGGCTATATCTTCACCGTAAAGTGGTTTGAAACCCTCATATACTTTGGCTGCTGTTTCGGTATCTCCTTTAAATCTTACAATTGAAAATTCTGTTTCTGCAGCACCCGGATGCAAGGCAGTTACTTTGATACCATGCCTTAACAGATCGATACGCATGGCTTTGGAAATTGCATCCACTGCATGTTTAGTGGCACAATAGATATTTCCTTTCTCATATACTTCCTTGCCGGCAGTAGAGCCAATGTTGATGATATGTCCTTTTTTCCTTTCTGTCATGAAGGGAAGCACTGCTTTTGAAACATAGATCAGTCCCGAAACATTTGTTCCCATCATGGTTTCCCAGTCATTAAGATCTGCTTCATCAAAATAATCCCTACCTAAAGCCAGTCCTGCATTATTTACCAGCACATCCACATTTCTCCATTCAGCAGGCATGGAACCAATTGAAGAGAACACAGCGTCTTTATCCTGCACATCAAATGGAAGTAAGAGTACTTCAGTTCCATTTGAACTTTTGCAATGCTGTTCTATTTCCTGCAGTTTATCTGTTCTACGGGCATTTAGTATCAGATCAAATCCACCTTCTGCAAATTTCAATGCAATGGCTTTTCCAAATCCTGAACTTGCCCCAGTAATGAAAGCGATTTTTTTATTAGTTGATCTCATGCTGTAAAGCTATCTAATCAAAACAGAAGTTCCCTTTTTCGTTATTGTTTTACCGGTATAATCTTTTCCACTCACCATCCAGACATATGTTCCGGTATCCTGCATCTTTCCGTTAAACATTCCATTCCATCCCTGGTTAAGTGTTTTTGTCTGGTACATCAATTGTCCCCAACGGTTATAGATCCTGAAATAATTCAGGGTTGCAATTCCTGGTGATACTGGCTTTAGGATCTTATTCTTTCCTTCAGGTGTAAATGCATTGGGAACAAAAATATCCGGCGCAGTTTTGAATACCATTACACTCATGGTATCCATACCAAAACATCCTTCTTCAGTATATGCTTTCAATACAAAAGTTGTATTGTTATCTAGGATGGCAACTGGACTTTGCGCATCGCGCCTGTCGAGCAGGTTTGGAGGACTCCATTCAAACAGTTCAGCACCCGAACCCTGCAATTGCAATGGTTGTCCAATTACAACTACTGTATCATTTCCTGCAAAAGCATTGATCTTTTCTCTAACTGTAACCAGCACCTGATCTGTCGATGGTTTTGGACATCCCAGGGTATCAAATACTGTAAGAGTATAAAGTTGCGACTGAGCTGGAAATGCAAAAGGATCCAGCACACGACTGTTTGATAATGTGTTTGACGGGGACCATGAAAATGATGAACCCACGATACTTCCATTCAATCTTGCTGTATCCTGGAAACACACAACAGTATCTGCGCCGGCATTGACGCCCGGATACGGTACTGTTCTGATGGTGAGGTTATCTGTTGCTACACATTTACCAATTCTTGCAATTACAGAATAGGTTGTTGTGTTGGAAGGATTGACAATTGGATACTTGATATTGACATTATCAATTGTTGCATTCGGGCTCCACGTAAATTGTAATCCATCGGATTGAGGATTCAGCCTGATCGGGTCCGTTGCACAGATAGTAGTATCTGCCCCTGCATTGAGCGTTACGAAATCAACTACCCTAACATTGATCGAATCCGTATTAATACAACCATTTTCATTCAATGTGACCTTGTACTTAGTAGTCACCTTGGGCCATACCAATGGATTGGAAATATTGGTTGCACTGATATTATAAGCAGGCGACCATGAAAATATTCCATTTCCGGTCGAAGATAATTGCAGGGTATCAACACTACAGATCAACGTGTCACGGAATGGAACACTCATCAAGGGCTTGTCACGTACTTCAAGGTCCCTGTAAACGGTGTCAATACATCCTTTGTCGGAAGTAACGATCAGTGATGCACGCTTAATTCCTAAACTGTTATACAACCAGGTAGTATTCTTCGTTTCAGCAATATCATCTTCAGTAGTTTCATCCCCAAAAGTCCAGAACCAGGAATTGATGCTTCCGAACCTTGTTTTACTTGTATCAGTAAATTGAAAAGGAGTGAATTTGCAGGAACCTAGTCCAATAAAGCCTGGGAAGAAACCAGGATATACCCTGGCTCTTGTGGTGGTGGAATCAATACATTGTCCTGCCAGTACCACTTTAAGTTTCACATTGTAAGTTCCTGTATCCTTATACTGGTGTTGAATATATCCCTGTGTGGCATTAGTGGTTGTATCAACTGAACCGTCTCCAAAATTCCAGGTATACTGGGCACCAGGAGGATTCAATGTTTCATTTTGAAATGTTACCAGGAAGTCATCACAAAAAGCGTAATCGGGCTTCAGGTTTGCACTCAAAGGAATACAATCTGATACGGCAATATGAATGTCTTTACGATGAACATTGATGAGTTTTCCTCTTCTGTATTCATAAGTACAGGCTGTGATCACATACTGGCCAAGAGATGTAGGTGCAACACCTGTAACCATACCTGTTTTTGGATCGATCTTCACGCTTGGGCCTAAAGGACTATTTCCAAAATATCCCGGATTATAGGCAAGTGATGAATAAGGTGGGTTGGATGATGTGGAAGGATTTGGATTGTTCTGCGAAGCTCCAACAAAACCATTACACAAAGAATACACTAGTGAATCGGTGCCATCAGGATCAATAGCTGCAAAGCTGAATTTAAAGGAACTACCACGGCATATAGCTGCAGCATCATTGGTCATATAACGAGGGCCGCTATTGGTATATGCGTCCGGAAGTACGGCTGTACCTGGAATCTCACACATATAGGTAGCACCATAGCTATTGCTTGGTGGTTGTAAGTTCTTAATATCAATGATGCGGCAACATCTTTGGAATGAAATGATATATCCATCAGTTGAATTGGTCAATGAGATCTGAGCTGAATAGGTTCTAACCCTGTAACACACATCTAAGGGAGGATTGCCAATGCAAGGGTTTGATCTTGGATCGAAGCGAATGAATTCTTCACTGACACGGTTGGCAGTATGAACAACTACAAAGGCATTGGAACTCCTGTCAAAAACCGATAACGGAACAGATTCATCGAGTTGTCCTGGTGCATTAGCACTACAGTCGATGTATAATTTCAGTGAAACGATGTAAAGAGATTTTCCTGCGTTCTGGGGATCCGGTCCTACATATTCATAGAACATTTCCCCTCCTTTGATATGCGCCGCAAACAACGGCAGGTAAAAAGAGGTTATCAGCAGGAGGGTGGTAAGGATCTTCTTCATCTATTTCACAATAAGGTTATGGCTGTCATTCACTAAGAAATTTTTCTAAAACCTCATTGCATTCCTGAGGTTCTTCGAGCATTCCCATATGACCGGAGTTGTTGCAAATATGAATATAAGAAAAAGCAGCAATATGCGATTGTTCCAGGCTTTTCTGTAAAGGCACTGCAGTGTCTTCTTTTCCTGCAATGATCAGGAAGGGTTTATTGTTGTTTTTTATAATATGTGTTCTGTCGGGGCGACTGATCATAGCTTCGTAATACTGTACGAGGGCTTCTCCCGAAAAGTTGGCATATCGATCCAGTATTTGCTGAACCAGTTCCGGCTTTTCCTTCCTGGTCTTTTCGCTGAAAAGATTTGGCGTTGCCTGTTGAAGGAACTTTGTTGCACCATTCTTTTGAATGAATTCAATTCCTTTTCTCCTGGTAGCAATCTTTTCTTCATCATCCGCATAGGCCGAAGAATGGAAAAGGCAATAGGTTGAAACCATATCGGGCCATTTTTCCATGAAAGCCAGCGTAATATAGCCACCCATACTATGACCTATCAAAACCAGTTTCTCTATTTTTTCATGATCGCATAATTCCTTCAGCACTGTAGCATAAGATTCCATCGAATCTTCACTGATCATAGGTGAGTTTCCACTTCCTGGCAGGTCGGGTACCAGCAATAGATAATTTTTTGAAAGAAACGATACCTGGTTCTCCCATATCAAACTATCTTCTCCAAAACCATGGATCAGCATGACTGGTTTTCCTGCTCCATATTTTGAATAGCTGACAGGTCCTTTACTGCTATTAAACTTGATCTGGTTCATATTATTTGTTTTTTCTGAAGTTGATCATGCTTCTCATGAAGGCCAGGATCACAAGTGGAACAATGGCAGTATTCATATCCTGAGGTAATAATGCCCATGCAAAAAACAGGATGAAATACCAGGCCGACATAACCATAAAATACCTGCTGAGCCAATATCTCTTCTTTCCCAATAATAATGCTACCGGCAGGTGAAAGGGAATTGCCCAAAGAAGATTGTAGTTATCTGCACAAACGGTATGTTCTGTACCAAACCACATGAACAGTAATAGAATTCCTAAAGCGCCCAGTAAGAAAAAATATATTTTATCAAAGATGCTTAATACTACTGCTGCCCACTTTCTTTTCGATAATTGCAAGCCACCAATTACCAGTAACAAAATGGATGTAACTACAACGGGCCTGGTTAAAATGTTTTCTTCTGCAGGAGGTTTATCTATGGAAAGAATGGTTTGTTTGTTTTTGACAAGTGGTTTCGTTCCAACAACAGCACTATCGAATCCTTTCATTAAATAATCAGGTAAGAACATGGCTTGCTTGCTGGTTACTTCCTTATCGATCCTGCTTCCCAGTAAGATATCGATGCCTAACCTGCTCCAGTACATTTGCCCGTTCTTCAGGTATACATGCAGTAATTCTCGAAAGGTGGGTGGATCATTCCCAACAATATTATTGAACCTGACCTGTCCATTACTATTGGCCTGGACAATCTCACCTAAACGTGTCGAGCAATTGTCGAACAGGAAATCGTATTTGTAATATTTATTTTCTTCCCGGAGATTAACCTGCAGCGCCTGGTAGAGTTGTTGTTTTTGGGTGCAGTCAAGGTTTAATTCCTGTTCAATAATGCTTCTTTGTTCATAAGCGTAATCATCCCGAAAGCCGTTGTAATCCTGGACGGAAACAAAATATAATAATTTACCTCTTACAAATTTTGCATAGAAGTTTGGGTCATTAAAGTCAAAGGTTCCGTAATTGAAAATGATATCATACCCATTCAGTTTATCAGTCACGCGGATTGCGCTATGGCCGAAGGTCGAATACAATTCCTCACCGGGACTGCAGGTTAATAAGCTGACCCGAAGCTGGCAACTGTCCTGTGTTCTGGCATTAAAAGAAATAAAGAGCAGCAATAAAAAAATAAAGATCCTCTGCATTCAGTAAATGTAATTATAATGGGCTTCTAAGTAACATAAAAAACCCCGGATGAACCGGGGTTGTGTAAGTTTATCTTGAGTAATTCGGAGCTTCTCTTGTAATCTCGATATCGTGTGCGTGACTTTCTTTCATACCTGCATTTGTAATTCTTACAAACTGTGATTGTGTTTGCAGGGTTCGAATATCTTTTGCACCGCAATATCCCATACCAGCGCGAAGTCCACCAACATACTGGTAAACAATTTCACTGAGGTTTCCTTTGAATGCAACTCTGCCTTCAATTCCTTCCGGAACAAATTTCTTGATATCATCTTCAACATCCTGGAAGTAACGATCGCCGGATCCCTGGCTCATAGCACCCAGTGAACCCATTCCGCGGTATTGTTTAAATTTACGTCCTTCATAGATGATGGTCTCACCTGGACTTTCCTCAGTTCCTGCAAATACTGATCCCATCATTACAACATTTGCACCTGCAGCAATGGCTTTAACCAGGTCGCCGGTATAGCGGATACCACCATCAGCGATCAGTGGAACATTCAATTTATGAAGAACAGATGCAGCTTCCATGATAGCAGTGATCTGCGGAACACCTGCCCCTGCAACAATCCTGGTGGTACAGATAGAACCTGGTCCGATACCAACTTTTACTGCATCAGCACCTGCTTCAGCGAGCGCTTTTGCACCTGCTGCAGTACCAACGTTTCCTGCGATCACCGGAAGGTTTTTGAAATTCTTTTTAACTGCTTTGAGTGCATCAATTACACCTTTGGTATGGCCGTGTGCACTGTCGAGGCAAACAACGTCTACACCGATCTGCTGAAGTGCAGATGCGCGATCCATCAGGTCGCTGGTGATACCAAGAGCAGCTCCAACGAGTAGACGGCCATAACCATCTTTTACTGCATTTGGATTGCTGGTAACCTGGAGAATATCGCGGTAGGTGATAAGTCCTACAAGACGTCCGTTTTTAGCGATCACCGGCAATTTCTCGATCTTATATTGACTGAGGATCTTTTTTGCTTTTTTAAGGTCGGTTCCTTCGGGAGCTGTGATAAGATTTTCTTTGGTCATCACTTCACTGACCTTTTTATTACCGTTTGTTTCGAAACGGAGGTCGCGGTTGGTAAGGATTCCGACAAGTTTTTGGGCATGGTCAACAATGGGAATTCCACCAATTCGGTTTTCCTTCATGAGTTTAAGCGCATCGTCAATGGTGGCATCTACCAGTAGGGTTACCGGGTCGATGATCAGACCGCTTTCGCTTCTTTTCACTTTGCGAACCTGTTCAGCCTGTTTTTCAATGCTCATGTTTTTGTGCAGGATACCCACACCACCTTCTCTTGCCAGTGCGATGGCCAGGTTGGCTTCAGTAACGGTATCCATTGCAGAAGAAAGCAATGGAACGTTGAGTTCAATATTTTTTGTGAGATTGGAGCGGATGTTTACTTCGCGGGGTAGAACATCAGAGTAAGCAGGAACCAATAAAACGTCATCGAATGTTAAGCCTTCACCGAAAAATTTGCCTGGATTGGGAGTTTTGCCTTGCGCAGCGTTCTTAATTGTTGCCATGTGCAAAGATAATGTCATGGGTAAAAAAGTGCCAAAAGTTTTTTCCATAACAGCGTTCAGCCCGCCCTTCGGGCGTTCAGCCCGGTAGGTTCAGCCCGGAAGCGACGGCCGGGTAAGGAATAGACAAGATTCTTCATTTCCAGGGATAGTAATACGGATGACAGTATAGAAGCATTGAAACCGGATTGCAGTAGCAGTTGATCGATATGCGCATTTTCATTTTCAATTATGAGATGAAGAATTATTTTCTCCTGTTCCGTGGTCTCAACAAACAGGTCAGGCTGCAATATGGAGGAGCAGTTTTCTTTAAGCTCCCAACCCATGGTCTGAAGAAACTGATCAGCACCTGTATAGAGATTTGCCTTGTTTTGCTGGATCAGGTAATTGCATCCCTCACTTTTCTTATCAGTGATCTTTCCCGGCAATGCAAACACTTCCCGATTATACCCTGCTGCAAGATCCGCTGTGATCATACTTCCGCCCTTGATCCCGGTTTCTATCACCATAGTGGCATCACTCAATCCTGCAACAATTCGATTCCTGCTGGGAAAATTGTGTTTATCGGGAGCAGTTCCGCTGATAAATTCAGTTAACAATCCTCCATTTGACACGATGGATTTTGCAAGTGAATTATTTTCCGGGGGATAGATCGTATCAAGCCCATGTGCCAGCACAGCAATAGTGGGAAGATCATGTTTTAGTGCGGCACGATGGGCAATAGTATCAATTCCAAAAGCAAGTCCACTGATAATCACCGGTTCGGCATTCCTGATCTCCTGGACAAAATGTTCAGTTACCATCTTTCCGTAATTACTGTTACTGCGGGTTCCTACAATGGCAACAGATCGGCTAAAATTCAGATCAATACTGCCTTTCAGAAATAATAACACAGGTGGATCATAACAATGTAAGAGTCTCTTCGGATAATTTGGATGAGTGATAAAGTAAGGCTGCACTTTATATCGATCAATAAATTTTAATTCCTTTTCCGCAACGGAGAATTGCCTGAAATGCCTGATAGCACTGGCTCTTACTGAACCCATGCCTTCAATCTTTTCCAATGTGGAAACTGGTGCTGTAAATATTTTCTTTGCTTCTCCAAAAGTCTCAGCCAGGATCCTTGCCTGGATCTTGCCAATATTCGGAACCTGCGTTAGTGCTACCTGATATAAAAGGTCCTCCGTGATCATGAATCACAAAGTTCCATTAGTACTTTATTTTAAGGAAAGTACTTTCATCTCTGTTCGCCTGTTTTTTGCACGTCCTTCTTCAGTATTATTCTCAGCGATCGGTTGTGTTTCACCGTATCCAGCAGCGCTTAAACGCGTAATATCTGCGCCCTTGCTCTGCAGGTATTGAACTACTGCAGCTGCTCTTTTTCTTGACAAGGCAAGATTGTCTTCAGGTTTGCCGACATTATCTGTATGTCCTTCAATTCTGATCTTAATGGTTGGATTTTCTTTCAGCAACTGTAAAACCTGGTCTATCTCAATCAATGATTCAGGCTTCAGTTCTGCACTTTTCGTATCAAAGAAAATATTTTTCAAAACCACAGAAGCGTTGGCTACTAAAGGTTTCAGCGGAATGTCAACATTGTAGGTTGAGTCTGGTTCACGTTGACTCAATGGATAATTCTCTGAATAAAAAAGATATCCTTTTCTATTTACATTGAAGGCATAATCTTTACCTACCGGTAATGTGATCAGGTAGTTGCCTGTTTCATCGGTCTGCACTTTACTAACTACTTCCCGGTTCGACAGATCCGTTAATTCAACAGCAGATGGCAATCCTTTCTTAGTGGCCTCGTCATATACTTTTCCTTTCACCCAAATAGTCCTTGCCGGCCTGATCCCTTCTCTTAATTCAAAACTATACAGGTCCAATCCACCTTTACTATCACTTCGGTCGCTTGCATAGAATGCAGTTTTTCCATCGGCTGCTATAAATATGCTTCCTTCATTTTCTATCGTATTGATCGGGTAACCAAGATTGATTGCAGTGCTCCATTGATTTTGCTGTTCCTTCTTCACCATAAACAAATCCTGCAAACCATAACCCGGATGTCCATTTGAAGTGAAGTATAATGTATGATTATCGGCATGCATGAACGGTGCACCTTCTTCACCAATCGTATTGACACTGGGGCCAAGATTTTCGGGGGCAGTCCAGCTGCCATTTGGTAATCGATGAATTACGTAAATATCACTGTTGCCATATCCTCCAGGACGATTACTCGCAAAATATAGATCACGTTTGTCAGGCGAAAGACTGGGCGCGGATTCCCATGCTTCACTGTTTATATTGGAACCAAGATTTTCCGGCTCGCTCCATCCATCAGCAGTTTTGTATGAGATATAAAGATCACAGCTTCCATAACCATCGGGGAAATTACATCCAGTGAAGATCAGCCATTCACCATCCTGTGAAATGTTCTGTGCACCTTCATTCATATTCGTATTGATATTACCGACAAGTCCTAATGCCTGGCTGTAATTTTTTCCGTTGTAAGTGGCTCCAAAAAAATCTTCATTGAAGTACTTCACTTTGCGGGTGAAGATCAGTTGTTGTCCGTCGATGGTTTGTGTTGGATAATATTCTGAATAAATTGAATTGATGCTATCGCCCATATTTTTTGGTTCGAAAGCATATTTCGATAGTTGATTCTTCTTTTCATAATCAATGGCAAAGCGATAGCATTGCTCACGATATGCAGCGGCTTTCACACTTTCAGGTCGTAGGCCTTTGAGTGATTGAAATTCTCTCAATGCTTCCAATGCTTCTTCAAACCTGCCTTTTCCAGCCAGGTTAATAGAATATGATAATGCATAATCTTTAAAGCTTGAAGAATCAATGGACTTCGCACGCTGGTAATATGTGATAGCACTGTCGTAGTATTTCATCTCTCCGTACATCCCCGCGATGGAAAGATGTGCATCGAAGAATGATGGCCAGATCTGAACTGCCTTTTTCAATTTGGCAATTCCAGCCTGTAGTTGCCCGTCGCGGGCTTCGATCATTGCTTCATTATACAATACACCTGCACGGTTTTTTTGCTTGTCAGATATATTTTGTGCAAGTGCTGAAATCGAGGTAAGGATCAGTGATATGGTGACGATAAGTCTGGTCATTTCGAATCTTTGCTTCGCAATGATAACAAAGATTCTTCCAGAATCAGGGAACGTTAATGTATTTATGAATTTGTATGGAGATTTCCCACTTCGGATTTTCCTTTACATATTCGATGATCAGTGGCAGCATCTGTGCCGACTTTTCCCATTCGGGCTGAAGATATAGCTTACAACCCGGCGATACTGCAGCAGCATGTTCTTCCGCCCATTTAAAGTCAGTTTTATTGAAGATCACCACTTTAAGCTCGTTGGCCAGTGGTAAGATTTCCGGGAGGGGAGCTTTGAATTTTTTTGGGGAAAGACAGATCCAGTCCCAATCTCCTGACAAAGGGCTGGAACCGGAGGTTTCAATGTTTGTCTGAAATCCTGCTTTCTTCAGGGCGCTGGTAAGTGGTCCGCAATTGTGCAGGAGCGGTTCTCCTCCGGTAATGACTGCTAACCGGCCAGGGAATTTTGATGCCTCTTCCACAATTTGGTCCACAGAAATCTGCGGATGTTTCGAAGCGTCCCAGCTATCTTTCACATCACACCAAACACAACCCACATCGCATCCACCCAGCCTGATAAAATAGGCTGCTTTACCCTGGTGGTAGCCTTCCCCCTGGATGGTGTAGAAGGCTTCCATAACAGGATACTGGACGCTTTTTTCGATAACCGGTATATTCATTTTTCTTATCAGTTGTTTTCAGTGCAGGCCTGGAATGTATTGTGCATCAGGGCTGCAATGGTCATTGGTCCTACACCACCTGGTACTGGTGTGATATAGCTGCACTTCGGCGAAACTTCATCAAATTTTACATCACCTTTGATCGCGTAACCTCTTTTTTTAGTTGCATCCGGAACGCGGGTAATACCAACGTCGATCACGATTGCGCCTTCTTTTACCATGTCGGCTGTTACAAATTCCGGACGACCAAGTGCTGCCACGATGATATCGGCCTGCTGACAGATCTCTTTAAGGTTTTTGGTATGGGAGTGACAAAGCGTAACCGTGCAATTGCCTGGATTGGTATTATTACTGAGCAAAACACTCATCGGACGGCCCACAATGTGACTACGGCCAATCACAACAGCATGCATTCCTTTAGTGTCAATTTTATAATGTGCCAGGAGCATCATGATCCCCTGTGGAGTTGCAGGAACAAAGCCAGGAAGGCTAAGCATCAATCTGCCGGCACTAACCGGGTGAAATCCATCCACGTCTTTCGAGGGATTGATCGCATTGATGACTTTTTGTTCATCGATATGTTTTGGAAGCGGCAACTGGACAAGGATTCCGTCCACATCAGGATCAGTATTGAGGTCCTCAATAACCGAAAGAAGTTCATGCTCGGTGGTAGTTTCTTCCAGTCTTACCAGGGAAGATTTAAAGCCGATATCATTACAGGTTTTTACTTTAGAGCCAACATAGGTTTCGCTGGCACCATTGCTACCAACGAGGATAGCTGCCAGGTGTGGAACCTTCCTGCCTTCTGCGATCAGTTGTCCAACCTTGATGGTCAGTTCTTCCTTGGTATGCTGGGATACCAGGTTGCCGTCTAGAATTTTCATGGCGCAAAGGTAATCCTCTGTCCATCCCCACCCAAATTGACCGGAAAAGAATAATCCCATCTTTTTATGGTGTTTTCACCATTGTCCTGAATTGGCTGGCCGATAGTTTTGGTTTGTGAGAAAGATATTACTGTGGATGTGGATGTTGACTGTGAGGGAGGCCAGCGGACAAGTTTTATTGCCCCATGGGGCAGGAACCATGCCCGGCTTTCCTTCTTTTCACAGCAAGGGGGATGTTTTCCGGTTTGCGCAAAACCCGGCTTTTTTGTCAAGATCAAAAGAGTGGTGCGCCGGATTGATGGTTGAGAAGCCCTGGCAGGTGAAATCTCTGTCGGTGGTCCAGGCTGAACTGCTGTTTCCCTCGAAAGGGTTTGTAATAAATGTTTCTGCCCGGCAATTTGGAAATAAAGATTTGGTGGATCGCCTTGTTTGCGCAGGAGCTGGTCGCTCATTAGGAAAGATCGATATTGGGATAAGAATGGGGCTTCAAACCCTGGGTGTCAAAGGGTATAGTTCCAGTCAATCCATATTAATGGAAGCGGGAATCCTGGCCGAATTGAATTCCTCCTCTCATTTCTTTATGAGTGCCAGGTCGTTGAATAAGGAGATGAGTATTTCTGCAGGAATTCACCAGGTGGTTTCAGAAGAAGTAATGCTGGGAATTTGTTTGATAAAAAATTCATCAAAACCCGTGGTTTTCCAAACTGAATTACTGTATAAGCCGGCAAGAAAAATTGAAATAGACCTGGGGTTTTTTACCGGAATAAGAACAGTTTATTTTCTGACCGGATACCAGTTGAAAGATTTCAAAATTAGAATTGGAGCCAGGTTTGGAAATTATATCGGAACAATTCCTTCTATGGCCATAATGTATGCAAAATGAAAGGCTGCTGGTTTTTCATATTGCTGATATCCTGGTTGAATGTATTCAGTCAACAGGAAGAAGATCATGCGGAATTGATGGCATTGAATGAAGATGATATTGAAATGAAAGAAGCTGAATTGATAGAAAGATCGAATGCTCCAAAGATCAATATCAATTCAGTGAAGAGAGAAGAGTTGAAAGCTTTGCAATTTATTACGGAAGAGCAGGTTGAAGCTTTGTATAAACACATTGACAGGTTTGGCAAATTGCTGAATAAATATGAGTTACAAAGTATTGATGGCTGGGATCCGGATCTTATCAGAAAAATATTGCCATTAGTTGTTGTTGAAGACGATGGTAAGCAACAAATAAAAGAATTGTTTGGTATGGGGCGATCAATGTTCCTGTTAAGAATTACACCGGGATGGTTTGTTCCAAAAGACTCTTCTTATGCTGGCAATATGGGCAGAGTGATGTCGAGATATCAGTATACATCAAGATTTTTCAGAGGTGGAATATTGATTGAAAAAGATCCAGGCGAAAAGAAACTAACTGATCATTTATCATTCCATGTTGAATATGATCTGAAGCATAAGTGGATTAAGAAAATTATTGCTGGCGATTATACAGTGAGTTATGGACAGGGCTTGATACAGTGGCAGGGATATGGTTTTGGAAGGGGAGGGGATGTTCAGACAGTACAAAAACCTATGGCTTCCATGAAAGGGTATCATGGAGCAAATGAATTCAATTTTCATCGGGGGGTTGCTGCGCAATTTCAATTCAAGAAAATCAATGCTTCCATATTCTCATCGTATGTGAGGCTTGATGGTAATTTGGATGGGGATACCTTAAGATCTATAAGTAGTGCAGGTTTGCATAGAACAGGAACAGAGATCGGGAACAGCAATATAGCATCCCTGTTAACTACCGGGATGAATATAAGTTATCCGTTAAAGCACGGAAAGATCTCATTCAATGGCGTTCATTATACGTTTGATCAGCATTATCAAAAGAGACAGTTGCCTTATAATTTATATTCGATCAACAGCGGTAAATGGAGTAACATAAGTATAGATCATCAATACAGTTATAGGAATATTCATCTGTTTGGAGAGTTGGCTGCAGACCAGCATTTTTCATTTGCATTTATTCAGGGTGTTATCCTCAGCCTGCACAGGTCATCAGATCTGTCGGTGGTATATCGAAATATTTCAGCAAAATATCAATCGATGTTTTCCAGGGCATTTACTGAAAATAACAGTGTAAACAATGAGCAGGGTATCTACCTGAATTATACATACAAATGGAAAAGGTTCCAGTTGAGTGTTATTGCTGATCATTATGTACATCCATGGGTTAAATTTGGTGTGGATGCACCATCATCAGGTGCTTTGTATGGATTTCAATCCACATGGAATATTTCAAGAAGTATAGAATGGATCAACAGGTTTAGATATGAAGAAGATGAGAAAAATGTGAAGGCTTTGAATACTAACAGTGTTGTTTTGTTGTACAAATATTCATTCCGAAGTCATTTAAACTATGTGATCAATAAAGAACAACAATTAAGATTTAGAATGGAGTCGATTGTGTTAAATAAAAACAACAATAAGTCGGGTGGATTTATTTCGTTTGTTGAATTTTTACAATCAGTAAAAAGAATGCGTGCTACTGTTGTTTGCAGGTTACAATATTTTGATGTTGATGATTTTGATTCAAGAATTTATGCATTTGAAAGAGATATAACGTATGGAATGTCAATTCCTTTTTATACTGATAAAGGATACAGGTATTATTTTGTTATTCAGTGCAAACCAGCGCCCCGCTTCACTCGTAGATTGTTAAAAGATCGTGCAATGAACCTTTCTCTTAAATGGTCTCAATCACTTCAAACAACAGCAATAAAAAACAACAGTAACAAATCCGAATTGAAAATTCAATTCATCATATATAATACTCATTAAATAATTTTATTTAATGCAGCATGTTTTAACATGCTTTTGTCTTCTGACGTCTCGCCCCAAAAACCTACTTCCCCTAAACTCACGATAATGCTTATGCGCAGTTCGTTGAGCTGTTTTATTCTAAACTAAAAATAAAGTCACATGGGAAAAGGTTTGACACAATTGTTTGTGCTGCTTTTATTCTCTCTTGTAACTTTTTCACAAGGCCGGACGATAACAGGAACTGTCACAGATCAAAGTGGCGCACCTGTTCCATTTGCTTCGGTTAAAGTGCAAGGGTCGCAGAGGGGTACTACTGCTAATGAGAATGGAGTGTTTACGCTTTCAGCTAACCAGGGAGATGTGCTCCAGATCTCTGCTGTTGGTATCAATTCAACAACTGTAACAGTGGGTGCTGCTGATAATTACACTGTCACTGTTGAAAAATCAGGAACATTAAATGAAGTAGTGGTTACTGCACTGAATATCCGCAGGGATAGGAAGTCGGTGCCATATTCTGCGCAGAATGTTAGCGGAGAAAAATTGAATATCGCACGCGAAACTAACCTGGCAACAGCTATTGCAGGTAAGGTTGCCGGTGTGCAGATCGTTGGTACGCCTTCTGTAGGATTCAGAAGTCCAAACATTCGTATACGTGGTGTGAATACACTTTCGGGTGAAGGGCCACTGTATATCCTCGACGGTACTCCTGTTGATGCACAAGCAATCAATATGGATAACGTTGAAAACTTATCAGTACTTAAAGGAGCTGCCGCTACAGCGTTGTATGGACAAAGAGCTGCAGGTGGTGTGGTGCTGGTAACATCTAAAAAAGGTAGAAAGAACCAGGCTCCAAGAGTTGAGGTTAACTCCGCAGTTACTGTTGAACGTGTTGGACTGCTGCCTAAATATCAGAATGAATATGCAGGTGGTTACAGTAATGATTTCATTCAATTTGAATATGATCCTAACAGGCATCCTGCTGACTGGGCTTCCTTCGATGGACAAAATATCCTCGAATATTATGCTGATGAAAGCTGGGGTCCGAAGATGGATGGAAGAATGTATCGTCCTTACTGGAGCTGGTTCCCAGGGCCTGATTTCGGAAAGGAAATACCTTTGACTCCACAGAAAAATAACGTAAGGGATTTCTTTGAAACAGGGATCACTACCAATAACAACATATCAGTTTCTGGTGGTGGATCCAACTTCATTTACAGGGTTACTTACAACAATATCTATCGTAAGACCCCTGTACCAAATTCAGGTCAGAACAGGAACTTCCTGACTGCATCAACAAGTTTCGATCTGAGTAAGAAGATCACTATCAATTCAAATATCAACTACCAGACTACTTCAAGGATGGGTAATTTCCTGGAAGGATATGGTGGAGGTCTGACCGCTTCATTCAACCAGTGGTTCCAACGCCAGATCGATATGGACAGGTTGAAAAATTACAAGAATCCTGATGGTTCATTTAACTCATGGAATATTCTTGGACCGAATGATTATGATCCGGCAAATCCTGATCAATATCTTCGTCCGCTTTATTGGGATAACCCATATTATGATGTGTATGAGAATACGCCAAACCTTCGTTCCAACAGGATCTACGGGGATGTTGGTTTGACTGTTGACCTGTTCAAGAACTTCAGTGTAACAGGTACAGTGAGAGGTGATATTTATAATGAGAATTTTAATTCAAGGGTTACGCAGGGTGGATTGAATATTCCTAGTTATTCAGAAGGTTCAAATATGAACAATGAATATAACTATGAAGCCATCGCAACCTACAAAAACAAATTCAACAACTGGGATCTTGAAGCGAATGTCGGTGGAAACATTCTGACCATTGAACGTAAAGCATATAATGGAAATACGGTGGGTGGATTATCTATTCCAGGTTTCTATAGCCTGGTTTCATCAAGAGACCGTCCGTTTGCAAGAACATTGTTGACAAAGCTTCAGCGTAACAGTTTGTTTGCACGTGCTTCACTTGGATGGAATCAGACCTTGTTTGTTGAATTGAGTGGAAGGAATGACTGGTCATCTGCATTACCAACCGGAAATAATTCTTATTTCTATCCTTCTGCAGGTGTGAGCCTGATCCTGAGTGAATTTGATGCAATCAGGAATATTGATGCCATAAGTTTTGCAAAGTTGCGTGCATCGGTAGGACAGGTTGGTCGTGACCTTGATCCATACAATATCAATAATTATTTCCAGGCAGGAAATGCATTTGGAACCAGTGCGACCATCTTCACACCAAACACACAACCAAATCCGAATTTGAAACCCAACCTTCAGACCTCTTATGAAGTAGGTTTGGAAATGAGGTTCCTGAAGAACAGGTTAGGATTTGATGTTGCTTATTACAAGAATGTGAATACTGACCAGATCCTTGCGATCCAGGTACCGCAATCAAGTGGTGTAAGCAGTTCCTTTATTAATGCAGGTAAAATAACCAGCAATGGATTTGAAGCATTGATCGAAGCAACACCTGTGCAAACCAAGAATTTCAACTGGGATATCACTGTAAACTTTGCACGTAACAGAAGTAAGGTGATAGAACTGCAGGAAGGATTGGATAACTACGTTCTTGGTAATGCAACAACTTTCAGAAAGTCGATTCAGCTGCAAGCAAGAGTAGGTGAAGAGTGGGGCCAGATCGTTGGAACAACTTATATGAGGGATCCAAAGACAGGAATGCCATTGCTCACTGCTTCCGGAAACTGGAGAGTTTCTGATAACCAGGTGATCAAGAATTCACTTCCTGATTTTACCGGTGGTGTACAGAATATGTTCCGTTTCGGAAACCTTTCACTGGGTGTGAATATTGATTTCCAGAAAGGTGGTGCATTCTATTCTGTAACAAGAATGTTCAATGCTTATTCAGGACTTGGTGCTGAAACTGTAGGAAACAATGACAAGGGAAATCCGATGAGAAATCCTGTAGCAGATGGAGGTGGATTGAGACCTGATGGTATTTTACCTGACAGCTCCATGAACACTGATCTCTATGTTGATCCACAGGTTTATTTCGGAAGATTGTTTGATCTGCATGAGCGTTGGGTATATGATGCAAGCTTTGTAAAGCTTCGTGAGATCAGTCTTGGATATACTTTCCCTGCAAAGATGTTTGGAAGGTCAGGAATCAAAGGTTTGAGTCTTTCACTGATTGCGAGAAACGTTGCACTTCTTTATTCCAATGTTGACGGAATCGATCCTTCAGAGCTTGAAGTTTACTGGCATGAAGGTGGACAGTTACCAGCAACCAGGTCAGTAGGTCTCAATGCCCGAATCACTTTCTAAAACCTTTAAAAGATTAATATGAATCGATATATCAGTAAAATATGGATCAAGGCAATGATCCTGTTATCACTGGCAGGAGCAGGTTGTAACCCGGGTGATTTTGGAGATCTGAACGTCAATCCAAATGAACCATCCGAATCAAATACTGCAGGCCTTTTGACTGGTGCGATCACCAGTTTGCCGGGAGGAATTATTACGCAAAGTACAGTGCTGACATCTGCCTATCCGAATTTATATGTTCAGTTTCTTGCAGATAAGCAATACACGGAAAATTCCAGGTACAGTACTGTAGGTTTTAACTATGGAGCGATCTATACAGGTCCACTGGATAACCTTGAATTGATCATTAAGATCAATACAGATCCCGAAACTGCAAGCAGTGCAGAAAGATTTGGTTCCAATGAAAACCAGATCGCTGCTGCAATGATTCTGCGCTCATACCTGTACCTACATCTTACCGATCGTTTTGGAGATATTCCATTCAATGAAGCACTGAAGGGCAGGGAGAATTTCCGTCCGAAGTTCACTCCACAACAGGAGGTTTACGACAGTCTGTTTGTGCAGTTGAAAAGAGCTTCTGAAATGATCGACGAGTCCGGAACTATTGATGGGGATGTGCTTTTCAATGGAGATATGAATCGTTGGAGAATCTTTGGAAATACCATCAGGCTGGTAATGGGTCTGCGAATTTCTGAAGTGGATCCTGATAAGGGTCAGGCTGAATTCCAGGATGCACTGGCAGATGGTGTGATCAGCAGCAATGCCGAAAATGTTGTCTACAATTACATTGCAGATAACAACTTCGATAATCCATGGGAAGATGCATTTGAAACAAGGCTGGATTATACTATTAGTGAGCCATTTGCCGATACTTTAAATGCGCTGGATGATCCAAGAATTACGGTATTCGCAAATCCTGCTACAGCTACCGGAACTTATGTTGGTATGCCGTATGGAGTTCCTGAATCAGAAGCAGGTTCCATTCCAAATTCCAACGTATCATTCCTGGGTAGTGCCGTAAGGGAGCAGACTGCGCCATCCTATATTTATACTTATTCACAGGTGTTGTTCTCTATGGCTGAAGCTGCGCACAGGGGTTGGATCCCGGGAGGAGAGGCGTCTGCCGAGCAGTATTACAATGATGCGATCAGGGCTTCCTGGCAACAGTGGGGAGTATATGATGAAGGTGCATATAATGCGTATATCGCCCAGCCAAGAGTGGATTATACTGCCGGAACTGCATTACAGAAGATAGGTTTGCAGAAATGGATCTCATTATTTTTAAATGGATATGAGGCCTGGGCTGAATGGAGAAGGCTTGATTATCCAATGCTTACCCCGGCTCCGGCGAACCTGAATCCAGGGGGTGGAATCCCTGTAAGGCAGGCCTATCCTGCATTTGAAGCGACTTTGAACCAGGCTAATTACAATGAAGCTGTGTCGCGACAGGGTACCGACGACCTAAATACGCCAGTGTGGTGGGATAAATAAATTACAATAATTTTAATAGATAAGTAAATATTATATGAAAAAAGACCCTGCTGTGCAGGGTTTTTTTTATGAACGGCAATAAAACTTGAACAAATTAAAAAAAATATAAGTCTTAGCAGCACAAGCCGATATTCTTATGTCTACTGTTGTATATATTAGCAAAAATTTAGGAGTTATTTAAGATTTCTTTTTAGCTCCTATTATTTGTCCAGTTAAAAAATACACAGTCACATGAGAAAAATTCTATCACTGCTTGCAGTGCTGGTACTGGCATCGGTATTGGCATTTGCGCAAACGCGGTCGGTGAGTGGGACGGTTACCGACGAAAAGGGTGACCCAATTCCCTATGCTTCAGTAGTTGTTAAAGGAAAAGCGAAAGGTGTCACTGCAGATGCAGATGGTAAATTCGTTTTGTCGAACATTGCCACAGGCGCACAAGTGGTGATCTCCGCCCAGGGGCACCAGGATCGTACAGTTACCGTTGGTAACGAATCTCTGTTAAGCGTAAGTTTATTGAAAAGCACCACTTCTACCCTGAATGAGGTAGTAGTTACCGGTGCTTTTAACATCAAGCGTTCACAAAGAGCTGTAGCGTACAATGCGCAGAATGTGAATGCTGAGCAACTGAACACTATCCGTCAGACCAACGTGACCAATGCTCTTTCCGGAAAAGTTGCCGGTTTGCAGGTATTGGGTCAATCCTCTGTAAAGTTGGGTGCTGATGCGGATCAGCGTTTGGGTGGTGCAACCACACTAGGTGGTGGTGGTGTGATCTATGTTGTAGATGGTACCATTGTAAGTGCAAGTGATATCAACCCTGATGATGTGGAAGATGTTACTGTTTATTCTGGTGTTGCTGCAACCGCGCTGTTCGGTGATCGTGCAGTAGGTGGTGCAGTAGTTATCAATACAAAAAGGGCTAAGAAAGGTCAGAAAGGAATTGGTATCCAGCTGAATACAGGTGTTACTTTCGACCAGATTTATGTTCTGCCAAAATACCAGAATGAATATGCTGGTGGTGGTGTAGGTGAACTGATGCGCTTCGACTGGAAGCCAGGAATGCCAGAAGATTGGAAAGCTCTTAATGGAAAATATTATCCAGACTATTCTGATGATGCTTCATGGGGTCCAAGAATGGTAGGCCAGGATTATATTCCATGGTATGCATGGTATCCCGGATCAAAATATTCTTTCAAAACAGCCAAGCTGACTCCTCAGCCGGATAATATCCGTGATTTCTACGGAACCGGTGTTACCACCAATAACAATATCAACTTTACCAAGTCTGATGAAGGTTATCGCCTGAGGGTTTCTTATACCAATCAATATCAGAAAGGTCTTCTTCCTGGTTCTGACCTGAGAAAGAACATTTTTGCTACACAGACTGAATTTGATCTAGGTAAGAAATTCACATTGAATGCAAACCTTAACTATGTAACCAGAAAAGTTCAGGGTGAATTCAATGATGGTTATTCCAACCAATCTACAGGTTCATTCGGTTCATGGTTCCACAGGAGCCTTGATATGAATATCCTCAGGGAATTGAAAGGTCTGACATCTCCTGAAGGAATTCTGGCGAGCTGGAACCACAATAACCCAGGTACTTATGATGCTTCAAATCCTGTAGGTTTTTACGGAGGTAACTACTGGTATAACTTCTATACTTATTTCGATAATGTACAAAACGTAAATAACAGGGAGAGACTGTACGGAGACCTTGGTCTTACTTATAAGTTGAACAACAACTTCCGTATCCGTGGTACCTATCGTCAGAACTACCTGGCTACCAACTACGAGAATAAGACCTACCAGGCATTGCAGAACAGTGGTACTCAAACCGGAACTTTTGCAAGTTATTCAACCGGTCAAACAAACTTCAAAGAGATCAACTATGAATTGGTAGCAACTTATACCAATAAATTTGGTGAAGACTGGTCTACCAATATCAATGCTGGAGGTAACATCCTCAAGTCAAATTATAAGGATGTTGGAGGTAATACTGTAAATGGTTTGAATGTACCAGACCTGTTTGCACTGAATAACTCCAAGAATCCAATTGGATATTTCAACACCAGGGAAATGAAAACAGTTAACTCACTGTTTGCCCGTGGTGATGTAGGATTCAAGAATATGTTGTTCGGAGAATTCTCTGTAAGACAAGACTGGTCTTCAACATTGCCAAAAGCGAAGCCTTATATTTTCTATAAGTCATTTGGTGGAAGCTTTGTATTCAGTGAATTGCTGAGCGACAAGTTCCCTGCACTGAGCTTTGGTAAATTAAGAGGTAGCTGGGGTGAAGTTCCTCAGGGTCTTGGAATCTATGACCTGAACTTTACTTATGGTGTAGCTGCAAACCAGTGGGCTGGAAACTTCCTGATGGGTACTCCGGATGTATTGATCGATCCAACCCTTAAAGGTGCAACTCAAAATACCGTTGAATTCGGTATGGATCTGAAATTCTTCCGTAACCGTTTAGGTTTGTCTGCAACATACCAAAAGAATATTTCAAAAGATATTCCTATCACAGTGGATGTTAGTGGAACTTCAGGATACACTGCAAAGAGAATCAATGCAGGTAGAATTGAAGCATCTACTTTGTTCCTCTCTCTAACCGGTCGTCCTATTCAATCTAAAGACTTTACCTGGGATGTAACGCTGAATTTCTCCAAGCAGTTGGATAATAAGGTGGTTCGCCTGGCGCCTGGAGTTAACCAGCTGGTTGCTTTCTCCGGTGCATTCTCTACAACTTCTTCTGCATATGTTGTGCATAGAGAAGGAGAGCAGTGGGGTCAGTTGATCGGTGGTGGAATCAAGAGGATCAATGGAAAGCCAGTTGTAGATGATGACGGTCTTTTCATCAAGCAGGATAACGTGAACTTCGGTAGCGTACTTCCTGAATACCTCGGTGGATTCCTGAACAACTTCAGCTACAAGAACTTCGTAGCTCAAATCAATATCGACTACTCTAAAGGTGGTAAATACTTCTCATTGTCTGATTTCTGGGGAAGCTTCTCTGGTCTGACTGCTAGAACAGTAGGTTTGAACGATAAGGGTAATCCGATTCGTGATGCAGTTGCTGATGGCGGTGGTATCCATGTATTTGGTGTGGATGCTGATGGAAAGGATGTTGATTACTACGTGGAAGCGCAGGATTATCATCACCAGTTCCGTAGCCGTAACATTTCTGAAATGAGCGTTTATGATCTTGATTTCATCAAGTTGAGAGAAGTAAGCGTTGGATATAGAATTCCAGTTACCAAGATCGGTAATCTGTCGAAGTATGTTCAGAATGCAACATTCTCACTGGTAGCAAGAAACCCATGGTTGATCTATGCAAGCAACAGGGATTTCGATCCATCTGAAATGAGCCAGAAGTATGGTGAAGATGGCCAGATGCCAGGAACCCGTTCATTTGGTTTCAACCTTTCAGTAGGATTCTAAGCTTTTAAAACTTAAGACAATGAAAAGAACAAATTATAAATTATACGCTTTATCGGGGCTTGTTAGCCTTTCCCTGCTGATGGGAACGGGTTGCAGCAAGATCGATGATTTTGGAAACATCAACGAAAACCCGGGAAGAACCACGGCTCCAATTACTTCAGCAGTTCTGACCAACGTACTGGCTGGTATTCCTGGAACTGCAGCCAATACCAGGGGCGGTTTGTATGCTCAGTATTTTTCTGAAACACAGTATACCGAGACATCTTTGTATGCTGAACCAAAGATCGATTTTGATGGAACTTATGCTGGTCCATTGAATGACCTTCAGAATATCATCAACTATAATTCTGATCCTGAGACAGCTCCTAAAGCAGCTTTGAATGGTTCGAATAATAACCAGATCGCAGTTGCAAGAATTTTGAAGGCTTACTATTACTGGCTTCTTACAGACCAGTATGGTGATATTCCTTATTCTGAAGCATTGAAAGGTGAAGGAGTTACCAAATTTGATTCACAGGAGTCAATTTATACTGACCTGTTCAAAGAATTGACAGAGGCAGTTGCCCAGTTCGATAATGGAATTGGTGCAAAGGGTGACCTGATGTATGGTGGTAATAATGAGAAGTGGAAAAAGTTTGCTAATTCACTTCGACTGTTAATGGCTATGCGTATTTCAAAAGTGGATGCTACCACTGGTGCGGCACAGGCTTCCTCAGCAATTGCTGCAGGAGTTATGACCAGCAACGATGATAACGCTACCATTGATTATCCAAATGATGGTACTTATAACAACGTATGGTGGGGAACTTACAATACCCGTAAGGACTTTGCCATGAGTGATATCATTGATGATTTCGTAACTGATCTGAACGATCCACGCAAAACCGTATTTGGTTCATCTGATATTGGTTTCCCTTATGGATTGACACGCGATGCTGCTGTTGCCTTTGATGGTTCTTCAGGCGGCCGTTGGGCAAGAATCCTTAGCGATGATAAGCGCACATCAGGATCTCCTGTGGTGATTGTGAACTATGCAACAGTATTGCTTGCACAGGCTGAAGCAAGACAAAGAGGTTGGATTAATTCAGGGCCAAGTGCTGAAGATCTTTACAAGATGGCGATCAAAGCATCATGGGATGAGTGGGGTCTGAACTGGGAGCAGGAAACATTTGATACCTATTATGGTAATGCAGATGTTAACCTTTCCGCTGCAGGTGATCCTCTCGAAAAAATTGCAATACAACGTTACCTGGCTATGTATCCAAACGGATCACAGGCCTGGTTCGAGTGGAGAAGAACCGGGTTCCCTCAACTGGATCCAACTCCTGCTGCAACCAATTCATCCAAGCAGATACCACGTCGATATGTATATGGTCTTCGCCAGTACAGTTTGAACAAAGCAAATGTTGAAGCTGCAGCTGCTGCAATGGGTGGAGATACCCAGGATAGCAGAGTATGGTGGGATAAACCATAAAGATATTAAGTGCCGGATCAACCGGTCCGGCGCTTATTTTTCAACCCTAATCTGAATCAAAATGATAAAGAATACGTTTAAATATTTCGGCGTGGCATTGGTTTCCAGCATTGGTTTCCTGTCATGCGATAAAAATGATGAAGGCACAATGAATGGTGCCGGAAGAACGATCGTGAAGATCGATGAGGCAGCTGATGAAAAGTATGCCATCGCGCTTGATTTCGTTAATGGTTTCCAGGATGTAGACCTGATCACTGTTAGAAGAAATGTTCCTAATAATGGTGAATTGAATAAGCCACTTGACGTTGTAATTATGGAAGATGCTGATGCAGTAACTGAATATAATACAGTTCACAAAACCAGTTATATTCCACTTCCTGCTGATGCATATACTATTGATGCTGGTAACCCAAAAAGTGGAACTGACTGGACCTTAAAAATGCAGCCAGGAGAATTTGCAAAGCCTGTTCGCATCCAGTTAGATGCTACCAAGATGGACCTCAGTAAGCAATATGCTTTCGGTTTCAAATTGAAAGATGCTGCAGGAAATGCTATCAGCAATGCTTACAACGCAGTGATTGTTGAAGTAGGTGTTAAGAACAAATATGATGGAGTTTATGAAGTAACCGGTACTATGGTTGATGTAGTAAATGCTTCTTTAACCGGTTACTATCCATTGAGCTGGGACCTGAGAACTGCAGGTGCAGCCAAGGTAAAAGTTTATGACCGTCAGACCGGAACTCAGACTCACCTTATCTCCAGCGGTGGTGCACTCAGCCAGTACGGTACATTTGGCCTGGATGTAACTTTTGATCCTGCTTCTGACGCAATCGTTTCTATCAAGAGTCCATATGAGCCTGCAGCAAATACTCGCGCCGCAGCATTGGATGAATCAGGTGAAAACCGTTACGATGCAGCTACCAAGACTGTTAAGATCAAGTACTTCATGTTGCAGCCAAACACTGTAACCCCATACAGAACATCTTTTGATGAAACATGGGTTTATAAAGGAGCACGTTAATCCTTACAGCTTTATATTGACAGGCCGCCTCTAACCGGGGCGGCTTTTGTTTTGTGTATCTTCAATAGGTCCCTTTAATTTGCAGATTCAAATAATTAATATGAGTAACGAGAACCCACAGAATAATCAGCTTAATATTGAGATCACTGAAGAAATTGCAGAAGGTCAATATGCAAATCTGGCCATCATCACTCATTCGCATGCAGAGTTTGTGGTTGATTTTGTGAACGTGATGCCCGGCACACCTAAAAGCAAAGTGAAATCACGCGTGATCCTCACTCCGCAACATGCAAAAAGATTCATGAAAGCACTGGTCGATAATATCAATCGCTTTGAAGCTGCCAATGGAAAGATCCAGGATATTGAAGAGATGTCGCTGCCATTGAATTTCGGAGGACCAACTGCACAGGCCTAGTGAACGGCATTAAAAATGTCGTTATCTTCCTTTCTCATTAAATTCAATCATGACCCAACAAAACACTGCTTTTAAACCAACACTGGGTTTGCTGGATGCTACGATGCTCGTTGCAGGCTCCATGATCGGCTCAGGTATTTTTATCGTTAGTGCCGATATTACCCGAAATGTAGGAAGCGCCGGATGGCTCATCTTCGTGTGGCTGCTTACCGGTTTCATGACGCTCACTGCGGCGCTTAGCTATGGTGAACTTAGTGCCATGTTTCCCAAGGCAGGCGGACAATACGTTTATCTTAAAGAAGCATATAATCCACTGATTGGATTTCTATATGGATGGAGTTTCTTCTCTGTTATTCAAACGGCAACCATTGCAGCAGTAGGTGTTGCCTTTGCAAAATTTACTGCATACCTGGTACCCGCATTCAGTGAAGACCGTGTTGCATTAGATCTAGGCTTCCGGCAAATATCACCCGCACAATTATTGTCAATAGTGATAATTGTCTTGCTGACATATATTAATACAAGAGGTGTTAAAAGTGGTAAGCTGATCCAGACAACCTTTACGCTTACAAAACTGCTCAGTCTTTTTGGATTGATCGTATTTGGATTGATCATGGCAAAAGGAGATGTGTGGGATGCTAACTGGACCAATGCATGGGATCTTCATAAACTGAATGGAGATGGAAGCATTGAAGCATATACAACTGCGGCTGCAGTTGGTGCTATTGCTGCAGCAATGGTAGGATCAATATTCAGCAGTGATGCCTGGAATAGTGTAACCTTTATAGCAGGCGAGATCAAGAATCCTCAAAGAAATATTGGGTTGAGCCTGTTTCTTGGAACACTGATCGTAACACTGATCTATGTTACCACGAATATCATGTACACTGCGGTATTGCCTTTGAATGAGATTGCCAGTGCAGATAAAGACCGCGTGGCAGTTGCAGCATCACATGTGATCTTTGGAAATGCAGGAACCATAATCATTGCATTGATGATCATGGTATCCACATTTGGATGTAATAATGGACTGATACTTTCAGGTGCAAGAGTGTATTACACTATGGCAAAGGATGGATTGTTCTTTAAAAAAGCAGGAACGCTTAATCAGAATTCAGTTCCTTCATTTGCTCTCTGGACACAATGTGTGATCGCCTGTATCTGGAGCCTGAGCGGTTCATACGGAAACCTTCTCGATATGATCTCATTTGTGGTGGTAGTATTTTATATGCTTACCATCATTGGCATATTTATTTTGAGAAACAAAAGACCGGATGCAGACCGCCCATATAAAGCCTTTGGATATCCAGTGGTTCCAATACTTTATATATTGACCGGTCTGACATTCTGCAGCCTGCTGATCATTTATAAGCCGCAGTTTACCTGGCCAGGACTGATCATTACGTTGCTGGGAGTACCTTTGTATTATATAGCGCTAAAATCAAATAAGAATAAAGAAGGGTAGTATGCCGGATTTTGATAAGCTTTTCCAGGAGTTTGAAAATATTAAAGTAGGTGTGGTAGGAGATGTTATGCTTGATACCTACTGGTGGGGTCATGTTGATCGGATCTCTCCGGAAGCACCTGTACCGGTAGTAGCCATCGACAGAAAGGAATACAGGATTGGAGGCGCGGGAAACGTTGCGCTGAATCTTGCCTGTTTAGAAGCTAAGGTCCAGATATTATCTGTTATTGGAAATGATGATGATGGAAAGAACCTGCGCGAACTGTTTCATTCCAATAATGTTGAGACAGATTACCTGCTGTCATCTGGAACCAGGATCACCACCAGCAAAACAAGGATCATCAGTCGCAACCAGCATATGCTTCGGCTTGATTCAGAGATTACAAAAGATCTATCTGCCGAAGATGAATTGATCTTTTTGGAAAAGGTGAAAAGCTTTATCGAAAAAGAGCAGCCGCAGGTTATTATCCTGGAAGATTATAATAAAGGAGTCCTGACAAAGAATACGATTGCTAAAGTGATAGCCTTGTGTAAGGAAAAAGGAGTGATCACTACAGTTGATCCAAAGAGAAAGAATTTCTTTGAGTATCGTGGTGTGGATATTTTCAAACCAAATTTAAAGGAAGTAAAAGAAGGGTTGAATTTGCTTGTAGAGGATGTAACGCTTGAAACCTTATCTGATATTCATTCAAAGCTGCATGAGCAACTGGAACATAATATTTCCTTCATCACTTTGTCGGAAAAAGGAGTTTTTTATGAGGGAGATGGCAAGTTGAGGATCATTCCTTCACACCTGAGAAATATTGCCGATGTTTCTGGAGCGGGGGATACTGTGATCGCGGTTGCCTCGCTGGTTTATGCCTGCAGGAAAGATGTAAACCTGATGGCAGAGATCGCCAATATTGCCGGGGGACTAGTTTGTGAAGAAGTGGGAACTGTGGCTATCAGGAAAGATCTGCTCATAGAAGAGTGTAAATCACTGCTCAATGTCCACTAAATTTTAATGGCTGGTTTGTATATCGATTTTGTAGAGAAGGTCTTTTATTAGATTTCATTTAAAATATCGATTAAGGGTTGAAAAATTTATTTTTCAACCCTTTTTTATTGGCTATTGGTTAGAAAATTTTTAATCAGACGCAGTAATTTGCAGCCTTAAACCAACAAGATGCAACGTTATACAATGGTCATTCATGGTGGTGCCGGCACTATCGTGAAGGAGGATATGACACCAGAACTGGAAAAAGCTTACCTGGAAGGACTGGAACAGGCTTTAAAAGCCGGATACAATGTATTGGAGAATGGCGGAACTGCTATCAATGCTGTAAAAGCTGCTGTGGTAGTTTTGGAAGACAATCTGCTTTTCAATGCGGGAAGAGGCTCGGTCTTTACCCACAAGGGCACACAGGAAATGGATGCTGCGATCATGGATGGTAAAACTTTGAATGCAGGTGCAGTGGCGGGCATGAGAAGTGTAAGGAATCCCATTGAGCTTGCCGTAGAAGTGATGAATAATAGTGGGCATGTTTTTTTGAGTGGCAAAGGAGCGAATGATTTTGCGTTGAAGCAGGGTATTAAATTGGAGGCTGATGAATATTTCTATTCGCAATTCCGTTATGATCAGTGGAAAGCAATGAGGGATTCGGATATGTATTCGCTGGATCATACGCATCAGCAGGGAATTGAGGAGTTGATGAAGGATAAGAAGTTTGGTACTGTTGGGGCTGTAGCCTGCGATATGTATGGAGATGTAGCAGCAGCAACTTCTACCGGAGGAATGACCAACAAGAGATATGGAAGAATAGGTGATTCACCTGTTATTGGAGCAGGAACCTATGCAAACAATAAGACAGCAGCCATTTCCTGCACGGGCCATGGTGAGATCTTCATCAAAGCAGTGGCTGCGCATGATGTAAGCTGTTTGATGGAATATAAGGGATTAAGTATCCAGGAAGCTTGTGAAGAGGTGGTAATGAATAAGTTAGTAGAGATGAAAGGGGAGGGAGGAATGATCGCGGTGGACGGAAAAGGTAACTTTTCGATGGTCTTCAACAGTGCCGGAATGTATAGGGGAATGATGAATAGTGAGGGCGAAAAACAGCTGGGATTGTATGATAAAATTCATTAATGTTTAACGTTTTTTGTACAAAATGTTAAAACTTTAAACATTTTTTTAAAAATAATGTGTTCCTAAACTTGATAAGATCTTACCATAACAGCTGTTGATAAACAGCATTTTATGCTTTATACTAATTACAGATAATTGTTTTTCAATAGATAAGGGTTTTTCCTCATGTATCTGAATGGTTGAATTGGTAATTATATTTACCCGACCTAAAATTTAATTTGAACATGAGAAAAATCTTATCACTGCTTACGGTGGGCATATTCACATGTGCCTTAACCTTCGGGCAAGCCAGGACTGTCACTGGTAAGGTGACCGACAGTCAGGGTAACCCGGTTCCCTTCGCTACAGTTACGGTGAAGGGTGGGGCAAAAGGAACCTCTGCTGACCAGAACGGTCAATTTTCCCTCTCAGTTAAGAAAGGAGATGTGCTGGTGATTTCCGGTACAGATCTTAAGACCACGCAGATCACTGTTGGAGACAGTGATGCATTGAACATCAAAGTTGAGCAATCTGACAAAGTGTTGGAAGAGGTTGTTGTAACTGCGGGTGGTTTCAAAGCAAAAAGAAAAGAAATTGGTACTGCTACTACTGTAGTGAAGGCAGAAGAGCTTGTTGCCGGTAAGGCAGTAAGTATTGCCGGAGGTTTGCAGGGTAAGGTTGCCGGTTTGCAGATCAACGCAACTGGTGGTGGTGTAAACCCTAACTATCGTTTGATCCTTCGTGGTCAGCGTTCCCTGACTGGTCAAAACCAGGCACTGGTAGTTTTGGATAACGTAATCGTTCCAAATGAAGTGTTGGGTAACCTGAACCCGGAAGATGTTGAAAACGTAACTATCCTGAATGGTGGTGGTGCTGCTGCACTTTATGGATCACAGGCATCAAATGGTGCGGTGATTGTAACAACCAAGAAAGGTAGAAAAGGTGTCACTTCAGTGACTGTGTCAAACACAACTACTTTGCAGCAAACTGCATTCTTCCCTAAATTCCAGACTAAGTTTGGTGGTGGAGGATATGGTTACAGCGCTGATGAGTTTGGTAATCCAAACTTCTCTTACCTGGAAAACCAGTCTTATGGTCCTGAATATGATGGAACCAAGCGTCCATTAGGGTCTCCATTGGAAGATGGAACCCAGGATTCTGCTATCTATGCATATAATCCTGGTCACAAAAAATTCTGGGAAACCGGTATTCAGAACCAAACTGACTTCTCTGTAAGCAGTGGTGATGATATTTCTACTTTCTATGTTTCCGGACAGTACACTACTGTTAAAGGAACAACTCCTGGTGATAAATTTAACAGAACTGTATTACGTGTAAATGGTACAAGAAAGGTAGGTAGCAAAATCCTCCTTACTTATAACACTTCTTATACTCAGAACAGGTATAATATCACTTCTCAAACTGGTAGTATGTATGCAAATATGCTGAACATGCCATCATGGGTTGATATTACCCGTTACAAAAACTGGAGAACTGATCCATTTGCAAACCCAATTGGTTTCTATAACCCATGGTATCAGAACCCTTACTTCACTGCTGACAACTATCGTTCAACAACAAGAAATGATTATTTGGTTGGAAACATTGAATTAAGATTCACTCCAATTAAAGGACTTGACCTCGTTGCCCGCCAGGGTATTGCTACAAGGAATACTTCATCACAGAATACTGTGGGTGAATTTATTTACTCTGAATATTCCAAGCACACAGAAGCAAGTTCTAAATCAGATATACCAGGATCAGTTTCTGAAAGTTCAGGTTATACTACCAACTTGCTGACTGACCTCTTTGCTGATTACAACAAAACATTTGGTGACTTTGACGTTCGTTTGATCGGAGGTGCACAGTTCAACCAAAATGAAGGAAAGAACATGGGCATTACTGCTAATGGTCTTGTTGTGCCAAATCTTTACAACGTATCGAATGGTGTAGGTACTCCAAGTGTGAGTGCTGCAATTTACAAAGCACGCCAGGTTGGTGCATATGGTAAAGCTACTTTCGGTTATAAGAAATTCTTCTATATCAATGGATCATTGAGGAATGACTGGGTATCTATTCTAGCTCCTGAGAACAGATCATTCTTCTACCCTGCAGTAGATGCATCATTAGTTGTTAGTGAGGCATTTGATGCGGTGAGGAACAGCAACATCATCAGCAATCTGAAAATCCGAGGTGGATGGTCTAAAGTAGGCCAGGTAAACCTTCCAGGTAACTGGGGTGCTTACCAGCTCCTCCCAACCTTCTCTTCTAATGCCTATGGTTTCCCTTATGGTTCAGCTCCTGGATATACAGTAGATAACCTGCTGGTATCACCAGATTTGAAACCAGAAATTACCAAGGGTTATGAAGTAGGATTTGATTTAGGATTGTTCAATGAAAGAATCAATACAACATTTACTTATTTCAATACCAAAACTGACAACCAGACTGTTCGTACCAGTGTATCAAACTCAACTGGTTTCTCAAGCCTGTTGACCAATACCGGTCAGACTCAGAGTAAAGGTTTTGAAGCTGTATTGAATGTAGTTCCTGTAAGAACTAGAGATTGGGAAGTTACTGTAGGTGGTAACTATACCTACCTTGACAATACTGTAAACTCAATCAGCGCTGATCTTCCAAGACTTTCATTAGCAACTTATGGTAATACATCAGGTTCTTATGCAGTTGCTGGAATGGCTTTTCCAGTGATCATGGGATATGATTATAAGCGTGATCCTCAGGGTCGTGTGATCATTAACCCAGCAGATGGTCTTCCAACTAAATCTGATACCATTTCAGTTTTGGGTACTGCTGTAGCAAAACACAAACTTGGTTTCAATACTAATGTTTCATGGAAGAATTTCTCCTTCTCTATGTTGTGGGAATACCGTGGTGGATATCAGACATACCATGCAATGGGTGGTGAAATGGACTGGTCTGGTACCGGTTACAGAACTGCATTGTACAACCGTGAAAGATTTGTTTTCCCTAACTCAGTATACTGGGATGGAAGCAAGTACGTTGAGAACACCAATATTACTGTAAAGAATGGTGGTGGTAACAACGGTTTCTGGTCTGATGGTATCAACAGGGATGTTACTTCAAACTATGTAACCTCTGGTGATTTCTGGAAGTTGAGAGAAATGTCTATCGCTTATGATGTTCCAGTTGCAAAATTATTTGGAAGCAATAAAGTAGTAAAAGGCATGAGGATCAGTGTTCAGGGAAGAAACCTGTTGCTGTTCATGGCTAAAGATAACTACTATACTGATCCTGAATACAGTGATGCTGGTAATGATAGTAATGGTATTGGATTGACTGGTATCGGTCAGACTCCTCCTGCCAGGTACTATGGTGGTACTGTAACATTCAGATTCTAATCAACCATTAAAAGACATTGTTCCGACTTTGTGAAAGAGTAAGAGAGTAGGACAATAAAATTTTGATTCATCATGAAAAAAATAAGTTTACTGGTATTTGCCGGAATGTTAACGATGTTTAGCTCCTGCAAAAAATACCTTGATATCAATGATAACCCCAACCAGGCAACGTCTTCAACCGCTGCCCTGATCCTGCCACAGGCTTTGACAGGAACTGCATCCAATGTTAATGGATTCAACTCCATGGGTGCACAATTGGTAGGTTATATGGCCAATGCAGGTGGATATGGTGGTTTTGGTACTTCCATTACCTATAACTTTTCTGCAAGTGATTTCTCAGGAAGATGGTCAACTACATATGATAACCTCGAAGATTACCAGGCAATCCTGAATTATACTGAAGGAGATGCTGCACAGGGTTATTACAATGCAGTTGCTCGTATCATGAAAGCACATGGTTTCCAGTTGCTGGTTGATACTTACAATGATGTTCCTTATTCTGAAGCTCTTCAGGGTGCTAAGGAATTGACTCCTAAGTATGACAAGGCAGAAGATATCTATAAGGATCTGGTTGTACAATTGGATATGGCAATTGCAACTATCCATGCATCCGAAACTGCAGTAGGTCTTCAGGAAATTGGCAGTAAAGATGTTATGTTCAAAGGCAATATGACCAAGTGGATTCAATTTGCAAACACTTTGAAACTGCGTATCATCAACCGTGCGAAAGACAAGATCGATTTCAGTACTGTAACTTTTGATCCGGCTGGTTTCCTTACTACCAATGCAATGGTTAACCCAGGATATGTAAGGGATAATAACAGGCAGAATCCTAAGTGGAGCACCTGGGGTTTTTCTAATACAGGTTCAGATGGTAACAAAGCATGGATGCCAAATACTTTTGTAATGTCATTCTACAATGGAACCAAACTTACAGATCCTGATAGAGCCTCTGCTATTTATTATCAGTATCCTTCAACCGGTACAAACCGTTTGGGAAATGAAGGTAACAACGTAGTGTCAAGTCCTTCTGGTAGCTTCTGGTATCCAAGTACAAATCGTGATGGTAAAACTGCCGGTGCAACTACTGGTGTATTGAAAGGCCCGACCGCTTCAATGCCAATCATTACTGCAGCAGAAAGTTATTTCCTGCAAGCTGAAGCTGTTGTTGAAGGTCTGATCACTGGTGATGCAAAGTCATTGTTTGAGAATGGTATCAAAGCATCTTTTGGTTACCTTCTGATGAAAGAAGATATGGTTGCAATTCCAGAAGCCACTATCAACACTGCATTTGCTGATTACCTTGCAGATAATGAAGATAGCTACCTGGTTAATTTCGACGAGGCAGCCAGCGATGAGCAAAAGATCGAAGCTATTATTACTCAGAAATACATTGCGCTAAACATGGTAAATGCAGATGAAGCATGGAATGAATACCGTCGTACCGGATATCCAAGAATCATCAGTACTGCAGGTGCTACTGCAACACAAACATTTGCTTCTTCAGTGTCTGAATCAACCCGCCCTGACAGGCTTCCTGCAAGGGTATTGTATCCTTCCACTGAAGGTTCTTACAACTCAAGCAATGTTCCAAAAGACATCAACGTATTTACCAGCAATATTTTCTGGGCTAAATAATTTAAATTATTAGAGAGTTATGAAATATCTATCAAATAAAACAATAGCCTTCTTTTTCATGCTGGTAGGTTTTACCTCCTGCCTGAAGAAAGCAGATGGCGTACACGACGAAGACACGGTCGGCAACATTGTGGAATTCGCAAACACAGGAGATAATGTAGCGAGTTCAACTTCTAAATATCCAAGATTTTCAATTGATTTAGGAAAGATGGAAGAAGGCCAGGAAGTTAAGTTCAATTTGAACGTAGCCTATTCTGGCGCAAACAGTGCTCCTCAGGATATTACTGTAAATATTGCATTAGATCAGGCAACCCTTGATCTTTTCAATACACAAAATGGAACTGATTATGAAGTTCCAGCAGATGGAATCGTTGAGTTTCCAACAAGTGTTGTAATTAAGAAAGGCACAAGAAAAACTACAGCGGAAATCAAGGTTACACGTACTGCAAACTTTGATTTTGGTGTTAACTATGCACTTCCATTGAAGATAACTTCTGCTACTACAGGAATTATCAGTGGTAATTTTGGTAACGCCGTATATAGCTTTGGTGCAAGAAACCAATACGACGGTGTGTATAAAATGGAAGCATTGTCTCCTATGGTTGATGTAACTTCTGCTTCACTTACAGGTAGATATCCTTTGGATATGGAATTGATCACCTATACTGGTAATTCAGTGTATTTGAGTAACCCATCTTCAGCTGTATATACTGTAGGTGCTTACCATCCAATTTTAAGCGGAACTTCTGCTTCAGCTTATGGAAGCTTTTCTCCAATCTTTTTCTTTGATGAAGCAGGTAACATTACTGAAGTATCTAACTACTACGGACAAGAATCCGGAGGTAATAAAAGATCAGGTGTTATTGATCCAACGGGAGTTAACAAGATCACTTTCAAAGCTGATGGATCTGTTGAATCAATCGATGTAAAATACATCATGACACAGAGTAACGTTACTCCATTTGCACCTAGAACTTACTTCCACGAGAAGTTCACATATCTTGGAGACAGAGATTAAACTATGTGTATAGCCTGCTCATTACAGGCGATTTTTTAACTGGACAAATGGCCGCTCCTTTCTTGGAGCGGCCATTTGCATTTGCAGCTATCCATTTTCATTTCATAAAACAACACTGATTCTTTATCTTGAGCAGGCCTTAACCACGCTTACCTTATGTTCGGAGTAACCATCCTGGGAAACAATTCAGCCTTACCGGCCTTCGACAGGCATCCAACTTCACAGGTTGTGACGATGGATGACCAGTTGTTCCTGGTTGATTGTGGCGAAGGCACACAGGTTCAACTCTCGAAATATAAGATCAGGTGGGGCAGGATCAACTATATTTTCATCTCTCATCTGCACGGCGATCATTATTTCGGATTACCGGGACTGGTCAACAGCATGGGTCTGCTAAGCCGCGAACAGGAACTGCATATTTTCGCTCCTGCAGAACTTGAACAAATCATCCTGTTGCAATTAAAAGCAGCGAATGCTATTCTTAATTACCCGCTCATCTTTCATGCGATAGAAAAAGAAGGTGAGCTGGTTAGAACGGAACGTTCAAGGGTTTCCTGTTTTGCTACCAAACACCGCATTCCCTGCTGGGGATTTAAATTTGAAGAGATTCGTCAGCCACGAAGGGTCAATCCTGAAAAAGCCATTTCAAGCGGAATCCCCGCAACTTTTTTTGATGAATTGAAAACAGGTGCTGATTATATTTCAACCGATGGAAAACTTGTATTGAACTCGTCGGTTACAGAACCTGCTCCAAGGCCTCGTTCCTATGCATATTCAGCTGATACGATCTATGATGAAGAATTGATTTCAAAAGTAAAAGATGTAGATCTTCTCTACCATGAAACAACTTATTTAAAAGAAATGGATGGAAGGGCTGCTGCAAGATTTCATTCTACCACGCACCAGGCTGCACGCATAGCATACCAGGCAAATGTGAAGCGTTTGCTGATCGGTCATTTTTCTTCCAAGTATGAAAAGCTGGAGATCTTTCAACAGGAAGCAAGGGAAGTTTTTTCTGATACCTTACTTGCATTGGAAGGAGTTACCTACCCGGTTTACTGATCCATCCTTCAATGATCTCATTTTTGATCAGCATATAATTTTCTTTGGTTGCAATTACAGGAGCTGTGATCTTCTCATCTACAACTTTCACCACCGGTGAAGATGAATCGGCTGAATAATAGATTTTTGTCTGCGGCTCTAATGCAAGCCTGTTCAGCGGTTCAGCCAATTTCAGTTGTTTCTTGCTGACCAGGTGTTGTATACCATTTACGTCTTCCACTCTAAAAAAATCATTACTGTTTCCCCAGATCTCTACAGGTTCATTTGAACTGATCACATTTTTGATTGTCGATGTTGATCTGAAAACAGGCAACGGGAAATCCTGCGGATCTTTGATTGAAGGAATGTCAGAAATTCTTGTATTGATGAAATGATATGGATCGATGGCTCCTCCTGTTGCATAGATCCCAAAATGTAAATGTGGTGGAGTGGTGCGTGCATTGCCGGTATTGCCAACTAGTCCCACCACATCTCCCGGTTTAAGTTTTTGTCCGGGTGAAACCAATTGCGAATCCAGGTGTGCATAGTACACGCTTACGTTATGAGATTCAGGTTGAAACCATACCACTTTTCCGCCCAGGTTATTTTCATTCACGCGCGAAACAATCCCATGGTCCACAGCAAGCACTGGCGTGCCTTTTTTTGCGAAGATGTCGATCCCTTCATGTCTTCTTGCACCTGCATCGCGATCATCGCCCCATACGCTCGCAATGGCCGTGCTGTTCAAACCTTTTACAGGAAAGGCGAGGGAAGGTGCAATGGCAAAAGTGATGGTATAGGAAACCGGTTGCAGTAATTGTGGTTGAACCAATAGGACCAGTTCCATGGTTTCTTTAGGAAGGTAGTCGAGTTTGTAAGTGGTGTCGAGGAATGATACTCTTTTGTTATTCGATGCATTATATAATTCTGCGAATAGAATCGTTGCCGTGGTATCCGGAATCGTGTTGATGGAAATGGAAAGTTTTTGTCCGCGCGGAATGGTGAATCGGTAACCAGTTGCCATTGGTTTATCCGGAGCGAAATAACCCTGTTCGGAAAATGGTAATGTAATGGAAACCGGATTGGATCTGCTGGTAGCTGCAGCGTTGAACCATTTTTGTCCGAGAGCAGTATTTTTCAGGTCAGCTTTTTCCAGTTTGTTAGCGTATTGTTCGTAGGGCGAAGGAGAGGAGAATATGGATGTTCCTGTTTTACAGGAGAGTGAAAATAAAATTGCGCAGCAGATGCAGATCCATTTCATTGAAATTGCTTTGGATTGTGCTGCTTAAATTCTTGCGCCAGAAAATTTTTTTAAAAAAAGACAGCTGATTTTTTTGCAATTAGATTTCAACCCCTATTTTTGCATCCCGTTTGAGACGAAACGGTCAACGGATCGGTAGTTCAGTTGGTTAGAATGCCGCCCTGTCACGGCGGAGGTCGCGGGTTCGAGTCCCGTCCGGTCCGCAAAAAAAGCCTGTAAAATTCAATTTTGCAGGCTTTTTTGCTTTTAGGCTTACTCCATCACCACCCTCTTAAAATAATTCCCATTCACATCAATTACCGGAGTCGTTTTACTTTTTATAGATACCGGTGATTTGTCCAACACAATTTTTATCAGACCTGCATCGGTCATGATTTCCAAAGGAATTGGCATGGGAGTATTGGTTGAATGAATTTTGTATTCATGATTCCTGGTTTGTTTACAATTGATCTCTATCCGGTCGGTTGTTCGCAAATAAAAATCAAACAGCGGTTTCAGGTTCTTTCCTGATTCCTTGCTGAATAATTGTTCAACATCATCCGTTGTGACAAAATTATCATACGTGTAATTGGGATCAGTGGTCAGTTTTTTAAGGGTTGGAAAGAAAATACTGTCGGCGAGCACATACCTGAGCGTGTGCATAAAATATGCGCCTTTGAAATAAATATCACCATTGTAGTTATCACCGGAATTAACTTCTTCGCCCTGTACCAAGGGCTTTAGATTTTTGATATTCATTTTAAAGGCAAGCACCATACTATCATATGCTTTTTCTCCGGCAAGTTCACGGAATGCCAAAGTTTCTGCATAGGTGGTGATTCCTTCCTGGATCCACATATGCGCCCAATCTTTATTCGTTACTTTATTGGCAAACCATTCATGCGCAAATTCATGATACAGGTTTGGTGAATAATCCTGTCCGCCAACTTTTATGTAATTGAATGGATCGCCATAGGTGATCATGGTCTGGTGCTCCATGCCCGAATTTGGTACCTGCGCTATTCCGATCTTTTCTTTTGGCCATGGATATTCTCCAAAGTATTTTTCGAGGATCCTCGTATCTCTTTCTCTCAGGTCAAGTACTTCTGCTGCATGTGCTGCATCATGTTTGAGAATATAAAACTGCATGGGAACTTTGTTGCCTTCAATTGTAGTATAAGGCCTCTCCACCATTTTATACTTTCCAACATTAAACAGGATGCAGTAATTACTGATCGTATAATTTGTTTTCCAGTGAAAACTTGTTTTGTTGTTTTTCTTTTTTACACTTTGCAATAATCCAGGACCAGCTACTGTTAACCCGGTTGGAACTGTAATGATCAGGTCTGCTCCTTCATTGGGTTCATCACTTGGATGATCCTTGCATGGGAAATAAACTTTTCCGCCCTCTAGTTGGCAATTGATTGCCACCCAGGGATTACCATTTTTATCTTTGGTCCAGGTGAAACCGCCCTTCCATGGCGGTCTTACAGCCACAGGTGGCTTTCCGCCATATTCAATTTTTACCCTGTGCTTTCCTGCAGCAAATGTTCCTTTTGATAAAATGATGATCTGATCATTTTCCTGTACAAAGCTGGTGTTTTTATTATCGACGCTTATCTTATCAACCTTCATGAAATTCACCAGGTCAAATAGTAAAGTGTCCGTGGGTTTTGATAAGACCAAGTCGATACTATTATATCCTGCAATGGATTCCTGATCAATATTTACATCGAGTGACAATGTATAATGCCTGATATCCATGATCGCTTGGAGCGGATGTAATTTTCCGCCTGAAGTCATGTAACTGATATCGCGGTTCTGCGCCTGAATAAATGTTGAAAGAAAAAGGATGCAGAAAAGTGTAATGGCCTTGTGCATTGCAGTCGATGTTTAGGTTAACAGGAATGGAATAGTAATATATAACTATTAATTAAACTGCATCTGGAAAGCCGTGCCCTGTCCTTCCATCGACTGCACCTGGATCGTTCCCTTATGCAGCATCACGATTTGTTTGCACAGGCTCAAACCTATGCCACTGCCGCTTTTCCGGGTGCTGAAGAATGGAATGAAGATCTTGTCCATCACTTCAGGTGGCATGCCCTGGCCATTATCAGCGACTTTCAGGATGATGCGGCGGTCTAAAGTAATATCGGCCGACAATACAATCTTCGGGTGTTCCTTCTCCTTTACAGCTTCCAGTGCATTAACCAACAGGTTAATGAAAACTTGTTCCATCAGGTTGAGGTCGGCCTGCATGGTAAGTTCAGGATTTTTCAAAATGATCTCAAGTTCTACACCTTTCTGCTCAAAAGTTGGCTGCATCAGGTTATAAAGATTGGCAAATAATTCCCTTACATAAACTTTCTTAAGGTTCAGCGTGGTGATCTTATTCAGGCTGCGATAAGTTTCTGCAAACTTCAACAAGCCTTCACTTCTTCGTTTAATTGTATCAATTCCTAATTCAAGATCTTCCACTGCATCATCTTCCAGCGAAGCACTGGCCATCTGCAGCCTGTTCTTCAATGTTTCTGCAAGAGAAGCAATAGGAGCCACCGAATTCATGATCTCATGTGTCATCACACTTAACAATCGCTGCCATGCTTTTGATTCGGTTTCATCGAGTGCTTCATTCACATTCTGAAATGCGATCAGCTTGGATCTTTTATCGTCGATCTGGAATGAAGATGCAGAAAGCAATGCCTTGAAATTCGTCTTCTCTAATTGGATCGTAACGATCCTGCTTTCCGATGGAGCAATGGATTCTATTTCTTCATACAGGGAAGGATATCGCTTTTGTAAAGAATGAATGGTCTTCATATAAGGCAGCTCAAGCATCTTCTTCAACGTTTCATTCATCCAGATCACATTGCCAGACTCAATCTCATAAGACAGAATTCCTGTATCAACCAATTCAAGGATCTTCTGCAAGTATTGATATTGCATTTCTTTTTCCTGGCTGATCACTTTCACTGTTGAGTTGATATCATTGAATCCCTGTCGCAACGGTTGGATATCTGCCGATGCATGCTTCACGTCAAAATATCTCGAGAAATCACGGTAATGAACAGCTTCCAGAAACTCACTGACTTCCTCATGCGTTTTTTTCTGAAATCGAAAAAACTCGATCATCTGGTACAATAAAAATGGTGCAAGCAAGGCCGTCCAGCCATACCATCCTTTCACGAGAAGAAAAGATGCAGTACTAAGCGTTACAAATAACAGGATAGTGCGTACTAATATTCTTCTATAAGATGTATTTGAAGTCATATATCGTATTTACTCAATCTCCTGTAAAGCGCAGTACGCGTGATTCCCAGCTCTTTTGCGGCTTTGGAGATGTTGCCATTATTCTTATCGATCACTTTTAGGATCATGTTTTTTTCTACTGCACTCAGATTGGATTGTTCTGCCACTTCAACTTCCTCAGGTACCGCTTCAATAGGAGAGAACAGGATATCTGATGCCCTCAGTTCTTCTCCTTCAGCCATGATCACCGCTCTTTCCATAGCATATTGAAGTTCACGAACATTTCCGGGATAGTGATAAGATAACAGTTTTTCTTTTGCAGAACGTTCGAGTTCAATGGCTGGCTTCATGTATTTTGACTGGTAAATATTGATAAAATGTTTTGCCAGCAATAAAATATCATCACCTCGTTTCCTCAATGGAGGTATTACAATCTCCACCGTATTGATTCGATAAACAAGATCCTTCCTGAATCTTTTTTCATTGGCCAATTCTGCCAATGGAATATTGGTAGCGCAGATCAGCCTGATGTCAACAGGGATAGGTTCATTGGTTCCCAGCCTGATCACTTTCCTGTTTTCAAGAACGCTCAGCAATTTCGCCTGTTGCTGCAGCGATATATTTCCAATTTCATCCAAAAATAATGTGCCTGTGTTGGCAGCCTCAAATCTTCCTGCACGATCTTCTCTTGCATCGGTAAATGCTCCCTTTCTGTGTCCGAATAATTCGCTTTCAAATAAGGAGTCGGTAAGTGCTCCCACATCAACCTTTACAAATGGTTTAGTTGCACGAAGTGAAAACTGGTGAATTGCTTTTGCGATCAACTCTTTTCCTGTTCCGTTTTCTCCCAGTATCAAAATGTTCGCATCTGTTGGTGCGATTTTCTGGATCTTGAAAAATATTTCCTGCATAACGCCCGATGCGCCAAGTAATTCCCTGTCGAAAATCGATGCATCAGGTTGTGTGGATGATCCGTTTGTTTCTTTCTGCCTGACTGCTTCCCTGATCGTTGCCATCAGCTTATCATTATGCCATGGCTTCACGATAAAATCATGCGCTCCTTCTTTCAATGAACGGATGGCCAGATCTATATCTCCATAAGCCGTGATCATGATCACTTTAGCTTTTGACCGCAGCTCCTTGATTTTCTTTAACCAGAAAATGCCTTCATTCCCTGTATTGATGGAACTCTTGAAATTCATATCCAGCATGATCACATCAAAATTCTGCCTGGAAAGGATCTGCTGAAGGTTCTCAGGATTTTTTTCTGTAATGATCTGTTTTACTTCCGGCTTGAGTAGCAATCGGACCGCGGTGAGTACATCAACATCATCGTCAACGACAAGAATAGAAGCATTTTTTAAAGACATGGTTATAAGGATTAATAGCAGCGGTGAAACTACCAATATAAATGCACTGTATCAAAACCGAACACTGTTTGTCCGTTACCGAACAGTTTGCTTAGATCGGTTTTTTCTAAAATATTGAAAATCAGCAGTATTGAATTTTGGTACGCTATTCCATTATTTCTGGTAGCTAAAAATTTAACTGTGGACAGAGTCATCGAAAAGAAAAAATGGTCGGGCAAAAAACTAATAAGCCTTGGTGTTATCTCTGCAATCGTTTTGGTGATTGCGTATTTGATCTATTCAGGAACCGGTGGTGCGAAATTAAATGTTGACAAAGAGCGCATCATTATCAGTGAAGTTAAGAAAGATGTCTTCCAGGAAGCCATCCCGGTAAATGGTATCGTGCTACCTCAAACCACAATTTATCTTGATGCAGTAGAGGGTGGAAGAGTGGAAGAAAAATTTGTGGAAGACGGAGCGATGGTTACAAAAGGTCAGCCTATTCTTCGTTTATCGAACACTGACCTGGAATTGAGCCTGGTGAATCAGCAGACTGCAGTGTACAATCTCCTGACACAAATGCAGATCGCGAAGAATGCAGCCCAGCAAAATACCATGCAGAAACTCAATCAGAAAACTGATGTGGAGAATGCATACAAGGAAGCAAAGCGGGTATACGATCTCAATAAATATCTCTACGAACAAAAAGCGATCGGTTTGCAGGAATTCAAGCAGGCAGAAAATAATTATAACTACCAGGTTGCACGCATGAACCTTACAGAGGAAATCGTGAACAAGGATAATATTTCAAACGAGCAGCAGGTAAAGCAGGCAACTCAATCTGCCAAAGGATCTCAGAATGCATTGAATGTGATGCGTAAAAAAGTGGATGACCTGATCGTACGTGCACCGGTATCCGGACAACTTACTTCACTGGATGTTGAGATCGGTCAGAGTAAGAATAAAGGCGAGCGCCTCGGACAGATCGATATCATCAGCGGGTATAAAGTTCGTGCTGATGTAGATGAACACTATATCTCCCGTGTATTTATCGGGCTGAAAAGTATCGCCACCATTTCAGGAAAGGAATATGCCATGACAATTTCCAAAGTATACACACAGGTGAATAATGGTCGCTTCCAGGTTGACCTGACCTTTGAAGATAAGGCGCCTGAAGGAATTCGTCGCGGTCAGACATTGCAGGTACGACTTGCACTGAGCGATGCCACCCAGGCATTGTTGCTGAGCAAAGGAGGATTCTTCCAGCAATCAGGTGGAAACTGGGTTTATAAGGTTAGCGGCGATGGAAAGAAAGCCTATAAAGTAGATGTGAAGTTAGGTCGTCAGAACCAGGATTACTATGAAGTGATCAGTGGATTGGAACCCGGTGATAAAGTAGTGACCTCAAGCTATGAGAATTATACAAACATGCAGGAACTCATCATTAATCAATAACTATTAAACATTCAACTTATCAATATGATCAAGATCAAGAACCTCGAAAAAATCTATCGCACACAGGATGTAGAAACCGTAGCGCTGAATAAGTTAAACCTTGAAGTACAGGAAGGAGAATTTGTAGCGGTGATGGGTCCCTCCGGATGTGGTAAATCAACCTTATTAAATATTCTCGGATTGCTCGATGAACCAGACAGCGGATCTTTCCAGTTTAACGGAACAGAGATAGCCGATTTCAATGAAAGAAAAAGAGCTGATCTCCGCAAACGCAATATAGGCTTTGTTTTCCAGAGCTTTAACCTGATCGATGAGCTGACTGTTTATGAAAATGTTGAGCTTCCGCTGATCTACCTGGGTGTATCTGCAGCAGAGCGGAAGAGCAGGGTAGAAGAAGTGCTGGATAAGATGCAGATCATGCACAGGAGAAATCACTTCCCTCAACAATTATCCGGTGGTCAGCAGCAGCGTGTTGCCGTAGCAAGAGCGGTGGTGAACAGGCCGAAGCTGATCCTTGCCGATGAACCTACAGGAAATCTTGATTCTTCCAATGGTAATGAAGTAATGCAATTGCTGACTGACCTCAATGAACAGGGAACAACCATCGTGATGGTAACACACTCAGAACATGATGCAAGATACAGTCACCGCATTGTTCGTATGCTCGATGGGCAGGCTGTTTTGGAGAACATACTTGTGTGACGAAATAAAAACCTTCAGTATAAAAAAGAAACTCATGTTTCAGAAAATCATCAAACTCATCGGAATCTCAACTGCGCTGTTAAGCGGGCTCCTGGTAATAGGAAGTCTCGTAACAGGATTCCGTTTTGAAACCCTTCGCAACAATCTTGAAAGCCCTGACAGGCTTTGTGAATGCTTTGCAGAGGATGAGGTTGTAAAGCCATCCAATACTGAAGGACCGTTATCACAAATGATGCAGTTGAATTTCCCATAAACCAAAACGATCAAATTAAATCATCAGAGCGATGTTCAGTAATTACATAAAAATTGCTATTAGAAACCTGCTTCGTCAGAAAGCGTTTTCTATCATAAATATATCAGGTCTTGCAATCGGTATGGCCAGTGCCATTCTGATCATGATATGGATTCAAAATGAGATCAGTCACGACAGGTTCCATGAAAAGGGTGACCGATTGTATACTTTGAATAACCGTGACAGGTTCAATGGTGAACTCTGGGCATGGAACACTACACCAAATATCCTGGCGCCAACTATCAAAAATGATTATCCTGAAGTTGAAGATGTAGTGCGTACAAATTCCGCCAATTTTCTTTTCAATTACAAGGATACAAGATTGATTGCCTCAGGAATGTTTACTGATACAGGGTTCTTTCATTTGTTTTCTTTTCCCTTAATTAAAGGTTCACCCAAAGATGTTTTAAATGGTGTTAATAACATCGTGGTTACTGAAAAATTTGCCAGGAAACTTTTCGGTACAGAAGATGCCATGGGAAAGATTGTGAGGATTGATAGCAATGATCATTTCACTGTAACCGGTGTCATGAAAGATCTTCCTTCCAATACAATTTTTGAATTTGATTACCTCGTTCCCTGGACTTACATGAATAAACTGGATTGGGCAGATAGCAGCTGGGGAAATAATTCTGTAAAGTCATATGTTTTGTTGAAGCCAAATGTTTCACAGGAAACTTTTAATCAAAAGATCAAGAATGTAACAAAGGATCATGACGAAGGATCAACCACTGAAGTATTTACTTACCTGTTTGGTGATGCATGGTTATATAATAAATCTGTGAATGGTCAGTACGTAGGTGGAAGAATTGAACTGGTGAGATTATTTGCGATCATTGCTGCATTCATTTTGTTGATAGCATGTATCAATTTCATGAACCTTAGTACGGCCAGGAGTGAAAAACGTGCAAAGGAAGTAGGCATCCGAAAAGTGGTAGGTGCTCCCAAATCCTTGCTGGTAGGGCAGTTCCTTGGAGAGTCCATATTAGTAGCATTGCTGGCGGGAATTCTTTCTTTGGTAATTGTTCAGCTAAGTCTTCCATCATTCAGTACATTATTTAATAAGCAGCTTTCCATTCCATACAACAATCCGGCGTTTTGGGGCTATGGTTTATTATTTGTTGTGCTGACTGGATTGATAGCTGGAAGTTATCCCGCATTCTTCTTATCGTCTTATAAACCTGTAAAAGTTTTAAAAGGAACTTTTAAAGCAGCCCATGCATTGGTTACCCCACGTAAAGTTTTGGTTGTAATACAATTTACTTTCGCCATCATCCTGATCATCTGTACAATCATCATTACAAGGCAGATCAATCATGCGCAGAATCGGGATGCGGGATACGACAGAAGCCAGCTTGTATATATGTTCCTTCGTGGTGATATGGATAAGAACTATAATGCCATTAAGAATGAATTGATCAGTAGCGGTGCTGCAGTTGCTGTTACTAAATCAATGAGTCCAATTACACAGCGCTGGAGTGATAGCTGGGGATTCAGTTGGGAAGGAAGCACCAAGGAAGATGAGAAGCAGGATTTTATCAGGATGGCTTCCGATGCTGATTTCGTAAAGACAATGGGTGTAAAACTTGTTGAAGGACGTGATATTGATATCAATTTACATCCAGGTGATTCAACTGCCTTGTTGCTGAATGAAACTGCAGTGAAAGCAATGGGTTTTAAGAATCCAATAGGTCAGTTGGTGAGAGAAGGAAACGGACGTGCATGGGTTGTTGTTGGTGTACTAAAAGATTTCATTTTTGAATCTCCATTCCAGAAAATTGAAAAGCTGATGGTGAATGGTCCATCTGCCTGGTTCAATGTGATGCATTTTAAATTGAGTCCTTCTAAGTCAACCAAGGAAAGCCTTGCACTTGCAGAGAATATATTCAAAAAATATAATCCTCAATATCCTTTTGAATACAATTTTGCGGATGAGTCTTATGCCAAGAAGTTCGACAGTCAGAAGAGAACAGGTCAGCTTGCTGCTTTGTTTGCCGGATTGACCATCTTCATTTCCTGCCTTGGATTATTTGGACTTGCTGCATATATGGCTCAGAACAGGATCAAGGAGATCGGTGTACGTAGAGTACTGGGTGCATCTGTGAATAATATTACGACGCTTCTGTCGAAAGACTTCCTGAAGCTTGTTTTTATCTCCCTTGTTATTGCAACACCTATTTCATGGTGGGCGATGAATGAATGGCTAAAGGATTTTGAATACAGGGTAACAGTTGAATGGTGGGTTTTTGCGGTTGCAGGAATTGTTTCTATAGCGATTGCATTGATAACGGTAGGATACCAGGCAATACGTGCGGCTTTATCAAATCCAGTGAAGAATTTAAGAACAGAATAACCCAACTTACATGAAGAAGTTTTTTATCAGTGCTGTTACTATGATGATGTTACAGATGGGAGTAACAGCACAATCTCACTATAGTTTGCAATCTGCCATTGACACTGCTTTGGCGAAGAATATTGAAGTAAGGCAAAATGTTTTACTGGCAGAGCAATCGCAGGTATACTTAAAGCAATCACGTGCTAACCTGTTGCCGGATCTTGGTGTAAACCTGAATCACGGTATCAACCAGGGAAGAAGTATTGATCCGTTCACTAACCAGTTCGTTAACCAGACCGTGAACTTTGCAGGATATGGATTGAGTACAGGTGTGGTATTGTTTAATGGGATGAGATTGCAGAATACGGTACGGCAATATGCAAATGGTTATGAAGCATCCCGTATGGAATTGCAGCAGGCAAAAGACAATCTTGTTTTGAATGTTATGCTAGCGTATTTGCAGGTGCTGAATACGGAAGATCTATTGAATGCAGCTATCAAACAAAAAGATGTAAGCACCGAGCAACTGAACAGGTTGCAGGTGCTTGATCAGAAAGGTGCGATCAGTCCTTCGCAGGTTTCAGATGTAAAAGGCCAGTTGATGAATGATGAATTGAACATTCTGAATCTTCGCAACACACTTGAAACAGCGAAACTTTCCCTGGCTCAATTGATGAACATACCATATGATAGGTCAATGAGCCTGGAGAGAATGAATGCGGAGGAGTTTTTGACAGCATATGGTGCCAGCAGTGTTGAAGTGTATGAGACAGCATTGAAACAATTTTCCTTGGTGAAGGCCGTGGAACTTCGCAGAAAGAGTTCCCAGTATGCGCTGAAAGCTGCTCGTGGAAATATGTTTCCGGTACTATCACTCGGAGGAAATATGCAGACCAATTATTCAAGTGTGGCAGCGAATTCACTGGGAAAGATTCCATACAAGGAACAGCTCAGTAATAATATTTTCTATACTTTGAACCTCGGGTTAAGTATACCCTTGTTCAGCAATTTCAGATTTAGAAATAATGTGAAGCTTGCAGATATAGAAGTAAGGCGTACAACTTTGGAAGAAGAAAATACCAGGGTAAAGTTGAGGCAGCAAATTGAGCAGGCGCATTTGAATATGACCAATGCCTATGATCGATATAAGGCGCTGGCAGAACAGGTTTCAGCTTATAAGACTTCCTTCCAGGCTGCAGAGGCAAGGTTGACAGCAGGTGTTGGAACAACGGTGGATTATATCATTGCAAAAACAAATCTTGATCGTGCAAATATTGCGTTGATATCTTCGAGGTATGACTTTGTGCTGAGGAAAAAGATTCTTGATTTTTATCAGAATGTTGTTGGGGGAAGGTGATAGGATCATCCCCCAACTCTTCCTGTAATAATACCACCCTGTCTGTGATAATTCGCAATGATCACGCCCATGGAAGTAGTATGACTTTCCATTAGTTTATATGTTTTAGGAAGAGCATTTTCAGCAAAAAGTCTTTTGCCTTTTCCTAAGATTACAGGATGTATCATTAGCCAGAATTCATCCACCAGGCCGTGTTTCAAGAGGAGGTGAACAAGTTGGCTGCTGCCCCAGATTTTTATATCCGAACCGCTTGAGTTGTGAAGTTCCAGAATATTTTCCAGGTTGTTAAGAAAAGAGCAATTGTTCCATTCTGATGAATTTCTCGTAGTGGAAAGAACATATTTTTTAACCTCGTTGATTCCTGGCCAGAACGAAGCATGTGAAGGCCAATAGTTTTCCCAGATATCAAAGGTTTTCCTGCCGAGCAATAAATCTGCCGGTTCTAAAAATTTTTGCATGATGTTTCCTGCTTCTTCATCATCAAATGGTGCAGTCCAGCCGCCATAGGTAAAACCATTTGAAGGGTCTTCTTCAGGTCCACCCGGTGCCTGCATAATTCCATCGAGTGTTAAAAATGATAGCACAATAAACCTTCTCATATAATTTTATTTCTACATCAAATTTGAATCATTAAGATAATAAGTGAAGAGGTAGTTTAAGACAAAAAAGAGGTTGTTTCCGAAATGTCCATTTTTAATTGGATAAGTATCTCAGCATCCATTCGTAAATATTAATTCCATTTTCTTTAAAGCGTGGATCCGATGCTCTGCTCCATGAATCATGACCATACATTCCAAAGGATTCCAGTTTGGTAAATATTGGAGGATGAACTGGTTCAAATCTATTGATTCGCTTAATAAAATCTTCAGTAAGTGAAATATCGCGAACCTCGTCACCTTCATTATGAAAGAACCAAATCGGAATATTTTTATCAGCTATTGACTGGCTTATGAAATTCAGGTCACCATATCGTGGAACGCCCGACATGGCAACGATTGCTGCTATGCTTCTATTAGTGTAAGCTGCATATTCAATACAGATCTCACTACCATCACTCATACCTACCAGGTAAATTCTTTTTGGGTCATAAGAATACTGAGGCAAGCTAAGGTTAAGAAATGCATCTATTTCGGCGGGTGATGGTTTGATGTTGAATTGCGGAGCTATGATATTGAAGGCATACCTGCTATTGCTAATGGCAAAGCCTGAAGGAAGTAAATTTTGTTGAACCAGGTAAGGTATTGACTCAAGCCATAATTTTTTAAGATCCTCATTCTTGTCGCCATATTGTCCGGCTCCATGAAAGAATATTATGACAGGATTTTGACCTGTCCCCGGTTCTTTAGGTGAGCAACTGATAAATCCATTGATATTGGGTAAGGAAGTTACCAGTTGCTCTTTAAGTATGTACCCTGTTTCAATACTTTCTTTTTTGCAGGATATCATTACTGCAAAAATAATAGCAAGCGCAAGTTTCATGATATGATTATCGCTTGATGAATATTTGTTTCAATGATCTATTACCAATAACTGCTTTAATGAAATAAGTTCCCGGAGGCAATTGTTTTACTGATATTTCCTGGGTTTTTCCTGCCGGTATTTTTTGAGTGTATTTTACCCTGCCCATTTCATCCAGGATCCAGATGGTGGAAGGTTGTAGTTCCATTTCTCTGTGAACGATCCTTATTGAATTAATTGCTGGATTTGGATATACCATGAGTTTGGTTTTGTCTGAAATCACCACCAATCTTTCTTTACTTTCGAATCTTGTCGGCTCAAACCAGGTAAGCTTATAGTAATTCTGCATTTCAGGGTAAGGGTCCTTATATGTCAGTAAAGTATTTTTTGATTCTACAAATGCAATCGTTTTGAAGTTTTTTCCATCAGTACTTCTTTGAATATAATAGCCATTTGTATTTGCAGAATGATCCCATTGTAGTTGCACAGATGAATTGGCATCATTGTATTTTGCCTCAAGATTTATGGAAGAAGGTTGAGGATAGCATACATTCATTGTGTCGAGCGTTTTGCAGTCATCAACATATCCAACAAAGAATGCATTTTTTCCGCTGGAAGCACAATTGAGAGGTGTAACATTCTTTCCGCATACAAGTTGAGAACCATTGCCATTATCAAAGCAGCAGACGCCGTATTGTTGGAAGATTTGTTTGTACTTGATCAAAAGCATGGAAGATTTGGATGAAGTATCTTTTGTGCCGCCGAACAAATAGATATTATTTGAAGGATCAACCGATAAAGAATTCGCTGTGAATCTTACAAATTGCATAGAGTTGAACTCCTGCAGCCATATTTTTTTTCCCGATGAATCGTATTTGACGAGAATATTTTTACTTAGGTCTGGATCGGAAGTAAATAAGTTTGCTGTGAAATATGAGTTTCCTTGTTTGTCAAAATATGCATCTACTTCCCTTAATGATCGGTCGTTATGATTAATTGTATCTGACCATATCATGTTGCCAGATGCATTTACTTCAGCATTGATAATTTGTCTTAAATCCTGGTTATTTGATTTCCCAACCATTATAAAAATATTGCTACGATCATTTACCTGGACAACAGTAGTGAACGGAATTGTCGGGTTACTGAAAATCCATTGCAATGTGCCATTAGAATTAAATTTATACAAGCCATTTTCACCTGCTGCATAAATGTTTCCGTTGCTGTCAGCATCTATTAACTTGTTGAAGCAAACTATGCATCCAAGACCTTTAAAAGTACTATTCCAAAGTAAATTTCCCTGCGGGTCGTATTTGACCACATCATAATTCAATCCTTGCTGAATTGAGGTAGAAATCAGTGCTACAATATTCCCTGAATTATCTACCAGTATGTTTTCTCCGTAACTTGAACTACCAAATTGTTTTTCCCATAGTACATCTCCATTTTCACCGTATTTTATTGTTATAGCTCCCTCACTTTCGCCGGTTACATATACATTATAGTTTTTGTCTACGGCAACTGCATGTGCTACGTCCATAAAATAGCTACTTCTTGGATTGTCGTAAGTTTTAGCCCAAAGTAATGTTCCTGTAGGACTGTATTTAAGGGTTATGTATTGTTGGTCGGACTCTCCATTGGGAAGATTGTCAGTAAATCCAACTACATAAACATTTCCCATGTCATCGGTAGCAATGGCTTCCGGAGAACTTAATGAACCGGGTTGACCTTCAAATTTCCTTTCCCATAATATTTGCCCCTGGGGATTGAACTTTGCTGAAATAATCGAATATGGATCGTTACCTCTGTTTCCACTTATTATAATATTTCCCCAATTATCAATTGCCATTTCGTTGGGATTGCCGTTGATGCTTTTTTCCCATTATTTTATAGGTTGTGCATACAGGGGATTGTAAATAGTGAAAATGATGATTAAGCCTGCAATTGCAGAAAGTTTTTGTAGAAATGAAATTCCCATAGCTGTTAGATAAGGTTGATGAATATGGGAAGGGGTATGAATTAAATTTAATAATAATATTGTGATTGGCAATAAGAAATTATTGTACCGAATAGGTTATTATTCAGTTACTACTATTAACCGTCTTTTATAATACTTCCAACCAAGAAAAACCAATATTCCAATCAATATGATGGTCCATAGATTTGCGAGAAAAAGAATGAGGGTCCGGAATATATCAATTCCGTTGTGTAGTGCATTTGAAAAGCGAACAGAGAAGGGAAGATTATATTTTTCGATATGGTAATTGCTGATCGTTTCCTTTCTCACAATGGAATTCTGAAAGAGTTCAATATTTACAACACTGTAGGAAACATCAGCATCAATCAGCATATTAGCTATTGAATGATCTGTTGATTCATCTTTTATCCTGATGGTATTGATGGTGCCAGTCTTTATAGGCAAGCTATTCCTGTTTTCTTGCTTCAGTTTGTGTTCCAGGTAGATTAGGCTCTTGTCTTCTATGGTTAGTGAACTTTTCTCGGTATTATATCCAAGCTTAGATGTCTCATATAAGAATGAATGTAGTTTTTCACTAGGGATCCGGACCAGTAAGTCAGCAGTTGGCCTGTATGATTTGTAAGTGATCATTGAATCACTGGATACAATGAATTCTTTACTGTCTTCCTCGTCGAATTGAATCGATTGAGTATAAACCATTCCACCATATTGCTCCGAAAGCTTTGTAATCTCATGAGTACTTTCTTCGACATCTTTGACCTTAGTTTTCAGGAAAGCAGTCTTTACAAGCCTGGCTTTTTCATTTTCATTTAGTTGAGTAGTATCACTAAAGAAATCCTCATGCTGTTCGGTGGAGTGATTCTGGCATGCTGAGAATACTACAATCATCGTGGTAATTGCAATAAATTTGAAGGGATGCATAATATTTGATTATGCCCCTTGATTCATAAGGCCATGCTATGGTAACCTCAATGAAAAGTTAAGAGTATCCATAATCGTTATGCTACTTCAATTCAACACTTAAATTAAATACAGACGGTTCCAGTGAAGTTTGCATTTCCGGCTGCTGGAAAAATGAAGGCATGTAACTGGCTTTCACCTGGAAGGTTCCAGGAAAGAAAAATCCTTCTGTCAGGGTTGTTAGAATATCAACCTTATTTCCAGGTAATAATCCTCCTGAAGGTATGGTCGCAAAACTTCTAAGATTTGTTCCCACAGGATTATGTTCTGTATGAAGTATGTTTTTCAATGTGATCGGTCTGTTCCCCTGGTTCACCAGTTCTCCCACTTTGATTGTCTGGGTTGGACCTGATTGAATCCCGGATATGCTTACATTATCATTAGCAAACCTTATGGGGTTTTTTATATCAACCAACACGCTGTAAGTCTTTACCTCAGTGCCTCTTCTTAAGGCGATATAAAAACCTTTAGGATAAGTATAATCTATCGATATTCCATTGGAAGGATAAACATTTGGACTGTTGCCAGGTACTTCAAAAGCATTTTGAGTATACCTTATCTCATCACCGTTATGGCTGATCTTTGCTTTAAGATTAGTGAAGTTTGTTCCAAGTGGCACAAATACATGGATTTCACCAATGGTTGCTTCTTCATGAATGATCTTTGTAGCCACAACATCTTCGTTGAATTGATTATTGTCAGACTTCAGGAATGTAAAGCCCGTAATGGAAAGAGGGGTGTTGTCTATTGCTTTCTGGACTTTTATTTTATAACTAATCTTTTTTTGCGGATTTGCATTGGCGCTTATAGTGTAAAGAATTTCATTACTAAAATCTTTTACAACACCTAATGCCGGTGATATGGTATATCCATCTTTTTGGAAATTAGATTGTAATGGCGTAAGCTGGAGACTTGAAGCATTATGAGGGATAACAATATCAATTGAACCAGCTAATGACTGTTGGCCATTTGTAATGACGGGATGTTCTATATCAATTGAAACATTGTTGGTTTCACTGAATTTAAAATCATTTATTTTGATTGTTAAAAGGTCTATTTCAGGAAGTCTGGGTGTTTGATCATCATCTTTGGAACAGGATAAAAATACTATTGAAAACGAAAGAATAGCTGCCAGGAAAAACAAGAAATGCCTCATCGATAAAGTTTAATTGGCGGCGAAACTAATCCTGGCTTCAATAAAATAAAAAGCAATAGTGTGTTGGATTGAGTATATGAAGTTTGAACGGAATCAAATTGATAAGTTCATAATTTTTTTATATTAGCTGAACCCTACATTTCTAAAAAATTAGACTCAGATCAAATGAAAAATGCCGGCTCGATTATCCTCGGTTTCCTGGTTCTTTTTGTAATCTATCATTTCCCGGAGTTTTTTGATGCCTTTTGGATTGCTGCTGTGTGTAAGATTGGGTTCTTAATGGTAGCTTTTGTAGTAGCGAGATTGCAGGGCTGGAGAGAGCTGGAGGGTTATGGACTTTCCTTCAAAAGGAAATGGGGTTATCACCTGGCATTAGGATTACTTGTTGGAATTGCGGCATTTACTTTTTCTATAGTGCTGTCAGTTAAATTTTCTTTTGAAGAATTGGTAAGTGTCAAGAATGCAGAATTTTTTCTTGATCAACTACCATTGGTTTTATTGATGACTTTCTTTCCTTCCATTGCGGAGGACATCCTTACCCGAGGCTACCTGTTGGCCCATTTTCCCAAAATGCAGCAATGGCAGTGGGTGCTGTTTTCGGCCTCAATCTATGTATTGAATCATATATGGCGATTGAATGAGGATATTTCAGTTTTGTCATACCTGTTTATTTTAGGATTAGTTTTAGGACTGGCTGTTCAAATCACCCGGTCTCTATGGCTTGCCTTGGGAATCCATTGGGGAGCAAATATCGCGTTTGAATTGAGTAAGGCAGGGGTTGAGGTAAGAACAGTAGGATATGAATACGGTTCAACCTGGATGCTTGCTATAGCCTGGGGAGTTATTCTGGTGTTTTTAATTGGGTTTAACTATGGAAAACCAAATAGAACTTAATTTACTACCTGCAATACCTTTCAATCAGTGCTCTCTCTATTCCATTTCGCCTACCTTTTTTAGCAAGCTGATCGAACATAGGACTTAGGATCTTCATGAGGCCAGGTAGATACGAGTCACTAAGGTTTCCTATTATAGCAATATGCTGAAGGCTTTTAGGAACTGATTTTTTATTGGTAAAGCCATCTTCAGCCAATCCATATAGAATCCTTAAAGCCTGCTCAAACCCTTCATGGCCCGGTGTTATTTTTACATTGAACCTGATCTCACTATTGCCAGGATTAAAGAAACTGTGTACCTGGTTTTTCTGTACCGTATAGGTTTCCGTGGGTTGCAATATCCTTGTTTTGTTTCCGCCCAGTTTTAAACCTAATGCCCCGTCTATTGCAGTAAATGTTTCGGTAAATGTTTTATGATAATGAGGGAAGTTTTTGCCTTTTGGCATTAGCGTGCATTCAATTTCCGATATCATGGAATTTGTTTCACTGCTGGTTTGTAAAAAAGTTACAGTGTCCTTGATAACAGAGTTTATGATTTTTCTTTTCATCATTATTGTTTGAGTTGTTTTTCAATGGTTGCTCCATCTATCAATGCCCAATGCGCTATGATTTTTCCTTCCTGGATTCTAAATTGCCTAAAGCCTGTGGTATAAATTTCTTTACCGGTAGGCTGAATTCCTCTCCAGGTTCCTGTATGTTTTAATTCCATCCGGATTCTTATAATGCACTGATCATTTTCCGTGACCTGTCCTTCAATCATTGATCTATGTTCAAAAGATTTACTTGTTTCCAAAATCCATTGCTTTGTTCCTTCATTTCCAGTTGGAAAAGATTTTGATAAGGAATAATCCTGGTAATCCCGATGCAAGTACTCATGCATCTTTTCAAATGTTTGCTTATTCCAGATTTCTTCGACGAAATTTTGCACCAGCGTTGAATTGTTCATTTCATTAGTTTTTATGAAGTACAAAATTCGGTGCTGGTGAAGTAGCTGACCTGCGTCATTTGTCACATAATTTACTTTAGGGATCGAAGGCGGCTTAAGGTTTCCCGGCTCATTCCCAGGTATGACGCAACCTGTGTCAGGGATACACGTTGAAGAAAATCGGGATGGTGTACAACAAGCTTTTTGTAGCGTTGTTTTGCTGAAAGGATTTTAAAGCTGTCTGCATGTTCCTGTTGCCTGCTGATAATCGTTTCCAGTACTTTTCTTCCAAAAGCCTCCACCTCATGCGATCTTTTATAAGCATCCAATAATTTATCCTTATCAATTTTTATTGCACTGGTATTTTCACAGGTTACAATAGTATATTCTGAAGGGGAATTTTCTTTTAAGCTTTTAATGTTGGTCGCAAATTCATTTTCAAAAAAGAAATCTGTATTGATATCTTTTCCATCCAGGTTATAGGTCGCTTTGCAAAATCCTTTAGTTATGAAATATATTGATTTGCAAATCTGTCCTTCTTTAAGAATAACAGTGTTTTTATTGAAATTCATTTCAATTAAACTGTCATTTAATATATCCCATGAATCTGCTGAAATGGATGTATTTAATGAAATATATGATTTCAAGAGTGATAGCATACCTGTGAGATTCTACGTTTAGTAAAACTATATCAGGGTAGGCAGGTATAAAAGAGCAGAGAGTTGAATTGTTATTTTTGATGTATTAATTGTGTAAAGTAGCAGTTAGCTATTATTGGTATCTTAAAGGCAGCATATTCATTTTAAGCATGAATAACAATATGATCATACCTATGGTGCCAATGGCTGCAAGGATATTTACTACTTTTTGTGCTGTGAAAGAATTCGACAGGATTTTTACCAGTATTGCATAAATAATTATTCCAATAATTCCTCCGGTAGTATTAGTGATCACATCCGTAATATCTAAAGCGCCAATTGCCATTACATATTGCAGGGATTCAATCAATAAGCTGATCAACATACAGATCAACACTTTGCCGAATATTGATAATCTTTTTTGTAGTATTGAAATATAGATCCCCAGTGGTATGAAGACCAAAATATTCAGTATGGTTCCCAGTTTGTCTATACTTCCATTATATAGCACATATTCCCTGAAAGGGATCAGGTTATATCGCCGGTGGTTCCCATAGTTGAAATGCACGCCCAGTTTAAACAGTAAGATCCATACCAGTGCGATAAGATATATGGAGAACAGGATTGAAGTTATCCTGTTGGAAGTGCGGACTGACTGGGCTTCCATAAATGGTTTTTGATTATCCTGTCAATTTAATTAGTTTTTATTGTTTTGATCTCGCTAATGTTGATGATAGGCTGAATATTGGTGTAATTTTTAAAGTCCTTTATGATGGTATCCCTGTTTTGCGCAATAGCTTTATTATATTCCGAAACATCTTTTATATAAAAAGTTCCGATAGCTGCATAGGGCGCCTTATCGCTGGAAGTTCGACCACTTAGTCCATTTTCAATTTCATAGAAGTTTAAATTTCTACCTAGAAAGCCGGCCACCATTGGCATATGTTTGGACTCATAATAATTCATGTCGAAAGTTTTACCTTCTCCTGAAGGGTAAAGGATGGTTACCTTGAACATGCCAGGAGTTGGTTTGACTGTCCTGCAACCAATTATGGTAGTAAAGGCTATTAACAAGAAGATCAGTTTTTTCATATGATAGGTGTTAATCGTTTTTTGAATTAATTCCCTGAGCCTGCAATTTTGCAATCCCTTCCTTCATAGCCATTACCTGTTCCTTTGGATGTCCATGCCATGACTTCACTTCTCCAACAACTTTGAATGGATGTGCTGAACGATAGGATTTACTAGGATTTCCGGGGAATTTATTGTCGGTCAGATCCGGATCATCTTCAATTGGTCCGGTTGGTTCTACAAGATATATTCTCTCAGGACCTTCTCCAAAGGCCAGTTCCGCACCCCAGATGGCAGCATCAATGGTTGCTGACAAGAAAATATATTTAGCATTCTTTCGCTCTCCATAATTTGAATTAAATCCAACTTGGATCAATTCTCCTAATCTAAGATCGGCTTTTGTTCCATGGAAATAGGTTTGTTGAAACGGGGTATGAATGGTTGAAAAATTGTTGTTGGTTTGTTTTTCCATTTGATGATTATTTAAATTTAGCGGTGGTGTTCTTCATCAATTCCATTGATCTTGATAGGTAGGATGAGATGGTTTCTATTTCTTTTACGGTATAAGAGGAAATCAAATGGTCCGTTTCATCCTGGAATTCCTCATAAAATGGTTTCAGGATTGCCTGGATCTTTTCGGGATCGGGAACAATGATAACTTTCCTCCGGTCCGACTTGTCATAATGCCTTTTAACCAGTTTCTTTTTTTCAAAACGGTCGATCAGTCCGGTTACCGCCCCGGTTGTTAAACCAGATAAGTTGGCCAGTTCACCCGCTGTCATACTTCCTTTCTGCAGGAAAAATCCAAGATATTTATGATCTGTCCCTGGAAACCCTGCCTTCCTTGCAATCAATTCATGCATCTGTAACAGGGTGTATGCATATTGCTGTCCTGCTTTACGAAGTGATATAATGTCGTTTTTCTTCATTTTACTTTATGGCTGAATATCTTAGCGACAAAGATAAAAATGAATCTGTATTTTTTCATTAAAATTGTATAGCACTCAGGAGTTGGCCATTTTCAACAATTCATTGGTAGTTTTCCAGTTCCTTGTAGTGGCGATCACTTTCAGTTTAGATTCGAGGAAGTTGGTATGGATCTTTGTTTTGCCATATCCCTGTGCACAATAGGTATAGATCACTTTTGGAGTGTATACAAACTGTTCACCCGGCAAGGCTTTTTCAGAAATAATTTTTGGATCGAATGGGCCAGGTGTTGTTGCGAGATAAGTCAGGTAAAGATTGGACTTGTCTTCAGTGAATGGATTCTGTTCGATGATTGTCTCTAGTTCTTTGGACGTTAACACTATTACTGAAACATTTAAATCGAACGAATCTTTGATCGCTGAAGAAATTTGTTCTTCAAGTTGTTTGTTGTTTTTTGCCTTAGCGTTAAAAACAACATTCCCGCTTTGAAGATAGGTTTTGATATTGCTGAAACCCAATTGCTCATAAAGATCTTTCAAAGCTGGCATTTTGATCATGTTATGCCCGCTGACGTTAATTCCACGGAGCAGGGAGATGAAGGTGAGCATTGGTTATACTATGTTGATAATTTTTACGATTTGATCGTGTTATAGATCCATTCTGAAATGTCCTGGTGAAGCGGACTTCCGAAAGTTAAGACTTCAAATGTCTGTTCAATAATAATCAAAGATCCCACAATCAGTAATACCGGATGAATTCTTTTTAATTTGATATAATCATGTATCCACGCAAAAATAATAAGACTGTCTGCAAGTATTAGTCCAAACCAGATATCTGGTCTTGGTACCGCTGGAAAATAATGCCTGAAACGAAACCATGCTGGCCAAAGAACAACAATGGTAGCCAGTAACATGAAACGCTTATGATAGGCTGGTTTGTTGCGATAAATAATACCAGCAATAACCAGGGACAGGAAAAGAAGTCCTGAAGTTATCACACCAAATAGTGTCGAATAAGAAAATTTTCCTGAGCCTGCTTCGAGGTCGCGATCAACAACAAACATTCCAACCGGTATCATAGTTATGAATATCCCAGCAGCAAATACAGCTCCTGCCATTCCTAGCCTTGAATGCAATTTGTAATTTCTGAAATGGATCAATGCAGGTTGTATGGCAAATAATATGATCCACGCGAATGCAAATGCACCATGGAGGTGAATAACAATTGGCGCTTCAAAATTTCCCGTAGAAACTGGTATAAAAAACGTCTTTGCAAATCCTATAAAGGCTGCTAATAATCCAATGATGGATATAATGAAGAAGAATGATGGTTTTCTCAATTAATAAATTGGGTGGTTATAAAGTAATGTACAAAACCGAAATTTTAAAATGAAGTGAAGTGCTTATATTTATCTTAAACTAGCAACCAACATGAATCGCCTGCTCTTCTCCTTTTTAATCCTTGCTATTTCCTGTAACTTCAAAACCGAACCTAACACCCTCTCCTCCCAGGAAAAGGAACAGGGCTACACACTTCTTTTTGATGGTAAGACCCTCAACGGTTGGCATCTCTACAATAAAGGACAAGGCGAATCCTCCTGGAAAGTGGTCAATAATGAATTGTATTGCGATCCGGTGGATAAGTCGGAGAACAGTGACCTGGTGACCGATAATGAATTTGAAAACTACGAGTTGCAACTGGAGTGGAAGATCTCGGAGAAAGGAAACAGCGGCATCTTTATCAATGTTCAGGAAAGACCGGAACTGGCTACAGCATGGGCTTCAGGACCGGAATACCAGATCCTCGAAGAAACACATCACGACTTCCCCAATGAAAAGAAACGTGCTGGTTGCCTGTATAATTTCTATCCTCAAATAAATACTGCTAAACTGCATCCGTTGAATGAATGGAATCAATCGCGCATTGTTCAGCAAAACGGTAAGGTGGAATTCTACCTGAACGGCATACTAACCTGCAAGGAAGATTTTAATTCACAGGCATGGAAAGATACCATAGCAAATACCCATTTCAAGGAATTCCCTGAATTCGGTAAACATACCAAAGGCCGTATTGCTTTGCAGGACTGGGCTAAGGGAGTTTATTTCCGTAACATCAAGATCAGGGAATTGTAATGATCAAATCCACTTTTTTGCTTGCCTGCTTTTTCCTGTTGTTGCATCCTGTTTCTGCACAACATCAAAAAGCTATCAATCCAATCATCTTTGCTGATGTGCCCGATCTATCCATGATCCGCGTGGGAAACAATTATTACATGAGCAGTACTACCATGCATATGAGTCCTGGTGTGCCGATCATGAAATCTACTGACCTGGTGAACTGGAAAATTATTAATTATTGTTATGATACCCTTGCAAACACTGATGAACTATACCTTGATAACGGTAAAAATGCCTACAGCAAAGGTTCCTGGGCCAGCAGCCTGAGATATCATAACGGAATTTTTTATCTCACAACCTTTAGCCAGACTACCGGCAAAACGCATATCTATACTACCCGTAATATTGAAAAAGGTAACTGGAAAGCCTCTTCATTTGCGCCTTCCTATCACGATCATTCTTTATTCTTCGATGACAATGGTAAAGTGTATATGATCTATGGTAGTGGAAAGATCAGGATGATTGAATTGAAGAATGATCTATCAGGACCAATGCCTGGAACGCCCGACAAGGTTATCCTTGAAGATGCAAGCTTCGTGGCTGGTTTGCCTGTTGGATTGCCTGCTGAAGGTTCTCAAATGTTTAAGGTCAATGGAACTTATTACCTGTTTAATATTGCATGGCCACGTGGTGGTATGCGGACAGTAACTGTTCATCGTTCAGATGCATTAGCTGGTCCATACGAAGGCAAAATGGTTTTGCAGGATAAAGGTGTGGCGCAGGGAGGATTGATTGATACTAAGGAGGGTAAATGGTATGCTTATCTCTTCAGAGACTATGGTGCTGTTGGAAGAATTCCATTCCTGGTTCCGTTGGAATGGAAAGATGGATGGCCTTTGCTGGGAGTTGATGGCAAAGTTCCTGATTCACTGGAATTGGCTCCCAATCGCCCTCTTAGCCCGGGGATCGTTGCCTCCGATGAATTTACACGAAGGAAAAATGATCCACTCTTACCATTGGTTTGGCAATGGAATCATCAACCGGATAAGCATTATTGGTCAGTAAAAAAAAGACCTGGCTTTCTTCGTCTCACCACTTTGCGAGTTGATTCCAGTATTCTTCAATCAAAGAATATGCTGACTCAGCGGGTGATTGGACCGCAAAGCTTTGCCTCCACATCCATCGATATCCGTTCCATGAAAGATGGTGACCTCGCAGGACTTTGTTTGCTGCAAAAGAATTATGGATTTGTTGCGGTTAAAGTTGAAGGGGAGAACAAATCAATCATTAGTGTAAAAGCAACTCCAACAGGTGAATCAATTACAGAGCGTATTCCTTTTAATGGATCAACGATCTATTTCAAAGCTGAATGTGATTTTAGGGAGATGAAAGACATTGCTAAATTCTATTACAGCGTTGACAATAAAAACTGGATCGCAATAGGTGATGAAATCAAAATGACCTATACCTTACCTCATTTTATGGGATACCGGTATGGTTTATTCAATTACGCAACTAAACAGCCTGGAGGGTCAGCAGATTTTGATTTCTTCCGTATCGGAAATTTATAATCTGCTATTTAAGTTTATAGATTCCTTTCGAAGCTGTAATGAATAACTGGTCCCTGTTCTTTCCCATGAAAATTACATTGGCTGTCCAGTCTTCCGGCACTGGAATATTCCTGATCAATTTTCCATTAGGATCAAATACAGTTACGCCCTTTCCAGTTAAATAAACATTTCCAGCTTTATCAACCGTCATGCCATCAGATCCAAGATCAGCAAACAATTCACCTTTACCTACACTTCCATCTGTATTGATAAGATATCGATAGGTTTTCCATGCTTCGATATCGGCGACGTATAAATATTTACCATCAGGAGATCCAATGATGCCATTGGGTTTTTTAATATCTGTAACCACAGGAACCGCTTCTGTAGCGCCTTTGGCGAGATAGTATACATGCTGTCCAGGTATTTGTGGACTAGTTAAGGTCCAGTAATCTCTTTTGTAATTCGGATCAGTGAAATACATTACTCCTGAAGGATGAACATACACATCATTCGGTCCATTGAATCTTTGTCCCTGGTAACCTTTAAGCAATACTGTATGATTGCCTGCCGGATCTATCTTCCATAATTCATTTTTCTCATCCGCACATGCGATGAGGTTTCCATCAGCATCAAAATACAATCCATTTGATCTGCCGCTGTTTTTCATGAACAGGGTTAAGTTTCCATCCGTACTGTATTTCCAGATCGCGTTGTTTGGTTGATCCGTGAAGTAAACATTTCCATCCTTATCTGTGGCAGGTCCTTCAGTAAACGCGAATTCTCTTGAGATCAGCTCGGGAACTGCATTGCTGTTGGTTAAGAACGATGGTTGCGCAGTTTTGCATCCAAAAGAAATGACCAGGATAAAAGAAAGGATCCATAAACGCATGGCAAATATTTATTCTAAATTAGCCATTAACTCCTTAATTCTGTTTTCAAAAAAAGAAAGTTGTTCTAATCAGTTGCTCCAAAGCTTTTTTGCTCGAAAGAATATTTTTTACCCTTCCTATGCACAATGATAAGCTGGTTATAAGTTGGATCGGGCAGATCCTGCAGGTGTGTTTGACCTGTAAGCTTGTTTACAATATCATCCACGGTATTGCTATGTCCAACAATCAGCGTATTCTTTTTTTCTTTCTTAAGTGAATTGATAAATGGCTCATCCGGAAATCCAGAATATGTCTCGATCGGGATATTTGTTGATATACTTAATGGTTGTGCTGTTGCAATAGTTCGTTTAGTATTGGTGGAATAAATCTTCCCGATCTTTTTATCAGTCAAAAGATTTTTCAGATCCTCTGCACGTTGCAATCCTGCCATGGTTAAACCGGGATCCTTAGGATCGGATTGTATATCTTTCTCTGCATGTCTAACGATATAATAGGTGGTAGAGCAGGAGCTCAATAGGATCATCACCGAAATGAATAAGAAGATCTTTCTCATGTCAACAAGTTAATTAATTCTCTTTATTTGGATCCGTGATAAATAAAATACAACGATTAATGCTCCAATACTGCTGATGAGGAAAGTGGCCGCAGGACCGTAAGAAAACCAAATGAGTCCTGCCAGTGAACTAGCCAGCATCGTTACGATACTTTGCAATCCCGTATAGGTTCCGATGGCTGTAGCAACTTCATTGGAACGGCTGATATTACTGATCCATGCTTTGGAAATCCCTTCTGTTGCTGCAGCGTAAATGCCGTATAATGAAAAAGTAAAAATGATCAATGCAGTTGAAGGAGTTGTGCTCATGATTCCATAAACAACAGCAAAGATAAATAATCCGCTCAGCAGCATTTTCTTTAAACCTATCTTATCGGCCAGTGCACCAAGCGGATAGGCTGCCAGTGCATACACGATATTGTAAAAAATATAAACCAGGATCACTTCTTTGTCACTCCATCCAAGGTTTTTCAAACGCAACAAAAGAAATACATCTGAACTATTCAGTAGAGAGAAGAATAATAACCCGAATACGAGTTGCCTGTATGCAACCGGTGCTTCTTTCCAGTAATGCAGGAAGCTAAAGAATCCAATAGATTTAATTTCTTTTTTCTCCTGGCTGCGGTCTTTTACCAGCAAGGTCAGGATGATGGCAATGATGCCGGGTATCACTGCCAGTATAAAAAGTTGCTTGTATTGTGTAGGATAATATTGAAGAAAGGCCAGCGCAATGAGTGGACCAAGCACTGCCCCGATGGTGTCCATAGACCGATGGAATCCGAAGATCTTTCCCTTTGTTGAAGGAGTAGCTTCTTCTGAAAGCATCGCATCCCTTGCACCTGTCCTTAATCCTTTACCCAGTCGGTCAATAGTTCTTACAAAAACGATCCAGGCAGGAAAACTGAATACAGCCATTAATGGCTTCGACAACGCACTAAAACCATATCCCCATTGAATAAAGGAAGCACGTTTACCCGTATGGTCTGATAGTTTGCCGAAATAGCCCTTACTCAATCCTGCCGTGGCTTCTGCAATACCCTCAATGATACCAATGATCACAATCGAAAAGCCGATCGATTGAAGATATAATGGCATGATGGGATAAAGCATTTCACTGGCAGTGTCTGTAAACAGGCTTACCAGTGAAAGTATCCAAACTCGTTTGGAGATATTATTCAAGTAAATTGTTTCTGCAATACAAGTTACTATTCAATATCCAGCCTGAAAACAATCGGCTGTTTCTTGTACGACTTTACCTTTCTTCCATTCTGAATGGCAGGAGTCCACTTACCTGATTTTTTGATCACCCGTATTGCTTCCTGTTTAAATTCTTCCGGCCCACTGATTGCTTCAACATTGCTGATATTTCCTTCCTGGTCAACAATGAATTGTACCACCACGGGACCCTGTATTTCATTGTCTGCAGCATCCTGTGGATATCTAAGATTGCGGTTGAGAAACCTTGCCCAGGCTGCAGGTCCACCTTCAAAATCAGATTCAATTTCTACCTTGCGAAATACGGCATCTTCTTCTTTTCTTACCGGTTCTTCAATAATTCCTTTTCCCGATGTTTCAACAGGAGGTGCCACCACATCGGTGTAAATATCACTATGAATATTTTCTGTTCCAATGACTGCATGTTCGAGTTCTTCCATTTCGGGAGGACGTTCATCTTCCGAAACTTCAGCTACTATTACAGGTGGTGTGTAGATCCTGGTATTCACCTGTTGCGCTGGTGGGGGAGGTGGCGGTGGAGGTAATTCCGGTGCCGGAGGTTCTACCGGAGGAATATCTTCAAGTATATATTCAGTGATGACCTGTGGATTATGAATGACATCTTTACCATTCGACATAAAAAATCCTGCGAACATCAGCGCGGCAAATATCAGCATGGAACCCATTGCAAATGCCATTCTTCGGGGATATGTTTTCCTGAGGTCATATGCACCATATTCTTTATTTTTTCCATCGAAAATTATATCAAGAATATCTGATTGCAATACCTGTTGTGCGTTCATGTCAATTAGTTTTTGTTGTGAATGAATGAAGCATGTTTTCTTCTTCAGTTGTGATCTCATCCAATGCATACTTGGTGATATCATTGATGAACATTTCATCCAGCAGGTCAACAGTATTTCCATAAGTTGATCTTGCTGCCGGTTTGATGATCACAAAAAAGAATGCAGGATCGGTGCGCTGTTTCTTATCGATCAAAACTTTCCTGATATCCTTGTAGTTTGATGCCATAATATTCGATCCGTCATTCTTCAGTTTTCCTTCATAATAGAAAAGCTTTGAATCTGCTGGAAGTACCGTGATCACTGCATTTTCCTTGATCTTCATTTCCTTGTCCGGATCTTTTACATCCTTTGGAAGATTTAGCTTCATGGCTGTTGCCTGGCTCATGGTGGTAGTGAAAATGAAGAAGGTGATCAGTAGAAATCCAAGATCTACCATTGGTGTGAGGTCGACCCGCGTCGATAGTTTTTTTGATTTGCGCACACCAATCCCGTTACCCTTTTGGGGCACATTAATTTCTGCCATAAAATAAATTTGAATGAATGAAATAATAAGGGAATCGGCTGATCAGGCGATGGCAATAACACTTCAGGCCTTAAGCGTCATTGCTTAACACTAAGAGTGAAGGATTTGTAAAAATCCATAAGAGGCTATGAAAAAAAATTAGCTGAAGATCATCTTGTTTCTTACAAGCAGGCATGCACCCAGTACTCCGGCCTTTTCCCTGAGCTTTGAAATGCGCAGTTTGGTATCGTTATTCAGAATGCTTAATGAATATTTTTTGATAGAACTTTTGAGCGGTAACAATATGTAATCACCCGTTGCTGATAGTGCTCCTCCAAGGATGATGAGTTCAGGATTATACAGGTTGATGATCAACGCGATTCCCCTGCCTAATTTCTCACTGATCTCTGCAATGAGTTCAATGGCCAGTGTATCATCATTCAATGCAGCTTCAATAATATTTTCTAAAGTAATCTGCTCAGGGTTTTTGACTTTAGATAATACGATGCTGGTAAAACCTTCTTCCAGCTTTTGTTTGAACTTGGTTACCAGTGCCTGTCCGGATGCTTCTGTTTCAAGGCAGCCTTTCTTTCCGCAATGACAAAGCTTCTCATTTTCGAAGATGGGTAGATGACCAAATTCCCCGGCATACCCAGACTTGCCATAATATAATTGTCCATTGATCAGGATACCCAATCCAATTCCCTGGTCGATATTGATGAATAAAACGTTCTTTTCTTCTTTCACCAGGTCGCTGCAGAATTCTCCAAATGCCATGGCGCGTGAATCATTCTCCAGGAAGGTTTTGATACCAACTGCCTCTTCAATCACTTTACTGAGCGGCTCTTCATGGAAATGAAAAAAGCTGTAACTGTACCCGGTATTATTATTGATCCTTCCTGTGAGGTTAATGCCCAGGCCAAGGATCTTTGATTTTGTTACCGGGAGTTCGTCGATGGTATTATTAATGATCTGGCAAAGTTCAGCCAGGGATTCTTCTGAGTTCTTAAGTTGATAAGGGATCTTTTCAATGAAGCTAACCAGGTTCTCCTTGAAATCAAGTAAACCGATATTTATATAGTTCCGTTTTACTTCAACCCCTAAAAAAAATCCTGATTCAGATGATAGGCCATAAATATTCGCCCTTCTGCCCCCTGTTGAACCAAGCTTGCCATAGTCCATGGCAAGTCCTTCGCTGGTAAGTTCGCTGATCAGGGTAGTTACTTTAGGAGCACTTATATTCAGTTCCTTTGAAAGATCAGGAATGGTGGCATTGCCGGTCTGGGCAAAATATCCAATGATCCTTTTCTTTAATTCAAAATTCTTAAAAGCGACTCCGCTTAAATTTTCTTCTTTGAGATCTTCGAAAAAATTCACCTGGCAGTTTTGATGGTAACAAATTGGTCTTAATATAATATTTCTCCACCAAATATATAGGATGCCTTTGAAAGATAATTTTTAGAGATTAAAATCTTAATTAAAAAAATTAGAAAGTTGCTTTTCAATACTAATAAAATTTATCTTAGTTCGGTGAATTGCTGGTTAAACTGCTAAATGACCCGACCATGAGAAAATTTCGATTGCTGATTATCGCATGTTGTATTCTTATCCTTTCTTCAGGCGTATACTCCCAGAATAATTTCGACGTAATTATTATAGGAGGTTGTGCCAGTGGTACCACGGCCGGTATTCAATCCGCACGTTCCGGTGCATCTACTTTAATAGTTGAAGAAACTACCTGGTTAGGTGGAATGCTCACATCAGCAGGCGTTTCAGCCATCGATGGCAACCACAAAATGCCAGCCGGCCTTTGGGGTGAATTTCGCCAAAAATTATACAATTATTATGGTGGACCCAAGGCAGTCGAAACCGGTTGGGTAAGCAATACTTTATTTGAGCCTTCAGTTGGTAATAAGATATTAAAGGAAATGGCCGGACAGGAAAAACTCCTGACCATCTGGTACCAGTCTGCCTTTAAATCTGCGTCTCGTAATAATGGAAGCTGGACAATTCAACTTGTAAAAAATGGAAAACCCTATACAGTAAGCGGTAAGATTCTTATCGACGCAACAGAGCTCGGAGATGTTATGGCATCCCTGGGTGTTGCTTATTCTTTAGGAATGGATGATAAGAAAATTACCGGTGAAGAATTTGCGCCTGACCAGGCCAATGATATCATACAGGATCTGACATATGTTGTAGTGCTCAAGGATTATGGTAAAGGCTCTGATAAAACCATTAAAAAACCGGCAGGATATGATCCTGCTGTGTTCCGCTGCTGCTGCGATGTGTCGGATCCTGCATCTTACGACAGTCCAACCAACAACTGCTTCAAAATGCTGCAGTATGGCCGTCTTCCGAATAATAAATACATGATCAACTGGCCTAAGTGTGGAAACGATATTTACCTGAACATCGTTGAAAAATCACCACAGGAAAGAGCAAAGTTGCTGGAAGAAGCAAAGCTGCACACACTTCGATTCCTTTATTATATGCAAACTGAACTGGGATATAAAAATCTCGGTATTGCAGATGATGAATTCCCTACAAAAGACAAACTCCCGATGATTCCTTATCATCGTGAATCAAGAAGGATCAAAGCATTGACAACCTTCTCACTTCCTTATGTTGCTGATCCATACAGTCAAAAACTTTCCTTATACAGAACCGGTATTGCAGTGGGTGATTATACAATTGATCATCACCATTTAAAAAATCCGGATGCACCTGCAATTGATTTTGTAAAGATCCGAGTGCCTTCATACAATGTTCCGCTTGGAAGCCTTATCCCCGCTGGAACAGAGGGTTTGATCGTTGCAGAAAAAAGTATTGGTGTTACCAATATTGTAAATGGTGCAACCAGGCTTCAGCCTGTTGTTCTGCAACTCGGTCAGGCTGCTGGTTTACTCGCTGCACTTTCTGTAAAACAAAATATTCAACCAGCACAGATCAATGTTCGCAGCATGCAGCACGAACTGCTAAAAGCAAAAGGATACATCATGCCTTTTATTGATGTCAATCCAACTGATCCGCAATTTGAAACCTTACAAAAGATCGGTGCTACAGGAATTTTGAAAGGTAAAGGTGTGCCTTATCTCTGGGCCAATCAAACCTGGTTCTATCCTGAAATGCCGATGAGTGGATTCGATTTACTGGAAGGATTGAAATTATATTATCCTTCATTGAATACCTATCGCGCTGCATCTGGTGAAATGCTAGATTCTCAATCTCTTGCCATGCTCTTAGAAGCAGCAGGAGTAAAGGTTTCAGCCGATCAACTCAATAACGAACTCGCAAAGAATAAGATTGAAGCCATATCATACAACAACAAAAAGGTATTGAGCAGAAGAGCAATTGCTGTACTGCTGGATGCTTTCATTGATCCATTCAGCCGCCCGATTGATATTGAAGGATCGTTGCTGTCTAAATAATGTCGCTTTCCTAACGATTGTCTTTTAATGAAACAAATATCTATTCACACCAAAAGTCTAACCCAATACTCTGCACTATGAGTCAAGCGAAGCATTTTCCCGTCGCCAGGCATTGGATCCTGCTCTTCTTTGCATTGATCATGCAAGTGAGCATAGCAGTGGCACAAACAAAAACAGTCAATGGAATTATTAAGGACAACTCAGGCCAGCCTCTACAGGGCGCCACGATCCAGGTTGTCAACTCAGCTCAAATGGCGCAAGCCGATGCAGAAGGTAAATTCACTGTAAATGTCAGCAGTGATAAAGTTTCCCTTCGTATAACCATGACAGGTTATGCAAGCCAGACGATATCTGCCAATGCAGGATCGACTGTAACGATTGTTCTTGCTGAATCACAAAAAGATCTTGATGAGGTTGTTGTTGTTGGTTATGGCCGACAAAAACGTACAACCCTTACCGGTTCTGTTGCACAGATCTCCGGTAACGAATTGAAAAAAGCTCCGGCTGCAAACCTTTCGAACGTGCTTGCAGGAAGATTGCCGGGCTTGTCTGCATTACAACAATCAGGTCGACCAGGTTTTGATGAAGCAACCCTTCGTATCCGTGGTATCAACACCACAGGTACTTCAGCGCCAATTGTAATAGTTGATGGAGTTCAGCGTGCATTCAGTCAGCTGGATCCTAACGAAATTGAAAACATCACCATCCTCAAAGATGCATCTGCAGCTGCAGTGTATGGTTTGCAGGCAGCAGGTGGTGTTATCCTTGTTACTACCAAAAGAGGTAACAGTAACAAAGCTGTTATTTCCTATGATGCATCAGTTAGCATGAACTCCATGACCCGCTTCCCTAAATTTTTGAACGGTCCGGATTACATGTACTGGTACAAAAAAGGTGAAGAACTGGATAATGATTTCCTCATGCACAATGGTGGTAATCCTTTCCCCTACACTTATACTGATGAAGAAATTGAAGCACTCAGAAATGGTACCAACACCAATCCTTTCTATGGAAATACAGACTGGATGAATGAATTGCTTGGTCGCCAGAGCTGGTCACAACACCACAACGTATCTGTTCGCGGTGGTAATGAATCAGTAAAATATTTTGCTTCAGGTGGCTACCTGAATCAGCAGGGTGTGGTAAAGGGTAATGACTTCAAAAGATATAATCTTCGCTCAAACCTCGACTTCAAGATCAGCAATGTTTTCTCTGCAACACTCGACCTGGGTGCACGTAAGGAAAACCGCTATGGTACTGGTATTGCGGCCGATAATGGAAGTTATATGAACCCGTTCTTCCAGGCTGTGCGTGCGTTACCAAACGTGCCTCGTTATACGCCTGATGGTATCGATGCAGCAAGTGCTGCAGGTGCAGGTGTGGTGAATCCACTGGCAGCAATTGAGAAATCAGGTTACCAGAATTATGAAACTACTGTGATGCAGGTGACTTCAACCATCACTGCAAAGATCCCTAATGTAAAAGGGCTGACTGCAAAAGTGCTTGTTGGTTATGATCGTTCAAACCAGGAATTCAAATCATGGTTGCAGCCTTATGACCTGATGGTGCGCAGGGGAAGTGGTGGAAGCAGCTGGTACTGGGAAAAAGTAAATCCTCCAGGGATTACAATCAATACACTTCGCCAGAGTATTTCAAGTACAACACGTGAAACATTCCAGCCACAGATCAATTATGAAACCTCCTTCGGTGATCATGAATTGAAAGCACTGGCTGTATATGAATTCTCTAAAACATATGGTAATGCATTCTCTACCGGTGCAAGAAATTTCCCGCTCTCTGATCTGCAGGAGATCAACTTCGGTAGCAAGGATCCGCTCGATTTCATTTCACCAACCGGTGGTAGCGATCGTACTGCAAGATCCGGTTATGTTGGAAGGATCAACTATGCTTACAGTGGAAAATATTTGGCAGAAGTTGTAGCACGTTATGATGCGTCCTATAATTTCTCTCCGGAGAATCGCTGGGGTCTTTTCCCTGCTGCTTCACTCGGATGGGTGATCAGTAAGGAAAACTTCTTTGATAAATTATCAAACACTGTTTCTTTCCTGAAACTTCGTGGTTCTGCTGGTTTGCTGGGTAACGACCGAATCGGTGAATTCCAGTACCTGCAAACATTCTCTCTTACTACCGGGCCTTCTGTAGTGATTGGAGGAGTGCCTATTGCAGCATTGTATACTACTGGTGTTCCTAACAGGAATATCACCTGGGAGAAAACAATGAACTACAACGCAGGTTTCGAAGCTTCTCTTTTTAATGGTAAGATCGATGTTGAATTCGATTATTTCTATAAGATCACAAGAGATATTCTTGATGCGGTGAGCAGTCTCTACCCGCCATCTGTGGGAGGAAACTATCCTTCAGTAGTGAACAGGTCGATTGTTGACAACCGTGGTTTCGATCTTCGCATCGCACATAAGAATAATGTTGGTAAGAAATTCTTCTACAACGTTGCAGCAAATCTTGGTTTTGCAAAGAACAGGCTGATCAGACGCGATGTGGCTGATGGAACTCCTGAATGGCAGAATCCATTGGGTCGCCCGCTGGGATCAAAGATGGGATATATTTCTGAAGGACTCTTCCAGTCATGGGAAGAAGTCGAGAACTGGCCTTCATCACCAGCTGGTACTGCAGCTCCGGGATTCATCAAGTATCGTGATCTGAATGGCGACGGACAGATCACCCAGGGTGGTGACTTCGCATTCATTGGAAGAAGCAATTTCCCTGAACTGACTTTTGGTTTGAATATCGACCTGCGTTATGGTGCATTTGATTTTAATGCATTGTTACAGGGCGCTTCAAGAGCCGATGTATCACTGGGTGGAACTTATGAAGGTTCTGCAGGTGTTTCCGGTGTAATGGATAATACACCATTTACAAGAAGTTTTTACAACCTCGGTAACTCTCCATATTACCTGATCGACCAGGCATGGAGACCGGATAATCCTGGTGCAACACTTCCACGTTTAACTGCAAACCGTGCAGGTTATCCAAACCACAATGGATGGATGAACTCACAGTATGTGATCAATGGAGAATACCTCCGTTTGAAATCAGTGCAGATCGGTTACAATATTCCTAAATCAGTATCGGACAGGCTGAAGATTACCAATGCAAGATTCTATCTCGCAGGTTTCAACCTGTTGACTTTCGATCACCTGAAGTACCTGGATCCTGAAATGCCAAACGCAAACAACGGGTTCTATCCTCAGCAGAAAATGATCACATTCGGTACCAACATTACTTTCTAACCAATAAGAAATCGTGCAATGAAAAATAAATATTCAAAAATATTCCAGGCCCTGATTGTAGCGGGTTTGCTGGCAGGAACGCCGGGATGTAAGCCGGATGTATTGCCTACCGACAGGTATACTGATGCAGTGGTTTGGCAAAATCCTCAGAATGTAAAACAATACATCGCAGGTATGTATTCAGAATTCCAGCGCTATGCATTTGGTGCAATGCCTGGACTTGGATACGATAACATGAGTGATGCATTAACAGATATTATTAAATACACTTCAAGCTCTGAAGGAAATGGAACAGCCAACAGGCTTTCGTTTGATGCGAACAGGGTAAATGCATCCACACCTGCAATTAATGTATGGGCTGCATCTTATTCAAGGATCCGAAGGATCAATGAATTCCTGAAGGGTATTGAGTTGTACAGCAAGCTCGATGCTGAATCAAAACAGCGTTATACTGCAGAAGCAAGATTCATCCGCGGCTACTGTTATTTCTGGCTTGCAAAAGTGAACGGAAGTGTGGTGCTGTTAGATAAACTGAATGAGATCGATCAGAAAGATAATCCTCGTTCAAGTGAAGATGAAGTATGGAATTTCGTTGCAGCAGATTTTGCCTATGCAGCTGAATTTCTTCCTAAAACATGGCCTGGTGAAGAAGGTCGTGCAACCAAAGGCGCAGCGTACGGAATGCTTGCACGCACCTGGTTGTATGCAGCTTCTGTTGCAGAATATGATCGCAAACAATTTAACCAGGATCCTTTAACTGGTGTACCTCAGGCGAAAGCTGCAGAGTATTACAGAAATGCAGCCAATGCTGCTGGTGAAGTGATCAAACTGGCTGATGAAGGCTTGTATGCATTGGAAACAAATTTCACCAATGCATTCATGAATGGTAAGAGCAAAGAAGGTGTGTTCACTGTTTTCTATGCAAGACCAAACTTCACCCATTCATATGACTTCAATTTCGTACCGCCATTGGATGTGAGCGGTGGTGGAGCAATCGGCGTTCCGACTGCAGAACTTGCTGACCAGTTTGAACTGGCCAATGGTAACGATTTCAACTGGAGTGATCCGGCAATGAAAGCCAATCCATATGCAAACAGGGAACCTCGTTTCTACGCAACTGTATTACACAATGGTGCAAGCTGGAAAGGAAGGACGATTAATACTTCTCCTGAAAATTTACAAGAAGGATATGTTGATTTCAACTCTAATCCTGACCCACGCAAAACTGTAACAGGATACTATATGCGCAAAATGCTGGATGTTACAAACACAAGCATTCTTCTTCAAAAAAGTGCGCAGCCATGGCATGAAATGCGTTACGCTGAAGTGTTGCTGATCCATGCGGAAGCTCTTGCAAAACTGAATGATATCGGAGGTTCTAAACTTTCCTTAGATAAGGTTAGAAGTCGTGCCGGATTGCCTGGTGTTGAAGCAAGCAATCAGTCAGAACTGATGGCCGCAATCGAGCACGAAAGAATTGTTGAACTGGCCGGAGAAGGGCATCGTTACTGGGATCTGCGCCGGTGGAGAAAAGCGCACCTCGTTATCAATGGACAAAGAGTTCACGGTCATAAGCCTGTTTCAGGTAATTATGAATTGGTGGATGCCGACAAGCAGAACAGGATGTTCCCGACCACTTTCTATTACATGCCAATCCCACAGGAAGAAATTGTAAGAAACGCTGCCATGGAGCAGATCCAGGGATGGTAATCAATTCATCAACATTTCAAATAACTCCAAAATGAATCAATTCTTATATAAACTCTTTACTGCCGGAGGCCTTGTGCTGGCTATGTCTGGCTGTATCAAACCCGACATCGTTGAAAGGAATGATGCATTGAATGTGGCCAATATCTGGACAGAGATCCCTGGTATCAAAGAAAGATTTACCGGTTCTATCAGCCCTGATAAGGATACTGCATACATCGATATGTCGTATTTCTTTCCTGCAGAATCTGATAATGAAGTTGATCTTTCCAACCTGATCCTGCGCACCAGTATTCCTGTTGACGCAACGATTACTCCATCATTGGGTGTACCAATGGATTTTTCAAAACCTGTTACACTGACCATCACATCAGGTACCGGTGAAAAATCTGAGATGGTAGTGCTGGTAAGAAAAGTTGGTGATCTATCTGTGAAAGAAGCCACCATCAGTTATACTGAAGGCGGAACTACACAAACAATCGAAGCCATTCCAAATGGTGATGAATTGGTGTTTTTTGTTCTTCCCGGAACAAATCTTTCCAATGTTACTTTCAACATGGGATTGAGCAGGCACTCTTCATCTTCTATTGCTAATGGATCAACACTTGACCTGTCAAATCCTGTGAACGTTACTGTTACAGGAGTTGATGGATTGACAAAAACATATAAGCTTGTTGCACGTGAACCACAGAAGCTTGATTACGGCTTCGGTATCAACAAGAAGCTTTGGGTGAAATCAGCTGCTGATCTTGGTTTTGCAGCTAACATGGAAGTTGGCCTGGCAGTTAGTGGTGATTACCTCGTGATGGTGAGCAGAACCAATCCAACAAAGTATACTGTGCTGAATCGCTTTACTGGCGCGCCTGCCGGACAAATGACTGTTCCATTCGCAGGTCTTTCATTCCAGGTTGAAGAAGACAGTACAGGAAATATTTTGGGTGCATCATGGGCTCCAAAGAATGCAACTTTCTTCCTCTACAAATGGAAGAATCCATTCGATCCTGCACCGGTGAAAATGGTGGAGTGGGTAAACAATAACCCTGCAGCTATTACTGGTGATGGTGGTGTTGGAAGAAGGGTGAATATTTTTGGTGACCTCGATAAAGATGCGATCATCATGGCCCCTGCAGGTCAGTCGAAGATCATCTACAAATGGGTGGTTAGAAATGGGGCAGTGGTTAGCCAGACTCCTGAAGTGATCGAGTATAAGAGTGTTGCCGGTGGAGCAGCCTCCTTCATGGGATATTATGCTGAAGCACAGCCAGTATCTGCAGCAACCAATTCAGATTACTTCGTCAACTACCAGTTCGAGATCGCCTTGGTGGATGGAAATACCAATCAGCGCAAAATTGCAGTGTCAAATGAACCAGGTGCATACGGTGTATTCCATATGCCAACTGCACTGGCAGATTTCAACAATGCTAAATATCTCGCAATTGTAAAGTATATGGAATCATATGACCTGAATAAGGTTCGTATGTCGCTGCTCGATATTACCAATCCTGATAACCTCAGCATTCCGGCAGCAGATCCAAGATTCCCGACACTGAATGTTTTCAATTCAGACCTCTTATCTGGTTCAGTGAATGGAAACGGAACTGCTGATATCACTGTGTCATATTCCGCAGATAAAGAACGCATGCAGGTGTACATGTTGCTCACCAACGGTGGCATCCTTGCACAGGAATTTACAAAATACGCACCATAAGCAGGTGATGAAAGGTTGAGTTGTCCCGGCAAAGCACCGGGACAACTTTCTAAATCATTATTATGAAAAATATATTCAGAACACTATTCATTTCTTCAGCCTTTCTTGCTGCAATGGCTGGTTGCTCCAAATCCAGTTCCGTTGCGCCTCCTGTGGATCCAGGACCTGGTAATGGAAATACCGATACCGTTCGGAAACGTGAAGTGATTACCTGGGTAGATGCAAGATCAAATGTATTTGGTACATATGGAAGACTCAATGATACAGGTGAGATCAAAAAGATCCTGGACACATTGAAGAGCGTGGGCGTTAACAGCCTCGTGCTTGATGTGAAAGGTTCTTCAGGCTTCACTATGTATCCAAGTTCCTATACCAAACAAGTGACATCCATGGATGGTAAATCATTGCCGGTAGGAGTGGATTATGTTGACTTCTTTGTAAAGGAAGCCAAAGCAAGAAACTTCAAAGTCTATGCTTCTATCGTAACATTTGTTGAAGGCGACCAGTCGCGTGGTATTGGAAAGGTTTACGAAGATCCTGTCTTCCGCGATCAGTATCAATCGATCGTTTGTGATGCACAGGGCAACCGTGTTCCTGTAACTTCTATCGGAAGAAATGGATTCGTGAATCCAGCGATTCCTGCAGTACAGGAAAGAGCCTTGAATATCATCAAAGAGATCGTGCAGAATTACAATGTTGATGGAATGATATTGGACTATGCGCGTTATACCGATATCAATGCCGACTTCTCTGATTTCAGCAAGAACCAGTTCATCAAGTTTCTGGAAGATAATTTCCAGGACAACAATGCAAAGTTCATGGAGTTTCCAAAAGATATCGTGTCGACCTGGAGAACCAACAGCGGTCAGATCCTTCCTGCAACTACCGGGAAATATTATAACAAGTGGCTGCTTTATCGCACCGGTGTGATCCATGAATTTTTTAAGAAAGCAAGGACGGCTGTAAAAGCTATCAAACCCGATGTAAAGTTTGGTGTGTATGTGGGTGCATGGTATGCAACATATTACCAGGTTGGAGTGAATTGGGCAAGCCAGGATTATGATCCATTCAATGATGCAGAATTGCGCTTCGATTGGGCTTATCCGGGTTATAACAAGAATGGTTATGCCGAGCAACTTGATATACTAATGACCGGAAACTATTTCACGCAGTTGATGATCAATGATAACCCTGCATCAGCAGGACAAAAATACCACTGGTGGAGTGTGGAAGGTTCTTTAAAAGGTGGTAAGTATATCACCCGCAACAAAGTTCCGTTGTATGGAAGTATGGATCTTGGAAATGTAGACTGGCCGAGCCAGGATGCAATCAGCAATACCATTAAATACATTCAGAATAATGCAACAGGTGGTATCATGTTGTTCGACCTTGTACACATTTATGCACCGCAATATAACAGGTTGAAACAGCCACTTTGGAATGCTGTAAAAAATGGATTACAAAATTAAGCTGATGAAATTTCCGGTTAGTATAGCATTATTATTCACGTTGGTACAGGCAATGGCAGGCTGCTCAAAAAGCAGTGGAAATACTGTCGTGCCGGTACCTCCGGTGGATACTGTAATAACTGAAAAGCCCCTGGTTCAACTTCCTTCAACCTGGCAATTGATGAAGGATCGTATGACAGGGTTTCCCAAAGGAATTGAAGTGTACCGCAATACAACTGCATTTAATGGCAAGTCATTACATGCATGGTGTGTAGCATTTGATCCAACGAATGTATCCTTGGAATTCAGACCTGTACTGGCTTCTGTGAATACCAAACCATCTGTTTTATTTTCTGCTGAACCGGGAAATCCATTGGTGAGTATCAACTCAGGGTTTTTTGGAACGAATGTTTCCTATAGCCTGGTTCATTATGCGGAAGATACAAAAGCAAAGAATATTGCCTCGCTTAACAGGCCGCTGAATGGAGTATCTGCAACATATTATCCAACAAGAGGTGCTTTTGGATTAGGGCTTGATGGAAAACCTTCCATCACCTGGATCTACCATGTTGGTGATGTGATCTATAGTTATCCCGAGCCTTCACCGAATGAACTGAATAAAGCTCCGCAACCCAGGCCTGATCAGTATTTCCCTGCAAACGGAAAAAGCTGGAATGCCATTCATGCAGTGGGTGGATCTCCTGTGCTGATCAAAAATGGTGCAACCAGGATCACAGATAAAGAAGAACTGATTGACATCAATAATACCAGTGCCAGGGCACGTTCTGCGATCGGTTATAATGCTGAAGGAAATGTTTTTCTTCTTGCTATTGAAGGTAATAATGCCCAGGGTGGAGCAGGGCTTTCCTTAGCTGAGCTCGCGCAATTGATGTTGGAAATGGGCTGTACTGATGCTTTAAATCTTGATGGTGGCGGATCCACATCAATGACGGTAAATGGATCGCTGACGGTAAAGCCTTCTGACGCAGCTGGCGAAAGAAGTGTGATGAGTGCGATCATAATTAAAAAGAAATAACCCTTGAACCAGAGAAATCAAAGTCTTGATACCCTTCGCGGATTTGCCATCCTGGCCATGGTGCTTTCGAGCAGCATTGCATTTGGTATCCTGCCTGGATGGATGTACCACGCACAGGTACCTCCACCCAAACATGTGTATGATCCGGCTTTACCAGGTATTACCTGGGTTGACCTGGTTTTCCCTTTCTTCCTGTTCTCTATGGGTGCTGCATTCCCATTGGCATTCAGAAAAAAAATAGCAGCAGGAATGACTGGCTGGGAACTTTTCAGGTTCGCTGCAAAAAGGTTTTTGTTGCTGGTGTTCTTTGCCATTTTTACGCTGCAGCTAAGAGCCTGGGTAATAGAAAAAGATCCCGGAGATCTTTCAAATTCCTTGTCAATATTGGCTTTTGGATTATTGTTCCTGATGTATATCGATACATCCAGGAGAAATATCTACTGGAAAATAGCAGGATACTTTTCATTCGCAGTGGCTGCATTCCTGTTGTTTTTTATTCCCTACCAGCAGGGCAAAACATTTGATCCTTCGAAGTCTGATATCATCATCATTGTGCTGGCCAATATGGCATTCTTTGGCTCCCTGATCTGGTATTTTACCAGGAATAATATTATGGCGAGAATGGCTATCCTGCCATTTATTCTTGCCATCTTCCTCGCTGCAAAAGTGGAAGGAAGCTGGAATAAAATAGTGTTTGATTTTACACCGGCCGACTGGATGTACAAATTCTATTACCTGAAGTATTTATTCATCATCATCCCGGGGTCTATCGTGGGAGATTGGATTGCAGATAATACTTCCAAATCAAAAATCTTTAACAGCCGTATCAACTGGATCCTTGCCGGTTCATTACTGGCCATCATTATATTGAATACTGTTTTATTATACACGCGGGATCTAACTATTAACCTCCTGCTGAGTGGATTTCTGCTGGCAATAGTACTTTGGTATAATAAATATTTGTCGCTAAGTTATCAGAAGATCTTAAACCTTGGCGCTGCTTTGCTGCTGCTTGGTTTGTTTCTGGAAGCCACTGAAGGTGGCATCAAGAAAGATCCGTCGACCTTCAGTTATTATTTTGTAACAGGCGGTTTGGCAATATGTGCATTGCTGTTTTTCGAGTTGACTGAATGGCACAGGTTATTCAGGCAGCCTGCTAAGTTTTTAGCCCTTGTGGGTCAAAACCCAATGGTGGCCTATGTTTCAGGCAACCTGCTCCTGCTGCCTTTATTAAAGATCACTGGTGGTATCACCATTTTGAATATGATGCAGGATAATATACCTGCTGGAATTTTTAGAGGATTTTTATTCACTTCGATCGTTGCCATTATAACTGTTTGGTTCACTAAACAAAAATGGTTCTGGAAAACTTGAAAACTATTTCAAAATGAAAAGAAAATACCTGGGATGGATCCTCACTATGGCCATCACCGGATCGGTTATGGCTCAGGAGAAAGTGAGCGTCGACAGCGCTTACAATAATTCTCATTACCGTGAGCGTATGGAATTGTTTGCAAAAATGCCTGCTACTAAAAAAGGGATTGTATTTCTTGGAAACAGTATTACTGAAGCAGGAAAGTGGAATGATCTTCTTCCGGGAAGAAAAGTGATGAACCGCGGAATCAGTGGTGACAACAGTTTTGGAGTTGTTGCAAGGATGCCATCCATCATTAAAGATAAGCCTTCAAAGATCTTCCTGATGATCGGTATCAATGATCTTAAAAGAGAAGTTCCTGTGGAAGTGATTGCTGAAAATTACAAACGCATCATCAATGCTATCAAAATATCATCACCTAGAACAAAGCTTTACCTGCAATCAGTACTGCCGGTAAATGATTCTTTATTGATCGCTCCATTCAGGAAGATCAGGAATGAAGATATCATAAAACTGAACCAGCAATTGCAATTACTGGCAGATGGAAAGAAGATCATCTATGTTGACCTGCACAAGGTATTTGCAGAATCGAACGGTCAGTTGAAGGCAAATGAAACACCGGATGGAATTCACCTGAAGATCAGTTCCTATGCGGCATGGGTTGAACATCTTAAAAAGCTTAACTGCTTATAACATGAAGAAATTAGTAAGACTATTTTTGGCTGCATCGCTGTTGCCTGCCTTCAGTTTCGCACAGAAGAACGACAGCAGTTTTCATAACTGGTATTATGATGTGCGCGTTGAATTGTATGATAAGATCAATGATAAGGTTGATATAGCATTCATAGGAAACAGCATCACCGAAAGAGGGGAATGGCATGAAATGCTTCCCGACAAAAGAATTGCAAACAGGGGTATCGGAGGGGATAATTCATATGGGATCCTTGCAAGACTGGATGGCGTAATTCGTCAAAGGCCTTCAAAAATATTCCTGATGGTTGGAATCAATGACCTTGGCAGAGGATTGTCGCCACAGGTTATTGCTGCAAATTATCAAAGGATCATACAGCAGCTTAAAACTTCTTTGCCAAAAACAAAGATCTACCTGCAAAGCGTGTTGCCTTTGAATGATGCCGTATTGAAATATGATTACCTGAAAAATAAGAACAGTAAGGTTAAAGAACTGAATGGTTTGGTTAAGGACCTTTCAAAACAATTCAACCTGGTGTATATCGACCTTCATCCAGTAATGTCTGATGCCAATGGTGAATTGAAAAAAGAATTTACCATGGATGGTATTCACCTGAATACTGAAGCTTATATCGCATGGGTTGATTTCCTCAAACGAAAAAATTTCTTATGAAGATAACCGGAACATTCATCGATGAAATAAGTCATGATATTCCTCATCAAAACTGGGGAAGGGAAGAGTGGGATCAAGATTTGGCACATATGCGATCGATTGGTATCGATACAGTGATCATGATCCGCAGCGGATACAGAAGGTTTATTACTTATCCATCAAAACACCTGGTCCTGAATCATGGATGTTATCAACCACCTGTTGACCTGGTAGAAATGTTTCTTGAACTCGCTGATAAATATGAAATGAAATTTTATTTCGGTTTATACGATAGCGGGCTTTTCTGGGACACTGGAAATATGCAGCATGAGATCGATGTGAACAGGTATGTGATCGATGAAGTATGGAGTAAATATGGTCGTCATAAAAGTTTCAAAGGATGGTACCTGAGTATGGAGATAAGTCGTAAGACAAAAGGAGCGACTGAAGCCTTCCGTACACTTGGTATGCATTGTAAAGAAGTAAGTGGTGGACTTCCCACATTGATCTCTCCATGGATCGATGGGAAAAAAGCCGTTATGGCTGCGTCTTCAACATTGTCGAAAGAAGATGCTGTATCACTGCTTGAGCATGAAAAAGAATGGAGCGAAATTTTTGAAGGAGTGAAAGGCGCAGTGGATGCTGTAGCCTTCCAGGATGGGCATATCGATTACCATGAACTGGAAGATTTCTTCCGGGTGAACAAATCAATGGCAGATAAGTATGGAATTCAATGCTGGACGAACGCAGAATCATTCGACCGTGATATGCCCATCAAATTCCTTCCTATCAAATTTGAAAAATTAAAGTTGAAGCTGGATGCTGCAAGGAAAGCGGGCTATGACAAAGCCATCACTTTTGAGTTCTCACATTTCATGAGTCCTCAATCAGCTTACCTGCAGGCAGGTCATTTATTCAACAGGTATAAAGAGTACATACAGACTATTTAAAAACGCATAATTATTCGGCGTACTATGAAAGAATTTGCAGAATTGTATCGAAGTGAGTTGCTGGAGCAGGTTGTTCCGTTCTGGATGAAACATTCCATTGATAAAGCGAATGGTGGATTTTTTACGTGCCTCGATCAGCACGGGAATGTGTTTGATACCGATAAGTTTATGTGGTTGCAGGGCCGCCAGGTTTGGCTTTTCTCTATGTTGTACAACAAAGTAGAGAAAAAGCAGGAATGGCTTGATATTGCAAAATATGGTGCTGCATTCATGGAGAAATATGGAAGAGATGAAAAAGGCAACTGGTATTTTTCCCTGACCGCCGATGGTAAGCCATTGGTTCAGCCTTATAATATCTTTTCGGATTGCTTTGCTGCCATGGGTTTTGGCGCACTGGCCAATGCAACCGGTAATCAGCACTATGCACAAATAGCCAGGGAAACTTTTCTCAATATTTTACTTAGAAAAGAAAATCCAAAAGGACACTATAATAAACTCTATCCTGGAACAAGATCATTGAAGAATTTTTCTCTTCCAATGATCCTTTGCAATCTTTCCCTTGAAATGGAAAGCATTGTAGGAAGTGAATTTGTGGACCAGTTTATTCCGGAGGTTTTGCATGAAGTACTCGATGTATTCTATCAGCCTGAAATCGGATTGATCCTGGAGAATGTGGCGGATGATGGTTCTTTTGTTGACTGCTTTGAAGGTAGATTACTTAACCCCGGCCATGCTATAGAAGCCATGTGGTTTGTTATGGATCTTGGTGTGAGGCTCAATGATCAGTCGTTGATCCAGAAAGCCATTGATATCACTTTGCACACCCTGGAATACGGATGGGATAAGGAATTCGGAGGAATATACTATTTCCTCGACGTAAAGAATGCTCCCCCGCAGCAACTCGAATGGGATCAGAAACTCTGGTGGGTACATGTTGAAGCCCTCGTTGCAGTGGCTAAAGGCTACCAGCTTACCGGCAATGAAGATTGTAAAAAATGGTTTGAAAAATTGCATGAGTATACCTGGTCTCATTTCCGTGATGATGAGTATGCTGAATGGTTTGGATACCTCAATCGCAGGGGAGAGCCATTGCTCACTTTGAAAGGCGGTAAATGGAAGGGTTGTTTCCATGTTCCAAGAGCACTGTTCCAGGTATGGCAGACTCTTGAAAAGCCCGTAAATTCTTTGGTGACCGATCCTCAACTAATATATTGATAGCATATGAAGAAGTTGTCAATATCCATTCTGTTACTGATATTCTATATTTCCCTTTTTGCACAAAAGCCTAACAGGCATGTATATGCGCAGAAAGAACAGGATACCCTTTGGCTGGATCATTATGCACCTGCTAAATCGAATGGGATCTCTGTGGTATTTGTTCATGGCGGAGCTTTTACCGGGGGCGATCCGGAAAATCAGAAGCCAATGGCAGATGGACTTACCAAACTTGGATACCATGTATTCGTGATCAAATACAGGTTGTACCTCAAAGGAAAGAGTTTTGGATGCGAAACAACGACACCCGAGAAACTGAAAGCAATCAGGTATGCTGTAGAAGATATAGATGATGCAACCGGTTTCATTATTAAGAATCAGGCATCATTAAAGATCGATACCAATAAACTGATCCTATCCGGAAGTAGTGCTGGTGCAGAAGCTGTGCTGAATTATGCATACGATCCCTTTGTTCACCGCAAATCATTTCGTAAACATTCCTACAAGGCAGTAATGTCATTTGCAGGTGCTGTGCTGGATATGAATAAGCTCACGGCACAAACCTGGATCCCTGTATTCATGATGCATGGAACCAATGACCAGCTGGTACCTTATGGAACTTCACCACATAGATTCTGTAAAGCTGCTGATGCCGGTTGGCTGATGATGTTCGGGGCCGAAGCCATTTACAGGAAAGGTGTTGAATTGAAGAAGCCTGTGGTATTGTATGCTTATGAAGGAGCCGGTCACGAGATCAGTAATTATATGTTCCGAAAATTTTCTGAGATGGATGAATTCATGAAAAAAGTGATCAATGGATCATCGTTTTCACCGCAATTCATTCAGGCAAAATAAATCCCTTAAACTATTTTTCATGAATTCGTTAGATCAAAGGACAGGGGTAAGTATGGTTGATGCTTTTGAAAAGATCCCCTGTACTGTATTTAAAGACCTGCAGGAAGGTTCGTTGTATGCTGCAAAGATGATCGCAGATGCCGTTAGAGAAGCTGATGGTAAAGGTAAGAAGTTTGTATTGGGACTGGCTACAGGTTCCACTCCAAAAACTTTGTACAAGGAACTGGTCCGCATGCATCGGGAAGAAGGACTGAGCTTTAAAAATGTGATCACTTTCAATCTCGATGAATATTATCCTATCGAAAGAAATGCATTTCAAAGCTATTTCAGCTTTATGCATCGTCATTTGTTTGATCATATTGATATTGATCCGATAAACATTCATATTCCTGATGGCACCATACCGCGCGAAGAATTGAAAAAATTCTGTGCAGTATATGAAGAGATGATCGAAGCCTATGGAGGTATTGATCTCCAAGTGCTGGGAATAGGTAATAACGGGCATATTGGTTTTAATGAACCGGGCTCAAGTATTTATTCCAGGACAAGACTAATCAACCTCGATTATTCTACCAGGGTTGCAAACTCTTATGAGTTTTCAAGTTTGTCGGAAGTACCGCGACTTGCAGTAACCATGGGCATTTCAACCATTCTGAAAGCTAAGAAAGTTTTGCTGCTTGCCTATGGTGCAGGTAAAGCACCTGTTGTGAAAAGAGCAGTAGAAGAGAATATGTCGGAGCAGGTTCCTGCTTCCCTCTTACAACAACATTCCGATGTGGAATTTGTACTGGATGAAGCAGCTGCTTCTGAACTGACGCGCAATAAAAATCCATGGCTGAGTGGTGAAGTGGAATGGACTGAAACCCTTATCAAAAAAGCAGTAGTGAATCTTTCACTTAAACTTGATAAACCTGTATTATTTCTCACCAATAAAGATTACCGCGAGAATGGTCTGGCAGACCTGTTGGTTGATAAAGGCGATGCATACGAAGTGAACCTGCAGGTGTATTACCTGTTGCGTGATTCCATTACAGGCTGGCCCGGAGGAAAACCAGGTGTTGAAATTCCAAATCACCCGGAAAGAAGCCTGCCTTATCCAAAACGAGTTTTGATATTCTCCCCGCATCCCGATGATGATATCATTTCGATGGGTGGTACATTTCAGCGACTGCATGACCAGGGACATGAAGTACATGTAGCTTATCAGACTTCAGGTAACATAGCCGTGACCGATGAGTTTGTTACCCGGTTCCTTGATTTTGCTGTAGGCTTTGAAAAGATCTCTGGCATTGAAACAGAAAAGTCATCCAGGATTCTCGAAGAAGTTCGCCAATACCTTCATTCCAAAAAAGGAAATGAGATCGATACGCAACAGATCCGTGAGATCAAGGGATTAATCAGGAGATGTGAAGCAAAAGCTACCTGCAGATATGTTGGTATTAATGATGCAAACATTCATTTCCAGAATCTTCCTTTTTATGAAACTGGAACCATTGAGAAAAAACCAATGGGAGAGGAGGATGTACTTCAAACGATGGTATTACTGAGAACTGTAAAGCCGCACCAGGTCTATGCTGCAGGCGATCTGGCAGATCCGCATGGAACGCATAAGGTTTGTCTCGATATTGTTTTTGAAGCCTTGCGCAGGCTGAAAGAAGAAAAGGAAGAATGGATCAGCGATTGCTGGTTATGGCTCTACAAAGGGGCATGGCAGGAATGGAACATTGAAGAGATTGAAATGGCCATTCCAATGAGTCCTGAGCAGGTCATCAAAAAGCGACATGGAATTTTCATTCACCAAAGTCAGAAGGATATGGTGCCTTTCCAGGGATCTGATTCCCGCGAATTCTGGCAGAGGGCGGAGGAAAGAAATGCCAACACCGCTAACCTTTTTGCAAAACTTGGTCTCACACAATATGCGGCCATGGAAGCTTTTGTAAGATGGCATTATTAATACAAACAATCATTCACCAATAAGAACAAGAACATCATGAAGGGGTTAAGATCTATTTCCCATGGAGTTGTACTTGGATCAGTAATGTTGATCAGTGCTTCTTCATTCGGGCAGCAAGTAACTGCAGAACACAACAAGGCGATCCTCGAAGCAAAACAGGGAACCGGCGTGCAATTGCCGGGATTATTATCGGAGAAGCTTACCAATATTCAGTACCAGAAAATTGTGATGCCTGGTCCGCAATACATCATTTCTGATGATCCTGAATATATCCGTGTTCCTGAAACAATTGCGATCCGTGAATCTGTACAACCAGGAACAGTTCGCTTGTATGTGTATAATGTGAATGGTGTAAAGGAACCAAAGCATATCGATCGGAAGATCACTGCAATGATTAAGAATACAGGCAAAGCCACTATGCGTGTACGGATGCTTAAGTATTCTTCACAGAAGCCCAGTACTAATTATTACCTGATCGGCAAGCAGGGACTTGCTGATTTCTTTGCTTCAAAACCACAGACTATTGTAAGAACAGTAAAGCCTGGACAGGCAATTCCTATTGATGAGAAACTGGAAAAGCAAATTGCGAAGTATGATGAGCTCGTTCATGGATTCTACGAGTTTGTGATCGATCAGCCTGCTGAAATAAGTGTATTGCAGACGGATCCTAAAACTCCGGGAGCGACTGCACTGGCGCGCATCAAATCCGTGGAAACGTCTGCGCATAAAAATGCTGGCCGCGGATTGTTTGGGGTAAGCAATTACCTGGTTAAAACTGATTCAGTATTGGATACTAAGAATGGTCCTGCAACCATGATCATGGCTGATGGTGTTCGTGATCCATGGGTTGTTGGAAAAGATGGAAGCACTGGCGCTATTGCAAAGCTTGCTGGTAACTATGGTGTGATGTATGAAGTTGAAATGAAATGGAAGAGCACAGATGGAAAGGGACTGGCAATGGTTACCTGGAACTCACGTGCCGGTGATAATAAATGGTGTGGTGGTATGGCCAATACCATGGTGGTAAGTGAAGGTAAATTCAAGGAAGGTATCATTCAGTTGCCTGTCGATAAACTGCTGACCAAATCAGCGCCCGAAGCAGTACTGGTACAGGTTTTCATGCCTTCAGGAAATGGAGAAGAGCAAACCATTAAGTTTACTTATTCACCTCCGGGTGCATCCTGTTTACCAACGCCGTTGATATTTATCCCGGTTGATATTCGTTAGTTTATATCGCCTGTTAAATCAGAAAAGCCCAACCATTCCTGGTTGGGCTTTAATTTTTTATGTGACTTATTAAACTGTTTCTGCTTCAAGTAATTTTTCTTCCTCCACATCTTTATTTTCATCATTAGCATCAGGTTGACGAAGAGGCACCTTCCAGCTAACGATAAATGCAGGAATTGTTGCAATCAATACCCAGATAAAAAATTCTTTGTATCCAAGGTAATCAGAAACAAAACCACTGATCATCGATGGGATCATGAATCCAAGATTGGTCAACCCGCTGGCAAATGCATAATGCGCCATTTTATATTTTCCTGGAGCAATATTTTGCATGATAAATAATATCAATCCAACAAATCCAAATCCGTAACCAAAGTATTCAAGCGCCACTGCACTGCCTATCACCCACATGCTTTCAGGTTGCGTTACGGCAAGGAATGCATAAGCAGCAAATGGGATATTAAAGAAACAGCAGAGAATCATTAATGTCTTTCTGTTCAGTCCCTTGTTGGAAACAAAATGTCCAGCAGCAATTGAACCCAATACAAATGCAATTGCACCAGCTACGCCGTACAATACACCAATTTGAGAAGTAGATAATCCAAGGCCTCCCTGTTCTCTTGCTGCTTTAAAAAATAATGGAGTGATCTTGATAGCCTGTCCTTCTGCAAACCGGTACAGTACAATAAAGAGCAAACCTGCCCAGATATATTTTTTATTGAAGAAAGTAATGATAACATCTTTGAGCGTTGCTACTCCTTCGCTGAAAGAATGAACTGTTTTGGCTTCACCGCCCGATGGTAACATCCGGCTATTGTAAAATCCAAGAATGATCATGATGATTCCATACACAAACATGACGATCATCCATGCATTGGCAATTCCCATTTTCTTTTCCAGTTCTCCCGCAACATACACAAGCACACCTCCTGATAATACTTTGGCTATATTGTAAAATGCTCCCTGCCATCCCACAAATCTTGCCTGCTCTTTTGAATTCAGTTCATTGAGGTAAACTCCATCTGCAGCAGTATCGTGTGTTGCTCCGCTAATGGCGATCAGGAAAAGAAAAAAGATTGATACAGTGAAGAACTGGTCGAGCTGCAGACTTGCTCCTACCAGCCCAAATAAAAGACCGGTAAGAATTTGAGTATTGTAAACAAAGAACTTTTTGGTCTTTGTCATTTCAAGGAAAGGACCCCACAATGGCTTAATACTCCATGGTAACATGATCAGGGAAGTCCAGAAGGCAATTTGGGAATCAGAGATCCCCATGTTTTTAAACATAATGGATGAAGAAGCGGCCAGGGCTACAAAGGGTAATCCCATCGCAAACCATGTAGTAGGGATCCAGGATATCGGATTTTTTTTCTTAGGGGAAATCGTAGGCACAATCAAAAATTATCGAGTGAAAAAATAGCAGTCAAATTAGTAAAATAATTTATTAACTACTCTTCACTCAATAATATAATTACGAAAGTGCTTATATTTTAATCTGTTTTAATCTAATATGCCTTCCTCAGCATATCTGCGAACGCATTGGGAAGATCGCTTTCTTCTACAGCTTTTGCTGCCTTCTCAACATCGTATTCAAATCGGATAAATTCAACTTTTACTGAATCCCTGATTGACTTATCGGAATGCTCATTTACCGTTAAGATCACATAACAACCTCTTGGATCTCCATCTTTTGGCTTGCCTACAGAACCGGTATTGATAGCATGCCTGAAGTGTCCCTCGTGTCCGATGATCCTGTGATAAGGTTTATGCGTATGTCCAAAGCAAAGTATATCTGCATGTGCATCCTCAAGGATTTTCAACAGGCTCTTTTCTTCACGGTCTTCAAAAAGATATTCATTGATCTTCCTGGGACTTCCATGAACCAGCAGTAGAGAAAGTGGATCGTTATTAAAGTGGAAATCTACACGGATATGTGCCGGCAAAGTTCTCAGGTATTTTCTTTCTGCATCACCCACTAAACTGTTTGTGACAGCAATGGAGATCTTACCATTATCCAGGTCTGTGGAAGTTTTATAAGCACAACCACATTCACCACTGTCTTTACCAATTCCTTCATCATAATTTCCGGCAATGGTGGGTATACCTCTTTTACGCACCAGGTTGATCACCTCATTTGGCCAGACATTATATCCAACCAAATCTCCCAAACAATAAACCGCATCTACATGCTGTTCATCAATACTTTTTAGACATGCTTCCATGGCCGGAAGATTGGCATGCACATCACTGAATAATGCTATTCTCATAAAAAATTTTTAGCAGCAATCTGGTCCAAAACAAGCTTTAGCTGCTGCAGGTTTCTCAGCATATACAGTAATGCTGGTGATCCTTGATCCGGATGATTTAAATAGTGCAATGTCTTCAGCACTTAAAAATTGTTGAAGAATATCATCCGGGATGATAATGGTCTTGTCTTTTTGAATGGTGATTTGCTCGAATCCTGTCGCCTCGATCATCTGCATGTATTCATTTTTCTGAATAGCCCCCGATACGCATCCTGCATACATTTCAGCAGCCTGTTGAATATTTGAAGGCAAGGTTCCTTCCAGCACAATATCTGAAATGGAAAAATGTCCGCCTGGTTTTAATACCCTGAATATTTCAGCAAATACTGCTTTTTTATTGGGTACCAGGTTCAGTACGCAATTGCTGACAATCACATCTGCAATGTTTGAAGTGATGGGCATCTTTTCAATATCCCCTTCACGGAACTCTACATTGTTGAAGCCCCTGAGATCCGCATTAGCCCTGGCTTTTTCAATCATCGCTGGAGTGAAATCGATACCAATTACACGACCAGTTTCTCCAGTTTCATGCCTGGCAACAAATGCATCATTTCCTGCACCGCTTCCAAGATCTATAACAGTATCACCTTTTTTGATCTTTGCAAATTGAGTTGGTAATCCGCATCCCAGGCCAAGGTCGGCATCGGGATTGTAGCCTTCCAACTGGTTATAATCTTCCGACATGATATTATACACTTCAGTGCTGCAGCAGCTTGCACCACAACAGGATGCTGCATTTGATTCTTTATCCTGAAGCGCTATTTCCGCGTATTTCTCTTTTACAATCGCTTTTAGTTGTTCTTCAGTTTGCATAATTGAAATTTTTAAAATGAATATTAACAGCAGCTTTGTCCGCCTTTGTAAGAGCCAAACAAAGCATCCAGTTCTTTTTTATATTGATTCCAGTTTTTGGGATCGATGCAATAACAAACACTGTTGCCTTCGATGGTTCCTTTGATCAGCCCAGCATTCTTTAATTCTTTCAAATGTTGAGAGATGGTTGCCTGTGCCAGTCCAAGTTCATCCACCAGGTCTCCACAGATACAGGCATCGATCTTTATCAGGTGCTGAAGAATGGCAATCCGGGCCGGATGGGCTATAGCCTTCAGCATGATTGCAAGCCTGTTCTGCTTTTCATTGAAAATATCTGTCCTGGTAACCCCCATATTATTCCATTTGTATATCGCAATATTACGATAAAGAATTCAAATCCAAATTTATTTTATATTTGGGCCTCACATGAATAACCTCATCTTCAAAATATTCGACAGCTACATGGCATTCCTCCGCAGTGCCTGTGCGAATATTCCGTAACGTGGAGACATTGAGACGTGGAGACGTGGAGACTTGAAGACATGAAGACGTGAAGACGCTCTGCCTCCATTTCCGATTTCCGATTACCGATTTCCCATTTTATAATCAAATACCGCCATGCAACAGATCGCCGTTATAGGTCTGGGCAAAGTGGGCTCACTCGTGGGCACCCTGCTCAATGACCTGTTCACTGTTACAGGTATGGATCAACGCATACCTGCAGAACCACTGCCATTCAAAGTAATCACAGGTGATATCACCGATGAACAATCACTGCAAAAATTTCTTTCCAATAAGGATGCAGTGGTATCCTGTCTTCCTTATCACCTTAACCTTGCAGTAGCCAAAGCCGCCTATAAAGTTGGCATACATTATTTCGACCTGACAGAAGATGTTCCAACCACCGCCGCCATAAGCGAAATGGCTAAAACATCAACAGGTGTGATGGCCCCGCAATGCGGACTGGCACCGGGTTTCATCGGTATCGTAGGTGCAGATCTCTGCAGCCGCTTTACCAAACTTCGTGATGTTGAATTGCGCGTTGGTGCACTTCCCCGCTATCCAAATGGTTTGATGGGATATAGCTTTACCTGGTCGCCCGCAGGTGTGATCAACGAGTACATCAACGATGCAGAAGTCATCCACAATGGTGTGCGTAAAATGGTGCCTTCACTCGATGGTATTGAAACCATCAATATCGAAGGACAGGAATTTGAAGCTTTCTCCACTTCGGGAGGACTTGGTACACTTTGTGAAACACTTGAAGGAAAAGTGGATACACTGAATTACAAAACCATCCGCTATCCAGGCCATGCAAAGCTGATGCGTTTCCTGATGTATGAACTCATCATGAAAAATAAAAAGCAATTACTGGAAGAAATTCTTACAGAAGCAAAACCCCCGGTTCGTGAAGATGTAGTATATGTGTATGCAGTTGTGGAAGGCTGGCAGGGAAATAATCTGAAGCGTGAGGAGTTTTACGAAGCATATCATCCTTTAACCATTCATGACAAAGAATGGCGCGCTATTTCATGGACAACAGCTGCATCTGTAGCAGCTGTTGTTGAAATGGTTGCCTATGGAAAGCTTCCTCAGAAAGGATTTATCAAACAGGAAGACATCTCCTTCAAAGACTTCATCGCAACACATTGGGGTTCACTTTATCTTCAAAATCAAAAACAATTGGCATAATGAATAAGGTAGAAGGTCTGAATATCATTCTCGATGGTCTGATCCGTCGTTACAAAGAAAGAGTTCCTGATGTGGCTCATATCCTTAATGAAATGGTCCTGCATAATATCATTGCAAAAGAAAGTGATATTGAGAATGACCATATCGCATTCCGTACATTGGGAGTGCCGCATCTTGGAATTGCTTCCCTCGAAAAAGTTTTTCTTCATTATGGATATACAAAAATGGATTATTATTTCTTTCCTGAAAAGAAATTGAATGCATTCTGGTATGCTCCCCCGATTGATAAAATGCCACGCATTTTTATTTCTGAATTGAGAGTGGATGATCTTTCAGAGAACGTTCAATCCATCATTCATAAATACACTGATAACATCACAGCAGATCCGGTTGATTCACTCGACCTTGACGATCCCATTGCTGTTGATGAATTCCTGCACAGCTCACTCTGGGAACTACCTTCACTCGAAGAATACCAGTCGCTTGCTAAAGAAAGTGAATATGCAGCCTGGGCTATCTACAACCGGTATTATCTGAACCATTTCACTATTTCGGTTCATAACCTGCAGGATGGCTACAATACAGTGGCTTCATTCAATGTATTTCTTGAAAGAATTGGTGTGCTGCTGAATGATTCGGGAGGTAAGATCAAACAAAGTCCTGATGGAAATCTTCTGCAAAGCAGTACAGTGGCTCATTTGGTGGAAGCGGAATTCGCTCATGGTGTGAAGCAGATGATCCCCGGTTCTTATGTGGAATTTGCGGAACGTCGTATTCTGCCTCAGTTCGCAACTCTTCCTCCCGGAGAGATCACCCGTAAACATCGTCGCGAAGGATTTGAAGCGCAAAATGCCGACAAGATCTTTGAGAGCACCTACAGCGACCAGGTTCAAAAAAGATAAACATATGGTCCACTTTTGATTTCTAGTTTGTATGGAGTAATTTAAATCATTGATTGGCATTGATTTTTATATTACTGAAACATGGAACTAAGAACAATTCAGAAGTGGACCTATATTTTACTTGTACTGGTACTTACCACCATCACCCTGGTGTATGCAAAAGCTTTTTTGGTGCCACTGGTCTTCGGTGCACTTCTTTCCATGTTATTGCTCCCGGTTACCAAATGGCTGCAGCGAAAAGGCCTTCCTAAAGGACTTGCCGCCTTTCTTACCATACTACTGCTCGTTATCATATTTGCCATTGTAATTGGATTAATATCCTGGCAGATCTCCGGTATAGCCGAAGATGCTTCAAAGATTGAGAAGCAGGTCTCTCAACGCTATAGTGAATTAAGAGATTATATAGCCGATCATCTTGGCATTTCGCATGAGAAACAGGAGGAAGTGATTAAAAAACAACAGGAAAGTTCGACCGGTCAGTTAAGTTCCATGCTTACTGGTCTGATCGCAGGTGTAGGTTCTTTTCTTACTGATTTTATTCTTGTACTGGTATATATCTTTCTCTTTATCTATTACAGAATGCGATTGAAAAACTTCCTGATCAAGATTGTTCCGAAAGAACAGGAAGCCAATGCTGAAGAGATTGTTGAAAGCGCTAAAACGGTTACACAAAAATATCTGACTGGTCTTGGATTGATGATCATTGGTCTATGGATCATGTATGGGATCGGATTCACCATTGCAGGTGTGAAGAACTCAGTATTCTTTGCAGTTCTCTGTGGTATTTGTGAGATCGTGCCATTTATCGGAAATCTTTTTGGAACCACGGTAACTGTCCTGATGACACTTGCGCAGGGTGGTAGCATGAACATGATCCTCGGAGTGATCATCACCTATGCATTGGTGCAAACATTTCAATCTTATGTACTCGAACCATTGGTGGTTGGAGCAGAAGTGAATATCAATCCGGTCTTTACCATTGTTGGACTTGTTGCCGGCGAAGCCATCTGGGGCATCTCAGGAATGATACTTGCCATTCCCGTGCTTGGTATATTAAAAATTGTTTGCGATCATATTGATTCATTGAAGCCTTTTGCATACCTCATCGGGCAGGAAAAAAAGAAGAAAAAATCATTGCTCTCAAAATAGTGTTTGATTTTTCTGTACTTTAAACACTAAACTTTTAACTGCATGAGCATGATTCGTTCACGCCGCAATTTTCTTCGGAATACTATCGGTGCGGCTGCAGCATTCACCATCGTTCCACGTCATGTTTTAGGAAAGGGATTCATACCGCCAAGCGATCAACTCACCAAAGCCATCATTGGTGTTGGTGGAATGGGTCGTGGACATATTCCTTATGCCGGAACCCGCGTGGTTGCTATTTGTGATGTTGATAAGAAACATCTTTCTGAAGTAGCTGCAAGCCTGAATAACCAGGTTAAAACCTTCCATGATTACCGTGAACTGCTGGAACTTCCGGAAGTAGACATCGTTCATATCGCCACTCCGCCTCACTGGCATGGACTGATGGCTTATGATGCGATCCGTGCAGGTAAAGATGTATGGTGCGAAAAGCCAATGACCCGTACCATCGGTGAAGGAAAAAGAGTTGTGGAAGCTGTAAAGCAATACGGACGTATGTTTCGTTTGAATACATGGTTCAGGTTTGAAGACCAGTTCTATGGAATGAAAACACCTGTGAAGCCAATCAAGAAACTCGTTCAGTCGGGTTTGCTTGGATGGCCACTCACCGTTACTGTTGGAAAACACACTGGCTTTGACTGGAAATTCTATTGGGTTGGTAAAACGCATCTGCAGGAAGAAAAAGTTCCTGATACCCTGGATTATGAAAGATGGCTAGGACCTGCTCCATACAAACCATACAATATTCATCGTACACACAATACCTTCCGCGGTTACTGGGATTATGATGGAGGTGGATTGGGTGATATGGGTCAGCATTACCTCGATCCTGTTCAATACTTTTTAGGTAAGGATGATACCAACCCGGTATCAGTGGAAGTAGATGCCGAACAGCAACACTACGATGCAGTAAGAACATTCCGCAGGATCACTTATACCTATGCAGATGGTTGCAAGATCATCCTGGATGGTGAAGGAAAGGATGTAGATGTTCCATATATCCAGGGACCAAAAGGTAAACTCTATCCTGGTTTCCGTTCGGATATTCCGGACCTGGAAAAGAAGCTTGCTGATTTCCCGGATCCTGAACCACAGATCACCAATTTCCTGGAATCAGTGAAGCATCGAAAATCATTTGCGTTGAATGAATCAAATGGACATCGTTCCTGCAACATAATTAACATGGGTAAGATTGCTTTGCAGTTAAACCGTTCACTGAAATTTGATCCTGTATCGCAATTATTCATTGGAGATGAAGAAGCCAACAGGTTAGTAGATCCTCCAATGCGCGCACCTTACATTTTCTAAAACTCCAACGATCATTCATGAAGAAAATATTGTTGACAGCTTTCGCCCTGGCAGTGATCACTGCAGGTTATGCTCAATCAAATAAAGTGCTTTCAGCTTTTCCTGCAGCTTCAAAAGATGCACTTCAGGCCAGCACCCGCTCGATGAAAAAAATGTCGGATGCCGACTGGAAAGATCTGATGAACGCCGCACAGTCAACTGATTCTGCCACCGCCGTTCAGTTTGAATATGCCATCAAAGCATACTCGGATTTTGTAATGCAGCCAGGCGAAAAGAAAGCCCGCAAAAAACTTGTATCCCGATATTGCGAGGCAATTGCAAATCCTTCCTTCCAGCAAAGAAGAAATTTTTTCCTGCAACAATTGCAATTGGTCGGCAATGATCAATCCGTTGATTGCCTTGCCGCATTGATCAATGACCCTATTTCAGGTGATCATGCAGTTCGCGCATTAGTTTCCATTGGTACTGATAAGGCCGGGAAGGTTTTACTATCGTCCGTTACTAACGCTCATGATCAAACGAAGATGAACATCATCACCGCACTTGGTGAGATGAAATACAAACCATCAGCAGATCTGATCAAGGCATATGCTGCAGGAGAACAGCCGGTGCTTGCTGCGATGGCAATGGTTGCCTTGCAAAAGATGAATGCGACCGATCAGCTTAACAGCATACAGCAGCAAAAGGACCTCGCAATCATCAAAGAAAAATTGAATGGCAGATCCTCTGCAGAAGGCTTTACGAGAATGTTCAATGGTAAAGATTTGTCAGGATGGAAAGGCCTGGTTGCAAATCCAATTCAACGCGCAAAAATGTCGGCCGAACAATTATCCCAGGAACAGAAAAAAGCTGATTCAGCAATGCGATCCGGATGGAAAGTTGCAAACGAATTACTCGTCTTTACCGGGCATGGCGATAACCTTTGCAGCGAAAAGAAATATAGTGATTTTGAAATGCTGGTAGACTGGAAGATCACTAAAGATGGTGATGCAGGTATTTATCTCCGCGGTACACCACAGGTTCAGATCTGGGATATAGCGCGAACAGATGTTGGGGCCCAGGTAGGGTCAGGAGGTTTGTATAACAATCAGAAAAATCCTTCAAAACCATTGGTGATGGCCGATAACCCGGTAGGAGAGTGGAACGCATTTCATATCATTATGAAAGGCGACCGTGTGACTGTTTATCTTAACAACAAACTTGTTGTAGATAATGTAGTGCTCGAAAACTATTGGGACAGGAGCCAGCCTATCTTTCCAAAAGAGCAGATTGAACTCCAGGCACACGGCACCTATGTTGCGTACAGGAATATCTATATTAAGGAACTCAATTAATTGGTTCCAACATATGCCGACAACTGGTGACGGATATTCTGATGACCCATCAGGTCGACCTTGATCTTACCAACTGTCAATGGACTTTCAATTCTCAGTGGTAAGTGGTTGTTATCATCCGAAACCCAAATAGTCATTTTTTCACCGCCATCGAACACATTTCCTTTCAACAGTAGGGGTTTGAGTTTGATGGCTTTGAATTTTCCATATTTGGTTTTCACCGTTTCTTTCCCCATATAACGGATGTACATATTGTGTACTTCATCATCAAGGAACATATTGAAAGGAATCATATCACCAACCTTGAAAGAGTTGTAATTAAGGTTCCTGGCGAAGTATAAAGAACTGATGATATCCTGTACTTTATCAGGAATATTATAAGTCCCATTCTTTGAAATAGCTTTATTATTCTGGTGATCAAAGATCACTTCCTCGCGCTTTTTATAATCGCCTTCATTCACATCCCTGATGAATTTCAAAGGTTCCATAGTCTGTGAATGGAAATAACTCTCGTAACGGTCACGAACCTTAAAGATCCAGTCGTACCGTGGATTTGTTTTTCCTTCTCCTACCACATGGAAAACATCCTGTGTATTAAGCTTGGTCTTGTTGACGGTAAACGTGGCATTTCCTGCATTGACGTAAAGACCCATTACGTTATAGAAAACGGTGAACTGGATCTTTTCTCCAGCCTGGAATGCGTCTGGCTGGGCCATAGGCGTTCTGAAGGAGAACAGGAATATTCCTAAAAGTATGAGGTACAAATGCTTCATGTTGGTGGTTTTAGTAAGCGAGTGTAAAATTACCCATAACTCCCAAGACCACCTCTAGTTGAAACGTTAAGAAATAGAGGTGATCTCACCGGCTTTTTTAGGGAAAATCAACCTGAAATTGCTGCCTTTTCCCTCTTCTGATTCCACTTTGATCTCTCCTCCCAGCTCGGATACAAAATCTCTGACCAAAACCAGACCAATTCCAGAACCCGGCTCTTTTCCGGTCCCTTCTTTGGAAGCCACTTTGTTAGAGAAAAGCCCTTCAATGGTTTGCCGGCTCATACCCAATCCTGAATCTTTAATGCTGATCTCCAATTCATTGTCTGATTCAGAGGCAGTAATATCAATGTATCCTTTATCAGTATATTTTATAGAGTTATGGACGATATTCCTGATGATAAAACTGATCGCCTGCTTATGCACCCTGATCAGGATCAATTCATCCACTTTGATCGTGATCAGCGTATTTTTTCTTTCCGCGATCTGCCTGTATGGCTGGATAACTTCTTCTACCAGGTCGCGTATACCCCAAACCTTCGGAAGTTCCTTATTTCTGGTAATGGTGGCCGAACCCCAGCTGGTGAGGTTTTCAAGCATCTGAAGGGTAGTGGAAGTCTGGTTGTGCAGCAGTTTTTGCAATGATAATTGTTCATCCTTCGACAAATCCTCACTTAATAACTGGATCAAATTAATGGAAGAGCTTAGCAAACCTTTGGTGTCATGAGCCAGAATGGTCATGATCTTTTGCTGTTGTTTGAGTACTAATTCCAGTGCCGATCTTTTCTCATCAGCCACGATCCTCGCTCTTTCCAGCTGCTTATTCCTGATCCGAAGCTCCATGAGCTTCATGACCTGCTTCGATAATTTCTGAAGGGAATCGATCTGTTCCTCATTGAGATGATGCGTTTGGGTATCATACACGCACAATGTTCCCAGGTTATTTCCCTGTGGTGTGGTCAATGGAAATCCCGCATAGAACCTGATATGCGGGTCGTTGATTACATTCTCGTAAGAGGCAAATCTTGAATCAAGGATAGCATCTTCCACAATTGTGGGTTCATTATTCCTGATAGCGATCTTGCAGAAAGAAACATCCAGGTCAGTTTGTCTTGAAGTAATACCAACACCCGATTTGAACCACTGCCTGTTATAATCGATCAGGCTGATTACCGACATAGGAACACCGGTAATGCGGGTTGCGATCTGCACAATTGCGTCAAATTCAGCCTCCACTTCCGTGTCAAGGATCTCATATTGATACAGGTCCAAAAGCCTTTCCTTATCGTTTACTATATCATCTTTCATAGACATCTTATCTAAATTATTTTAGACAATCGAGCCCGCATAAATTTTTGCATTAAAATAGTATATTGAATCATTAAAAAAACTGATTTATGACATTAACCAAAATCTCCCTGCTTACGCTCTTATTATTTGCCGGAACAATGGCTTCCGCTCAAACTGCCGATGAAATCATCGACAAACACCTGGCTGCCCTTGGCGGAAAGGATGTGATCAACAAGATCAATTCCATCTATACCGAAAGTACTTTGGATGTAATGGGAAACCAGGCAAATACCACCACTTATCTCGTAAATGGAAAAGGCTATAAGAACGAGATCGACTTCAACGGAAATATGATCGTCCAGGTAGTAACCGATAAAGGAGGCTGGCAGGTAAATCCAATGATGGGAAGTGCAACTCCTGACACCCTTACTGCAGAGCAGCACAAAGCCTCTAAAGCCCAGATCTATATTGGCGGAAACCTGTTGGATTATAAGGCTAAAGGATATAAAGCTGAACTGGGTGAAAAAGAAGGACAGAATTATGTGCTGAAGCTTACTTCTCCGGAAAATATTACTTCTACCTATTATATTGATCCTTCCAGTTACATGATCGTAAAATCAAATACCAAAGGTGCGATGCAGGGTCAGGATATCAATATCACCACCACTTATGCGGATTACCGCAAAACTGATGCTGGGTATATGATGCCTTTCAAGACTGAATCAGACCTCGGTCAGTTTACCCTAAGCTATGTGATCAATAAGGTAGAGATCAATAAGCCGATCGACCTGGCTATATTTGAAATGCCCAAATAAGAAGAAATACCTGATTTCTGTGGAAATATCCAAATATGGATTGTTAAATCCCTATTTCCTTACATTTGCGGTTCAAGAACAATCACATGCCACAGGATAAGAACCGACAATTTCTTGAATTTGAAAAGCCGATCAAAGACCTCCTGGAGGATATTGAAAAGCTGAGGCAAATGTCTGAAAAGAGCAAGGTTGATCATACTGATTCCATCCGCAAAATGGAAGAACAGATCATCGAGAAGAGAAGGGAACTGACACAACACCTTACCCCATGGCAAAAGGTTCAGTTGAGCCGCCATCCGGACAGACCATACACACAGAAATATATTGAGAAAATGTGCACCAACTTCGTTGAGTTGTTTGGTGACAGAAATGTAAGAGATGACAAAGCCATGATCGGTGGCTTTGCCTCTCTTGATGGTCAAACGGTTATGGTGATTGGTCAGCAGAAAGGGATCAACACCAAGCTGCGCCAGCTCAGGAATTTTGGTATGGCCAATCCTGAAGGGTACAGAAAGGCGCTCAGGCTCATGAAACTTGCCGAGAAATTCAACAAGCCAGTCATTACACTGATCGATACACCGGGAGCCTATCCCGGCCTGGAAGCTGAAGAAAGAGGTCAGGGTGAAGCGATCGCAAGAAACATCTATGAAATGATCCGTCTGAAAGTTCCCGTGATCTGCGTGATCATTGGAGAAGGAGCTTCTGGCGGTGCATTGGGAATAGGTGTGGGCGACCGCGTCTTCATGCTTGAAAATACCTGGTATACCGTTATTTCTCCTGAAAGCTGCAGCTCCATTTTATGGAGAAGCTGGGATCATAAAGAAAAAGCCGCCGACCAGTTAAAGCTCACCGCAGATCATATGCACAAATTTGGCCTGATCGACCAGGTCATACCAGAACCACTTGGTGGCGCTCACTGGGATTACCAGCAGGCTGCCGACCTGTTAAAACCGTTCCTGGTAAACACTTTGAAGGAATTAAGTGCTATGACGCCTGAAGAACGTGTTGCACAAAGAATTGAGAAGTTCTGCAAAATGGGCTTCTGGGATGAAGTTCCGGTAGAAGCAACTCAAAAATAATCATCAAGAAAACTGATCCATTCAATGTCTTTGCAACAAGTTTTAAGAGGAACAGGAGTTGCCCTGGTGACGCCATTCAAAGCCGACAAGAGTATAGATTTCGAAGCACTGGAAAATCTGATCGATTTTGTCATTTCCAATAAGGTTGAATACGTAGTTACGCTTGGCACCACCGGCGAAACACCTACCTTATCAAAAAAGGAGAAGATCTCAATCGTTGAATTCACTTATGAGAAGGTTGCCGATCGTGTACCGGTAGTAGTAGGAATTGGAGGAAACAATACTCAGGAGCTTATCGAGGACCTTAAAACTTTCCCGCTGGATAAAGCAGTGGCAGTATTGAGTGCCAGTCCATATTATAATAAGCCTTCCCAGGAAGGGATCTACCAGCACTATAAAGCCTTATCAGAAGTTTCACCAAAACCGATCCTGCTTTATAATGTGCCTGGCAGATCAGGAAGAAATATGTCTGCAGCAACAACTATTAGACTTGCGCACGACTGTCCGAATATTGTTGGGGTGAAAGAAGCTGGTGGCGACATGCAGCAGTGCATGGAGATCCTGAGGGAAGCACCGGCGGATTTCCTGGTAGTAAGCGGTGATGATGCGTTGGCAATGGCACAGATCGCTTGTGGCATGCAGGGTGTTATCAGTGTTGCAGCCAATGCCTTTCCAAAAGAATTCTCAGACATGGTGCGGGCATCCTTATCCAATGATTTTGCTGCTGCCCGTAAACTGAACAACAATCTTCTCAAAGCTTACGATATCATGTTTGCAGAGAATAATCCTGCAGGTGTGAAAGCATTTTTGTCGGAACTGAATTATATCCAGAATGAAGTCCGACTTCCGGTAGTTCCTTTAAGTGCCGGATTGATGAATGAAGTAAGAAATTATATTGGTTCGAAGTAACCCCGGGCAGAACGCCCGAAGGGTGGGCTGAACGTTGGGTCTTACACCCTGCATTCAGCCCGCCCTGCGTGCGTTCTGCCTGTATTTTTCCCTATTCCCTATTCCCTATTCGCTATTCCTCCTTCTCCTCCAGCTCCTCATCCATCTTCCTCAACCTCACCACCGGATTATCCTTACTTCCACCTACATGAAACGGGATCCCGATAATTCCTAAAGGTGGTAATCCCAGCCTTCCTTTCAGATTATATCTTCCATCCAAACTTACCTGGCCTTCAAATCTTGGGCGAAATCCTGCCACACGCATCTTCACCCGTTCAATGGTCATGATATTATTTTTGATCGTAGATTTTACTGTGATCTTTTTCAGGTCAGGATCACGAACATCATTTTTTCCTGTGGCCCTGCTAACAGCATTCATCAATTTGAATCCTTTCATCTTCACATCACGCACATATAACTCTCCACCACCTTTTATTGATGGGAGAATAGGAAACATCGTACTATCAAGTTTTCCGCTTAACGAATAGTCAATTCCAATCTTTCCCTTCGCAGATTCAGCAGCACTGGCCATTTCACGAAACAGCGCGATCTCCTTATAGGCCCGGGCAACATCAAAAGAATCTGCTTTTACACTGAACGTAAAATCTGCATGGTTTAAATCATTCGGAGTATAGGATGCATTGAAAACAAACGGGGCACCAACCATATTGAACCGGGTATCTTCCAGCTTTGCAGTTCCATTTTTTAGTCCGGCCTTTCCTGAAAAATCTTTGATAGAAATTCCGCTGAATAATACTTCTCTTATCTGCGTATTTAACTGAAGGTCTAAGTCAGTTGGTATCATCACCACTGTAGCCGGGCCAGCTGAAACTGTATCTGCACCCGCATTATATTCCAGTTCATCAATATTCAATCTTTCTGAATGCAATCTGATCGTTCCTTTCAATGGGATGCCCAATCCTAACGCATAAGGAATTGTATTTTGAAAATATCCATCAGATACAAACCTGTTGCTTCCATATTCCATTGTCATACCGGTGAATTGCAGCTTGTCCTGGTTAAAGCTGAACAATCCCTTATTAATCAAAAACGGTTTTGGGAAGGAAGCTGAATGCAGTACGATCCTCTGTAACTCAAGTGTACCCTTATTTGTAAGATTCCTGTATCGCTTTGCTTCTGCATCTGATTGCTTTCCTTCAAGCGATAGATCAGTTTTAATAAGTCCATCCACATCATATCCTTCAATAGCAAATACCTTGTAGATCTTTCCTATATCAAGAATGCCATTCGACTTGATATTATAAGTGATATCATCAAGGTTCTTTACATCAGCCATGATGGTGAATGGCTTTCCCTCAAACTGTAATTTCAAAGGTTGTATGCTCGATTCAAATGTAGAGTAATAACCTTCCTGGTTAACGATCTTCAGCGACAGATCAATTGCTTCAATAGCATTCGGATAACCAGCGGTTTTTATAAATCCATTTTTAAGACTGATAAATGCATTTGTCCCGGGAAGTTTTTTAGCAGCGGGATCATAATTCCCTTTCATTGAAACTTCTGCGAAAAATGCACCTTTCATATCAATGACATCAATGCCCGCGGCAGCATCAAGTAATGCAAGATCCTGTTCGGCCCTGACCTTTCCATCAATAAAGGGTTTGCTGAATCCAATCGTCTTTATCCTGGCAGAAAACGGCTTGTCTTTCACCTTGAAGAAAGCGGTATCAACCTGCAACTGCAATTTTTCTATATCAAGTGAAGGAAGTATTGCCATCGATTTCAACTCGAAATTTTCAATCGCAACTTGTGCTGCACTATGTTTAATATATCCATTGAATACATCTGCCTTTACCGTTAATGTAGGCATCGATTCTTCCGGTAAATAATTTCCTTTTAAAGTGACCAGCATATTGGTCCTGCCTTTGACTTCTGTTTCCTGCAACCAATCCTGGTATTGTGGAGGGAATGCAGTAAACAGATCATAAAGATCTGCCTGTTTCGCCTCCAGCTTGAAATCCATGGCATATCCTTTATCCAAAAAATTAAAACTGCCATTGAACACAACAGGAAGCCTGTTGATGTTGATATTGTTATCTAAAAATTTTAACGCAAGTGAATTGGTATTGATGGTGGTTATAAGTTTTCCTTTGATCTCTTTATTGCTGATGTAGGGCTCTTTATCATACTCGAGGAAAAAATGTTTCATCGCAATATTCGTGTGCAGATCAAACACTTCTTTGTCCAACTCACCCTCTCCTTTATAATCCAGTGAATCAGCCTTAAAAAATAATTTTGTTGAACGGTCATCATAAGTGATCCTGCTCTCTTTGATCCTAATGGATTCTAATTTTAAAGAAGTGGAAGATGTATCTGAAACTTTTTTGCCGGATGGCTTTGAATTATAAACATTGTAATTCGCATTTCCGTTTTCATCAACTATAATATGGATCTCTCCTTCTTCAATAAAAAATTTATTGATTTTGATTTCTCCTTTAAGAAGCGATAACATATCAATTCCCAAACCCATTTCTTTGGCAGCAAGCAGGGTATCATTTTGAAATGGTTTCGGTCCAAGCAGGTTAAAATTTTCGAGCGACAAGGTCAATGAAGGAAAATGACGGATCATGGAAAATGAAGCATTTGTAAAATCAAATTTTCCTTCGATCGATTGATTACCCCATGATTTGATCTTGTCTTTAACAGTACCGGGAATAAAAAAGGGTAGGAGCAGGATCAGCACAACAATGGTCAACAATGAAAATCCAATGTATTTAAGTGCGCTCCTGAATTTCTTGAGCATTACAACATATTTTGGTTTGGGATGGGTGGTTTTTAAGGAGCCGGATCTGTACACAGGTTTTCTAAGAGGAGTGTCAGATTGTAAGCGGGGCAAAAATAATCAAACCTTCCGGCTTTTGAGGTGGCAATCCTGTTTTGCCACCCTGTTGGAAAGGCAAGTCCCATATTCGCCAGGAAAAATATCATGTTATCATTGGCTGCCATATCAAGCATCTCTTCTTCCTTCAGAACGATTTTCTGTGCGGGCTCTGCTCCCCATCTTCGCATCGAAGTGCTTAGTAATATTTTTTCCATTAATCCCGGATCTTTCTCCATTTCTAATTTTGCCTGCTGTACCAGGGAAGGTTTTAGTTTTTCAAGGTCGGGGATCCTGATCTTACTCATTAATCTTGAATAATGATATAATATGACCGGTATAGATGGATAATTAGGTGCAACCTTAAAAGGATCTTTTACATATAATCTCTTTTCCGCTACGATTCTGAGTAATTCAATGGAAGCGGTATCAGCACTCGTAAATGGAAGTTCCATCGTTGCAGTCCAGCTTAAAATATTACACAACACTGCTACATCGAATTCAACCGGAACTTTCTTTCCATACCAGGTGCTGTAAGCGCCAATGGTATCCAGTTCAGGAAAGGTGTTGATCTTATGCATTCCTTTCCGGTTGATGAAATTCTGCATGGAGTTTTTGGCCGATAACTGAAGATCCCTGTCACTTTTTATGGCCCACAATACCATGGCCGTACAATCCATATCATCCGGCAGGGCCCTGCTCTTATTATAGATATTCAATATGCCCCCATTTGGAAAAACTACCGTTGGATTCGTTGTCCAGAAATTATAGGAGATTCTTCCTTTTTGATTGATAAATTGATCAAAAACTGGTTCGATATCCTGTAAAATACTATCCACGATCTTTTTGGAACCATTGCTAAGCCTGGGATACTGATCCCTTAGGGTTAGACCGATCAATGCGGTAAAAAAGGAGTTATTGTCGGCCTTTGGCTTTTTCCTGAGCTCATGCACTCTGTAACTAGGAAAAGCCCCTTTCTCAAATTCATTTTTCTGCCTCACCTGCTGGAACCTAATGGCCTTAACGATCCTTTGTTCTATGGTAGAATCTTGCGCATATGTAGAAAATCCCACACAAACGGCCATAATCAATCCCAATATTTTCCTGCTGTTTACACCCACGCTTCCAAATGATTTGTTAAAGAAAAGTCCAGTACCACCGATCCATGCCTTCAAACATCTTAAGACTTGTTAAATGCGCTGCACTCCTGATAAGTTGGCAACATGACCCAGTTACCTTTGCAGCAAAATAAGAAAAACCCAAATAGTTCATCTATGGCAGTAAAAAACCTTTCGATCCTAAAAAAACTATCCAGGCTTTTCCTATTACCAGTGGTAGTATTTGGCTTGAGTTCTTTTAATTTATCTAACCTGGCAGCTATCAGTTCTGTATCGGCTTACGATGAAGTGCTTACCAGCGTAACTCCATTTACTTTTAATCCTGTTGTGGAAAGCAGTTTCTACGAAGAGAAAATGGAAGTATTCGATAGCCTTGCGTTGGATACAAAAGGTCTCGACTTTGAAGCCTTTCACCAGGCAGTGAAAGGTATGGAAAAGCTGGTTGCTGAAGGAATGATCACCAGGCCGGAGATCATCACCATTGCTGATTTTTCCAAGCCTTCCACCGCGAAGCGCCTTTTCGTGATTGATCTTAACAATTACGAGATACTTTTCAATACCTATGTATCTCATGGAAGAAACTCCGGGAAAGTCCTTCCCACAAAGTTTTCCAACCGCGTTTCATCCTACCAGAGTAGTCTCGGTTTCTATCGCACAGGCGAAACCTATTTCGGAAACCATGGATATTCTTTAAGACTGGACGGACTTGAAAAAGGCATCAACGACAATGCACGCAACCGTGCCATTGTGATTCATGGCGCCAAATATGTTGATGAAAGAACCGCCCAGCGCAATGGATACCTGGGCCGCAGCCAGGGATGCCCTGCTGTTTCCATGCAATTATATCGCCCGCTGATCAATGAGATCAAAGACGGTAGCCTGTTATTCATTTATTCTCCCGATAAGAACTACCAGGAAAGATCGGTAGTACTGAATTGATTATACACATTGAATGAAAAGGTTGGTGATAAAAAAATGTCACCAACCTTTTCGCTTTTTTATCTTTGGCTCATAATTGATTGATATGCTAAAGATTGGTGTTTTTGGAGTTGGTCACCTGGGTAAATTTCACCTGAACAACTGGAAGGAGATCAGCAATGTAGATCTGGTTGGATTTTGCGATCCTAATGAAGAAGCAGCGAAAGAAGTCATAGAAAAATATGGTTTGAAAAGATATGCCGACCCGCTGGAATTAATGCAGGCGGTTGATGCGGTTGATATTGTGGCTCCAACAACCTATCATTTCGATCTCTGTAAAATGGCTATCCGGAATGGCAAACATGTTTTCGTTGAAAAGCCTCTGGCCAATACAATGGATGAAGCTCGGGAAATCATTAAACTTACCCGCGAGTCAAATATCAAGTTCCAGGTTGGCCATGTAGAGCGCTTCAATCCAGCCTTTCTTTCAATCAGTCAGCTTGAACTGAATCCAATGTTTATCGAAGTTCACAGGCTTGCCCAGTTCAATCCAAGAGGAACTGAAGTCAGCGTGATCCTTGACCTCATGATCCACGACATCGATATCATACTAAGTCTTGTAAAAAGTGAAGTGAAGAATATATCTGCGAATGGTGTTGCAGTTATGACCGAAACACCTGATATCGCTAACGTGCGGATTGAATTCAATAATGGATGTGTGGCTAACCTTACTTCATCACGTATTTCCATGAAGCGCATGCGCAAAATGCGCCTCTTCCAGAAAGATGCCTATATCGGCATTGATTTTCTGAATAAAAAATCTGAACTTATTCGTTTGAAGACACCTGAAGATCTGAACGCATTTACTTTCGACCTGGATACACCGGGTGGTGGTAAGAAGACCATAGCGGTGGCTGATTTGTCTGTTCCTGAAGTAAATGCCATCAAAAAGGAACTGGAACATTTCAGGGACAGCATCCTGAACAATACACCTACTACGGTTTCGGAAGTGGATGGATACAGGGCCATGGATGTTGCGCACCAGATCCTCAATAAAATAAAAACGAATTCCATCATAGCCTAACCTTCATGGTTAAACGAAGATCCATCCATACGATCTGGTACCTTGTTGCAGACTATCTCGCCGCCATCATTGGTTGGTGCATCCTCTATTTCAGCAGAAGGTATTTTTTGGAGGAAGGGATTATCATTAACAACAGGCTCGAACTCATCAGCATTTTCTGGTATGGATTATTATTCATTCCCTTTGGATGGATAATGCTTTTTACATTGGCTGGATCTTATACAAACCTGTATAAAAAATCCCGGCTAAATGAATTGGGAATAACCTTCTTCATATCCCTGCTCGGTTCGCTGGTTATATTCTTTTTGATCGTTATCAACGACAGGCAGGCAAGCTATCAATATTATTACAAAGCTTTTTTGTTGTATTTCTTCTCACAGTTTTTTATAACCTGGTTCTTTCGTTGGATCCTGCTGTCAAAAACAAAAAAGCAATTACAGCAACAGGAAGTTTTCTTCAATGTGCTGTTAATCGGAGCGGATGCCCGTGCCACAAAGCTTTTCACGGATACTAAAGTTGGTTTGAAAGGCGCAGGATATCTGTATAAAGGGTTTATTGCCTTGTCCGAAGTGAATGGTATTCGTGATAAACTACCTGAACTTGGTTTACTCGATCAGCTAGAAGCAGTAATAGATCAACACTCTGTTGATCTCGTAGTGATTGCTTTGGAAAAGACCGAGCGACATAAACTGGAGCAGATCATCAGCAGGTTAAGTGAAAAAGATGTTGAGATAAGGATAGCACCTGATTACCTGGATATCATTTCCGGAACAGTAAAAACAAGCAATGTTTTTGGAGCAATGCTCTCTGAGATCATTACACATCCTATGCCTGCCTGGCAACAAAATATCAAGCAAGTAATAGATGTGATCATTGCCCTGCTCGGAATGATTATTCTGTCACCTCTTTATTTGTATGTTGCCATCAGGGTTAGGTTTTCTTCACAAGGTCCAATCATATATTCGCAGGAAAGGGTAGGCTATAAGGGCAAGAAATTTTTTATCCATAAATTCCGTTCTATGTATGAAGAAGCGGAAAAGGATGGACCTAAACTGAGCAGCAAAAGCGACCCGCGTATTACTTCATGGGGCAGAACCATGCGCAAATGGCGACTGGATGAACTGCCGCAGTTATGGAATATATTAAAGGGTGAAATGTCGCTGGTAGGACCAAGGCCGGAACGGGATTTCTTTATTCAACAGATCAAAAGCCGTTCACCATATTATGGTTATCTTTTGAAAGTTAAGCCTGGGTTGACTTCCTGGGGAATGGTGAAATTTGGTTATGCAGAAACGGTGGATGATATGCTGGAAAGAATGAAATACGACCTGGTGTACATTGAAAACGTTTCGCTGGCGCTTGACCTGAAGATCATGGTCTATACTTTGAGGATCATATTCCTTGGTAAAGGAAAATAAATCAATATCGATGAAAGGAATTATTGTGTGTCTATTTGTTTTAGCGGGGTTCCAGGTTTGTGCACAGGATAGTAGTTACTGGCAACAGCAGGTGCATTATAAGATTGATGTAAGCCTGAACGATCAGCATCATATCTTAAAAGGAAATCTCGATCTCAACTATATTAATAACTCTCCAGATACGTTGACTTACATTTGGTTCCATCTCTGGCCAAATGCTTATTCAAGTGATAAAACAGCCCTGGCTAAGCAACTGAAGTCTTCCAATCAATCAAAGAAATTCAGTGCACAGGAAAAAGGCTATATCAATGAACTTGCATTCACATCAGGAAATAAGAAACTGGTTACCGAGCCCGACAAAAATAATCCTGATATCATCAAAGTGTTGCTGCCAAAGGGTTTGAGGCCTTCAGATTCTATCAGGATCAATACTCCTTTTACAGTTAAGTTGCCTTCTTATTTTTCGCGTTCAGGTTTTTATGAAGACCAGTATATGGTTACCCAATGGTATCCGAAGCCTGCAGTTTATGATAGGAAAGGTTGGCATTACTTTCCATACCTTGACCAGGGTGAATTCTACAGTGAATATGGAACTTTTGATGTGTCAATCACATTGCCATCGACCTATGTAGTAGGAGCCACTGGAGTGATGCAAACAAAGGAAGAGCTTGAACTTTATAAAAAGATCGGTGCAGGAAATAAAGTTGATACTGTCGATTATGAACAGGTACCTGACAATGGTTCCAATTCAAAGACCTTAAGATTTACGGCTGAGAACGTGCATGATTTTGCATGGTTTGCAGATAAGAACTTTATTGTTCAATATGATACGCTTCAAGTGGATTCATCAAAAACCATTGATGTGTTTTCATATTTTCAACCGGGAGGGAATCCCAATTGGGCAAGAAGTACTGATTTTATTAAAGATGCTGTAAAGTACTATTCATTGTGGATCGGAAATTATCCATATCCCACTGTTGCTGCTGTAGAAGGCCCGAAGAATCAATCTTCCGGGGGAATGGAATATCCTATGATCACGCTGATCACTCAACCAGATGCAGATGCAGAGGCGCTGGATGCCGTTATTACACATGAAGTTGGGCACAACTGGTTCTATTCCATACTTGGTTCAAATGAAAGAGTCTATCCATGGATGGACGAAGGCTTCAATACTTTTTTTGAATTCCTCTATGAAGCCGTGAAGTATAAAAGCAACAGCGTTTTTGGAAGTTCAATTCCCAATGAAGTGAAACAATTACCTGTTACTGAATTCCTCGACAGGATCTATAGTGCAGTCAATTCACTGCCTATGAAACCAAAAGTGAATACCCCTTCAACTGGATTTAAATCAGAAGAAGAATATGGAATGGTTGCTTATCTTAAAACAGCCACCTGGATGTTTATTCTTCACCAGGCAATTGGTTCAGAAGATTTCTTCAAAGGAATCCAGGAGTATTATAAACAATGGCAATTTAAACATCCATACCCTGAAGATGTGAAGAGGATCTTTGAGCAGGTCTCAGGAAGACCACTGGATGAAATTTTCAACCTCCTAAATAAAGAAGGTAATTTTTAATGAAGCAGATCATCATCAGCCTCTTAAGTTTTTTACTTAGTATTTCACTTTCTGCACAGGATTACTGGCAGCAGCAGGTTGATCATTTCATTGATGTAAAGCTGGATGATTCTGCAAGAACGCTGGACGGGTTCACCAAAATAAATTATACCAACAATTCCCCGGATACCCTGCATTTCATCTGGTTTCATATTTGGCCAAATGCTTATAAAAATGATCGAACTGCATTTAGTGAACAGCGATTGAAAAACGGGAAAACTGATTTTTATTTCGCAACAGTTAATCAGCGGGGATATATCAATCGATTGAATTTTGTGCAGGATAATGAAGTGCTCAAAACGGAAGATCATCCCAATCACCAGGATATAATAAAGGTTTACCTCAACCGTCCATTAGCGCCTCATCAATCCACTATCATTTCAACACCATTTCACGTCAAACTGCCAAAAAGGTTTTCAAGGTCAGGATATACTAAAGATGATATTGCAGTAACACAATGGTATCCTAAACCTGCAGTATACGATCGTACAGGCTGGCATCCCATGCCATATCTTGAAAATGGTGAATACTTTTCTGAGTTTGGAAATTATAAAGTCACGATCTCTGCAAATAAAGAACAGGTCATTGCTTCATCCGGTAAATTGGTTAATACATCAACCGATGGTAATTTATCAACTTACACTTATCAATTAAATCATGCAACTGATTTTGCATGGTTTACCAGTAAAAAATATATCACCGATAAGGATACCATTCAATTGAGAAATGGTAAGATCATAGATGTTGCTGTGTATTATTTTAAAAAAGATACTGCAGCCTGGAAGCATGTCGTTCAATATGCCAAAGATGCTGTTCATTTCAGATCAGAAATGATCGGTGAATATCCTTTTGAATCAATAACTGTGGTTAGAGGATTGGATCAGTTTGCCGGCGGAATGGAATACCCTTCCATCACTTTGCTAAGCGGTTCAAGTGCCGGTCCTATGCTGGATTATATTGTTGAACATGAAATAGGACATAACTGGTTCCAGGCCTCACTTGCCTCCAATGAAAGAGAGCATCCATGGATGGATGAAGGGTTGAATACCTATTTCGATGATAAATACTTTATCAAAAAGTATGGATCTAAATCCAAGATGCTTGGAAATCTCGGAGGAGATGTTGACTTAATGGATCTTTCTGTCGACCTGTTTAATTCACTTGGTGACGGTCAGCCTATTGAAACTCCTTCAGAAGACCTTACATCTATCAACTATAGTGTTATCCCATATCAGAAAACAGCAAGATGGCTGAAGATCATTGAAAATAAAATTGGTGATGATGCACTCAATTCTTCTCTGAGAAATTACTACAATGAATGGAAGGGAAAACATCCGTATCCTGCAGACCTGAAGAAGGTGCTGGAGAGGCAGACCAACCTGTCCATGGATTCGTTGTTTTCATTGTTGAACAACTCTCGCCCATTGAATGAATCTCAAAACCTTAAAACCAAACTTGCCTTTGGTGCCGGGTTAAAACATACTGATAAATACCGTTACATTGGCATTCTTCCTGCATTCGGATTTAATCGTTATGATAAGTTCATGTTGGGTGCAATCATGCATAATTACAATGTGCGAAACCCTGATTTCAATTTCATGGTGGCTCCACTATATGCGACCGGTTCAAAAAAATTGAATGGACTGGCGCGTATCAATTATCATAAGCCCGCCTCCAATTGGTCTGTTGGAATGGATCTGATGTCGTTCTCAAAACGTGCTGCATTCGACACGTTGAATAATAAATTATTTGAACGCTTTACCAGGGTTTCAGGATATGGAAGGTTTTATTTGCCACAGGCGAAAACCTCTTCAGTAAGAAGGTTCTTTGAATGGAAAACATATTTCTTCAGTGAGAAGGAATTTACCTCTTTCACGCCCAAATTATCAGATACGGTTTCCTATACTATTTATGCTGATATATCAACTACCAGCACAAGGTACCTGAACCAGTTAAGTTTTATTTACCAGGATAACCGTGTGTTGTATCCTTATGATTATGTGCTTCAATTGCAGCAGGGTAGCGGTTTCTACAGATTGAATGTTACCGGGAATTATTTTTTCAATTACAGGAATTCGGGTGGCTTGTCAATTCGTTTTTTTGCAGCCAAATTCGGGTACTTAGGAAATTCTTTAAAAAATTCCGCAGCTGCATACAGGTATATGCCCAAGCTGATGGGAAATACAGGAGAGGAAGATTACGCTTACAGCAATTACTTCCTTGGCCGAACCGCTACATATGCCAGTGCTGATGAATCCATAGAGAATGCCGGACTTGCTGCTCAGCAGATCATGATCCGTGATGGTGGGATGAAAATGCGCCTGGATTATTTTGAATTTCTCCAGGGCCGTTCCGATAACTGGCTGGCTGCAATCAACCTGAATACGACACTGCCTTCTAAAATGTTCCCGATAAAGCTGCCAGTTAAATTGTTTTTGGATGCAGGTACTTCTGCTCCTTACTGGAAAGATAGTTATGAGGGTCCTAAATTTCTGTACGTCGGAGGTTTGCAATTATCACTGCTGAAAAATATTGTAAATATCTACGCGCCTCTTGTTTATTCAAAGGAGATAAAAGACAACCTCCAAAGCATTCCTGAGTTAAATAAATTCAGCAAACGCCTTACCTTCAGCATTGATATTCAAAGGATCAATTTTAGGAAAATTTCAGGCAACCAAATCCCACTTTAAGTGACTGATCTTTCACCAAAGTACATCAGGAAACATGAAATAGATATCGTTAAATGGAATGATTGTATCGATCAAGCTTCTAACGGTCTTGTATATGCGTATTCATGGTACCTTGACCAGATGGCGGGTGACTGGGATGCTGTAATTCTTGAAGATTATTCCATCGTTTTTCCGCTTCCTTATCGGAAAAAGTATGGGATCTATTATGTGTATCAACCTGCATTCACTGCACAGTTGGGCATTTTTGGAAATGATATTACACCTGGAATTGTTGAATCCTTTTTCAAAGCAATTCCATCGAAGTTTCGTTTAATAGAAATGAACCTGAATACACAGAATATACTCGAGCCATCTGAAACAGTGATCCTACGTCAAAATTTTATTCTTGACCTCTCCCGATCATTTACTGAGCTGGAAAATAGTTTCCGCGATAACATAAAAAGAAACAGCCGCAAGGCGGAGCAATACGGATTGGTATTCTCCAATAAAGTAAGTATTGAAGAAGTGATCGGTCTGTCAAAGCAACACATGGGTGCTCTCACCAACCTTACCGATAAGGATTATGACAACTGCAAAAAACTTGTATCATCGCTTGAAGAAAAAGGGATGTCCGCTATTTATGGAGTGAGAAACAATAACCAACAGTTGCTGGCTTCAGCAGTATTTTTTTTCTCCCACAAACGTGCATATTATATCCTGGTGGGTAATCATCCAAATGGTAAGACACTTGGAGCTTCTCATTTCCTCCTGTCTTCATTTATCAATAAATACAGCGGAAAGGATCTGATCCTTGATTTTGAAGGGTCCGACATAAAAAGCCTGGCCTTCTTTTACAGCAGTTTTGGAGCGACCCTGGAGCATTACCCGGCATTAAGGATCTACCGGCTGCCATGGTGGGCAAGGATCTTTAAAAAAGGTTAGATATATCTTTCTTCCAGGATCTTCTCTGCGATCAGGAGGTCCACTGGCCGGGTGATCTTGATATTAGTTTCTTCACCATCCACCAGGTTGATCTTTACTCCAAGTTTCTCAACAACACTGGCCTCATCAGTGAATTCATCAGAAAATTCCTGTTCAAATGCAGCCTTAATGATATCGCTGAAAAAGGTTTGCGGAGTCTGAATGATCCTGACCCTGTTACGGTCGATCTGGTGATTGCTGCCAAAGTCCTCCACCCTGATGGTATCAACAGCAGTTGTGGCAGGGATGGCATTGCCCTTGTCAATCGCTTCGTGGTAACAACGATGGATCAGTGCAGTACTGATCAGGCATCTTACCGCATCATGTACAAAAACAATGGAATGTTGATTTACAAGCTTCAATCCATTCTGAACGGAATGGAACCTTGTTTCCCCACCTGTGGTAATCCTTATCCTCGATGGGTCAATGCTATTTTCAGCAATAGCCTTCCCCGTTTCCATGTGGGCAGCAGGCAATACCAGGATGACCTGCATATCATCAAAAGCTTCCAGGAAAGTATCAAGGGTATGCTGTAGAACAGGTTTACCCATCAATGGAAGGAATTGCTTTGGTACCGAGATCTTCATCCTTAGACCGGATCCGCCTGCAACAATGACCGCAAATTTCTTCATGTGGATTTTCAGGGTTTACAGGTCTCCAAGTAGTTCTCTTTCGATCTCTTCCATCTGCACAATATCCCAGCCTTCAGTTTCGGTAGGAGTGTAGTTCATTACTTCCAGTAAACCAATGCTATCAAGGTAAGATTCCACTTCCTCCTGCAGTTCACAGATCACAAAAGAATTATTATTCTCATAAAATGTTTGCTGGATCTTAACCAAACTCTCCGCAGCAGCGTTATCTATATGTTCAATGTCTTGAAGGTTAACAACAAGATTCTTTACAGGATTTTCGAGAAAAGGAAGAAAGAACTCCTCCATGTTCTCTGTCATATTAGCAGCTAAAAATGGTTCTTCAATCGTAATGACATGGAATTTCTCCTTGGTATCAATTTTGACCTTCATATTCACGTTTATATGTTAACAGGTGAATGGCTTTGAGCCCCTGAACTTGTCAAAAATATTCGTTATTATTGTATCAAACCCAATAAATTATAAAATGGATAATAATTTTTCGGCCCAGGTAAAGGAGATTATATCTTTTAGTCGGGAAGAAGCATTAAGGCTGGGAAATGATTTCATTGGAACAGAACATCTGTTGTTGGGCCTTATCCGCGAGGGTGATAATACCGCTGTCAGGATACTGAAAAGCTTCAATATAGATCTGTATGAACTTCGTAAAGAAGTAGAATTGGCTGTGAAGGATAAGACGGGTAAGAATATTGCAAATATCAATAGTCTACCCTTGACCAAACAGGCTGAAAAAGTCATACGGGTTACTGTGCTGGAAGCCAAGGCACTCAAGAGTCCAATGGTTGAAACAGAACACCTCATGCTTTCGATCCTCAAGAACAAGGAAAATATAGCTACTCAAATCTTAAATCAGTTTGACGTGGATTACGATCTGTTCAGAAACGAATTAGGTGTGGTAAAAAGTAATGATGTCCGCAGCGAATATGCTGAGGAAAACGATGATGACTTTGATGATGAGAAAAAATATTCCCAGCAGAAGTCACGCGCATCAGGTACCACCAAGAGCAAAACTCCGGTATTGGATAATTTCGGTAGAGACATCACAAGACTTGCAGAAAGTGGATCACTTGATCCTATCGTAGGTCGTGAAGATGAGATCGAAAGGGTTTCACAGATCCTTTCACGCCGTAAAAAGAATAACCCGATCCTGATTGGTGAACCAGGCGTAGGTAAGACAGCCATCGTGGAAGGTCTTGCGCTTCGTATTGTTCAGCGTAAGGTTTCCAGGGTACTTTTCGATAAACGTGTGATCTCTCTCGACCTTGCTGCACTGGTTGCAGGTACCAAGTACCGCGGACAGTTTGAAGAGCGCATGAAAGCGATCATGAATGAACTTGAAAAGAACCGCGATGTGATCCTCTTCATAGATGAGATCCACACTATTGTGGGTGCCGGTGGAGCAAGCGGATCACTGGATGCTTCCAATATCTTCAAGCCTGCACTGGCACGTGGAGAATTGCAATGCATCGGTGCTTCTACTCTCGATGAATACCGTATGTACATCGAGAAAGATGGTGCACTCGACAGAAGGTTCCAGAAAGTGATGGTTGAACCGCCTAGTGTTGATGAAACTATTCAGATCCTGAATAATATCAAATCTAAGTACGAAGACTATCACAACGTATTGTACAGCGATGATGCAATTGATGCATGTGTGAAACTGAGTGACCGCTACATTACTGATCGTCTTTTGCCTGACAAGGCTATCGACGTAATGGATGAAGTGGGAGCAAGGGTTCACCTGAAAAATATCAATGTTCCTAAAGAGATCCTTGATCTTGAAAAAAAGATCGAAGATGTTAAGGTGGAAAAGAACAAAGTGGTGAAGAGCCAGAAGTTCGAAGAAGCCGCTTCTCTGAGGGATACAGAAAAGAGATTGCAGGAAGAGCTTGAAAAAGCGAAGACCCAGTGGGAGGAAGAATCAAAGCACAAGCGTTACCCGATCGATGAGGAAGCAATTGCAGAAGTAGTCAGCATGATGACCGGTATCCCTGTCAAGAGGATGGTTCAGGCTGAAAGCGAGAAACTTCGCAAGATGGCTGAAGACATGAAGAAGATGGTGATCGGACAGGATGATGCAATCACCAAAGTTGTGAAAGCGATCCAGCGTAACCGTGTGGGTCTGAAAGATCCGAAAAAGCCGATCGGTACTTTTATTTTCCTCGGTCCTACAGGTGTTGGTAAAACCGAGTTGGCAAGATCTCTTGCACGCTATATGTTCGACTCAGAAGATGCACTGATCCGCATCGATATGAGTGAATACATGGAGAAATTCACGGTATCCCGGTTGATCGGAGCG
>CBHWDO010000008.1:0-146298 GCA_966112615.1 uncultured bacterium
AAAACTAAAAAAAGAAAAAAATTGAAATAAGCGGCACTTAGAATACGTGGAGACGAGATGGGTGTCGCACCTTTCATGTCTCCACGTCTTCATTACTTCAGGTCTTCATGTTCCCCCTCACCATCCTCTCCTTACCCTGCATATCCTTCCTCACTTCAACTTCTTCCAAACCTTTACTGCTGAAAAGTTCTGCGACGGCAGAAGCATATTGCTCGTGGGTTTCAACAAAGACTTTTCCGCCTGGATGTAATTTTTGAAGAGCGAAATCGGCAATGGCATCGTAAAATATCAGGGGCTGCTCATTCTCTACAAATAAAGCTTCCCAGGGCTCATACATCACAACATTGTTATCCATCGATTCTTTATCACTCAAAGGAATATATGGAGGATTGCTAACAACAATATGTACATCCGGTAATTGTGACCATTGCTCGCGATCCAGAAAATCCATATGCTTAAATTGTATATCTGCATGGAGATTTTTAGCATTGTGTCGTGCCACTTCCAAAGCTTCTTCGCTGATATCACAACTGATGATCTGCATATTCAGTAACTTCTTTTTTAGTGTGATGGGAATACATCCTGAACCGGTTCCGATATCCAGTATAATTCCCTGGGCTGGTACCTGCGATTCCTTCACAACCAATTCCACAAGTTCTTCAGTTTCAGGCCGTGGAATTAAGGTATGTTCATTCACAAAGAATTTCATCCCACCAAAAAATGCTTCATTCAACACATACTGCACCGGTTTGTGGGAACTTAACTCTGCTATGTATTTTTCTACCAGGAACTTCTGCTCCATATTTAGTGGCAGGTCTTTATTTATTACTCGATCGATCCTGCTCCAGCCTGTCAGGTTTTCCAGCACCCAGTCGGCAATGCCGGCCGCCTCTCTTTCATCATACAAATGATAGAGTTGAAATAACATTCTCTGTTTCGCTTCCTGGATGGTCATGGGCAAACTTAATTGATTTTCGTTTCATACTTTTGAGGCCGCAGAAACAGCGGCTAATGGACTTCAGAGAATCTTACATGCATCGTTGTATCAGCCTGGCGCTACTTGGTGCCGGTAAGGTGGCTCCCAATCCTATGGTCGGTTCCGTACTGGTCCATAACGACCGGATCATTGGTGAAGGCTATCACCAGCTTTACGGAAAACCTCATGCTGAAGTGAATTGTATTCAGTCCGTTGCACCATCCGATCGGCACCTTATCCCGGAATCTACACTCTATGTTTCTCTTGAGCCCTGCGCGCATTTTGGAAAAACTCCTCCCTGTGCAAATCTCATTATATCAGAAAAGATACCAAAAGTGGTCATCGGGTCTAAAGATCCTTTTGAGCAGGTGAATGGAAAAGGTATCGGGATCCTGCAACAGGCAGGAGTGGAAGTGATCCAGGGTGTTCTTGAAAAAGAATGTGATGACCTGAATAAACGCTTCTTTACATTTCATCAGAAACAACGACCATATATCATTCTGAAATGGGCGCAAACTTCAGATAATAAAATTGACACGGAAGGATCGGAAAGATTGCTGATCAGTAATGGTTACACCAACAGGCTTGTACATAAATGGCGCTCCGAAGAAGCCGGGATCCTGGTGGGTACCAACACTGCGTTGATAGATGATCCAAAATTAAGTAACCGGCTTTGGTCAGGCAACCAGCCCGTTCGCATGGTGATCGATATGGAGAATAAACTTCCTGCTCATCTTCACCTGTTCGATCAGTCTCAACCTACTATTGTATTTAATTCAATCAAAGAGGAAGATGGTCCGGTTCGCTTTGTGAAAATCTCTGATCGTGATGATCTCATTCCACAATTGTTGAATGCATTGTACAGGTTGAAGATCCAATCCGTGATCATTGAAGGAGGTACAAAGACCATTCAATCATTCATCGAACACAATGCATGGGATGAAGCAAGGATTATCACCAATATGGACTTGCGGATCAATAAAGGTTTGTCGGCACCGGTATTAAATCATTCCAATTTATTATCATCACAAATGATAGGACAGGACCTTATTCAAACATTCATTCAATAAATATTTTTCTTTGTTTTACCTAGTTGCAAGTATTGTGTTGTCGGCCTACCTGGTGTTGTTTTTCAAAGTACTTGAACGATTGAAACTCGACAGCTTCCCGGTTATCATCGTAAATTATTTTACCTGTGTGATCACCGGGATGTTTGTGAATGGAAAAATGAATATTACCGCTGAAACCCCGCAACAGCCCTGGTTCTATTGGGCGATCATCATGGGTTTTACGTTTGTTTCCTTATTTAACCTCATTGCATTTACAGCAAGAAAAGTAGGCGTTGCAGTGACCTCCGTCGCCAATAAATTATCACTGATCATTCCGTTCTCATTTTCCATAATACTTTATAATGAAACCGCTTCCTGGGTTCAGTATGCAGGACTTGCACTGGCCATGCTTGCAGTGATACTTACCTGTTATCCATCAGAAAAGAATTCATTTGATCATACACTTAAAAGATCCTTGGTTATTATTCTTCCTGCCATATTATTTGTTGGAAGCGGATTACTCGATACCATGATCAAATATGTGGAGCATAATTTTCTCGATGGATCGAATAACAATGATTACCTCGTGATGTCTTTTCTTTCCGCAGGCACAACTGGTCTTATTGTATTGATCGGATTATTACTGACTAAGAAGATCAGCTTTAACTGGCGTGCAATTCCTGCAGGGATCATCCTGGGTATACCAAACTACTTTTCTATCTGGACATTGATCGAAACATTAAAGGCTTATCCTTCCAAAAGTGGAGTGATCATTCCGGTAGTCAATATGGGCATCGTACTGTTCAGTTCAATTTGTGCATGGTTAATATTCAGGGAAAGACTTTCTTTGCTGAACTGGATGGGTATCGTTTTATCGATGATCGCCATTATGCTGATTGCTTTTTAAACGAACCTCCGGAATCCCATTATGACCCAGGCAGAATTTTTTAGTACGATAGAACGCAATGCTGTAGCGGAATTCAAAGACCGTGGCAGCAAGTTTCTGGCTTATGCATACCCCATTGAATCGGTGGATGAATTCAAGAAGATAATTGAAGAACTTCGCAAAGAACATCCAAAAGCCAATCATCATTGCTTTGCTTATCGCATCGGTCTCGATAATAATCTTTTTCGTGTGAGTGATGACGGTGAACCTTCAGGAACTGCCGGTAAATCGATATTGGGTCAAATTGATTCAAAGCAACTCACCAATATTCTTATCGTTGTTGTAAGATATTTTGGCGGCACACTGCTTGGTGTTCCCGGATTGATCAATGCGTATAAAACCGCAGCATCACTGGTTTTGCAGGTTACACCCATCATTCAAAAGCCGATCGAAGAGAAGTATACTCTACACTTCGATTATACTCAAATGAATGATGTGATGATGGTGGTGAAGCAATTGAACTGCACATTATTCAGGCAGGAAATGACCTTGTTCTGCGACCTTGAAATAGGCATTCCCAAATCAAAGATCACCGAAGCGATCTATCGTTTCGAAGATATCCGCGGAGTGGAAGTGAAGAAGATGAAATGATCACCATTCAACCAGTGAAACACCCAGCCCAATGGTAGTCTGGCGATGATTATAATCGATCATCGTTTCACCATATCCTTCAGAAACCTGGAGATGTCCTTTCAGATAACTCATCACCGGGAATACCCAGTCGAACTGGATCCTTCCACGATTCCGGTCTCCCAATCTCAATGAATGATTTAATTGCGTGGAGAATTGTTGTCCTTTCCAGCTGTAGATCACGATGGCTTCCGCACGTCCTGTATAGTTTAGTATCTCTGGATTTTCATCTTCTGAATCGGGGATCCTGATCCATGGTCTTATCATCACCTGCCAGTTGTCTTTTTCAAATCCTGCATGGAAGATGATCCTGTTCCAACTCCTGGAAAGGGGCATGGAACGACCATTTGATTGATGGTTGAAGGAGAGACCGATCATCCTTCCCGTAAATCCTGCCAGCTGGAATTTAGTGGCAAAATTTAAGATCAGTTCAGGTTCATAATTCGTTTCACGAAATGGTCTTGATAATAATTTGTTGTACACCTGCCAGTGTGAACGCTGAGTATATCCGATCCATAGATCACCTTTACCTTTGAATAATCCTGCAGTGACTTTTGTCTTGAAGCTGATCTGCAATTTTGCTTCGTAGTCATTGTACGGAACGATCAAGGGCAATGTGTATCCTGGCGTTTCACTTTTGGGTTGCTCATTCGGATTGCTGCTCCATCTTCCCGGTGAAAGATATATTGGCTTAAAAGGAGTTAGTCTGAATGTCGGATTTGAAAACTCTTTTTCAAGCTCCCATTTCTCTTCAAGATTCTTGGTGTAATAACTGCTCTGAAAAAGTTTTTGCTGTGCACTGGCGGAATAAGAAACTATTAGGAATAAAAGGGTTAAGGTTCTAACAAACATATCAAAGCTTTAATTTATCAAGCAGGTACAAATAGGCTTCATGAAAATGATGATTGAAGATCTTTTGCTGATCATCCGGGAAAAGTTTGTAGTATTCTTCATCACCTCTTAGCACAATGGTAGGACCAGTTCTTACAAAATGATTACTCTCAAAATAGTTTGGTGCCACAAATCCCGGGATGTTTTTTGAAACCAGTTTGGATGTGTATTTGCCCAAATACTTTTGAAAATTCTTTTGCGCTCTCTTCGTTGGCTTACTCATCCTGTTATATGCATGACGCAATGCAAGTTTGGTGGGAAACTTCTGCTTTCTTATCATATCACTCGCCCCAACAAATGGATTCACGGTATTAAAATCATCGAGTGTTTGAATCGATAATGGAACTTCCGGAACCCAGTCTGCTGCATTGACTACATTAAATGCCCAGCCTCCCTGGACCATCGTTTCGTATTCGTATGCAAATTGGAGATTACCCGGTTTTGGGGCTGCACTGCAATAGGTTTTGATCCTCAGATCTGCAGGCAGGGTGCCGTTTTTCTGCATATGCAATAGCTGCGCATTCAACAAATATGCGATCGCACCGCCCTGGCTATGCCCGATGATCAATAATTCACGTTTGCCCGATTTATAGATTGAATCAATAGCCGGAAGAATGGTCTTGGAAAGATAACCCAGGCTTACCACCCAACCGGTATGCACTGCTGCCTGTGGATGCGTGCCTAATTCATATTGAAAGGTATCATTCGTTCCAATTACAATGGATCCTTTTGCAGGGATCATGGCCGCATAAAAATTAGCCAGCCAGCTCTGTGAATTCTGTGTGGTTCCGCGGATACTGATCACCGGGATTTTTTCATCCATCGTGTACAATTCCCAGGTATTATCCAGTCCTACCACACCTGATCGATACATTAATTTCAGGTTCTCAGTCAATGGAACTTTTACCCGGTAAGAACTATCTCCAAATTGTGCGGAGATGCGCATCAGGTTGCGGTATTCTTCTTTGTCGAAGCCGGGCTTTAAATTTTGTGCATGAACAAATACACTCAGGCTGAGTGTCATCAAAAGGAAAAAGGTTTTACGCATAAGCTGTTGATTGGCTAATGTATAAAACCTTTAATATAAAAAATGTTCGGAGATCTTTAATCTACTTAAACATGCTGCTCACCACCAGTTCTTTTGAACCTGCAGTGTATTGGTAAAAACCTTCGCCCGATTTAGCACCAAGATATCCTGCAGTAACCATGTTGGTCAATAAAGGACAAGGCGCATATTTCGGATTGCCAAAGCCATCGTGCAGCACTTTAAGAATCGCATGACAAACATCCAGTCCTATGAAATCCGCCAGCTGCAAGGGTCCCATGGGATGTGCCATTCCAAGTTTCATCACCGTATCGATTTCTTCAACAGCCGCAACGCCTTCATACAAACTATAGATCGCTTCATTGATCATTGGCATCAATATCCTGTTGGCAATAAACCCAGGATAATCATTCACCACGCAGGGAACTTTGCCAAGTTTTTTTGACAACTCAACGATCTGTTCTGTCACTGCTTTTTCAGTTGCATATCCATTGATGATCTCCACCAGTTTCATGACCGGAACAGGGTTCATGAAATGCATACCAATTACTTTGGAAGCTCTTTTAGTAGCCGCTGCAATCTTCGTAATGGAAATGGAAGAAGTGTTGCTAGCGAGAATACAATCTTCCTTGGTGAACTGGTCGAGCTGTGTAAAGATCTTCAGCTTCAGGTCGATGTTTTCAGTGGCAGCTTCTACCACCAGGTCAGCATTTGCCACGCCCTGCTGAAGATCATTGACTGTCGTAATATTTTGAAGAGTTGAATTCTTTGTAGCCTCATCAATAGCGCCTTTGCTGAGCTGCCTGTCGAGGTTTTTGGTGATGGTCTGAATGGCTTTATCCAGTTGTGCCTGGTTGATATCTACCAGGTTCACAGTATATCCATGCTGTGCAAACACGTGCGCGATACCATTTCCCATGGTTCCGGCTCCAATTACTGATATGTTCATGATAAAGGTTTTGTGGCGCCAAGATAATTACTTGCGCTTATAATCACCCCTTTTCCAGGATTTAATAAATTCATTCCATGCGAATGGATTGAAGATATTTTGAGGAGGTGCCTGTCCTGAATAATAATAGCGTGCAGCATTACTTCTCAGGTTATAATTGGTTGCTTCGCGTCCATCACTGGGAAGTGAGCGCGCAAGTATCCTTCGTTTGGATTCTTCGGTATTCTGCCGCGCGATCTCGTAATCATCGGCAGGTATGTCGGTATTAACAAAATCCCGTTCAAATTGGGCCCTTGTTGGTCGTGGACGAATGATCGTTGCCGGAAGATAAACTGTATCGGTCACCATCAGCTGGATCATCGAATACTGGTTTCCATCTATATCTCTTGGAATGTCTACCAGCTTTGGCTTGTAACCGATTGAAGTGATCTGGATCTGGTCGCCCTTCATCACCACCAGTGAAAATACTCCCTGTTCATTGGTGTAAGTACCCCGGTTCTGGCCTCTTACCATTACGGAAACGGAAGGAATTCCCTGGAGACTATCAGCTGTCATGATCACACCATATAATTGAACCACTGAGTCCTTCAGTTTTTCAAACTGGGCCGAAGCCGCATATGGCATCACAAAAGCCAGTAACAAGAGGTAGAGTAACTTTCGTTTCATGGGCTTCAAACCTACATTAAAAACCATTATAGCCAAAAACGGCGCTGAAATTTTAACAGGTAACAAGAATCAGCCTAAATAGTTTCCAAACAGAACCAATAACAGGCTAATTTTGCGGCTCCAAACATTCTAAACATGACTACAGAAAAAATATTGGAGGCGTTGAGTAATGTGCAGGAGCCCGATCTCGGAAAAGACCTGGTGACCCTGAACATGGTGAAGGATATCGAGATCAATGGAAACGATGTTTCATTTACGGTTGTACTCACCACTCCGGCCTGTCCTTTGAAAGACATGATCCGAAATGCCTGCGTGAATGCAGTTAAACTGCTGGTGAATAAAGACGCAGTTGTTAATGTGAATTTTACCGCGCAAACTACTTCCAACCGGCAGGACCAGGGTGCAGTTCTTCCAAAAGTGAAGAATATCATCGCAGTGGTAAGTGGTAAGGGTGGGGTAGGAAAGAGTACAGTTGCAGCAAACCTGGCACTAGCCTTTTCACAGGGCGGTGCAAAAGTTGGTTTGATGGATGCTGATATTTATGGTCCTTCAGTTCCCATCATGTTCGGTGTTCGTGGTGAACGCCCAATGATGAAACAGGTGGGCGATAAAGGAATGATCGTTCCCCTCGAAAGATTCGGCATCAAATTGATGAGTATCGGTTTATTGGTTGATGAAAAAAATGCAGTGGTTTGGAGAGGTCCGATGGCCAGCTCTGCGATCAGGCAATTCGTGACAGATGTATTGTGGGATGAACTCGATTACCTCGTAATCGATATGCCTCCGGGAACAGGAGATATTCACTTGACCTTATTGCAACTGGTACCGGTAACAGGTATCGTGGTAGTATCCACTCCACAGGATGTAGCATTGGCAGATGCGAAGAAAGCAATTGCCATGTTCGGACAGGCGCAGATCAAAGTTCCTATCATTGGATTGGTAGAAAACATGAGTTACTTTACTCCTGCAGAACTGCCGCAGAATAAATATTATATCTTCGGAAAAGAAGGCGGGAAGAGGCTTGCAGATGAATACGATATTCCGTTCCTTGGAGAAATTCCTTTGGTGCAATCTATTCGTGAAGGTGGTGATATCGGTGTTCCGATCATGGTGGGAGATGATAAGATCAGTAAGAAAGCTTTTGAAGATTTTGCATCTACTACGGTTAGAAATATTTCGGTGAAGAATGTCACCGGCGCGACAAGATAATATGTACAGCTCATCCAATTTTATAGAGAAGGAGAAAGTCGTGCTGATGCAGTTTATGCGTCAGCACGACTTCATCGTTTTATGCGGTACTGATGCAGGCGGTTGCCCGGTTGCCACACAGGTTCCCGTATTGATTCGTGAAGAAGGAGAGAAGCTTTACCTCGAAGGGCATCTCATGCGCAATACGGATCATCACAAGGCATTTGTGCACAATGAAAATGTGCTGGCGATGTTTGTTGGTCCGCATACCTATGTCAGTGCGAGCTGGTATGAAAATCCAAAACAGGCTTCCACCTGGAACTATATGACGGTTCATGCAAAAGGGAAGATCAGGTTCGGGTCGGAAGAAGAGTTGCTGAATGTCTTGCAAAAGACCACCGATCATTATGAAGGAACATCAGTTTCCTATCAAAATCTTGAACAGGATTATATAGATAAACTGAAGCCTGCGATCGTTCATTTTGAAATTGAAGTGACAAGTCTGAAACATGTCTTTAAATTATCGCAGAACCGCTCAATTGCTGATCAGCATGCAATCATAGCGCACCTGGAGCAGGGAGATGAACTGGCTCAAATGGTAGCCAAAGAAATGAAAAGCCGCCTACCGGGCTGAACGACCCCGGGCTGAACGACCCGAAGGGTCGGGCAGAACGCCAGGTGCTACACCGTAATCTCACGCAAGATTTATTTCACGCAGAGCTGCCACCTACGGTGGCTGCGCAGGGGAGCAGAGTTTGCAGAGAAGGATGCTTGCTCTTAAATATTCTCTCCGTGCCTCCGTGCCTCCTTTTCCTCTGTGAATAATTGGTAGGGTAGTATTGAAGTTGAAATTTTACCTGCTAATCGTCAACTCTAATAAATATTCACAGAGGAACAGGAGGCACAGAGGTCACGGAGGAAATTAAGCAATATATGATTACCCGGCGTTCAGCCCCTGCGCTTCGCTTGGTTCTGCCCGTTCCCGTCTCCACGTCTCCACGTCTCCATGTCTCCACTTCTTCTCTTATCTTAGCCCCATGAACACTTCACTATCAGGCAAAACAGCAGTAGTTGCGGGAAGTACGCAGGGAATTGGATTGGCCATCGCAAAGGAATTTGCTATTCATGGTGCGACTGTCATCATGCTGGCAAGAAATGAATCCGTGTTACAGGAACAGGTGGAAAACCTGGAAACTCCGGAAGGACAAACCCATCAGTATTATGTGGCTGATTTCTCACAGCCTCAACAGGTGAAAGATGTGATTAACAAGATCTGTGAAGCAACACCGGTGAATATTCTCGTGAACAATACCGGCGGACCACCCGCTGGACCGATCATTGATGCAACCGAAGAGGCATTCATCAATGCATTCAATCAACACCTGGTATGTAATCATATTCTTACACGTGCGGTTGTGCCCTGCATGAAATCATCTAACTACGGCCGCATCATCAATATTATTTCCACTTCAGTAAAAATTCCGCTGAAGAACCTGGGTGTTTCAAATACCATTCGAGGTGCGGTGGCTAGCTGGGCAAAGACCATGTCGCTCGAACTGGGTGAATTCAACATCACTGTAAATAATATTCTTCCGGGTTATACGGAAACTGCAAGACTTGATTCACTTGTATCATTAAATGCTGATAAAAGGGGCGTTAGTGAAGATATGATCCGTGAAGAAATGATCAGCGATATTCCACTGAAGCGTTTTGGTACTTCTTCTGAAACCGCTGCTGCAGCTGTATTCCTAGCTTCGCCTGCCGCATCTTATATAACTGGTGTAAGCATCCCGGTAGATGGTGGAAGGACTGGTTCAATCTAAAGTATGGATAAACAATTTGCAATTGATATGGACAGGAACGATGTGCTTGCGTCGTTCCGTTCGAAGTTTCGGATCCCTGTAAAGAATGGAAAAGAACAGATTTATTTCCTGGGAAATTCTTTGGGACTTCAACCTCATTCAACAACCAAACATATTGAGCGCATACTCACCGATTGGTCGCAATTGGGTGTGGAAGGCTTCTTTGAAGGCGATCGTCCATGGATGAGTATCCACGAACAACTTGCAGAAAAGTTAAGTCCCATCGTTGGTGCCAAACCATCCGAGATCGTTGTGATGAATTCACTCACGGTGAACCTTCACCTCATGCTGGTAAGTTTTTATCAAACTGAAGGAAAACGACATAAAATTCTTTGTGAGCAGAAAGCATTTCCCAGCGATCAGTACATGCTGGAAACTTTTTTGAAACATAAAGGACTCGATCCAAATGAAATCATCATTGAGATCGCACCGCGCGGGGGTGAAGTGAATATTCATGAAGAAGATATTTTGAATGCCATTCATCAACATAAAGATGAATTGGCACTGGTGTTTTTTGGTGGAGTGAATTATTATACCGGCCAGGTATTCAACATGAAAACCTTAACGAAGGCTGCGCATGAAGCCGGCGCTGTGGCTGGGTTTGACCTTGCTCATGCTGCAGGAAATATTGAACTTAATCTGCACGACTGGGATGTTGATTTTGCCTGCTGGTGCAATTACAAATACCTCAATGCTGGTCCAGGTGCAGTAGGCGCTTCGTATATCCATGAGCGTTATCATCACGATACATCATTGCAGAGACTAGGTGGATGGTGGGGGCATGAAAAATCATCCCGCTTCAAAATGGAAAAAGGATTCATTCCTATCAACGATGCAGAAGGTTGGCAATTGTCGACACCTCCAATTTTACTCTATGCTGCATTGCATGCTTCACTGGAGATCTTTTCTGAAGCAGGTTTCAGCAATCTGCTGCAAAAAGCAAAAGCGATGAGTGAATTTTTTCACCATCAATTACAATCATTAGGAGATAAAGTGCTCATACTCACACCTGCCGATCCATCACAACATGGTTGCCAGGTATCCATGTATTTTCCGGAGAATGGAAGAGTAGTATTCAATGAATTGAAAGAAAACGGTGTATTTGCGGATTGGCGTGAACCAAATGTGATCAGGATCGCACCGGTTCCTTTGTACAATACTTTTAAAGAGATCTATGAATTCGTCAGTATCATGAAACTAACGCTGGAAAATCTCTCTTCTAAATAAATATATATTTGCGCCATGAACAGGCAAGCTATCATAGAACAGATCAGGGCAAAACGTTCTTACCTGGTGGTAGGACTGGATTCAGATATCACGAAGATTCCTGCACACCTGAATCATCATGCAGATCCAGTGTTTGAATTCAACAAACAGATCATTGATGCTACCAAAGACTATTGCGTTAGCTATAAGATCAATACCGCGTTCTATGAAGCGAATGGCTTGAAAGGCTGGGAAACACTGGAGAAAACAGTGAATTATATCCCGAAAGATATTTTTAAGATCGCTGATGCCAAGCGTGGTGATATTGGAAATACTTCCTCTCAATATGCGAAAGCATTTTTTGAAGCAATGCCTTTTGATGCTGTCACTGTTGCTCCATACATGGGTGCTGATAGTGTAAAGCCTTTCCTGGAATATGATAATAAATGGACCATTCTCTTAGGTCTCACGTCTAACCCGGGTTCCAAAGACTTTGAATTACAACCTGCCGGTGATGGACTGCTCTATGAACAGGTGATTCGCAAAGCATCGGAATGGGGTACACCGGGCAACCTGATGTTTGTAATAGGAGCCACCCAGGCGGATTCATTTGAACATATCCGCAAAATTTCTCCTGATTATTTTTACCTCGTACCTGGTGTTGGTGCGCAGGGTGGAAGTTTGAAAGAGATCTCTGAAAAAGCCATGAACAAGGATTGCGGCTTACTGGTGAATGCAAGTCGTGCAGTGATCTTCGCATCTTCCGGAGAAGACTTCGCTGAAGCTGCATCAAAAATTGCGAAAGAATACCAGCAGGAAATGTCGGGATACCTTTCTATTTAAACACTTCATTGGTCATGGTCCACCATGGATGGATCTCGTATGTCAGTCGGCCAGCTTTGACTGCAGGATCTTCTTTCACCAAAGATTCAGCTTCTTCTTTTGTTGCGCAGTCGAGGATAAAGATGCCGCGCCAGTTGCCGTTATCACCGAAAGGTCCTGCTACTAACAGTTTTCCGTCCTTAGCCATCTTGCCCATATTGTCCATATGTCCTTTTTGAAGATTGGCAGCTGTGGCAGAATCCTGGTTCCTGTTTGGTCCCGACATCAGCATTACAAAATAATACTGCTTCATTTTAACCGGAGCTTTCTGTTCCTGGCTGAAAGCCGCATTCATACTGAATAGCAGCAACATGGTGATAATTGCCTTTTTCATGCAGATTAATTTTTCCCAATGTATTGATTTTTGTCCTTTATTATGATCGGTTCAACCATTACATTTGACCAATTAAATCTTCACCATGGCCGCACGTACAGACCAGTTTATTAGCCCGGATTATCTGTGGTTGGATGACCTGCTCACAGAGGAACAGAAAATGATCCGCGAAACAGTTAGATCTTATGTAAAGAAAGAGATCTCACCCATCATTGAAGATTATGCGCAGCGTGCTGAATTCCCTCAGCAGGTAGTAAAGCAATTGGGTGAACTGGGATGCTTCGGTCCAACCGTGCCTGAAGAATATGGCGGAGGCGGGCTGGACTATATCAGTTACGGATTGATGATGCAGGAACTGGAAAGAGGTGATAGTGGGATCCGGTCAACCGCATCAGTACAGGGTTCGCTGGTGATGTTCCCGATCTATGAATATGGATCTGAAGAACAGCGTAAAAAATATCTTCCCAAACTTGCGAGCGGCGAATGGCTGGGATGTTTTGGATTGACTGAACCCGATCATGGATCAAATCCTGGTGGAATGCTCACCAACATTAAAGATGCAGGTGATCATGTGATCCTGAATGGTGCAAAGATGTGGATCAGCAATGCGCCATTTGCACAGGTTGCCGTGGTATGGGCAAAAGATGAAGAAGGTATCGTGAGAGGATTGATTGTAGAAAGAGGTATGGAAGGTTTTTCCACTCCAACTACTCATGGTAAATGGAGTCTTCGTGCAAGTGCAACAGGAGAACTTGTATTTGATAATGTAAAAGTTCCGAAAGAAAATATTCTTCCTAATGTAAAAGGATTAAAAGGTCCATTGAGTTGCTTGACCAAGGCCCGCTATGGTATTTCATGGGGAGCAGTGGGTGCAGCCATGGATTGTTACGATACTGCACTTCGTTATAGCAAAGAGCGCATTCAATTCGGAAGACCCATCGGTGGATTTCAACTTCAGCAGAAAAAACTTGCTGAGATGATCACTGAAATCACCAAGGCACAATTGCTCAACTGGAGAGTTGGTAAACTGATGGATGAGCATCGTGTAACGCCTGCACAGGTGTCGATGGCAAAAAGAAATGCCTGCGAGATCGCATCGAATATAACACGTGATGCAAGACAAATGCTCGGCGGAATGGGCATTACCGGGGAGTATTCCGTTATGCGACATATGATGAATTTGGAAAGTGTTATCACTTATGAAGGCACACATGACATACATTTGCTGATCACAGGACTGGATGTAACAGGACTGAATGCTTTTGAATAGTCATAACCATCATCAATGAAAATATTTCTCATCGGTTTTATGGGTTGCGGAAAGTCGCACTGGGGAAGGCTCCTGGCCGATCATCTCAAGATTCCCTTCATTGATCTTGATGAACAGATCACCAATGATCAGCAGAAATCCATTCCGCAGATCTTTGCAGAATCCGGTGAAGAAGCATTCAGGGTGATAGAAAGAGATACGCTTGATAAAGTGATCGAAGAAAATCAATCCATGGTGCTTTCTGTTGGTGGGGGTACGCCGTGTTTTTTCAACAATATCAAAACCATGACGAAGATGGGAACTGTGGTATGGTTGAATACACATATTGATATACTGGTCGACAGGCTCATCAAAGGAAAGCAGGAGCGTCCGCTGTTAAGAAATATTCCGGATAATGAGTTGAAATCATATATCATCAAAAAGCTTAATGAGCGAAAGATGTATTATGAGCAGGCAGATGTGGTAGTGGACAATGAGAGCTCTATTTCTCCATCAACATTCATTCAAACAATTTTACATGCATAAAGGATTGCTGAAGATCGGTGCGATATTGAGTATGCTGGCGGTTGCGCTTGGGGCATTTGGTGCGCATGGTTTGAAAAAGATCGTTCCACCGGAGCAGGTGAATGTATTTGATACAGGGGTTAGATATCAAATCTATCATTCACTGGCTATCCTGATCGTTGGCATCCTGGCTGAAAAGTTTTCTTCCAAAAATATTGTAAGGGCAGGATATAGTTTCCTGGTTGGAATCATCCTGTTCTCGGGGTCGCTGTACCTGCTGACATTCTTCAAAGCGCAGGGTGTGGTAGGACTGAGCGGAATCGGTATCATCACTCCAATTGGGGGAGTTGTTTTTATTCTCGGTTGGATCTTCCTCGTGCTGGGTTTAAGGGATTCAAAATAATTTATGAACATCGGGCCTGAAAGCTTGCCGCAATAATGCTAGATTGCGCCAACCATCTATATTTGCACCTATGGCGAACCGTTTAAAATCCCCTAAAAAGCCAAAGCCGGACCCGGAGCAGCTAAAGCCTGAAAAAGAGGAACAGGTTACCGTGAAGGAACTGGTGAAGGACGAACGGACACATAAGATCGCAGGATCTGTGTTGCTGCTTGTCTGCCTGCTTTTGTTTGTTGCCTTTACTTCCTATTTATTCACCTGGCGACAGGACCAGGATAAGGTCTTCAATGGCGCAGAGATCCTGATGCCATCGACCGAGGTGAAGACCGATAATATGCTCGGGAATCTTGGAGCTTATATCTCTCATCAATTTTTCTACAACGGATTTGGAATAGCTTCTTACCTGTTCTGTACATTTTTCTTCGTGATGGGGATCAATGCCCTAGCGGGAAAGAAGATCTTCAGTGTTGCAAGGAATATCAGGTACCTGATTGTAGGACTGGTTTATTTCAGTGTAACAGCTGCATTTATTTTCAATGGATATGCATTTCCATGGGGTGGAGCAATGGGAGATGTATCCAGTGCCTGGCTGGTGAAGTTTGTTGGATGGCTGGGAACCGCACTCATACTGGCCGTTGGAGGATTTGCGTATTTTATCTGGAGAGTAAATCCTGTGTTCAAAATGCCTGAGAGAAAACCGAAGGCAGAACCGGTAGCTCCATTGCCTGAGGAGATCAGCGAAAGACAAACCTGGAAAGTTGACCAGGAAACCGGTGAAGTAATTGAAGAAAATCCCAGCCTGGTTTCTAAGGGCAATACCATGAAGAATGGAAAGGGGCCTTCGATCATTATGCCTGTTCCGAATGAAGAGCCTGTTCCATTTGAACTGGTTGAAAAAGATGAATTGCCTTACCCGGAGTTTCCGCCGGAGATTTTGGAGGAAGAAGAAGAACCGCAACCCGAAGAAGAACTTGCACCGCTTGAGTATAAAGAGGAAGAACCTGTTGTTGCTGAACCATCTCATATCAGCGTAATTCCTCCCGCAAAAAAAGTTTCCGTAGACGACCTGGCACTTGAAATCAAATCCGTTCCTGTACCAGAAGAAGATGAAGAAGTTCCTGCTGCAGTCAAGAAAGTTGAGAACCTTGAGCCCTATGATCCATCATTGGACCTGAGGAATTATAAATATCCAAGCCTGGAGATCCTGGAAACGCATGGTTCAGAAAAGATCGTGCAGGATCCGGCGGAATTGGAGAACAACAAGAACCAGATCATAACCACGCTGAAGAACTACGATATCGCGATCCAGAAGATCAGCGCAACGGTTGGTCCGACCGTTACCCTGTACGAGATCGTTCCTGCAGCAGGGGTGCGGATTTCAAGGATCAAGAACCTGGAAGATGATATTGCATTGAGCCTGGCGGCATTGGGTATTCGTATCATCGCGCCGATTCCTGGAAAAGGTACCATTGGTATTGAAGTGCCGAATGTGAAGAAGACGGTTGTGAGTATGAAGACCTTACTCGCTTCCGAAAAATTCCAGAACAACGCGTTCAGTCTGCCAATTGCTATTGGAAAGAAGATCGATAATGAGAATTTCATTGTTGACCTGGCCACCATGCCGCACCTGTTGATGGCGGGTGCTACCGGTCAGGGTAAATCGGTGGGATTGAATGCTATCCTTGTTTCGCTCTTGTACAAGAAACATCCATCGCAGCTGAAGCTGGTGCTGGTCGATCCGAAGAAAGTGGAGCTGAGTTTATACCGCACGATCGAAAACCATTTCCTGGCCAAGCTTCCGGGAGAAGAAGAGGCCATCATTACGGATACCAAAAAAGTGATCAATACGCTCAATGCCTTGTGTATTGAGATGGATAACCGGTACGACCTGTTGAAAGAAGCGGGTGCGAGGAATATCAAGGAATACAATGAAAAGTTTGTAAAGCGCAGGCTGAATCCTGAGAAGGGTCACCAGTTCCTGCCGTTCATTGTATTGGTGGTGGATGAATTTGCCGACCTGATCATGACGGCCGGTAAGGAAGTTGAGATGCCGATCGCACGACTGGCGCAGCTCGCACGTGCGGTAGGAATTCACCTGATCATTGCGACCCAAAGGCCTTCGGTGAACATCATTACCGGTACAATCAAGGCGAACTTCCCTGCAAGGATCGCATTTAAAGTGTCTTCCAAAATTGACAGCCGAACCATTTTAGATACAGGTGGGGCAGAACAGTTGATAGGAAAGGGAGATATGTTGATATCTTATAATGGTGAGCTGACTCGTTTGCAGTGTGCTTTCGTAGATACCCCTGAAGTAGAGCAGGTATGTGATTTTATTGGCGACCAGCGAGGGTATCCTTCAGCTCATTTGTTGCCTGAATACATTGATGAGAAGGATATGGACGCGAAAGATTTTGACCTGGGAGACAGGGATACCCTGTTTGAGGAAGCAGCCCGGATCATTGTCCAGAACCAGGTGGGATCGACGTCGTTGTTACAAAGAAGGATGAAACTGGGGTATAACAGGGCCGGTCGACTGATGGACCAGCTCGAAGCAGCCGGGATCGTAGGTGCTAACCAGGGATCGAAGGCCCGCGAAGTGCTGATCAAGACCGAAATGGACCTGGAGCAGCATTTGCAGATGTTGGGGTAGCGGGCTGACGAACCGCGGAGCGGTTCGGCTGAACGCACCGGGCTGAACAAATGCCGTAGGCATTTGGGCCGACCGGAGGTCCAGTCAGCCCAAACTGCTCCGCAGTTTGTTCAGCCTGGTGCGTTCAGCCCAGCTCCTTCGGAGCTGGTCAGCCCGCTGGTCAACCCACGTTGAAACTTTGTTAATGTAAACCCCCTTGAAAACTTTATAAGGTAGACCAAAGTCTATTTAGCGCCGTAACGATATCTTTGCGGCAGCTTTTTAAATCAAGCTATATGAAAAAATTCTTACTCGGTATTTGTTTAATGGTTGGGGCAACGATAGGAATGGCACAGGGAAATGATCCTGCAGCAAAGAAAGTCCTGGATGCAGTCAGCACAAAATTCAAAGGTTTTAAAGGCGTTCAATCCGCTTTTACCCTTAAAGTTGAGGATGCCAAAGGAAAAGTGCAGGGGGTGAAAAAAGGAACAGTTTACATGAAAGGACCAAAATATCGTGTAAGCATTACAGGCCAGGATATCTATTGCGATGGTAAAAATGTCTGGACCTACGATAAAGCTTCCAACGAAGTAACCATCACCACCCTCGATCCTTCTGGATCATCCATCACTCCACAGAAATTATTTACCAACTTCTACGATAAGGATTTCCTCTACAAAATGAACGGAGAAAAGACCGAAGCCGGTAAAACACTCCAGGAGATCGAAATGACCCCGGTTGATAAAACCAAGGCTTTCCATAAAGTTTATCTCCTGGTTGATAAAAAGACCAACACCATTTACAGCACCAAAGTATTGGAGAAAAGCGGTAACAAGTACTCCTATACTGTGAACTCAATGAATGGAAATGCACCAGTAACTGATGCTACTTTCGTGTTTGATAAGAAGAAATATCCGGGAGTTGAAGAAGTTGATTTGAGATGACAGGCTGACCAGCCGAAGGCTGGGCTTAATGTACCTCGCTGAACAGCTCTGAAAGAGCTGGGCTGAGATGAAAAACCCAGGCCGATGGCCTGGGTTTTTCATCTCAGCCCAAATGCCTGCAGCATTTGTTCAGCACGATGCGTTCAGCCGAACCGCCCCGCGGTTCGTCAGCCCGCGCCCCACCTAAACGTCTTCACCTCAAACCCCGCTAAATCCAGCGCCCTATCCACTACCGTCATCGCGGCTTCCTCAATGGTTTGGGGGCGACTGTAAAAAGATGGTGTAGCAGGACAGATGATCCCTCCGGCCAGGGTGACCGTTTCCATATTCCTGATATGCACCAGGCTATAAGGTGTTTCGCGAAGCAATAAGATAAGCTTCCTTCTTTCTTTCAAAATAACATCGGCAGCACGCGTGATCAGGTCGTTGGAGATCCCGCCGGCAATCCTGCCCAGGGTACCCATGGAACAGGGAGCAATAAACATGGTATCATATTGCCCTGAGCCTGAGGCAAATGGCGCCAGGAAATCCATTGTACCATAAAATTTCACCGGTAATCCCTCAAAGGAACGGTTGCCCAGCTCTGTTTCCCATACCAGCTTTGCATTTTCAGTCATCACCACGGCGAGCTCGTCCCACTGAGTTTTATTCTGCAGAAGTTTATCAATCATTAATTTTGGATAGATAGCGCCGCTCGCTCCACTAATCGCCAGGACAATTTTTCGCATGGTATCAAGTTATAGATGAGTCTGTCAACTTAAACAAAATTAGGATGCAAACATTGAAAATGAGCCTTTTGTTCGTCGCCTTCTTCCTGGGGCTCACCGCATTCAATAAGGTAAGTCCTTCCAAAGAAGGTACCAACTGGATCAGCCTGGCAGAAGCTGAAAAGAGTTTCGCGAAGGAAAAAAGACCCATCCTGATCGACCTGTACACCGACTGGTGCGGGTGGTGCAAGGTGATGGACAAGAAAACCTATGCCCATCCTAAGGTTGCCGCCTATCTCTCCAAAAATTTCTATACCGTAAAATTTGATGCAGAGGGAAAATCACCGGTGACTTTCAATAATAAAACATTCCGCTTCAGCCAGCAATACCGGACCCACGAGCTGGCCATCGCACTTACACAGGGAAACCTTTCATATCCAACCACCGTAATTATTCCTGGTGACGGTTCCCAACCACAGGTCATCCCCGGTTACCTCGAACCCAAACAATTCGAAAAGATCCTCAAATACTTCGGAGAGGGTAAATATGGGAAAGTCCCATTGCAGGAATACGATCGCAACTTTAAGGGAGAATGGTAGTAGTCCACCTGCCCGGTAGTTATTAAGTGTAAATACTTATTATGGATAATGATTTGATTACTAATAGATAATACGGCTATTGATTTATGTCAATAATTGTTAATGAAACCTAAAATAAGTTTCCTATACAACCACTGTTTCACCGCTGACATCTTATATTTGATTTTTCATAGGATAAGGTTTAATGGTTAATGGTATTTGATTAGTGCAGCCTCCCCCGTGGAGGCTCTTTTTTAGTCACGACACTAATGAAATAGAAAAACCCCGGTTTCGGCCGGGGTTTTTAAATTAAATCGGGAAGGCATTCAGCTCAGCCTTCGACTGATCAGCCTGCATCAGCCTGCGTTAGCCTGCAACATCCGCCATATCCGGAATAGCTTCCGCCTTATAGGCTCCCTGGTCAAGCTTTTTCTTAGTCTCATCAAAAGCCTTCAGGGTGATCTCGATATCTTCCTCTGTATGTGCCGCAGTTGGAATCAACCTGTAAATGATATGTCCTTTCGGGATTACCGGGTAAACCACGATCGAACAGAAAATATTGTAATTCTCGCGCAGATCCATCACCATCGCAGTCGCTTCTTCCACTCCACCCTTCATATAAATAGGGGTAACCGGGGAATCAGTCTTGCCAATATCAAATCCCCTTTCTCTCAGTCCCTGCTGCAGTTTGCGAACGTTCGACCAAAGCTTTTCTTTCAGCTCCGGACGGGTGCGCAGCAGTTCCAGGCGCTTCAGGTTACCAATTACCAGCGGCATCGGAAGACTCTTCGCGAAGATCTGTGAACGGATATTGTAACGGATATAATCAATGATGGCTTTTGGTCCGGCAATGAAAGCACCGATAGAAGCCATTGATTTAGCGAAGGTTGAGAAGTAGATATCGATCGCATCCTGAACGCCCTGCTCTTCACCCGCACCGGCACCGGTTTTACCCAGTGTTCCGAATCCGTGCGCATCATCCACCAGCATACGGAATTCATATTTCGACTTCAGTTCAGCGATCTCTTTCAGTTTACCCTGGTCGCCCGCCATGCCGAATACACCTTCTGTGATCACCAGGATCCCGCCGGCTTTCTGTTTTTCAATCAGGGCGGTAGCTCTTTGCAGCTGCTTTTCCAGGTCCTCAATATCGTTGTGCTTGAATACATACCTGTGTCCGGGGTGCAAGCGCAAACCATCGATGATACAGGCGTGACTTTCAGCATCATATACAATTACATCGTGACGGCTTACCAGCACGTCGATCAGGCTCACCATCCCCTGGTAACCAAAGTTCACCAGGATCGCATCTTCTTTCTGTTCGAAAGCTGCAAGTTCGGCTTCCAGTTGCTCATGGTAATTGGTGTTTCCGCTCATCATGCGCGCTCCCATTGGAGTGGCCAGTCCATATTCAGCTCCCGCCTCTGCATCAGCCTTGCGCACTTCAGGGTGATTTGCCAGTCCAAGGTAGTTATTAAGGCTCCACACGATCTTTTCCTTCCCTCGAAACTTCATCCTGCTCCCGATCTCTCCCTCTAACTTAGGAAACGCAAAATAACCATGTGCTCTCTGACGATGCTGACCTATCGGTCCTCCTGAATTCTTAATCAGTCTTTCAAAGATATCCGCCATATTCTAACTATTTTGGTACTGTAAAAATTGGCGCAAATGTAGTTAATTCAGCTTAGACGGGAAAACCAAATGATGGAACAGGCCGCTGAAGATTTACCAAAAATTAATCTGAAACAACTCATAATCTGCCAGTTAACGTCTTACTTGCACCCGATCTCATAAATTATTGCACATGAAAAAAATGTTGTTGGCAGCTATTCTGCTCACATCGATCAATGGATTCAGTCAACAGAAAACCGCAGCCGCCAAACCGAAACTGGTGGTAGGAATTGTGGTCGACCAAATGCGCTGGGACTACCTCGCCCGGTACGAATCCCGCTATGGACAGGGAGGTTTTAAAAGATTGCTGGGTGAAGGATTTTCCTTCGACAATGCTTATATCCCTTATACGCCCACCTATACCGCTGCCGGACATGCCAGTGTTTACACGGGCTCCGTTCCTGCTTTGAATGGTATCATCGGGAATAATTGGTATTCAAGGGAAATGAAAAAAGTTACTTATTGTACCGATGATAGAACCGTAAGATCTGTGGGAAGCAGTTCCAATGCCGGATGGATGTCGCCACGAAACATGTGGGCAAGTACCGTTTCAGATGAAATGAGATTGGCAACCAATTTCAGATCGAAGACCATTGGTATTGCATTAAAAGATCGTGGAGCGATCCTGCCTGCCGGTCATTCAGCGAATGCTGCTTACTGGTTCGATAATGCATCCGGCGGATGGATCACCAGCACCTATTATATGAATGATCTTCCGGCATGGATGAAATCATTCAATGATAAGAAGCTACCGGATCAGTATATGACCAAAGACTGGAACACCTTGTACCCATTGAATACTTATGTACAAAGTACTTCAGACGATAAGTCTTATGAATCACCCTTAGCAGGTGAAAACAAATTCCCGCATACTGTTTCAAAAGCAAAAGATAAATATGGTGTGTTCCGTGTAACACCATATGCAAACAGTTATACCGTAGAAACGGCTAAAGCTGCGATCGAAGGAGAGCAACTGGGAACAGATGAATTCACGGATATGCTTACCGTAAGCTTTTCAACTCCTGATTATGTTGGACATTCTTTCGGTCCCAATTCAATTGAAGTGGAAGACATCTATTTAAGGCTTGATAAGGACCTGGAAAACCTGCTTCAGTATTTGGATAAGAAAGTTGGAACCGGTCAGTACCTGGTATTCCTCACAGCAGACCATGGAGCTGCGCATATCCCTGGATTTTTGAATGAAAACAAATTGCCTGGCGGAACGCTGGATGATGCTACGATTCAAAAACAATTGAATGGAGCGATCGGTGATAAGTTTGGAATCGCTAATGCCATCACACAAGTGATCAATTACCAGGTATATCTCAATAAAGATGTGTTGGCTGATAAGGCTGCGCAGGTGGAAAAGTTCATCATTGAAAAGTTATTAACTTATCCTGAGATCTCGCATGCATTTCCATTGAATCATTTGCCGATGGTGCCTGCACCGGAGAAAGTGGTGAAGAGATTGCAGCTTGGATACAACCAGAAATTAAGTGGTGATATCCAGTTTCTCTTCAAGCCAGGATATTTCGATGGCTGGAAGACCGGTACCACGCATGGTTCCTGGAATCCATACGATTCGCATATCCCGATGATTTATTTCGGATGGGGGATCAAGCCTGGTCATTCCAATAAAGAAGTTTACATGACTGATATAGCTCCTACTGTGGCGGCCTTGTTGAGGATCCAGATGCCGAATGCAAGTGTGGGTGAGCCGTTGTTCTGATAATGTAAAATGAAAAATTTAAAATGGGTTGACTCGAAAGGGTCAACCTTTTTTTATTGGTGGTTATGTGTAAAGTGCAGTCTGTGATTATATTTATGGAAATATCCCTTAGTCATGATATTAACGAAAGTCTTCAAACAAACATCAGCAGTTTTGTTGCTGCTGACTGTTGTGCTTACTAACGCTGATGCACAAACGAACTTATCAGAAAACATCCCGGTCGATTCAAAAGTGAAGATCGGAAAGCTTGAGAATGGCCTGACCTATTATATTCGTGAAAACAAGCGGCCCGAGAAGAAAGTAGAGCTGCGACTGGTGGTGAATGCAGGTTCCATCAATGAAGATGATGATCAGCAGGGACTCGCGCATATGGCCGAGCATATGGCGTTCAACGGAACGAAGAACTTCAAGAAGAATGAAATTGTAACCTTTCTGCAGGATATAGGTGTGGGCTTTGGAAGCGACCTGAATGCCTATACCAGTTTCGATGAAACAGTGTATATCCTTCCCATTCCAACAGATAAGAAAGAGAATATCGAGAAAGGATTCCAGGTGCTGGAAGATTGGGCGCACCAGGTAACTTATCTTGATGAAGACATCAACAGTGAAAGAGCGATCATCCTGGAAGAAAGTCGTTTGGGTAAAGGAGCGTTCGACAGGATGTTCAAGAAAGTCTATCCGAAATTATTCACCGGTTCAAAATATGCGAACAGGTTGCCGATCGGGGAAGATAGTATCATCAAGAGTTTCAAGCCGGATGTGATCAGGAAATATTATAAGGATTGGTATCGTCCTGATTTGATGGCGGTGATTGTAGTAGGAGATATCGATCCTGCAATGGCAGAGCAGATGGTGAAGAAACATTTCTCTACGTTGAAGCCAGTTGCGAATCCAAGAGCAAGAGAATCATTTGATGTGCCTGCCTATGCATCGAGTGATGCAGTGATCGCAACAGATAAGGAAGCCACTGAATTTAATGTATCGGTGAATTATCCAGCATTCAAAGACAAGCCTGCCACAACGTTGGAAGGCTATCGCGATATGATGATCGAGAACCTGTACACTTCGATGTTCAATCAAAGATTACAGGAAGTAACGCAGAAAGAGAATGCACCATTCATTTATGGATATGTAGGATTTGATTCCTATGCCAGAGGGTATAAATCATTCAATGCACTGGTAGGAACCGGGAACAATGATCCACGGAAAGGACTGGATGGATTGATGGAAGAGATCGAAAGAGTGAAGCGATATGGATTTACAGAAGCAGAGCTGGAGCGTGCGAAGAAATCCATGCTGACCAATTATGAAAGAAGTTATAACAACCGGGAGAAAACGGAGTCAGGAAATTTTGTGCAGGAGTATGTTGGCAATTTTCTCCAGCATGAGCCCATCCCTGGTATTGAAGCAGAATTCAATTATGCAAAGTCGATGTTACCTTCAATCACACTGGCTGAAGTGAATAAGATGTCGGATTCATTTCGTGATAAGAAGAATGAGTTTGTATATGTGATGGGTCCGGAGTCATCATCACTTCCTGCAGAAAAAGAATTGCTGGCGATGGTGGATGCGAAAGAAAAAGCAGACATCAAACCATATGAAGAGAATGTGATTGCCAGTTCCTTGCTGGAAGCAGAACCAAAAGCAGGCAGGGTGTTGAGCAAAACTACCAATGCAGCATTGGGTACAACAGAATTGAAATTGTCGAATGGTGTAACAGTAACACTCAAGCCAACCACTTTCAAAGACGACCAGGTATTGATGGGTGCAAGAAGGGCAGGAGGACAGAATGGTTATGGTGTGAAAGATATGTACAATGCGCAGTATGCAACGCAGGTGGTAGGAACGATGGGGATCGGAAGTTTTAGTCCAACCGACCTGAAGAAAATGCTAGCCGGTAAATCAGTCAGCGTAACACCAACCATCGGACAGATCTCTGAAGGCGTGAATGGAAATTCCAGTGTAAAGGATATTGAGACCATGTTGCAGTTGACACATTTGTATTTCACTTCACCAAGAAAAGATTCCTCCCTGTTCAAATCATTTGTACAGAAGAACAAAGCGCAATTTGCTAACATAGGTGCGGACCCGCAGACCAGCTTTATTGATACGATGTATAAGGTGATGTACAATAACAATCCGCTGGCACCGGCTGTGGTACCAAAGCCAGAGTTCTTTGATAAAGTGGATATGGACCGTGCTGTACAGATCTATAAGGAAAGGTTCAGTGATGTAAATGGAATGCACTTTGTGTTTGTCGGAAGTTTTAAGGAAAATGAAATTGTTCCGATGATCGAAAAGTATATTGGATCATTGCCATCCACTTCAAAGAAATTCACTTTCACTGACAACAAGGTAAGACCAATCAGTGGTAAGAAAGAACTCGAAGTATACAAAGGAAAAGAAGAGCAGAGTTTGATCTTATCATTCTATACCGGTGAATTACCCTATTCACAGGAAATGGATATCAAGATGAGGGCGGTGAGTGAAGTATTGAATATCCGCATCATTGAAGAGCTGCGTGAAAAGATCCAGGGCATTTATGGTGGCGGAACCTTTGTACAATTCGAGAAGTATCCATACTCCAGGTTCAACATGATCCTGCAATTGCCCTGCGGTCCTGAGAAAGTGGATACGCTAATCAAAGCAGTGAACAAAGAGTTCGAAGACATCGTGAAGAAAGGTCCCGATAAATCCTACCTCGACAAAGTAAAGAAGCAGTGGATCGAATCCTACCGCACCAATGTAAAAGAAAATGGAGTCTGGCTCAACCAATTGCTGGACGCGCGTTTCAAAGGACTTGATATGAAGTACTTCACGAACTACGAATCGTACGTCAACAAGTTAACCCCAGCAGATGTACAAGCCGCAGCGAAAGTATTGCTGGCCGGGAATAACAGATTTGTTGCGGTGTTGAAGCCGGAGAAGTATAAGGGGGAAGAGAGGAAGAAGGGTTTTTGATATGAAGACTTGAAGAGGTGAAGATTTGGAGAGCACCGGAGTTTTACTAGAATTATTTAATGATCTATAATAGTCTAGATTTTTATATGAATTTATCTATGTTAAAATCGTGTTTTTGCAAATTTGCTTTGTTTATATTAATTATAAGTTCGCCCATTTTTTCATTTAGTCAAAAGGTTTCAATTGATGAAATAATTGCCTTAAGAATCAAGTCTTTAGCAAATGTTGAGGAGTATTTGACAGTTAAGGGTTGGCAATTAACGGAGGCAAATGAACCTATAGATGGTAGGTTGGGGTGGGCAACATTCGCTTATGAGAAAAGTTCCATAAGTGATAAGGCCTTATCATTTATTACATATTATTATGACAACAATTCATCTATTTTTAATAGAATAAATATCCAAGTAAATAGTAGTAGTGTATATAGTTCATTTATTTCTAGATTAAAAACACTTGGTTACAAAGTTTCCTCTTCTAATGTCAGCGAAGGCAAAATTGTAAAAATTTACAAAGGAAAAAACATTACGATAGAAGTGAAGATTGGAACACATCAGGATGATTTAGTAACTAAAACAACCTATCAGTTTTTCATTTGCGATAGTTTTGATTATTCATTACAATTTGAATAGTTTGTTTTTGTTTTATTTTTTAAAATTTTATCTCTTTGAATCAATCCATAATGGAATAATTTCAACTTAGAATAATGGGAAAAAAATATGGTAAACATCTTGTAAATAAAACTTTTAAGTTTCGATTTTCTAAATATCAGACTTTAGGATCACCAGATGCTGAAACTGATAAAATTCTGGATAAAGTATTTGTCGATACAGGGGCGCTAGAAGTTTTACAAGATGTTGATAATTCTAAATGTATAATTGTTGGTAGAACAGGATCTGGGAAATCTGCACGCAGAAGTTGCGTATTCTCAAGAAAGGCTCAATGCTTTAGAAGATGAATGGGCTGATAATTATGGAGATATATCAAAACTGTATAATTTTTTATTTGGAATTCACAATGGTTTTAATATAATTAATATTAGAGAAGAGCATTTTAGTAACATTCTTTTTGAGTTAGATATTAAAAAAACTTTCAAGGGGCCATTGTATACTATTTGTGAAAAATGGAAAAATTCCGAATTGAAACCTCAGGATTTTAAGGAGTTTATTTCTGAAATACTTTTTATATTTTATAGAATCGGAATTATCGGAATAAAAAGAAAGCCTGAATTAAGACCAGAGTTTTTCTATAATAGCGAAGTTGTTATCCATTCTTCTGATTTTGACAGGAATGTTAAGATTTATGTCCATAAGGCGTTATTTTCTGCTTTAAAAATTAATAGTAAAGAGCAAGAGGTAGATTTTAATAGCTTTTTTCATAAAAGATTTGGCTATAAGTCCTTATCCTATTTTTACCAATTCTCTAATTCTCTATAATTTCTGAAACTCAATCGTTGATAAGAAAAGAAGTGAATAGTTTTTCGAAATAAAGATTCTTGTCTTGCATAACTTTCATCACAAGTATTATAAGACGATTAGGATATTCACAAGCTTTTTATATTTTAGATGTGCAATAAAGACAAGGGCTTTACTAAAGTTTATTTAAGAGAAACCCTTCGGCTTTTGCATTTGAATTGAGCTTATGTAAATTCGCTAAAGAAAAACAAAAGGTACGGCTATATTCCAGCAGTAATAGGAATTTTATTTACAGCCTTTCCAAAGGCTCGGACGTTAGCAACAATAAAATATGGACAAATTATTTAAAACACACAAGGAGCTCACCGAAGACGATTTTAAGACTCTCTGGGAAAAAGGTCTTTTTGTATTTGATGCAAATGTTCTCTTGGATTTGTATAGACTTCCAGAGACAGCACGTAATGATCTGTTAAATATACTTTCGGACAAAAAAATTAAAAATAGAATTTGGCTTCCTTTTCAGGTTAGCTTAGAATTTATTTATAATAAATTAGAAGCAATTGGTGATCAAAAAAATAAATATAACGCAGTTAGAGAGATAATTAACGATGCGATTTCACAAACAGAAACTATTTATACAGAATTACAAAAAAAACTTTCGGAGTTACAACTAAAAAAAAGACATTCAACAATTAATCCAGATCCTTTTGTTAATGATGAGCTATTTAAATCCACGAATAAAATTCTAAATGATTTTTTAAAAGAGCTAATTGAGTTAGACAAAAAACAGCCCGACGTTAATGATAAAGATGTAATTCAAAAACAAGTTTTTGAATTGTTTGAAAGAAAAATTGGTAAACCATATTCTAAAGAAGAATTAGAAGCTATATATAAGGAAGGTGAACTTAGATATAAAGATAATATACCTCCTGGTTACAAAGACAAAGCGAAAGAAGGTTATTACATGTACGAAGACAAAAAATTTATTAGAAAATTTGGAGACTTGGTTGTATGGAAAGAGATTATAAAAAAGTGTAATGATGACAAATTAGAGTATATAATTCTAATTACTGGAGATAGTAAAGAAGACTGGTGGCAAGAAAAGAGAGGGAAAAAAATAGGTCCTCGATATGAACTATTAAATGAAGTATATTTTGAAGCGAATACAGTCAAATTATTTCATATGTATGATACATCAAACTTCATGCAATACTCAAGGAAATATTTAGACATAAATGTTAATGATCAATCAATTGTTGAAACAAAAGATCTATTAGAATTTTCGAAATCGTATAGCCTAAATGATACAATTAGTAACGGAATATTACCAATTAAGCAAATTCTAAATAAAGAAGTTGCTCTATTCCCTAGTTTGAAACTTAGATACTCTAGTAAAATTCCTCAAACTCAATATTTACTAATACCCCAGGAAGAAATGCATTTAATATTGATGGAAATATTTTCAAATGCAGCCAAATATTCTTCAGATAAAATTGTAAGTTCTCGAACATTTTGGGCAGGAGAATACCTTGTTTTAAGATTTAAAAACAATATGACTTCAGAAAGCTATGAAGAAATTAGCACTAGAGGATTAGGTCAAAAATTTATAATAGATGTTATGGATCAGTATGGACTTGTTAAGATAACAAAGACAACGGATACCTTCAAAATAGCTTTGTTCTTTGATAAAAAATATACTTTGCCTAATAAAAATATGGCTTCAAGTGGGGCTTGACCTATCAGTCATTATATTAATGAGCATATGGATTTTGAGCTTGACGATTATAATTTAACCTTTAAAAGTTATCTTCAATAAAGTGATTCAAATAAAATTTGTTTTATGCTGGATAATTATTAATTCTTCACCTGCAGCATTACTCGAAAGATTTATTTATTAAAGAATGTCAAATCTTGAATATGGAATTATATCATGGTACTGACAAATCAACTGCAGAAAATATTGTATCTATTCCAAACTTTATTGACCGTCGAAAAGGCGGCGGTGAATTAGGTATGGGCTTTTATACAAGTAATAATCCTTTTGTAGTAGCTATTTGGGCAAAGGGACGTTTTGGTGAAAGTGACGCATCTGTTGTTGAATTTGAAATTAATAATAATAGCCTTTTAAAATTGGATGTTTACCTTGTAAAAAAACGTGACAAAGTTTACAATCGGTGGAGACAAATTCTCTCCTTGAGACAAAGATTAACGTACTTATTCAATAGGGATATTGTCATGGCTCCGTTTGCAATTATCGACGTCTGTATACAATATAAGTTTGAAAGTCAAGATGCAGAAGATTTAATCAATGATTCAAAAAAGAAGTTGGCTCTATGAAAAGGCAAAAGACGGTATTTCAAATGACTTTTGTTCAAAACAGGAATGAAGATCTTAGCGTAACGTTTTCCTCTGAACAGCCGAAAATGGAATTGCAATCGATTTTATTTTTCATCCCTTTATATTACACACTAACTAAAACCGATAACCTTATTAAGTATCTTAAAGAAAGTGATATTGTTATTCCTTTTTCAATTAATGGAAAGGTGGTGAACCTTCCAGCTAAGGTCAATTTCCCGTTTATAAAAGTTGATATTGGAAAATATGCAGATAGAAAGCTTGAAATGTTATTTATCATTGGTGTAAATAATCCCCAGCTAGTTGAAAAGGAATTGAATAAGTTGAAGTCTAAGTATATACTTAACTGGTTTAAGGAAAATTTGAATTATATAAGTAAGTATACAAATACTGATTTTGTTACCTTCAACTATATTGGTAAATGGGAGCAAATAGATAAAGCAAACACAAAATTTTTAGCACTTATCCCTTTAATTACTCGTGAATTAAGTTTGTTGTTATGGGAGCTAAGAATTTTTCCAGTTGGGTTTACTCCAAAATATGGAGATTTAAATAAAAAATATTAACAATGTACAATATCGGTATTTTGCAATGATGGATTACTGATTAAACCTTCTTAATACAAAACTTTCTTTTGCGCAAAAAAACACTACAATTAGGATTGAGACCTTGACAAATCAAGAAACTTTGTATTTTTTCGATTTGATTTTGATTAATTTATCAAAGCTTTAAGTTGCCCATCTTCGCCGAAACGGATTAGGTATTTTCAAACAAAATTGAAGTGTTAAGGGAATTACCCTTAAAGACGGGCGTTTCGATTTTAAATTAAACACGTCTAAATGTAATAATTAATAGTAAATCAAAATCATACTACTTTGGAAGAAAATTTAAACCATGATAGTTGGTGTGATTGAGTGATTTAGAATTTATTATTAAATGTCAGCTGCCGATTATTACTTCCATCAGAATTCATAATCCAAAGAGTTCCATTTTGCGTATTATATTTTGTTATGTCATAATCCATTTTACTATATACTATCTCGCCCAATTTTGAGATGGAATATGTTACTGCAGAAGAGGAAAGCTTTATTCCTTTACTATTCAAAGAATTATTTACCCAAATTCCATAAGATTCAAAATATATTTTCCCATCTAGTAATCTTGGGTACCTGGAATCAAATCCATTCCGGGAATATTGAACCTGCGCATTGGCATCTTTATCCATTTGGAAAATTTCGGTATTGCTATTCACATATTTAGTGAAGTATATCTGTAAGCTCCCCCAATCTTCGGCCATTTGAAGGTTAGGTTTAAAAGATTTATATTATATCTTGAGTTTTACAATAATCTTCTTAATTAACCATCTCACTTATGGATAAAATTGTTGATGGGGTATCAAAAATATTTTCTCATCTGGCAAGAGACATTCAAAATTATATAATTACTGGACTTATTATTATTGGAGAATTATACTTGTTAGACTACTATTACAATGACGGAAATATATTTTTCACTATTAATCAGTTTAAATATGTAAGTGCTATAATTATCATCTCAGCTTATATTTTTGGCCATATTTGCCTTGGCTTTTTTTCCCTTGTGTTAGAATTGGGAAATATTGAAAATTGGATTTCAAGAAAGATGTTTACTAAAAGATTTAAAGGGATTGAAAAAATATCTGATGAGACCGTTTTTATTGAAAAGGCAAAGCTGCTTTTGCAAAACAGGGATATTTATTTTCACTTTATTGAAAGAAATGTAAACCTAGCAACACTGAGGTGGAACTATACCTCCGCATTTATAATTTGTTTTGGGGCCAATATTATCTTTTATCTTTTCGTTGAAAATCATAGGTTCATTCTTATAGTAGGTTTAATTTCTCTTTGTGTTGCTGTATTTCTATTTATTCTTCATGTTATTACTGTAAAAGAAAATACATTTCAAATAAATGAGTTAATTAAGATTTTAATGAAAAAAGACGAAACACAAGGTCCAACTGATAGCCAATAAAATAGGGCACAACTCCTTGCGCCCTATTCTCCACGTCTCCGTGTTTTGAACTCTTCACGACTTCATTTTATCCTAATCCTGGACCACTCAAATTTCCTCTGTCCAGTCTCTTTTCACTTGGTAAGCGTTCGAGATCGGAATCTAATGGACCTACATCACCATAACCGGTGTCACCGGTTGCGGTGCGCTGACTGCTGCCGGCACCACTGGTGTTGCGCTCGTTTATGGCCCTGGTACGATCACTTGATTCGTCCTGGTCATCACTGGTGGAACGGGTCTGTTGATCCTGGTCATTCAGTTGATCATTTTGATCATCCCAATTTTGATTACTCTGTTGTCCTTTTTCTGGTTGAAAATCTCTATTTCTGTCTGTCATAACGATCGTTTTTAAGTGATAAATTTTGTTTCTGCTCCCAGGTGTCTGGCTCGCCTGCAGGCTCGTCCTGTTGCTCAGGACTCATCGAACCTGTGTTACGTACCGGCTGACCTGGCTGGTCTTCATCATATCCGCGATTCTGGAGATTCTCCTGCTTTCCTTCTCTTGTACCGTGTGGTTCGAATTCTCCTGAATTCTTTACAATATCCTCACGGTTGATCTCGTCTTCACGACGATGGACAGGCTGGTCTCTTTCTTCGCCGGAGTTTGATTTTGACGACTTGTTAGCCATAGCATTTGTTTGGAGAAGGAGTAAAAAAAATGATGCCACGACAAATAAAAAGCCCCGCGGGCCGAAGCGAGCGGGGCGGAATTTTTTGATAGGAAGCGGTTGACTTCAGGGCGCAAGATAATCAATCCCCCGACCTTTTCTTAGGTTTATGCAAACTTCTTAGATTTTTTAATAATGTCTGCTTCAGGTGCACTTTCAATACCTGTCCCATCGAATCACATCTTTCAAATGCGGTTGTTTTGAAATAATCTCCCAACTCTCGTTTCAATTGCTCGGTTTTTTCAGCCGTTGAAATATTATCCTTTCCCATAATAGATAATAATTCCATGATCCTGTACCGGTTGGAAGCCAGCCTGAAAGCCATCATCGTCCTCTCTTCTGTTTGATATTGAATGATGGAATCTTTATTAAGATATTTGGTGGTGAGGTCCACAAATGCATAGTTATCCTTGAAGAATTGTGGAAGATAAAGACTCTTCCTTCCTTCATAACACTGCTGATCAAAGTCGATCGAACGTATCCGGTACTGGTAATCCTCAATATCGGGTGTTTGTTCCACTACAAAATTGTAAGCCCGCATATCTCCCAAAAGTCTTACAAAACAGCGCTCATTGAACTTTACAAACTCCTTTGCAAACCTGATCTTATTGGTATCAGGAAGCTCGAGGAACTGCCTGATGAATACATCCCCGGGAATCCCCGGTATATGCTCTTCTACCATCGTTTGATGATTGGTGAAGAAAGTGATCCTGTTGGGTGATAAGATATGTTCCAACTCCAATCCATAGATGCGAGATGCATCGGCCTGCTTGATATAATAATGATCGTAGTTGTCGTTGAATTTATTCACGATGCGGATCCTGAACGGATGCGAGTTTCCGAATGTGCAGTAATCTATTCTTGCCACATCAAGATGACTCGCGAAACTCATATCACCTTCTGTTTTCAGAATGGCATAGATCTCTACAAGTGATTCACGCAGGTATTGCCATTCACGAGTATCATAGACCACGGTTTCCCACAAAGTATCATTGCCGTTCTTGTCGTGTAAAGGAACAGAGAAGGTCATCCTTAACAGGTCGCGGTAGGCGAGGGGTAAACGAACTTCACGACCATGATGCTTCAGGTAAGCACGTAATCCTTCACCCACCGGGAAGATGGGTTTCTTCTGACTTGGTTTGAATATTTCCTGTAATACCTGGTCGTGCATGAGCAATGATAATAATTATCGTGACATCGACACATGAATTTTCTCATTCAGTTCATTGAAATACCTGGGTGCATATTGAAGCCTGCTTCCATACCAGCTGAACATTTCACCATCCACCAATTCAATATGTGCATTGGGTAATTGCTGTTGCAATTCATCGATATGCTGTTGCTTGAAAGGATATGGTTCTGATGAAAGCAGTACCAGGTCTGCTCCCTGGAGGTCTTCGATAGTTACTTCAGGATATCTTTCCTTCTCCTCGAAATGATTGATCCATCCGCAGGTCCTGATCATTTCATCAATAAAAGTATCCGATGCTGCTGCCATATAGGGACTTTTCCAGATCAGGTAAGCAGCACTGAATTCTTCGGTTGAAGGATTGATGCCCAGGAATGAAGAACTGATTGTGTTGATCAGTTTCTTCGCTTCAATTTCTTTTCCGGTCATCAGGCCGATATCATAGATCATATCGGAAGCATCATGCAGGTCGAGTATATCACTGATGTATACAGGATATTTTTCTCGAAGTAATTCAATCTCTTCGCGGGTGTTCTCTTCTTTGTTGGCAATGATCAAATCAGGATTGATCTCATCGATAATATCCATCTTCAACTTCTTGGTACCACCAACAATCTTTTTTTCAGAACGCCAGGATGCAGGATGGATACAGAATTTGGTAATGCCAGCCACTTCTTCATTCAAACCAAGATCGGCCAGCAGTTCAGTCTGTGAAGGCACCACCGAAATAATTCGTTTAGGCATGCCCGTTAGTATGAACCGGTGGCCTGTCTGGTCCATGTATTCCATATTAATGTCCGAGTGCTTTGATGACATCGTACTTGGTTACGATATGATAGTTTCCTGTTTCGTCCTTCGCCAGTACAGCGCCGGTGTCTTTGCTGATCAGTGAAGAGATCTTGGCAACCGGTGTATCGAATGCGATCACAGGGTATGCAGGTTCTGCGATCTCGCTGACTTTTTTATTTTTGATATCGAGCCCGTTGTTCATCATCTTGCTGAACAAGCCACTCTCGCTGATGGATCCGGTTGTTTCACCATTATGAATGATAGGAATATTTTCGATATGATATTTCTGCATCAGTTCAAATGCTTCTGCAACGGTCTGATCAGGTGTGATGGTGATGAGTTTCTTCGCACCTCTTCCGCTCACGATATCGCGGAAAGATTTTACATCGAGGAAGCCGCGTTCCATCATCCATTCGTCGTTGTAGATCTTGGCAACATAGCGACTGCCATGGTCGTGCAGCATCACAACAACGAGATCACCTTCTTTCAACTTATCCTTCAATTGCATAACGCCCTGCAATGCTGTACCGGCGCTGTATCCGCAGAAGAGTCCTTCTTCAACAGCCAGTCTTCTAGCCATGAGTGCCGCATCTTTATCAGTCACCTGTTCGAAATAATCGATCACGGAAACATCATAGTTCTGAGGAACGAAATCTTCACCGATACCTTCGGTAATGTATGGATGCACTTCATTCATATCGATTTCGCCGGTGCGGAAATATTTGGTGAGCAGTGATCCATAAGGATCCATGGCCCAAACCTGGATGTTCGGATTTTTTTCCTTGAGATATTGAGCAGTTCCTGTAACAGATCCGCCGGTACCTGAGGCCACCACGAAATGGGTCACTTTACCATCGGTATCGCGCCAGATCTCCGGGCCAGTGGTCTCGTAGTGAGCCAGTCGGTTCGCCAGGTTATCATATTGGTTGAAATGGAATGAATTCGGGATCTCGCGGGCCAGTCGGCGCGCAACGGAATAATAGGAGCGTGGATCATCGGGTTCCACGTTGGTCGGACAAACGATCACTTCAGCGCCATGGGCTTTGAGGATGTCGATCTTTTCCTTGGATTGTTTATCGGTGGTAGTAAAGATGCATTTGTATCCCTTCACGATGGCGGCAAGGGCCAGTCCGAGGCCGGTGTTTCCGGAAGTACATTCGATAATGGTACCGCCGGGCTTGATCTTTCCTTCTTTTTCAGCTACTTCAAGCATTTTCACCGCCATACGGTCTTTGGCGGAGTTGCCGGGGTTGAAGTATTCCACTTTGGCAACAACTGTGGCAGGCAGATCTTTAGTTATCTTGTTCAGTCGAACAAGCGGCGTATTGCCGATGGTTTCCAGTATATGGTTTTTGATGTTCATGATGCAAAGATAGGAGTTGGGAGTTACGAGTTGGGAGTTGGCGGGCAGAACCAAGCGAAGCGCAGGGGCTGAACGATGGGTGTAGCTCAATTGTATTCTCCGTGCCTCTGTGCCTCCTGTACCTCTGTGATAGAAAGTTAGGGTTGTTGTGAAGTCAAGGTTTTACCGGCGAGTACAGGTACCTAATGGATTTCACAGAGGAACAGGAGGCACAGAGGCACGGAGGAATTACCTTTGCGCCCTTTGCCTCTTTGCGGAGCCACCAAAGGTGGCGCTCTGCGTGAAACAATTCTCCGCGTGAAACAGGGTGCTACACCCATCGTTCAGCCCGCCCTTCGGGCGTTCTGCCCGGTGTGCATAACTCCTACCTCCCAACTCCCAACTCCCAACTCCTAACCCTTATCTTTGCCGCCCGAAAAAAGCTGAAGTATGGACGTAAAGTATGCTCTGAAAATTGCTGAACAACAGAACCTGGCAGTCAAGCAGGTTAACAGTATCTTCCAAATGCACTCCGAAGGTGCAACCATCCCCTTTATGGCCCGCTACCGTAAGGAAGCCACCGGCAACCTGGATGAAGTGAAGATCAACGATGTCGTGGAAGCTGTGAAGTATTTCCAGGAGATCGAAAAAAGAAAGGAGACCGTGATCAAGACCATCGACGGACTTGGTAAACTCACTCCCGAACTGAAAGAGCGTATCGAAAATACTTTTGACGCCACCGAACTGGAAGACATCTATCTTCCTTATAAACCAAAAAGAAAAACCCGCGCAACAACCGCTATCGAGAAAGGTCTCGAGCCACTGGCGAAACTTCTTTTCGAACAGAATGATTTCAATATCGAAGAAGAAGCCGCAAAATATGTTGGCGAGAAAGTAAAAGATATCAAGGAAGCCCTGCAGGGTGCAAGAGATATCATCGCGGAATGGATCTCTGAACATGAGCAGGCACGTAATAAAGTTCGTCAACTCTTCACCGAAACCGCTCACGTTTCTTCCAAAGTTTTATCATCTAAAAAAGAAGAAGAGGAAGCGCAGAAATACCGCGACTACTTTGAATTCGATGAGCCTTTGGCTGATTGTCCTTCACACAGGATCCTCGCAATTCGTCGTGGTGAAAAAGAAGGCTATCTCATCATGGATATCAGCATTGAAAAAGCTGCTGCAGTGGAAGATCTCGAAAGGATCTTCATCACCAAACACAATGCTTCATCTGCTGAATTGAAGAAAGCCATCGAAGATTCATTCGATCGTTTGCTCAAACCTTCAATCGAAAATGAATTCCGTTTGTTGAGTAAGAACAAGGCAGATGAAGAAGCGATCAAAGTGTTCGCAGAAAATCTTCGTCAGTTGTTGCTCGCATCACCACTCGGCTCAAAGGCAGTGCTGGCGCTGGATCCGGGCTTCCGTACAGGTTGTAAGACAGTTTGCCTGGATGCACAGGGTAACTTCAAATACAATACAACGATTTACCTGCACGAACCTGAGAGAGCAATTGCTACATTGAAATCACTGGTGGAGAAGTATGATATCGAAGCGATCGGTGTGGGGAATGGAACTGCTGGTCGCGAGACAGAACAAATGGTTCGCGGCATCGATTTCGGCAAGCGTATCAGCATCTTCATGGTGAATGAAAGCGGTGCATCGATCTACAGTGCATCAGAAGTGGCGCGTGAAGAATTTCCTGATGAAGATGTAACGGTTAGAGGTTCTATTTCTATTGGAAGAAGATTGCTGGATCCGTTGAGCGAACTGGTGAAGATCGATCCGAAATCAATCGGGGTTGGACAATATCAGCATGATGTCAATCAGAATAAATTAAAAGATGAACTCGATCGCGTGGTGGAAAGTTGTGTGAACCACGTGGGTGTTGATCTGAATACTGCGAGTAAACATTTGCTGACCTATGTATCAGGATTGAGTGCAACGCTTGCAAGAAATATCGTGGAGTATCGTGCAAAGAATGGTGCATTCAAAACTCGTGAAGAATTGAAGAAAGTTCCGTTGATGGGACCAAAAACATTCGAACAGTGTGCAGGTTTCTTGCGCATTCGTAATGGTGTGAATCCTTTGGATAACAGTGCGGTTCACCCTGAATCTTATTTCGTAGTAGAGAAGATGGCGAAGGATGCCAATGCATCAGTGGAAGACCTGATCAAAAATGCAGAGGTTAGGAAGTCGGTAAATAAGAAAGCATACATCTCTGAAACCGTTGGTGCGCTTACGATTGAAGACATCATGAAAGAACTCGAGAAACCAGGACTTGATCCACGTAGTGTGATTGAGGAGTTCAGTTTCGATGATAAGATTAAAGCGATCGAAGATGTGAAAGAAGGAATGGTGGTGCCAGGGATTGTAACAAATATTACCAACTTTGGTGCTTTTGTTGATATCGGAGTGAAGCAGGATGGATTGTTGCATATCTCGCAGATCAGCAACACGTATATCTCGGATCCTAACCAGGTGTTGAAGCTTCAGCAGAAAGTAATGGTGACCGTCATCGAAGTGGATGTGAGCAGGAAGCGTATTTCATTGTCGATGAAGGATCAGCAGAAATCAGCTCCAGCACAGCGTTCAGGCGATCGTCCTCGTTCGCAGGGTGGTGGACCGAAAAGAGAACCTCAGCCGGCACCAAACAATCCGTTTGCAGCCAAACTTGCAGAACTAAAGAAGAAGTTTAAAGATTAATAGAACGCCTCCAATACGGAGGCGTTTTTTATTTGTAATGAAGCTGAACTAGTCCAGTGTCGAACTGCTTCACCGATACGAGTTGAAGTTGTTGTTCCGGTCGGCCATCTTTGAATAATCTTGTACCATCTCCCACCATGATCGGGATGATGGAAATGATCATTTCATCCACCAGTTTATGTTTGAGTAATTCATGGATCACTTCTGCACCGCCATCACAGAAAATATCTTTCCCCGGTTCTGATTTCAGTTTCAACACAAGTTCTTTCAGATCGCCGGTGTAGAATGTTGTGTTGCCAATTGGTTCGCGTGGTGTGCGGGTGATGATGAATGCCTGCTTGTCTTTGTGTGTGAATTCATAATTCTTCAATACCCAGTCGTAGGTTTTTCTTCCGATGATCACTGTGTCGATATGGGAAATGAATTCAGCATATCCGTAATCTTCTCCCGGTTTTTCAACGATCGATAAAAATGCAAGGTTATCGTTGGGTTGCGCAATGTACCCATCAAGACTTGTTGCGATGTAGATAAAAAGTTTTCGGCTCATATCATGAAAAATTGGTGGAACTGATAAAATTATAGCGCATCAAAATAGTATTGGGGAAATTTTCAATGGTCGGTTACCCCATCTGTTTAGTTTTTCATATCAAAAAACTTCTAAAGTTCAACTGAATGATTCCCCGAAGCCTGTGGTGCAGGAATTGCTGTTACTTCTGAAAAACAACAATGACCAACGGTTTGATGATCCAGTTTTTTCACTGGTATACCCCTGAAGGAGTTCTTTGGAAGGAAATAAAAGAAAAGGCCGGTTGGCTGGCCGACCTGGGGATCACGAGTGTATGGCTTCCTCCGGCTTACAAGGCTTCGGCAGGAGGGATGAGTGTTGGTTATGATTGCTACGATCTCTATGATCTCGGTGAATTCGATCAGAAAGGTTCTGTTCCCACTAAATACGGTACGAAAGAAGAATACCAGCAGGCTGTAAAAGCCTTGCAGGATGCAGGGATCCAGGTGATTGTTGATATCGTTCTGAATCATAAAGCTGGAGGTGATGAATCAGAAAAAGTGATGGCGGTGAAAGTTCATGAACACGATCGTAATGAACAGGCTGATGAACCAACAGAGATAGAGGCCTTCACCAAATTCTATTTTCCCGGTCGCAATAAAAAGTATTCTGATTTTGTCTGGGATCATCAATGCTTTACTGGAGTCGATTACAATCATGAAAATGGAGAAACAGCAGTATTCAACTTCCTGAGTGAGTATGGAGACGATTGGGAAGAGATGATCGATGATGAGAAAGGCAATTATGATTACCTCATGTATTGCGATATTGAATTCCGCAATCCTGCAGTGAGAGATGAGTTGAGTCGTTGGGCAAAATGGTATCACGATACCATTCCTTTTGATGGTGTAAGGCTTGATGCAGTAAAACATATCTCTCCAAAATTTTACAATGAATGGTTGGGACGATTAAGACATGAAACCGGCAAAGAGATCTTTGCGGTAGGAGAGTACTGGGCACCCGGCAAACTTGATCTGCTGTTAAGATATATTGATGCAACCGAAGGCAACATGACCTTATTCGATTCTGCACTGCATCATAATTTTCATATCGCCTCTAAATCGGGACAGGACTATGATCTTCGAACCATCTTCGATGATACGCTGGTGAAAGTAATGCCTGATAAAGCTGTTACACTTACAGATAATCACGATACACAACCATTGCAATCGCTGGAAGCCCCTGTGGAACCGTGGTTCAAGCCACTGGCTTATGCCATGATCTTATTAAGACAGGAAGGATATCCATGTATATTTTATCCTGATCTGTTTGGTGTAAGTTATGTTGATAAAGGACAGGATGGGAATGACTACGAGATCTTTTTAAATAAGGTTGAATGTATTGAAGAGATGATCCATGCAAGAAAGCAACATGCTTATGGAATGCAGCGTGACTATTTTGATCATGGCAATTGTGTTGGCTGGACAAGAGAAGGCGATGAAGAACATACTGGTTGTGCTGTTGTTTTGAGTAATGGCGATGAAGGAAGTAAATCAATGGAGATCGGTCAACGTTATGCAGGAAAAACATTTAAGGATATGTTGAACAAGAGACAGGAAGAAGTGTTGATCAATGAGGAAGGATGGGGAGAGTTTCTTTGTCCTGCAGGAAATGTTTCCATTTGGGTTGAAGTTTAATTGTTGTTGTATGAGACTAAGAACACTTGAGTCATTCTGGTTATTGAAGAATGGTATTCAATACAGTTATCCATCTTTAAAAAAAGATATCGATACACAAATCCTTGTGGTGGGAGGCGGAATTACCGGTGCATTGACATCCTTTGCATTGGTGGAAAAAGGATACAATGTTGTTTTGATTGATCGAAGAGATATTGGCCAGGGAAGTACTGCAGCTACAACGAGTATGTTGCAATATGAGATTGATGTTCCATTGTATGAGTTAAAAGAAATGATCGGAGAGGAAGGGGCTGAACTCTGCTACCAGAAAGGGGTTGAGGCGATTTTGAAGTTAAATAAACTGGTCGAAGAATATAAGATCGATTGTGGTTTTGAAATGAAGCAGTCATTATATCTCGCGCACAATAAGAAATCAAAAGAGGATCTGTATAAAGAATATGAAGCTAGGCTTACGGCGGGATTGGATGTGAAGTGGATGAATGCGGCACAATTGATCAGTGAATACGAGATCGCTTCACACGGAGGAATTTTATCTGGGGTTGCTGCAAGTGTGGATGCATATAAGTTAGCGCATGAACTGATACAGATCAGCATGAGCAAGGGAATGCAGGTGTATGATCAGACAACCATTCAATCGATGGAGCTGAACAATGCAAGACCTGTTTTATTTACTGATCAGCATTCCATGATCACCTGTGATAAGGTTGTTTTTTGCAATGGCTTTGAAGCTACCACGATGATCAAAGAAAATATTGCCAACCTGTTTTATACTTATGCCAGTGTGAGTGAGCAGGGCATTAAGTTGCCTTAAAAGCTAAAGGATGTTATAGTCTGGGATACGAATGATCCATATCTCTACATGCGTTCAACTGATGATGGAAGATTGTTGGTGGGTGGGGAGGATTCCTCTACTAACTTTCCATTTTTCCAGCAAAAGATCAAGGAGCAAAAAGCAAAAAAGCTTATGAAGAATCTTCATCGCATACTGCCAACTGTTGAATATACCAGCGACTTCAATTGGGGTGGCACCTTCGGCACTACTAAAGACGGGTTGCCTTATATCGGTGAATCTTCAGAGTTTGCAAATGCATTATTTGTACTTGCCTTTGGCGGAAACGGCATCACGTTTTCGGTTCAGGCCATGGACCTGATACCGGCACTTCTCAAAGGTGATCGGCCTGAAGTGCTGGATTGGTATAGGTTTGGGAGGTGATCAATTCGTTATCTTATGGTGACTAACAATTTTTGATATCGGGTCAAGGCAGGAGTGCCATCATCCTTTACCTCACATATTATTTCAACAGATTGATTTTTTACCGCATTGGCTGCAAGAATTATTTCAACCTGGTTTGTATGAGCATTGTTTATTGTTAATCCTGTATGGTTAGGATTCAGTGAATACCAATGGTAGGTGATCTTATTTCCATCCGGGTCAGTTGCTTTTGCATTGATCCTGATTTTTTCTCCCGATTTCGCCATTACATGCAATGGGCCTTCAATGGTTATTATTGGTTCATGGTTAGCATCTTTATAATTTTTGGTGACGCTCCATTTCATTCTTGCCGCAAAATCATTTTGTGCAGCAGGGAAAAAATCAGGAAGTGTAGCTGACGAATTTCTGTTCATGGATCCAATAGAGTTTGACAATCCTGCCGCTGAAGTATCTGATGAAGAAAAGGAGAACAGTTCATTGTCTGAATTCATAATATTCATTCCAGACCATCCTGCGATTGCATCTTTTTCATAAGCTCTCAATCCATTGTTGAGCATATTCATGAATGTAAAAGTATCTCCCTCACCAAGCCAGGAGCCTTTTGGCTGAAGCGGCATCCAGACTACATATCCTTTTTGTTTTAATTGATCAGCAGTAAATCCATCGAAGCCGAAGAAATCCATTTTATCATCTTTCACCATCTGCTTTCCATCTCCCCAAACCCTGTATAATTTTCCTAGTGGACCACGGTCTGAAACATTTTCTTTCATCCATTTTGAACTAAGTAAAGGTGCATTTTCCGGTTTAGCATTGATCTGTGCACCATAACTATAATTAGGACCACCTTTGAATTGTCTTGATTCAATCAAAGGCCAGTTAGGTTTGATATATTTCGCATATGTATCATCCTGGTCGCCTGAAGCAAGCAACACCACTTTCCTTGAGATCTTGTTTTTTATCTGATCCCATTGAGTAGTGTATTCATACTGGTCCTGGATGGATTTCAATGCTCTTGCGATTGTGCTATGTCCACCCCATGCAGTAATAAATAATTGACCGGGTTGATCATCCAGCATTAATTGTTTGATAAGATCCGATCCCGGAGAATCCTTTGAAATATCACCATCAAATTCAATATTTCCATATCGGATCTTCGATTTTAAATCAGTTGGTGAAGGATATTCCTTATGATGAATTTTCAAATTGGGATAAACCTGCTCATATGCATCTACAATGTCGTGGATAAAGCGTTCATCCTTTGCCCATCGCCATGATTCGCAAGGACAAAGATTCAATCCAAACCTGTTGTATTCTCTTCCCGGTACAAACCATTTGGTTCCTTTACCATCGCCTTTCCAATGGAACTGGCTGCTGGTATAGATCAGTCCTTCGATCTTGACATCGGTAGCGTAGAGGATGAACCTTATGAGGGAGTTGTTGTCGTCGAGTTCGGGATCAGCGGTGATGATGATGCGGGGTTTGGAGGGGGATTGGGAATAAGTTTTTTGTATTGACAGTAATAAAAGAATAATCAGAAACTTGCTAATTGTTTTCATGATACAGTTCATTTTATTAATTGAGTTTATTGAATTCCTCGCAGGCGCGGATGATCCACTCTTTTTTCTTGTTATAAATTCTGGGGCAGGGATGAGGACAAGTTTCTAAATTCTCGTTAATTGAAAAGGTTTTTTTACTAATCCCTTCAATAATTTTCTTTGCCTTTTCTTTTTGGTCCATTACGGCTTTTCTTTTGAGTCCACCCCAGGCAAGCAGAACCGGTGTATCCTTATTAATATGCTTATTCAATTCATTCATTCTTTCAAAAGAAAAGATGGATGATTTTTCAAACTCTTTCTCATAGTTTGGGTCATCCTTTTTAAGTAACATCGCTATAAACTTCTTGCTGTCACCTTCCATCAAATCGTATAAATTGATGATCGTGCTATGGGTAATATTGCAACGTATCATTAATTCCATGATCTGTCTTTGGGTAGGGTCTGATTTTGCAGATTTTGCTTTTTTAAAAAGTAATTCGCTGTGGCTTTTTATTGGTTTAGCCTTCGTGCCTTTTTCTTCTATGCATGAACCCGGATTTAGCATGATAACCACTAATTTTTTCCCATCAATTTTATTAAGGCTTTTTATATATGCAACACTTCTATAATTACGTTTTTTCCATTTATAAAATACAGCTTCAACTGAATAGAATTGTTCAATATTATTATGGAATTTAAAATCATTTAAAGTTTGAGTATCCACGTAAAAGAATTTACTTCATAAAATAGTAACTATTTTCAACATTCCTATTGCGCAAAACAAAAAAAGCCCGGCATCAGCCAGGCTCTTCAACTATTATGTTACTCTCTTTATTTATGCGCACTCTTCATCTTCTTCCTCAGATACATATCCAGTAAGGCCAATCCTAGGATCACGTTGATGCCAAGGAAAATATTGGTGTAGGTATTGTTGAATACAACACTGTAATCAACTTTGGTAAGATCGATCGGGAGATTTGCGTCTGCGCTTCCGGTGTTCCATTGGATCAGTGAAATTCCGTAACCAAGAATTGCAATGATGGTTACCACGAAGAAGATCCCGATTCCCCAGATGATGTTTTTGTTGATATAAGATTTTGTGGCTGGGGCAATGTATAACCTGCCGATCTCTTCCATCACATTTTGTGTGAAGCGCATGGAAGGTTCATCGAGATGAAAATCTTCCTGCAGCATCTTGTGTGCTTCAAGAACCTCTGAATAGGTGCGCTTCCATTCGAGGTTGGTCTCGATGAGCTGCTCGATCTCTGATTTCTCAGTTGGATCGATGGTGCCATCGAGATAGTTCCAGAGTTTTTCTTCGATTGTCATGATGTGGTATTTTGATGTTTCGGTGAAACTTCGTTAGAACGAAGTTTCTGGTCAGCCCATTCACCTGCGGTGAATGTTCAGCCCGGTGCGTTCAGCCCAACTCCTTCGGAGTTGGTCAGCCCGCTAGCCGGAACGATAATCTCTTAATTCGTGTACAAAATGCTTTTCCATCTTTTCCCGGAGTCTTTGACGGGCCCTGTGTAACCGAACCTTGGCGGCATTAGGTTCGATACCCATGGCCCGACTGATCTCATCAAGTGTTTGTTCACCTTTATAAAACAGGGTGATGATCTGTGCATCTTCGGGACCTAACATGCGGATCGCATCATTGACCATTGCTGCTCTCGATTTCTGTTCCACCTGGTTTGCTCTCATCCCGGAATCCTGGCTGTCGGCCAGCTCAAACACATGATCATTATCGAGCGAATGTGTCTGAAGTTTTTTCTTCCGGAGAAAAGTGATACAGCTCGTTGTGACGATGGTGTATAGCCAGGTGCTGAACTTTGAATCTCCACGAAAATCTTTCAATGATCTGAATGCTTTCACAAATATGTCCTGCGAGATCTCTTCTGCATCCTCCCTGATGTCGGTATAACGAAGGGTAATGGTGAAGACGAAATTCTGGTATCGCTTCACCAATACCGCATAGTGCTGATGTTCTCCATCAAGCACTTTGCGTATGATCTCATTATCCGTTAGTTCAGGTGTCAATTGATAAGGGAATGATGTAATTTATTTTATAGTTGTGTCTTGTCCCAGAATTCTTTTTTCTCGATCCTGTACGACCCTATCAATCCAGCACCTCCACCGATGGCGATCAGGGCAAAATAGATGGCTTCGTTATCGGATGTCATGAATACTTTCTGATCAAGGATATAGGCCAGCAAAAGCCCTAAACCTGCGCCCATCAGGAGTAATCCCCATTTCAGGTTTTTGTAAGGTGCCGGGCGGTTGGCATTTTCTTTAGGGTTCATGCCTTTTTCCAGCATGGCCAGGTTCTCCCGGGTTCTCAAATAAACAATTCCGAATACCATGGCAAATCCGCCGAGAAAAATTGCAATTGGTACTAATACTCCTTCGCCGCTCATAACTTTAATTTTTATTGTTGTAAAATAAGGTTGTTTGCAGATTAGGACTACGGTTGAAAGAAAGTGGTTACAGGGAAAATGAATGGGGAAGGGAGAATGGGGAATGGAGAAGGGTGTAAGATGTTGATTGTGAAATGATTAAGAGAAAAAATATTTTTTTGGATAATGTAAAATGTAAAATGAAAAATGCCCTTGGTGGGGTGAACCTGACCAAAGGCATTTTTCATTTTACATTTTACATTGAGTGTAACACCCGGCGTTCAGCCGGACCCTTCGGGTCGTTCTGCCCGGATGCGAAGCATCCGTCCTTTGCGCGCTTTACTCCCTTGCGCAGCTGCCGAAGGCAGCGGCTTTGCGTGAACTCTGCGTGAAAAAATAACACCCGGCGTTCAGCCCCTTCGCTTCGCTCGGTTCTGCCCGTTATTTTGCAAGTTCTTCTTTGCCTTTCAGAACCGTTTTATCATACTCATTGGCCACCACGTAGTATCCTTCCATCCGGAAGACCTGCCGGGCAAGCCAGGTTTTGATGCGCTTCTTCAGTTCAGCAACATCCTGTGCGCCTAATCCTGTTAACTGGATATTGTTGGCGTTCATGTATTGCTGTAATTCAGCATAGGCGGCATCTTCAGATTTAAAGCCTGCTGCAAAATCCGCTGCGGTTTTAAATTTGTCCAGCTCCGCCTTATGGTTCTTATAATAGGTGTAAATGAACTTTCCGAAGTCCTGGTCAATAAATAATGGTGTGATATCAGCAGAAAACCCGGTGGTATCATAAGGCACAAACACATCCGGCGTAATTCCTCCGCCTCCATAGACTGTGCGGCCACCCTTGGTTTTGAAAGCCTTCGACTTATCAATATGGAAACTATCGGCACTTACCAGCTCCCCATTATGATAGCGGTTAGTCAGCTCCTGCTCATATTTACTTCTTCCTTCAGCATAAGGTTTCTGAATGCTTCGACCGGTAGGAGTGTAATACCTGGCAATGGTCAGTCTTAGAGCTGATCCATCAGAAAGATCGTATTGCTCCTGCACCAGTCCCTTTCCAAATGTCCTTCTTCCCACGATCGTTGCCCTATCCCAATCCTGCAAAGCTCCCGCTACCACTTCACTTGCTGAGGCTGAATTCTCATCCACCAGCAAAACCAGTTTTCCTTTCTCAAACAATCCGGGGCGCTTGGTCTTGAATTCAACTTTTGGTTGCGATTGTCCTTCCGTATAAACAATCAATTTATCCTGGTCGATAAATTCATCCACGATGTCCACTGCTTCCTGGAGGATCCCGCCGCCATTATCTCTAAGGTCGAAGATCAGTTCCTTCATGCCCTGCTTCTGTAGTTTTTCCAACGCACTCATGAATTCTTCATAGGTAGTGCTTGAAAATTTATTGAGGTGGATATAACCGGTTTTGTTATCCATCATGTAAGCCGCATCCACAGATAATAATGGAATAGTGCCCCTGGTGATTGTCTTATTCACCGTTTGCTTATTGCGCAGCAACACCACGTTCACCTGGCTGCCTTCCGGTCCGCGGAGGAGTTTCCTTATCCTTTCGGAATTGATATTTCCAGCCACCACAGAATCTCCCACCTTGATGAACTGGTCTCCCACCTGCAATCCGGCTCTTTCACTGGGTCCGCCTCCCAGTACGCTTACCACGTGAACAGTATCCTTAATGATCTGGAATTCAACGCCAATGCCCTGGAAATTCCCCTGCAGGTCTTCATTAACGGTTGAAAGATCAGCAGCAGGAATATATACACTGTGCGGATCGAGGTCGGATAGGAGCCCGTTTACCCCGTCTTCCACCAGTGAATCAGTATTGACCTTGTCGACATACTTCGTTCTCACCAGGTCCAGCACTTCCTGCAGCGAGCTTCTTCTTCCTGCATCGAACAATCCGCGGTTTCCCGGGATATTTTCGCGCAGCCTGTACCCAATGGCCATTCCAAGGATCATCACCACTGCAAAGAGAACCGGTAGCGCAACCTGTAATTTTTTCATTTATGGGGTTGTATTAAATTAATTTTGAGTTCGCGAAGTTCAGCATTATTTTGTTAGTATGAACTCCTCCCAGACCTCAAATCCAAATTATTGAAAATGGCCATATTATTAGCTGACAGTGGAGCCACCAAATGTGAATGGTGTTATATCGATGGAAAAAAGAAGACCACCGTCATGACCCAGGGCATCAGTCCTTACTTTCTGAATGTTGTTGAAATTGAAAACATACTCCGGAATGAATTGGTTCCTTCCTTAAAAAAGAAAGTCCCCGAGCAGGTATTTTATTATGGTACGGGTTGTGCAGCGCCTGAAAATGCATCCCTGGTAAAGAAAGCGATCAAAAAAGTTTTTGCTGAAGCAGAAGTGAATGTGACGCATGACCTGATGGGTGCAGCAAGAGCAACCTGTGGAAATGAAAAAGGTATCAGCTGTATATTAGGAACAGGAAGTAATTCATGTTATTTCAATGGCAAGAAGATCGTGAAAAACAGTCCTGGACTGGGTTTCATACTCGGTGATGAAGGCAGTGGAGCATATCTTGGTAAGAAAGTTATCCAGTATTATCTCTATGATACTTTTGATGAAGAACTAAAGTATCGCTTCAATGAAACCTATAAAACGGATAAGGTTGAAATATTGGATCATGTATATCGTGGTCCATTTCCCAATAGATATTTAGCCGAGTTCAGCAAATTCCTTGCAGCCAACCGTGGTCATTTCATGATTGAAAACATCATTGAAGATGGATTGAATGATTTCTTTTTTCAGCACCTCAACAAGTATAATGAGAGCTGGAAGAACCCGATCCATTTTGTGGGTGGAGTGGCACATGGATTCCAGGATGTGATCAGGGATCTCTGCAGTTCTTATGAATTTGAACTGGGATCGATATTGAAAAATCCAATGGAAGGACTGGTTGTATATCATTCGAATTAACTTGCAGCATGCGTGTAACAGAACAGCCTTCATCGTATCGTGATCTGGAAAAGAAATCTGTAGGAGAACTGGTGCAGATCATTAACCAGGAAGATCAACTGGTAGCCATTGCAGTGCAAAAAGCTTTACCACAATTAGAACAATTGATTGCTGCAGTCTGCGAGAAAATGATTGCAGGGGGAAGATTGTTTTATATCGGTGCAGGAACCAGCGGAAGGCTTGGAGTGCTTGATGCCAGCGAGATCCCGCCAACTTATGGTATGCCGCAGGGCGTGGTGATCGGGATCATTGCAGGAGGAGAAAAAGCTGTAAGGTTTCCCGTTGAAGATGCGGAAGACAATACAGAGAATGGCTGGAAAGATCTTCAGCAACATGATATCAATGAAGATGATTTTGTGGTAGGCATAGCTTCGAGCGGAACTACTCCTTATGTGATCAGTGCATTGGAGCAATGCAGTAAGCATAATATCCTGACAGGAAGTATCAGTTGTAATCCTTCTTCTCCATTGTCTGAAGTTGCGAATTATCCTGTTGAAGTGGTGGTTGGTCCGGAGGTAGTAACCGGCAGCACGCGCATGAAAAGTGGTACCGCACAAAAGATGGTGCTAAATATGATCTCCACGATCGCGATGATCCAGTTGGGAAGGGTAGAAGACAACCGCATGGTAAACATGCAACTCACCAATGCCAAGCTGGTGGATCGCGGAACGCGGATGTTGATGGAGAAGGCAAATATTACCGATTACGAACAGGCAAAGGAACTGCTGCTGAAATATGGTAGCGTGGCGAAGGCGATGAAGGGAATGTGATTTTCACTTTTTTTATTTGGAATCCCCCTCCCCATTTCCTTAAATTGCCGCAATGCACGACATAGAACCTTTTTACAATTGGCGCCATATTTATACGAGCGAGGAGGATGAGCGATCGCCATTCTATGGAAGGGTGTATTCTGAATTTGAATTCACGCAGACCATCTATAATTTCTACATACATCCACAATGGGATGATTTCGAATCAAGAACATTATACCTCAAAGTATTACAGGCAGATTATGATGAACACTACATGGTCATTGAACTGATCGGGGAGTGGAACGACTGCATCGAAAATGATATCATGAACCTGAAACGTGAAGTGGTCGATAAGTTTTTTGCTGAAGGGATTACCAAGTTTATCCTGGTTGCCGAAAACGTTTTGAACTTCCACAGCGGTGATAAGGATTATTATATTGAATGGTTTGATGAAGTGACCGACCAGGAAGGATGGATCGTTTGTCTGAATATGCCTGAACAAACACAATATGACTTTACCAAGGCAAAATTGAACCGGTTTGTAGAGCTTATGGAACTGGATAACTGGAGGATCTATAAACCTTTTCATTTATTCAAAAAGATTGACGAGCAGATTTTAAAAAGGCTGGAATAGGCCATGGGACTGGATTTTAGCCTTCATCATGTTATTTGGATATCGTAAGTCCTTTTAAAAAATTTTTCATTTTTCATTTTCCATTGTTATTTTTGGTCTGATGACAAACAACAAAGCATACGGCTTCTTTTACTTTAGCTATTTTTTCTACTTTAAAAGTGGGCCGGGAGTGCTTTAAGTTAAACGCAGATAAAACGAATTAACATAAAGAGTCCCGGCCAGGTGCCGGGATTCTTGTTTTTAGCCCATAACGAAACATGGAGAACAAAAGAAACAGCAGCAGACATTCATCAGACAAGCCGAAGCGGATCGCTATCCAGGGATACGAAGGAAGTTTCCACCAGGTAGCGGCCCGACAGGTTTTCGGGAAAGACGTAGACGTAATTCCATGTGGGAATTTCAGGGATGTGGTGAAGTTCGCATCCAGTAAAAAAGAAAGCGATGGTGGCGTGATGGCCATCGAAAATTCCATCGCCGGAAGCATTCTCCCCAACTACACACTGCTGCAGAAAAGTAATCTCCGTGTTACAGGTGAAGTTTATCTCACCATCAAACAAAATCTTTTAGTCAATCCAGATGTAAAGCTCGAGGATATTCGTGAAGTGCATTCACATCCGATGGCGATACAACAGTGTCTTGATTACCTTGATAAATACAACTGGAAACTCATCGAAACTGAAGACACTGCTTTGAGTGCAAAGCATGTTCATCAGAAAAGAAGCAAACATATTGCGGCCATTGCCAGCAAACTTGCTGCTGAATTATTTGAGTTGAAAGTGATCACTCCGAATATTCACACGATGAAAAATAACTACACCAGGTTCCTGGTGGTGCAACGTGAGGATCTTTCTGAGGTAGATGAAACAGCAAACAAAGCAAGTGTAAATTTTCATACCGATCACTCCAGAGGAAGCCTGGCGCGGGTTCTGAGCACTATTGCTGATGGAGGAATCAATCTCAGCAAGTTGCAGAGTTTTCCAATTCCCGGCTCCGACTGGCGATATTCTTTTCATGCAGATATGGAATTCGACGGCATCGATCAGTTTGAAAAAGTGATCGAGAAAGTGAAGAAGGTGACAGAGGAGTTGAGGGTGTATGGGGTCTACCGGAAAGGGGAAACGTATTGATGGGGGAATCGGAAATCGGAAATCGGAAATCGGGAATCGGAAATGAATGGTGAATAGAGAATCGGGAATCGGGAATAAGGCGACCAAAACTTTGCTCCTTTGCGCGCTTTGCGTGAACCAAGGGTAAACCAAGCGTGAACCAAAAAAATGAAAAATGAAAACGTCTCAAAGACTCAACAACATCGGCGAATACTACTTCTCTCAAAAACTCAGAGAGATCGAAGGTTTGCGTAAACAGGGCAAGGATATCATCAACCTTGGTATCGGGAGCCCCGACCTGGCGCCGCATCCATCGGTGATTGAAGTGCTGACTACTGAAGCTGCAAAGCCGAATGTGCATGCCTATCAAAGCTATAAAGGATCGCCGGTGCTGCGCAATGCTATTGCAGAATGGTATGTGAAGTGGTATGGTGTTGAGTTGAATGCTGAGACAGAAATTCTTCCGTTGATAGGATCTAAAGAAGGCATCATGCATATTTGCATGACCTACCTCAACATCGGTGATAAAGTATTGGTGCCGAATCCGGGTTATCCAACCTATCGCAGTGCAGTATCACTTGCAGGTGGTGTTTGTCTGGATTATACACTGGATGCGGATCACAACTGGTATCCTGATTTCAATGCCATCGAAAAAAATCTTGATGGCGTGAAGATGATGTTCGTGAATTATCCGCACATGCCAACAGGAAAACTTCCTACCAAAGCATTGTTTGAACAGATCGTTGCATTTGGTAAGAAACATGATATCCTCATCATTCATGATAATCCATACAGCTTTATATTGAATGATGAACCGATGAGCCTGCTATCAGTGGAAGGTGCAAAAGATGTGGTGATTGAACTGAACTCACTCAGTAAATCACACAATATGGCAGGATGGAGAATAGGTATGCTGGTGGGTGCAAAAGAGAAGATCGACCAGGTGCTGACTTTTAAAAGCAATATGGATTCAGGCATGTTCCTTCCCCTGCAACTCGCTTCAGCAGCGGCTTTGAAGCTGGGTAAGGAATGGCACGACCAACTGAATGCCATCTATTCTGAAAGAAGAAAAAAAGTGTTTGAATTATTGGACCTGCTCAATTGCAGCTATTCAACCGACCAGGTAGGCATGTTTGTATGGGCAGCAATTCCATCAACCTATAAAAATTCTTATGAGCTGAGTGATGAAGTGTTGTATGAGTCTGATGTATTCATTACACCCGGCGGAATTTTTGGAACAGCCGGCGAACAATTTATCCGGATCAGTCTCTGCAGTGATGTAAAGAACTTCGAAGAATCGATCCGAAGAGTTAAGCAAAGAAAAGCAATGAGCGTATAGTATGGTAGTCACAATAATCGGAATAGGATTGATCGGGGGCTCGATGGCCTTAACACTTCGCGAGAAAGGTCTCGCGGAAAGGATCATCGGCGTGGATGCCAATCCTGATCATGCGAAAAGGGCTTTGGAACTAAACCTGGTGGATGAGATCTGTGACCTGGAAACTGCAGTAAGATCTTCTAAACTTGTCATCGTTTCTGTTCCTGTCAACGCAACTGAAAGCCTTTTGCCAAAGATCCTTGACTTAGTAGACCAGCAGGTGATCATTGATGTTGGATCTACCAAAGAAGGCATACTTGCCTGTATTGAAGGTCATCCTAAAAGGTCAAGATTCGTTGGTACGCATCCTATGTGGGGTACTGAGTACAGCGGTCCTGAAGCGGCTGTTAAAGATCCATTCAGTAAGAAAGCCGTGGTGATCAGCAATAAGGAAGAGTCGGATGCAGATGCGGTGGAACTGGTGGAGCAGGTTTATCGTGCCATGGGGATGCACCTGTTGTACATGAATGCTTCGGCGCATGACCTGCACGTGGCCTATGTGAGCCATATCTCTCATATCACTTCGTTTGCCCTGGCAAATACGGTGCTGGAGAAGGAAAGAGAGGAAGATACCATTTTTGAACTGGCCAGTGGTGGTTTCGAAAGTACCGTGCGACTGGCTAAATCGAACCCGGCCATGTGGGTGCCCATTTTCATGCAGAACCGTGAAAATGTACTCGATGTGCTCAACGAACATATCTCCCAGTTGAGAAAGTTCAAGAGCTGCCTGGAGCGGGAAAACTATGAATACTTACAGGAGTTGATAGAAAATGCCAACAAGATCAGGAGGATCCTGAAATAGGCAGAATCCATCAGCGGCTAAACATAAATGCCGATAAGGGGCTCAATAGTAGTACCTTTGCGCCAAATTAGAATTTTTTATGATGACATTTGAAGGTCTGGGTTTGGATGAAAGGTTGGTTCAGGCAACCAACGCTTTAGGGTATGTAAACCCAACTCCAATCCAGGAACAGGCGATCCCTGTTTTATTGAGCGGTACCAAAGATTTAGTGGGACTGGCTCAGACGGGAACAGGAAAAACAGCAGCATTTGGTCTTCCATTGCTGCAACTTATTGATGAGGATAAGAAATATCCGCAGGCACTGGTGGTTTGTCCAACCAGGGAACTTTGTCTCCAGATCGTGAAAGAAATGGAGGGTTTCAGCAAATTCATGCCGCAGATGCATGTGCTGGCAGTGTATGGTGGTACTCCGATCGGAGGTCAGATCCGTGAATTGAGAAGAGGCATCCAGATCGTGGTGGCAACACCAGGACGTTTGATCGACCTGATCGAACGCAAGGCGATCAATCTCGAAGAGATCCATTACGTTGTATTGGATGAAGCGGATGAGATGTTGAACATGGGATTCCAGGATGATATTGAATTCATTCTTCAGAATACACCAAACCGTGATGCTACCTGGTTATTCAGTGCAACCATGCCATCCGAGATCAAAAGGGTGAGCAAGAAGTACATGACCAAACCTCATGAAATCACAGTTGGTAAAGTAAATACCAGTAACAAGAGTATCGATCACCAGTATTATATCACCAATGCGCATCATCGTTATGAAGCATTGAAGCGACTGATCGATTTCAACCCTGGTATCTATGGTATCATCTTCACGCGTACCAAAGCAGATGCGCAGGCAATCACTGAAAAGCTTACACGCGAAGGTTATGATATCGATGCACTGCATGGTGATCTTACCCAGCAGCAGCGTGATAAAGTGATGGGTGAATTCCGTGACCGTTCACTGCAATTACTGATCGCAACGGATGTGGCAGCTCGTGGTATCGATGTGAAAGACATCACACACGTTATCAACTACGAATTACCGGATGATGTTGAAGTGTACACGCACCGTTCAGGAAGAACAGGTCGTGCAGGAAGCACTGGTATTTGTATGTCGATCGTGCACAGCCGCGAGATCGGTAAACTTCGCCAGATCGAGCGCATTGTACAGTCGCCATTCCATAAGCTTGAAATTCCAAGTGGAAAGGATGTTTGTCGCAAGCAGTTCTTCCACTTCATGGATAAATTGTTATCAGCAGATATTTCTCATGGTGGTTATGAAACTTATGTTTCTTTCCTGGAAGAGAAGTTTGCCGATGTATCAAAAGAAGAAGTACTGAAGCGTGTAGCAGCGATGGAGTTCGACAGGTTCCTCAAGTATTATGAGAATGCTGAAGACCTTAACATGCGCGAGCGTTCAAGGGATATGGGCGATAGAAGAGAGAGAGGAAGAGACCGTGAGCGTGGTGGTGACAGAGACAGGGATAGAGACAACAGGAGAGATACTCGCGGAAGAGAATTTGGCGGCGGCGGAAATTATTCGAAGCTTTTCGTTAACCTCGGAACAAAAGATGGTTTTTATAAGGCAAGTTTTCTTCAATTCATTCTTGATATGAGTGATCTGAAAAAAGATGTACTCGGCAGGATTGATATGAAGGAGATGAACAGCTGGATAGAAATAGAACCTTCTGCAGCACAACAAATGATCCGTTCCATTGATGGTAAAAACTACAAGGGACGCAGGATCAGGATGAATGATGCGAACAGCAGGTAAGACAATGACAAGTCAATCCAATCAAACATGATACAGACACAACAATCACCAACAGCGATCAACGAGGTGCTGACCAAAAAACCTCTGATCATTTCAGGACCCTGCAGTGCAGAAACAGAAGAGCAGGTACTGGAAACAGCGAGACAACTTGCAGCAACCGGGAAAGTAGATGTACTGCGTGCAGGCATCTGGAAACCAAGAACCAGGCCCGGAAGTTTTGAAGGAATTGGAACCAAAGGTTTGCCATGGTTACAGCAGGCAAGAAAAGAAACAGGCTTACCGGTAGCCGTAGAAGTTGCAACTGCCAAGCAGGTGGAGGATTCTCTTCACTTTGGAGTGGATGTATTATGGGTAGGTGCAAGAACTACCGTGAATCCTTTCTCTGTACAGGAAGTGGCGGATGCCCTTCGCGGAGTGGATGTTCCGGTATTGATCAAGAACCCCATCAACCCTGATCTTGAGCTGTGGCTCGGAGCAGTGGAGCGCGTAGCAAAAGCAGGTATCCAGAAGATCGGTCTTATTCACAGGGGTTTTTCTTCTTACGGAAATACTGAATACCGTAATGCTCCCATGTGGCACCTCGCTATCGAAATGAAGCGTCGTTACCCTGAGCTGATGATCATCAATGATCCATCACATATCAGTGGAAGAAGGGATATACTTCTTGATGTTGCACAGAAAGCTATTGACTTAGACTTCGACGGTCTTATGATCGAAAGCCATATCAATCCTGATGTTGCATGGAGTGATGCGAAGCAGCAGGTTACACCAGCACGTCTTGCTGAAATGCTCGATACCATTGTATGGAGAAAAGAAGACGTGAACTCTGAAGAGTATCATGCAGCACTGGAGAAATTGCGCCAGCAGATCAATCACCTCGATGATGAACTGATGCAGATCCTTGGTCAGCGTATGAAAGTTGCTGAGAAGATCGGTGAGTTCAAGAAGAATAATAACATTACCATCCTTCAGACAAACAGGTGGAATGAGATCCTGGAAAGAGCCACTGCAAAAGGAGACAAACTCGGGCTGAGCAAAGAGTTCATCACGAAGTACTTTGATGCAGTGCATATGGAAAGTATCAACCACCAGAACAAGATCATGAATAGTTAATCTTCGCTGAAGGAAATGAAAAAAAGATCGATTCAGTTCACTTCACGCAAGGTTGATTATTATTTCGATGCAAGCCTGGAATTGGTCAGCCGGCTGGCATCTGCAGATCATGTTGTGTTTGTAACGGATGAGCATATCTACAAAGCACACAAGCAAAAATTCGCCGGGCAGCAGGTCATTGTGATCCCTGCCGGCGAAATTCATAAACACCAGGGCACTGCGGATCTCGTGATCAGCAAACTCATTGAAATGGGTGCCGACAGGAGATCCGTGCTGGTTGGTGTTGGAGGCGGTGTGGTCACCGATCTTACCGGTTATGTTGGTTCAGTGTATATGCGTGGGATCAGGTTTGGATTTGTTCCAACCACTATTCTTGCAATGGTCGATGCCTCTATCGGCGGCAAGAACGGAATTGATGTAGGCGCATATAAAAATCTTGTGGGCACCATCAATCAGCCCTCTTTCTTACTCTATGATCTTTCATTGTTGAAATCACTTCCAAAAGAAGAATGGGTGAATGGATTTGCCGAGATCATCAAACATGCCTGCATCAAAGATGCGGTGATGCTTGAAGTACTCGAAGCCAATACACTCAACAATTACAGGAAGGATCATGAACTGCTTGCAGATCTCATTATGCGCAATGCGTTGCTGAAATCAAAAGTGGTGCAGAAAGATGAGTTTGAACAGGCCGACAGGAAGCTGCTTAACTTCGGGCATACACTCGGTCATGCTATTGAAAATGACTATGCCTTGCCGCATGGACATGCAGTGGCGATCGGGATGGTAGCAGCCTGTAAGCTTTCGGAAAAGATCACGGGCTTTACAGAAACAAAAAGAATTTCAAAACTGATCAGGAAATATGGTCTTCCTGATGTGTATCCTTTCGATGCGGATAAAGCGATCAGCATGATGAAGATGGACAAGAAAAAAGTTCGATCTGTCATGAGTTATGTATTGCTGCAAAAGACAGGGAAAGGTGTGGTGAAAAATATCGAAATGGATCAGCTGGGGACCATGATCAAACAATTATAAAGTGATTACAACAGTTACTCCATCTTCCATCAAAGGAAATATACAGGCGCCAGCTTCGAAGAGCTCCATGCAGCGCGCATGTGCAGCAGCTTTGCTGAGCAAGGGAACAACTACCATTGTACATCCGGGAAAAAGTAATGATGATCTTGCTGCGATCGATGTGATACAGAAACTTGGTGCTGCAATAAAGACATTGGAAAATGGCGATCTGGAAGTAGTGAGTAATGGAGTACATCCCGCAGGCAATGAGATCAATTGTGGTGAAAGTGGTTTGGGCATCAGGATGTTCAGTCCGCTTGCAGCATTGAGCGCGAAAGCCATTACCATCAATGGTTCCGGAAGCCTGGTGAAAAGACCGATGGATTTCTTTGATGAGATCTTCCCGCAACTTGGAATTAAGATCAATTCTAATGATGGTAAACTTCCATTAAATATCCAGGGCCCTTTAACGCCTGCAAATATTGAGATTGATGGTTCGCTGAGTTCTCAATTTTTAACTGGATTATTGATGGGTTATGCTGCTGCCAATGCGAAAGATGTAACCATCAAGGTGCGTGATCTGAAAAGTCGTCCTTATATCGATCTTACACTCGATGTGATGGAGAAGTTTGGGGTGAAGGTGAAGAACAATGATTATGCATCCTTCTATTTTTCCGGGGAAACTTCGTTTAGGCCTGGCCGTTATACTGTGGAAGGTGACTGGAGTGGCGGTGCGTTCCTGCTGGTTGCTGGAGCAATCGCGGGAGAGATCACGGTGAACGGATTGGATCCATTCTCCACACAGGCTGATAAAGCAATATTGCAGGCGATCATCGATAGCGGTGCAGTGATCAGTGTAACACCTGAACAGATCGTAGTTGGTCCTGCGAAATTGAAAGCATTTCAATTTGATGCGACTGATTGTCCTGACCTTTTTCCTCCATTGGTAGCGCTTGCTTCTTATTGTGAAGGCACGACGGCTATCACTGGTGTGAGCAGGCTTACACATAAAGAAAGTAATCGTTCCCTCACTTTGCAGGAAGAGTTTGGCAAGATGGGCATTGAGATCATTTTGCAGGATGACCTGATGCTGGTGAAGGGCGGAACAGGAGTGAAGGGTGCGCAAGTACATTCACATCATGATCATCGCATTGCAATGGCATGTGCAGTTGCAGGATTGAAAGCAGAAGGAGAGACCATCATTGAAGTGGCGGAAGCGATCGGTAAATCATATCCTGATTTTTATGAACACCTGCAGCAATTAGGTGTAAGCGTTCATTCAGTTTCTGAACCTGTAAATCATTAAGCCTTGAATTCATTCGGACGATATTTCAGACTCAACATATTTGGTGAATCGCATGGAGAAAGCGTAGGGATCAATATTGATGGGATTCCTGCAGGATTGCCTATTCAATTTGAAGAGTTTCTTCCTGATCTGTTAAGAAGACAGGGTGGCGGACAGAAAGGAACCACGCCAAGAAAAGAAGATGATCTTCCTATCTTCAAGAGTGGTGTTTTCAATGGTCATACTACCGGTGCGCCGATGACCATCATGTTCGAAAACAAGAATACACGTTCGGGTGATTATGATAAGATAAGATCCATTCCAAGACCGGGTCATGCGGATTTTGTAGCACATAAAAAATACCGCGGTTTTGAAGATTACAGGGGTGGAGGACATTTCAGCGGAAGACTTACTGTAGCACTTGTTGCTGCAGGTGTGATCGCCAAAAAACTGCTTGCACAAAAAGGAATTGAAGTGGTGGCCACCATCACAGAAATTGGCGGAGAAACTGACACTGAAAAAGGTTTGCAGAAAGCAATCGATGCAAAGGATTCAGTAGGCGGAATTGTTGAATGTAAAGCAACAGGATTGCCTGTTGGAATTGGTGAACCTTTCTTTGATTCTGTTGAATCAGTATTGAGTCATGCCGTGTTTGCAATTCCTGCAGTTCGTGGAATCGAGTTTGGTACCGGCTTTGCGGCCGCGAAGATGTTTGGTGTAGATCACAATGACAATATCATTGATAATGAGGGAAGGACTGAAACAAATCATGCCGGTGGAATTGTTGGAGGTATCACCAATGGAAATGATATTGTGTTCAGGATCGCTATCAAACCAACTTCTTCCACACCAAAAGAACAGGAGAGCCTGAACTGGGAAACCGGTGAAGTGGAAAAATTCTCTGTAAAAGGAAGACACGATCTGTGCATTGCACTTCGAGTACCTGTTGTGTTGGAAGCAGTAACAGCATGCGTATTGGTAGATATGTTGATGGCATCAAGAAATAACCAGTTATGATCTATCATATCACGACAGTGGAAGCATGGCGCAAAGCATTGCAGGAGGGTATGTACAGCGCTCCTTCATTGCAGTCGGAAGGATTTATTCATTGCAGTACTGAAAGCCAAACTGCAGGGGTATTACAGCGATATTTCGCTGGACAGAAAGATCTTGTCCAGTTAAATATTGATGAAGATAAACTCACCAGTGAATTGCAATATGATTTTGTTGCAGAGCAGGATGAAGATTATCCGCATGTGTATGGTCCCATCAATGTTGAGGCAGTGGTAGATGCGATCATGTTATAGTTTGCTGAATGGAATATCAAGCAGGTCATATTGCTTGTTATTTGGCCAGTAGAAATGCCACCATTCTGTTTCAAGTTGTATAAATCCTGCTTTGATCATGGCATCTTTTAAGATCTTCCTGTTTTTCAAAACTTCTTTAGGAAGATGGCCATAATTTGAATGTGCACGTTCACTGAAGTCATCAAAATCAGTTCCCATATCAAGTTCGAAATCTGATTCAATGTGTACCAGGGTAAGATCAACTGCTAGACCGCGATTATGCCCGGATCCCTTTGCAGGACTTGCTGCATAGCGTTCATCTTTCACCAGTTCCCAGAAAGCTTCTGTAACACTGTAAGGACGATATGCATCCCATATCTTCAACGCATATCCTTTCTCTTCGAGTTGTTCAGCAACTTTTGATAAAGCAATAGCTGCAGGATATCTTAGGAAAGTTTTTTCAGTGCGAGGCGGATACATCCTGCGATGCATAAAGTTGGAAGTATCGGCATAGCGCAGTTCATATATAATTCCCGGGATGATAGAACTCAGTTCGATCATCCTGTGATCTTTATCTTCGCCGGCCTTTTTAAGATAATCGGATTGACGAGTGATCACTTTAAGTCCATATTTATTGGCCGGAATCGTATCGTTCCCAAGTAAAAATACTGGGAATAAAATGATTATCAGGGTAATAAATATTTTCCTTATTTTGATCATAACCGTTTATTGCAACCAAGTTATATAAAAAAACATCTATGGGCGCGAAGCCCGGTGCATGAAAAGAAATTTATTATACATATTACTGATGGTTTTCGCATTTGCATGCGGAGATGATTATGATGAATCGAAGCCTGATATTGTAAATGAACCTGGGCAGATCACAGAGCATGTGGTCAATCATATTGAAAGAATGCTGGAGCGTGCAGACAAAGAGTCTTCCAGGATCAATGACAGCACACTGCTTACCCATGCTGATCTTACCGAGGCATTTTATAAAGAGAATGATCTGAAACCTGTTTGGGCAAATGCAGGTGCATGGCTCCCCATAGCAGATTCGCTGATGGCTTTCATTGATAGTTGCAGGGTGTATGGATTATTCCCTGGTGATTATCATCAAAAGAATCTTGCTTCAATCAGACTTCAAACACTGGATACATTAAAAGCGAAAGATGCCGTTTTGTGGACTACCGGAGATCTGTTGATGACCGATGCATTTCTTTCTATGGCAAAAGACATCAAGCAGGGAAGGATCCCTGTTGATACCACTACAGGAAGAAGAGACAGTGTAGTTGATGGAAAAATTTATGTTGATGTATTGAAGCAATTTGTACAGCGAAAAAGTATTTATGAACTCATGCATTCACTCGAGCCAAAGCATGATGGATATGTGCAGCTTCGTGAAGCACTTCCATCATTTATTGATAGTGCAGAATTCAAAAGAAGCACTTATATCAATTATCCGATGAAAGACTCTGCAGTTCTTGTTGAAATGGTTCAGAGAAGAATGTTTGAACTGGATTACATGCAGTCGCCTAAAGAAGAAATGGATACTACTGCTTTAAAAAAACTGATCGCAGGATACCAGAAAAAAAACAAACTGCAGGTAACAGGAAAGCTGAATGCGGAAACGGTCAATAAGCTGAACATGACAGACCTTGAGCGCTTCAAACTGGTGGCGCTAACGATGGATAAATACAAGCAGATCCCTGATACAATGCCGTCGACAAGAGTATGGGTAAATATTCCATCATACTGGTTAAAAGTATTTGCAGAAGATACGGTAACACTTGAATCGCGTGTAATTGTTGGTACCAGCAAGACACCAACTCCAGAGATCGTTTCGATGATCGGAAATTTTGTAACCTATCCTCAATGGACTGTTCCCTTCAGTATCATTCATAAAGAAATGATACCAAGGATTCAGAAGGATATAAATTATCTCGTGAAGCAAAACCTGATGGTTGTAGATAAGGATGATAATGTTGTCGATCCAAAGAAGATTGACTGGAAGAAAATGAGTAAGAAATATTTTCCTTACCAGATCAAGCAGCGGCAGGGTGATGATAATTCATTAGGAGTAATGAAATTCAATTTCAGGAATAAACATTCCGTGTATCTGCATGATACCAATGCAAGATGGTTATTTCAGAAGACCCAGCGATCATTGAGTCATGGTTGTGTACGTGTACAAAAATGGAAAGAACTGGCTGAATTTTTGGTAAGAAATGATACGCTGAAAATTCCTGTTGATTCACTGAATAGCTGGATCTCGAGAAAGGAAAAGCGCGTGGTGAGTGGCTTTGAACGTGTGCCGATTTTTATTCGATATTTTACCTGTGAAGGAAAGGAAGGAAAGATCCGTTTTTATGAAGATATATATGGCAATGACAGGATACTGAGAGAGCGATATTTTGCCAATAAACTTTAAAATAACCCTATGAAGAACATTCTTTTTTTTCTCATGATGTTAATTGGATCGGTTTCGGTCCAGGCTTCCGTTCTGTTGGATACTACAGGTATCAGCCAGGATAAGAAGGCTGTCAAGGCAAAAAGAAATAAGAATACCGGGAAGATCCAATACGGTACTGCCAGTTATTATCATTCAAAATTCGAGGGAAAGAAAACCAGCAGCGGGCAATTATATGATGGTTCAAAATATACAGCAGCGCACAATGGTCTGCCGTTGAATACCTGGATCAAAGTGACCAATTTACGCAATAAGAGATCGGTGATTGTAAAAGTGAACGATCGCCTTCATCATAAAAATGACCGGATTGTGGATCTGAGCAGGGCTGCAGCGCAGGACCTGGGTTACCTTGGAAGAGGACTGACCAGGGTGAAGGTAGAAGTGCTGGGTAAGAAAAAGCCGGTAACGCCAAAGAAAACCCCCAGGAAAACCCCTAAGAAGAAATAATTTTTCATTTAACTGACGACTGTTAATTTTGCCCCTAACCTAACTAAAACCTCGTTTATGAAGAAACTGGCAGGGTTATTATTCGTGTCCGTATTCGCTGCTCTCACTGGTTTTTCACAGAATTCAACTGATTATATACAGCCTCCTAGTTTAGGAGTTCATTTCTTTTACAATGATTTTGAAAGTGCTGCCAATGTAAGGGCAACATCTTTATCCTCTGCGCTGAGCAATAGCCAGTTTGGTAAGATCGGAAAGATGAAAGGCGGTGTAATGGTGAATTATATTCAGGGAATCAAATCAAAGCTTGATTTTTCCACTTCACTGGCCATGAGTAGCCTTGAATATCCATTGCGCAAGCATGATGCAGTGGGAGAAGAAAAGATCCTCCTGGAAGCAGATGCTTCCATTAAAGCGAAGATGCTGAGCAGTCAGTACGTGGTGAATCCATATGTACAGGCTGGTATCGGTGCCTTCCAGTGGAATGGGTACTATGGTGCATACATTCCTGCGGGAGTTGGTTTGCAGTTCAATGTTGGTCAGACCAATGCGATCCTGATCAATGCTCAATATAAAATTCCCATTACCGAGCAGGCGAACTATGCATTCTTTTATAGTTTGGGATTTGTGGGAAAGATTGGGGATTTGAAGAAGAAGTAGTTAGGAGTTAGGAGTTGGGAGTTGGAAGTTATTGACCGCTGAGTAATCAGCGGTTTTTTTTATGGGCTGACCAGCTCCGGGGAGCTGGGCTGAACATACCATGCTGAACAAACAGCAAAGCTGTTTGGGCTGATTGGAATAATGATCAAGTCAGCCCAAAAACCTGCGGTTTTTGTTCAGCCTTGTGCGTTCAGCCCAATTTTGCTTCGCAAATTGGTCAGCCCGCTGCCCGAAAAATACCATCTCATTTACGTCAAAACACCATTTCCACCTTACAGCATACTGGTAATTTGGTTGAAGAATTTTTAACCATAAAACTAGTGTGTATGAGAAGGAATGTAGTGTATTGGATCATGTGCTTTGTGCTGTTTGGAATGGTGTCCTGTAAGAAAAACATGGAACCAATGGTTCAACCTGCTGAGCAGGTTCCTGTAAATGATCCGCAACTTGAAGGTAGGGCTGGATTGAACAGGGAAGTGGCCAGGATCCTGGAAGATGTTTATCAGAATCCCAAAGCATTTTATGAAGCAAGTGCAGCGATACTGTCGGAGTATTATGATGATGAAACGGTATTGCTAAAGGATCTGCTCTTTCCGGAGTATAGCCCTTTGTATACTTCAGCGAAATTCAAAAGTTATCATTCTCCGGTGGGTGTTTTCAAGAATGAATTTTACCAGGCATTGAATAAAGGAAAATATCCTTTGTTGAAGAACAGTTTGTATCCACAGGAAATAATCAATTCAGGTTCAGGGGAAGTGCGCGCATTGGCACCGGCGACAGATACTGCTGCTGAGATCTTTTCCAATTCAAAGGGTGTAGCCATTTATTTCCCTTATTCAGAAAATTTTGGAAGCCTGTTTACCAGTTCCTATTTCGACAATGTAAACAAAGATCCAAGAGGTAAGCTGGCAACCATTGTGGCGGCCGATAGGGAAGCAGATGAGGCACCCGGTAAGGAGCCATATCTTTCCGGAACCCGCACCAATCCTACAATTGCATGGATGGTTGTAAATGTGAATGACGGTTATGCAGAATTGAATCCTACTCATATTGTCGGAGTAGGTGCTGAACCTTATGCAGGAGGTCCCGTGATGGATTCAAGCGCAGTAGCAGGAGGAATATTAAGGGTTTACCAGGGACATGTGGTGTTGAAAGAGCAGATGGATAATTTTATCAGCCTGGTTGGAAATGGAGGAGGATCAGAAGTGTTTGTTTCGCGTGTATCGGGTTATCTTTCATTGAAGGACAATATTGTCAATTCATTTTCGGGTGATATTATCCGCTTGAAATTTAAAAGAAAAGACATAAGAAAAAAGAGAGTAAAAGCTGTTTGTGCGATATGGGATGCTAACTGGGTTCCAAAAAATCTGGAGCAGATATATGCAGTGTGGGAAAATGACAAAACAGTTACCAAGAAGATTGAGGGAGAGTTGAAAACAACATTAAAAGAAAAAGAAACAGGACTTGAGGTTGTTGGTACCATCAATTTTTCAGTTCAGGTAACCACAGACAATCCAATAATAAGACAACTTAAACTTGATCGGGTTAGCTACCTGGCCGGTGCTAAAAAAGAGCAGGGATGCTTCTTTTCCACCCAGAAGACTTTCCTTTCAAGCGGAACATGGCCCTGGTATGATTGCGGAAGCAGCTGGCAGTGGGCATTGCCTTACCAGTATCTGTAAGCCGGGCTGACAACCGCGAAGCGGTTGGCTGAACGGACCGGGCTGAACAATCAACTAAGTTGATTGCGCTGAACGAAAAAAGAAAACAACGACCACCATGGTCGTTCTTTTCTTTTCTTTTCAGCCTTTGGCTGCTTTCCGGTCAGCCTAATTGCCTGCGGCAATTGTTCAGCCCGTTCCGTTCAGCCCGCCCTCCGGGCGGTCAGCCCGGTTGGTTATCTTTCTTTCCAAAGATGCGTTTGAAGAAACCTTTCTTTTTCTTGCCATCCTGATTGTCAATATTTGGCGGGTCGTTCTTCTTCTTATCGTCCTTGGAATTCTTATTTCCGTTTGCTTCGTTCAGGATCTTCTGTTCTTCCATGGAAAGTTTGGATTCCACAGGAACATTATTGGTGTCCGGAGTGCCGAGGTAATCATCGGCTTCTCCATTACCTACATTCGCACCCTCAGCACCTGGAGGCGGTGCCTGGTCAACGATATCAATGTAATCATACAATGATTCATTACGCATATTTTCAGGTGCTACAAATGCCATGTTCTTATCCAAGCCCAAAGTCTTGTCTGCAAATGCCTTGCTGATAAAGTACTCCCATATAGGCATTGCTGCCTTACCTCCATACCCTAATCCTCCTTCAAGTCTAACGAATCGATCATCGCAACCGATCCAGACACCTGCGGACAATTGCGGTGTGAAACCTATGAACCATGCATCAGAGTTATCATTGGTGGTTCCGGTCTTACCGGCCATTTCAGCGATTCCCAGCCTTGATCTTAAACCTGCTGCAGTTCCGATATCTACCGGTCCCTGCATCATCCTCGACATGGTATAAGCTGTTGCCTGGCTGATCACTTCCTTTCTCTCCGTATCAAATCTTGCCAGTACATTTCCATTCTTATCCTCGATCCTGGTGATATACACCGGCTTGGTACTGAAACCCCCGGTTGGAAACATCGAGTATCCCCACATCATTTCATACAAAGACAGATCGCAGGAACCCAAACTGATCGATGGATATGGTTCCACCTTGGTAGGGATATTGATCTGCTTTAAAAAGTCTGCAAAACGCTGCGGCGTTGTCTGCTTGATCAGGTATGCAGCCACTTCATTGATCGACCAGGTCAATCCACTGGATAAACTTCTTGTTCCGGTTCTTCCGGTATTCTTTGCAGGCACCCATCCCGATCCAGGGAAATACTGAGCAGTTGCTTCACACTGTGTTTCCGGTGTGAATCCAAATTCCTCGATGGCCAGGGCATACAGGAATGGCTTGATAGAAGATCCTACCTGTCGCTTGGTCCTGATGTTGACGTGATCGTATTTATAAGTTTTGAAATCAATTCCTCCTACCCATGCTTTCACCTGTCCGGTCATTGGATCCTGTACCATGAATGCGGTCTGCAACATCTCGCGATGATACCTGATCGAATCCATAGGCGTCATCACTGTATCTTTTTCCCTCTTGGAGTTCCAGGCAAACACACGCATCTTGACCTTTTCTTTGAATGCTTTCCGGATCTCTTCTTCAGTGGCACCTTCTGCTTTCATCGCTCTCCATCTGTCACTGTTGTTCATCGCGGCATCCAAAACATTCTGATGACCTTTCCATACCGCATCGGTCTTCACGCTTTTCTGTGCACTTAATACACGCTGTAAAACAGGCATGTGGCGGGCTACAGCTTCTTCAGCATATAACTGCATTCTTGGATTGATGGTAGTATAGATCTTCAATCCATCTGAATACAGGTCGTAATTATCACCATCAGCTTTCTCATTTTCCTTGCACCATTTCTTCAGTTCATCACGGATCACGTCGAGAAAGTATGGCGCCATACCATTGTTCTCATCAACCTTTTTATAATTCAGCCTGATAGGGTTCTTTTTGAAATTGAGTGCTTCAGCATCTGTGATATAATCGTTGCGAAGCATCTGGTCGATCACCGTATTACGACGGTCGAATGACTGCTTATAATTGGTACGGGGGTTATAGGTTCCGGTAGCTTTCAGCATCCCGATCAGCGTAGCGGCTTCCTCAACATTCAAACGATCCGGTTCTTTTGAAAAAAAAGTGCGTGATGCATTCCTGATCCCATACACATTATCACTAAAAGAAACCGTATTGAGATAGAGGGCGAGAATTTCCTGCTTGGTAAAATTCCTTTCAAGCTTCACCGCGATCATCCACTCTTTTAATTTCTGGATGATACGGCTTACAGGGTTGGTAGCCCTTTCATCAAACATATTCAGCGCTAGCTGCTGTGTGATGGTACTTCCTCCACCTTCGCGGCCAAGCAATACCACTGCACGGGCAACTGCCTTTCCATCAATACCTGAGTGATCATAAAAGCGTTCGTCTTCAGTTGCCACAAGGGCATCAATGACATGCTTTGAAATATCTTTATACTGAACATTGCTTCGGTTTCCTTTCTCACGGAAATATTTACCCATAGGAGTTCCATCATCCGCATAAACCTCTGAAGCCAGTGTAATGGATGGGTTTTCCAGTTGTGCAAGCGAAGGCATTCTGCCAAATAATCCAAAATTGATGAGTAGTAACAGGAGCAAAAATGCTGCGAGTCCTATCAAAAATATCTTCCAGTAGATCCTGACTGATTTAGTCATGGGGTGCTATGTTTATTTAAAAGGTTCGGTCGAAAGCGCCAAATTTCCTCAATTTGCTTAATCTTTCAGGTATTGGCTCTCAAATTTTTTGTAATCTTCAAGGGTTTTTGTTTGTTGTAACAATTCGTAGTTACTGTTATTGATGATCACAAAATAATACTTGCCTACCGGCAGCCATGGTATGATGGTGGTGGGTGCTGATTTTCTTACATCTGCCGCATACTTCTTCGCTTCTTCAGCATTGGCAAATCCACTGATCAGCAACATCTTAATGTCGTCGTTGAACAATACATTATCCGATTTCAATCCTGTATATCGTTGGGAATTATACCGGTTGAAGGCATTTTTCGATTCAGAAATGTAAACAGGATCCACTTTGTTGGTTACCATTACCACCATGTGCGGCTGGTTAGGATCATGACTATAATTTCGTGCCAAAGGTGCCGGCTTGTTGGATTTCACACTGTCGGTCTTCACCTGCACAGGCTGCTTGACCACCGGAGGTTCTTTTTTAACCACTACAGCCTCAGGTTCTTTGGTCTTTACCACAGGCTCTGGTTCTTTTGTTTTTACTACCGGACTGTCTACAACCTTTTTCTGGGCCACTACGGAATCCTGTTTTTTAGGCTGATCGATGATCTTTTCCACGATCACGGTTTCCTTTTTCACCGGTGCCGGTTTATCGATGATCACTGGTTCATCTTCCTTCGGACGCTCAATTTGAAGATTGGCGAGGTAATCCTCGATCTCTTTTCTCCGGTTTAGCACATCCAGCATGTTCTGTGCTTTCTCCGCCATTGGGGAATCGCGGAACACTTCGATGATCTGTCCCAATACCACTTTTGCCTCGGCATCCTGTCTCTGCCTGATCAGGTAAACCGCGTTTATATACAATAACTGCGGAGTCCAATAGTGTTGACCGTACCTGTCATCCGCCTGTTTCTTTTTGGCTACCGCTTCCTGGAATCTACCTTCTATGAAGGCATTGTAAATATCGTCGTAGGTGCGGGTCATTTCTTCCTGCTCCGTTGTAACCTTTCCTTTGCTCGATGACATGGTCATTTGCCTTTCCAGTGGATCTCCTGCAAATCGGGTCTGCATTTGATCCAACACTTTTCTTGCATCTGCCTCACGGCCGGTTTTCATATAACTCACATACAGCATATACAGCACTTCAGGAAGCCTGTTATGCTTTGGATTTGCTTCAGGAAATCCTGCCAGTGAATCGATCACCAACTGGTATTCTTCCAATCCATTTAAATATGAATTTCCAAGATTGACAAGGGCATTGTTAATAGAATCATTCGATGCCTGTAATTTCTCCGGCGTTAATGGTATACCAGCAAGTAATCCTTCGATTGAATTGGTTTCAAGAGGAGTTTCTGCTGCTGCAACATTTGGTTGATTATTTTGCTGCGCTACAACGGTGGCCTGGTTTACCGCAGCGGATCTTCGCCAGTTATCAACATTTGGTCTTTTGCCCCACTTGGCCACAAATGCAGTATAGCCGCGGGATTTGAGCTGGTTGTTATAAAAATACCATTCCCCTTTTTCATTCGAATTGAATAGATCCTGCGGTGCTTCATTTTTATTCGCCGGAGCATTCACAGGGTTAACGATGGCAGTTTCTTCTTCTGCAAGTCCCTGTGCTTTTCGCATTGCTCTCAATTTCTTTTTCAGCAAAGCTTCACGCTCTGCTTCAGGCATTGCAGCAAGTGCCTGCAAACTGTCCTGCCGCGAGATCACATTCACCTGCTCTACGATGGTTCCCAGTGTTGCCATTCTTTTTTCAAATGCAACTGGATCTTCAATTACAGGATCAGAGGTTTGAAGACTGTCGTAATAAGATTTTGCTTCAGTGTATTTTTTTTGTTTGAATGAAAGGTCACCGAGTAACAAATATGCTTTTGATCTGTGTGAATTGATGGCATCAGGTAGTGCAGCGGCAGCAGCTTTTTGAAGTAATGATTTTGCGCCATCAATATTATTTCGTTCCAGTTCAATCTGTGCTGCAGTATAGTAGATGATATCAGCATATCGCTGGTATTTATCTCTTCGTCCCATCTTCACCAGGTCATCAATGTTGCGTTGAATAGCAAGACTATCACCTTTGTTCTGACGGATGCTGTTGAGCCTGGCAAAGACTTCCATCACAGGATCTAGTGAATGTTTGATCGCCTTGTTATAGAATTCAACTGCGAGATCTGATTTTCCTACGAGTGCATACATTTGTGCAACGAGGTATTCCCATCTCGATAATTCGTACTGATCATTTGCATTGCCCAATGCCTGGGTAAGATAAAATGCAGAGCTGTCGTAGTTTTCCTGCTGGTAAAAATAATTCGCCTGAAGTTCGTGCAGGTCTGTTTGCAATCGTTCCGGAAAATTCGGATCTCTTCGAAGTGTTTCAATCAATACCGCTGCATCAACCAGTTCTCCCTGTGCAAGAAATGTTTTGATCTGCCACAGGAAAGATTCATTCCTGCTGGGCGGTGTTGAAACCAGTTTCTTTAGTAATGAATTATTTTCTTTTGTTGATATCGTAAAAGCGCTTCCACCTTCAGTTTCATTGGATCCGATGGTTCTGTCGTATCCATCTTTTTCCTTCGGTGCAAATGCATAGTTGATATACTGAAAGGTCTGGTAAGCAGAATCAAGCCGGTTTTTAAAGAAATATGCTTTGCCCATCAGCATATAAAGGTTATCGATCCATGCATTGCGAAGATCGTGGATCAGGATCCCTGCATTTGCTTTATAGATCACTGAATCAAGTTCGATGGAATCACGTTCGGTAACCTTGACAGAGTAATTGTAGAAATTCAGCAATTTCGAATAGTCATCCACGTTAGAAGCTTTCGCACGGTCGAGGATAGCATTGAGACGATTATTTGCATTGAAGTACCAGTTGTAATGCGTTACAGTATTCTGGTAACCACGACGGGTGAAAGTGAATTTTTTTTCAGCAGATTTTTCAGAACCGAGAGGGCGATCCTCGTATTTTTTAGGTTTTTTAAGATCGAAAGAAAGCGATGGCTGTGCCGATGCGATCGGCAGAATGAAAAAATGAAAGAGGAGACCCAGCAGGGCCGCTTTAAAAACCTTGTGCATGCAGCGGCAAATAAAGCTTAATAACTGATTTTCAGTAAATATATTTTAAAGGAAGGCTTAATTTTTGGAAAGGGAAGACAGTTGAAAATATGGCTGTAATCCCTACCTTTAAGCGCAACACAAGCGTCTATGGCCAGGTTTGATGCCAATTCAACATTCAGGAGATTAAGGAACCGCTACCGGCTGGTAGTTATGAACGATGATACTTATGAGGAAGTTGTGACGTTTAAACTATCGAGGCTGAGTGTTTATGTGGCATTGAGTACCATTTTTGTTTTGGTAACGGGTCTTACAGTTGCTCTTATTGTATTCACTCCGTTGAAATTATACATACCAGGTTATGGTGATGTGAATGCAACGAAGGAATTGAGGGAGCTGAAGATCAAAACTGACTCACTGGAAAGGTCGATGCGATACAAGGATCAGTACCTGAACAGCCTGAGAGGAGTTTTACAGGGAGATGTGACCATGAAACTTGACACAGCTGTGATACAGGTCCCTGAAGTTGAGAAGATTAATGATTAAACCAATACCTATGTTCACACAGAAATCCAAAAACGACCAGTATTTTGAAGCTCCAGCTAATGGAGTAGGCGGTGCCAGTATCATTGCTGCCGGAACAACTTTACAGGGAGATATTACCAGCCAGGGTGATATCAGGATCGATGGAACCCTGAACGGGAACATTCATTGTACTTCCAAGGTGGTGATCGGAGCAAACGGTGTAGTGAAAGGTGATATTCATGGCAGCCAGGCCGATATCATGGGAAAAGTAACCGGTACCATCAAAGTGAAAGAGTTGCTGCAATTGAAAGGTGGTAGCGATGTGTCGGGTAATATCCATGCGGGTAAACTCCAGATCGAGCCTACTGCAAATTTCAATGGACAATGTGTGATGGGGGGAGAAGAGAAGAAGGGGAGAAGTGAAGAAGTGGAGAAGAGGCGAAGTGGGGAAGAGGCGTTACATTTGCAGGCCGGAGTTCCGGCTAAATAATACCTGATGCAGCAAAAAAGCATAAGCTTAGTTCGATCGTTTTTACCACTGACATTGATTTTCGTAATCTCCATGGGATTCTTTCTTACGGGAAGGGATATGCTGGAAAACTGGGGACTTGACCAGTCGGTGCTGCTTGCAGGCAACATGATCCTGTTCGTAGCTACGCTGATCTCATTCTATTTTTACTGGAAATCATTGGAAAATGACAGGGTACAGGTTTTCCTGAGAATGGTGTACAGTGGGATGTTCGTGAAAATGATGATCTGCCTTTTTGCTGCTTTGATCTATATCATGATCGCTAAAAAAGGTGTGAACAAGGGAGGCATTTTTGTGTGCATGTTCCTGTATTTCCTGTATACGTTTGTGGAGATGTCGATATTGATGAAAGTGAGCAAGCTGAAGAAAAATGGCTAAACAGGAGGCACCCCTCGATTACTTAAAAAGATATATTCCAGATGCAGCCACCGCCCTGGTGCTGCATTACCTCAATGTTCATAAAGTTCACCTGACCATCACCAGAGAACGCAGATCGGTGCTGGGAGATTACCGTCATGCCACTCATTATAAAAATCACCGGATAAGCGTGAATGGAAACCTGAATAAATATTCTTTCCTGGTAACGCTGGTGCATGAGATCGCGCACCTGGTGACCTTTGTCGAATTTGGAAACAGGGTAGCAGCTCATGGGAAAGAATGGAAGGATACCTATGCCAGGCTGCTGGTAGATTTTCTTCACCCTGAAATATTTCCTCCTGATATTCTACTGGCATTAAAAAAATCATTGCCCAACCTTCCTGCAAGCAGTTGTTCGGATGATGACCTGATGCGCATCCTGAAAAAGTATGATGCGCGAACAGGGATGATCATGGTGGAGCAGCTCAATGATGGAGATACTTTCCAGATCGAATCCGGAATGGTATTCCGCAGGGGAAAGAAATTGAGAAAGCGGTTTCAATGCGTGGAGATCAAAACCGGGCGACTATACCTGTTCAGCCCGATTTATGAAGTGAAGCCCTTATAGTTTTTTCAGCATCCATTTGGAACAACCAAAATGGCCGCTATTCCCCATTGGACCGGACAAATATTCAAATCCAAACTTTTCGTAGACAGTCAATGCTTTCTCGAGTTCGGGCATACTTTCCAGGTAAACATGGTCATAACCGTTTCCGGAAGCGTATTCAAGGCATCGGGCGATTAGCTTTCCACCAAGTCCCTGGTTTCTCGCAGATGGTTTTAGGTACATCTTCACCAGTTCGCAGGTTCCTTTCGGGAGACCTTCAGTAGGATAGATGCCGGCACCTCCCAGGATCTCCCCGTTTTCTTCAGCAATGAAATAAATGCTTCCTTGTTGCTGGAAGAGTTCATAAAGGTGATCGGTTGATTCATCGTAGTACACAGTGCCGGGATGGTTGGCTCCAAATTCGGCCAGGGCATTGCGGATGATCACTGCAATTTTAGGATTGTCTGAAGGTTGGATGTTCCTGATCTCGATTGACATGAAGCAAAGATATTACACTGGAAATCAAGTCCAAACATCAATTCACATATCACTTATACGGCAGGAAGTGTTTCCCTTATAGGCTAAGTATTTTTTCTTATCAAACCTGAGTTTAACTCCAATTCTCGCATAATGGAGCTTCCAAAGTTTCTGTAAGAGTCAGATTGGTCGCAATTTTACGGTGTCAACGATCCTATAGAAAACCAAATGTCCTAGTCAAAGTCCAAGTCCAAATTTGATCCGTACCCTAAAAAATTTTATCCGTATCCTGTAAAAAACAAAAGATCCTGGAAAAACTAACTGTGAATCCGATCCTTTGAAAAACCAAGTCCCTTAAGAATTTTATCCAATTATCCGTGCAAAGACACGCCTGTTGAAATCACTGGAGAGAAAAGAAACAGGAGATCCCCGCGAGAGCGGGGATTGTTTATTTGGGGAAGACGGGGAAGACATAGAAGACATGGAAGACGTGGAATACATGGAATACACGGAATACGCGGAAAAAGAAAAAGACATGGAAATCGGGATATTACCCCCTTCTTCCATGTCTTCTATGTCTTCAAAGTCTTCTACGTCTTCTAAGCTGCCGTCACCGCCTTATTCACCAACGCCGCTGCTTCGCTCAGCAAAATCGCAGACTGTACTTTCAATCCGCTTTCTTCGATCAGCTTTTTGGCTTCTTCAGCATTGGTTCCCTGGAGGCGAACGATGATCGGAACTTCGATATTGCCGATTGATTTGTATGCATCGATAACACCCTGTGCAACACGGTCGCAACGAACGATACCACCAAAGATGTTGATCAGGATCGCCTTCACTTTTGGATCTTTCAGGATGATGCGGAAACCTGCTTCAACAGTTGTTGCATTGGCAGTTCCTCCTACATCCAGGAAGTTCGCAGGCTCACCACCACTCAGTTTGATCATGTCCATGGTAGCCATGGCCAGACCAGCTCCATTCACCATACAACCTACGTTACCATCGAGTTTCACGAAGTTGAGGTTATATTTTCCTGCTTCTACTTCTGTAGGATCTTCTTCGTTAATATCACGCTGCGCTTCAAGGTCAGGATGACGCATCAAAGCGTTGTCATCCAAATTCATCTTACAGTCAACCGCAATGATCTTATCATCAGCAGTCTTGAACAATGGGTTGATCTCTAGCATAGCGCAATCAAGCCCTACATAAGCGTTGTAGAGATTCGTTACGAAACGAACGCAGTTTTTGAACGCTTCGCCCTTCAACCCGAGATTGAAAGCAATCTTACGCGCCTGGAATCCCTGCAGTCCGCCTGAAGGATGAACCCACTCTTTATAGATTTTTTCCGGAGTATGATGAGCCACTTCTTCAATGTCCATCCCACCTTCAGTTGAATACATAATTACATTCTGACCCTTGGAACGATCAAGGAGAATCGAAAGATAGAATTCCTTAACAGGGCTTGGTCCTTCGTAATAAACATCCTGTGCAACCAGAACTTTGTTAACCAGTTTACCTGCAGGACCGGTCTGGATGGTTACCAGCGTACCACCGAGAATGTTGGACGCGATCTGGCGGATATCATCTGCGCTTTTACCTACCGCAACACCTCTTTGTTCGCTTCCCATGATCTTTCCCTTACCACGGCCACCGGCATGGATCTGGGCTTTTACCACTGCAAAGTTGTTTCCGAACTGAACCTTGAGGTTTTTGTACGCTTCTTCTGCAGCGTTCGCTGATTCAACTGGGATGCCTTCCTGCACAGGCACGTTATACTTCTTTAATAATTCTTTCGCCTGGTATTCATGAAGATTCATGGGGAAATTTTTTAGAATGAGATGCGAAAATAATAGAAATAGGAATTGAAAAGAAATTAACCATCAGGGCTTTGCTATATTTGCCGGCACTTAAATGATAGGATATGTCAACGCTTTTGTCGAGGATCAATGAAACAGTAAGCTATCTTAAAAATATCTACAGCGAAACACCGGAGGTTGGAGTGATCCTCGGTAGCGGTTTGGGGAATTTTGCAAAGGAAATTGAAGTCATCAAGGAAATACCATACAGCGAGATACCTAATTTTCCAGTATCTACAGTAGAAGGTCATTCGGGTAAACTTGTTTTCGGAACCATTGCCGGTAAGAAAGTGGTGGCTATGGCAGGCCGTTTTCATTTTTATGAAGGATATTCTGCCGATGAAGTGGTATTCCCGATCCGCGTGATGAAATTCCTGGGTATCCAATACCTTTTCATTTCAAATGCAGCAGGTGGCGTGAATCCGAATTTCAAAGTGGGCGACCTGATGATCATTAAAGATCATATCAGCTTTTCAACCTGGAATCCATTGATCGGGAAGAATGAGCCAGAATTGGGACCTCGTTTTCCGGATATGAGCGAGCCATATAAAAAAGAAATGATCACCCGTGCAAAAAAATTCGGAACTGAACTCGGATTGCAACTGCACGAAGGAGTGTATTTCGGTGTAACAGGCCCGACTTTTGAAACAAGAGCTGAGTATAAGCTGATCTACAATGTGGGTGCTGATGCGGTTGGCATGAGTACAGTGCAGGAAGTGATCGTGGCCTGCCATATGGGTCTGCCGGTATTCGCGATCAGTATCATTACCGATCTTGGAATTCGTGAAGAAGAAAATAAGATCACCCATGCTGAAGTGCTGGAAGCCGCTGCAGCAGCGGAACCTAAGCTTACAGCCATCTTTAAGAAACTGATCGCGTCCATTTAATAAATTATCAACTGTGCGAAATCTTCAGGTATTTCTGTTGCTGGTTTTGTTGTGCATGGTTTCGGCTGTTTTAGGTCAGCAGAACATGATGAATCGCATACCGGGAAGGGGCTTCAGGCCGGCAGCCGGTAAGGGCGACAGCATTGCGCGCAGAACAGGACTGGAAGATTCCATTACCATCAATTATAGGTTCCTGGATTCATCGAGGTTGAGAAAATTTGATTCAACGCTCTATGATTACACCATGCGCTATCCTATTGCCTGGCATGAGGTGAACCTGGGCAATACAGGAACCGCTACCCGAAGCCTGATCTTCAATCCAATGGGCAGGTCGGGATTTGACCCTGGATTTCATGCATTCGATAACTATAATTTCAGGGTTGAGGACACGCGTTTTTATAATACTACCCGGCCTTATTCGGAAGTGAATTATGCCTTGGGTGGTAATGCGGAGCAGATGATCGGGCTTGAACATACGCAGAATGTAAGACCTAATTTCAATGTGGCTATTCAATACCGACTGATCAATTCTCCGGGTGCATTTCAAAGTCAGAATACGAACCACAATAATTACAGGATCAGTTCCTGGTACCAGTCGAAAAACAAGCGCTACCAGAATTTCTTCATCCTTGTAGGAAATAAATTGCAATCGAGTGAGAATGGCGGGATCAAAGATGATGGAAATTATCTCGATAGTGTTCCCTTCCAGGAGCGTTCCACTATTCCAACGATGATCGGACCGAATAGCCCTGGTAGCAGGAATTTTTTCAGCACGAATATCAATACCGGAACAAAGTATACCAATGCAACCTATTTGTTCCGTCAGCAATATGATATCGGCCAGAAAGATTCTATTGTAACAGATACTACAGTGATTCCATTATTCTATCCCCGACTGAGACTGGAACACACCATCAGCATACAAACTTATCATTACAGGTTTTTGGATAACAATCCTGATAGTGCCTACTATGCCAGCCGGTACAATCTGAATAAGGGTGATAGTTTATATTTTGATGATGAATGGAGACTGATCAACAATGATTTTTCTATCTATCAATTTCCTGATGCAAAGAATTCGCAACAGTTCATCAAAGCTGGAATTTTGTTTCAGACCATGCGTGGTGTTTTTGATAGTTTCACCGTAAAGAAGAATTATACGAACCTTGCTTTACATGGTGAGTATCGAAACAAGACACGCAATAAGAAATGGGATATTGAAGCGATCGGAAGATTTTTTTTACAGGGATATAATGCGGGTGATTATGATGCATATGCCAGCCTGCAACGTTATATCAGTAAACGGATTGGATACCTGCAGGTAGGGTTTCAGCATGTGAACAGGAAGCCATCCTTCATTTATGATCCTGAAAGTAGTTTTTACCTGACCAGCACACCGGCAGATTTCAATAAAGAAAACTACTTCCATATTTTTGGTTCGATAGAGAGGCCTGAGAAGAATTTTAAATTATCAGGAAGTTATTATCTCTTCAATAACTTTCATTACTACGACGATTATTACAAGCCATCACAATATTCTGTGGTGTTCAATTTCCTTCGCTTTTCATTGTTCAAGCAGTTCCAGATCAGGAGAAATTTCAACTGGAGAACATGGATTGTAGTTCAGCAGAAAGCAGGAAATGCGCCGTTGAATCTACCGTTGTTACTAACAAGAAACCAGATAGGTTATGATGGAAAACTAGGATTCAAAAATCTTAACCTGAGTGCCGGATTAGAGCTCAGGTATTTCACACCTTATAAATCTCAACTGTATTCTCCTGTAACCGGACAATTCTTTTACCAGGATACCACCACGGTGAAAATGGAACTGCCGGAGATCGCAGCTTATGCACATTTCCGCATCAGAAGTTTCACTGCTTATATCCGCGCCGAGAACCTCAATTCACTCGACATAGCGCGCGGAGGATTTCTCAACAACCAGGTACTTACACCAGGTTATCCTTATCCAGGGTTGAATATCAGGGTGGGGATATTTTGGAGTTTTGTGAACTGATTAGGAATACAAGGAATACACAGAATACACGGAATACATGGAAGTCGGGCAATGACCCGGCTTTTTGTATTCTTCCGCGTATTCTGCGTATTCCGTGTATTCCTTGTATTCAGAAAATTTTGGCTTATCGAAATTAAAGTTTTAATTTTCCCTAAATAAAATTTTAGACAAGCCTAAAATTATGCGCATTTTCCTACTCATAATGCTTACCTGTATTGCGTTTGGGGCTAAAACCCAGACTTTAAAAGATACGGCCGACCTTCAGCAGGTGGTGGTAACAGGTACCATGCGGACGGTTCAGAAGTCTGCCAGTCCGGTTCCTGTGGAAGTGTACACACCAAGATTTTTTATGAAGAATCCATCACCGGCTTTGTTCGATGCGTTGCAAATGGTGAATGGCGTTCGTCCACAGTTAAATTGTAATGTTTGTAATACCGGTGACATTCATATCAACGGAATGGAAGGACCATATACCATGGTACTTATTGATGAAATGCCGATCGTAAGCAGTCTTGCTTCGGTGTATGGATTGTTTGGAATTCCTAATTCTCTTGTAGAAAGAATAGAAGTGGTGAAAGGTCCTGCTTCCTCATTATATGGTTCTGAAGCGATTGGTGGATTGATCAATGTGATCACGAAGAATCCATATAAATCTCCACGGTTATACGCTGATATATCATCCAATTCCTGGCTTGAACACAATATTGACCTTGGTATGAGTTATCGTCCTACGAGAAGATCTCATGCCTTGCTGGGTATTAATTATTTTTCATACGATGATCCGCGTGATATCAACCATGACAATTTCACTGATGTAACACTTCAAAAGCGCATATCGGTTTTCAATAAAATAAGCTTTGATCGTAAAGAACAAAGAACAGCCAGCATTGCGATTCGGTTTATCCATGAAAACAGGTGGGGAGGTGAAATGCAATGGGAGCCTAAGTTTCGGGGCACTGATAGTGTTTACGGAGAACAGATCACGACTACACGTTTTGAATTGATCGGGAACTATCAACTGCCTGTAAAAGCCCCACTCAATTTTTCTTATTCATTGAATACGCATCGTCAAAGATCAGCTTATGGAACGAAATTGTTCAACGCTGATCAGCATGTGGCTTTTGGTCAGCTTACCTGGAATAAATCAATCAACGAACATGAACTGCTGGTTGGGTTAGTGGGTCGTTATACTTTTTATAATGATAATACTCCAGCTACATTGGATACCAGTGGAAAAATGGATCGACCCGATAAGATCTTTCTTCCTGGCATCTTTGCCCAGCAGGAAATCAAGATCAATAGCAGGCAGAATTTATTACTTGGAATCAGGTATGATTATGACAAGAGACATCAGCATATCATTACGCCAAGACTTGCATACAAGGTTAGTTTCAATAATTATGATGTGTTGAGATTCAATGCCGGTACAGGTTTCAGGGTGGTGAATCTTTTCACTGAAGACCATGCTGCACTTACTGGTGCGAGGACGGTTGAGATCTCAGAACAACTCAAGCCTGAAAAAAGCATCAATGCAAACCTGAATTATGTAAAGAAGATCCAGTTTGATCGTGCATGGATGAACCTTGACTGGTCGGCATGGTACACTTATTTTTCAAACCGTATTCTTCCGGATTACACAACCCATCCAAACAAGATCATATACGATAATCTTGATGGTCATTCTGTATCTTATGGCTCAAGCCTGAATGTTGAAATGCAATTCATGAATTCAATTCGTTTCAATGCCGGGCTAACAGTCATGGATGTACGAAACGTTGAGCAGGGAATTGTATCAAGACAATTGCTGAGTGAGCGCTGGTCGGGCAATTGGGCTATTTCCTATACCATTCCGAAGATCAACCTGGTGATTGATTATACCGGAAATGTTTATGGTTCCATGTTGCTTCCGCTGGTTTCGGATCTTGATCCGAGAGCACCTGAATCACCTGTTTGGTCCATTCAGAATATCCAGTTCAGTAAGAAGTTAAAGAACGGATTTGAGTTCTATGCAGGGATTAAAAATCTTTTAAACTGGACGCCTGCAAAAGCTTCTTCTTTCCTGATCGCAAGAAGTCATGATCCATTCGACAAGAAAGTGGTGTTCGACTCAAATGGCCGACCAGTAAGCACTTCAGAGAATCCATATGCTCTGACTTTTGATCCTAATTATGTATATGCACCAAACCAGGGAATGAAAATTTTTACTGGAATTCGTTATCAGCTTGCAGGAAAATAAGATTATGCATATACTTGCGTAAATCTTTTTCCTATGAAATCACTTAGCTGCGCATGCTTCGCGCTCATGCTATTTGTTCAAGTTTCTGCACAGCCTTTATTATCCAGGGTTTCTTCCGGTGTCACAAAAGCGCCTTCAGGTTTCGCCAAAGCGCTACAAACCATCTTACTTGATTATCCTAATAATTTTCATGGGATCAATGGTGAACTGGTTATCTCGCAGGGAGAATATGAACACTATGCTTCTACGGTCACCATTCCTGGTGCTGAATCCTGTGTGATTGGAAGATATCATTCCTATGCTGATACTACGGCAAGTTTCCAGGCTGTTTTATATCGTGCCGATAATTTTGAAGAAGCTTCCAAACAATACAGGTCATTATTCAAGCAATTGAAATCATCTCCAATTACACTTGTAGATGGAAGTAAATATTATCTCAGTGGAGAGATGGGAAAGCTTGATGAATCAATGGATTTTACGGTCAGCACGATGGTGTTTCCACATGCCGACCGTCGTTATTATGATTTTAAAGTGGAGCTTGAATTACTTTACCAGATGCATGAGTGGGTGATCAACCTCAACATGGGTAAGCGTAAAAAAGACGACCAGCAATAATTAAAATTTATAATCATCACGGGCAGGGGAGAAGGCGTCGATCACTTTGCAGTCGGTTAATGCATAAGCCGAATGTGGCACATTTGATGGTATCACATGAACGGTTCCAGGTGTAAACAAGAACTTCTCTCCGCCGATGATCATTTCCAGTTCACCTTCCACGATATGCGTGATCTGCTCATGCATATGCTGGTGCTCCGGTAACCTGGCTCCTTTCTTAATATCTACAAAAGATAAGGTCGACTTTTCTCCATGTACAAATCTTCCGGTTAATCCAGGAATGAATTCTGTTGCTTTAATATCTTTTAAATGCTGCATTACTGATTTTTTTTCGAAGCTATTATTTTTCTACAAATGCTACAGAACCTCCAACCCAGGTTTTATCTGCGTTGTATCTTACCCCAATCATTTTACCCTTGCTCAGTCTTGCAAGGTTGATGGCTGGAACCGGCCTTGCTTCTCCATCTTTCCATACATACATGATCCTGATCTCAACTTTAGCTGGTCCATCAGGTGTTGGGATCACATCTGCATACTTCACTTTTTTCTGAAGGATCCAGTTCTCGGGATCGTTGATTTTTTCCAGGTCTTCTGGTTGAATATCAATCACCACTCCCTGGCCTGCAAATGAGAACAGCGGTTTTAATACATATTGTGAAAGATCCTGTGGCAACTGCTTGATCTCATTCAGGAAAAATGTTTCCGGAACGAAAGGATGTTGAATGAATGGAAGCGTGAACTTACTGATCCTATAGAACCAATTGGGATGAGTGATCCACTGCACATCAAGGTCCTGGCGGATGTCAACAAAATTTCCGAGTTCATTTTTCTTTGCATGAAGTTCATCGAATATAACGCGGTTGTATATGCGAAGAATTCGTGTCTTGATGCCTTCACGCATATAATACAATTCTTTTCCTTCCTGGATCAGTTCCGTGATACAAACCGGTTGAATGCCCCAGTATTCCTGCGTGCAGTAAAAATCAATTTTGGTTTTCTGCTGGTGGGGCTTGATTTCCAGCAATACAACATTCTCCGGATTAAGATCACCAATGATCACTTCTTCTACATATTTTATATAGGATGGTCTTGTGAAATCCCCCAGGTATTGCGTGTAGTTTTCCGGGATGTCAAAATGCTTTTTATAAACCTCCGGTAAGTATACCTGGAATCCAAGCAGACTTGGAAATCCCTGCATCTCTATTAATTGAGGTTCCAGTTCATTTTCATCATTGATGCAGATCCCGAAATCGAATGCCATCATATGGCAAACACCTTTTTCATTCTGCACACGATCATCGGCAGGAATACTTCTTTCTGTATACTCTTTGAATGTAGGATCTGTGATGATATCCACTATTGATTCGCAGGCATCGATGATTTTCTTATAAAATTTCCTGCTGATGAATACCGGTGTTTCTGCAAGACGAAATTCAATGGCACCGGGATGGCGGCTATCAAGGTCCTGCAGAAACTCTTCATATTTCTGCGGTGTAAATGAGTCGTTATATGCTTTTCGGATAGGTCCGATCATAGTTAATGATTATGATCGGAAGATACGATTTATGCATGCACACCGATAAGTTGCTGTGTTGCCAGTTGCAGAAAATTTGGAATGATATGGGAATAGGTCCAGAGGATCTTATCAGGATCGTTGAGGTGTTCGATCATTGACTCCCATTTTTCCTGTCCATAGTTTTCCACTACGGTTTTCTTTTTGTCTTCGCGTTGAAGATACATCGACATACCAACAGCATCTGCTTCGGGATGGAATTGAGTACCGATCATGTATTCATTGAATCGAACGGCCATGATCGCTCTTTCCAGCGGAACATGCGGACGTTCTTTTTCAATGGCAAGTAATTGCCCACCCATTTTATGCAACAGGTTATGATTGGGCTGAACCACCTGGTAATCACGACTGTCTACAGCGTAGAACGGATCTTCGAGTCCATTGAAAAGGGCTTCATCTTTTCCATCATTCAGGAGGTGAACTGGAAATACACCAAAGGCAGTGGACTTTCTTTTGGTAACATGTGCGATCTTATAATGCCTGCAGGCAAGCTGGAATGAATGGCAGATGAACAGCACGTTTTTTTTGATATGGTTGGCAGGATCCTGGTTATAGCGTTCCACCTGCTGAAGCCAGTGGAAGTAAACTTTTTCCCAGTCGGAACCCTCGCTTTCCAGGGGTGAGCCTGGTCCTCCGGAAGAAATATAGAGGTCGAAATTGAGCGAAGGGACCTGGTTTTTAAGCCTGACTTCGAATTCTTCGAGCACCAGGTCGAGGTTATTTGCATCCGCAAATTCGCGCAATATCTGCCTGATACAGCGCATTCCTTCATTAGCGTGGCCTTCATAGAGGTCGAGGATCGCCACCCTCACTGTCTTCATTTCCTGCGTAAACATCGGGCAAAGGTAAGAATTCCGGGCAGAACGTGCTGACACGCGAAGCGTGGCTGACCGGACCGGGCTGAACATTTGCTAAAAGCAAATGGGCTGACCGGAAGGATTCCCTTCCTGTCAGCCCAAATTCCTTCGGTATTTGTTCAGCCAGTTGCATTCAGCCGAGCTGCGTTCGTCAGCCTGCTACCCACCAATCACTTCCAGCATCTTTTCTGCTACCAGCAAATTGCCGGCGGCATTCAGGTGCACGCGATCAGTTGTCAGGATTCCCTGCTCCTTATTTTCTTTGTTATGCTGAAGATTGTATTCGAGGAAGGTCTTCCGCAGATCAATCAGTTTGCAATCATTCTTTTTCGCGATCTCGCGTATGATATTAGAATAACGGTTCAATTCTCCATCCAGCTCATTGCTGTAATCAATTCTTTCACCAATGGCAGCAGGAGTGGTAATGTATACCTTGATATTTTTTGCTTTCAGTTTGTTGATGATAGCCTGGTAAAATTTCTCAAACTTATCAGCATCGGTTCCTGTTCCAAAACTTCTTTTGTGCCAAACATCATTTACTCCCACCCAGATCACTACAGCATCCGGATTCTTTGCGAGCACGTCTTCTTCCATTCTTAGATAGAGATCGTACACTTTATTTCCGCCAATGCCTGCACCGATCAGTTCAAAATTCTGTCCCTGTCCTTTTTTCTGCAGGATGGAATCCATTTTTACAATATAACCTCCGGGTTGAACACCGGCTTGCGTAATGGAGTCTCCAAAGAATACGATGCGTTGTTTTTTCTGGGTAGCATTAAAACTGGCAAGGATCATGAGTGCAAAAATGAGAATGAAGTTTCGCATGATTGATTAGTTGTTGTCGAATGTTTTTTCACCATTAAGATAGGTCGATAATACCTTTACTCCCAACACTTCTTTTTCCCCAACCTTCATCAGGTCTTTATCTAGGATAATAAAATCGGCAAATTTTCCTTTCTCCAGACTGCCTTTTTCCTGTTCTTCAAAGTTACTTTTTGCAGCCCAGATAGTCATTCCCCTGATGGTTTCTTCCCTTGTCAATGCATTTTCCATCTGGTATCCCTGCTCAGGCCAGCCTTTTGCATCTTTCCTGAAAACCGCTGCCAGGAAGGTTTTCAGCGGATCAATGTCTTCCACCGGAAAGTCAGTGCCCAATGGGATCCAACCATTCTGCTGCATGAGTTGCTTATATGCATAGGCACCTTTTTCTCTTTCCTTACCAAGTCTTTGTCCTGCCCAATACATATCACTGGTAGCATGTGTTGGCTGTACAGAAGGGATCACATTAAATTGTTTAAACCTGGCAAAATCATTGGCATTGATCACCTGTGCATGTTCAATTCTCCATCTTTTATCGTTGCCAGGCTGAAGGTATTTTCCATATGTATTTAACACTACGCGATTTCCCGAATCACCAATAGCATGCGTACACATCTGGAAATCCTTCGCGCTTAAAAATGCAGCAGCAGAATCGTAATGCTCTTTATTGCTTAGCAGGAAACCATAATGTCCTGGACGATCATGATATGGATTCAGCAAACATGCTCCTCTTGAACCAAGTGCTCCATCAACATAAACTTTCATGGCTCTAACATTCAGGCGATCAGTTTTGATCTTTCCTTTCTCATTGATGAATTGATAGTTTGAAGGAATATCACTCAGCATGGCATAGATGCGCATCTTCAGTTCTCCTGCTTTTTGCAGGCTGTCGATTGCTGTTACCACCTGGTGCTCGAGGCCGCAATCATCAAGCGTTGTAAGGCCTTTTACAAAACAGTTTTTCTCTGCCTGCTTCAACGCTGCTGCCAGTTTTTCTTTACTTACAGGTGGAATTTTTACGGCCACCAGATCAACTGCATTATCAATAAGAATTCCGGTTGGCTTGCTATTTTTTACTTCAACATCACCACCGGTCAATTTGGTTTGTGCAGTCACACCTGCAAGTTCCAGTGCTTTGTTACTGGCTATTGCAGCATGTCCATCAACTCTTGTCAGCATGATGGGTACATCTTTGAAAAGCACATTGAGACTATCATTCGAAGGATATTCTTTCACATCCCAATCATTCTGATCCCATCCTCTTCCCTGGATCCAATCACCGGGAGCGGTAGGATTTTTAGCTACAAAATCCCTGATCCGTTGAAGACATTCAGTCCAGCTGCCGGTACCGGTAAGATCAACTGTTTGTAATGTAGAAGCATATCCTACAAAATGCGCATGTGCATCGATGAAGCCGGGATAGATGAATTTACCTTTTGCATCCACCACTTCCTTTGCATCATATGCTTGCTGCAATGCTGCGCTGGTACCGGTTTCAAGGATCTTGCCATCTTTGATGACCATGGCTTCTGCAGTACTGAATGCACTATCGACGGTATAAATGGTACCGTTGATCACCAATAGGTCGGCAGATTTTTTTTGATTGCAGGATGCGAATATGAATGCTGCTATAAGAATTTTCCAGTTCATAGTTATTTTGTTTAAAACCCGGCATTCAGCCGATGCGCTTCGTTAGGTTCTGCCTGGGTTCTGCCCGTTTTCGATTACCGATTACCGATTTCCGATTTGAAAAAAGAAGGATGCTCCTCCTCAAACCCAGTCACTTCCTGGAATGCTTTCGCAGCCGAAAGAATACTGGATTCATCATACAGATTACCGATCAAAGATATGCTTGTTGGCATTCCATTCTTTCTTAATCCTACCGGAAAACAAACTGCAGGATGGCCCGTTAAATTTGTCATGGCCGATTGATTTCCTGCAAATGATGGAACGATCACAACATCATACTGCTTCATAAAATGATTCAGTCCTTCAGAAAGCGCATAACGATGCCTGTTAGCATTGATGTATTCTGCTGCAGGTATAAATCTTCCTGCACGGAATGTATTTGGCCAGAAAGCTTTGTCCTGTCTTTCAATCAGATCATCCTTTCCTGATAATGTAAGCTCTTCAAAAGCAGCAGCACTCTCAGCAGTAAGGATCACATTCATGATATCAGCCTTGTAAATACTGTCGGGGAAATTGGTGGGAATAAGTTTTACACCCATCTTCTCAAACGTTTTCAGGGCTTGCTTTTCAGGAGAATCCTCCGGAAGTCTTTTGAAATAATTCTCCGCATATGCAATGCGCATTTTTTTGATATCCCTGTTCGATGAGAAATTGAATCCACGATCGACAGAAGAAACATCTGCAGGATCTGCACCCCTTATCACATTAAAAATGATTGCAGCATCTTCAGCATTTCTTCCGATTGGACCAACTTTATCAAGACTCCAGCAAAGCACCATTCCACCTGCACGACTCACTGATCCGAAGGTTGGACGTAAGCCTGTCACACCACAAGTGTGTGAAGGAGAGATGATCGAACCCCAGGTTTCTGTTCCGATAGCAAATGGAAGTAACCCTGCAGATGTTGCAGAAGCTGATCCTGCTGAAGATCCGCTGGAACCGGTATTCATATTCCATGGGTTCCGTGTCATTCCTCCAAACCAGATATCATCGTAAGCCAATGCACCTAATGAAAGCTTGGCACAAAGCACTGCACCTGCATTTTTCAATTTGGTATATACTGTAGCATCTTCGTCGATCACCTGGTCTTTGTAAGGTGCACTTCCAAAAGTGGTTTTGGTACCTTTCACTGCAAAAAGATCTTTAATGCCATATGGAATGCCATGAAGCGGACCGCGATAATTTCCTTTCTTAATTTCTTCATCAGCCTGTCTTGCCTGCTGCATTGCCATTTCCTCCGTAAAACTGATCACGCAGTGAAGGGTATCGTTGTATTTCTTCAACCGATCCAAAAAGAAAGTGGTGAGTTCTACAGAACTGATCTTTTTATTTTTGATCAGTGAAGCAAGCTGCATGACCGACATATAAGCAAGATCATTTTTATTGGCAGGCATGGCAACATTTGAAGGAATGGGATAAGCCATTTTATTCGACTGCATCGGGATCTTTACCCCTTTGGGAGCAGGTTCATACGCGAAAGGGAAGGGCAGGGAATTATTGATATTGAGTGAATGCATTTGTTGGTAGATCCCGCGAAAATCTTTTAAAGATTCGATCATGGAATCCCTTTCTGGTTCAGTAAAATCAAATCCGATGTAGTCCGCAAATATTTTAATTTGTTTGATAGAATCTGCTCTCTGTGCCTGAGATACCAAACAGTACAATAGGGCAAGGGCAGTTAGTATTGATCTCATAATTGCTGGATTAGAATTTTGAAGGCTGAAAATATAGCGGCAGGGAAATTAAATAATTTATTGTTTATCTTTTGGTTCAATAAACTGCATATGAGAAAAATCTACCTGGCACTCCTGTCCATTGTTCTATTGTCTGCATGCGTTGAGAAAAAAGCTCCTGTTCTCACTGTCGCTGAATATTTCGATTACAAAGATACCGGTGTGCAGGTCGCGGGAATTAAGATGATCCCTATAAAAACGCCGGTTGGAACTTTTAAGGTCTGGACCAAGCGTTTTGGAAATAACCCCAGGATCAAGGTTTTACTTCTGCATGGCGGTCCAGCGATGACCCATGAATACATGGAATGTTTTGAAAGTTTCTTTCCCCAGCAGGGATTCGAATTTTATGAATACGACCAGTTGGGTTCATATTATTCTGATCAGCCGAAAGACAGTAGTCTATGGGTAACCGAAAGATTTGTGGAGGAAGTTGAGCAGGTACGCAAGGCATTAGGAATGGATAAGAATAATTTCTTCCTGTTAGGAAATTCATGGGGAGGAATTTTAGCGATGGAATATGCGCTGAAGTACCAGGATAATATGAAAGGATTGATCGTTTGCAATATGCAGGCAAGTATTCCGAGGTATGCTGCGTATAACCAGGTTTTGCGTGACCAGATGCCAAAGGCGTTTATTGATTCAGTGAATGTGTATGAATCAAAAGGAGCGTATACTGATCCTGTTTACCAGGAAATGGTGTTCAGGAATTATTATACAAAGCATTTGTGCAGGTTGCCCGAATTGCCCGATCCTGTGGCAAGAAGTTTCAAGCATGTAAATAATGAGATCTATGTAATGATGCAGGGGCCAAGTGAATTCAAAGTTGGTGGAAGGTTATTGAACTGGGACAGGTGGAATGATCTGAAGAATATCAAAGTACCTACGCTGATGGTAGGAGCAAAATATGATACGATGGATCCTGAGGATATGAAGAAGCAGAGTGAGATGGTGCAGAATGGAAAATATTTGTATTGTCCGAATGGAAGTCACCTTGCGATGTGGGATGATCAGAAAGTGTTTATGGATGGAGTGATTGGGTTTATTAAGGAGGTGGATGGGAAGTAGGAGTTAGGAATTGGGAGTTGGGAGTTAGGAGTTGGAGTGCTTAATTGATGTAAATCCATAAAAAGATCCAACTTATATAACTCCATAAAAATGTAAAAACAATATGAACAAGGGTTTCAAAGGATTTGCCTTTCCAAAGCTTTGGTGAATAACCAAATAACTGGATTATCAATCTTGTCAGCCAAAAAATTCCAAGTCCCAGTGAAATACGTTTCCCTAGACCGGTTGTGATTATTTCATCCGAAGAAGTTATGCACAGTAAGCCCATAAGTAAAACGACCAAGGCAATAAATAAGGTATGAACATAGAACATTTGCCGGTTGATGAGACTCAAATGCATGAATTCAGATTTCCATTTAAAATATTTAGGAAACAGCATATGTGACAATGCCAGAATCACCAGTAAATAACCAATTATCTCAAGATTCAGTTTCATGTTTTTTTAAAATGTATACCGTTACAAAAGGTGTTATTTTTTTTGTTTGAGCAATATGAAAATTTGCTTTTGCAAATGCTTTATTCCAGGTTGCTTTAGAATGAAAATGAAAAAATCCTATGTTGTATGCGAGGAAATTTACTGCATCCCTTAAGTGTTCAACAATTATAATATTCCCATCTGGAGCAATTACGCGATTTAATTCTTTAAAGAACATAGTTAGTTCCCTTGAATTACGTATTTCATGTAAGGAAAAAATTGCAAAAACGGTATCAATTGAATTGTCTTCAAATGGTAAATCAGAAGTGTTGATCTTAAGTATATTTTGAGAAGGAGGGTATGCTTTTCTTGCTCTTTTAATAGATGTTTCAGTATGCTTATTTGGATCATAAAAATCCAATACCTTAAGATCGATATCAGGATATTTATTTCGAATCAGTTGACTGGTTTCATCAAATCCTGCATTGATATTTACATTCTTTTTTCCAATAGAAATATCATCTAACCAGGTCAGTTGGTATAGGGATGAACGATCATACACTAAATATGATATGTAAAGAGCAAGAAAATTGTTTAAAAGAATTATAAGGGCAGCAATGATATAATTTAAAGATATTAGGATGACTAATAATATTGCAGACCCCGCGAAGTAAGGCCAATTGAATTTGACAATGTTAGTAATTCCCTGGAATGGTTTTCTCATGGTTTCCATATTTCAATTTGCCCTTTCTTCCAGGAGTATGGTATATCTTCTATAATGAATGCATTTGCCAGGTATTGATCTTTAAGGTCCAGTTCCTTTAAGTAAGAAAAATTATATTCTATTACCTGGATTGGTTTTGGCATCCAGTTCTGTCTTACTCCTTCAATTATCAATACTGTTTTACTAACAGGATTATAGCTGAAAGTGAAGGGCAGAGGGCCTGCAAATCGCCTGGCTTCTTTCCAGTTTAAAAATGGTGAATGTGCAGGGAGACCAATATCTTCAGAATGACTATCCTTGTATTTTACCAGGAAATTTGACCGGGAGGAACTTATTTCATTGATAAAATTTTCCTTTCGTTGATGAATGTCGGTGGTGGTGTATTTATATTGAGTAAATATATTACCCAGTATTTCCATTTTCTTCTTGTTAGTTTCTGATTTGATTATGTAAAGTCCCCGTAAGTTTTTTCCTGATTGGGTTTTATACCTCACAAATATTCTAAAACCTATTAAAAAGAAATCGTTTCCCATAAATTCCGGGAAACCTTTAGGCCTCAGATTAATGGTATCAACCATGGCAACTGCAACAAATGCCCAATTATTTTTAAAGGTGTCTAATTCAAGACATGTAGGAATTAAATCAAGAAGTTCTTCCTTAGGAACTGCAAAAGTCAGTACGAGTGATTTTTTGAAATAAGCTTCAACTGCGAATGGATGATTTTCTAGAATAGAAGTTTTCAATTGGCAAGGGGCTTTTCATTCAAAGTGAATTCATAGAAGTAAATTATAAGAATTAGCAATAATGCCCAAACGGAATTCCATCTTCCCCATAAAAGTAATTCAGGTGCCAATATGAATTCTAATATGTTCATCGAAGCAATTACAATAATTTGTGTAATAGCATTTAACCTGGACTTCCAGCTGGATAAAATCCAAATGGACATGATTACTTCTGCAATTCCAATTAATATAGTAAATGGCCTTGATAGGTCGGCACCCAATATGTTAGCTACAATTTGCTGATGTCGTGGTACCATATTAAATACTTTGCATACCAACCCATTGATCAGCCATATTGCAGCAACAATAATTTTGAGGATATTTTTTATAGTGTAGTGCATAGGGCAAGGGTGCAAATAAAAAAAGTACAGGAGTTTAAAACCTGTACTTTTAAAAGTATTGACAAAAATTAATTTTCTTAAATAAAGGAGACAATCTCTTCCAGAAACTTCTGATCAATTTCATCAAACTGATCGAGTTCATCGCTATCAACATCAAGAACACCGATCACTTCTTTGTTGCGGATGATGGGAACAACGATCTCGGATTTAGAAAGTGATGAGCAGGCGATATGCCCGGGGAATTTTTCAACATCAGGAACGATCAGCGTTTTTGCTTCAGCCCAGCTTGAACCGCATACACCACGACCTTTACGAATTCTTGTGCAGGCAACCGGTCCCTGGAATGGTCCGAGTACCAGTTCATCATTCTTGACCATATAAAATCCAACCCAGAACCAGCCGAATTGCTCTTTTAAAGCAGCGGAAATGTTGGCCAGGTTTGCCACCTGGTCGGTTTCACCTTCCAGTAATCCTTTGATTTGAGGAATGATATTTTGATAGGCTTCTTCTTTAGTACCACGTACAATCTGTAAGTCTTCTGCCATAGAAATGATTTTTGCAAAGGTAAGGGAGAATTGACTTCCGGGCTAAACGCCCGAAGGGCGAGCAGAACGATGAGTGTTGCACCCGGCGTTCTGCCCGCCCTTCGGGCGTTCAGCCCGGTATCAGCACTTGATCGTTTTCTTCTTTTTAAACTGGCCTTTTTCCACTGTTTTTCTAATATAATTCCCAGCAGATGGAACCTTGCAGGCAGTATCGCCCATATTGACTATCACTGTTCCGATTTTTTCTGCTACCTGGATGGCTTCTTTATGAAGCTCCGGAACGTATGAACCGACATTGATAAGAAATGCATTCATGGTAAAGCGAACCCTGTTGGGAGCTTGATGTATTTCACCTGTAACGCGAGCTAATAATTTTCGGTATAAGTCTATATCAACGTTTTGAAGGGATGCTATTCCTGCAAGTGTTGACCAACCGGTACTTGCAACAGATTCACGTGGGTCTTCGATCCAATTCAATGCTAATTCAAGACCTTTTGCATTTTCTGAAGTTACCCAGGGAACAGTGTACTCGCTGATCATGTGCCATGGAGCTTTCTCTGCCCATTGTTGCAATTGTTTTTCTGTCATTTTTGATCCGTCTGCGATCAATCCTGCCAGATACATCGCATCTGAATTGCCGGTATCATATAATTCGAGAGCGAGTTCCTGATTGCCTTTTTCTTTTTTCTGGATCTTCTTAAGTTCTTCAATCTTCACTCCAAAGAATGGTTCCGTTGCTCCATGTTTGATCATCACCGATTTGTAGGAATTGGAACCAAGAGATTGGAGGAGCGACATGGTTTCCTGGAGTGTCATGATGGTTAGGTTTTATTCCGGGCTGAACCAAGCGAAGCGAAGGGGGCAGAACGTGGGATTTTAAACCCGGCGTTCTGCCCGCCCTTCGGGCATTCAGCGCGGTGTTCCGGTCAGCCAAAATGCCTGCGGCATTTGTTCAGCCCGGTCCGTTCAGCCCAGTCACTTCGTGACTGGTCAGCCCGGTTAGATCGGGTAAAGCCCTTCTAAGAACTGGTTCTGAATATAATCTGTTACTGAAAGGGTGTTTCCGGTTTCTTCATATACCACCAATTGCCGGTCAGCACCTGTTCCACGCTCGAGCATGGTCTTGATGAAATCAACCGCATGCCTGCTGCCTAATTCATCCAGTACATCATCAACAAAATCAAGTAACTCATAAATGAGCACACGTGTATTGACTTCTTCTTCCTTTCCAAAATCGATAAGTCGTCCATCAATGCCATACCTGCTCGCACGCCACTTGTTCTCATTGATCAGTGCCCGCGAATACTGAATGAAATTCATATTCTGAGAACGCAGCTTATAAATTTTTGCACAGATGGCCTGGAACAATGCTGCAATGGCGATGGTTTCCGAAACGGTCATCGGTACATCACAGATCCTGAATTCCACCGTATTGAAAAATGGGTGCACCCGCAGATCCCACCAGATCTTTTTTGCATTGTCAATACAATTTGTTTTTACCAGCAGCTTGATATAATTATCATATGCTTCAATGCTCTCAAACATTTCAGGAATCCCGGTACGCGGAAATTTATCAAAGACCTTTGTACGGAATGATTTGTAACCTGTCTTTCTTCCTTCCCAAAAAGGTGAATTGGTACTCAATGCATAAATATGTGGGAGGAAATACCTCGTTGAATTGGCAATATGGTTTGCCATATCACGATTCTCCATTCCAACATGCACGTGTAATCCAAAAATGAGATTCGACCTGGCTGCTTCCTGCAATTCATTCACGATCTCATTGTACCGAACATGGTCAGTGATCAGCTGACTTTCCCAGTGACTGAAAGGATGTGTTCCTGAAGCTCCTAATGCATAACCCAGTTCACCGGCAATATCTGATAATGTTTTTCGAAGAATGGAAACATCCTTGTATGCTTCATCAACATTCTTGCAGATATCCGTGCCAACTTCCACCACGGCCTGGTGCATTTCGGCCTTCACCTTATCCTTGATCACTTTTTGTCCTTCCGTCACGATCTTCTGTTCATGACTCTTCAGTTCTTTTGTTACCGGGTCAATCACCATGTATTCCTCTTCAATACCGAGGGTGAAGATCCCATAGTTAATGGCAGACATTCGATAGGGGCTTTATGTTATACCAGTGGTTTATGTTGTGATGATTGTTTGATGAATTCACCCCAGGTCAGGTTGTCCTGTCCCGGCTTGTGTTCCATTGCTCTTTCAATCGCATAGGTTGCAGCGGTATCCACTACCCATTCAAAATTATCTTCACCTACACTTTGAAGATCCGCATCCGGAGCTGGATTGCAGAAATCAATCGCATAAGGAACTCCATCTCTAATGGCCAGTTCAACTGTATTGAAATCGTATCCTAAATATTGATTAAGCTTTAAAACAATTTCTTCCATTTGCTTCAACAGATCTGCTGATGGTTTGAAATCGTGCTGGTATCTTAAATGATGTGGATTGCGTGGCTCATATCCCATGATGCGAACATACTTTCCTCCTATGCAGTAACAGCGGTAATATTCTTCGAAGATGATCTCTTCCTGCAAAAGCATGACCAGCTGACCTGTCTCTGCATGTTTGCGGAAGAAATCTTCCATATCATTCAATTTGTATACATTCTTCCATCCTCCGCCTGCGAAAGGTTTCATGTAAGCGGGAAATCCAACATAAGAAAAGATCTCCTCCCAGTTCAATGGATACGCCAGGTTGCTGAATGACTGATCAGATGTATCGGGAGGAAGTTCTCTTGAAGGAAGGATAACGGTTTTCGGAACCGGAATTCCAATCTTTACTGCGAGGCAGTTGTTGAAGAACTTTTCATCTGCACTCCACCAGAAAGGATTGTTGATCACAGCCGTTCCGCAGATGGCTGCGTTCTTCAGGAAAGCCCTGTAAAATGGGACATCCTGGGAGATCCTGTCAATGATCACGGTATATTCGTCGGCTGCTCCCTGGATCACTTTTTCAATGCGAACCGGTTCTGCCTGTATGCCTTCAATATTGCGGCTGTTAATGCGTTCAACGATAGCCATGGGGAAACTTCTTTCCTGCCCGAATAATATGCCGATCTTCTTCATGATGAAATAATTTGGTGAGCGATGTCAGTCTACCAAATATATCTTTTGCCCTTCACAATAACAAATGAAGATGAAACCTTAAAATAAGTCGTGGAATTGCTTTTGCTGGTATCTGTACACTAAAAGAATATACATTTGCGGCTTATGCAAATCGAGAATATAGCAGAGGTATTGATGGAGCAGTATGAACTGCCTTCCGCTCACCTGGAAAGAAGTGTGTGCATCGATATCTATTCGAACAGTGCCGCACAGGTAAATGACAGGGTTCAGTTGTTACTGGTTAACGACGGTCAGGATTTGCGAACCATGAATTTCAAAGAGATCTTTGAGAAGATAGATATGGAACATGAACTTGTTCCATTGATCATTGCTGCCGTTCATTGTGGAGACGACAGGATCCATGAATACGGAACTGCCTGCATGCCTGATTTTAAAGGGCGTGGGTCAAAAGCGCCTTTATATGAAAAATTTGTACTGAAGGAACTGATACCTTTTATCGAAGGAAAATTTTCATCGAAGATGATTTCATTGATCTCCATTGCCGGATTTTCTTTAGGAGGTTTGAGTGCTATAGACCTGGCATGGAATCATCCTGAAATATTTTCGAAGGTTGGAATTTTTTCAGCATCACTTTGGTGGAGATCAAAGGATCATGTTGATAGGACATACAATCCATGGACAGATCGCATCATGCATGCGCAGGTGCGAAATGGAAGTTATCACCAGGGGATGAAGTTTTTCCTTCAGTGTGGTGAGCTTGATGAAGCAGAAGACCGCAACAGGAATGGTGTGATCGATTCGATTGATGATACGATCGACCTGATGCGCGAACTGTTATCTAAAGGATATCGTGAAGGAGAGGACATGATCTATTACCAGATGCCCGATGGAAAACATGATGTGGCGAGTTGGGGAAGGGCCTGGCCGGTGTTTTTGGGTTCGTTCTTTCGGAGGGCATAGAAGACGTGGAAGGAATACACGGAATACGCGGAATACATGGAATACACAGAATAAGAAAGGCCACTCAATTGAGTGGCCTTTCTGTTATACTTACTTAGGGTGTATCTATTTCCGATTACCGATTACCGATTTTCGATTTGTTTTCCCGATTCTCGATTCCCTATTCCCCATTCCCCATTCTAATTAAATATATACCGTACCCCCATCTGCACCTGGTACCTTGATCCTGAACCTGTAGAGTTCTGGAAAGTATTTACCATTGGGATCTGGTTGGTTGCATCGAAATAAGGGAAGCTGATCACAGGCTTGCCTGCATTTGCACCAGCAGTTTCAACACGCTTGAAGTTCAGCAATGCTGTTCTTGTAGTGGTTCTGAAAATACCCCAGTTCTTGTTCAGCAGGTTACCGAAGTTGAAGATATCCATTGTGAAACGGATGGTATTCTTCTTGCCACCAACTTTCACCATGAAGTCCTGGGTGAAGTTCAGATCAAGACGCTTGTAGAATGGCAATAACAAACCATTTCTTTCAGCATACTGTCCTCTTCTTGAGCTCAGGTATGGATCCTGGTTGATATAAGCATTCAACTGTCCCCAGATCACATCTGCAGTTCTTGTATCTGCTGCATTTGCACCTTCAAGAACGATATCATTCTTGTCTTTTGGAATGTAGATCAGGTCGTTTGCCGTTTGTCCATCATTATTGATATCACCACTGTAGATATATGATGCTGTTCCACCATTTGCAGCTTCAAAAGTGAAACCGATAGATGTTGCAAAATTCTTAGCATATTCTTTACGATAGAATGCAGCAGCTACTACACGATGAGGCTGGTAGAAATTTGAATAAGACAATGCATCTGTATTTGGATCACCCGCAACTACACGGTCTCTCCAGATAGATTGTGCAATAGAACCTCCATCATTTACACTCTTGCTCTTTCCATAAGTGTAAGCAACCATGGTGTACAGGTTGTTTACATTACGCTGTAATTGCAGGGTCAAATTGTATGCATATCCTTTTGATGTATTGGTCATCAGGATCGCATCACTGATGTTTGGATTTGCAGCTGTTGCTCCACCCTGACCGCTATAGATCTGGGTTCCTGAGTAACGCAAACGCCTGTCTGATCCAACCAGTGCAGTACCGGTTGAAGGCAGGTTGATATTCTGATGATATACTGCGTTGATATCCTTGTTATAGATCGCTTCAAATGTTGCAACGATATCATAAGGAAGTTTCTGGTCAACAGCAAAGTTTCCTCTGAATACCTGCGGGAACTTAAAGTTCCTGTCGGAGATCGCAAGGTTGTAAGATGTATTGGCTGCAGCATTCTCTGGCCTGTTTGCATTAACATCATCACTGAAGTCAATCCCTGAAGTTTTTACAAATGAACCGAAATCGATTCCATTGTTTGAAGCCTGGTTGCTGATCCAAACGAAAGGAGGTGCACCTGCGAACACACCAAATCCACCACGGATCTGGGTTGACCTGTCACCCTTCACATCCCAGTTGTAACCAACTCTTGGGCTCCAGAGAATTGATGTCTTAGGACCATTACCGGTATTGATCTTGAGACCATTTCTGTAAGTCAATGCATCAGCATTGGTATTTGCAGAGAAGATGTCTTCGAAGATTGGAATATCAGCACGGATACCTGCAGTGAGTGTGAAGTTTTCAGTTACACTCCACTTATCCTGTGCAAAGAACCCAAGTTGAAGCGCTGCTACATCAGCATAAGGGAATTCACCACCTTTTCTTGCAGAATAACGAAGTTCATACCTGCTTGCAGTTTGTGTTCCGTTATTTGCTGCTTCATAGAAATCTGCAAGGCTCTTGAAACGGTAGGTTCCATAATAGTTTGGAGCAAAACCATTCCTGAACTTGTTGTAAGTATTCTGTGTACCGAAGGTCAGTGTGTGCTTTCCTTTGTACAAAGTGAAGATATCATTCAACTGCCATGTGTCTGTATTCAAAGTATTGAATGCAGTGAATGGCTCGTAACCGAATGAAGTGAAACTGCTTCCGTTTCCGTTCTCGATATCTACCATCGGGAACATTCCACCAGGACTTGAACGGAAGTCACGCAGTTGGTTATAACCTACCTGCAGTTTGTTAGAAGCTTTATTGCTAAACCTTGTGTTCAACTCAGCAATAACAATGTTGAAGTTGTTGTTGATGATATAAGATGAACCAAAGAATGGCATACCTGTAGTACTTGCAGAACGTCCTCCGGTTGGAGATCCTGAGTTACTTGGAGGTACGTTTCTCCAGCTCTTCAGGTAGTAATAGTTTACGTTCAGGGTATTGTTCTTATTGATGTTGAAGTCAACACGTGCAGTTACCTTATCACTGTAAGTTTCATAAGGATAGTTCTCGTAAGCTCCCGGATCGTATTTGTATTTGTCGATCAAAAACTTCCTCAATGCATCCAGGTCTTCTGCTTTTGCCTGTGAGATTCCTACACCGGAAGAACCATTGCGGCTTGCAACCAGTGAAGTTGCCGGCTGGCTAAGCCTTTCCTGTTCGCCACTCACGAAGAAGAATAATTTATTCTTGATGATCGGACCACCGAAGCTTGCACCGCGGTTGCTGAAATCAAATTCCTGTCTTGGAATTTCAACAGTTCCCACTTTTCTTCCGGTCAATCCTGGAGATTTCCAGTAGTTGTAGACAGTTCCTTTGAATTCATTGGTTCCACTCTTGGTTACAGAGTTGATACCAGCACCGGTGAATGCACCCAGTGTTACATCATAAGGAGCAATATTTACCTGGATCTGCTCTAATGCATCCAGTGAAATTGGCTGTGAGTTGGTCTGGCCACCCAGTGTACCACTCAATCCGAATGTGTTGTTGAAACTTGCACCGTTTACAGTCAGGTTGTTGTAAGAGCTGCTACGACCACCGAAGCTGCTTCCGTTTGCACTTGGAGTTAAACGGGTATAATCCTGGATGGAACGGTTGATCGTTGGAAGGCGATCGATCTGGGTTCTTGTAATGGTTTCAGCGGAACCTGTACGACCCTTGCTGAATAATTTGTCAGACCTTCTTCCTGCCACCACTACTTCTGAGAGAGTGGAAGAACTTTGCGACAGGTTGAAGTTTGCCTTGTATACCTGGCCCAGTGTCAGGGTTACATCCTGCTGGACACCTACATTGTAACCTACAAATGTTACCTTGATCTCGTAAGGACCTCCTACGCGAAGGTTTGGAAGGTTGTAACGACCATCCTTTCTGGTTGTGGTAGAGTAAGCTGTACCTGTAGGTACGTGAACGGCTACAACTGTAGCACCTGTTAAAGCACCTCCGTTTTCATCGGTTACGGTACCCTGGATATCCGAAGTGGTTTCCTGGGCCATTACCGCAGCATTGATCACCAACGCAAACAGGATGAATAACATCCGTTTAAAGCTCTGCATAAATGTGGGTTTAAAATTTGCGGCAAAGGTGCATCATTACACTAGTAATCTTGTCCTGTTTCTATTAACAAATTATTACCAAATAAGTGGAAATCATTAAAACCTATCTAAAAAGGCATCTGTATATGGAGAATAATTTGATTTAAATCAAAAAAGGGCCACATTTCTGTAGCCCTTTTTAAAGTTGTATCATCGAAAAATCAGAAGTTGAAGCGGAATGTCAGCTGGCTGGTCCATCTTGAACTATTGAATGGAGTAATTCCATCGCTGATAGTAAATGGCTTTCCATTAGCCGGTCCGGTTACAGGAGAGAACCTGTATCTCGGAGTGGTTGTTCCGGTAGCAAACCCTGCGAACTGCAATACATTCACCTGGTCGAAGCTTACAAAATACTGTCTACCCCAATTCTTATTCAGCATATTGGTAAAGTTTGAAACAGTATAAATCACCTGGAACTGCAATTTCTGCTTGCCAACCTTGAAATTGAAATCCTGTTTGATATCCAGGTCGAGGATATGGGTGAAAGGAAGTCTTGCTCCATTTCTTTCCGCATGCGATCCCCTGATCTTTTTCAGGTATTTGTCGCTTTCAATATAAGCATCAAATAATGCTCTCTGCTGGTCTGGAGTGTATGTAACAGGTCCAACCGTGTTGTTCACAAACTGCATCTGCGACAATTCTTCTTTGGTTGGAACATACATCAAATCGTTGAAATTCACTCCATCACCCGCAATGCTGCTGGTCATGGTATAGCTGAATGGTGAACCCGACTGACCAGTGTAGAACAGTGTAACAGTAGTGGCCAGCTTATCATTTGCATACCTGAATTTTTTGGAAAGATATGCGGTGATCCTGTGACCAAGGTCAAAATCAGATCTTGTAAGACCGATATAGTTTCTACCATTTACAGCTTCCATATTATTCCAGTTAGAAGAGTTGATGGAGCTGGTAGCTTCATTTCTAACTACAGAAGAACCGAAGGTGTAATTGGCATTGAACTCCATTCCGTTCTTGAAGTTCTTATCAACACCAAATGTAAAGTTGTAAGAGAAACCTTTCTTTCCTTCAGTATTCTTCACCAGGATAATGCTGGTATAAGGGTTGCGGGTTGCAACCGGGTTATATGGACGGAGAGGGATCTTCAATGCATTAATTCCTCCAACGGTAGGATCATAAACCTCCCTGGAGTCAGGACCTGTGGTTGTTTTACGCAGGTTTGGATTGAAGAGCAGGTTCTGCCAGTCAACTTCGTGAATATTCTTGGTGAAGATACCTTCGAAAGTAACTGTCCAGCCTTCTCCCAAACGCTTGTCTACTCCAAATGAAGTACGCAACACCTGTGGAAGTTTGAAGTCTCTTGCCACCAGGTTAAGTTCACCCTGAGGAGTAACTTTTGTGGCTCCAAAATCAGCGGCAGTATACTGTTGGTTTACATTTTCCTGGAATGGAACCGGGCTTCCGTTAGGGAATTGAATAGGAAGATCAACACCACTCACTCTTCTGCTGATATCGATGGCACCGATCGTTACGCCGGTATTCTGGAATCCGCCACCAGGCCATACCAATGGAATTCTTCCTGCGAACAGACCAATACCACCACGAATGGTAAGGTTTTCATCAGGGAATCTAACATTGAATCCAAGTCTTGGAGAAACCAGCCATCTTGGTTGGAACAACTGGCCTGTCTGCGCACCTTTCAGATCATAGAACTGACCCACGATCGCAGCTGCAGTATCTCTCCAGAATGGATCAACAGCCGGGCGGTCGAGGAATTCGGTTCTGTCGGCACGTAAACCAACGGTCAGGGTGAAATTCTGGTTCACCTTGATATCATCGTTCAGGAAGAAACCAATACGAACGGTCCTGAATCTTGCTGCAGAATTCACACTTTCATCACCAGCTTTTCCATTATCCACCAGAGAATAACCCCTGCGGTAACGGATAGGACTACCACCAGAAAGGAATGAATTCAGGTTATCGAATTCATAGGCACCATAGTTCCTGTTGATGAACAGGTTGTATGTTTTATTATAGTCGATATCAGTACCGATAGAGAAAGAGTGTATACCTGCATTCACTCGCACTGCATCATAAATATTCAATACAGATTGTTTCAACAGGTTTGCAGTGGAAGAAGCTTCCGATCCAAAGTTAATATTGGCTCCATTGATGTCACGGATGGTGACACTTGGGAAAGGGCTCCCAGTGATTGCACGATCATCCACCACATCAGTATAGGTTAACCTGAGTTTGTTACTTACCCTGCTCTTGAATCTTGAATTCAATTCAACCGTTCCCGAGTGGGTTGTTGAAGGGAAAAATTCAGCACCACTGATAAAGTTGATGGCACTGGCGCTTGAGCGGGAAGGGTTGGTTCTCTCTGCCTTATTATAACGGTAGCTCACAGAAAGCTGGTTCATACGGTCGATGTTCCAGTCGATCTTAGAAGTGAGACGTGTAGCCTTGATCTGGTCAGGGTTATTCACATAATCTCCGAGCTCGTAGTTGTAATTGTTCTTGAGATAATTTCTCAGGACAGTGAGACTGTCACTTGAAATTGCAGTACCACGATATGTTTGAGGATCAAAAGGCTGAGGACGGTTGTCATCCTGCTTTTCGAAGTTCAGGAAGTAGAACAGTTTATTCTTAATGATTGGACCACCAACCCTGAAACCGAAGGTCTTGTTCTCGAATGGAGTCAGTTTTTGTCTTTCGAAAACATTGGTAGAACCTGGTTTCAGCAATGGGGTAGGAGATTTACCTACCAGGTTCTCATTGCGATAAACATAATAGATCGAACCGTTTACTTCATTGGTACCGGAACGGGTGATCGCGTTGATACCACCACCGGTAAAGTTACCGAGTGAAGCATCGTAGGGAGAAAGCTGTACCACGATCTGGTCGATCGCATCGATAGAAATGGGAGGTGCACCGGAGCGGCCGCCATTGGTACCTGCTTCTGAAAGGCCGAATACATCATTATTTACTGCACCATCGATCAGGAATGAGTTATAGCGGTTGTTTTGTCCTGCCAGCGAGAAACCACCGTTAGCAGTGATCTTCACCTGTGGGGTGAACCTGATATAATCGTTCAGGTTTCTTCCCACTGAAGGAAGGTTTGCCATTTTAGTTCGGCTGATGGTAGTTTCAGAACCACCTTTAGCCCCTGAGGTCCGGGTTCTTGAAGCTGCTACAACCACTTCGGAGAGTGTAGAAGCTTTATCGCTCATATTGAAATCCTGGGTGGCGTTTTCGCCGAGTGTAAGCTGGATATCTTCACGGGTCTGGTTTTCGTATCCAACAAAAGAAACCACGATGCGGTAAGGTCCGCCGGGATTCATGTTATAGAGGTTGTAACGTCCCCCGGTACGGGTAGCCACTGTATAAACTGTACCTGTTGGGAGGTGGGTAGCGGTTACGGTAGCACCCACGAGGCCTTCGCCTGCTCCTGCTCTCACGATACCACTGATGCTGCTACTGGTAACCTGCGCCGAAAGGGCAAGGGGAAACAACAAAAGCACTCCGATAAGCAATCGAACTGTTCTTTGTATAAGCATAAATTTGGTTTTACACCGCAAAGAAACATATAAAATGAGTTAGGGGTTTATTTTTTAATTAACAAAATCTGTTAGGAGTTGGGAGTTAGGAGTTGGGAGTTGGTAGCTTCCAACTCCTAACTCCCTCCTAACTCCTAACTCCCAACTCCTAACTTCTCTAATTAGCCCTACCTTTGCCCAAAATCTACAAGATGCTTGACTCAATTGAGAGTGCGATTGAAGACATTCGTAATGGTAAAATGATCATAGTAGTGGATGATGAAGACCGTGAGAATGAAGGTGATTTCATCACCGCAGCCAGGAATGTAACCCCTGAAGTCATCAATTTCATGAGTAAATACGGGCGTGGACTGATCTGCGCTCCATTAATAGAAGACCGTTGCACGGAACTCCAACTCGACCTGATGGTCAATAATAATACAGCACTTCATGAAACGGCTTTCACTGTATCGGTGGACTTGCTGGGCCATGGCTGTACCACCGGGATCTCGGCACACGACAGGGCAAAGACCATCCAGGCATTGATCGATCCGGATACCAAGCCGGAGGTACTGGGAAGACCAGGACATATTTTCCCGTTAAAAGCAAAGAAAGGCGGGGTTTTAAGAAGGGCGGGACATACCGAAGCTACCATCGACCTGGCCAGGCTTGCAGGATTTGAACCTGCGGGTGTGCTGGTCGAGATCATGAATGAAGATGGATCGATGGCCAGGCTTCCTGAACTGCAGCAGATCGCAAAGCAGTTTGATATGAAGATCGTTTCGATCAAGGACCTGATCGAATACCGTATGCAAAGGGATTCCCTGATCGAAGAGATCGTAAGGGTGAATATGCCAACCAAATACGGAGATTTTACCCTCGTCGCTTTTGCTGATAAATCAACCAACAACGAACACCTCGCCCTGATCAAAGGTGAATGGAAAGAAGGAGAACCTGTATTGGTAAGGGTACACAGTTCCTGCTTTACAGGCGATATTTTGGGATCCCTAAGATGTGATTGCGGAGAGCAATTGCATGCTGCCATGAGAATGGTGGAAAAGGAAGGAAAAGGTGCCATTCTTTATATGAACCAGGAAGGTCGTGGAATAGGATTGATGAATAAACTGAAAGCCTACAAATTACAGGAGGGTGGAATGGACACGGTGGAAGCCAACCTGCACCTGGGTTTCCCGATGGATAAAAGAGATTATGGCATCGGCGCGCAAATGCTTCGCCATTTAGGTTTGACAAGGATCAGGCTGATGAGCAATAACCCTCGTAAGCGTGCCGGCTTATCAGGTTATGGTATTGAACTTGTTGAAACGGTGCCAATGGAAGTGAAGCCTAATCCTTACAATGAAAAGTATCTAAAGACCAAGAGAGATAAACTGGGTCACGAGATCCTGAAGGATGCGTTGTAGCGGGCTGAGCAGATCCGAAGGAGCTGCGCTGAACGCACAAGGCTGAACAAAAAGCGCAGCTTTTTGGGCTGACTTGATTTCAATTCAGCCCAAATGCCTGCGGCATTTGTTCAGCCTTGTGCGTTCAGCACAATTGCTTTCAGCAATTGTTCAGCCCGCCAGTGAATAAACAATCCGCTTCAGAATCCCCCTTCTATAAGCTTCTGAAATAGTTCCCGGTTCCAAATGTTCAAGCCGAAAGATCAGCGTGAGATACATGGAAAGATCCAATAAAGAACAACAGGAAAGATCGGCATGTGCATCATGGATGATCTTTCGGCCTTCTTCCCAATCTTTCCAGCGAAAATTAAAAATGAGTTTTACCTCGTACAGGAATGATTCAAACTTCCTGAAAATTTCTGAATGAAGAGGATCCTCTTCTTCCTGAATCAGATCAAATATCAATCGCACCTGCTCAAACAACTCAAGCGGTAAACCGGAAAGATGGTCTTCCTGTGCTGCAAAGATTTCCTGGTCAGACTGGTAAATCATTACACTCATACCTGTTGATGAAATTATGATGCAAGATTAATGCTTGCAGCGAATTTCATATCATCATCAGTGGATTAGTTTCCCACAAGATGTAAAGAGAGACCCTATTGCTGTATTGGTGGAGCTGTCTTCCCTATGAATGAACGCAGGTAATCAAGATTGATCGACTGCTGCATTTGTTTAGAAAAATCAGTGGCTATTTCCTCTTCATGATTGTAAATTATCTCAACACTGATCAGCTGTGGAATTGTTTTGGCTAATCCTTTTTTGAAGTATTCCGGGTTAGGCATGGTTAGCACTTCTGTAAATGGTCCTTCCTCATCTGCGAACTCATAATCAAGATGATTCTTTGTGCTTTTTCTTACGATAGCATTTTTATTTAGTTCTGATGCCGGTTGACTAAGTTCTCTATCAACTTTATTAATTGCATCATCAAAGGCCCTGGTCGTTTTTTCAAACATTATCCTGGTTCTTTCTATCCCGGGATTGTAGGTGTTATCCATATAGCTTTTAAGTTTCCCCGCTTCATTTTTCCATTGTTCTTCTTTGTACTTGCGTTCTGTTTCCCAACTGCGCAGACTTTCTTTCATGCGAGGTTCTTCCTGCTGCTTCATTTTAACCAGGTTTGATCTGCGTTTGATAAGGAATTCTTTCCTGCTGACATAGCGCCAGGGTAATTGACCGTCATGAGTAATAAGCCAAAGTTTACTGGTACCCGTCATGCCAAATCCAAGTGGTTCGCGATCATCTTTGAATCTCCAGATGCCCGGCCTTATTTCCACAGGGATCCCATGCCTCAATTCAAAAAAGCCGGATAGCATTTCATCAGTCGAAGTATCAAATAAAGGCGTCTCCAAAAACTGGTTGATCATAATGTTCAGACTGGTGGATGTTTCATGCGCAAGCTCCAGGGTAGATCCATTACAATAAAAAGGCAATGCAAGGATGCTGTATGAAAATGGAATGACCGGTTCGTTTTGCCTTCCCTGAGGATAGACAAATGACCGGTTGCATTGAACCCCTTTTGGAGTGCTGTTGGACCTGATCATATTATCAATTCCAAAAAGGAATTTTTTCTTCTGAGCCAGTTCTGCCGGTGTTCCTTTTTCCGGTGTTTTATTGAGCGCCCATTGATTTGTTTTCTCAAGTACTTTCTGTTTACAATTATCATCCTGCGCGGTAACAGCATTGATATGGAAGAACAGCACCAGCAATAACAGATATTTCATGTAAGGAAGTTGATGGAAGCAAATATGTACAGCCTTTTCCAGATCAGCTATCCTCTAAAAACAGGATATTCTTCAAAATAAATCACCTAAAACAGGGAGTTTGAAATGCTAACAATTCTCTTTTTTTTGTATTACATTAATCGGAAATACCCCCTGAATGAAATTTTTCAACCTTGCTGTACTGGTTTTGATGTACTGCTTCGCATGGTCGCAAACATCTCCATCTGAATTGGAACTGGCCAAAACAAAGGATGGCCCTGCAAAGGTAAAACTGCTTCTTAAAGTAGCGGAAGAAATTGAAAACAATGAACCTGCCAGATCTGCAGAGTATGCACGACAGGCAATTGTACTAAGTGACAAACTGCATGATAGCATTTCCTGGTACAAAGCAAATGTGATCCTTGCCCAATCGTATTATATCCGTGGTTCTTTTGATAGTTCCATGCAGGTTTTCCGGTCATTGCTTCCTATCGTAAAGACCTGGAAAGATTCAACTTACAGGGCAATGGTGAATATGAATATCGGCATTGCCTACAGGGAGTTTGGTGATTTTGAAAATGCGCTTTCATATTGCCTTGAAGCACGAAATGCAGTTGAATCATCCGGGGATGAATTGCTAAAGGCTAAAATGGATGATGCATTGCAGGTGGTTTACCATTACAGGTCCGAGTATGATAAGGCGATCGTGTATGGGGAGCGGGTAATTAATGTGGCGCGAAAGCAGGGTGATTTTGATATCAGGTCGAGGGCTTTTATCAATCTTGCAGTCAACTATATCGGTAAAAAGAATTTTGAAAAAGGGGAACAGTTGCTCAACGAGGCACTGCCTCTTGCAGTACAGAAAGGGGATAAGCGGATCGAATCTGTTATCATTTTCAATCTTGCAGACCTGGCCCTCAAAAGCCGGGATAAAGTAAAATTAAAGAGGTATTGTAAAGAAAGTCTTCGACTGAGTAAGGAGATTGGGTCAAAGGATGGTGAGGCACTTGGCTTAAGAGCAATGGCGATCAGTTTTTTGATAGACAAGAATATTGATTCTGCTGAAGTTTATGCAAAGCAGGCATATCACCTGGATACATTGAATAAGTTCAGGAATGAAGAACTTCCTGCGATCATGCTGCTTTCCAATATTGCTTTTTATAAGGAAGATGTCATCAAAGGACTTGATCTAACAGATACATTGAATGCAAGAATTGAAAGTGTAATTGCCCAGATAGTTTCGGACCGTTCGGCAGACCTTGAAAAAAAATATGAGACAGCAAAGAAAGACCACCAGATCCTTTTGCAACAAACAAAGATCAAACAGCAGGCTATGTGGAATTATCTGTTGATAGGAAGTGCTCTTTCAATTTTGTTATTGTCTGTTTTAAGTTACAGGAACTACCGACATCGGCAGCGATTGCAGCAGCAACGAATAGTTGAACTGGAAACAGAAAAACAACTTGCCGCAACTGAAGCGGTTTTGAAAGGAGAAGAACAGGAACGGACAAGGCTGGCAAAAGATCTACATGATGGTTTAGGTGGAATGTTGTCAGGAATAAAATATACATTAAATACTATGAAAGGAAACCTGGTGATGACTCCGGAAAATGCACTGGCATTTGAAAGGAGTCTTGACATGCTCGACAGCAGCATCCGTGAAATGAGAAGGGTTGCTCATAACATGATGCCTGAAGCACTTGTGAAGTTTGGATTGGATACTGCCTTGAAAGACTTCTGTAATGATGTGAACCAGAGTGGAGCTTTACAGGTGACCTACCAGTCAATAGGATTGGAAGGGAAAGAAATGGACCAGACAAAATCTATCACCATTTATAGGATTGTACAGGAGTTATTGAATAATATACTTAAACATGCTGGAGCAAGCCATGCATTGGTGCAGGTAAGCAGTGATGAAAATCAAATCACTGTTACGGTGGAAGATGATGGAAAAGGATTTGATTCAGGTGTGCTTAAACAGTCCAAGGGAATAGGCTGGTCAAATATTCAACATCGGGTTGATTTTCTGAAAGGCAGATGGGATGTGGATTCCAGCCCTGGTAAAGGAACTTCAGTGCATATTGAAATTGCATCTTAAACATTAAGAATGGTATCCATGGTAAAGGTTTTTATGGTTGATGATCACTATATGGTGATTGAAGGAATTCAATCCTTGTTGAAGAATGAACAGGGGATTGAAATGGTCGGACATGCAACAAATGGAGAGAGCTGCCTGGCCTATCTTCAAAATAATTCACCTGATCTGATCTTCATGGATATCAACCTTCCCGGAATCAATGGCATCGATCTGTGCAAAGAAATAAGAACTAAGTATCCCTCTATTTTCATTATTGGCTTGAGTACATTTAATCAACAGAGTTTTATTGAAAAGATGATGAATAATGGTGCATCAGGATATGTATTAAAAAATGCCAACCGAGAAGAATTGATCCTTGCCATTGAAACGGTCATGAAAGGAAAAACTTTTTTGAGTCATGAAGCGGCAATGAACCTGGTTAAAAACCGTGATTCAAATACACCGGTGCTTACAAGGCGCGAAAAAGAAGTACTCGAGCTGATCTCCGAAGGACTGACCAACCAGGAGATCGCAGAGAAATTATTCATCAGCATATCAACCGTTGATACACATCGTAAAAATCTCCTTGCAAAATTCGATGCCCGTAATGTGGCTGCGATGGTTAGAATTGCCGGTAAACTGGGTGTTATCTGAGTTGCCTTATCTTTCGGATGGAGGCCACTTTTTCAAAGAGCAGTCCAACAGAAAAGATGCTGTTTGCCTGGCTATCATTTTGGTATGAAGCTCTTATTCCCATGTATATTTTTTCGTCAAGTTTCTTTCTTGCAGTTACACCTATATCATAACCAATGGCTAGTGTATTGGCAGTTGAATTATCTATTATTACGTAGAAAGGCTCTGGGTAATTACTGGCATCCTGGTGAAAACTATATATTTCAGGAACTGAACTTGATTGAAACCTGAATATTGGCCCTGCATCCAGTGAGAAATTGAAAAACCTTCCTTTAATAATGTATGCCTGTAAAGAAGATTGTAATTGAATTCCTGCAGTGGTAAATTTCATTAAATTATTCTGGGGAGTTATACCAGGATACAGATCATTAAAACCGTTATTGGTACCCCAATGTATTGTTGTGCTGAAACCGTTGACTATACTGATCCTTGGATTAAATGCATGCTCGTGGTATGCAGTTACTTTGAATCCCATTAGGTCTTCAACACCATGACCGGAATAAGCTGCGAAAATCCCGATCTTATTTTCCAATTGTCCATACGAGAAAGCTGCGCATAAGATTAGCGCAAAAGAAATGAATATTCTTTTCATTGGTTAGAGGGTTTTGGTTAAGGGTTTTTACAGTATAGAAAAATAGAATATGATTATCATTAATCCAAATGCAGAAGAACTAAAAACGAAATTTGTCGAGAAGTTTTTGAAGCTTTTCATCAACCTCATTTTCCATAATTCCTCCATGATAACAGATCACTTTTAAAGGTCCTAAATGTTTGATTTTTTCAACAGAAGCAATAGCTTTATCCAGATCGAGACAAAATTGTGGATTCGCAATATTGAACTCACCATTTTCAATAACCAGGGCGTCATTTGCAATCAGTGTTTTCTGCGAAGGGATGTATAAAGAAATATGTCCGCTGGTATGCCCGGGGGTATGAATAATTTCGATTTGATCTGCGATCAGATCACCTTCCTGTAAAGCATCATCTATTTTAATTCTTTTGATGCTTTTAAGTTGTTGGATGAATCCAAGTGCCCATGATTTATATTCTTCTGGTAAATGCGGTAAAGAGTTTTCAGCCTGTACCAATCTTTCAGAAGGAATGATGCCTTCAATTGAATTTCTTTCTATCTCACTGCAGTAAACCTTAATGGAAGGATCCGATTCTTTGAACTTGCTCAGTGCGCCAAGATGATCAATATCATCATGAGAAATAATAATACCTGTCAATGAAGGAATGCCCAGTTCTTCCAGGGCCTTTACAAATTCATCATATGTTTCTTCATATCCGCAATCAACAAGGTAAACTTCATTTCCAATTATTATTACTGATGGAAAAAGGTTTACCTCTGCATCCTGAATTTTCTTGCTGATATTAAAGTGCAGGATTTGCATAGATCAATTCTCTTTCTTCTTCTTTTCTCTTCTTGGCATAAAAAGGTCCCAGATCCGGTCGAAGTCTTTCCTGTAACTGATACTTGCACCAGTTCTGTTTTGGCGGGCTCCGGTTCCTCCAAGGTAATTATACGTGTCCCTGTAAAAGAATGTGAGCACAAGCCTTCCGTCGGGAGTAATTTTCCATTCAGCTGTGATGTCGGGAAGGAAAGGCAGGTTGCCTGCAGCATTCACCTGTGCAGAAGTTAGACCGAAATCCACAGCACTGGCAAAAGTGAAACTTAACCTGTCGTTCAGATAACTTTTTGCAATGGATAGATTCAGGTTGGTTCTGTCGATATTGAATGCATTATTTCCTCCCACATTAGCCAGGAAATTCGACCCGCTATATAATCTCGCATCAAAACTTACACGGATACTTTTATCATTGAACAGGTTCTGCAATACACTGGAAAACTGTTTACTTAGTGCATTCGATAGAACGCCTGAAATTGATCCTACCACAATTCCTTCAAAAGCAGCACCTCCGATATTTGCCTGGGTTCCTGATGCTGTTCTTGGAGCAAATGAATTGAATACGATCAGGAATGCTACCTGCTTGTTCAGTTCATTTTCATCTTTTCTTATTGATGATAAAAGCAATTGCGCATCAGGGTCATTTCTCAATGGACTATTCTGCGGAAGTTCGATCTGGAATTTAATATCAGGCTTCATCAGCTGACCTGTAAGGTTAGCGATTACCAGCATCTTACCACGGTAGTTCCTTACATTCTGGTTTACTGAACCGCCTGTGATCCCACCAAAATTATCTAATCCAAGATCACTGAACTTTACATTCTCCGCTTCATATTCTGCATCGATATTGATCATTGCATTGAACGGATCACCACTCCACTGGATATAATTATTGGCATTTTCCCTGAGTTTAAAAGGCTTCTTAAGCAATGATTCAAAACTGAAATTGTAATTACCGCGGTTGATATCATACCTGCCCGTTAATGAAAGATCGCCGTTTGTATTTGCATTGATCTGCAATGCGCCTTCACCATTTGCCTTGATCACATCCCCGGTAACCTCATCCATGATCACGTACATATCTACCAGGTTCGTTGCTTTCACATCGAGGTTGATGGAAAGATTTACCTCTCCTGATTTCTCCACAGGCTGCATTTCACGTCCATACACTTTCCACACCACAAAATCAGCTACACCACTTTCCTTACTTGCTTTATTAGTCAAGGTGAAGGATGATGAGTCCGCTGCTTCTCCGGAAATATTCATCACCATATTATCCAATGGACCTCTTAAACTCATATTGGCCCTTGCAATCACTTTTCCATAGAAAGGATCTGTTCCGTTATTTTCAGTAGCAAGTACCAATAATTTATTTGTATTGAGGTTGAAGTCAAATCCAAGATCATCAAATCCCTGGTGATACATTACTCCATTTCGAACCTGGCCATAATTTCCAAGTGTGTCTCTTAAATTGAATGTTCCAAAATCGATCCTGTCTTCAAGGAAGTTGAACTCCGCAACGGGTACAGTATACACCACATTGGTGAATTTTACACGTAGCCTTCCGTCTGCAAGCCTTATCCTGCCTAAATAATCAAGATTCGTACTTGGCCCCTGGATCCTTAAAGTTCCGGTTGCCTTTCCATCGATCTCAGAAAATACTCCTCCAAGATATTTCTGTAAAACACCTATCCTTGTTTCATTGAGTTTTACATTGATGCCAAGGTTTTCATCCCGACTGCTGTCTTTTAATGTATACACACCTTCTGCATCGAAGATATAGTTGAGGTTTTCAGATTTTGCTCCAAAGTTGACAGTTCCAGTCCTTGCATTATAGAATCCATTCAACTGAACTTTTCCAATTGAATCATTCTCAAACCTGAATTGCTCCGCTTCCGTTTGTGCATCTATCTGGAATTTTCCAAACGGATCAATGATATTGATTGAACCTGTCATCAGTCCTTCCATTCTCATATCTCTTAAAAAGAATGGCGTGAAGTCTCCAATATTCAGTTTCTGAAGGTCTACCCGGATGTCCTGTGTGTTCCCGATATCCGATGGAACTGTAGTGACTTCGATCGATTGATCATTGTTGAAGATCCGGATATTATCTGCTGAAATCAGGTCCCTTGTAAATACCAGTTCGCCATTCTTGTTAATGGTCCAGTTCTTTCCGTTCAGATCAAAATTCGATTCATTGAATGTGATCTTTGCACCTGTTTCCAGTGTTTGCACCTGGGCAGATAAATTCGCTGCATTCAGCGCCTGGTTTGCACTGGTATTGATCACCACATCAGATATATCATTTGAAGACCTGATCTTGACATATGTATCCGGGAAATGCAGGCTGTCATTCAACGCTACATCATACACACGTGTTTCTACATTCAGGCTATCGTAATTTCCTTTTGCATTCAGGTCGATATTCGTTAACAGGATATTGCTCACTTTTAACGACGGAACACTTGCAGTAAGATCTAATTTATTTTCATAAGTGTTGATACTTCCGCTGATCGTACTGTAATTGAGCCCTTCTACCTGGTCCTGGAATAATTTCAAATATTCACTTACATTTTTTGTAGTGATCACGAAACTGAAATTCTCGTTCTTGGGTTTTTCCTTGCCAGGTTTGATATATGCAGGATAATATTGCTGAAGAAAACTTCTCACAGAATTTGGAAGATCCTTTAAAGAAAACTGTCCCACCAGTGCTGCATCAAACTCATTACTTTGTGCAATGATCGATCGTTGTCCATTTGTAATGGAGGAAGTGATCATCAATGAATCAAACCCAGTGCTAACGCCATTCCGGTAAATGCTTGCTTCATAAACTCTGGCAGTACCGAGGAAATTGTCGATGTTGTCGCCTGTGAAATTCAGATCAAATTTTCCTCCGAATTCTATATTGTCTTTACTTAGGTTAAGCGCTTTTAAACTGGTTGGTTCAATTTGTCCGAGTACATTGAATACGGGGAGCTTGCCGGTAAAATCGATATCTCCATTCAAGGATGCAACCAGGTTTGGATCATTAATATCCAATTCACCATTGAATTTATTTTTCCTGATGGCTCCTTTGACGGTGATCTGCTGGTATGCATAATTTTGGAATTCAAACTGCCGGATATTTCCATCAACTTCCGCATTGAGTGATTTTGCATTCAGTCCAACACCTTTGATGGATGCATTCAGGGAGATCTTACCGAACTGGCTGTTGTCAATGAATTGACCGAGTTGAAATGCTTCAGTTTTGAGTGTTCCGGAATACCGCGAAGGGCCGTTGTCAGGGATCTTCATGTTAAGGTCGGTTGTCAGAACGCCAAGATTGGTCCTGAATGTACCATAGCTTACGAAGTCACTGATAAACCCTGTGAAGTTTCCGGTGAACCTCAAAAACCCGATCTTATCCAGCCTTGGCTGGGTGATCATTTTAATGGAGGGAGCAAATTTTACGATATCCGGGTATGTTGTTCGAAGGTCGCGGGCAACAAAATCTATGTATGTTTTCTTAATATCCGGCAAACCGCTGATGCTTACATCTCCATTGACATAAGAATCAGAACCGGCATAGATCATAAGGTTTTTGGCATTCAGATTTTCTACAGTTCCTTTCACTGAACCACTGGCAACAATCTGCTTTTTCCAGTCTTTCAGTTCCGGAGCGAAGAATGCAATATCATCACTATTGATCTCCGATTTATTGAAATTGCCTTCCATGCGCACTCTTGATATGAAGTAAGCCATATCATCAAATGTGCTGTATCGCATTGCGAAGAAATCGTGGAGGTAACTTTTATTGGTGCGGAGGTCGAGGTTGGCAAATTCCATTGCTTCCGGGTGCATGCGCATGTCGGCCGCAAGTTTTCTGACCAGGAAACCGCTTCTTTCTTTGGTTGATAACTGGATCTTTGCTTTGATCGAGTCTTTTACAAATTGAACGTTCTGAAAATCGGCATTGATGGAAGCAAACTGCATATGTTGTCCATCGAAATAGGGCAGTGGCTCCTGTCCATTATCAACATCGCTGCTGAATATTCCATCGCGCAGCAAAACCTTTTTGATGCTGACATCCCAGCCTTCCGGGTTCCAGCGAAGATTCTTTTCATCGTTGATGAATTCTTCTTCTTCCGTTGGAGGTCTTGGTTTCCTGGCAGGGTTACCTTCATAATTGTAGATCGCAAATGAAGGTTTTATGATCGATAGAGAATTGATAACGATACGGTGGTTCTTCAGGTCAAACACATCGGTGCTCAGGTCGAGGGAGCCAATTACTGCCGACATATTTTCTCCTCTCCAACCGTCTTTCTGAACGATGGCAATATTGTCGAGTTCAAGCTGGTTAAGCACCAGGTTGATGTCTTTCTTTTGTTTTTTGGCTGGTGCAGGACTTGAGAAATAGTCGATCAGGAACTGGTAATTCCAGACAGAGTCCGTGCGGTTAAGGTGTATGACTGCATCCTGCAGTGCGATATATTTCAATTCGATTGAGTCGGAAAAGAAGAACCAGTCGGTCAGGTTCACGGTTGCTTTACCTGCATACAAAAGGGTGTCTTTTCTAAGGTCCTTAATGAGGGCCCCTTCCAGCAGCATTTTATTGAACAGGTCGAAATCAACATGTTTGATCTGTACGGTGGTGTTCAGGTTCCTGGAGAGTGTACGGGTAACCCTGTGAACGATAAAATTCTGTACGAAAGTTGTTTGTATAAGCAGCCAGGCCAGGATGATCAATCCGATCAACGCCAGCAAAACCGTCCGGGATATTTTCCAGAATGTTTTCAGGGGCTTATAAATTGGTTTGCAAAGTTATAGATTCGGTTTCGCTGAGCAAATTCAATACCATATAGTTACAGATGTCTGAACTTTATAAAAGTATATATTGCAGGCTTCACAGAAAATTATAAACATGAGATTCTTACAAATATTTGTATGGATGGTGGTATTTAACGCCGCATTAGGACAGGCAAAGAAAAATCAGCCTGTGTTGGTGATCCATGGAGGTGCCGGAACGATCCTGAAAAGCCAGATGACGCCTGAGCGCGAAAAAGCTTATAAAGAAAGCCTGCAACGTGCACTGGACAAGGGTTATGCCATTCTTGAAAAGGGAGGGACTTCTCTTGATGCAGTGGAGGCAGCAGTGAGGGTACTGGAAGACGATCCTTTATTCAATGCTGGAAAGGGTGCTGTTTTCACCAACGAAGGAAAGAATGAACTCGATGCTTCGATCATGGATGGAAAAACACTTGCGGCCGGTTCGGTGGCTGGGGTAACGGTGATCAGGAACCCCATCACGGCTGCCAGGGCGGTGATGGAAAAAAGTGAACATGTGATGATGGTGGGAAAGGGAGCTGAGCAATTTGCGCAACAGCAGGGACTGCAGATCGTTGATCCTTCATATTTCTATACAGAAGCCAGGTGGAAAGGACTTGAGTCTGCCAAAGCTAAAGACAGTCTAAAAGTGGAACTGGATCATGCCGATACAGTAAAGAAAGTGGCAGGGCTGAAACAGCCGGGGTTCTATGATTACAAGTATGGAACCGTTGGTGCTGTGGCTTTAGATATGAGTGGAAATCTTGCCGCAGCTACCAGTACGGGTGGGATGACCAATAAGAAATTCGGAAGGGTAGGAGATGCGCCAATCATTGGTGCAGGAACCTATGCCAATAATGCCACCTGTGCGATCAGTTGTACCGGTTGGGGCGAATATTTCATCCGGCTGGTGATGGCCAAAAGCATCAGTGATATGATGGAATTTGGAAAAATGCCTTTACAATCAGCAGCAAACGAGATGGTGATGAAGCGACTTGGAGCATTGGGTGGTGATGGCGGTCTGATCGCCCTGGATAAAAATGGTAATATCGCGATGCCATTCAATACGGAAGGGATGTACAGAGGATGGAAGAAAGGGGGAGTTGTGGAGGTGAAGATATATGGGGAAGAGAAGAAGTGATGAAGTGTAGAAGTATAATATTTTTTTATCAGATATCTGATAACTGATCAATAAAATATTAACCTCTCATTTAATCAATTCAATAAGCTTTTCAAAATTTTCCTCCGTTGGCTCCAGGTTAGAAAAATTTCCAATGATTCTGCGGTTCTTATAAACTATGAATGTGTTTTCAACCGAGTGATTGATATTGTTATATTTTATCTCGGATGCTTCATCATCAAAGGATGCAACATAGGTAAGGGCGACCTGTTTGATGTTCAGAATTTTTCCTATGTTTTCCAGTTTCGATACTACCTCCGATACTGGTTTTGCTTCACAGGTAAAGTAACATTTCAATTGACCATTCCTCATTTTTGATTCTTTTTCCAAAAAGGATATCCATTTTTCAATAGCGTTCCAATCTGTATTTTTTCCGCTGAAAAACAAAATGCCATAGTTTTTCCCGTATTTGCAAACGGGGCAGGTTCGTGAGCCTTTATCGGGTCCCCATACATGATAGGGCATATATGAAAAAACTTCTTCGCCAACACTATTTCCGGAAACAGGTTTTGATATTTTAGAAGGATGACCAGGTATGTTCAATCCGAGCAGTATATCCCTCTGACCATACTCAATTCTTTCCTTCTTTTGAAGTCTTACTATTCCAGACCCTCCGCGATTCTCCAGTTTCCTTCTTCGAACGGCAGTTAATAAAATGTCGTCATCAAAAACTATATCATCGATGTAGTATTCATTTAGATTCGGTTCCTTAACAGTTAAATGAATATGTGCCGGTTCATCACCTGTTGGATATACTCCCGGCCTGACAGTATAAATCCTATACTTTCCATCGGCCCCGGTTTTGACCCAACCTCTTAGATATCCATGGGTCTGACCTTTTTCATTTGGCGCCATACTCCGTTTCTTCCCGGGATCATGTAAATACTTCCCGGAAGTATTAGTGTGATAATAATAGATCATCACATCTTTCGCCGGAGTCTTTCCATCAGGTTTAAATACTGTTCCGGAGATCACCAGCTTTTGTCCCGCTTCTTTCCAGCCTTCTGAAGTATCTGTAGATGTAAGCAGGGATGGAAGTTTCTGGTAAGTAGCAGATGAATTTTCAAACTGACCGCCAACTCTTTGCTGTGTTTTGGATTGACAGGAAATCAACAACAATAGACCTAAGATTATCCGCATTTTTTTTTACGGTAAATTGCCTATTTACATCAAGGCTGTCAAACAAAAAGTGGTAAGATGAGTGAATGGTGTATTATCCTGTGACCATTTTTTCCTTAAGCACGGCAATATAATTTCTGCTGGCACGGATAGAACATCCATCCTTCATGATAAGGTCATAATCACCATTCTGCCTTGATTCCATGGATTGAATGAATTTTATATTTACGATGGCAGATTTATGCACCCTGGCAAAATTGGCTCCTAAAGCTTTTTCCATATCTCGGAGGGTAGCACTATGTAAGAATTTCCTTTGAACGGTAATGATATTGAGGTATGGTGAATTTGCTGTTATGTACTGGATCTCCGAACAAGTGACTGAATGTATTTTGTTTGCTTCGCGGATGTATAAAGTTTGAACAGTCTCCACTTCATTTTTCTTTTCCTTCTTTGTCCGGCTAAAAACAATAATCAGGGGTTGGATACTATAAATAAAAACTACAGTCCACAGGTAATTACTGATCGCAAAACGGAAAGTCTGGTTGATCTGAAAGGTATGATCAAGGAAGACACCAGAAATTATGAAGATCAGTAAAGGATATATCAGTATATGAAAAGCGGCTGGAACCAGTATCCATAACAGTAGGTATTTTCTTTGAAATTGTTTTAGTTGAATAGCCAGTAGCGGAATGAACAATAACCAGAAGCTGCTGAACAATGTAGACTCTGAGAAATAAAATGCAAACTGCTGAACTCCAGCTTCCAGCTTGTCCTGCAAAATGGTCAGGGCCATAATTCCCAGTGCAGCAATGGTATATAGCTGAACTGGTTTAGGGAATATTTTATAATCAATTTTCATTAATTACTTTTTTCTCCCGCTGACTCCACCGCATCTTCACCCCGCTTATCCGCCACTGCTTCAACCTTGCTATCTCTTATAAGGATCATTTCAGTTCTTCCAATCGAACCACGTTGAACAATTTTATAACCCATCTTCTTTAACTCGTCTATTACTTCAGAAGAAAATCCTCTTTCCACATACACTTCATCCGGAAGCCATTGGTGATGAAACTTAGGTTTATTAACTGCATCATCTGCATTCATTCCAAAGTCCACTACATTAACGATGCTCTGAAACACTGATGTGGTAATGGTTGTACCACCCGGTGTTCCTACCACAAGAAACGGTTTTCCATCTTTCAATAATATGGTTGGCGTCATCGAACTCAGCATTCGCTTACCTGGCTGGATCTCATTAGCTTTTGACCCCACTGCACCATACATATTCGGAACCCCGGCTTTTGCACTGAAATCATCCATTTCATTATTCAATAAAAAGCCGGCACCACCCACAACAGTTCTGCTTCCATAAGAGCCATTGAGTGTAGTGGTAACAGCCACTGCATTTCCTTCAGCATCATATACACTGAGATGCGTGGTCTCCTCACTTTCAGGGAAAACCCCTGCATCAGTATTTTTAGAATTGCCAGCTTTCCCCGCTTCAAAATCCTTCATCCTGTTTTCCAAATATTCTTTTGAAACCAGTTGCGACGGTACTTTCACGAAGTCCGGATCTCCCAGGTATTTCGCCCTGTCGGCATATGCCCTTCTTTCTGCTTCCACCATCAGGTTCACGGCTTTTGCACTGTTATGTCCATAATCCTTCAACGGTTTATTGCCAACCATAATGAGTAGTTGTGGTAAAAGTATTCCACCAGCACTGGGCAATCCCATGGTAATTACCTGGTATCCTTTATAGTCAAAGACCACGGGATTTCTTTCCTTCGCCCTGTATCTTTTCAGATCCTTATGTGTAATGAAACCATTGCCACGCTTCATTTCTTCTACTATCAGGTCAGCGGTTTTCCCTCCGTAAAATCCTTTCATGCCATCTTTACTGATGCGCTTTAAGGTCTCGGCAAGATCCTTCTGGATCAAAGTATCGCCGCCTTTCCAGGTTTTTTGTGAAACCAGTGCAGGGATGGAAGTATTGTATTTAAGGAATTCGGCTCGGGTTCCATTTAAACTCCTTGCTTCTCCATCGGTAATTACAAATCCTTTCTCAGCCAGGGCAATGGCTGGCGCGATCAGTTCCGACATGCTGAGTTTTGCATATGGCAAACTTTTAAAAGCTCCTGCTACGGTTCCCGGAACTCCCGCAGCCAAATGGCCATTCTGACTTTTATCAAGATTTACTGCTCCATTCTTATCAAGATACATATCGCGGTGTGCCTTGCCCGGTGCTGTTTCACGGAAATCAATGGTAACATTTCTACCATCTTTTAAATGTGCCACCAGGAAGCCTCCTCCACCAATATTTCCTGCACCGGGATAAACTACGGCCAGTGCAAATTGGGTCGCAATTGCTGCATCCACCGCATTTCCACCTTTCTTCAGCATTTCAGCACCTGCCTTTGAGGCCAGGGGATGAGCAGATACCACTGCCCCGGAACTTCCTTCGTATTTCTTTACAATTTTATAGTTATAGGGATCGAATGGAAGCCGGTAATTTTCATCATAAGCATTCCTTGATGTGCCGCAGGAAATACCGGACATGATCACCAGTCCCAGGATTATTTTCTTCATCATAACCCCAATTTTAATTCATTTATGAATAGGTTGGTTTCCTTATTTTCGTGACCTATCATCCTAACATATGAAGAAATACTTCTTGCTGTTCCTGCTTAACCTCGCAGGATTGCTGTCTTTCGCTCAATTAAAATCTCCTTCCGAATTTTTAGGTTATCCCCTGGGATCTAAATATTCTCCGCATTTTAAAGTAGTCAACTACTTTAAACATGTTGCGGAATCTGTACCGAATATGGTGAAGCTGGAGCAATATGGTGAAACCAATGAAAGTCGTCCTTTATTGTTGGCATATATCGCGAACACCGATAATCTTCCAAGGCTCGAAACCATACGCCAGCATAACCTGGCAAATGCAGGCATTGAAAAAGGAAGCACTTCTACTGATGAGCCTGCTATCGTTTGGCTTAGCTATAACGTTCATGGTAATGAAACTTCCAGTTCTGAAGCTGCCATGCAGACCATCTATGAACTTGTCAATCCGAAAAACAATAAAACAAAGGAATACCTGAAGAATACCATCGTGATCATGGATCCATGTATCAATCCGGATGGAAGAGATCGCTATGTGAACTGGTTTAATTCGGTTGTTGGTGATCAGCCAAACCCTCAGCCTTTCACCCGTGAACATCGCGAACCATGGCCAAGAGGAAGGGCAAACCATTATTATTTTGACCTCAACCGTGATTGGGCATGGCAGTCTCAAAAGGAATCCCAACAGCGCATTGTTAAGTACAACCAGTGGTTGCCCCACGTGCATGTTGACTTCCACGAACAGGGATACAACGAACCATATTATTTCGCACCGGCAGCAGAGCCATTCCATGAAGTGATCACGCCATGGCAGCGTGAATTCCAGACCACCATTGGAAAGAACCATGCTAAATATTTTGATGAACAGGGCTGGTTGTATTTTACCAAAGAAAGATTTGATCTTCTTTATCCTTCATACGGCGATACTTATCCTATTTATAAAGGTGCGATTGGTATGACCTACGAGCAGGGTGGTATTGGAAGCGGAACAGCTGTGATCATTGAAGATGGCGATACACTTACCTTGAATGATCGTGTGGCGCATCACTTCACAACAGGTATTTCTACAGTTGAGATCAGTTCAAAGAATGCTCAGAAACTGGTGAATGAATTCATTCGTTTTTATGATAAGGCAAGAAATAATCCTGGCGCTGAATACAAATCATATGTGATCAAAAAATCAGATGGAGATAATCTCGACAGGCTGATCAAAATGCTGGATCGTAACGCGATCGACTGGTCATATACCAATAGCGCATCTCTAAGCGGAGTGAATTATGCAACAGGTAAATCAGAGAGTTTCAAGACTGATGGAAACGATATCGTAATTAATACCAACCAGCCAAACTCAACACTGTTAAAGGTTCTGTTTGATAAGAATCCTAAGCTGACTGATTCCGTTACCTATGATATCACTGCATGGAGTGTTCCTTATATGTTTGGAGTTACTACCTACGGAGTGAATGCAAATGTACCGTCGATCGGTAAGAGCAGGGTATTGCCAGTTGGTCCGATTACCACTGTTCCAACTAACGTATATGCATATGCGATAAAGTGGAATGGATTGAACAGTGCACAATTCCTTGCTGAAGTGTTGAAGAAAGGTGTGCGTGTTCGTTTTGCCGAGCAGCCATTTACTGCAAACGGGTTACAGTTTGAAAAAGGCGCACTGATCATTCCAAAAAGTGGTAATAAAAATGTTGCAGCGCAACTCGACAAAATAGTTACAGATGCTGCAGTGCTGGCAAATATCAATATTGCTCCATTGACATCAGGATTTGTTGAGAAAGGTTTTGACCTTGGATCTGATAAAGTGAAAGTGCTGAATGCTCCACGCATTGCATTGCTGGGGGGTGAACAGACTTCATCATTAGGCTTTGGCGAGATCTGGCATTTCTTTGATCAGCAATTGAAATACCCTGTGAACGTTGTCAACGTGGAAGACCTGAATGCAGCGGTGTTACAGCGTCTTGATGTGGTGATCATGCCTGATGGATATTATCGTTCCCTGAATGATAAAAATTTTACTGAAGCATTAAAGAATTGGGTGAATGCCGGTGGAAAGCTTATTGCCATTGAAAATGCAGCAGCACAATTGTCACGCGGCGACTGGGGCTTCAAACTTAAGCAGGAAGACAAGAAAGATGACGACAAGGATAAGAAAGAAGACTATAGCGCACTGAAGATCTACGAACAAAGAGAGCGTGATTATGTTTCTAACATCACACCAGGTTCTATTTACAAAGTCCAGATTGATAATACACATCCATTAGGATTTGGTTATCCAAATAATTACTACACATTGAAACAGGATGATAACATCTATGAATTCATCAAAGATGGTGGATGGAATGTGGGAATTTTAAAGAAGGATAATTATGTGAGCGGTTTTGCCGGTGTCAAGGCAAAAGAGAAATTGAAGGACGGAATGCTGTTCGGTGAAAAAGAGATTGGTCGCGGTCGCGTGATCATTCTCGCCGATAACCCATTGTTCAGAAGTTTCTGGGAAAACGGGAAGCTACTGTTTTGCAATGCGGTATTTATGGCCGGCGAATAGTACCCTTAACCAATTTACATCGAAATGAAAAGACTAATGATTGCATTGCTGCTGGTCTCTGCATTTGCCAAAGCCCAGCAGCCTTATAATTCTGCGGATATTTACAATGATATTCAGAAGCTCAAAGTGCTTGGTTCCGTGCTCTATATCGCGGCACACCCGGATGATGAGAATACCAGGTTGCTCGCATACCTGGCCAAGGAACGCCAGTATAGAACAGGATATTTATCGTTGACAAGGGGAGATGGCGGACAAAACCTGATTGGGGATGAACAGGGCATTGATCTTGGATTGATCCGCACCCAGGAGTTACTGGCAGCAAGAAGAGTAGATGGTGCAGAACAATTCTTTTCACGAGCTTATGATTTCGGCTTTAGTAAAAGCACTACTGAAGCTTTGAAAAAATGGGATGAAAATAAAGTGCTGGCAGATGCAGTGTGGGTCATCAGGAATTTTCAACCTGATATCATCATTACAAGATTCCCGGAAGATGAGCGTGCTGGTCATGGACAGCATTCAGCCTCTGCCGTGATTGCACATCGTGCATTTATTGCAGCAGCAGACAGTACAAAATTTCCGGAGCAATTTAAATATGGCGTGCGTCCATGGAAGGCCAAAAGGCTGTTCTGGAACACTTTCAATTTTGGTGGAAACAATACAACTGCTCCTGATCAGTTAAAGATCGATGTTGGAGGATATAATCCAATTCTTGGTTACAGTTATGGTGAGATAGCAGCTGCAAGCCGCTCCCAGCATAAGAGCCAGGGATTTGGAGTGCCGGCATCAAGAGGAAGTTCATATGAATTCTTTACCCAATGGGAAGGCGAACAGGCGAAGAATGATATCATGGAAGGCATTGATGTAAGCTGGAACAGGATAAATGCATCTTTGCAAAAGGATATTGATTCTGTGATGAAGAATTATTCGCTTTTCAATCCATCTTCATCATTGAGATCACTGGTTGCTTTGAAAAAGAAGATCAAATCCATTCCATCATCTTACTGGAAAGAACGCAAACTCATCGAGATCGACAGGATCATTGAAAGGGCATCAGGATTATTCCTGGAAGGCACCACCAATAATGAATATGCGATCCAGGGAGATTCTGTTCGAATCAATTTCAATGTGATCAATCGTTCTGCTGCAAATATTGAACTCAGGAAAATCGCTGTGTCAAATTTCGATACATCCTTCAATAAGGCTTTACAGTCCAATGCAAACTTTACCATGCAAAGAGGGTTTGCAATCCCTGATTCTATAACGGTATCTCATCCTTACTGGATCGTGGAGAAAATGCAGGATGCATCTTTTGTTGTCAATAACCAGCAAATGATCGGCAAACCTTGGAATGATCCAGCCATTACCATCAAATTTGATCTGGTGATTGAAGGAGAGCCGATTCAAATTGAAAAACCTGTTCAATATAAGTACACTGATCCTGTAAAAGGTGAATTGTATCAACCACTCACTATTGTTCCTGCAGTAACACTTACTACAGATCCGAGTATCCTGGTGTTCAGAAATAACCAGCAGCAGAAAAAAGATATGCTCGTTAACCTTCATGCCAACAAGGCAATCAACGGGTATAACGCCAATGTATATGCGAGAATGGGCAGCAAGCAATATGAGAATAAAGATGCTTCACTTACCCTTCCTGCAGGAAATGATAAGGATTACCTATTTACCATCAGCAACACTGATATGCTGAAGAATGGACAGATGCAGTTGCAGGCATTTGCAGAATTGAAAAATGGTAAGGAGTTGCAACCAGCATATCTTACGGCTACTTCCATTAAGTACGACCATATTCCTAATATTCACTATTTCTATCCTGATGCAGTTAAACTGCTCAATATCGATCTGAAAACATCCGGTAAGAAGATTGGATACATTGAAGGAGCCGGAGACCGCGTCCCTGTTGCATTGCAGCAGATGGGGTATGAAGTGACCTATTTAAAAGAAAAGGATATCACTTCAACTTATATTGCACAATTTGATGCCATCATTGCCGGTGTACGTGCTTATAACGTGCATAGCTGGTTACAGCAGCGATACAATGTGTTGATGGATTATGTGAACAAAGGTGGTAACCTCATCGTTCAATATAATACTAACAGCCAGATCGGCCCGGTGAAAGCCAAGATTGGTCCTTATCCTTTCAATATATCAAGAGGAAGGGTTACAGACGAAAATTCACCGGTAGAGATGGTCATCAGGGATCATCCTGTATTTAATTTCCCAAATAAGATCTCCAAGGATGATTTTGAAGGATGGGTACAGGAGCGCGGAATTTATTTTGCTGACCAGGCTGATCCACATTATCAATTACCACTTGCCATGAATGATCCAAATGAAAATTCATTGAATGGAAGTCTGCTAATCACTGATTATGGTAAAGGCAAATTTGTTTATACAGGATTGGTATTTTTCCGTCAACTGCCTGCAGGTGTACCCGGTGCTTACAGGTTACTGGCTAATATCATAGCTTTGAACCGTAAAGCAGCATTCTAATATGGCAGATAACAACCAGCAGGGTAGAAGAAACACCGCAATGATCGTGGCTATTGTTGCAGGATTGGTCATAGGATTATTTCTAAAAAGAGTTTCACTTGGATTATTGATCGGCGTTGTGCTGGGAGTCATGATCGGGGGACTTGGTTCAAGAAGAAGATAATTATGAGCGATAAATCACCATTGTTTTCAAGCTGGAAAAGCTGGTACATTTTAGTGCTGGCTGTACTGGTTATCCTGGTGATCGCATTTTATATGTTCACTGAACATTTCAGCTAAATTGATTGCATGCGGTTTACCCAACTCGATTGGATCATACTCATTGGAACATTGCTGCTGATCATTCTCTATGGAGTGTATCGCAGCAAATCTTCCCGTAACCTCGATGGATACTTCCTTGGCAACAGGGAAATGCCCTGGTTCATCGTGTTACTGAGTATCATGGGTACACAGGCAAGTGCCATCACATTTCTTACTGCTCCCGGACAGGCATACACAGATGGGATGCGTTTCGTTCAATATTATTTCGGGATCCCGCTGGCAATGGTAGTAGTGGCCGTGACCTTCGTTCCCATTTTTCACCGGCTGAAGATCTACACGGCATACGAATACCTCGAAGACCGGTTCGATCTGAAAACAAGAACATTCACTTCATTTCTGTTTTTGTTATCACGTGGATTATCAACAGGTATCAGCATCATCGCTCCTTCACTGGTATTGCACAGCATGCTTGGATGGGATGTATACACCACGAATATTTTCATGGGAGGACTGGTGATCATTTACACGGTAACTGGTGGTGCAAAAGCTGTTGCCTATACGCAGCAGATTCAGTTCATCATCATTTATGCAGCTATGTTTCTTGCGGCTTATTATGTATTGAAGATGTTACCGCAGGGAATCAGTTTCACGGATGCATTACATATCAGTGGAAAATCTGGAAAGCTCAATGTGATCAGTGACGGGATCAAACCTGATGGAAGTTTTGATTGGAAAGACCGTTACAATATCTGGAGTGGGGTCATTGGTGGATTCTTTTTATCACTCAGTTATTTTGGAACCGATCAATCCCAGGTAGGAAGATATCTAACGGGCAGCAGTATACGCGAAAGTAAACTCGGTTTGCTGATGAATGGATTGGTAAAAGTTCCGCTCCAGTTTTCCATTCTTCTCATCGGTGCATTGCTTTTTTCATTCTACATGTTTTACCAGGCTCCAGCCTACTTTAACCTGGCACAGGAGAAACAGGTTGCATCCTCTTCTTATGCCGGAGAATACAATGGGTTAAATGAAAAATTCAAAACGCTTCAGGAAGTAAAACGTAATACTGCGATAGGATTGTCGGGCGCATTGGAAAAGAATGATGATAATGCTATCTCAATGTATCGTGACAGCCTTCAGTCTTTGGAAAAACAAAGTAATGTTATACGAGGAGAGGTGAAGGAAGTGGTGAAGAAAGCCACGGGTAATAAGGATGCGAACGATACCAATTATATATTCCTGAGGTTTGTTGGAGATTATATTCCTTCAGGCTTAGTGGGACTTATCATTGCAGTGATCTTCCTTGCTTCATGGGGAAGCATTGCTGCAGCATTGAATTCGCTTGCATCCTGCACCATTGTTGACTTTCACCGGAAGTTTTCGAAGAGAACATTATCGCAGGAACAGGAGTTTAAGTTGTCTAGATTTTATACCCTTGCCTGGGGTGTCTTTTGTATCATCATTGCGCAATTGTCTTATAACCTTGGTAACAGTTTGATTGAAGCAGTTAACATCCTTGGTTCATGGTTTTACGGAACTATACTTGGTGTATTCCTGGTTGCATTTTATATGAAATGGATCAAGGGAGATGCAGTGTTTATTGCTGCATTGATTGCAGAAGCATTAGTCATCGGGGTTTATTTTCTCGATATCATTTCATTCCTCTGGTTGAATGTTATTGGAGCCATAGCAGTTCCTCTGTTGGCAACATTGCTTCAACCATTCTTCAATAAAAAGATCACTTTTTAAAATAGTGTCGGTCGCGGATCTTTCCATTGTTTCGATAGTACTCCGTGTACACTAATTCACCATTCTTATCGAAATACCTCCATTGGTGAAAGCGATTGCCATTGTGGTAAACGCCGGTTCCATACATATTGGCATTGACAGCTTCTTTCCAAAAGCCATGCTTCAATCCACTTTCATAGTTTCCTGAATCTTTAACGGCTCCATTCTCATAATAATTGATGAATAAGCCATGATGAAAGCTTTGGGAATAAGGAGCAACATATTCTCCATGATGCTCAGGATCTGTATTATAATTGATTTTCTCCAACAGCGTTGAATTAGCTTGGATGGACGATTTATCAAAATTTGGTTTGAAAAATTGCTCCACGTTCCTGCCTTCATTTGCGTAGCGGGTGATCACATAATGCTGGAATTTGGGATGCCCTCTACGCAGATCAGTTTTGGCATATGCATATTTCTCGGCGCTGTAGGTGCGGATATTTCGAAGTTGACCATTGGGATACCAGGTCTTCCACAATCCATCCGGAAGATTCTTTTCCATTCTACCTGAATCACAGGCTAACTGGTTGGAATAAAATGTAGTCCAGTTACCATGAAGCTGGTTATTTTTTATACCGATAATAAATCTTTTGTTGTTGTTATCCGCAAATCCGGTAGCAACCAATTGATTTTTGCCGGTTTCTTTTTTTTCAATGGAAGGATCTTTCAAAATACTGTCAAGATCAAAATTGATTGATTGCGACAAGGCGCTGATAATACCCGAAACGATAAAAAAAGTCTTTGCAATCATGATCATATTTTTCTGTTGAACAATAGATTCACCTGGTAAACAGGATCCTTTATAAAAAGTTGCACAAAGGTCTGCCTGCCAGGTGAATTATCATGATAATAAATTACAAAAGACTGTTAGATTTCTTTTTCCTGGTTAGCATAAAAGTAACGGCGGCCACTACTGCAGTGGTAACCAGTACTTTTTTGATCAATCCCTGCCTGTTATATTTCCATTCAGCATTCCAGCCTTTTTCCGCAAAAATGTTTGGTACAATTCCATGTTTCAGGTCATCGATGATTCCTTCAATTACCTGCACACGATCGGCCATGATCAGTGGAAGCCAGTGTTTGAAACTGCTTTCACTGTGTTGAAAAGCATAGCGTCGAATCTGCCCGCTAAGACCTGAAGGTGGAACCGTTGTACCGAAAACTGCCGTAACATTTGGACGTTCATTGGAATGAAGTATCTCAACATCAACTGGCTGTTGTGTTGGACGGTCATAATGCAGCCTGTTGTGATCATCGCCTGTCCAGTGTTTCATTGGATAGGTAGGTTCATTTTCCGGATCTGCATCAATTCCCCAACCTTTTATATGGGAAAATTTTTGTTCAGGATTTTGTTCAAGATTTTGTTCCATAGCTGTTGATTTTTATGCCATTGCAGTTGGCGGTATCAATACTGTTTTAATACAATTGTCTCTTTTTGCTGAGAAGATATGGTAAGCATCTGCTACTTCTTCAAGCGGTACACGGTGTGTGATGATCTCTTTTGGATTGATGATACCATTCTGGATATGTTCGATCAGCCTTGGTAAAAGTCTTTTCACCGATGCCTGGTTAGCACGGATGGTCAGACCTTTGTTTACCACATTTCCAATCGGAATGGCAGCATCAGTTGGTCCGTATACGCCCACGATAGAAACAATTCCACCTTTTTTCACTGAATTGATCGCCCAGTGAAGTGCTGTTGTAGAACCGCCCTGCATCAGCGTTTTACGACCAAGGATCGTATTCATCGCGCTTCCTGCAGCCTCACCTCCAACACAGTCGATACAAACATCTGCACCGTAATAGCCGGTTGTTTTCTTGGCGAAAAGAACAGGATCTCCCAATGACCGGAAGTTATATGCTTCACATTGTGCGTAATTGCGCACAAAATCAAGGCGATATTCAAGATGGTCTATCACGATCACTCGTCCTGCACCAAATAGCCAGGCGCATTTAGCAGCCATAATTCCAATAGGTCCGGCGCCGAAGATCATTACCGTATCACCCTTTTTGATACCTCCCATTTCTGCAGCCTGGTAACCTGTCGGAAGTACATCGGTAAGGAGCACTGCATCATCAAGGTCCATATCTGGCGGAATTACCATGGGCCCAACATCAGCGTAAGGAACCCGAACATATTCGGCCTGACCGCCATCGTATCCTCCGGCAGTATGTGAATATCCAAAGATGCCGCCAACAGCGGTAGCTTCAGGATTGGATTCATGGCAGTTTCCAAAAAGTCCCTGTTTACAGAAGTTACAACCACCGCAGGCGATGTTAAATGGAACTATTACATGGTCACCCACTTTGAGTTTTTGCACTTCTGAACCAACTTCTTCCACGATCCCGATGAATTCATGTCCAAATGTTGATCCTACTCTTGTATCAGGTACGATACCATGATAAAGGTGAAGATCCGATCCGCAGATGCAGGATCTTGTTACACGTACAATTGCATCCCCCGGATGCAGAATTTCTGGATAAGGTTTATCGCGATCCGCGCGGATCCTGAATGGTCCGCGGTAGTTCATAGCTAGCATAGGCATTGTTTTGAGGGAAGGGTGTAAAAATTGGGCCAGTGGAAAGTGGAGACATGTAGACATGGAGACATGGAGACGTGGTGAAGCCCTTGGCAAAAAAAAATGGGAACCGTTTCCAATTCCCATTTTCAATTATCGATGATCGATTTCGGTTTACTTCAAACTCTTGATCAGCTTTTCATTCAATGCTACATAATCGTCGTTCTTGGCTGCTTTAGCAAGTTCGATTGATTTGTTGGCAGCAGCAATAGCTTCCTGCTTTTTGCCAAGCTTTGCGAGGGCATTTGCTTTCTGATGATGAACCCAAAATGCATTCGGAGTTTGCTCCAAAGCTTTATTGATCCACTCCAGTGCTTTATTTGCATCCTTGCCTGATTCAAGATAATACATGGCAGCCTGGAAATATGGACGGTTGTCCTTGTTCATCAGGTTATCGATCTGCGCCATCACTTTAGTATCAACATCTGAAGTCACAGGAAATGCTACTTCAACATCATCCCAGATAATGAAGATGTCCATGCTGTTTGGTTTGATGTTATCAAAACCGATCATGAACTGCTCTACTGTAAAAGGCAGCTTGTTAGCCTTAACAGTGGTACGTACAACATCCTGGTCTTCTTTGTATGCTGCAGGACTGGTTACATCAGTTTGTTTGGTGATGATGATGGTCCATTCATTTTGATTTGGAATGGTAAGAAGGCCATATTTTCCTGCTGGAACTTTTTTACCTCCGATGGTCACATCTTCTCCAAAAGTCAGTGTGGTTGCACCATTTGCACCGGTTCTCCAAACCTTTCCATAAGGAACCAGGTCACCATAAACAACTCTTCCTCTCTTAGCCGGGCGAGAGTAATTCAATTCTACCTGCGACAGTGCAAAGTCTTGCTTTACAGTTTGCCCTGGTGAAGGCTGCGGAGTTCTGAATGGCTGGGCATCAACTTCACCTGCCAGGAATAAACTTAAGCATGCAATGGTCAATAGTCTCTTCATTGTTGTTGGTTTTTGAGGTCGTAAATGTAGTTATTTGTGGGGAAATGGGAAATCGGTAATCGGTAATCGGGAATGGAGAATGGGGAATGGAGAATTGGGAAAAAAATCAGAAAGACTAAGCGTTCAGCCCGCCCTTCGGGCGTTCTGCCCATTCACGTCTCCAAGTCTCCATGTCTCCACGTCTTCACTTCCCCCCATACCCTGGATGAAACTTCCTCAACGTCTCCTTCAAATACTCCCTGCTGATATGCGTGTACATCTCTGTGGTGGTAATGCTTTCATGTCCAAGCATTTCCTGTACTGCACGAAGATCTGCACCACCTTCTACCAAATGTGTTGCAAAAGAATGCCTGAAAGTATGCGGTGAGATCTTTTTATTAATGCCTGCTTTTTCTACCAGCTCTTTGAGCATCAGAAATATCATTACCCTGGTGAGTTTTGCACCGCGACGATTTAAAAACAGGATGTCTTCATTGCCAGGTTTAATATCCTGGTGTCTCCTGATATGATCTCTGTAAATATTGATTTGCCTGATTGCAGCATCACCAATAGGAACAAGTCTTTCCTTGTTTCCTTTTCCAATCACCCTGATAAATCCAATGTCAAGATAAAGATTTGATATGCGGAGGTTGATCAGTTCTGTTACACGTAACCCGCAACTGTACAGGGTTTCAAGTATCGCCTTGTTTCTTTCTCCTTCAGCCTTGCTGAGATCGACCTGTGCAATGATCGATTCAATTTCTTCAAATGATAACACATCAGGAAGTGCTTTTTTCATCCTGGGAGTTTCGAGCAGCAGACTTGGATCCTTCCGGGTGATCTGTTCGAGCTGACAATATTTATAGAACGCTCTTATTCCTGAAATGATCCTGGCCTGTGATCTTGCGGTCATACCCAATTCCGCTATCCAAGTAATAAAAAGCTGCAGGTCTTCCAGTTCAATATCGGCCGGATTTTTCAGATCTCCCGTATGCAAAAGATATTGCGTGAGTTTTTCAATATCATGCAGGTACGCTTCAATGGAATGATCACTCAACGACCTTTCCAATTGCAGGTATGCTTTAAATCCTTTCTTATAGGGCTCCCACATGATATTTTTCTGCTGATGTTCTTTGGTAAACGATTTTATTTAGCTTGCAATGCTAACAAAAATTCATCTCTTACCTTACTACATGGAGAAGATCAATTTAAAAGCTTTCAAAAAGAAAGTTGTACAGAATAAATCCGCCTTTAAAAGATTTCTTACCAAGCTTGAAAATCATCCTCCACGTGGGTTATCAAGAGCGATCCTCGAAAAAGATGCAGAAACCTGGCAGGAAACGGATTGCCTGAGTTGCGCCAATTGTTGCAAAACCATGTCGCCAACATATACTCCTGGTGATCTCAAAAGGATCAGCATGCATTTTGGTATGTCTGTAGATGCTTTCAAAGAAAAGTGGTTGTATAAAGACCGCAATGGCGACTGGATGAACCGCAACCAGCCATGCCAGTTCCTTAATCTTATCGATAATAAATGCAGTATCTACCCGATCCGTCCAAAAGACTGTGCCGGCTTCCCGCATCACAATAAAAAACCTTTTACCGACTATGCTCATGTATTCAAGCAGAATATTGAGTATTGTCCCGCGACGTATAAGATGGTGGAGAAGATGAAGAGCCATCTGGGGTGATGAAGAATCGGAAATGGAGAATCGGAAATGGAGAATGGTAACATCTCAATATTCCCCATTCCCCATTCCCCATTCTCCATTCGCCCTTCTCAAAAAAAGAAGACATCCTCCACCCACCTTATCTCCACCTTCCCATCTCTATACTCCACCCCAATTACATCAAACTGGATCTGGTTCCAGTATGGATGTTGTGCACAATATGCCCTTGCAACTTTTTGCATATGTTTTAATTTCTTCTGATCAACAGCTAGCTCTGGTGCTCCGAAACCCTCGCCCCATCTGCCTTTCACTTCAACAAAATGTAATACTCCCTTGCTCAATGCAATAATATCAACTTCATACCTGCTGTATCTCCAGTTGATCTCCAGCACCCTGAATTGATTCATTACTAAAAACCTTACAGCTTCAGATTCTGCCCGCCTGCCCTTGATTTGATTTTCCCGCATCCCATTGTTTTGTAATTTGGCCAAAACTTTTTCATGCCTAATTCTACGAAAGTCTTTGCGATCAACGGTGTTGTTCAACACTATACCTGGGGTGGTTTTAACTATATTCCCAACGTTTTAAAACTGGAACCAAACGGTGAAAAACCCTTTGCGGAATACTGGCTGGGTGCTCACGATAATGCTCCTTCCACTATTGAATCTAACGGTGATGTATATACGCTGAATAACCTGATCAGTAAAGATCCATCTGTTCTTGGAGCACATGCCGAAAAAATCTTTGGCCGGCTTCCTTACCTGCTCAAGATCCTCGATGTAAAAGATATGCTGTCAATCCAGGTGCATCCTACAAAGGACGCTGCTGTAAAAGAATTTGAATCCGAAGAGAAAAAAGGCATCGCACGCAACGCATCCAACAGGAATTACAAGGATGATAACCATAAGCCTGAACTTATGATGGCTTTGTCTGAATTTTATCTCCTGCACGGATTCCGTCCGGAAGAAAGTATGATAAAGATTCTCAGCGAGATCCCTGAACTCAATTTTCTTCAACCCATCTTTGGAGAGAATAATTACCGCGAACTCTATCGCACCGTGATGGAACTTCCGCAGGAAGAAGTCAACGCGAAACTTCAACCATTGCTCGACCGCATCGTTCCTGCATACCAGCAGGGTCAGCTTTCTAAAGACCATCCTGATTTCTGGGCCGCCCGTGCTTCCATTACCTATAACCAGCCGGGTATCATCGATCGAGGGATCTTTTCAGTATATCTCCTGAACCTGGTAAAAGTGAACAGGGGAGAAGCGGTTTTCCAGGACGCAGGTTTGCCGCATGCCTACCTCGAAGGACAAAACATCGAGATTATGGCCAATTCAGATAATGTACTCAGGGGAGGACTAACCACCAAGCATGTGGATGTTGCTGAACTCATGAAGCATGTAAAATTTGAAGCAACACATCCTAATATTTTAAAAGGTTCTTCTGGAATGGTAGCGCAGGAAAGGGTTTTCCATACCCCCGCAAAGGATTTTGAACTGTCGGAAATCAATGCAAAGCCAGGGGAATCCATTGACCTGCCGGTTAAGTCGCTCGATATTTTCCTTGTTCTTGAAGGCGAGGTCCTGGTAACCGAAGATTCAAAAGAGGCCCTGAAACGCTCTTCCGGCGAAGCTTTTGCCGCTCTTTCAGGAAGTCATATTAAAATTGATACCATTCAGAACAGCCTAATATACAGAGCTACAGTACCTTATTAACAGGTCTGAATAAAAAAGGGCATGCAGCTCATTGTTTCCATGCCTTTTCTTTTATTTTTGTTGCCAATCAATCTGTATGAAAGTTTCTAAAAATACGATCCTCAGTTTTGCTCTATTGATCTTAGTAGCATCCCTGTACCGAATCATCCCTGTACGCCCCGCAGGTTTCGCTCCTCAAATGGCACTCGCACTCTTCGGAGGCGCCATGATCAGCGATAAGAAATGGGCATTGTCATTACCATTATTGAGTTTGTTCCTGTCAGATTTCTTTTACCAGGTGCTCTATGCTTTCGGATTTACCAGCACACCGGGTTTCTATGAAGGACAACTCATGGTTTACGGATGCTTCCTGCTCATCACACTTTTCTCCTTCCTGATGAAGAAAGTTAATTTCAAAAACATCGCCCTTTTCTCCGTTTCAGGGTCGTTGATCTTCTTCATTGCCACCAATTTCCTGGTATGGATCGGTGGAGGCGGATTCAATCGTCCAAAGACTTTCGAAGGACTGATGATGTGCTATGCAGATGCGATTGCATACTATCGTGATGGTGGACTTATTCATGGTTTTGCCGGAAACTTTATCCTGGGCGATCTGATCTTCACCGCTATTCTTTTTGGTGGATATTTTATCGCTGACCGTTCTTTCAAACCAGCGAAAGCTTAATTGCCTTTCAAATAAATATTTACAACCCTGCCCTCCGGCAGGGTTTTGTTTTTCAGGAGATAGTTTAAATTTATGCCATGACCGGCATTTTCACCGATAGCAATGAGCGCAGCTACCCCTGTACCCTCATCTTTTCTTCCATCACTATTTCCATACGTTATGTGAATGAAGACCATCAACCCGTGGATGTTCACTGGCTTGCGGATAGAGTAGAACCGATGGTTCAAACCCTTTCCGGAATTGAATTGCATTATCCCGGGACTTCAGGCAAAATGCAAAGGTTGAAGATCAGTGACGATCCTACCATTTCCCAGGTACTGAGAATTTACCGGCATAAACGATTCACGGGAGGTAAGGCACATAAAAGAAGATATGTACTGCCACTGGCCTTACTTGGAACAATCGCAGGCATTTTCCTGCTGGCTTATTTTTTCATCATTCCCCTGATCGGTGAAAAAATTGCCAGGAATATTTCCAAAGAATGGGAAGAAGATCTTGGATCGCAAATGTATAATTCCATGATGGAAGGATATACCATCGACCCTAAACTAACGTCGATGCTTAACCGCTTTTACATGGCAACAGGTTATGATCTTCCCTACAATATCAATATCACTGTAATCAAGGAAAAAGAACTAAATGCTTTTGCATTGCCCGGTGGAAATATCGTTGTGCATGATGCCATCCTGAAGGAAATGAATTCATACGAAGAGCTTGCTGCCTTATTAAGTCATGAAGCTTCACATATCAGTGAACGTCACTCTCTCAGAAATTTGTTCAGAACTTTTTCCCGTAAAATGTTCCTGTCGTTGCTCATCGGCAATAATGCAGGAATAGCAGGCGTTTTGGTAGACCAGGCGGATGCTTTGAAGGGCCTTGAATATTCAAGAGAACTCGAAACGGAAGCGGATAATAAAGGTATCGACCTCATGACCCGGAATCATATTGATGCAAATGGAATGGTTTCATTAATGAAGCTTTTGCAGTCATCTGTAAAAGGAGAGGAGCCTTCTGCTTTTTTGAGTACCCATCCTGTATTCAAAGAACGCATTGCCAATATAAAAAAGAAGATCAGCCAATCCCCTGCACCTACTGAACAGCATGAGGAGCTGTCAGCAATTTTTCAATCAATCAAGCAACCATGATCACCTATAACCCTAAAGATTGGATTAGATTTATTTTCACGATACACACTTCCGATACCATTCGCAAATTGTTTCCTTTACTTGTTGTGATCGGTTTATACACAGCGGGAATATCTTACCTGGAAATGAAATATCTTAAACTTCCACAGGAAAGCCCGGTGAAGCAGATCACCATGATGCATAGCTTGTTAAGTTTTGTGATTTCAATGCTACTGGTTTTCAGGACCAATACGGCATACGATCGTTGGTGGGAAGGAAGAAAACTCTGGGGCGGACTGGTGAACAGCAGCCGCAACCTGGCCATCAAACTCAATGCAATGATTGCCCCGGATAATAAGTCTGACCGCGGTTTTTTCAGAAGGATCATTCCGATGTATGCCGGGATCTTATCAAACCATCTTCAATCTGAGAAAACCAGGATGGCCCTTGATGTGAAAGATCATCCAGAACTTGAAAGGCTTGATAATCGTAAACATCTTCCCAACCAGGTCGCCTCCATGATGTTTACCCGCATCAACAAAATGTACCGCGATCAAAAGATCACCGGCGATCAGCTTATCATTATCAATGCAGAACTTCAGTCGTTCACCGATATCTGTGGTGCCTGTGAAAGGATCAAGAATACCCCGATTCCTTATTCCTACAGTGCTTTCATCAAAAAGTTCATCTTTATATATGTTCTTACTCTGCCCTTCAGTATGGTATTCACGCTTGGATATCTTGCCATCCCGGTAGTGGTATTCATCTTTTATGTACTGGCGAGTCTTGAACTTGTAGCTGAAGAAATTGAAGACCCATTTGGAGAAGATGAAAATGATCTTCCAACTGCAAAAATAACTGAGAAGATCACTAATGGTGTACACGAGATCCTCGACTAAACCTCTTAAGCCTCTCAAACCTCTTAAACCCGAAATATGCCCAAACCCCCTGTGCTCTTAACTTTCATTGTATTTTTCAGTATTAATTCCTTCGGTCAGCAGCATGCTAAATCACTGTTGTGGAAGATATCCGGTAATGGACTGACGAAGCCTTCCTATCTTTTTGGAACCATGCATATCACCAATAAGGAAGTTTTCCGGTTTGGCGATTCAGTATATCATGCCATCGATAAAACTGATGGACTTGCTATTGAAGTGAATCCTGAGGAGATGGCCGCCCATATGGTAAAGGAATTCATGTTCAAGGAAGAAAAAGGCACCAGGGTATCTGATGTAATGGAAGAGAAAGAATTCAACAAGTATAAAAAATCTCTTTCAAAAAAATTCAATAAGAATGCTGAAGAGATCACCACTGAAGATATCCTTAAGGAAAAGAATAAGTGGGTGAGGGAGTATATGTCGAAAGGAGAGATGCAGACTTTTATGGATGCCTTCCTCTATAACATTGCAAGAAAGCAGGGTAAATGGATCGGAGGGATTGAAGACCTTGCAGATCAGACCTCATTGACTGATAATTTATTCGATATATCCGATCTTGACCTGATCGTAAAATCAGATGATGAGGCCGAGGGAAAAGTAGATAAGTCTTTAAAAGAAATGATCAGGATCTACCTGAGTGAAGATATTGATGCCCTGTTCAATTATTCTTCAGAGTCCGATAAAGTTAAAGACCTGATGCTGGTAAGAAGAAATATCAAGATGGCCAGGCGTATGGATAGCTTGTCTGCATTGCGTCCCACATTCTTTGCTGTTGGTGCTGCGCACCTTGCCGGCGATAGTGGAGTTATCAGGCTTTTAAAGAAAAGAGGATTTGAAGTATCACCGGTTTTTTCTTCCAAAAAACTGGAACCCTCACAATACAAATACAAAGAAGTAGCCATCCCATGGATAACAGTTAAGGAAAAGAATGGCCTGTATTCCGTGAATATGCCCGGTAATCCAACGAGCGTAAAAATGTTTGGCCTGCTTGATACCAAAATGCTGATGGATCTTTTCACCAGTACAGGTTATTTCACCATGAATATTTCTTCAACAAAGCTTGGTGGAAACAGGGATTCACTATTCCAGGGGCTTGCAAGGAATATGTTCAAGGATCAAAAAAATATAAAATCAAAGGATCTAAATAAGGACGGAATTATTGGAAAAGAATTCTCAGGGATCATTGAATCAGGGTTCATGCGGGTCCAGGTTTGGTTACACAACAAGACCGCCATTCTGAATATGGTGTATTCATTGAAAAAGAATGGACCACAGGAAGAGGCCGATCGCTTCTTCAATTCTTTTGTCCTTAATAAAAATGCTTTTGCAGAATTACCGGATACCTATGCTTTTCAAAATGAAATGGTGGGAGTAAAAGTTGAGGGTCCGGGTGAATGGACATACAGTGAAGAATACAGTAACAAGACGGATGAAACCTGGGATGTTGAATCCTTTACTGCGATTGATATCAATGGTGGTGGGTACAATTTTGTGATGATCAAACAGCCAAAGGTCTCACGTTTTATTGCAAGCGATAGTGCATTGTTCAGGGACTTGCTGACAAATATGTCGCAAAATTTTAAAAATCTGGAATTAAAGGACACCACTTTGAACGGGCATGCAGCAGCCTGGATCAGGGGAGATGATATTAATGATGACCACCTGTCGTTGCGCATTCTTTCATCTATTCGTGGTAATACCAATGCACTCTTAATGACGATTGCGGAGAAAGATTATTTCAATGGTGAAAGCTATATCAATATGGTAAAGTCCTTTCAATGGACTGAACCAAAAAAAATCACCTGGAACCTGCAAACGGATTCGTCTTCAACTTTCAAAACCTTTGCACCTGGAAGATTTCATTTTATCAGGCAGGATGGAGAAGATTTTACATATTCAACCTATGACAGTGCATACAGCACTTCACATTCCGTGACCATTGCTGAATTGGGGAAATATGAATGGGCCTTGAGTAATGATATTTTCTGGAAGAATAAGCTCAAGAATTTTGTCGGAGAAAAAGACAGCCTGATCTACATGAAGGATGTTGAGAATGGAAAAATGAAGGGAAAGGAACTGATGGTGAGGATCGGAAAGACCGGAACCTTCGAAAGAAGCAGGATATTACTGGCTGGAAATAAGATCATCACTTTGTATGTATCTTCTTCTGCTAGTATGATCAATTCATCCAATATTGATCGTTTAATGAAGGAATTCCGGTATATCAAACCGGTTATTGAATTCAGTGTGACAAAGAATAAATTGGAGCCAATGCTTGCTGCTTTGAGTAGTAAAGATTCAGCAACAAGGGAAGATGCCATGGATCACCTGAAGGTCGCTCCGATAACAGAAAAGGACCTTGCTACGATCAAAAAAGCTTTTAGCAGGTTTTCTGGAGATACGGAAGTTCAATTATTGATCATCGATGCTATCTGTAAATTAAGAACAGAAAAATCTTTGCTTACATCACTTGAATTACTTAGAAAAAATCCGGTTAAAGAAGGGATCAACTGGGAAGCAAGAAATAACCTGACAGATTCTACTAAACTGGTAATAAAACACCTTGGAGCTTTTACAGCTCTTGGTGATGATGAATACCAGGGACCAGTGATCGCAGATCTATATCTAAAACTATACGACTCTTCCCTGGTCAGCAGGGAACAGCTGCTGCAGTTTGAACCCCTGCTTTTAAATTGTTCTAAAAAGCAAATGTATCGCTGGACCAATGCAGATTCAAGTTTTGATTACGGATCCTATGCAATGGTTGACCTGTTATCAAAAATAAAATCACCTGCAACAATCTCTATGTTGAAACAGATGCAGGCAGCAACCTATCCATACCTAAAACGCAAGGTAGCTTTGGGACTGGTACGTGCTGGGGAGGTTCCTGAACCTGCTGTCATTGATTCCATCATGACTAATAAGTATATGCGAGCCTATTTCTATGAAGAGCTCAAAAAAGAAGGGAAGCAATCCCTCATACCTTCAAGATATCTTGTTCAGGAGAACTTCGCATATTCATACATGTTAGATATTGCTGAAGATGATTACGAAATAGAATCAGCTGAATTGATTGAGACAAAGGATCTGAATTTTGCCGGCAAGACAATGAAATTCTACCTCTACAAAGTGATCTTTAATGATGGAGAAACTCAAAGTCAATACCTGGCCATTGCAGGAGGATTCAAGCCTGGTTCTTCAGATGTGGACCTGGTGGAGAATTACTCTATTTTGAATTATGATGAGGAACTGACAGATGATAATCTGGAAGATCTGGTCGAGGGATTGTTGAAACAGTACAACGAAGAATAGTAAAAAGAAAGGCTGCCCGTTAAGGCAGCCTTCTTAATAAATAATATGTCCGATTATGCACTTGCAAACTGGCTTCTGATCACATTCAATGCACCACCTGCCTTGAACCACTCGATCTGTTGTTCATTGTAGGTATGGTTTAATTCAATTGAATCAGATGTTCCATCTTCATGGTTCAATACCATGGTCAATGGCTTACCAGGAGTGAAGTTGTTCAGTCCAACGATATCAATGCTATCATTTTCCTTCACTTTATCATAATCTTCCTTGTTAGCAAATGTCAATGCCAGCATTCCCTGCTTCTTCAGGTTAGTTTCGTGGATACGGGCAAAGCTTCTTACCACGATCGCTCTAACACCGAGGTGACGAGGTTCCATTGCAGCATGTTCTCTTGATGAACCTTCTCCGTAGTTTTCATCACCAACAACCACTGAACCGATACCTGCCGCTTTGTAAGCACGCTGGGTTGCAGGAACCGCACCATATTCACCGGTCAGCTGGTTCTTTACAGAATCAGTTTTATCGTTGAAATAGTTTACTGCACCGATCAGCATGTTATTAGAAATATTATCAAGGTGACCACGGAATTTCAACCATGGACCAGCCATTGAGATATGGTCGGTAGTACATTTTCCTTTTGCCTTGATCAGGAGCTTCAGTCCTTTAAGATCAGTTCCTTCCCATGCGGAGAATGGAGCCAGCAATTGGAGGCGTTGAGATTCAGGGGAAACCTTCACTTCAACATCTTTACCATTTTCAGCCGGTGCCTGGTAACCTGCATCTTCCACTTTAAACCCGGTAGGAGGGAGCTCGATACCCTTTGGTTCATCCAGCATCACTTCAACACCATTCTCATTCTTCAGCTTATCTGTAAGCGGGTTGAAGGTCAAACTTCCTGCTATAGCAAATGCGGTAACGATTTCAGGAGATGCAACGAATGCATGGGTTGAAGCCAACCCGTCATTACGTTTTGCAAAGTTCCTGTTGAATGAAGTGATGATTGAGTTCTTGCGGTTGGGATCGTCGATATGACGTGCCCACTGACCGATACAAGGACCGCAGGCATTAGCGAGTACCACGCCACCGATCTTATCGAAGGTAGCCAGGTATCCATCCTGCTCAATAGTATAGCGAACCAGTTCACTACCTGGAGTGATGGTGAATTCTGCTTTTGTCTTGAGGTTCTTATCGATCGCCTGTTGTGCCAGTGAAGCAGAACGGGTGATATCCTCATAAGAAGAGTTGGTACATGAACCGATCAAAGCAACTTCCAGTTTTTCTGGCCAGTTGTTTGCGCGAACAGCATCAGCAAATTTGCTGATAGGCCATGCGAGGTCCGGAGTGAATGGTCCGTTTACATGCGGTTCCAGTTCGCTCAGGTTGATCTCGATCAGCTGATCGTAGTATTCAGCAGGATTTGCATACACTTCAGCATCCGGACGAAGATGTTCCTTCACTCCATCAGCAAGGGCGGCTACTTCTGCACGCTCAGTTGATTTCAGGTATTCGGCCATGCGATCATCGTATCCAAACACTGAGCAGGTAGCACCGATCTCTGCACCCATGTTACAGATAGTTGCTTTACCGGTTGCGCTCATCGCATCAGCACCTTCACCGAAATATTCAACGATTGCACCGGTTCCACCTTTTACGGTCAGGATACCGGCAACTTTCAGGATAACATCTTTAGGGGAAGTCCAGCCATTCAATTTACCGGTGAGTTTAACCCCGATAACTTTTGGCATTTTAAGTTCCCATGCCAGTCCGGCCATCACATCCACTGCATCTGCACCACCAACACCGATCGCCAGCATACCCAAACCACCGGCATTCGGGGTATGGCTATCTGTTCCGATCATCATTCCACCCGGGAATGCATAATTTTCCAGAACTACCTGGTGAATAATTCCGGCACCTGGTTTCCAGAAACCGATACCATATTTATTGGAGATGGAAGCAAGGAAATCATATACTTCGCGGTTGGTTTCATTGGCGGTCTGAAGGTCAACCTTTGCACCATTCTTCGCCTGGATCAGGTGATCGCAGTGTACTGAAGACGGAACGGCTACCTTTTCCCTTCCACAGGTCATGAACTGGAGCAGGGCCATCTGTGCAGTTGCATCCTGCATGGCAACACGGTCTGGAGCAAAGTCAACATAATCTTTACCTCTTGTATATGCTGCAGTAGGTTCCTGGAACAGGTGTGCATACAATATTTTTTCTGCGAGGGTGAGGGGCTTACCAACAAGCTGGCGGGCTTTCCCGATCTTGCCTGGTAACTCACTGTAAACTTTTTTGATTAAGTCCAGATCAAAAACCATTCTTGATATTTTTTAAATTGATAAACAAATCATTGATGACGGTGTTATCGGCCTTTTGGAGGGAGATTCGACCGCCTGTAAAAAGTTGTGCGAATTTACCTAAAAATGAGTTCAAAAGGATAGTTATCTGGACCATCTTTTGCATAAATATTCTAAATTCACATTATGAACCGTTTGAGGAACTATATAGAATGGCGACTTTTCGGAGTATGTACGGCAATTGGTGAAAGAATGGGTATTCCTACAAGCCGTATACGCACCTGGTTCGTGTACATCTCATTTTTGACCATCGGCTCGCCTCTTATTGTATATTTTATAGCTGCTTTCTGGATGAATATGAAGCGCTATATGCTCAGCCTTCGCAGAAATCCTTTCCGCTACCAGTAAGTTTCCTTACTGCTGTTTTTGGTACGATTCTTTCATATGGTAGTTTCTAATCATTACACTATGAAAAGAATCAAACTTCTTTTTGCGGCAGCTTTATGCGCCTCCTCGTTTATTGCATGCGATTCCAAAGACAGTTCCTCCCAGGGTTCCGCCCGGCTCCAGGTCCGACTCACCGATGACCCCGCTGACTACGACAAGGTCAATGTTGACATCAGGGAAGTCCAGGTCAATTTCGATGGCGATACCACCAATGGATGGAAAACACTTCCGGGTATAAAACCAGGAATCTACAATCTCCTTGAATTTGTAAATGACAAAGACACACTGCTTGCGGATGCTGTCATCCCGACAGGCCGGATCCACCAGATCAGGTTGGTACTGGGAGACAATAACTCCGTGGTAGTTGATGGAGTTACATATCCTTTGAAGACTCCTAGCGGACAGCAATCCGGATTGAAGCTGAATGTTCAGCAGGATATCCAGAATGGGTTGCTTTATGTAATCCTACTCGATTTTGATGCAGGAAGATCAGTTAACCAGACAGGAAACAACAATTTCATCCTTAAGCCAGTGATCCGAATGGCCCTGCAGGCAGTAGGTGGAAGTATCAAAGGAGTGGTTGACCCGGCTTCAAGCAGAACTTCAATATTTGCCATCCAGGGTCTGGATACCATTGCAGGTACCAGTAATGATACTACAGGAGCATTTCTAATCAAAGGATTAGCTGCAGGTAATTACGATATTGCTTTAATTCCATCTGATACTTTACTTAAGGCTAAATCAGTGACCGGAGTGAGTGTTATTTCAGGACAGGTTACCAATATTGACACAGTAAACCTAAAGTAATGCTTTAAGTGTCATCGGTGTCCTATACATCATCAAAAAGGGAGCGTTTTGCTCCCTTTTTTGATTTATATTTTACTTTAGATTTACTCTGTACTAAATTAATAATGAACTCCTTAATATGTTTTATGTAAAGTGTATTTTTGTTCCACGCTTAAAGCAAAGGTTTAAATAAGCTTAGATCTAAAGTATACGAGAAAATAAAAAGGCTGCAAATTCTTGATTTGCAGCCTTTTAAAAAAGTTTATTTACTGAGTTAATTTAGATTACCGCTTCCCGCACCCTCAATAGTTGTTTCAGCAAGTCTTTCAGGAGGTCTAATCGCAGCATATTTGCTCCATCACTCAATGCACAGGAAGGGTCCGGATGGGTTTCGATGAACAATCCATCAGCACCCGAAGCGATAGCTGCCTTGGCGATTGTTCCAATCATCTTTGGGTTTCCTCCTGTAACTCCGGAAGTTTGATTCGGTTGCTGAAGACTGTGCGTGCAGTCCATTACTACCGGGCAACCCAGGTTCTTCATAATCGGTATATTCCTAAAATCCACTACCAGGTCCTGGTATCCAAAAGTGGTTCCTCTCTCTGTCAAAATGACCTTTTCATTTCCGGCCGCTTTTACTTTTTCCACTGCAAATTTCATAGACTCACCCGACAGGAATTGTCCTTTTTTGATGTTAACGATCTTACCGGTTTCTGCGGCAGAAATTAAGAGGTCGGTCTGGCGACACAAAAATGCCGGGATCTGAAGTATATCAACATACTTGGCAGCAGGAGCCGCTTCATCATGCGCATGTATATCAGAAGTAGTGGGCACTCCATATTTCTGACCGGTTTTTTGAACAAGCTGAAGGGCGGTTTCATCTCCAATTCCTGTAAAACTGTTGGCACTGGTCCGGTTTGCTTTACGGTAAGAAGCCTTAAAAACATAAGGGATGCCTAGGTTTTTGCACATGCGGGAAACCTCGCCAGCCACCTGGTCGATAAGTTCTTCACTTTCCACCACGCAGGGCCCGGCGATCAGGAAGAAGTTTTTTTCATTATATGATTGACCATTAAAAAGGTCCTGTAAAAATTTTTCCATGCCACAAAGGTACTCGGGTTTTTATATGTTTGCGCATTGTTGCAATAAGCCTGTTATAATGAATACTACTAAAGAAAAGATCCTCGTGATCGGAGCATCCGGTCAGATCGGGGTAGAATTAACACTAGCGCTTCGCTCTATTTATGGAAATTCAAATGTGATCGCTTCGGATCTAAGGGAAGAAAATGAATTATTAAAAGGTACCGGTCCCTATGTTTCACTGGATGTTATGAATAAGGAAATGCTTCACGTTCAGGTGATCCGTCAAAACATTACCCAGATCTACCTGCTGGCAGCTATGCTGTCCGCAACCGGAGAAAAGAATCCCAACCTTGCCTGGCATCTCAATATGCAGTCACTGCTGAATGTGCTTGATATTGCCCGTGAAGAAAAACTTCATAAAGTATACTGGCCAAGCAGTATCGCGGTTTTTGGACCAACTTCCCCAAAGCAGAACAGTCCTCAGCAAACCGTTATCGAACCTACCACAGTATACGGCATCAGTAAATTTGCAGGTGAATTCTGGTGTAATTATTACCATCAGCGCTACGGTGTAGACGTTCGTGGAATCCGTTATCCCGGGTTGATCAGTTACAAATCGGCTCCGGGTGGGGGAACTACCGACTACAGTGTGGAGATCTTCCATGAAGCCATCAACCACAAAAAATACAATTGCTTTCTTCGGGAAGACACCTACCTGCCGATGATGTATATGCCGGATGCGATCCGTGCAACAATCGAATTAATGGAAGCTCCCGCAGATAAGATCAGCATCCGCACTTCTTATAATCTTTCCTCGATGAGTTTTTCTCCAAAGGAAATTGCTGCAGAGATTAAAAAACATATCCCTGATTTTGAAATCACCTATGAACCTGATTACCGCCAGGCCATTGCCGACAGCTGGCCACAGAGTATCGATGATTCTGTTGCAAGGAGAGACTGGGGATGGAAACATGAGTACGACCTGTCTGCCATGGTTTCTGATATGATCAAAAACATTACATTTAATAAATCATAGACATACCAATCAAACTACATCACATGAACGTTAAACTGACTTTATTGCTTGCCGGCGTTGCTTTGTCGGCCGTATCCAATGCACAAAACCGCGCCGGCGGAGATCCCAAATTATCCGAGATCTATTCACCGGTTGCACCAGTGGTTACTCCAGGTAAAACTGCGGCTGATGCTCCATCTGATGCCATTGTTTTATTTGATGGAAAAGATGCATCGAAGTGGGTTGCTAAAGATGGGTCTGCAGTTAAGTGGACCATTGAAAATGGAGCCATGACTGTTAAACCGGGATCTGGTGAGATCCGGACCAAAGATGGATTTGGTGATTGCCAGCTGCATATTGAGTGGAGAGCTCCATCTGTAGTAAAAGGTGAAGGACAGGGAAGAGGTAACTCAGGTATCTTCCTGATGAGTAATTATGAGCTACAGATCCTCGACAATTACAACAACAAGACTTATTCAAATGGACAGGCAGGTTCCATCTACAAACAGATCGTTCCATTGGCCAATGCCAGCAGGCAGCCAGGTGAGTGGCAGACTTATGATGTGATCTTCAAGGCTCCACGTTTCAACGAGAATGGTATCCTGGTAGACCAGGCAAGGATCACCGTAATTCATAATGGTGTATTGATCCAGAATAATGTTGCCATCTGGGGAGGTACTCAGTATATCGGGATTGCTTCATATGACAAGCATGAAAACAAGCTTCCGATCATCCTGCAGGATCATGGCGACCTGGTGAGCTTCAGGAATATCTGGATCCGGAATTTGTAATACCGGGCAGACCAGCTCCGAAGGAGTTGGGCTGAACGGACCGGGCTGAACAACCGGCATCGCAGGTTGGGCTGAATGAAAAACGCACCGTTCAACGGTGCGTTTTTGATTCAGCCCAACTCCTTCGGAGTTGT
>CBHWDO010000009.1:0-126984 GCA_966112615.1 uncultured bacterium
AATTCTTCAAAAGAAAAAGCAGTAGTGGCAAAACCGTCGGGTATTGGAATACCCTTCGATGAAAGTTTCGAAAACATTTCAACAAGGGACGAGTTTTTACCGCCTACTGTCGGAAGGTCCGACAAGCTAATGTCGATAAACTTCTTAATGTAACTTTTCATGGCAAGGTCATCATGGTTAATGCAAAGACATTACAGGAATATGGCTGTGGAGCACCAGTTGTTTGGTATGACTTCTGCGCACCAGTCGCTCCAGCAGGCTATGCCTTTTCGGCAATACAATCAACAGATCGATATTGTGTTTATCAGTAAAATCAATGATACCATCATCAATATTTTCGTGTGAGATGAAATGATATTCAGGTTTTAGATTCACCAGCATTTCCTGCAATAACCCGGATTCAAAAACCTTATCAGGTGAAAATTCAGCAGGCTTTCCGGTATTCAGGACATGTAAGGATGCTTTAAAATCTTCCACCAGTATTTTCAATTCATCAACAGGAATGGTATCCACCACATTATTGAAATCACAGGCCAGCCCGATATTATGAATGAAAAGGAATTTTGCTTTCGGTGGAACAGTGATCAGTGGCCATTGAATATGCTGCATGGCATACACTGTATGACCTCCGAATACGAACCTGTCGGCCGCAGTAGTTCCCTGGCTTCCCATGATCACAACATAGGGTTCGAAGAAGTTACAAACAGATTCCAGTTCTTCAAAGAATCCGCCCATTCTAATGGCAATTTCCACTTCAACCCTTCCTTCAAATTTTGAAATGATCTTATCCTTGATGAGCTCCAGTGCTGCCTGGGCATCTTTGAGCATGAGGTCGGGATTTGGTGCCACCGGAACTTCAGAATAGACTACAGGAACCTGGAATACGTGGAATAGCACCAATTTCCCGTGAATGGCGAGGGCCATATCGGTCGCATAATTTATCGCATTGTCGGCTGCAGGAGAAAAGTCGGTTGCCGCAAGTATGTATTTCATAACAGGGGGTTTTATTGGTGATAGTTCAATCTACCTCCATTATCCTTCCTGTGTTATGAGCGCGGTTAGTAAGAAGTTTGAGAATGGTCAAAAAAAGGCCGCCTGTTAAGGCAGCCTTTCAATATAAGGTCTAAGATCTTATGCGTTTCTTCCGATACAGTTCAGGTCTTCGAAAGCAACGGTCAGACGCTTGATGAAAGCTTCTTCCCCTTTTCTCAGCCATACACGTGGATCGTAATGCTTCTTGTTTGGCTTTTCAGGTCCATCGGGATTACCCAACTGTCCCTGAAGGTAAGCTTCAAATTGCTTGTAATTATTCAATACGCCTTCCCAGAATGCCCACTGAAGGTCGGTATCAATATTCATTTTGATAGCGCCATAGCTGATCGCTTCGCGGATCTGGCTCTGAGGAGAACCACTACCACCGTGGAATACAAAGAATACAGGCTTCTCTGCAGTACCGAATTTTTGCTGGATGAATTCCTGGCTGTTCTTCAGGATCTCAGGACGAAGTTCAACGTTACCCGGGCTATAAACACCATGAACGTTACCGAAAGCTGCAGCCACTGAAAACAGTTCTCCTACCTTCTTCAGTTCTTCGTAAGCATATGCTACTTCTGCAGGCTGAGTATATAATTTTTCATTTTCAACACCACTGTTATCAACCCCATCTTCTTCACCACCAGTCACTCCCAATTCAATTTCAATACCCATTCCCAAAGGAGCCATGCGTTTGAAAAATTCTACTGAAGTTTCAACGTTTTCTTTGATCGGCTCTTCAGAAAGATCCAGCATATGAGAGCTGAATAAAGGCTGACCCTTTTCCTTATGAAACTGAACACCGGCATCTACCAGTCCTGAGATCCATGGAAGCCATTTCTTGGCCGCATGATCGGTATGAAGTACTACGGGAACACCGTAATATTTTGCAACATTATGAATATGCAGTGCACCGGAGATAGCACCTGAGATATTTGCCTGGAGATTATCGTTTGGCATTCCTTTTCCGGCAATGAATTGAGCACCGCCATTGGAGAATTGTACAATAACCGGGGAATTAACCCTTGCTGCTGCTTCCAGTGTGGCATTGATGGTATTGGTGCCAATAGTGTTTACAGCCGGTAATGCGAAATTATTTGCTTTTGCATCCTGGTACAAAGCTTTGAGATCTTCTCCATAGAGGACTCCTGCGCGGTATTTACCCATATTGATTGGTTGTTTTAAAGTGAAAATGCGTGGCAAAGATAGGGAGTTTGGAGGAGATGGGGAGGTGAGGAGGTATGGAGATGAGGAGTTGGGAGTTGGGAGTTAGGAGGTGGTAAAACTCCTCCGTGCCTCTGTGTCTCCTATTCCTCTGTGAAAAATTTTTCGAAAAGTTCAGGGGGAATGGCTAACCTAACCTGTTTCCCTAATTTAACCGGATGGTCGTCTTACCTTCTTTTAAAATGGTTTTCTTTCCTTTCCAGATAAACTCACCCCCAACACCCACCGGCAATTCCACGATAGCAGCATCTTTTCGATAGGATACCGAAACCCTACCCTTCGGATGCGGCATTTCACCCTGGACATATTCCAGCTCTCCCGGACGTGGCTCGATCCTCACCTTACTGAAAAACGGAGCTGCCGCATCTATTCCTAAAACGGTTCGGAAAAATTCAATATTCGGACTGGAACCCCAGGCATGACAATCAGATCTAGATGACACTACATTCGACATCTCAGCCCATGTTGTCAATCCTAATTGAATATTTTCTTTCCACTTTCCTAACCAGCTGATATAATCCGCTCCCAGGCCGGCTTTTACCAATGCCTGGTGCAGGTAATACTTGTAATAGATCGATGCCTGTGCAAGCGAAGTATCTTTCAACATATTTTCTGCAACTCTTGCCGCTTCTGCTTTATTTAATAATCCTGATAAAATGGCAAGACTGTTCGTATGCTGTGAATACAACTTCATCTCTTCATTATCTGAAAACAATCCTCTTTCCTTGTTCCAGTAATTCTTTTGAATGCTTTTCACTAGTTGCTTAGCACGCTTTCGATACATCAATGCGTATTCTTTCATACCCATAGATTCCTCCATGATAGCTGCCTGCTCATAGATCCACATCAGTTGTATGTCAAGGATCGCAGACTCACCTTTTGCACCCTGCGGCGTCATTCCATAACTCCATCCCTCTTTATTATCCACCCAGTCAGTAAATAACCAGTAAGGAACATTTTTGAGCCTGCCATCTTCCGACTGGTAAGTGGAAAAGAAATTCAACACCTGTCTGGTTCCCGGCAACTTTGAACGTATAAAGGATGAATCATTCCGGTACATGAAATGATCATACACCATTCCTATCCACCACAAACTGAATGTTGGAATTTGTTGATGAAGATCTGTGGGATACCTGCTTAAAGTAATTCCTTCTGAAAGTCTTGACCTGTCTGCAAGTTCTATCGCATACCTCGCAAGCCTGTCATCCCCACTGTTGAAATAAGAGACCATTGCCTGTACGCGTGCATCTCCAAAATATTGCAGTTGCTCATAATAAGGGCAATCCATATAGGTTTCTACTGCGCAGAGCCTTGCAGTTCTCCAGCCGATCTGCATGATCGTATCATTCACCGGCTCATTTGTTTTAAATCTTGCATTCATCTCAAACGGATAACCGGTAAAGGTTCCAAACATATCCCGAATGATCAGAGGCTCATTCTTAGTTTCAATTTCAAGCAGCACATAACGATAAGTTCGCCACCACATCGAAGTAAATTCCTGCTGATCGTTTCCACTTGAAATAATACTATCAGATTTGCCAATAAAGATCTTTCCTTCCACTTCATTCCTGTTTCCTTTTGGCAACATAGGTAACCAGTTCTGTTTTAAAACCGCAGGATCACCTTTGTATAAAGACTCAGCATAACTGATTTTTATTCCTGCCTGCTTACCTTTTGCAAATAACAATGTGGGATAGGCATTTGTCAGCACACCATTATCCAGTAAAATGGTTGCCTTTGTATTCGGCGCAACAGTAACTGCAGATTTCCCTTCTATAAAATTTGCCGGCACAGTGACCTGCTGAACACTTCTTACGGATTGAAACCTTTGCATGCTCAACTCCATGGCCGGTAAAGGTGATGGAACCAGCATCCAACCTCTTGAATCTATCGCTGATTGCTTGGTCAATCCTTTAAAAATTTCTCTTGAATTCTTCCATTTTCCATCATCAAATGCCCCGGATTGCCAGTTCTCCAAATGACGATTCATATCAACATTTTCTCCTGCTCCCGCAACATAATAGCCGGTCACTTTTACAGCTCTGGGTGCATAACTGCTGTCCTGCTCTACCTTCCAGGATGCATTGGTATTGAGCTGCTCTTCTGCTTTACCATTTCCCTGCAAAATAAAAGCTGTCATATACGAGATCTGCGCTTCAGGCTTAAACCTGCCTTCATTCCATACCAATGCAGCAACGGTATTATTCCCCTGTAACAAATATGGACCAAGGTCGATGGTTTCAAAATTCCAGTAATAAAGATCACCTCTTGTTGGACCTGTAGCTACCAATTTCCCATTGACAAAAAGCTTAAACCTGTTATCCGCAGAAACATTCACTATATAGGTTGAAGGCTTTGTTTCAAGATGAATGGTTTTACGGAATTTATATACGCCATATTGCTTGAGCTGCTCTTCGGCCTGTATTGACCATGGATCTTTTCCCTTACCCTGCGCCGTTATCCAGTAAGCATTCCAGGGCTTTTGTACCAGGTCAATTTCCTGTGCACAGATATTTAAAGAAAGAAGTAACAATACAAGCAATGATCGCATATAATTATTTTAATAAGGTTGATTTGAAATGATAAGAACCGGATCCTAATTCAACTGCCATATAACCATCATGCATAGACGAAGAGATCTTTTTACCCGATTCAGTTACATCATCTCCAGCAGTTGGAATATATACGGTTGCTTTTGTATTCGGAGGTATTACCACATCAAGATCAAATTGTTTTCCATCCAGTTTCCATCCTGAAGAAAGCTTACCGTAATAGGTTTCAAGAGATGCATTGGCATGCTTCAAACCTCCACCAGGATAGGGTTTTATAATGATATGCTTATACCCTGGTTTTGATTCATCGGTATTGATCCCACAAGCTACCCGGTACATCCAGTCGCCAATCGCACCATATGCATAGTGGTTATAGGAATTCATTCCCGGAGTCTGGAAACTTGAATCAGGCTTGATGCCATCCCATCTTTCCCAGATCGTTGTTGCACCCATTTTCACAGGATATAGCCATGATGGATAGGACTCCTGCATCAATAAAGCATAAGCAATGTCATTGTATCCGAATCTTGTCAGCACGTGACACAAATAAGGCGTTCCCAAAAATCCTGTGGTTAGATGATTGCCATAGCTCTTCACATTATCCGCTAGTTTTTGGGCAGCGCTTGCTCTGAGATTTTCAGGAAGCATATCAAAATTTAAGGCAAGTACATATGCGGTTTGAGTGGAGGATACCAATCGTCCACCAGGAGTAACATACTCTTTATAAAAAGCATCTTTTACATCTTTCAACAACTTTGAATAGGTTTCCACATCATCCTGCTTATTGAGGATCTTCGCCGTATTGATCAGCAATTGTGTTGAGTGCGCAAAGAAACATTGAGCGATCAGATATTTATCAGTTACTGCTGCCCTTCCATCGTTATCATCATCCGGACGATAAAATAACCAGTCACCAAAATGAAATCCTGTATTCCATAGATTTTCTTTTGAATGATCCTTCATATAATTCACCCATGCTTTCATGCTTGGATACTGATCTTCAAGTATCTTCTTATCACCATAAACCTGGTACATCTGCCATGAAGCAATTGTGGCAACATCCGCCCATCCTGCACTTCCGGCTTCTCTTTCACCTAATACATTTGGAACCACGAAAGCCACTGCACCATTTTTATTCTGATCAGCATAAACGTCTTTTAACCACTTCGAAAAGAAACTGTGCACATTCATATTGAAAGCTGCAGTTCGCGCAAAGACCTGTGCATCGCCAGTCCAACCAAGACGTTCATCTCTCTGCGGGCAATCTGTTGGTACATCCAGGAAATTACCTTTCTGCCCCCATTCAATATTCTTCTGCAATTGATTGATCAATGGATGTGATGAAGTGAACTCACCTGTAACCGGCATATCAGAATACAATGCCACTGCAGTAAAATTTTCCGGCTTCAATTCGCCCGGGTAATTATGTACCTGTACATACCTGAAACCATGCCAGGTGAAATGCGGCTCGAACACATCATCACCGCCACTTAAAATAAAATTGTCTTCAGCTTTTGCTGATCTTAGGTTCGTAGTATAAAAATTTCCTTTTTTATCCAGTACTTCAGCATGGCTCAACTTCACAGTATCACCCTTATTTCCTCTAACCTTTACCACAACCCATCCTACAAGGTTTTGACCAAAGTCGATCACCTGTTCCCCTGCTGGAGTTTTAAAGATCTTTACTGGCTTGAATGTTTCCTTTTTTCTTACAGGTTCATTATAGGTAGCAATCAAAACATCGTAAGAATGATCTGCAACTTTTACTGGCTTCCAGTTCTTATCATCATATGAGGCATTTCTCCAGCCAGCATTTTCTTTATTGGCATCAATGGTTTCCCCATGATAGATCTCACTATAACGTACATGGCTAACCGAAGATTTCCATGAATCATCTGTAGCTATGATCTCATGTGACCCATCCGCATACTCTACATCGATCTGCATAAGCAGCGCAATATCTTTTCCATAAAAATTACTCACATGGCTAAATCCAATATTCCCGCGATACCAGCCGCTTCCAAGCATCACACCAACAGCATTTGTACCCTTCTTTAGCTGGCTTGTAACATCATATACCTGGTATTGAAGGCGCTTATTGTAGACTGTCCAGCCCGGGGTCAAATAAGCATCTCCTACCCTTTGCCCGTTGATATAAGCTTCATACATCCCATGCGCTGTGATGTAGGCAGTTGCGTTTTTAATCTGTTTTGATGCATTGAATTCTTTTCTGAAAACAGGGCTTGGCCTGTTAGCCTCTTCTTCAAAACCTGGTTCGATCCATTTTGCTTTCCAGTCACTTTTATTCAAAAGACCCATCTGCCATCCGGCTTTGGCACTCCATGGTCCAGGCTTTCCTTTATTATCCCAAACCCTCACGATCCATGAATATTTTCCTCCCGATTGCAAGTCTGGGCCGGCATAATTCACCATCACCGACTGGTCGGAGTTCACTTTACCAGTACTCCACAATTGTTTACCATTGCTATTAAAAACCTTCAGCTCATAGGCAGTCTGAACAAGGTCTTTCGCACCTGGCTTGAGTTTCCAGGTAAACCTGGGGGTAACATCAAGCCCAACAGGGTTTTCACGATTTTCAGTAAGCTGTCCAACAATAGGAGTTTGGGCAAATGCAGAGCAAAGTGCTCCCTGGAGTAAAACTGTTAGCAGGAATTTCCTCATGGTCGATGGATTGTCGTTAGTTGAAATGGTAACTTAAAAATCTTTTCCGAATTTCGCCACCCTAAATTCTGTGCATGATTGATTTTAATGCGGCAACGCTGGCAAGGATAGCTGTTCACCTGGTGGGAAATAAATCCAATGAAGAAGGGATCAGGCTTTCAGGTGGAGAACTGGAGATCCCTGATGAAGAAACGCTGACTTTTCTCAAACAATACTTCCTTTCACCATTCAACAAACTGGATGAAAGCTTTCACCTGCAGCATGTTTCGGGTATTGAATTCAATGAAGTGTATACTTTCTGCTCAAGGATCTTTGATGATCCTGAATCACTTTACGAACATTCAGTTGAGATTGCTAAACACCTTTATGAAATGTCCACTCACCCGAAAGTCAAGCCGGGAGAGCTTTCTGTTGTATTCTTTGAGGGCGTGAATTTCGAAGGAGTGGATCGTCGTGCCATCGGCATCTTTAAATCCGAGAATAAAAATGTCTTCCTTCAGTTTGAAAGAGATGCTGATGGTTATGCAGTGCAGCATACTACCGGGGTAGATGTTGAAAAGCTTGAGAAAGGTGTACTCATTTACGAGATGGAAAAAGAAGAAGGATATCGATTATCCATCATTGATCCTTTAAAATCCGGGGATGCACAATACTGGAAAAATGAGTTTCTGAACGTGCGCAGCTGCAGTGATAGTTTTAACCAGACAAAGCAGTTCCTGACGGTTACGAAAGAATTTATCACACAGCAGTTTGCTGAAGATTTTAATGTGAGCAAGACCGACCAGATCGATCTCCTGAACCGCTCGGTGGAATATTTCAAATCGCATGAGAATTTTGACAAGCAGGAATTTGAACAGGAAGTTTTCTATCACGAAAATGTGATCGATTCATTTAGAAAGTTTGATGAAGAAAAGCGCAGGGAAAATAATTACGAGATTGAAGACAGTTTCGATATTTCAAAACATGCCGTGAAAAAACAGGCCAGGATCTTTAAAAGTGTACTGAAACTGGATAAGAATTTTCACATCTACATTCATGGGAACAGGGAACTGATCGAACAGGGTGTAGATGAGGATGGGCGCAAGTTCTATAAGATCTATTACAACCAGGAAACCTGATAAAAGTCATATTTTATTTTTGACAAAGGGGCTTGCTTTGCAGCCCTGATGAATCAAAAAATCGAATTACTCTCCCCTATCGGAAGTTTTGAAAGCCTGCATGCTGCCATTCATGGAGGTGCAGATGCCGTGTATTTTGGTGTTGAACAGCTCAACATGCGTGCGAAAAGCATCAATAGTTTTAGTATAGATGATCTGCAGGATATCCGCTCCATCTGCGACAAAGCCCATATCAAAGCTTACCTCACCCTCAATACCGTTATGTATGATCACGATATTCAGCTGGTTAAAAAGATCCTGAAGCAGGTAAAGAAAAACCGGATCGATGCAGTGATCGCTGCTGACTTTGCCGTGCTGGATCTTTGCAGGGAAATGGATATCCCAGTCCATATTTCTACACAAGCCAATGTGAGCAATATTGAATCAGTGAAATTCTTTTCAAGGTATGCTGATGTGGTGGTGCTTGCACGTGAACTTACATTGAAACAGGTGGAAAGCATATGTAAAGAGATCCACCGTAAAAAGATCAAAGGTGTTTCAGGTGAATTGATGCGCATTGAAGTTTTTATTCACGGCGCCTTATGCATGGCAGTTTCTGGCAAATGTTATTTGAGTTTGCATGAACAGAATGCATCTGCCAATCGTGGTGCCTGCACGCAGAATTGCCGAAGACCCTATGAAGTGCGCGATAAGGAAACGGGTAATGTCCTCGAGATCGACAATGAGTATATCATGTCGCCCAAAGACCTTTGCACCATTGAATTCCTGGATGAACTGATCAAAACCGGGGTATCAGTATTGAAGATTGAAGGTCGTGGAAAGGGACCTGAATATGCATTTAAAACAGCATCTTGTTACCGCCAGGCAATTGATGCAGTTACATCAGGAAACTTTACTTCAGAGTTGGGTGCTTCTTTAAAAGAAGAACTTCAAACTGTATACAACCGTGGATTTTGGGAAGGATATTTTATGGGAAGAAAGGCGGGTGAATGGACAAAAAATCCAGGATCTGCTGCTACAGAAAAGAAAGTTTATATCGCTAAAAGCACTGGTTATTATCCGAGAATACAGGTTGGAGAATTTTTAATAGAAGCCATGCAATTGAACCAGGGAGAAAAGATCCTGGTCACCGGAAAAAAGTTCGGCGTATATACATGTACGTTAGATGAGTTCCAGGTTAATGGAAAGCCCGCTACTACTGCAGTTCGTGGAGACCTATTAACGGTAAAATTACCCGAACCATTAAGCAAGAACGATAAACTCTATAAAATTTTGGTCAATGCCGAAGCTGCTTCACTATCGTGAGAAATGCATTGGCTGCGGCATCTGTCATGAACAGCAGCCGCAGTTCTGGCGTATGTCGAAGAAAGACGGCAAAGCAACCCTGCTTAAAGCAGTTTTGAAGCGTGATGTGCATGTGCTGGAAGTGAATGAATGGGATATTGATGAAAGTGTGATCAAAGCCTGCCCGGTTAAGGTGATAAAGGCTAGCTAGCCGGGCTGACCAGCTCCGGAGGAGCTGGGCTGAACGGACCGGGCTGAACAAACAGCGAAGCTCTTTGGGCTGACCGGATTTCCATTCAGCCCATTTGCCTTCGGCAAATGTTCAGCCTGGTCCGTTCAGCCCAACGCTTCGCGTTGGTCAGCCCGGGAGCCTAGTTTAATCGATCACACAACCTCCCTTACCACAGGTCTGGTCATTATATTGAATAATATTTATGAGGATCTCTTTGAGGTCCTCAAATTTTTTTTCTCCAACAAGCTTAGCATATTCTGCCTCTTTTGCTGCAACCCTCTGGCGTGCATTTATAACCAGCTTTTTACCTTTGGTTGTGAGGGTAATAATTGAACTTCTTTTATCAATGGTATCCTGTCGGGAATCAATAAAACCCAGGTCAATAAGCTCTTTCACGATCTTGCTCATAGCCTGCTTGGTAACACGGGCGCGCTTGGCCAATTCATTATTGGTAATGCCTTCTGCATAAATATTCATCAGCAATGGCATATACATGATCTTCATATCGTGGTATCCCTGCTCCTCAAACTGCTCCATGATCCAATGCTCGGATTGCTTCTTCAATACCGAGATCAGTTTCATCCAGCTCCGCTCCTTTCCCTCCTGGGTACGGGCAAGCTCTATGTCAAGCATCGAACTTTTCATGTCACAAAAATAAGTAAAAAAATATAGTCAACTTAGTTAACCATTTAGTAAACTTAGTTTACTTTTGTCGCCACATTCAATTTTACATGGAACAGAATAAGACCGCACGTAAGTTTAAACCAATTTTTGTTATTCTGCCGCTCGTTTTGCTGGTCGGCGGATATTTCGGTATAAAAAGCCTGATGCATGCACTCAATTACGAGAGCACCGACAATGCACAGGTGGAAAGCAATGCAGTTCCGGTACTTTCCAGGATCGGCGGATACGCTGATTCGGTGCTTGTGGCTGATTACCAGCTTGTGAAAGCAGGAGACCTACTGGTAACTATTGATTCACGCGAATACGAACTAGCTGTGCAGCAGGCGGAAGCCGACCTTTTACAGGCTGAAGCGGACCTCGCTACTGCAAAGGCCAATCTTTCCAATATCAGTGCAGGGGAAAGTGTAGCTGCAGCAAATACTGAAGTGATGCAAACCAGGCTCGACAAGGCTTTGAACGACCTTAAAAGAGATGAAGCATTATACGCTGATGGTTCAATAACCAAAAGGCAGCTTGAAGATAGTCGATCCAATGTGACCACTGCGCGCAAACAACTTGTCGCAGGCAACCAGCAGATCCGCCAGGTGTCAGTTCAGAACGGTACCGCTGCAGCACAGATCCAAAAAGCGATGGCTGTGATCGCTACCCGCAAGGCCGCCCTGGAACAGGCTAAATTGAAGCTGGAGTACACGCATATCTACGCTCCTGCTTCAGGAAGGATCGGTAAGAAGAACCTGGCACCGGGACAATTCATCCAGCCCGGACAACCCATCTTCACACTGGTCGACAATGAGAAATTCTGGGTAGTAGCCAACTTCAAGGAAACCCAGATAGCCAAACTGGCTATCGGTAAAAAAGCCATCATCAAACTCGATGGATACCCTGATATGCCCATCGAAGGAACCATCACATCCTTCAGCGAAGCAACAGGCGCAAAATTCTCCCTGCTTCCTCCCGACAATGCTTCCGGAAACTTTGTAAAAGTTACCCAGCGTGTACCGGTGAAGATCGAATTCAATAACACACCGGAATTGAAGAAGATCCTCAAGGCAGGACTGAGCGCATATATTGACGTTGCTGAAAACTAATCGAACATGAAAAAAATTACAAGGTTTCAACGATTCATCATCGTTCTGACCACTGTATCTGCAGCCGTCATGGAACTGATCGATACTTCGATCGTTAACGTGGCTATCTCGCAGATGGCGGGCAGTCTCGGGGTGAACATTGAAGATATCGCGTGGGTAATCACTTCCTACGCAATAGCAAACGTGATCATCATTCCGCTCACTGGTTTTCTTGCAGAATATTTTGGCAGGAAGACCTACTACATCGCTTCGATGATCATCTTCACCATTGCATCTTACTTCTGTGCGCAATCAGGCTCACTCGTTGAAATAGTGATCTGGCGCTTCATCCAGGGTATTGGCGGTGGTGCTTTATTATCCACTTCACAAGCCATATTGTTTGATGCATTTGAACCAAAGGATCGTCCCATTGCTGCCGGATTGTTTGGTATGGGATTGATATTAGGTCCAACACTCGGACCAACTGTTGGAGGTTATATCATTGACCACTTCAGCTGGCCTTTGATCTTCACCATCAACATTCCGATTGGTATCATTGCTACATTATTGTCGATCACATTTATTGAAAGAAAAGAAGGAGAAGGCACACGAAAGAAGGAGATCGAAATCGATTATACGGGAATATTATTACTGACTGCAGGTATCGGCTGTCTGCAGTATGTGCTCGAACGCGGTGAATCTGAAGACTGGTTTCATTCAAGCCTGATCAGTGTTCTATCAATTGTTGCATTGCTTGGTTTGGGATTCTTTATTTACCGTGAATTATCCATAAAGAATCCGGCAGTGAACCTTCGCGTGTTGGGAAATGCCAACCTCGCCTTCACTTCACTGTTTACTTTCGTAATTGGTTTTGGACTCTTCACATCTGTTTTTGTATACCCGATTCTTGCACAAAGAGTACTGGGATACACACCTTATGAAACAGGATTATCATTGCTTCCACCCACTTTAATGGGGGTAATCATGATGCCTATTATCGGTAAACAGATGGCAAGAGGTGTACCTCCACTTCCCTTTGTGGTCACAGGTTTCTTGTTATTTGCATTGTACGGGTACTTAAGTTCAACGGTTAGTCCTGATGTAAACAAATGGGATTTCTTCATCCCATTAGTGATACGTGCACTTGGTATTACGATGGTACAGCTTCCGTTGATCAACCAGGCAGTTGCAGGGTTGCCTGCAAAGGATTATGCCTCTGCGATTGCATTGAACAATATGATCCGACAACTTGGTGGTGCTTTTGGAATTGCATTGTCAAATAATTATATCGCTAATCGCCATGCACAACATCGTGCAGATCTTGTAAGCAACCTCCAGGAGAATAACCCATTGCTTCAGCAAAGATTGTCGGGCATGACTCAAAACCTGATCGCAAAAACAGGTGATGCCATCACAGCAAAAGCACAGGCCTTGAAGTTTTTAGACCTGACAATTGACAAACAGGCATTCTACCTCTCGTATCTCGATACTTTCAGACTGGTAGCGATCTTCTTCATTATTGTAACACCGTTTGCAGTTTTCCTGAAAAAGAAGAATGCAGACCCAAAGGCAGCGATGAAAACCGCTGCAGAATCACACTGATATGAAAAAACTATTGATATCATTCCTGTTCATGGCATCTATCGGTCATGGTTATGCGCAAACAGGTAACACACTCAATGACCTGATAAAACGGTCATTTGATTATTATCCAAAATTCAAAGAACTCGACCAGGCGGTCCGCATTAATGAAGAAAAGGTATTGCTTGCAGAAGCAGGCAGGAAGCCAATCGTCAATGGAAATGCAGGATACAGTTATGTTGCACCGGTAGCAGAAGCCCAGTTCCCGGTTGCTCCCGGTCAATTCAAAACGCTGCAGTTCCAGCCGCATAACAATTTCAATATTGGAATTGATGCGATGTACAGTCTGTATGATTTTGAAAAGACAAAACTAAATATCGATCGTGCGAAACTTGATATTCAACAATCAAAAACAAATATTGAACAGAGCAGGTCGATGCTTGCAGCACAGGTCGCCAACATCTATTTCAGCATTATTTATTTGAAAGATGCGATCAATATCCAGGATTCAGTGATCGCTGTACTTGAATCCAATCGTCAGCTGGTTGAGAACAAATACAAGAATGGTGATGCATTGAAAGTTGATGTATTGACCATGCAAAACAATATCGATATTGAGCAGAATAGAAAAGATGACCTGCTACGTCAATTGCAGTCACAACAAAACCTGCTTCAATATACTACCGGTTCAAATGCAGCAGATGGTCAGCTGGAATTCAATACTGTTGCCGCTTCAATGGAGAGTGCTTTGCAGGAAGCCATCAGCAATCATCCTGAATTCAAACTGGCTAATCTCATGAGAAAACAGGCGGAAGCAGAACTGGCAATTTCCAAACTCAATACAAGACCTGATATCAACCTGAAAGGCGGTACTGGTTTCAGAAATGGTTATCAGCCGGATATCCAGGAGTTCAGGTTTAATTACAGCATTGGAGTTGGTGTAACCGTTCCAATCTATTCCGGTGGAAGACTGAGGCAGCAGCAAAAGATCGCATCAAGTAATGTGGAATTGCAACAGGCATCCCTGAATTCATTGCAACACCAGTTTGAAAAAGATATTAAGCAGGCGATCGAAGACATTGCTTTATATCAAAAGAAATTGTCGACTGCCGAAGAACAGATCAATATTGCAAAAGAAGCTCTGAAGCTGGCTCAATCACGATACAGGAATGGAGTTTCCACAAACGTTGAATTACTCAATGCAAATAACAACCTGCAAAGAGTTGAGCTTTCAAAGGTTCAGTACCAGTATCAAAAGATCATGGCCCAGGTTGAACTGGCAAGGTTAACAGGCAAAAATTACTGGGACTGATTATTTCTTTTTTCCAGCTTAACGATCTTCTCATGAAGATCCATTAATAGCTGCAGCTGCTTACCCTGTGTATCATACAGTGTCTTGATCTGCTCCTGAAGGAGCAGGTCAAGTTTTTGGTGAAGGCTCCGGATCTCAAGTTCAGCTTTGAGGTTAACCATATAATCGTTTTCCGCACGCTTCCTGTCTTTCTCCTCCACCCTGTTCTGGCTCATCATAATGATCGGTGCCTGTAATGCTGCAATCGTAGACAGAACCAGGTTCATAAGTATAAAAGGATATGGATCGAATTTTTCCTGCAGAGGAGCCATTACATTATACAGGATCCATCCTCCCATTACCAGCATAAAGCAAATAATGAATCCCCAGCTTCCTCCAAAACGGGCAACTTTATCGGATACCCTTTGTCCACGGCTCAGCGTTTCAGCAGGCGGATGCAACAGGTTGTTCACGATAAGTTGTTCTTCTTCAATAGTCTGCGTTACTATATTTTGCAGTTTCCCCAGTTGTGCATTTTCTTTTTCCAATAGCTTCTTTATCTCAGTTCTTTTCATATATTGTTTAATTTCTTATGCTAAATTTAATATATTGAACCTCCGATTGTAGCCCCTAATCCGGTTCCCGCCATTTTTCAGACACTAAACCTTTCCTGGATGCCGCTTGTGCTGCTCAAGCGTACTGCTTTATTATTGTGCGTGCTTCTGTTGCTGCTGTCGGTCAAAACCCTGGCACAATTGAAAGCGGACTTTACCATCGACAAAGCCGATGGCTGTTCCCCTTTGGAAGTTACTTTCACCAATTCATCAACAGGAGCCTCACCCGCAGCCGTTTTTGAATGGAACTTCGGAAATGGCGGATCATCTGATAGCAAGACCACCGCACGTGCTTTATACATCAATGAAAAAGTATACACTGTTACGCTGAAAATTACTGATGGAAATCAAACCTCCTCCAAACAAGCAACCATTACCGTTTACCGCAAACCAAAAGTTGATTTCACCGCTGATCCTGTTCTAGGTTGCGCACCATTACCCGTACAATTCAAAAGCAATTCCGATCCCATGGATGGAACGATTGCTAATTATCTCTGGGACTTTGGTGATGGAAATCTTGACAACGGCTCAAATCTTCAAACCGTAAATCATACTTACAAATTTGCGAATAAACCAACTGTCAGACTTACTGTTACCAATAGCCATGGCTGTTATACTACCGCTACAAAAAATAATATCATCCAGGTACTTGCCCCCGTTGTGGCAAAGTTTTCAGCCGATAAAAGAAATATTTGCGAAGTTCCCGCAGTTGTGGGTTTTATGAATGAAAGCACCGGTCCAGGGCTCTTAACTTACCAATGGGATCTTGGAGATGGAGGAACTGCAACAGATAAAAATGTATTACACAATTACACAAAAAAAGGAGTTTACGATGTAAGCCTGATCGTTAAAAACCAGGATGGCTGTGCAGATACATTAATTGAAAAGAATTTTATCAATGCGGCAAATTTCACCACAGACTTTGACGTACCTAGAGGATTATGTACTAACAGTCCGATAAATTTTAGCAGCAAAACCAACGCAGACCTTTCAACCTGGACCTTTTCCGATAATAACCAGGTGCAGATTGGGAATACTGTATCGCATACCTTTCTGAAAGCTGGAACTTTTGATGTTAAACTCACCAATAAATATGGAACCTGCACGGAAACCCTCACTAAAAAAGTAACGCTTTTACAAGGTGGTTCCTCCTCTGCAGGGATCGTTGCAGATATTACGAGTTCCTGCCTTGCACCACTGACAGTCAATTTTAAAGACACCAGTTCTTCTTCCATTGCCTGGAAATGGAACTTTGGAACCGGTATTGCAAAAGACACTAGTGATCTTCAGAACCCTTCTTTCACTTTCACACAGGGGGAAAGAGATTATACGGTTACCCTGGTCAACGAAAATGCCAATGGCTGCCGCAATATGGCTACCAAAACAATCTCCATACGCCGGCCAAGGGTATCTATAGGTTATACAAGTTCAAGCAGTGGATATGGAACCAATGGATGTCCTGGAATGAAGGTCAGCTTTGAAGCCTATCCATCTTCCGACATAGTAGAATACAATTGGGATTTTGGTGATGGAGGCAGCTCCACTGCAGCTAAGCCAACTCACACATTCAATGCAGTGGGAACCTTTACCATCAAGCTGAAATTCAAGACCAGGAGTGGTTGTGTGGATTCAAGCATGGTGGTCGATTATATTACCACCTACCAAAAACCGAATGCAGATTTCAAAACAGAATCCGGAGTTACTACTTTTTGTGGACAGGATCCCATTCACCTCGTGAATACTTCAGATATAGGTGATCGATTTGAATGGACTTTTGGAAACGGAGCATACAGTAATGAGAATTCTCCTGATGTCAGCTATAATGATTCAGGTTCTTACACGGTTACACTCATACAATGGAATCAATACTGCAGCGACACCATTACTAAAGAAGCATTTTTAAAAGGCATCGGTCCATTTCCAAATATTGTAAGCGCTTTAAATACCTGCAACGGGAACAGGAACCTGATCGAATTCAAACAGAAATCATCCGGTACACAAACCTGGAAATGGACGTTTGGAGACGGAACAGATACAACACTGAATTCTAATGTGGAATCTATTAGTCATGCCTATGCGAAAAGCGGACAGTACAAAGTCTTTCTTACAGTCACTGATGCACAATGTTCGTCCACGGACTCAATTTCGGTCGATGTATTTATCAAACAAAAACCTTTATTAACTGCAGATAAAAACGTTCTGTGCGGAAGTGATAATCTTGCATTGAAAGTTGGTGGACTGGAAAATCTTATGCGCTATGGCATCACGTATTATTACTACCAGGGACAGTTCCAGTTTTCTGATGGAAAGCTTGCTGCAGATCCATTCTATAATTTCTTACCGGGACTCGAATCAACGATCACTAAAATACCTCCGCGCAAAGACAGTATCCGGTTGATCATTTATGATGCTGTGTATGGATGCTATGATACCAGCAATTATGTTCCTGTAAATATTGCGGGACCTGTTGCTGCATTTGACATCCAGCAAAGATCTGTATGTGCCGATAACCGTGTGAACTTTACTGACAAATCCACTTCAACCGGTGGAGTTCCCATTGCTCAATGGATCTGGGATTATGGTGATGGAAAATCGGACACTGTATTTACAGCACAGAATCCTGTTCATCGTTACGATGAACCAAACTATTATCGTCCAACTTTAAAAATAATTGATACCGCAGGTTGCTCAGATTATACTTTCAATAATGCACATTATGTTGAAAGCTATGGTCCTGTTGCATCTTTCACAGTTAGTGATACAGTTGTGACTCCCAACTCATCTATAACATTTACCAATACCACACTGAATTATCCCGGCGGATACACTCAATACAACTGGGATTTTGGCGATGGGAAAACATCCACCGAATATTCTCCGACACATGTATATGATAAAGTTGGATCCTATACCATCAAACTTATTGCATTCAATACCTATACAGGTTGTCGCGATACGGTATTACTTCCTGCATATATCAAGGTAAAAACGGTGGTAGCATCGTTTAACCTTAACACTGCTTATCCCGGAGGAAAGGCATGTCCACCGCTGGTTGCCAATTTTGAAAATACTTCCATCAATGCATTGAGCGTTTTGTGGGATTTTGGTGATGGTGGTGGATTCTCTGACAATCCTGTAGCTGCGAGCAGAACCTATTACCAGCCTGGAGTGTATCGTGCAGTACTGTATGCATATGGAAGAAATGGCGCTATAGATTCAACGGTTCAATTCATCACGGTTAATGGTCCTTATGGAACGATGTGGGTGGACACTTCTGCAGGCTGCTCTCCTTTTCCGGTTAAGTTTGCCAGCGATGTGAAAAACACCATCAGTTACCGATGGGATTTTGGTGATGGAGAAATTGATGCAAAAGATTCTTCTACGGCGCATACTTATATCAAACCCGGAGTATACATTCCCAGACTGATCCTACGAGATACTGCTGGTTGTCCGGCTACATTTGAATTAGGTGATACGATCATCGTCGATAAATTATCTGCATCCATTACAAATCCAGGAAATATCGTTTGTGATTCAGCGGTCATCAATTTTAAATCCGGAACAGAAAGTCTTGCGCGCGACAGTTTGCAAATACCACTAAACTACATCTGGAATTTTGGTACAGGTGTGATAGCTTCCGGAATCAATAATGACCAGGCAACAGCCCAATACAGGCTTGCAGGAAATTACCCGTTGAGTCTTAAGATAACTAGCGCATTTGGGTGTGTGAAAGAATTAAGAGATACGGTGCTGGTAGCTGCAACTCCAGTATCGTCGATAGTTTCAAGAGATAATATCTGTGAAGACTCCATAATTCTATTCACTGCAAATGCTAACCAGCAGGATCTGGAATGGAGATGGAACCTATCAGATGGAAGAACATACAATACAAAAGATGCTGGTGATATTTTATTCAGTGATCCCGGGAATTATACCATCACCCTGCTGAGCAAGAACAGGTACCAGTGCGTGGATACTGTAACAAGAAACATCACCATTCATCCTAAACCCTCTCTTCGCATAACACCTGGTAATAGCACGGTTTGTCTTGGAGATGATATAACGCTGGAAGCGAGTGGCGGCAATACTTACCAATGGACATCATCTGATCCTTCGTATGGTTCATCAGGAAATAAGATCATTGTAAAGCCTGCGGATCCCATTACATTTTATGTGCAGGCCATGAGCGATTTTGGATGCAGGAAAGATGATTCGGTGAAGCTGAAAATTTCCTATCCATTCACCATCGCAAAATTGCAGGATGCCACTATTTGCAGAGGTGAAATAATTGACTTTCAAACCAATGGTGCGGTAACTTATACATGGTTCCCTTCGACTGGTTTAAACACCTCGCAGGGAAATAAAGTAAAAGCAAGTCCTGATACAACTACTTCCTATATGGTGGTAGGATTTGGTGCAGATGCGTGTTTTACCGATACAGCAAAATTCAGTGTTACCGTAAATCCTTTACCTGAAGTTGAAGCAGGCAACACCATTCAAACCACAGTTGGCTCCACGCTTGAGTTAAAACCTTCATTGAGTAATGATGTTACCAGCATCACCTGGAATCCATCCACCTATTTGAATTGCATCAATTGCGCCACACCAACTGTAACTCCCAGATCTGATATCACTTACAGAATTCGTGTAAGTAACCAGTATGGATGTGAAAGTTCAGATACAGTATCAATCCGACTCAGTTGTCCGAATACTTCCTTATTCATTCCAAATACTTTTACACCGAATGGTGATGGATTGAACGATGTATTCTTCCCGCAGGGAAAAGGGATCAGGGTGATCAAATACCTGAGGATCTTCAACCGTTGGGGCGAGCTGGTATTTGAGAAACAAAATTTCAATATCAATGATGATAAGAACGGATGGAACGGAACATTTAAAGGAAAGATCCTGCCGCCTGATGTTTTTGTGTATGATACTGAGATGGTCTGCGACAACAATCAAATTATCAAACAATACGGAAACCTGATGATCCTGCGATGAGAAAGATCCTGACCATATTACTAATAATTTGCAGCATCAGATCGAATGCACAGGATATACATCTATCCCAGTTCACCGAAACTCCGCTCCTTCGGAATCCAGCATTGGCAGGGATTTTCACTGGAAATGTGCGGGTGAATATGGTGCACCGTGATCAATGGGGTTGGGCAGGATTTCCATATCGAACCACTGCATTGAGTGCTGAATATAAATTTAGCATTCGTGAAAGTGAAGACTACCTGACTGCAGGTTTACAGGCATTTCATGACGATGCAGGAACCATGCATCTCACGAACACCCAGGTAATGCCGGCGATCAATTATCATAAACTGATTTCGTCTGAGCATAACCGTTATATCTCTGCCGGATTTATGATCGGGTTCGCACAGCGGAAATTTGATATGAACAACCTGACTTTTGGAAGTCAATACCGCAATGGCTCTTACGATCCGGGCAATCCAAGCGGTGAAACAATTTGGTTACAGAACAGATCCTTTATGGATGCAGCGATTGGACTAAGTTATAACAGCAACTTTGGTGAATATGGAAACTGGTATGCAGGTTTATCAGCATATCATATCAATCGTCCGAAGCAGAATTTTTCTGACCAGGTGATTCAGTTACAACCAAAATACCAGGTGAATCTTGGATTGCATCATACAATTTCAGATCAATGGGATTTCTATGCCGAAGGAAATGCTTTATCGCAGGGCAGCTACCGTGAGTATGTGATCGGTGGAAGAGTTACCACTGATCTTCGATATATGATCGAAGCAGTGGATACCCGCAACCAGCGTGTGACTGCAGGATTAGGATTGTATTACCGATACAACGATGCCATTGTACCTGTTGCAAGATTCAATTGGGAAAACCTCGAAGCCGGCATCAGTTATGATATCAATACTTCAAGATTAAAAGCAGCCAGTCGTGGCAAAGGCGCATTCGAATTATTTCTTTCCTACCGCGGATTCATCGGCCAGAGAGCGGATGCGATCAGGCAATCGATTTGCCCGGCTTTTTAACCTGATACTTAGCCATTTACATTTGGTAACCAAAATTTATTTCGTCTATACGTGGTAGTTAGTAATAATAAGGTTACATTTAATATATTCTTACCTGCTGAAGATCCACCATTTCCTGCTGATTCATTATTAAACTACGACTCGTATGAACAAACTTTTGTCATTTGAATTCCTATTCAGGGCCCGTCAATACTATGCCCTGGCCAGGGTTAAGTCAACCGATGCAGGAGATGAATACCAGGTTAGCGTAATGGATAAAGAACTGGAAAGAATGCTCAAAGGATGTATCACCATCCGGGAAAAAGAAGGTAACATTCTCTCTGAGCCATTTCCCGAAGGAGATAAAGCACAATTGTTTCAATCCATTTCTCAGGGTTTACTCCAAAGAAAAAAAGAATCGCAAAACAACAGCGACAATTCCCTAAATTGATGATTCAACAATAAGGCATAAGAATTGAATCATACGGGTCATGGCACGACAAACCTACCAGACCGGCATTATTGGCAATTGCGCCTATATCGCCCACATTCACAGGAATACCAATATTGAATGGCTCTGCTGGCCAAGATTCGACAGTTCCTTCATATTTGGAGGAATGCTGGATAAAAAGCATGGTGGAGAATTTTCCATCAAACCTCCGGAAGAGTTCGAATCGAACCAGTATTACCTGGAAAACACCAATGTACTTTGTACTGAAGTCACGACCTCTACGGGTACCTACCGCATCACCGACTGCGCTCCAAGGTTCAACCAGTTTGAAAGAAACTTTAAACCACTGATGCTGATCCGAAAGATCGAAGTGGTGGAAGGTATGCCAAGAATCAGCGTACAGTGCAAGCCGGTAGCGGATTACGGCAAATGCCAGCTAACCCCGTACATTGGAAGCAACCACGTGGAGTTTGTTGGCTGCGATGATCGTATCAGGCTTACAACTAATATACCAATCAGCTACCTTAATTGCGAGGACTTCTTTGTTTTGAATGAAACAAAATACCTGGTGTTGACTTTTGGTCAGCCTTTAGAAGCGCCCCTCGTAAGTACGGCTGATAGATTTTTACATGAAACCACAGAATACTGGCGTCACTGGATCAAGCAGTCATCCATTGCTTCATTCTATCAACCTTTTGTTATCCGATCAGCTTTGGCACTGAAGATCCACCAGTTTGAAGATACCGGGGCCATCATTGCGGCAAGTACAACCAGTTTACCGGAATCGGATGGCAGTGGAAGAAACTGGGATTATCGCTACTGCTGGTTAAGGGATACATTTTATGTACTGACGGCACTCAATCACATCAGCCATTTCGAGGAAATGGAAAGGTACTTCCATTATGTAACGGATATTTCATTTACAGAAATGGAACGATACCAGCCATTGTATGGAATCACCGGTAAAAAGATCTTAACGGAAGAGATACTGGATCATCTTGAAGGGTTCCAGGGAAATAAGCCGGTAAGAGTAGGCAACCAGGCATATGAACATATTCAGAATGATATCTATGGACAGGTGCTCATCTCTTTGTTGCCGTTATATACCGATCACAGGTTTATTTTTAAGGAAAGAAAAGATTCAGCAAGATGGGTGCATACGGTATTAAAGAAAATTGAAAGCACCATTGATGAAAAAGATGCGGGGATCTGGGAATTTAGAAATTTTGCCAACATTCATTGTTATACCAACCTGTTTCAATGGGCCGGCGCCAGTGCTGCAGCAAAGATGGCAAAGGTCATTAATGATGAGCGATTATTGGAGCGCGCGCTGAAGATGAAAGCTAGAGCAGCTGAGCATATCGAAAGTTGTTATGATGAAACGAGAAAGGTGTACACCAATGCTAAAGACAGTCCCCACCTCGATGCCAGCACCTTGCAGCTCATCATGATGAACTATCTGGATCCAAATTCACAAAGGGCGAAAGATCACCTTGCAGGACTGGAAAGAGAATTGAAAACACCTAATGGATTATTCTACAGGTATCTTCATTCTGATGATTTTGGAAAACCAAAAACAACCTTCCTGATCTGCGCATTCTGGTATGTGGAAGCACTGGCCTGTGTGGGAAGAATCGATGAAGCGGTGAAAGAATTTGAAAACCTGTTGCAATACAGCAATCACCTATTGTTATTCAGTGAAGATGTTGATGAGGCAAGTGGCGATCAGTGGGGTAATTTTCCGCAGGCATACAGCCATGTAGGATTGATGAACGCTGCGTACAGGATTGCGATGAAACTGGATACTCCGATATTTTTATAGCGGGCTGACCAGCGCATTAGCGCTGGGCTGAACGCACCGGGCTGAACAAATGCCAAGGCATTTGGGCTGAACGGAAATTGTTCAGCCCTTTCCGGTCAGCTCATTCTGCTTCGCAGACTGATCAGCCCGGTGCGTTCAGCCCGGTGCCGTCAGCCCGCCACGGGAACCATTTCCCCTAACAATCTTCTTACATCTGTAAAATTATTCAGGTAAAATCTTGCAGCGGTGATATAAGATCCAACCTTGATCGTAACGGTATTCTCCGGTAAGGATTTGAAAATATCTTCATCAGTATGATCATCACCAATGGCGATAATAAAATCATACTGCTTTCTTTGTGAAAAACTCAGTGTAGATTTTCCTTTATTGATTTCCATGTTTTTGATCTCAACAACCTTATTTCCTGGCAATAATTGCAGACCTTTTCCTTCTACGAGATAACGTAAAGTATTCAGCAATTCATTCTTTCTTAATTCACCTAATTCTTCTTCCACTTTCCTGTAATGCCATACCAGCGAGAAATCTTTTTCTTCAATGAAAGAACCCGGCGTTCGGTCTGTAAAGGTATCCAGCACAGGAAAGAAATCTTTCTTCCATGCATCATTCAAAGTTGGAATTGATTCCCATTGTTCACCACGAACCTTTGTCCACGCACCATGTTCAGCGATGAGGTTAATATCAAGGTGTCCAAACCATTTCTGCAGGAACTGGTAATTTCTTCCACTCACAATAACAACATCATTCAATGGATCAGCGATCAGAGATTCGATCAGGTTATAAAGCTCCTTATCAGGCGATGCCTGTTCAATATTAGCTTTAAACCCCACAAGGGTGCCATCATAATCCAAAAACAACAATCGCTTTTTTGCATCTGTAAATGATTGCAAAATTTGCTTCCTTGTATTATCATTCAATCTTCTTGCGTACATCGATGTTTGCATACTCTTTACTTCATTTAATCGTTCCATGAAGATCTTCACCCAGTGACTGATGTCAAATTTCTGGACGATCTGCCGCATGGATCTCATTCTTTTTTCCTGTTCTTCAACAGGCATTTCAATCGCTTCTTTTATTGCATGTGTGATCGCAGTAACATTATTGGGATTCACGATCAATGCATCGATCAATTCTTTCGATGCACCAGCCATCTCACTCAGGATAAGCACTCCATCATTATTTACACGACTGGCCACATATTCTTTGCATACCAGGTTCATTCCATCGCGCATGGGTGTAACAAGGCAGACTTCCGCTTCATTATACAAGGCTGAAAGCACTTCCACCGGGAAGCTCCTGTAGAAATAATAAACTGGTTGCCACTCCAGTGTACGATATCTTGCATTAATGTTTCCTACAAACTTGTCGATCTCATCTCTTAACTCTTTATACTTGGGAACAGTATCTCTCGAAGGCACTACTACCATGTACAATGTTGCTTTCCCAATATAATCCGGGTATTTGCTGAGAAACCATTCGAAAGCCTGGAGTCGTTGCAAAATTCCTTTACTGTAATCCAGCCTGTCGATTGATAAAACCATTTTCTGATTGGAAAATGTATCTCGCAGCTTTTCAGCTTCTACCTGAACTGCAGGTTCATTTGATAATTCATTGAATTTATTAAAATCAATTCCCATAGGAAAAGTATCCACCACTACTGCCCTGTTGCTTACAGTGATCTCATTGGCACTGGTGGTGACTGGTAACAACCTCCGACATGCCTGTACAAAATGACGAGTATCATCAAATGTATGGAACCCTATCAAATCTGCGCCCAGCATGCCTTCCAGGATCTCAACCCTCCAGGGAATCAATCTGAATAATTCAAACGAAGGAAATGGTATGTGTTGAAAAAATCCGATACTTACATCAGGCATTTTCTCCCTCACCATATTCGGTAACAACAATAACTGATAATCCTGGATCCAGATTATATCATTGGGTTCTGCAATACTTTGTATCGCTGCTGCAAATTTTTTATTGACTTCACAGTAATAGGTCCAGTAAGAATGATTGTACTTGGCATAGGTCGGCATGTAATGAAAGATCGGCCAAAGTACTTCATTGGAAAATCCTTCATAATACTGATTGATCTCTTCCTGTGTAAGGAAAACAGGGAAAAGATTCAGCTCTTCAAGTCTTGTAGTCACCTGGTGTTGCATATCAGCATCTTCCGTAACGATGCCCGGCCATCCGATCCAAACATTATTTCCTTCTTTATAAATTGATCCTAATCCTGTAGCAAGTCCTCCTTCCGAAGAAGCCACCTGCAATGCACCATCTTTCTCTGAAACCTTTACAGGAAGCCTGTTAGAAACGATAATTGTTTTTGCCATAATATCCTCCGTTCCATGTGATTAAATAAATGTACCAGCGATTTTGTTCAGATTAAAAATCGTGGCAGTTGCTGTTGCAAAGATTCCACAAAGAGGGCCTTCTACAACATTAAAATCCTTATTCAGCCTGATTTTCTACAATTTGAGGAACCGAAACGATTGATTTTTACAGGCATATGTTTTTTGCAAAAAATTGAAAATTATATAACCTTAAAATTAACACAATGGCAAATTCAAGAGACTCAAAAGGTCAAGACAACAAATCGGGTGGTAAACAAAACACCTCTAACCGTGGCTTTGCATCTATGGATCCTGAAAAGCAAAGAGAGATTGCAAGTAAGGGTGGTAAAGCTTCACATGGTGGAGGTAGAAAGCCAAAGAATAGCGGAGGAGAAAGATCCTAAGTTGACGTCACCATCTGAAGATATTGCCCGGCATAATGGCCGGGCTTTTTATTTCATAGGGATCACAGTTGGGGAGTGCATTCCACAAAAACAGCAATAAAATCACGTAAAGCTGTTGTTTTCAATGTCCATTGCATGGCAAAGATTTTTAATTATTCATTAAACAAAATTTAAACATTATGGGTAACCTACTTTACATCATCGCAGTTATTCTGATAATTGCATGGGCAATCGGATTTTTAGGGTATAATGCCGGAGGATTGATTCATATCCTGTTGGTAATTGCAGTGATCGCAATCTTGCTGAGATTGATCAGAGGTTCTGGAGTATAAACTAAATAAACCCCTAAACCCTTGACTTCATCTCCCCATGCAAAAAGAACAACCATTTTATTTCCGTGCGAGCATGGTACTGCTCATGCTTACCCTGATATGCATCCTTCTTTATTACGGCTCTGATATCATCGTACCCTTTGCATTTGCAGTACTGCTCTCCATCTTATTGATCCCGATGAACCAGTTCCTGGAAAGAAAAGGGATCATGCGTGTGAACGCGATCATGATCAGTCTAGTCTTTTCTTTTCTTATCATCGGCGGAATAATTTATTTTTTATCGACACAGGTATTGGAATTCCTCGATGATATACCCGTGATGCGGCAAAAGATCAATGCACTTCTATATGAAGTGCATAAATACCTCCAGGCAAAATTTGGTATATCGATCAGGGAACAAAAAACTTATCTCGACAGTGCCACAACTTCCGGTTCAAGTATCATTGGAACCACTTTCGTTTCCCTGAAAGATTCTGTGATCATGCTCACCCTTTTACCTATCTATACTTTTCTTGTATTGTATTATAGGGATATGCTGAAGAAATTTCTGATCGATGTTTTCAAAGAGCATAATAAAGATAATGTGCAGGAAGTACTGACAGAATCACGCAATGTGATCCAGAGTTATATGGTTGGATTATTAATGGAAATGGGAATTGTAGCACTAATTAATTTCATAGGGTTTGTGATCATAGGAATTGATTACGCTGTATTCCTCGCCATTTTTGCAGCAGTGCTGAATCTCCTTCCCTATATCGGGATGCTGATCGCATCTATCTTTTGCATGCTGGTTACATTGACAACAGCGCCGCAACCAATGGATGCCATTTGGACACTGGTAGTACTATGGGTTGTACAATTCATCGATAACAATATATTAATGCCTCGCATCGTAGGATCGAAAGTAAAGATCAATGCATTGATCGCGATCCTTGCGGTATTGATAGGAGGAGCTTTGTGCGGGTTGTCCGGAACCTTCCTGGCCATTCCGGGAATCGCAATATTAAAAGCAATATTTGAAAGAGTGGAAGAATTGAAACCATGGGGAATGTTGCTCAGCGATAATATCACGACTTACAAGCCTGGTAAGATCTATTCAACCATCACTACGAGTTTCAGGCGCAAGCCACGTAAGGTTGTAGAGAATAATGCACAGGTAAGTGCAGAACCGCCAGTTGCGAAATAACTCCGGGCTAAACGCATGCTTCGCATGCGGGCAGAACGCCGGGTACTACACCCATCGTTCTGCCCCTTCGCTTCGATCGGTTCAGCCCGACTTAGGAACAGTTTTTTATTAATTCAACATAAACTAATAACTATGACTACAACATCTAAGATCGTCCTTGCAACAATAGCAGGCGTAGCAGCAGGTGTAGCAATCGGAATGCTGATGGCTCCTGAAAAAGGTTCAGAAACCAGGCGCAGGATCGCAGAAGGATCCAGCGATCTTTGGGATTCCATGAAAAACCAGTTCTCCGGAATGGTTGATACCATGAAAGATGAATACGACCATGCTAAAGGTATGGTAAGCGATATGGCCAGTAAGGCAAAAGGAAAAGTACCTTCAATGAATCCGGAGGTATAGCGGCTGAAAAGCGCGATAGCGCGGCGCTGAACGCAACGGGCAGAACGTTTGCGAAGCAAGCATTCTGCCCGTTCCCTATTCGCCCTTCCCCATTCCCTATTCAATTTCCTACCTTCGCCCCATGAAACTCACCCTTCTCTCCCTGGGCAAACCGCATGACCCTTCTCTCAAATCCGCTATCGATGATTTCACTGCCCGACTTGCCAGGTACTACCCTGCACAATGGCAGATCATTCCTAACATTAAAAATGCCGCTTCACTTTCACCAGATGACCTGAAGAAAAAAGAAGCTTCAGCCATCCTTGCGCTTATCAGCAAAGATGATTTCCTGGTTCTTCTCGACGAACGCGGCAAGAACATCGACTCTCCTCAACTTGCTCAACTCATTCAATCACGTGCCAACGAAAGCACCAGGAACCTTGTATTCCTGATTGGAGGCGCGTTTGGCGTGGATCAAACTATTATGGACAGGGCAAACTTTACATGGTCGATATCGAAGCTGGTTTTTCCACACCAGATTGTTCGACTGGTGCTGGCCGAACAACTCTATCGCGCCTGCACCATCATACGAAACGAACGTTATCACCACGAATAAAAATTCATCACCTTATCTTTACGAAAATTGACGGCATGTCCATAACCCTGATCATTATTATCATCACAGTGATCATTTCACTTACTGCATTCAATAATAATAAGGTCATGAACGACCTGATCTTTTATCCACCTGCAGTATCGAAAGACAACCAGTTCTACCGTTTCTTTACCTGTGGTTTTATTCATGCTGATTTCCTTCACCTTGGTTTCAACATGTTTGCATTGTACATGTTTGGGGGATTTGTGGAAGAAAAATTCATTGAGATCTTTCAGCAACTTGGTAAACCTCTTTACCTGGCAATGTATATCCTGGCATTACCCATCAGTATTCTGCCTACCTACTTTAAAAACAAAGACAATTATTACTATAGAAGCCTTGGCGCCTCCGGTGCTGTTTCAGCAGTTGTATTTGCAGGACTATTGATTGCACCATATGTTGAAGTTGGTTTCTTTATTATTCCTCCAATAATTCCAGGATTTGTATTTGGTCCGTTATATCTGGTCATTTCTGCGGTACTTGATAAAAAAGGTGGTGATAATATCAATCACTCTGCACATATCTGGGGAGCATTGTTTGGACTGGCATACCTGATTGTAGTGGGAAAACTGGTTGCCAACTTCAGTGCGATCGATGAGTTCATCCGTGGTATTCAATACTACTTCAATAAATAATATGGACCTGCAGCAAAGATTCGACGAGATCATGCTTCACCGCTTCAGCATTCATGCTGATACCCCGCTGATACTGGCAATCAGCGGTGGACTTGATTCTGTTGTATTGAACCATTTGCTGAGTGGATATAATGTAACTCTTGCGCATGTCAATTTTGGTTTGCGGGGAAAAGAAAGTGATCGCGACGAATCATTCGTGCGATCTCTTGCAGAAAAATATGACCGAAGAATTGAAGTACTGAATCCAGATACAGAATCATTTGCCGTGGAAGAAGGACTGTCGATCCAGGAAGCTGCACGAAGGATTCGTTATGATTGGTTTCATAAGATCAATCCACCCAACGGAAAGATCCTGACTGCACACCATGCCGATGATGCAGTTGAAACCATGATCATGAATTTTTTCAGGGGAACTGGTATCATGGGATTGAAAGGCATTCCTGCAATGCAGAATAATATCATCCGTCCATTGATAGATTTTAAAAGAGAGGAACTAAAAGCGTATGCGGAACTCAATGATCTCAATTGGATGGAAGATAGTTCTAACCTAACGGACAAGTATACCCGAAATTATTTTCGGAACAGGATAATCCCTGCCATTAAAGAAGTTTATCCATCAGCAGAAGATCAATTATATCACAACCTGCAACGTTTCAATGAAACTGCACAGCTTTATGAACAATCAGTAACGAGACATAAGAAAAGATTGATGGAATTCCGTGGACTGGAAGTTCATATTCCTGTTGCAAAAATGCTGAATTCAAAACCTTTATCAACGCTCGTTTTTGAAGTATTCCGAAATTACGGGTTTAATGCTTCGCAGGTTGATGAGTTGATCACCTTATGTGGAAGTGACACAGGAAAGTTCATGCAATCTGCATCTCATCGTGTGTTGAAAAACCGAAACTGGCTGATAATTTCACCATTGAATGAACCTGCAGTTAATTCAGTTTTTGTTATTCACAAAGAAGACGAACTTTTAGAAACACCAGGATTTTCCATCACGCATAAAGTTCTCGAAGGTCCAGTCAAAATAGATCCTGATCCAACTATTGCATTGCTGAATGCCAATGAACTGAAGTATCCCCTTATCCTCCGCAAATGGAAAGCGGGTGATTATTTCTATCCATTGGGAATGAAGAAAAAGAAGAAGGTAGCTCGATTCTTAATTGACCAGAAATTATCCGCCCTTCAAAAAGAAAACATTTACGTACTCGAATCCGCCAAACGCATTGCCTGGATCGTAGGATTTAGGATCGACGAGCGGTTTAAAGTGGTGGGAGAAATGAAAAATGTAAAATTGAAAATGATTAGGAAGTAGCTTCTCATGTCTCCACGTCTCCATGTCTCCAGGTCTCCAACTCCCCCCTCCCAACTCCAAACTCCTAAAAAGCTAAATCTTCATACGCCCCCCTCAACTCATTCAACGCATGCTGATCCCCCGCTTTCTTACACTCCTCCATACCTCTTTCATAACATAACAATGCTTTTTCAGTTTCGCCGGCACGCTCCAGTAACTTCCCTAAATGATAATATGATCCAATATAGGTAGGATCCCGCTCCAGGATTTCTTCAAACAATACTCTCGCATCAGCATCATTATCAATTTTGATGTATTCCAATGCCAGCGCATGCTGCAGAAAACTATCGGTAGGCGATTGAACTAAAAATTCCCTGATCTTGTTTATCCTGTCCATCATTCACTAACAAACGTTTGGTTATTTGTATTTTTTTTGGTTGGTTTGTCGTATTTTAGTTGCATAAACAACTTTTCACTAACTATAAATAAGCTTGTTCATGAAGATCTTAGTATGTATCACAAAGACTCCTGATACAACCACAAAAATAGCTTTCACCGATAACAATACGAAATTGGCGGAAGCGGGTGTACAGTGGATCATTAATCCGTACGACGAATGGTATTCCCTGGTAAGGGCAATTGAACTGAAAGAGAAAGATCCTTCCACCGTGATTCACCTTGTATCGGTGGGTGGAGCAGATATGGAACCCATTATCCGCAAGGCACTTGCACTGGGTGGTGATGAGGCGATTCGCGTCAACTCAACCAGCACTGAAAGTTTTAGCGTTGCATCACAGATTGCTGAAGTAGCTAAATCAGGCGGATACGATCTCATCTTCACCGGGAAAGAAACCCTCGACCACAACAGGTCATCTATCGGTGGAATGGTAGCAGAACTACTCGACCTTCCATTCATCAGTCTTGCCACCAAATTTGAACTTAACGGAACCACTGCAACAGTGACCCGTGAAATTGAAGGAGGCGATGAAGTGAATGAAGTGAGCCTGCCTGCAGTGATCAGTTGCCAGAAAGGTGTGGCAGAGCAAAGGATTCCCAACATGAAAGGGATCATGGGCGCAAGAACCAAGCCTTTGAAAGTAGTTGAACCGGTTGCCGTAGAGGAACTGACAGCCATTGTTCAATACGAAACACCGGCTCCAAAAGCAGGTGTGAAGCTGGTTCCGGCCGACAATCCTGCAGAACTGGTTCGATTGCTTCATGAAGAAGCACGCGTGTTTTAATCATTGCTTACCATTAAAAAATTGAACAGATGTCAGTATTAATTTTCATAGATCATTCAGAAGGACATATCAAAAAGAACTCTTTCGAAGCATTGAGTTACGGAGCACAGGTTGCATCGCAACTGGGTGTTGAAGCCAACGGTATCATACTTGGAAACACCAGCGATGATCTTGCATCATTGGGAAAATATGGTGTGAAGAAAATATTCCAGGTTCAGGATTCAAACCTTGATCATCTCGATGCACAGGTATATACCAAAGTATTGGCCGAAGCAGTAAAAAGTACAGGAGCCAAAGTGGTTGTTTTCTCTCATAACCTGAATGGGAAAGCCGTTGCACCAAGATTATCAGCACGTCTGAAAGCCGGACTGGTAGCGGGCGCCACTTCACTTCCTGATACATCAAATGGATTTGTGGTAAAGAAAAATGTTTATTCAGGAAAGGCATTTGCGAATGTGAATGTTTTGACTGATATCAAGATCATTTCACTTAACCCCAATTCATTCCAGGTTAAAACTGCTGAAGGCTCTGCAACTGTTGAGCAATTGAGCATTGCAGCAGATGCACCAAAAGTAAAAGTTACAGCAGTCAATAAAGTAAGCGGTGAAATTCCATTAAGTGAAGCAGAACTGGTGATCTCAGGTGGACGAGGATTGAAAGGTCCTGAGAACTGGGGTATGATCGAAGACCTTGCTAAATTACTGGGTGCTGCCACTGCATGCAGTCGCGCCGTAGCTGATGCACACTGGCGTCCGCACCACGAACACGTTGGACAAACCGGCCTGGCCATTGCGCCAAATCTATATTTCGCAGTCGGCATCTCCGGAGCGATCCAGCACCTTGCCGGTGTTAACCGAAGCAAGACCATTGTTGTGATCAACAAAGACCCCGAAGCTCCATTCTTCAAAGCAGCAGATTACGGAATTGTTGGTGATGCTTTTGAAGTAATGCCGAAGATAATTGAGGAAGTGAGAAAGATTAGGAGTTAGGAGTTGGGAGTTAGGAGTTAGGAGTTGAGAATATTGGAGCCCGCTTAATCGCGGGCTTTTTTATTGTACTAGGAATTTTCATCTCTTTTTTTACCTTTGCAGCACTCAATTAACAAAAACACCATGAAGCTCTAATTTCTTTCCCAGGTAATACTAATACTCGTCACGGGCTGTTGCATTATTCACTCCAACAGGAAGAAATCATGGTGCTTATTCAGAATCTCACTTATTCTTTTCCAAACAAGGAAATACTTTTCAGCAATATCAACCTGTCGATCAATCAACAGGAAAAAGTCGCATTAGTTGGTAATAATGGTACGGGTAAATCAACACTACTCAGGATCATTGCGCAGCAACTTCAGCCTGCTGCAGGACAGGTCAAAGTACAATCCCCACCCTATTACATACCGCAGCAATTCGGACAGTTCAACCACCTGACTATTGCAGAAGCCTTGCAGGTTGATCAGAAAATACATGCATTGAAATCCATTATGAATGGAAATACCAGCGTAGAGAATTTTACAAACCTTAATGACGACTGGACTATTGAAGAAAAATGCGCTGCAGCATTGAATCATTGGGGCTTACAATTTCTTGGTCTGGATCAAAAAATGGAAACACTAAGCGGAGGACAAAAAGCAAAAGTCTTCCTTGCAGGTATTCAAATCCATCAACCAGCATTGATCCTACTGGATGAACCAAGCAATCATATGGATCTTTCCGGAAGAAAACTGCTATATGACTTGATCAATGAAACCAAAAGCACATTGATAGTAGTCAGCCATGACAGGAAACTGCTTAATCTCCTTAATACTGTTTGCGAACTTTCTCACCATGGAATCAAAACTTATGGTGGAAATTTTGAATTCTATGCTGAACAAAAAGCAATTGAACTAAACGCATTTAACGAAGACCTTCAAAACAAAGAAAAAGAACTTCGCAAAGCCAGGGAGAAAGAACGCGAATCCATTGAGCGACAGCAAAAGTTGAATAGTCGTGGTAAACAAAAACAGGAAAAAGCAGGCGTCGCAAAGATCATGATGAACACTTTGCGTAACAAGGCAGAACAGAGTACTGCACGATTAAAATCAACCCATGCTGAAAAGCTTAACGGCATTTCGGAGGAACTGCAGGATCTAAGAAACAATTTACCTGACATTGATAAAATGAAATTTGGCTTTGATAACTCTTCTCTTCATAAAGGAAAAATACTCTTCAAATCAAATGCAATCAACTATGCATACAACCAGCATCATGTTTGGCAGAATCCTCTTTCTCTCGAAATTTTAAGTGGTGAAAGAATTGCATTGAAAGGGCATAACGGTTCGGGAAAAACAACACTGATTAAAATTATCACCGGGGAATTATTACCCACTGAAGGAACCGTGTACCGTGCGATGAACTCCCCTGTCTATATCGACCAGGATTATTCACTTCTCTATAAAGACTTGAATGTTTATGAGCAGGCAAATAAATTCAACAGATCAGGTATGCAGGAACATGAGGTCCGGAACAGACTGAACAGGTTTCTGTTTACCAAAGAAGACCTGAACAAACCCTGTAGTGCTTTAAGCGGCGGTGAAAGAATGCGATTGATGATATGTTGCCTCAACATATCTAACCAGGCACCAGATATGATCATCCTGGATGAACCAACCAACAACCTGGATCTTCAAAATATTGAAATATTGACCGAAGTGATCAATGATTATGAAGGGACTTTGATAGTAGTATCGCATGATGAAACATTCCTTCAATCAATTAATATTTTTAAAATGATTAACCTGCCTTAAAGAAAGTTTTATTTTCCACACTCTATGGAAAAAGAACTCATATCCACCCGTCAGCATTTCGAGATCCTCGATGGACTTAGGGGTATTGCAGCCATTGCTGTGGTGTTTTTTCATTTTATGGAAATTGCGATCCCCAACTATCCAAACAATTTTATCGCACATGGATTCCTGGCAGTGGATTTCTTTTTCTGTTTGTCAGGCTTCGTGATCGCTTATGCATACGATCAGCGTATACTAAAAATTGGTGCTCTGAACTTTTTAAAACTCCGGCTCATCCGTCTTCACCCGCTGGTGATCATTGGATCGGTCATTGGACTATTCACCTGGATCTTCGATCCCTTCAGTGATCTCTATGCAAAATATGGATCAGGAAAAACTTTCTGGATGTTCATCACTTCCTGCCTGCAGATTCCTTATCCAATCGTTCGTGAACGATACTTCAATATATTTCACCTCAACCCTCCTACATGGTCGCTGTTCTGGGAATATATTGCTAACATAGCCTATGCCTTCATCCTGGTTAAATTGCGCAATAAGATCCTTTGGTTGTTGCTGGTCGTTGCAGCCGGTCTGCTCTTCTATGAAGCCCATCGATCCACATTTCTGGGAGTTGGATGGAGTGGCGATAATGTAATGGGGGGCGGAATCCGGGTATTTTATTCATTCCTTGCAGGAATGCTGGTCTACCGTTCAAAATGGATCATTAAAAACAACCTTGGCTTCCTCACCCTGTCCATATTACTGCTGCTCTCCTTCCTTGTTCCGTTTTCAGAAAAAACCAACTGGTTATCCAATCCACTGATCGTTATGTTTTATTTCCCGTTCCTGGTAGCACTGGGTGCCGGAACCAGGATAAGCAAAAGCATGGAAAGGATCTGCAAATTTTCGGGTGATATTTCATATCCTCTGTACATGACGCATTATCCTTTCATATGGATCTTTTTAAGTTATGTTGAAACCATAAAGCCTCCAATGTCGGAACTCTTGTATATCATGCCGATCGGGACCCTGCTGCTGATCGCTTTCGCTTATGTAGTAATGATCTATGTCGATAATCCGGTCAGGGCATACCTTAGGAACAGAATGACGCTTACCACTTCTCCATTCCCAAAAATATCCTAAGTTTGTACCTATTCTTTCAGCAACCTGGAACAAGCGTATATGAAGAAAATAGAGTTGGAAATTGTGGCTTTATCTCATAGCATTACCCAAACCCATTCCTACGCTGTAGTGTTAGGAGAAGTCAATGGCCTTCGCCGCCTACCCATCGTGATCGGTGGTTTTGAAGCACAGGCTATTGCTGTTGCCCTGGAAAAAATGAATCCGAGCAGGCCGCTTACCCACGATCTCATGAAAAACTTCATGAATGCTTTCACCATCGAACTGCAGGAGATCATTATCTGCGACCTGCAGGAAGGAATCTTTTACTCCAAACTGGTTTGCTCCAGCGAACACGATACTGTTGAAATTGATTCCCGTACTTCCGATGCACTTGCCCTGGCCGTTCGCTTCGGTTGCCCGATCTATACTTACGATAATATCCTGGAAAGCGCAGGCATCATGATGGAAGACTCTTCCGGCAAGAAAAAGATCGCAAAAGAGGCTGTTGCACAGGAAACTTCGGCAGGAACAGAAGATCTAAAAGCCATGAGCGTGGAAGAACTCAACACCCTGCTCAATGATGTGCTTGAACAGGAAGATTATATACGCGCCATTGCCATCCGCGATGAAATAAACAGCCGTAAAAGAACCCGATAACCCGGTTACATTGATAGTTTTCCCGAACTGTAAGATCAACCTGGGATTAAAGATCACCCGTAAAAGAGCGGATGGTTACCACGACCTGGAGACTGTTTTCTTTCCACTCCCCCTTACCGATGTATTGGAAGTGATCGAAGACCAGAAAGGGAACGATATAACATTTACTCAGTCAGGACTTGACATAAACGGACCTGCGGATGCCAATCTTTGCATCAAGGCTTACCGCCTGCTGAAAAAGCATTTTCCCGATCTGCCTCCTACCTTAATGCACCTGCACAAGGCCATTCCCATGGGAGCCGGACTTGGCGGAGGTTCCAGCGATGGAGCATATGCACTGAGATTACTGAATGATAAATATAATCTTGGGGCAGATATCGAACAACTACTTGAGCTGGCACTACAGCTTGGCAGCGATTGTCCTTTTTTCATATTGAATAAACCCTGCATCGCAACCGGTCGGGGTGAGATCATGGAACCTATTCCGCTTGATCTCTCAGCCTACCGTTTTGCGTTGGTACATCCCGGCATTCACATCAGCACCGCAGAAGCATTCAGCGGCATCACTCCTGCTCCAAACAAAATGCCTTTGAAGGAAATCATACAGCTACCTATCGAAGACTGGAAGCATCATCTTGTAAATGATTTTGAACAATCAGTTTTCATCAAACATCCCGAGCTGGAAGAAATCAAGCAATCGCTTTATAATGCAGGCGCCATCTATGCTTCCATGAGCGGAAGCGGCTCAAGTTTTTATGGGGTCTTCCCAAAGGGGGAGATTGATTTGAATCTTGATTATACAACTAGCTTGCTTTGAATAATGTAAAATCCATTTAATCGGGAACTCCGCATAAAAGCATTTTACATTGATCATTTTACATTTTAAATTTCCCTACCTTCACCCCGTGAAACTCTCCACCCATATCATTCATTTCTTCCTCGACGGAAACCTTGATTTCCTCGATCATCCCCGTGGGTAATCTTTGACATTCATATCGCCTCATTTTTCATTGTTCATTTTAAATTGATTTTATGATCTCCCTACAGGGCAATTCCGCTCATTACCTTGAGCTGGAAGAAAAATACAGTGCACACAATTATCATCCCCTTCCGGTAGTCCTCGAAAAAGGCCAGGGTGTTCATGTCTGGGACGTGGAAGGAAAACAATATTTCGATTTTCTAAGTGGCTATTCCGCTGTGAACCAGGGCCATTGCCATCCCCGCATTATTGATGCACTGGTTGAACAATCGCAAAAACTTACACTGACATCACGGGCTTTCCACAGCAACCTGCTGGGTGAATACGCTGAATTCATCACCAAATATTTTGGCTACGATAAAGTGTTGCCCATGAACACAGGTGTGGAAGCGGTGGAAACAGCGATCAAACTTTGTCGCCGCTGGGGTTACACCGTGAAAGGCATCAAGGAAAACAATGCAAAGATCATCGTTTGCTCAGAGAACTTCCACGGAAGAACAAGTACCGTAATCTCTTTCAGCACAGATCCATCTTCTTACGGCAAATTCGGACCATTTATGCCGGGTTTTGTTGTCATTCCTTACAATGATCTTGAAGCACTGGAAAAAGCTTTGCAGGATAAAGATGTGGCGGGCTTCCTGGTTGAACCTATACAGGGTGAAGCTGGTGTAAAAGTTCCGGATGAAGGATACCTTTCCTCAGCCAAACAATTCTGCGCTGATGCCAATGTATTATTTATTGGAGATGAAATCCAGACCGGTCTTTGTCGTACCGGCAAAATGCTCGCCTGTGATCATGAGAATGTTCGTCCCGACATACTCATCCTTGGAAAAGCGCTTAGCGGAGGTACCATACCCGTATCGGCAGTTCTTGCCGACGATGAGATCATGCTTACTATCAAACCGGGTGAACATGGATCTACCTATGGAGGCAATCCTTTGGCCTGCCGGGTGGCTATCACTTCCCTCCAGGTTTTACAGGATGAAAAGATGGCAGAAAACGCTGAACGCATGGGTCATCTTTTAAGAACAGGACTAGAAAATCTTCAGTCTCCCTATATCAAAAAAGTAAGGGGAAAAGGACTTCTGAATGCAATAGTTATTGAGCATGAAAATAAAGAAGCCGCCTGGGAACTTTGCCTTAAAATGCGGGACAATGGCCTGCTGGCTAAACCTACACATGGTGATAAGATCAGGTTTGCACCTCCCCTTATCATTACTGAAGACCAGGTGATTGAAGCCATTGACATCATCAAAAAATCATTGGAACAATTATAAAAGAAGGCGGGTTTACTACCCGCTTTTTTTGTAAATTGAAGGACAACCTTACCGAACCTTTGCTTAAGAGCATCATCATTACTATCCTACTTATTACTTCAGTATTTTACTGTCATGCTCACTCATCTCCCATTGATACCTGTATCGGCGAACCTTTTCATAAAGTGGTTCAATCCATCAACGGAAATCGTATTGCTATCAACGATATGGTTGAAGATGTGGAAGGAAATATTTACCTGGCAGGAAGAATAGAGATCAATGCAAATAATTATGATGCATTTTTCATGAAGACTGATAATGCCGGAAACCTGCTCTGGCAAAGGACTTTCGACTTAAGTACAAATGATGAATGCTGGAAGATCGGTATATCAAATAACGGGGATGTCATTATAAGTGGATTCTTTTTATACGATCTTTTCCTGCTTAAGGCCGACACTGATGGAAATATCATTTTCAGTAAATCATACTCCGGAAGGCAATCCATTCTTTCCGATATGCTTATTGATCCTGAAAATAACATTGTATTGGTTGGATTGATGTATGACAGTAACAATCAGCAGCAATCATTCCTATCCAAATTAAATAACGATGGAACGCTTATCTACACTGCATTGTATGATGCACCGGGCAATGAATCATTTTTATCAGTCACTGAATCTGGACAGTATTATTATGTGGCAGCCTTGTCAAGAGCCGCTACCAACAATGGAGTTATTGTAAAGATCAATGCATTAGATGGAAATATTAACTGGGCCAATCAATACGACATCAATGGAAGAATTGACCTTATCAATAAAGTTCATGCAACCAACAATGGCATATTGATCAATGGAGGAACAAGGGATGTCAATCCACCTGCAAGATTTAACCAGCTCAATGGTTTGATGAATGAAGATGGCATCATCAATTCACTTCAAACCTACACCAATGTGATCACACAATTCAGCTCAGATATTGTTGGTTCAGGCAACGGGTATATTCAAACACAATCCATTAACAATGGCGAGCAATTCATTACCATGTTGCTGATGGATGTCAATAAGAATATCCTGGGCGGAAAGAAATATGAAGTGCAGCAATCACTTCCCATTCCTTTAGTAAGAAATTCTTCAAACAGTATCTTACTTACGCATATTCAAAAATTATCTGCAAATGGAATCCATTTGATCAGGACAAGTGAAAACGGAATGACTCCGGGATGTCCTGAATATAATGCTACTGAACAATCAAATCCTGTATCGATCAGCAGCGCACCTTTTTCTTATCAATTTTCAAATGTTGACCTGGAGGAAAATAATATTCAGTTGCAAACCAGGCTGGACGGACTTTCCATAAGGATCTACTGTGGAAGCCAGTGCAAACAACTAACTATTAATGGACCCACTACTCTATGTTTGTCGGACAGCACCATTAGTTTTTCAGCCAATAAGGATGCTCAATGCACTGAGCAGGTTCAATGGAGTTTCGACAGCTCCATGGCCAGAACAATATCATCTACCGGCAATGAAATAAGTCTTCAGTTTATTACACAAGGAACGTTTCGTTTAACCGGTACCATTGGTAAAGGTTGTGCGGCAATTTCCGTTAATTATGAAGTTAGAATTAACCGACCCCTGCCTCCGGTTTACCTTGGACCTGATACATTACTTTGCGACACAAACCAATACAGGATCGCTGTTCCAGGCTATGAATCTTATCAATGGTCGAATGGAAGTACTGACTCTGTGCGCATTATTACCAGGACCGGAAATTACATTCTGCAGGTAAAAGATGGTTGTGGTAATCAAAGTATGGATACCATTTCCATAGTCATTCCATCTAAAGAATTGATTGCTCCCAAACTTCCTGCTGATACATCCATTTGTACCGGGGATACCATCCAGGTCTATGCAGGAAATGGATATACCACCTATCTATGGAATGATGGAAGCGACAACAGGTATATTCTGGTTGATGCGCCAGGAAAATATTGGGTGGAAGTCACCAATGCAGAAGGATGTACTGCTTCCGATTCAATAACAATTACACAAGCAGAATGTGCACAATTTGTTGTATTTCCCAATGCCTTTTCACCCAACAACGATGGCAGGAATGACCGGTTCAAACCCGCTGTAAATGTGCCATTGAACTTCTATCAACTGGTCATCTTTAATCGTTGGGGACAAAAATTATATGAAAGCAGGAAGGTTGATGAAGGCTGGGACGGACAGCCTGTAATTGCAAAAGACAAGACCAGTACCTTTGTATATTTCTGCAGGTACCAGGTAGCAGGTCAGCCAATGCGAATTATTAAGGGAACGCTTACTTTGATCAGGTAAGCTCCGGTGGTGATTTTCTTTTCAACAACCTTACTCCGAGAATTATTAAAGCAGCAGGTGCAAAAAACACAATGGCAGCTAAAGGTTCATTCAGTTTATTTAAGAACCTAAACCAGATCAGTACCAGTGTTGCAAAAGAAATGAATACACCTAATACCGGGAATAACATCTTGACTACAACAAGGAAATTAAACAGTCGCATAGGTGCGGTCATTCTTTGTTTATGAAGACTGTTCAATAAAATAATATCAGAAATGATATGCGCAAAAAATGAAAATACCTGTGCGATGATCAGTGCTATAAAAAATATATGAAAGAATTTTTGAGGATAGGCTCTTTCAACAAATACCAGCAGGCTAACTACAAACAGGTTGAAAACCGGTGCCAGCCATATATCCAGCTTTACCCATTGTACAAAACCAATTTTAGTTTCTGGAGTAAGGTGCTGTACCCTAAAGTTGAATTTATCACGATCGATGGCGAATAATATATCAAGGCCCCGCATCGATCTTCCATTCACATAATAAAATGAATTATCAGCTTTCAACAATTCACGCGAAAAAATAATAATGCCGATCAGGCTAAGGATCATTACCATGATGAGTACAATATCATTACTCATACTGTAAAATTTGTAAGGTTATCAGGTTGTTTTTGTGTTGTGAGTTTACGGATCATATCAGGACGACCATCCCTGTATTCATGCCAGTTAAATGGCTTTCTTTTTGGAAGAGAAACATCAATTGTATTTCCAGGGATCGCAAGTACCGCTTCGGTTCCAAGAAGAAATTCCATGGCCGCTTCAACACCTTTTTTAAAGAGCCCGAGTTTGTCTTCGTCAGAAATATTAAAGTTCAGCCAGTTGTATTCCTTCACATCAATTCTTCCAATTGTCTTTTCAAAATCATTGTGCTTGACCAGGAAATCTTTATCGTAATGAAATCTTACAGTATTGAATATGGATCCAAAAAAATTCAATACACCCGTAAACTTTTCTTTTGGTTTAAATACATCATCTTCCAGCATAACACCAAAAGTGGGCAACCTTGGTTTATCCAAATTTGGATTGAAAAATATATTGATGGGAAAATTTGAGATGATACCACCATCCACAAACATAGCCCGTTTGGGGATCTTGGTCGTGTCGAGCATATTCAGTTGTTTTTCCCATTCTTTAGCAACAAGTGCAACAGGAATATTTTCAATTTTGAATACCTCAAAAAATACGGGGATTGACATGGAGGCACGAACGAAATCTGCGGGGTTAACTTTTGTTGGATCACTATAGTAAAGCTTCCACATTTTTGGAAACTCGACTTTCATTTGAGAAGTAATATCAGAACTAATAAGCGTAATGAACTCCTGTCCTTCTTTCAAAACTTTCAGATCACTGACATCTGCACCATAACGATGGTAAAAATTTGGCACCTCTGCCAGGTGTTCCTGCAGATCTTCAAGATTATTGATCACAGAACCATATTTTGGATCAGCCAGGATACCAGAAACCCAATCGGTAAAATCCCTTCCCGGATTGATCCCATAGCCATTCCGGTCAAACCTCCGCATCAGGTGGCGAATCCAGAAACTCAGTGATAAAACCACCAGGAACGAAATGGAAGTAATGATCAGCACTGTTTCAGTAACCATTGAAAAAGCATTTCTTCCAAGCAGGTAAAAATTCAGCAGGTACATTACTATGATACCAAGAATAGAACCGGCAATGATATTGATGATCCGCTTGAGTGATTTGGAACTCCTGATGAAAAGTTTGATGGCGCCTCTTGCAAGCCAGTGCCCGTCAACAAAATCAAAAAGATTTTTTTTGGAAAGGATATCGAGAACGATCTCTGATTTCTTGTCTTCTTTTTTATGGATGCATGCCATCATCATGGTATTGATGGCCCCGGCGCTGGTTCCTGCAAGCTTAAGGAAACGCACACCCATTTCTTCCATAATATAGGTATAACCAACCAGTGCAACACCCAATACACCACCGCCTTCCTGGACAAGGTTTACAAACTGAAGCTGTTCAGGTTTGCCATCGATATGGGTATCCAGTACAATATCAGAAACTTCAAATGGACCGTTTTCATTGTAATGTTTGCGGATCGCCTCGAGGTAAGGTGCAGCAATTGCTTTATATGCTTCGGCAGTAGCCTCCTGCGTTCTGTTGGTTTTGGCCATTCCATACATTTTAAGGTGTGTAGTGTACGGATGGTTGGGATATCCTAATGTAAAAACTTAAACTGACAGTTACAACACTATTGCTTTAGTTTACCGGAAGGAAAAATGGCGCAGAGGAGCATAACCAGGAAAAAAATCAGCATGAGCCAGATGCCATATAATGTGGTTGGACAAACTCCCCGGTAACAACCGGAATACATGGCATAGGTCTTGACCCCATAAGCCACTCCGAGTGCCAGTAAGAAAAGATTCACCCTCTTTGCCCAGATCTTTGGAACCAGGTATAAAATGATACTCACTACTGCAAAAAAGATCAGCGCTTTGCCTGGCTTACCATATACATTCTCAAAGGTATAGAACCCGGTAAAAGTCTGATTGATATCGGGGTAAAAAGCCCAAGGCAGGAAACTTGAAACAATCAGTCCAATCGCTGCGAGAATGCCAATCCATTGAGAATACTTCATTTGCCAAAGATAAGCGAGAATTAAAACCGATCACTCGCAACTCCCAACTCCTAACTCCTACCTCCCAACTCCTAAATAAGTCCCTTGCATTTAAATTTTTTATCAAGTATTTTTCCGATCATTCCCACCCTTCGAAACTCTCTTACTTTTTTTATCACTAAACTGATTTTACATGAAAGCCTTCATCCTTTCAGCATGCTGCATGCTTGGTGCAACAACTCTGAATGCCCAAACATTAAAACCAGGACTTGGGTTGAATGTAACCGACTGGTCCAAAGAACCTAATTCTTCTGAAGTAAAGGGTAAGATTGGCTTCCAGATTGGTGGAAGCATTGCCTTTGGGAAAAAGATCTACATTGAACCCGGAATTTTCTATGTAGGCAAATCCACAGAAGTACGTTCCGAACTACCCGATGATCCTGATAAATTTAAAGCCGATATTAAAGGAATCAGGGTTCCTGTAGCTGTGGGTATTAACCTGATCGGCGACAAAACCACCACTGTATCTATCCGCGGCTTCGGCGGTGCATCCGGCTTCTTCATCACTTCCGTTGGTGATGATATAGATGAAAATGAGATCAATAAAACAAATTGGGGCGTGTTCGTTGGGGCAGGTCTCGATGTCTGGAAATTATTTGTTGATCTTTCCTATGAATGGTCTGTAACCAACATTCAAAAAGATGTTGACCAGATTAACTTTGGAAAATCAAGGTCATTGTTTTTAAATGTTGGATTACGATTACCACTTCAATCCAAATAATTCATTTCCGGCCGTTATTGTTTCACAAAACGCATCAGTACCGGCCGGTTATTCTTTCTTTCCAGCAATACGATATAATTTCCATTTGCCAGCTTAAGATTCATGCTGACAATCTCCTTATTTCTTACTGAAACCCTGCCAACTTCTTTTCCTTCGGCATTCAGTATCCTGGAGGTCTCCCACTTATCAGACAACTTCAATCCTTCTATCCTGAACCTGCCATCATTTGGGTTAGGATATAACCTGATACCCAACTGGGATGCTGGTATAGGATCAATTCCCGTTACTACTTCATTATGGAAGATGCATACAACAAAAGATCCTGAAAGAGTTGCTGCCATCTCCGGTCTGCCATCACCATCAAGATCCACTACTTCTATGCAACCAGCATAATTTGGAATAGGAAAAGATACTTTTTGCCTGAAAGAAAAACTACCAGGTGTACCGGTATTCTGAAAAACATCGAGGTTTGAATTCAATCCTTCATTTGTTATGATATCCAGCTTTCCATCACCATTCATATCACCTGTTCCAACTGTCACCATGTAAGTATCTGAATCAAGTAAAAACGGTGCTGCAAACGACAGATTTTCCGTGGATGTATTTCGATATATGTACAAAGGATTCTTACCATCAATACCTGCAAGGATCTCAGGTTTTCCATCGCCATCCACATCAGAGGTTCTGGCAAATGGAGTATTGACATTCGTATTTAAGTACAAAGGATAATCAAATTCAATTTTACCCTGCACACTTATATTCTTCATGACACTGATACTCTTTCCATGTAAATGCGCGATTACCACATCTGGATTATTATCCCCATTAAGATCATCTACACTTAAATCATTTGCTGTTTCACCAGTTGAAAAAGCCACAGCAGGTTCAAATGAAATATTTCCATCAGTGCTCGAATTTCTCTGCACATAGAACCGGGTCTCATAAAACCCTGAAGAATAGACCAGGTCTGGCTTTCCATCAAGATCAAGATCGATCATCTTTGCAAAAGCACCAAATGCTGTAGCAGTTTCCAACACCTCATCAAATTTCAATTCACCAGGAACAGAATTATTTTTATAGACCTGCAAAGTTCTTGATTGCGGATTATGCACCACCAGGTCCTGCTTTCCATCTGCATCCATATCTACGATCTCGGTAGCAAATCCTAAACGCCATTTATCAGGCCTTGCAATCGTGATCACTTTTTCAAAAGATACAGTTCCCAACACACTGGTATTTCTAAAAATATCCATATTGTAATCTGTATATCCATTGATCAGCATATCCTGCTTTCCATCTCCGTCCAGGTCAGCAAATTTTAGATTAGCAGGCCAGGAAACCGTGTTGATATCTTTCCTGTTTTTGAATGTTGCACTGCTCACATTCTGCCCGTTTGGATAGGTTACCACGAATGTCTTATTCCATGATACGGTGAGTCCGTTTACGGTAACTTTCCATTGTCCCGTTGTTGCCCCCACAGGAACCTTTACCCTCAAACTCTTATCAGTAGCAGATTCTACAGCTGCTTTCATACCACCTATAAACACTACATTGTTTGCCGCTACCGGATCAAAATTATTTCCATTGATGGTGATCGTAGTATTCACTGCTCCTTTCATTGGACTGATACTGGTAATCACCGCTGTGAGCCGATATAAAAATCCTCCAACAGTAACATTTCCTCCCTTTGTATTCAGCTCAATATTCCCTGATGATCCCTCACCTACCCTGGCCCTGATCTCTTCATTATTGACAACAATGATTTCAAAAGCATCAACTCCACCAAACTTTACAGTTGGTTCGAGATCAAGATTCTTTCCTTTTATAATTACCAATGAACCCTTATTGACATTATTGGGAGAGAATGATTGAATGATGGGCCTTGGGTAAAATATGAATCCATCTTTTTCGGCAATTCCCAATGGTGCTTCAATCTTGATTATCCCCGATGCTGCAGTATCAAGCAGAATCTTAACCTCGGTATCTGAAACAGATTGAAAATTGGTGATGGCAATATCTCCGAAATAAACTTTGGAAAGTTGCGAAAGATTTTTTCCTGTAAGGGTAACCACAGTACCAGACTTTGCTTCTGCCGGACTGAATGAACTTAATACCGGACCTGTAAATATAAAACCCGGTTTTCTTCCTATGCCATTCAAACCAACCACCGTGATCTCTCCGGAAGAATTATACGGAACCTTCACCTGAATCTCTCCATCATTCACCAAAGTAAATTCAAAGATCTTAATACCTCCAATGGTTACATGATCAGTCCCAGTAAAGTTTTTTCCTTTGATAGTAATCATTGTACCGGTGTTGCCGGATGCTGGTGTAAATGAAGTGATGGCAGGAGGTGGTAAATACTGGTAACCATTTAGTGTTACCATTCCTCCAGGTGTTTGAATTTTAATATCCACTGTTACCGCATCCAATCCAATGCTATCCACAACTACTATCAATTGATCTTCTCTTCTATCCTGTATCTGTGCAGGTTTTCCACCGATCAATACCGATGAAGTATGCTTAAGGTAATTTCCATTAATAGTTACAAATGTTCCCTTACCTCCCGATGCAGGAGAAAAATCATTAACCACCGGTGCAGGAACAAATTCAAAATTTCCAATGCTGTCTTTTCCTGTGGGAGTTGAAATAAGAACATAGTCCGAAGCGCCATTTCCCACAACAGCCCTGATCTCACCATCATTCACAACAGTAAAACTTTGCGCAGAAACACCACCAAAACTTACTGCATTTACATTAGATAGCTTTATTCCTTTAATGACCACTTCTGTTCCTTTCCCCGCAATGGCCGGATCAATAGAAATGATCTGGGCCTGGTCGGCTCTGTTCCGAAAAACACTTACCCGGAACATCCCGCTTTCATAACACAGATCCTGTTTTCCATCATTATCGATGTCTGCAGATTGAATAGGTCCGTTCCAAAAAATCGGGATCACTACTTCATTTCCAAAAGTCAGTGGACCACCGGAAGTACTGATATTCTTTTTTAATATAGTTCTTTCAAACCCGCTGGCGATAAGGTCTTTTACCCCATCTCCATCCATATCTTCCATTGCAATATCATCTACAGAGAAACCAACAAAATGCTCCTGCTTGCTATCAAAGCCTATACTTCCTGATGTACTGATATTTTTAAATACCGATGCAGAATTACCGGGAACATAATAACTCACCATCATCTCAGGTTTCCCATCATCATTCAGATCTTCGATGCGAAGCCTGTCAGGATATGCGTTTGTGGGTATATTTTTAACGGGTTCAAACTGGATATTTCCGCCGGCAGATATATTCCGGAAGATAGAAACCGCATTTAAAAAAACATTGGGCAATGCAATATCCAACAACCCATCGTTATCAAGATCGCTTACTGTTGCATCATAAATGGATCCTCCTGCTGTTTTAAGATCAGCGAGTCGCTGAAAGCTCATATTGCCCTGGTTTTTCAGGATGGTGACAAATCCTTCCAGGCCAATTGAATTGACCAGTATCTCATTTCTTCCATCCTTATCGAGATCTCCGAAACTTATACCAGCAGGTTGTTTGCTGACAGGTGCAATTATTTTTTCTGCAAAAGAAATATTCCCGGGAGTAGAAGTATTTCGGAATATATACACATCGTCGGACAAAATATTGGAGATTACTACATCCGGCTTTCCATCGCCATCCAGGTCATTGTAATTGATAAATCTTGGTGTATTGCCTGTCGTCAAGGTTACAGTTTCCTGGAATACAATCTTTCCCGACTGTACAATATTTCTGTAGAATGAAACTGTATTATTCATCCTGTCAACAACCCCAATATCAATCCTTCCATCCACATCAAGATCTGTTGTGATGAAATTGGTGGTCTCAATATTTTCAACCGTATCAATACTGGTTAGATATTCAACAGAACTTCTTGTAAAATCATTGGCACCACCACTAAATGGTACAATAAATTGTTTTAATGAAGTAGCCACCATGTTACTAACGGAAATGGATATACGCTGATTGGAGGCACCTGCCGGAACTTTCACCGTAAGTTGGTTTGCAGTAGCAGAAGTGACTTCTGCCTTTACTTTTCCAAACCATACATGGTTGGATGATGCAGTTGTTGAAAAACCGTTTCCATTAATGGTTACCAAAGATCCCGGAGCTCCCTTTAATGGAGTGAATCCTGTAATGGATGGTTGTGCGAATGATGCCAGTTGGATCAATAAAGAAATGACAACCAGGCATAGGTATGGAAGGTACGATCTGATATTCATGGACAGGCTCGGGGGTTAAGTGTCCATCTAAGAAAAGCATTTATATTCAGATATAAAAAAGAAAGGACTACCAGTACTGGTAATCCTTTAAGGAGGTCCCGAGCGGATTCGAACCGCTGTAGGAGCTTTTGCAGAGCTCTGCCTAGCCACTCGGCCACAGGACCATTTTTGGACAGGGTGCAAAAGTAAGGTAATTTTGAAAAATTCAAACTCTATTTTTAAAAATCATGCAGAGAATCCAGGAATCAGAATTGATATTAAATAACCGGGGAGCGATCTATCACCTGGACCTTCGCCCGGAGGAATTAGCAGATACCGTGATCTTTGTTGGCGACCCTGATCGGGTGAAAGAAGTTAGTAAGCATTTTGATTCCATAGAATTCACCACGCAACACCGTGAATTCATCACCCATACTGGTTTTATTGGTAACAAAAGACTATCAGTTCTTTCTTCAGGAATTGGCCCGGATAATATTGATATCGTACTGAATGAAATTGATGCACTCGCCAATATTGATTTCAATACCCGAACCATCCGACCAGAAACAAAGTCACTCAACATTATCAGGATCGGCACCTCCGGATCGCTTCAAAAAGACATCCCCGTGGATAGTTTTGTAGCATCCACTCATGGGCTGGGAATTGATAACCTGCTGAATTTTTATCGTCATGATCAGACCGATGAAGAAAAACTGCTTTTGCAGGCATTCATGACCCAAACACAATTTCACCCGGAGATCTCTCATCCCTATGTAACTCCTACTTCACCATCTTTGATCAAACATTTTGTAGATGGATTTCACCAGGGAATCACCGTAACTTGCCCGGGCTTTTATGGTCCTCAGGGACGAATACTCAGGATAGGTTTACGACAGCCCGACCTTATTGACAAACTCACCAGTTTCCAGTACGGACAGTCCCGTATCACCAATTTTGAAATGGAAACATCTGCTATCTATGGATTAGGTAAGATCCTTGGGCATCATTGTTTATCACTCAATACCATTGTGGCCAACAGGGTGGCAAAAGAATTTTCCAAGGATGGAAAAGCTGCCGTGGAAAACCTTATTGTAAAGGCATTAGGCATCATATCAACTATTTAATATGACATTGAAGTTTTATAAATACCAGGGAACAGGAAATGATTTCGTCATCATGGACAACAGGGATGAATCGATCAATCTGCAAACAGAACAGATAGCGTTTCTCTGCGACAGAAGATTTGGCATTGGTGCTGATGGATTGATGTTGTTAAACAGTAAGCCAGGTTATGATTTTGAAATGAAATATTATAATGCCGACGGAAAAGAAGGAACCATGTGTGGAAATGGAGGAAGATGTCTTGTAAAGTTTGCTTACGACATGGGCATCCGGAAGAGTGAATATCTTTTTTCAGCGATCGATGGAGACCACGAAGCAGAAATCGATACCGACGGGATCGTAAGTTTGAAGATGAAAGATGTTGATGAAGTAGTGACTGATAACAATGATTTCATTTTAAATACCGGCTCACCACATTATATTCACCAGGTAGAAGATGTTTTATCTACGAATGTTTATAAAGAAGGTCGTGAGATAAGATACAATGATGAATTCCGGGAACATGGCATCAATGTAAATTTCGTGGAAGTAAGGGATGAAGATGAGTTGTATGTACGCACTTACGAACGCGGTGTGGAAGACGAAACCTACTCCTGCGGAACCGGTGTAACAGCCGCTGCCATTGCTTTCTGGCATAATGAGAGGGGGTATAATAACGTGGTGGTGAAAACCAAGGGAGGAACCCTGAGTGTAGAATATGACAGGATGAATGAAAATGAATATCGGAACATCTGGCTCAATGGTCCCGCAGTCAGAGTTTTTGAAGGACTCATAGAATTATAAAGATATCTTTGCCGCGATGATCCAGTACTTTAAAAATATCAATCATACCACGATAGCGATCCAGAAGCCGGAGAATAATTCCTGGGTAAATGTGTTACCACCACTTAAACAGGAAGAGTTTTCCGAACTGTCTGAATCACTGGATATTCCCCTCGACTTTTTGACCGATTCACTGGATATTGACGAAAGAAGCCGTTTTGAAGAAGAAGACAATGTGAAGCTGGTGGTTATTAAAACACCTACGGAGAATAATAGTTTCAATGAAAGTGATGCTTATTATATCACCATTCCGATTGTGGTCATCCTGACGCATAACCAGATTGTAACGGTGAACTCTTTTGATAATGGAGCGATCAAAAAATTCCTGAATACATTCCAGAACCGGCATCCTGATAAGAAAAATATGATGGTGCTGAAGATCATTGAGAAGATCATTCAGAACTACCTGGAATTTTTGAAAGAGATCAATGTCAGAAGAAATGTACTGGAGCAAAAACTATATGAATCCAACAGGAATGAGCAGTTACTTCAAATGATGAGGATTCAGAAAAGCCTGGTATATTTTGTAACTGCCCTTCGATCGAATGAATTACTGCTGATGAAAATTGAACGCACCAATTTTCTATCGCTGAATGAAGAAGAAAAAGAATTTCTCAATGATCTTATCGTCGACAATTCACAGGCATTGGAAATGGCGAATATCTATACAAACATTTTAAGTTCAACGCTCGATGCATTTGCCAGCATCATTGCAAACAACCAGAACGAAGTACTGAAGCGGCTTTCAGTGATTACGATCGTTTTAACATTCCCTGTTCTTGTAGCAAGTATTTATGGCATGAACGTGCCCATTCCTTATGCTTCATCTCCTTACGCATTTTACATCCCTGTATTTTTATCCCTGCTGATTTCGTTGGTGATTGGCTGGTTCTTTTTGAAAAGGAAAATTTTCTAAGATGAGCAAATTCAATATCCGCGTATATGGATTACTGTTAGATGAGCATAAACGGGTATTGGTAACAGATGAATTCATTCGTGGTGCTAAGATCACCAAGTTCCCCGGCGGAGGTCTTGAGTTTGGAGAAGGCACCAGGGAGTGCTTAAAGAGAGAATTTAAGGAAGAGATGGATCTTGAAGTAGAGATCCTTGATCATTTATATACCACAGACTTTTTCCAGATGAGTGCTTTCAATCCAGAGCACCAGATCATTTCAATTTATTACTACGCAAAAGCTTTGGAACCCATCAAAGCACGCATCAATGATACTCCATTTAATTTCAATGAAGATGAAATGTCGGTCTATCACCGCACCGGTGAAATTGAGGTATTTCGCTTCATCGATTTCCATGAGTTTGGCGAGCATTCTGTGACCCTGCCGATTGATAAGGTGGTAGCCAGGATGGTTTCTGCGGGCTGACTGGTTGCGCAGAAACCTGGCTGAACGCACAAGTCAGCCCAAAAGCCGCAGGCTTTTGGGCTGACTTGAAGGCAATTCAATTCAGCACAAACAGCTTGCGCTGCTTGTTCAGCCTTGTGCGTTCAGCCCAATTCGCTTTGCGAATTGGTCAGCCCGCTGAGCCCGCTTCCCCATCTGTCGTCAGCAGATCATTTTCACCCAGCCTTGCACTCTCCTCTTCATCCAGGTCATCATTCGGACTTGTAGCGGTCAATTCCTTATCCTCTTCCATATCATGCATAGCTTCATCAAAAGCCTGCTTTCCGTCTTTGTTTTTTGGATCCATGGTTTTTGGGTAGTGGTATGAAAAAGTGGGGCCAGATATGAAGACGTGGAGACGTGGAAACATGGAGACATGAAAAAGGGTCCCGAATAGTCGGAACCCTCTTACTGTTATATACCCGGCGTTCTGCCCGGCCTGCGGCCGTTCAGCCCGATCATGTCTCCATGTCTCCACGTCTCCACGTCTTCTAGTAACGATACATCTCCGGCTTAAACGGACCTTCCTTCGAAATACCCAAATACTCAGCCTGCTCAGTGGTCAGTTCATCCAGTTCAACACCGATCTTTCCGAGGTGAAGTCTTGCAACTTTCTCATCAAGATGCTTTGGAAGTACATATACTTTGTTCTCATACTTTCCAGGATTGGTCCACAGTTCAAGCTGCGCCAAAGTCTGGTTGGTGAATGAGTTACTCATTACAAATGATGGGTGACCGGTAGCACAACCCAGGTTTACCAGGCGGCCTTCAGCCAGTACGATCACTTCTTTACCGTCAATATTATAAAGGTCAACCTGTGGCTTGATGGTATCTTTCGTATGACCATAAGCGTTATTCAACCATGCAATATCAATTTCGATATCAAAGTGGCCGATATTACATACGATCGCCTTATCCTTCATCGCACGGAAATGCTTTTCAGTGATCAGGTCTCTACATCCTGAAGCTGTAACAATGATATCAGCTTCTTTCACTGCATCGATCATCTTCTTCACTTCAAAACCATCCATTGCAGCCTGCAGTGCACAGATCGGATCGATCTCGGTAACGATTACGCGGCAACCTGCTCCCTGCAATGAAGCAGCAGAACCTTTACCCACATCACCGTATCCACCTACAACTGCAACCTTTCCTGCCAGCATCACATCAGTAGCACGACGGATCGCATCTACCAGTGATTCCTTACAGCCATATTTATTGTCAAACTTGCTCTTGGTCACTGAATCATTCACATTGATCGCAGGGATCGGCAAAGTTCCTTTCGCCATACGCTCGTACAAACGGTGTACACCGGTAGTGGTTTCTTCAGACAAACCTTTGATGTTTGCAACCAGTTCTGGGTATTTATCAAATACCATATTGGTCAGGTCACCACCATCATCCAGGATCATATTCAAAGGACGATCAGCGCCACCAAAGAACAGTGTCTGCTCGATACACCAGTCAGCTTCTTCAATGGTCTGACCCTTCCATGCGTATACCCCGATACCTGCAGCAGCAATCGCAGCAGCAGCATGATCCTGGGTTGAGAAGATGTTACATGAACTCCACTTCACTTCTGCACCCAGTGCAACCAGGGTTTCGATGAGAACAGCAGTTTGAATGGTCATATGCAGACAACCCGCAATGCGCGCACCTTTCAACGGTTGAGATGCACCATATTCTGCTCTCAGAGCCATCAAACCGGGCATTTCAGCTTCCGCCAATCGGATCTCTTTACGACCCCACTCAGCCAGGCTGATATCCGCTACTTTATACTTCAGGTTAAAATCAATGTTTTGTGCCAATGTTGACATGTAATAAGATTTTGAGCGGCAAAGGTAAGCTACTAACTCCCAACTCCCAACTCCTTGCTCCCGCATTATTGAGAGTTGAGAGTTAGGAGTTGGGAGTTGGTGGGGAAACTGCTGATTTTCTTATCATTGCCCAATAAAATAGATTTATGAGAATTTTTCTTGCCCTAATACTGTTACTAACCGTTGAAGATGTTTCCGCCCAACAACCCATTTCGCATGAATCCATGTGGTTAATGAAGCGGGTGGGTGCACCAAAGATCAGTCCGGATGGAAAATGGATCATCTACTCTGTAACCGAACCCTCCTACGATGAGAAAGAAGTGATCAATGATATTTGGATCGCAGCGACTAATGGATCAACCAAACCAAGAAAACTTACATCGGGAAAAGCTGGAGAAAATTCATACACCTGGAGTCCGGATGGAAATAAAATCGCTTTTACAGCAAAACGCGATGGAGAAGAATCAACCCAGGTCTATTTACTTGATCTGAAAAATGGAGGTGAAGCGCAACGCTTAACCAACACCGCTTTCGGTGCTTCAAATCCAGAGTTTAGTCCCGATGGAAAATACATCGCATTCACAGCAAGGCTATTTCCTGGAACCTTCAATGATTCAACCTTTAATAAAGAAAATGAGGAGCGCAAGAAATTAAAATACAAGGCAAGAGTCTACACATCTTTCCCGATCAGGAGTTGGGATCAATGGGTTGATGATAAACAAACACAATTATTCATACAGCATATAGATTCATCCAAACCTGTGAACCTATTTGAAAAGCTGGCCAAAATTAAAGAACCCGGAACATCCTATGGAGGAGAGATTGCCTTTACTCCTGATGGAAAATCAATTTTGATAGATCTTACAGAAAACAGGCAGGAAGCGGCTTTCGCCAGTGTGATCACCAATATTTATTCGATCAGTTTGTCGGATAAAACTTTGAAACAGATTACCAACGACAAAGCTGACTTTAGCTCCATTCAATTCAGCAGGGATGGAAAATATTTATTCAGCATCTACACTTCCACTGCAAATTATAAAGTTTACAATCAGCCACGCATCATTCGATTCGACTGGCCTTCCATGCAAAATAAATTCGTAGTAAATACTTCAGTCGACAGACCAATTAATAGTTATGAAGTAAGCGAAAATAAAATCCTCGCAAGTGTTGAAGACCAGGGATTCGACAGGATCTATCAATTCAGTTTCGATGGAAAACCAGGCCGGTTAAGCACTTCAACCCAGGGTAGTTTCAATAATGTTTCATTGAGTGATGAAGGAACTATTACAGCTTTATATGAAAGCAGTGTTCAGCCGGCTGAAGTGGTGAAGATCAAATCAAACGGTGATCATGAATTTGTAAGTCATCATAATGATGAAGTGGTAAAGAAACTTGATTTGAATTCGGCAGAATCCTTTTGGCATACCAGTGCGCGTGGAAAGAAGATCCATAGTTTTATCGTGAAGCCGGCAGGATTTGATCCATCAAAAAAGTACCCGCTGTTTGTATTGATCCATGGAGGTCCGGCGGCATCATTCAAAGACAATTTTGGATACCGCTGGAATCCTCAATTGATAGCCGCTCCAGGTTATGTGATATTGATGACAAACTATACCGGCTCGCCAGGATATGGTGAAAAATTTGCACAGGATATTCAGTATGATCCATTCAAAGGTCCTGCCAACGAGATCAATGAAGCAGCCGCTGCAGCAATCAAACAGTTTTCCTGGATCGATGGAAGCCGCCAGGCCGCTGGCGGCGCAAGTTACGGCGGACATCTATCCAACTGGCTACAGGGAACCACTTCGCATTATAAATGCCTGGTGAGTCATGCAGGACTTGTAAACAGTGAATCACAGTGGGGCACCAGCGATGCGATCTATCACCGTGAAGTGATGGCTGGCGGGCCACCATGGATGCAGACAAAGACCTGGAAAGATCAAAACCCTATAAGGCTTGCTGCTAATTTCAAAACACCTGTACTGGTAACTGTGGGTGAGAATGATTTTCGTGTACCATTGAATAATTCACTCGAGTATTACAGTGCTTTGCAGAGAATGAAAGTGCCTTCAAAGCTGATCGTTTTTCCTGAAGAAAATCACTGGATACTAAAGCCGGAGAACAGCAGGTTTTTCTACAAAGAGCTGAAAGACTGGCTGGGCACATATTTGAAGTAAACAATATCAACAATAAACTGTTCCTGTAGCAGATGGTACAAGCATATAATTTTTTAGCAAGCTGGCAGTTGTTTCCCGAGAAAGGCACTTACGAATATGGTGACAGGCCGAAAAGTGGATTATATAAAATTGAATCTGCAGGAGAAAAACAGGTGAAAGTTGAACATAACTGGGTAAGCCTGGAGAACCAGGGATTCAGTGCATCTTTCACCATTCAGGCTGATGGAGATCTTCATGAGTTTGAAAAGAAAGAAATGGCCGAACAGGTTCAGGCCAAGTTTCCGGATGGCATCAGCTTTGAAATACATTTCTACAAAGGAGGACAAACCATATTGCATATCGTTCACGAGATCATGCCAAATGGTTATCTCAAGGTTACGCAGCAGGGAGCATCACCTGAAGGACAGGCGTATACCAACACTGAGGTCTATCATAAGCAGATGAGCGTGCTTCCTTATTCCGCCTCGGTTTCAGGAGCTGTGATCAAACCCACAGAAGAAGGAATGATCAGGCACAAAGCACTTACGGCGATGGAAGAGCAGACGAATATGCAACTCGATCAGATCAGGAAGCAGGTTGAACTGCTTGCCCTGCAGGCGCAGGAGATACAGAAGCGCAAGGAGCTGTCGATGATGATCTATGATGCAAAGATCTCTTTCAAACCAAACATCGGCCAGACCTACTATTTATACGAGAAGCATGACGAAACACACATGCTCTCGCTGGTATCTCCAAAAGAATGGGGCGGAGGATCCGGGCCGTTCAAAAGATTTGTTGCAGCAGTGATGTTGCTGGCGGATCATACGTGGAAGGAATTGTGAGGAGTTGGGAGTTGGGAGTTAGGAGTTAGGAGTTAGGAGTTGGGAGTCGGTGGGGTGCCGCTATTTCCGATTACCGATTTTCGATTTCCGATTTTGATCCCAATTATTTTTCCCCACTGCGTTAACAACTCAACTTGCAAATCACGAATGCAAAATCTAATTTGAAGTACAACCGCATCACGAAAAAACGCCTCTTAGAAATCAATTAGAGAACAAAAAATTGTAAATCCATTGACAGAAACAATTATCAATCTTGAGACGGTTAACCCTATTGAGTTCTTTGGCGTTAACAATGGCAAGTTAGATATCCTCAAAAAGAAATTTCCGTTACTGAAGATCCTGTCCAGAGGTACCCAGCTCAAACTTAGCGGAGCACCTGAACAGGTAGGAACAGCAAGGGAAAAGATAGATGTCATCATTCAATACCTTCAAAGAAATGGCCATATGAGCGAAAATTATTTCGAACAGATCCTGGGCGGCGATGATGCCGAAACGGTCGACCATTTCATTGACCGTAATCCGAACGATGTACTCGTATTTGGTCCGAACGGTAAAACGGTTCGAGCCCGTACCGCCAACCAGAAAAAACTGGTGCATACTGCAGAAAAAAATGATGTGGTATTTGCCATTGGTCCGGCGGGAACCGGTAAAACCTATACAGCTGTTGCCATGGCTGTAAGGGCATTGAAAAATAAACAAGTAAAGAAGATCATCCTAACTCGTCCGGCCGTTGAAGCTGGTGAATCACTTGGATTTTTGCCTGGAGATCTGAAAGAAAAGATCGATCCATACCTGCGTCCATTGTATGATGCACTGGATGATATGATCCCTGCAGATAAACTGGGTTATTATATGAGCACGCGTGTGATCGAGATCGCGCCATTGGCCTATATGCGTGGTAGAACCCTGGATAATGCATTCATCATCCTGGATGAAGCGCAGAACGCTACTGATCTGCAGTTAAAGATGTTCCTCACCCGTATTGGTGCAAATGCCAAAGCGATCATCACCGGTGATCTCACCCAGATCGACCTTCCAAAGAACCAGCGAAGCGGTTTGGAGAAAGCTTCCCGCATTCTTCGCAACATCGATGGAATCGGTCATATTGAACTGGATGAAGAAGATGTGGTTCGTCACCGACTCGTAAAAGCTATCATCAAAGCCTACGACCGTGAAAAAGATGCCAATGAAGAAGTGCATCCACAAACCAGAAGGCCATGGCAGCGGAAGGATCCGGAAGCAGGAAATTCTTAATATTCCAGGAAAACACAAAATATACGGAATACGCGGAATACGCGGAATACACAGAAAACACCGAATTGGGTCGCCTTAGAGCGGCCCAATCTTTTGTCCTACCCGGCGTTCAGCCCGACCCTTCGGGCCGTTCAGCCCGGAAGCGCCAACTCCCCACTCCCAACTCCCACCTCCTAACTCCTAACTCTTAACTACCCCTCCTCACCTCCTCACCTCCTCATCGTCTCATCTTCTCTCATTATCTTCGCCCCCTGAAACACATCTTCCTCCCCATGATCCTCCTGGTCCTGATCAGTTGCTCCGACAACAGCAGTTATACCAAAGCCGCAGACGCGCAGGATGCAGGACGGGAATTCATCCGGGCTTCCCTGGATGGCGATATGAAAAAAGCACAGTTTTACCTGGTGCAGGACAGCGCCAATCAATACATCTTCAATTACTTCAAGAATAATTACAATAAATATTCACCGGAAGAAAAGAACGCCTACAGAAACGCAACGATCCGACCCATCAGGATACAGAATGTGGACGATTCCACCGTTAATTACGTATATACCAATAGCTATAAAGACCACGATACCACTGTTCTGAAGATCGTCAGGCAAAATGGAGAATGGCTGATCGACCTGAAATCGCTTAGATCCAGGATCGCAGAATAATTCCCTTCTTCTTGACAGTCCAGTATCGCTACATTACCTTCGCGCTGAAATTCACTGAGGTAAACGACGAGGCTTGCCATGAACTTTCCTTAATCATGGCTAATTAAATTGAGTATATAATTTATGATCACAACATCACATCCATGGCATGGAGTTCCTTCAGGAGATAATGCTCCCGCCATTGTTAATGCAGTAATTGAAATTCCCCAGGGATCAAGAGCAAAATATGAGATCGATAAAGCAAGCGGATTGCTGAAACTTGACCGCATCATCTATTCATCATTCTACTATCCCTGTAACTATGGTTTCATTCCACAGAGTTATGGAGGAGACCATGATCCGCTGGATATCCTTGTGATCACTTCACAGCCCGTACAGGCTCTTTGCCTGATGGAAGCTAAAGTGATAGGTGTTATGCAGATGATCGACCAGGGTGAAGCAGACGATAAGATCATTGCAGTTGCTGCAAACGATCCTTCGGTAAATCACTACAATGATATTGAAGAACTACCAAAACACTTCTTCAGCGAATTGCGTCATTTCTTCGAAGAGTATAAAAAACTCGAGAACAAAACCGTAATGGTGGAAGAATTTGGTAACAGGGAATATGCATATAAGATCATCCAGGAAGCACTGGACTTTTATAAAGAATCATTCAGAAACTAATGACTGTGCAGGAACTGGTAACATTACTGATCATTGGACTGGCCGCAGGGATCCTCAGCGGACTGGTTGGCGTGGGCGGCGGTATCATACTGGTTCCTGCATTTGTATTTTTTCTTGGATACTCACAACACCAGGCCCAGGGAACCTCACTAGGAGTGTTGTGTTTGCCGGTAGTAATCCTCGCTTTCATAAACTATTATCTTGATGGAAAAAGAACAGGAAATCCCATAGACCTCAAAGTGATCGGCATTATCGCACTGGGATTTATTGTAGGCGGATATTTTGGAAGTAAACTGGCTGTACGCATCGACCAGTTACTTTTAAAAAGGATCTTTGCCGTGGTGCTGCTTTACACAGCATACAAAATGCTTGACCTCGACCAGGTCCTGGCCCGCTGGTTTAAAAATATCTTTTGATCACACGTAGTTTGTGTGTACGTTGATTGGTATCCACATTTAATATTCCGGCATTATCGATCTTGTCAATTCTTACTTTTCCTGAAGCATGAATGATATGCTGATCATCGATCATCATTCCAACATGCGTGATCTTTCCTTCAGCATTATCAAAGAATGCAAGATCTCCGATCTTTACCTCCGGCAAGAAACCTACAAGTTCTCCTTCCCCAGCCTGCTGATAGGCATCACGCGAAAGATTGATTCCAAAAAACCGATATACCATTTGTGTGAATCCACTGCAATCAATTCCAAACACGGTTCTTCCACCCCACAGATATGCAGTATTCAGAAATTGCTTGGCTCTTGCGATCATTGCATCCTCAGAAGGATTTCCAATACCACAGGATTTTCCATGAAATACTATATACGGTTCCTTAATAGAATGAATATGCTGAAGCATGGATCCCATTGGGATTTGCATCGGAACATTATTGAAATAGATCGTATTGATATAATCTGAAGCAATCTCAGTGGCTGCATCAAGGTTTAATACCGGCACAGTTTGAATATGAGATAGAAGCGTCCATCCTTCATAACGGTCATGCACAACCGAAATTTTCACCCATTCATCTTTTACGTCAAGAAGATCACAGGCTTCTCCAAATACAAGCTGGCTGACCATTTCAGATCGATGAGAAGGTTCAGCACGAAGAGGACTTATCGGTACTAGACAAATTCCTGGTTCCATATTATATGAAAATACTAAGCAGTGTTGATTTGTGAAAATATATCCTTTCCTGCATCATAAATAGAGAATTGCGTAATTTTCAACAGTGAACAAACAAAGGTTAGATCAAATATCAGAACAGGAACTGCTCCGGTTATTCTATTCCGAAAGGAATAATGAATACCTGGGTGCTTTATTGCACAGGTATACCCTGCTCTTATTTGGTGTTTGCATGAAATACCTTAAAAATGAAGAAGAAGCCCGCGATGCAGTACAACAGATCTTTCTGAAAGTGATCACTGAATTGCAGCGATACAAGGTTGAATACTTCAAGTCGTGGTTATACATGGTTGCAAAGAACCACTGTCTAATGAAAATCCGGTCGGTACAGGGAAAAAGAGAACTGGAACTGAAAGACGAGATAACCGGGTTTGCTGAAGACGGCGATCATGTACATCAACTCAAAGAAAAGGACCTTACTTTATCATTAATGAATGAAAGCCTTGAAGAACTTAATAAAGAACAGAAAGACTGCGTAACTTTATTCTACCTTGAAAAGCGGTCTTACCAGGAAATTGCAGAATCTACAGGATATTCGTTGATGCAGGTAAAAAGCCATATTCAAAATGGCAAACGAAATCTGAAGATCCTGCTGGAGAAAAAATTGAAGAGCAAAGGAACCCGCTGACCAACATGAAAGACCTGATCAACATATTATCAAACAGTAATAAGGATATCGACAACCAGAAGTTGATGGATTACCTAGCTGGCAAACTTTCCAGCAAGGATGCCAATGAAGTGGAACAATGGCTGAATGAAAATGAATTTGCTGAAGATGCCGTTGAAGGACTTAAGCATATGAAATCAAAACAGGAGATCGATCTGTATGTTGACCAGCTCAACAAACAACTCGGCGTATATATCAGCCAAAGAAAGGTACGCCGCGAAAAACGAAAGATCGATATCCAATGGAGCGTGGTGGCCGTAGTGATCATTGTGCTGCTCGCAGTTCTTGCCTATCTCGTACTTGCCCTAAAATAATTTTCGAAAAAACTTCAAATTAATTTTGTCAACTAATTATTTAGTTATAGACTTGTATAACTAAATAATTAGTTGTGAAAGTAAAATCTCTTACCAAGGCAGAAGAGCAGGTCATGCAGGTATTATGGAAACTGGAGAAAGGTTTCCTGAAAGACATACTGGAAGCCATACCTGAACCAAAGCCCCATAGTAATACCGTTGCGACCATCATCAAGATCCTGGTGGAAAAAGGATTCATCACCCATGAGGTACATGGAAGGGTACATTGCTATAAACCACTTATTTCAAAAGAAGAGTATAGCTCTTCCTCTATCAAAAATCTGGTGGAAGGTTATTTTGAAGGATCATTTTCGGATGTGGTTTCTTTTATGGTAAAGAAAAAAGAATTAGACATCTCTGAACTTGAAATGCTGGTTCAACAATTAAAAAAGAAAAAAAGCTGACCATGGCAAACATAATCTTCTATTTGTTGAAAGTGATGCTTTGTTCAGGCATCTTCTATGTATACTATATTGCCTTTTTAAGAAACAATCGCTTTCACCAGTACAATCGATTTTACCTGCTGATTGCAGCAATATTACCATGGTTTATTCCTTTGATAAGAATAGACCTCCAGCCTGGCAGTATGCAGGAAATCCCATTGCCTTCTTTAATGCAGGCGATGGCTGGTAATCATGCAGAAATAGAATCCAACCTTCAATCGCAGGATCCGGTCATCAACTGGAACATCATTGCAGTATTTGCATTTATCTTCATTGGAAGCATTTTTCTTTTCAGGCAGATCCGTTCCATACTTGCCATAAAGAAACTGATCAGCACCCATCAACAGGAAAAACTGCATGGCATTTCAATCATCAAAACTGATGCGGCAGGAACACCATTTTCCTATTTCAGGAATATTTTCTGGAACAAAGCAATTGACCTCCATTCAGAAGTGGGACGCAATATGCTTCAACACGAATTGGTGCATGTACAGCAACATCATTCCGCCGATAAATTATTCATGGAATTGAGCATGGTCATCACCTGGTGTAATCCTTTTTCCTGGCTGATAAAAAATGAACTTTACCTGGTTCATGAATTCATAGCCGACCAGCAATCGATAAAAGACGGTGATTCCGCAAAGTTGGCGGAAGTCTTGCTGACAGCAGCTTATCCTCATCAACAATATTTATTTACAAACCAATATTTCTTTTCACCCATTAAAAGAAGATTATTTATGCTGAACAAACATAACAGTGTTAAATACACTTATGGAAAGAGAATTGCGGCGCTTCCAATTATGGCATTGTTAACCATGCTGCTTGCATTCAGGTATAGTGATAACAACGCAATCAACATTGAACCTCTAAATGAGAAGTACACAATTATTATTGATGCAGGACATGGCGGTGAGGATGCAGGTACCACTATGAATAATCTTTCAGAAAAAAATATTGCATTAAATATTACCAAAGCCATCAAAGAACTTAATAATGATCCGTCACTTGAAATAATCCTTAGCAGGAACCAGGATATTAATCTCGATATTTCATCAAGAGCAACATTGACAAAACAACATAATGCAGACCTGTTTGTATCTGTTCATGTGAATATGGTGAAAGATGCATCCAGGAAAGGAGTTGAAATTTATATTCCAAATACTGCCCACAAAGAATATACAGAAAGCCTGGGTCTGGCCAATATGCTGAATGCTCAGCTTGAATCAGTTCTTGGAGGATCAATGGGCATTAAGACCAGGAAAGAAAATATTTCTGTATTGAATAATGCTGTTTGCCCTGCGGCACTGATCGAATGCGGCAATATTGCGAATGAAGAAAACAGGCAAACGCTGGAGCATAAAACCGAACAGATCGCAGCATCAATCCTGGGTGGAATTAAACAATACCTTTCTAAGAAATATCAGATCATTGAAGAACTGAAACAAATGCCGAATACCGACACTGTTCCAAATAAAAACCAGGTTCAGATTTCAGAAATAAAAATTGAAAAGCGCAACTCTGCCACCCTTAAAACCAAAGACAAGAAAGTCGTTAAGGATATGATCGATAAGGATTCTGATGTAAGAACAATTATTATATCAGAAGAAAAGAATGGTGAGAAAGTTTATACAGTTGAAACAAAAGCTCCTCCAAGGCTAATTCCAACAAATGTTCTGTATTACCTGAACGGTAAAAAGATCACTGAAAAAGAAATGAAGGAGATCGATCCGAATACTATCAAATCCATCAATGTAATCAAAGATGAAAGCGCTATCAAAAAGTATGGTGAAGCAGCGAAGGATGGAGTGATTGAAATTGAGACGAAAGATCTTTAGAATTGTGAAATGTAAAAGTAAAAATGAAAAATGCTCTTATTCGGAAATCCTAAATAAGAGCATTTTTCATTTTACATTTTTCATTACCCTCCGTTCAGCCTGCCCTTCGGGCGTTCTGGCCGTCTCCACGTCTCCATGTCTTCAAGTCTCCACGTCTCTATTGATACTGAATATACACCGGCATCGGCTTCAAACTCACCAACTCTTCCGGCTGCATCAGTCTTGATTTCGCACGGATCACATCATTCTTATAGAATAATTTAAACCCTGTGAATTCAACAGGCTCGGCCTTGATAAAATATTTATAAGTTCCTTTCTTTTTCTCAGGTGATCCCCATCCATCCATATGCATTACAAACTGAACCTCCGGACGGGTTTTAATATTCTTGTAGTTTGTTACCATCGCCTGTGTGAATCGATGTACCACCAGGATCTTTGGAGGAAGGTTATGCTTCTTTACCAGACTTGCCAGGTAATCTGCCGCATAATTGATATCACTCGCATCAAAAGTTCCGATCACTTTTCCAGGAGCATGACCGCCCTTCATAGAAAATTCCGGATCGATCCCTAAATGCACATTCGGCATTGCAAGGTATTGCTCCAATTGTGGGATCTCCTCACGTAGATTACTTAATCCTACCTGTATATCAAGAAATACAATAGCATTGATCTCTTTTGCCATGCTGAGTACGGTATCGATCTGCTTGAATGGCATCCTCAAACGATAAGTTCCGCCTTTTCCGGGACTTCCCTGGGCAGTAACAGCAATATAATGGAGTGCTGGTTGTACAGGCATATTTGGATCGGCCTTCTCCCAGTTCTTAACTTCTTTCATTAACCTGTCAAGCATTTCCTTACGCGGATATTCTCCCAATGCTCCCATTTGCTTGGAATAAAGATTACCGTAATAAGCGATCACTCTTTTAAATGGAAGAATGGCACCCGGAAGTGGATATGCTGTTTTTACAGGCCATTTACCGGTTGAATCTCCATTGGTAACATGCGTGATCATTTTATTATAGAGCGCAGTATCCAAAGTTGCAACAGGCTGAGGCTGAGGTTCATTTGCAGCCTGGGTTACAGGTTTCTGGGCTGTATCAGAATTCACGGTAATGGGTTTCCCGTTTGCCTCCGACTGGTTCATACAGGAACCAGCAGTGAAACCAGTCATCACAAAAGCAAGGGCAGCTAACATTGCAGGGCGTTTCATCAAAAAATTATTGGTATTGAATTAATGAGTTAAAAAACGTGCCAGATCGAAAGATAGTATATTTTGATACCGCTAATTCACAGTGATCAATTCGGGCCTTCGCACCCGGTATTCATTATATTTAAAACGAAGGTTGGTATTGATCTCGATCCGCATCTTTTCATTATAAAAATTTCCGGAAGGATAATAGAACCCACGAAGTTCAACGGTTCCAAAAACAAGGGATTCATTTCTTACACGAAGTCCTCCACCTACACTAGGAAAAAAATACCGGTCGATTCGCTTCGGCTGCTCTCCGTTGATATAGCTGGCATTCGCAAAAATGAAGGGAGCGAATTTAAATCCGATCAGCGACCAGTCGTTGTAAAACACTGACTCCGCCTTGATCGTAGCGCGCATATCCCCTCCAAACAATGAATCATTCCTAAATTCCCGCAAGCCGTAATCGCTGTCAATGAATAATGGTTCATTCAAAAAAGAATTCAATTGCCGGGTTATCCCTGCAGTAATAAATGATCTCTGTTTCCATCTTCCAATTCTTTTCAAATTGGAAAAAAACTGGAGATTAGCTAACAGGTCAACATCCTCCAAATTTCCATTTTTCCGGAAACCTCCTGCCCTTACAGTATAACTATAGTAATTATCATGTTTGGAAAAATAGCTGAACTGCACACCCATTCCAAGATAAGGCCTCGAACGCTGTTGTTTATTGATCCATCCTGCAGTTACAGATACATCAAAACCTTCGGGAACGTCTTCACTTCTTCCTAAACCATATACATACCGGGTTTTGAAGAAGTTTTGAGAAAACATCGACAGGGATCCCAGCACTCCATCTTCATCTGCATAGCGGAAGAAATAATTATTCTCATACTTTGAAGGGATCTGCTGGAACTTTTTATGAAAGACCCTAAATCCTAAAAATGTTCTCAATCGCTGATCCTGCAAGCTGGCATTACGATATGGATCAAAGGTTATTCCTGTCCACGCATCCAGGTTATAATAAGTATAGCGTTGATCACTTAGATAAATCGAATCATTCAAATACATGTTTGTATTGGTATGATAACTCGCATCAAATCCATAGGTATGTCGCATATATGGATTTACCAGTGGCCTTACAATCCTGGTGTAGAGCGTATTTTCCTGCTTCAATCCTCCTAAAATAGTTGGGTTGAAGGTTTGCGCGCCCACCGAAAGATCGATAAAACTTCCCTGGATATTCCGCCTGGTATATTCGAGCCCGTATCCGAATTTGGTATTCCGCTGCTGATCAAAGAGTGTACGAAATTCAATCCTGTCGCCAAGACCCATGAAATTGTCTTCACGTACTGCTACCTGGTATTCATCAAGCCCCGACATAGAAAACCGTCCACCGAGAGAAAGGATATCTTTCGTCAGAACTACCACATCCACGCTGTCCTTCGAACCTCTTACCCTTACAACATTGATCTGTGCATCACCAAGGTAAACAAGGTCACGCAAATGCCTTTCGTTATCAGCCATCAGGTATGGCTGAAGTGCCTGGTTCTCCCTAAAAAAAAGGTTATTGCGAATGATCTTTTCCCTCGTATCATAGTGAAAGAAATCCGCAAGATGAGTGAGTGTATTTTTAAAACTCCGGGAAGTATCATTGATAGGTGTTCCAAAAGGAACTCTTCGCACTATGATATTTCTTATGATCCTGTTACGGTAGAATTGAAACTTACGGTCATTTCTTTGAGGCTCAATGGATGCCGGTTCTGTGGTGTCCACTACTATTGCTTCGGCAAGTTTGCCGAGTAATCCCCGGTATTTTAGTTGATAGAAGCTGTCGACCTTTGTTACGGCAGAATCTTTAGATGGACCATTTTGTGCCCTGGAACCAAGGCACGAAAAAAAACCTATGAAGGAAATAAAACCGTAGATCCAACGCTTCATGAAAATAATTATCCTGCTGCAAGATGCAAATGTCTGGCCGCATATTGTTGATTATTTTATTCAACAACATTAAGCAGAAATTGTATCCCTGTAAGAGCCCAGGATAGCATCTTTCAGATTCTGGTGACTGAGTTCCTCTTCAAATCTTTTCCCATTGATAAAAAATGCCGGAACATCGCGTACTCCTTTATTCAATCCTTCCAATAGATCATTTCTTACATACCAGCCAAACACACCATCCACCAGGTTTGTAAGAAAGCGTTTATCATCTACCCCCGCGATCTTTGCATATTCCTTGATGCTGATGATTCCAAGGTTCTTCTGGTTTTCAAGAAGCAGCTCATGGAATTCCCAGAACTTTCCGCACTGGGCAGCTGCAATCGCGGCCTCAGCAGCTTTCATGGATTTTTGATGGATACGGGTCAAAGGGAAATGCCTAAAATTGTATTTCATCACCCCATCCAGTTCCACGAGTAATTCTTTCACCAACCGATGCGCTGCCGCACAGGCAAGGCTTTCATAATCACCGAACTGGACCACAGAAACAGGGGCAGTTTTCTGCCCTTGCCAGACCTGTTTTGGCTGGATCAGGGTCGTTGATTTTGGAGTTGTGGCCATATATTGTTGTTAGGTTTTTGCAATGACACACAAGCTTAGTTTGGTTCAAACTAAAATAAGGTCATGGGTAGAGCCCATAACCTTATTAGTTGCTAATTTACAAAAAAGGGTTGCCTTTTATTACTTTAAGGCAGTATTTTCAAGCGCTGCATCATTCCTGAATACAACAGTTCCGTCAAATACATCAACAAGCACCGGTCTCGCCTTATCTATATCGCCCATCAGAATACGCTTCGACAACTGGTTGACGATCTCTTTCTGGATCAATCTCTTCAGCGGACGGGCACCGAACTGCGGATCAAATCCATTCTCTGCAAGGTAATCGAGCAGGTAATCACTATAGACAAGCTGAATACCCGATTGCTGCACCAGCTGTTGCAATTGGTGCAACTGGATCCTGATAATGCCTTTGATCTCGCTTCGCAGCAATGGCTGGAACATGATCACTTCATCGATCCTGTTTAGGAATTCAGGGCGGATGGTTTGTTTTAACAGGTTCAGCACCTCAAGCTTTGTTTGCTCAACCACTTCTTCCTTATTGGCTTCAGTTACATTTTCAAAATTATCCTGGATCACCTGGCTTCCCATATTGGAAGTCATGATGATAATGGTATTCTTGAAGTTCACTACCCGACCTTTGTTATCGGTCAGACGACCATCATCCAGCACCTGCAGCAACACGTTGAAGACATCAGGATGCGCTTTTTCAATCTCGTCCAAAAGAACCACGGAATAAGGCTTGCGACGAACTGCTTCCGTCAGCTGACCTCCTTCATCATATCCCACATATCCCGGAGGCGCACCAACCAGTCGGCTCACAGTGTGCTTTTCCTGGTATTCACTCATGTCGATACGGGTCATCATATTATCATCATCGAATAAATATTCAGCCAGTGCTTTTGCCAGCTCAGTTTTACCCACACCGGTTGTACCAAGAAATATAAATGATCCAATCGGTTTCCTCGGATCCTGCAAACCTGCTCTTGAACGACGGATCGCATCAGCCACTGCAGTGATCGCTTCTTCCTGTCCAACCACACGCTTATGCAGTTCATCTTCCAGGTTGAGCAATTTTTCTTTCTCACTCTGGAGCATCTTATTGACAGGAATTCCTGTTGCCTTAGCAATTGATTCCGCAATATCTTCAGCATCCACTTCTTCTTTCAGCAATCGCTTCTCGCTGATACTATTCAATTCGATGGTAAGATCATCGATTATTTTTTGCTGCTCTTGTACTTTACCATAGCGGATCTCTGCAACCTTTCCATAATCGCCTTCCCGCTCAGCACGTTCTGCCTGGAGTTTAAGATCTTCAATAGAAGCTTTAGCATTCTGGACTTTCTCCACCAGGTCTTTTTCCTGCTGCCACTTGGCTTTTAAAGTATCGCGCTGAACAGCCAGGTTAGAGATCTCTGTATTGAGTTCTTTCAGTTTCACCTCATCATTTTCCCTCTTGATCGCTTCGCGTTCAATTTCAAGCTGGCGGATCTTTCTTTCCAGTTCATCAAGCTCTTCCGGCATAGAATTCATTTCCAGCCTGAGCTTCGCGGCACTTTCATCGATCAGGTCGATCGCTTTATCCGGAAGAAAACGGTCAGTAATATATCGATGTGAAAGTTCCACCGCAGCAATGATCGCTTCATCCTTGATACGAACATGGTGGTGGGTTTCATAACGATCCTTCAATCCACGAAGGATAGAAATTGCATCTTCCACAGAAGGTTCATCGATCATTACTTTCTGGAATCGACGTTCCAGGGCCTTATCTTTCTCAAAGAATTTTTGGTATTCATTCAGCGTAGTAGCACCAATCGCTCTCAACTCACCTCTTGCGAGTGCAGGCTTCAGAATATTTGCAGCATCCATAGCACCTTCACCACCTCCGGCACCAACAAGTGTATGGATTTCATCAATGAAAAGTATGATCTCTCCATCGCTGGTACTAACTTCTTTCACTACACCTTTCAAACGCTCTTCAAATTCACCTTTATATTTTGCACCTGCGATCAGCAATCCCATATCAAGCGCAAAGATCACTTTTGATTTCAGGTTTTCAGGAACATCACCATTAACGATACGATGCGCCAAACCCTCTGCTATAGCGGTTTTACCAACACCAGGCTCACCCACAAGGATCGGGTTATTCTTAGACCTGCGGGAAAGAATATGTAACGTTCTGCGAATCTCTTCATCACGGCCAATCACCGGATCGAGCTTACCCGCCCGGGCCATTTCGTTCAGGTTTTTTGCATATTTATTGAGGGCATTGAACTGCGTTTCAGAAGTCTGGGAAGACACAGTTGAACCTTTGCGCAGATCCTTGATAGAAGCGATCAAAGCTTTTTCGGTAAGACCCGCATCTTTCAAAATCTTAGCTGTATTGTCGGAGCCCTGCAATATCGCGAGCAATAAATGCTCAACACTCACGAATTCATCACCGAAAGTTTTCAGGTTGGCACCGGCACGAAGTACGGCATTGTTGGCTTCGCGACTGATAGACTGGGCAGGCTCAGTTCCACTCACTTTGGGAAGTTTCTGAATGCTCTCGTCGAGTTTTGATTGAACAAAAGAAGGATTCACGTTCGATTTCTTTAAAAGAAAGTTGAGAGGTGAATCTTCCTCGGAAAGCAACGCCTTCAACAGGTGCTCCGTTTCAATGTTCGGATTCTGAAAGTTATAGGCCAGCTGTTGAGACTGGGCAACTGCTTCCTGAGCTTTAATAGTGAAATTATTTAAGTTCATATTAGCTGGTTAATATTTTAAATCTGATTCTGTTTGATAATCTTTATGCGTTAATATTGGCTTCAAATCCTACTCCAAAACATTTTATCGGTAACTATGACACAAAAAAATTTTTCTATCTGCCTAAAATTCAGTGCAGTATTGATTTTCCTGCAATTATTTCAGCCTTTTCAATCCATTGCCCAGAACGCAGATGCAGATGCTGTGCTTGAGAGAAATAAGGGACAATATGGAGGACAGATCTCTGCAATAGCCGTGAATGAATCAAAAGTGATCTATACAAAGAACATCGGCGATTACAACATCAATACACAGGAAGATGTTGGTGCGATCAGTTCATTGTTCACTGCAGCGGTGGTAATGAATTTTGTTGACCAGGGAAAGATCAGCCTGGATGATAAGGTTTCGGAATACCTTCCCATTTTCAGCAAGTATGCCAAGGGGTATATAACGATTCGTCATTGCCTGGCCAATGCATCCGGGATAGAAGCTGAGAAAGGCGGTATCCAGAAATTTTTACAGAAGTCGAAGTTTGAGAGCCTTGAGGAGGAAGTCAACAATTATGTTTCCAAAAGAGAGATCAAGACTAACCCCGGACAGGAGATTTATTACAGCAATATCGGGGCGGCTGTAGCAGCCAGGGTATTGGAAGTGGTGGGAAAGAAAACCTTCGACAGGCTGGCCACTGAACGGATCTTCAGGCCATTGGGGATGAAGAAAACCACTTTCCAGGCTGATATGGTGGTGAATGCATCAAATGGTGCAAAATCAAGTACTGCTGATCTCGGGAAATTCATACAGATGATCCTGAATAAAGGAACACTTAATGGAAAAGTGTTATTGAGTGAAAAATCAGTGAAGGAATTATTATCCATTCAATTTGCAGATCTGCCAATAGCATATTTTCCAAAGATGGTGGAAGGAACTGAAGCAACATTAGGTGCATTTGCCATGGATACTAACGCTGATGGACAACCGAAAACCATTGTTGCACCCGGCTTTTTCGGGTCATATTTATACATTGATCTTTGCCGTAAATATGGTGCAGCCGTGCTCACCAAGCCAACAAAGAATGAGGATAAAAAGTCGATGTACGAGTTTTTAAAGACTGCGTTGGATGGGGAGAGGGAATGTGAGTAAAGGAGATGAGGAGGTGAGGAGTTGAGGAGTTTATACTCCTCTACTCCTCATCTCCTCAACTCCTCACCTTCTCTAAATAAACCTATTCACCATCGCCTCCAACCACTCCTGCTTACCGCTGATCTGCTGAGGTTCACCGTGCTCCAATACATAGGCGCGAAGATCTTCGAGGGAAAGTTTTCCTTCTTCGAATTCCTTACCTCTTCCATTATCGAAGGATGAATAACGATCGCGGCGGAATTGCTTGTAGGTTGAACGCTGCAGGATATGATCTGCAACCACCAATGATCTTGCAAATGCATCCATTCCACCAATATGCGCGATGAACAGATCTTCCGGATCAGTTGAGTTCCTGCGGACTTTAGCGTCAAAATTGATTCCCCCACCCTGCAGTCCACCTGATTCCAACAGGATCAGCATACATTCAACCAGTTCATTCAAGTTCATTGGGAACTGATCAGTATCCCATCCATTCTGGTAATCACCGCGGTTCGCATCCATACTTCCCAACATTCCTGCATTTGCAGCAACCTGCAATTCGTGCTGGAATGTATGTCCTGCCAGTGTTGCGTGGTTCACTTCAATATTGATCTTGAAATCCTTATCCAGTCCGTATTCTCTTAAGAATCCTATCACTGTTGCACAGTCATAATCATACTGATGTTTGGTAGGTTCACATGGTTTTGGTTCAATAAAGAAGGTTCCTGTAAAGCCATGTTTTCTTGCATAGTCCCTGGCCATACCAAGGAATCTTCCGAGGTGGTCCAGTTCCCGTTTCATATCGGTGTTGAGCAGTGTCATATAACCTTCTCTTCCACCCCAGAAAACATAATTCTCACCACCCAATGCGATGGTTGCATCCAGTGCATTTTTAACCTGGGTTCCCGCGTATGCAAGTGCATGAAAATTAGGATTGGTTGCAGCACCATTCATATACCTCGGGTTAGAAAAAACATTCGCTGTTCCCCATAATAGTTTTACACCTGTATCCTGTTGCTTCTGTTTTGCATAGTCAACAATGGTCTGCATACGGGATTCATATTCGGATACACTGTTCCCTTCATCTACCAGGTCAATATCGTGGAAGCAATAATATGGAACTCCCAGTTTTGTAATTAATTCAAATGCTGCATCCATTTTATCCTTCGCACGTTGTACCGCATCAGAAGCCGCATCCCAGGGGTGTTTGATAGTTCCTGGTCCAAATGGATCCGAACCGGTATTACAGAAGGAATGCCAATACGCAACTGCAAATTTGAAATGCTCCTTCAACGTTTTTCCTGCCACTGTACGATTTTCATCATACCATTTAAATGCTAGAGGATTATCAGATTCAGGTCCTTCAAATTTAATGGGACCAATCCCTTTAAAAAATTCCTGGCTCATCTTCGATTGTTTGATTTTAAATTGATTAATGTTAGGTTGTCATGAATTCTTTCCACTTCGTATAGGCATGACCGTAAGCTTCCATTTTTTCCTTATCCGGATCAATGGAATGAATTACTTCAAGACCATGAAAACTCTCTTTATAATTTTTAAAAACACCGGCACCAACACCTGCGGCCCTTGCTGCTCCCACTGCGCCATCAGTATTGTATAATTCAACCTGGCATCCTGTGGTATTGCAAAAGATCTCACCAAATACATCACTTAAAAACATATTGGCATGTCCGGCTCTTACCTTGGTGATCTCCATGCCCATTTCCTTCATGATCTCTATTCCATAGTTCAGCGCAAATACAATTCCTTCCTGTATGGCGCGTGCCAGGTGAGATTGTCCATGCAGATTAAAATTCAATCCTTCGATCCCCGCACCGGGGTTCATATTGCGAAGGATCCTTTCCGCCCCGTTTCCAAATGGATAACAACGAATTCCTTCTGAACCAATAGGCGCAGATGCTGTAAGCTGGTTGATCTGCTCGTAATCCATTCCATGGAAAATATTTTTCCTTGCCCAGCTGTTCAAGATACCTGTTCCATTCAGGCACATGAGCACTCCATAACGAGGATGGTTATGCGCATTATTAACATGCACAAAACTGTTCACCCTGGAATGCTTATCATAAATAACTTTATCTGTTACGCCATACACCACCCCGGAAGTCCCAGCAGTAGCGGCAATTTCACCGGGTTCAAGCACATTTAATGAGTACGCATTATTGGGTTGATCTCCGGCCCGGTAACTAACGGGGATGCCTGCACGAAGATCAAGTATGGCTGCTACCTCTTGCCTTAGTGATCCCTGTTCTCCAAAACTAGGAACGATAGAAGCCAGGTGTTCTTTCTCCAATCCCAATACCTCTAGTACTTCATTGGCAATTGAATTTTCTTTGAAGTCCCAGAAAATTCCTTCAGACAATCCAGAAATAGTTGTCGCAGGATTTCCTGTCAATTTCAAAGCAATATAATCACCGGGAAGCATCACCGTTCGGATCTGTTCGAAGAGAGCTGGTTCATGCTCTTTAACCCATGCTAGTTTGGAGGCTGTAAAATTTCCAGGTGAATTTAAAAAATGCTGAAGGCAATACTCTTCACCGAGCTTCTCTAAAGCCATTTCTCCTATCTCCACAGCCCGGGAATCACACCAGATAATAGAGGAACGCAGGGGTTGAAAGTTCTTATCCAAACAAACCAACCCATGCATCTGGTAAGAGATTCCAATGGCAGCAATTTCATCTTTCCCAAAATCAATTTTTCTTCGAAGCTTATTATAGGCATTCAGCATCTCACTCCACCACATTTCCGGATCCTGTTCAGCAAATCCTGGTAACGGTGAACTTATAGGCATTTCAACTGAAGGCGATTGTGCAACAGCAACGGGTTTGCCGGAATCAATATCCAATAAAGCAGTTTTAACGGAAGAGGATCCTATATCAATCCCTAGTAAATATCTTTGACCCATTAATTCGTCAGAGTTGGTTAAGTTGTTAAACTGACCTAAGTTATGGATTATAATCAAATGAACATCATAGTTTTGTAACGTGTTAATCGGACATAATCAACGCTACAGCTCAATTATAAAGGCTAAGGCATCGGAATTGGGATTTGATTTTTGTGGTATTGCAAAAGCTCAAAAACTGAATGATGATGCAAGAAGACTTGAATCATGGCTTCAATCAGGCATGAATGGAAATATGGCTTATATGGCCAATCATTTCGATCTCAGGGTTGATCCAACAAAACTTGTTCCGGGTGCCCGATCAGTAATTACGCTGATGATGAATTATTTCCCTTCCGAAATCCAGGAACCAGGTTCACCAAAGATTTCAAAATATGCTTACGGAATGGATTACCATGAATTGATCCGTCCAAAATTGCATGAACTACTTGCTTATATTAATAAAGAGATCGGTGAAGTGCATGGTAGAGGTTTTGTGGATTCTGCACCTGTACTGGAACGCGCTTGGGCACAACGTTCTGGGTTGGGTTGGATTGGACGTAACGGAAATCTGATCAGTAAACAACATGGATCTTTTTTCTTTCTCGCAACACTCATTGTTGATATTGAACTTGCCTATGATGATGCTTATGCAAAAGATTATTGCGGATCATGCAGGAAATGTATTGATGCCTGCCCTACTGATGCCATCATGGAAAATAAAGTGATCAATGGATCGCAATGCATTTCTTATTTCACCATCGAGCTAAAAGACCAGCTGATCCCGGAAAACATGCAGGGCAAGTTCAACGACTGGATGTTCGGATGTGATGTATGCCAGGATGTTTGTCCATGGAACAGGTTCTCTAAACCTCACTCCCAGCAAGGGTTTCAGCCTATCAGGGAATTACTTGAATTCTCCCATGAAGATTGGGAAGAGCTTACAGAAGAGTCATTTAAAAAGATCTTTAAAAATTCTCCTATCAAAAGAAGCAAGTTCAGTGGCATCCGAAGGAACCTGCAATTTCTTCAAACAAAATGATCATCACTTTTGAAGGAACCATCTTGCCTGCAACGCACCCGATAATAAATGCCTGCTGTCAGAATACTGTGAAGTGATATCAGAAACCTGGTATCTGAATACTGGTCCCACCTGCAATGGATGCTTTGATCTTTTAAACAATGATACTTCAAATCCGCCCGTTAAGCCAAACATGAAGCGGTTCATATTATCCTTGTCTTTGTAGTAAATACCTGTTACAGGATCGAAGATCAGCATATCCGATGTAATGACTGCTGCACCAGTTACACCTGCATTTGCTGAAAACCATTTTTTATTGAACCTTACAGTCAGCGGGATCTCCAGCATACTGTGCTGCATTTTGTATCGATGCTTTGGATCAGGAGAATAGTAATAATTGATCCTTGAACTATCGCGGGTTCCCGGGTTGATGGTTCTTTGTTCGTTGATCTTTGTTCCAACCCTTAAGTATGACGTGTACCTGGTATAATTCAATCCACTGCTGATAATGAAATTTTTACTGATCGGTCTTTCAAGGAATGCACCTACAGCATAGAAATTACCCGGCTCAACCACCGCTGAACGATACCGGATATTGGTAAAGTTAGGAGGCATCATGGATGAGGAAGGTGGTTGTGAAGTTTGCCTGATAAGATTTCTGTCATACACTCCCGATACACCGGCAGAAGCATTGAAGCCATAACTCCAGTTTCTTAAAGGCTTTGCGGGCGCAAGACTTGCAGCTTCTGCAAAATCATGAAGATCTCTATCGGCCTTGATTTCATTTAATGAGTTGATGCGGGTTATATCTCCAGGTTGCGCAGTTTTAATGTTCGTTTCTGAAGATTCAATTTCCAATGCAGGAACATTATCAATTTCGATAATGGAAGTTTCTTTTAAAAATTCTTCTTTGTAAACTTTTGCACCTCGATTTTTAAGTGAAGAAGAAAATACAGGCCTGCTTAAAGAATTATCAGCAGTGAGTTTTGGTTCAGCAGGCCTGTTAGTAGATTCAGTCTGTTCTTTTGTCTGACCAGTTACCACTGGTTCTTTATGGAGAGAAGTTTTTTCGTCGATATGCTGCTTGGATCCTGAAGAAGTTTCAGAAAAAATTTTTTCCTGCTGTTGTTTTGATGAGATAAGGTTATTTCCGAGGAATAGTGATCCAACAATAATCAAAGCTGCGGCAGGAGCTGCCCACCAGTAAATGATCCTGCGTTTACGGCGCCTGTCTAATTCTGCCTCAACGCCCGACCACACTGCGCTTGAAGGACTGAACCGGAGCTCATCCATCTTATCACGTACCTGTTCTTCAAATCTGTTAACGGACATAATTCGACATTTTTTCAGGGTTAGACTCTTTGTTCATCCAGGTGATCAGTAATGACCTTGCCCTGGAATACTGTGACCTGGAAGTTCCTTCATTGATACCCATCATCTCAGCAATTTCTCCATGAGAATACCCTTCTACTGCATATAGGTTGAAAATGGTCTGGTATCCTGTGGGCAACTGCCTTATCAGGGCAGCAATTTCTTTTGCATTCATCCTTACTTCCGGTTCATCGGTAGAAACAGGGTGCATGACTGCATCGGTAAACACCATTTCCGACTGGTATTTGCTGTTCTTTTTCAGGTAATTAATGGCTGTATTTACCATTATCCTGCGAATCCAGCCTGCCAGTTCTCCGTCGAACTTAAACTGGTGCATCCTGGTGAAAACCTTCACAAATCCTTCCTGGAGTACATCTTCCGCATCCTGCCTTGATTTGGTATACCTGTAACAAACAGCCAGCATAGCATCAGCGAACTGCTCGTAGAGCATTAGCTGCGCCTTGCGGTCGCCCTTCATACATTGTTTTACCAGTTTATAATTGTCCATCAGGATAACAGTTTGCTTTGACAACACCCGGTCAGGCTCCGTTGCACCGACCTGTTAATTCTTTCCCTGCAAAAGGATTTTTTGATTCCGCTTATCTTTGGCCACTTATGAGTAGTGACCTTTTATCGCGCGACAAATCAGTGATCTGGCATCCTTTTACCCCGCAAAAGTACAGTCCTGTACCAGTTCCCATCGCAAAAGGTGATGGAGCGTATTTAATCGATACAAGCGGTAACCGGATACTTGATGCGATAAGCAGCTGGTGGGTTACAATTCACGGCCATGCCCATCCATACATTGCTGAAAAGCTGTACCACCAGGCATCTACACTGGAGCAGGTGATCTTTGCCGGTTTTACCCATGAACCTGCGGTTCAGCTGGCGGAGAGGTTATTACCCATTCTGCCCGGAAATTTTTCTAAGGTCTTTTATTCTGATAATGGATCCACTTCAACGGAGGTAGCGATCAAAATGTCGTTGCAATACTGGTGGAATCTTGGAAAGAATGATCGAAGAAAGATCATTGCATTAAAAGATAGCTATCATGGAGATACTTTCGGGGCGATGAGCGTGAGTGAAAGAAGTGTATTCACCATGGCTTTCCAGGATCATTTATTTGAAGTGATATTTATTGATGAACTGCATGATGCTTCCGGTTTGGATCTTCCATGGAATGACATTGCAGCCTTTATTTATGAACCATTGATCCAGGGAGCGGGAGGAATGAAGTTTTACGATGCAAAAGACCTTGATAATTTTTTAGGATTATGCAGAGCTAATGAAGTGATCTGTATTGCCGATGAAGTGATGACCGGATTCGGTAGAACAGGAAAAATGTTTGCTTCAGAGTATTGCAACAACAAACCGGATATCATCTGCCTGAGTAAAGGATTGACAGGAGGAACATTACCTCTTGGTGTAACAGCATGTACTGCAGAACTACATGAAGCATTTGTTTCTGATGATAAATTGAAAACATTCTTTCATGGACACAGTTTTACTGCCAATCCATTATCATGTACCGCAGCATTAGCCAGCCTGGATCTTTTTGAACAAGAAAATACATTAGAAAGAATTGCAGGGATCAACCAATGGCAGAATGAATTTCACACCATATTATTGGATAGTCCTCTTGCATCAAGAATAAAGAACTACCGGCACCTCGGGACTATTGTTGCCTTTGAATGGGATGACCCAAACAGTACCTACCTGAACAGCACCAGTGCCACAGTCACGCAGAAGATGCTGGAACAGGGAATTTTTCTCAGGCCATTAGGCAATACAGTTTACATGATGCCGGTATATTGTTCTGAAAAGGAAGAAATAAAAAGTATTTACGAAGCACTGTTAAAAGTACTTGAATAGCTTTTTATTCTGCAGTAGCAGGGCTTATGGTATTACTGATTTCAGAGATCTTCGTAATTGGAAAGCCTCCTTTTTTTGCGTGTTCTTTGATCAGGTTTTCATTCTGAGCCTGGTACACGCAGTAGATTTTATTATCGAGAACATAACTTTGAAGCCATTTAATTTCAGGCCCCATTTCTTTTAAAACTGTACATGACTTTTGAGAAATTCCTTTCAGATCTCCCGGTGTAAAATTTCCTGCACCAGGAATATCTCTTTCAATCAGAAATGTTTTCATTTTGCTGGAGTTTGTTGTTGATTTTGATTCGGTGTTTTGTGCATGAAGACTACTTGTAAATAAAAGTACCAATGACATAAAACCCAGTCGCAGTAAAGATTTGAGGCGCATGGAATTATTGATTTGATGGTTAAGATTTAACCAAAGATAAATTCAACAAATGCCTTCCTCCTATCTCAATTCATGCAAAGAATGGTAATTTTTATGCAATGTATTTAAACCAGTTCTGCATAAGCAAGGGGAGCCATTCCGAATTGTTGTCTGAAACATTTTGTAAAATAAGAGGGACTATTGAAGCCACAGCTAAAGCAAACTTCAGCAATATTGTTCTTGCCTTTTATAAGCAGATCTCTTGCTTTATTCAATCGGTAAATCCTCAGTAATTCGTTTGGTGAAATACCGGTAAGAGATGTTATTTTTCTATAGAATTGCGATTGACTCATGGCGAGCGAGGATGCAAAATCATCCTGCTGAAGTTCTGTATCCGCATACTTCTTATCCAGTAAGTCAAAGAAATTATTCAACAACTTTTCATCCTGAATCGTAAGAACCAACATTTCAGGTTCAGATAAATGAAGAAGGTTTTTTGATATCAGTTCCTTGAATTTGGAAGAAGTAATTATTCTTTCATTCCTGTTGATGATCAGCATTCGTTCCAGCAATTGGATTGTTTCGCCAAACAATGTATTGTTATCTGTTACGGGTTCTCCGGCATGAATAGAGATCTTAACCAGTCCTTTTTCTTTAAGATCATTATTGATAGACCTTGCTGCTTCCAGCGCTTGCTCTGCAGTAATAAAGGAACCTAAAATATGGCGATGATCCGGCATGATCTCCCGGCCATTATGTTTTTTTATTGCCACTTTAATAATATCAAGATATTGATTTATTAAGTGAAGCGCTTCAGTATTTCCCATCTCATGCTGAAGTATGGCAGTATCAGGAAGCATCACTGACATGATCATGCGGTAAGAAGAATCATCCAGCATCAGCAAACCCGATTCTGTATATTTTCCGCTCTCAGGATCCGTGATCCTTCCAAGAAACGATTCAACAAGATTGGGTTCAACCTCAATGATTTTATGAGGAACCAGTCCATGCGAACGATTATGTAGTTCATATACTGATTCCATTGAAGGTGCATCAATTAAGCAGAATACATGTCCCCTCACATCGTCGATCCAATAGGTAAGGCATTTACAGTCGTGATCTTTTTCAAGATAAACATCGCGGCTATGAGCTTCAGCCACGTCTTTAGGATTAACACCCGGAACAATATGAAGGTCCATGTAAATAGGCATGCATCACACTTTCATATTAAGATAATAAAAATGTAAAATGAAAATTGAAAAAGATTTTTACTCGCCTGATAATTCCTGTTTTGATTTCTTAGGAAGCTTGGATACAACCAGGTCATAAGATTTTTTGATCCATTCCATCATCAGCTTATCTGAAACCTTACCAGAAGTTGCTACTGAATTCCAGTGGGTTTTGTTCATATGATATCCTGGTGTAACCTCGTTATATTGTTCTCTCAAAAGAATGGCTTCTTCAGGATCACATTTGACATTGATGAAATCAAATTTCTCAATATTCATCAGGCAGAACATTTTATCCTTCACATAAAACACCAGTGTATCCGGTCCAAAAGGCGTTCTTTCTTCCACACCTTTAAGAGAGAGGCAGAATTCCCTAAGGGTTTCGATGTTCATGAATTAAATGTAAAATTTAAAATGAAAAAAATGCACCCGAAGGTGCATTGTATTAATCAAGTCTCCATGTCTTCATGTCTTCCCTTCAGCCCAGCTCCTTCGTCGCTGGTCAGCCGGGTCACTTAACCCCCACCTTAACCCCTGTCTCCTCCCACGCGATCGTCAAATTATTCGATCCATCAAAACTCATGGTAAGCTTTTCAGTCATCGGAACTTTCATGGTTGGAACTTTTACCTGCAGAACATCTTTATCCTTGATCTTATCATAACTGAAAGAGCCCCACTGCTTCAGTTCGCTGTTTAAAATGATGGTCCATTCTTTTTCACCAGGAATAGTGAATAATGAATATGTACCTGCTTTTACTGGTTTTCCGCCGAAAGTCATATCCTTATCAAAGGTGATCTCTGTTGCTTCATTAGCACCGGTTCTCCAAACCTGTCCATATGGCACAAGCTTTCCAAAGACTACCCTGTCGCGCTTTGATGGTTGTCCATAAGAAACCTTTACGCCCTTTCCTTCAGCTGTAATTCTTGGACTCTTTGGAGCCTGTGCTGTACAACTTGTAACAACAGCAAATAAGATAGTTGCGAATAGCATGATCTTTTTCATAAAATCAATTTTGAAGATAATTTAAGCAATAACTATCGTAACTCGGCTTTTGTTTTCAGTACATGGAGTGATTGATCCATCAATGGTCCATATTGCTTATCAAATACAATACTTGAAATCTTTTCCCATGGATACCATTTCAATTTAATATCGAAATACCACTGCACAACTTCCACTCCGGGTTGTGCATGGATAATGTTGAAACCGCTCATGATCTCCTTTCCTTTATTGTTCCAGGAAGTCACAATGCTATCAGGAGTTGAAGGCATATTTCTGATAGAAAAATTTCCGGAGATGATTTCATCAGCAGTAAATTTATCAACCTTCACTACACTATCAGAAACAAAAGCATTCCATTGAGGCCATGTACTAAGATCCTGCAGATAGGGTCTAATTTTTTCCGGGGTTGCATTAATATTAACAGCCCTGCTTATTCGTATCTTATCAGGAATAAAAACTGTGATGGCCATCACCAGTGCAAACAGCAACAGGAATGAAATGGCAGCAAGCTTGATATATTTCATATTGGATTATTGGATAGTAATATCAAAAGGTATCCTGGCCTGTGTCACATTCATCATTTTCATTACCCTTGAAACAGTCTGATAATATTTAAAACCCTGCATGCCCACCTGTTCACGGATAACTTCTTCTTTCATCTCTTCTTTATAACCACCGAATATCTTTTGCAACAATGATTGTGGTTCCGGATATTCTCTTAATTTATAAGTATTAACCTTTGCCATTTTTGCAGCAGTATTGATGGCATCCTGCAAACCTCCGATCCGGTCGACCAAACCTATCTTCAACGCTACATTTCCACTCCATACTCTTCCCTGTGCGATAGAATCTACCTGGGCCACCGACATTTTTCTTCCTGTTGCTACCCTACCAAGAAAATCATGATAGATAGAATCAACCGATTCCTGGATATATCTTTTCTGCATCTCCGACAATGGTTTTGTAACCGTCATCGCATCTGCTGGTTCTGCTGTTTTCACACCGTCGAAGGTCATTCCTAACTTATCATTGAAGAATCCCTGCATATTAGGTATCAATGTAAATACTCCGATTGAGCCTGTAATGGTATTGGGTTGTGCAAAAATGGAATCAGCGTGGCAGGATAGATAGTAGGCACCAGATGCGGCATAATCACCGAAAGAAACAACCAGTGGTTTTTCTTTTTTTGCAAGCATCAATTCTCTTAATATGTTCTCACTCGCCAGTGAACTTCCTCCTCCTGAATTAATACGAAGAACAATTGCCTTGATCTTATCGTCCATGCGGAGTTTGCGGATCATATTGACATAACTTTCAGAACCAATTTGTCCATCCTGACCTCTTCCATCAATGATATCTCCGCTTGCATACAGTACTGCAATGCGATCTCTTCCTTTTTGTTCAAAATCAACAGCTGCAGCATATTTGTCTGCATTCACAAAATTGATCTTATCGTATTTACCGATCTTAAGCTGCTTCTTTATTTCATCCTTCACCTGGTCGTCGTACATCAAACCATCCACCAGCCTGTATTTCAAGGCATCTGAAGCAAACCTGATCATTTGCTGATCAGCATATTGATGCAGGGTTGCTGAATCTATATTTCTTTGTTTTGATGTTTGAAGTAAGAAGTGAGCATATAAATTATTCAACAATTCAGTTGATTGTAACCTGTTCGGTTCCGTCATTTCTGTGGCACGAAATGGTTCAGTAGCACTTTTGAATTTTCCTGCATAGAATACCTGTGGCTGGATCTCCAGTTTATCGAGGGTTCCTTTCAAAAACACAAGTTGCATGGCAAACCCTTTCCAGTCTACCCCTCCCTTTGGATTACAAAAGATCTTGGTAGCAACATTGGCTACATGGTAGGCGCCCTGCGGGATCACTTCACCATAAGCGTAAATAAATTTGCCCCCTTCTTTGAAATTGAGCAATGCATTTCTGATATCTTCTGAAGCCGCGAATCCATTTGCATTCCCATCGGCCTTGATATAGATCCCTTTGACCGCAGAATCATTTTTTGCATGATGAATGATGCGAACCAGGTCGTATAAGGATGGTTTATCAAAATTTTCTGGATTGGTTAATTGAGTCAGACCGGATTCATCTGGCACCTCAGAAAATCCTTCACTAAGGTCGATAAGCAATACAGCCTTCGAGCCTACTGTTGCAGGTTCTTTTGACGTTAATCCTGAAGCAGCACCTACCAAAAAGAAGAATACCAGGATGGAAAAAACCACCAGGGCTAGCAGGGAAGCAAAGAAAATCTTGAAAAAATTACGCATAGCTACTATTGAATCAATAATTCAGTTTTCTGAGGGCCGGAGCCTTAAACCATGTAAATATCACTACAAGGAGGGTCATGGAACCGCCAAAAATGACGGACGGTACAACTCCCAGCAGCCTTGCAGCCACCCCGCTTTCCAGCTGGCCGAGTTCATTCGACGACATGATAAACATACTGCTCACCGAATTGACTCTTCCTCTCATTTCATCGGGTGTCTTTAATTGAAGGATCGTTCCACGGATCACCACGCTGATCCCATCCAGGATTCCTCCAATCATCAAAGCGATGAAAGATAGCCAGAAAATCTTTGAGAAGCCAAATGTTATGATACAAAGACCGAACCCTGCCACTACAAACAATAATATCTTCCCCTGGTTCTTTCGAAGTGGAAATAATGCAAGTGTGGCGATAATGAGGATGGAACCGATATCATTGGCGGCATTGAGCCAGCCAAATCCAATGGCGCTCAAATGCAGGATTTCTCTTGCAAATACCGGAACAAGCGCAACAGCCCCGCCAAAGAAAACAGAGAACAGGTCGAGGCTCATGGCACCCAGTAATTCCTTGGTTTTAAAAACATAGCGCAGACCTTCCTTCATACTTTCCCAGGTCTTTTTTTCGCCGGTTTGTGGCAATGGCGGTTTACTGCTGATCTTCATCAAAATAAAAAATGAAGCGACCAGGCTAATGGAAATGGCTACCAGGGTTCCCGAGATCCCTGCATAGGCGATAAGAAATCCGGCTCCGGCATGACCGGTTACTGCGGCTGCCAGGTAGGTTCCGGAATTCAGCGTTATGGCATTGGGCAGCAGTTCCCTTGGAACGATGAAAGCTACCATAGAATTGAAGGTTGGACCTGAAAAAGCGCGGATGGCACCGGTACAAAATATCACGAAATAGATACCGCCAATGACAGCGCCTTTTCCCAATGTATTAAAATAATATCCGGAAGAAATAATGGTAAGCATGATGGCGCATACTGCGTACAGCGCGGTGGTGATGCGGATCATGGTTCTTTTATTACTGAGATCGATAACATGACCTGCATAAAGTGCCAGGCTTACTGCAGGAATTACTTCGGTCAATCCAATAAAACCCAGGGCCAGCGGGTCCTTGGTAAGATCATAGATCCACCATCCAACCAATGTTCCGATCATGCGCAAACCAAGTATAAACAGAAATCTTCCCGAAAGATAAACCGAGAATTCGCGGATCTTCATTGAGGCAAAAGGCGATACTTTGGTACCCATGAGCGATTTTATTTATTACTATGGCAGGCTCAGGAAATGCTGACCTTCATCGTATTCTTTATCCAGTGCATCCATGATCACTTTTACATGATCATCATTGGTAAGAAAATCTGCATTGGAAGCGTCCACGATCAGGGTCTTCAGGTTATGTTGTTTGATATAATGAGTATAGGTTTCCTGTATGCTGAAAAGATAATCATCCGGAATAGACATTTCGTAAGGACGATTTCTTTTCCGGATATTGGATTGAAGTCTTGATACCGGCGCATGTAAATAGATCAGCAATTCAGGTTGAACCAGTTGCTGGTGAATGATCTCAAATAATTTTTGATACAGCCTGTATTCTTCTTCCGGGAGATTTACTTTGGCGAACAGGAGACATTTTGTAAAAAGATAATCGGAGATGGTAAGCGACTGGAACATATCTTTTGTATGCACCAGTTCTTTCAACTGCTTATATCTTTCCGCCATGAAGAACAATTCCACCGGGAATGCGTATTGACGGGGATTTTCGTAGAATTTTGCCAGGAAAGGGTTATCTGCAAATTCTTCAAGCACCAATCGCGCATTATACTTCTCTGCCAGGATATTTGCCAATGTAGTTTTACCAGCTCCAATGTTCCCTTCTATTGTGATAAAATTGTACTTCATGTTCTGCCTGCAAAAGAAACAAGAAAATAGACATCAAAAAATTTTCCTTGCAGGTAGAAACACTTACTGCTGAAGTTTTACTTCCAGAGAGTCAGTGCAATCCAGGAGTAGCTGGTGAATGGTCTGGTTGAAAACCGGGTGAATGAGGGTAGGTGCTATTTCATTAAGTGGTTCCAATACAAATCTTCTTTCAGAAATGCGCGGATGTGGAATGGTGAGATGTGGTTCGTCTAGGATAAGGTCGTCGTAAAACAGGATATCAATATCGATGATCCTTGGGCCATATTTTTCTTCGCGGACACGGCCAAGTTCCAGTTCAATGCCCAGGATGGATTGCATCAGCTTGTGAGGTTGCAGCGAAGTTTTTAATTTAATGACCTGGTTCAGGAAGTCGGGCTGATCAGTTTTACCCCAGGCGGCTGTCCTGTAAATCTTTGACTTCTGAAGGATTACCCCAACCTTTTCTTCCAGGATCTCGTTAGCCCTTTGAAGCGTAGTAAGCGGATTTCCCAGGTTTGCCCCAAGGAGGAGAAAGGTGGTGTGCATGGGGCGAAGATAAGGAATCAGAAAGGCCCAAATATTGCTACCCAACTAACCATGTGGCAGGCATCACCCATATTCGCAATTGTAATCCTGGTAGAGATCCTGATCTCCAATTATCAGGAGCGGAAAGTGTATACCTGGAAAGAAACCATCACAAATTTTTACCTCTCCTTATTAAATGGCGGACTCGACCTGGCCATTAGAAGCGGTTATTTCCTGGTGATGGTCTATTGTTTCAATCATCGCTTCTTTGATATTGAAAGAGGTTTTTGGTATTGGGCCGGCCTGGTAGTAGGTCTTGATCTCCTTTTTTACCTGCTGCACCGGATGGAGCATTATACCCGTTTGTTTTGGGCAGTACATGTTACCCATCATTCGTCTGAAAAAATGAATTTTACAGTGGCTTTCCGGGCATCCGTTTTTCAGCCGCTGTATCGTTTCATGTTTTTTATTCCCCTGGTATTTCTTGGATTTAAACCAATTGATATCCTTTTTGTGTATTCACTAACCATGTTCTGGACCCTGTTTGTTCATACAGAATTCATCGGCAAACTCGGCTGGATGGAATATATATTCGTAACACCCTCCCATCACCGGGTACATCATGCTTCCAATGAAAAATACCTGGATAAGAATATGGGACAGCTTTTTATAATTTGGGACAGGCTATTTGGAACTTTCCAGGAAGAATTACCTGCAGAAGAGTACGAACCGATCAGATACGGACTTACTAAACCACTGGAAAGCCGCGGTCCGATCAATATAATTTTTCATGAATGGAAAGAAATTGGCCGGGATCTGTCGCGAAGCGATCTGGATTTGAAAGATAAGATCAATGTACTGGTAAAGCCTCCGGGATGGAAGCCGGGCAGAAGGGCTGAAAGGAGGGTGTAGCACCCGGCGTTCAGCCCGACCTACGGCCGTTCTGACCGGAGCTCAACTTCTCCAGCACATAATAAACTGCAGGGCAAAAAGTACTATTCTTGAGTGTCAACTGTGGCCTTTTAAATAAAACATCCTCATCAGTATAGGGAAACCGGGCACAGTCCGAAGGCCTGTCTTCATAAATACTGCAGTAATTATCCGATCCCAGGAATGGGCAGGGGGTGGTCTTGACCACATAATCTCCTTCCTCATCCAACTTGAGATAGGTATCGATAAACTCACTTTCTCTCATACGTAAAACCCTGGAGATCCGCTTGATATCCGGAGTTTTAAATCTTGGGGAGTATCCTTTGCAGCAATTGCCGCATTGAAGGCAATCAACATGTTCAAAAGCTTTCTCGTGGAGATCAGGCAACTGCTTCAGTACCTTATTCTTATCCACACGCGCCAGCAATTGCTTGTACTGCTTCTGATGTTCGGCCGATTTTTTCTGCCAGTTTTTAAGGATCTCGCTCATGAGTGCGCAAAGGTATGCCCAAGTTTGAGGATTTTGATAAAAGGTACCCTGTTTAACACTAACTTTGCCCCACTTTTTAAAAGGTCAACCTCGTTATCATTATGAATCTATTCGAACAGCAACAGAAAGAATTCTTTGCACGTCACATCGGACCCAATGAACACGAAACGGCTGAAATGCTTCGCCAAATCGGAGTTGGGTCGCTTGATGAACTGATCAGCAAAACGATTCCTGAAGATATCCGCCTCACTACCCCTCTTCAATCTCCTGCCCCACAAAGCGAATACGCTTACCTGCAGGAACTGAAAGAAACCGCCTCTCTGAACAAAGTCTATAAAACCTATATCGGCCAGGGTTATTACGGTACCATCACCCCAAGTGTGATCCTCCGTAATCTTTTCGAAAACCCGGGATGGTATACCCAATACACGCCTTACCAGGCGGAAATTTCACAGGGACGTTTAGAGTCACTGCTGAATTACCAGACCATGGTGGCTGACCTGACCGGTCTTCCCCTGGCAAACGCTTCATTGCTCGATGAAGGAACTGCCGCTGCTGAAGCAATGGCAATGCTGTTTCATCATGTGAACAAAACTGATGACATTAAGCAACCTAAGTTTTTTGTCGACAACAATACCTTCCCTCAAACAAAAGATCTCCTGTTAACCCGCTCCACTCCTATTGGAATTGAAGTGGTGTTCGGAGATTTCAAATCTGTTACCATCGACGAAACCTATTTCGGCGCATTGGTTCAATATCCAAATAATGAGGGATCTGTTGAGGATTACCGTGGATTCATCAGCCAGGTGCATGAAGTGAACGGATATGTGGTGATGGCGACAGACCTGCTAGCATTGACCTTACTGACACCTCCGGGTGAACTTGGCGCTGATGTGGCAATTGGATCTGCACAACGCTTTGGAGTTCCAATGGGATTCGGTGGACCGCATGCTGCATTCTTTGCAACCAAAGATGAATTCAAGCGTGGCATGCCGGGACGAATCATCGGGGTATCTGTTGATGCGAATGGAAAGCGTGCATTGCGCATGGCTTTGCAAACCCGCGAGCAGCATATCAAACGTGAAAAAGCAACTTCAAATATCTGTACTGCACAGGCATTGCTGGCAAATATGGCCGCGATGTATGCTGTGTATCATGGTCCGGATGGATTGAAAGCAATTGCAAGCCGAATTGCGTTACTGACCTCCAACCTTGCTGATGCACTGGAAGAAACTGGTGCAGAGATCGTTCACAGCAGTTTCTTCGATACACTGAAAGTGAAAGCCGCTAACGCTGAACAGGTAAGAACTGTAGCAGAAAGCCGCGAGATCAATTTCAGGTATTTTGAAGATGGAAGTATCGGTATAGCATTGGATGAAACCACTTCTCAATCAGATGTACTCAACATCGTTGCAATTTTTGAAGAAGCATTGGGCAACTCACATGCAGCGATCACTTTTGATTCAGAACTTTCACTGGATCATATCAACCAGGGATTGATCAGGACATCAAATTATCTTACTCATTCAGTATTCAATACACATCATAGCGAAAGCGAAATGATGAGGTATATGAAGTCGCTCGAGAATAAAGATCTTTCTCTCAATACTTCCATGATCTCTCTCGGTTCATGCACCATGAAGCTGAATGCCGCTACAGAACTGATTCCTGTAAGCTGGCCGGAATTTGGTGGAATGCATCCTTTTGTTCCTACCACACAGGCCGCAGGATACCATAAGATCATTGAAGACCTTAGTGCATACCTCTGTGAAGTAACGGGATTCACTGCATGTTCATTGCAACCAAACAGTGGAGCACAGGGTGAATACGCAGGTTTGCTGACCATCAGAAGCTATCACCTTGATCGTGGAGATGCACATCGTAATGTAGTGTTGATCCCGATCTCAGCGCATGGAACAAACCCTGCATCTGCAGTAATGGCCGGTATGAAAGTGGTTGTTGTAAAAAGTGATGAAGAAGGACATATCGATGTTGCAGACCTGAAAGCAAAAGCAGAACAATACAAGGATACTTTGTCGGCGTTGATGGTAACTTATCCATCTACTCACGGCGTGTTTGAATCAAGCATCCGCGAGATCTGCCAGGTTGTTCACGATAATGGCGGATTGGTATATATGGACGGAGCAAACATGAACGCCCAGGTAGGTTTAACATCTCCGGGAATGATTGGCGCGGATGTTTGTCACCTCAACCTGCACAAAACATTTGCAATTCCACACGGTGGTGGTGGTCCTGGAATGGGCCCTATCTGTGTGAATGATAAGCTTGCTCCATATTTGCCTGGTCACTATGAGATCAATGCAAAAGGTGCAATGACTAATGCGGTAAGTGCTGCTCCTTACGGATCTGCAAGTATCTTATTGATCAGTTATGCATATATCAAAATGCTTGGAGCAGAAGGTATGACCCTTGCCACCAAGTATGCGATCCTGAATGCCAATTATATGAAGGCAAGACTGGAGAAGTATTACAAGGTATTGTATGCTGGTGCGAACGGAACCTGTGCACATGAATTCATTGTAGACATTCGTCCTTTCAAGGCAACTGCAGGTGTTGAAGCGGAAGATGTAGCAAAAAGACTGATGGATTATGGATTCCATGCACCAACCATGAGTTTCCCTGTTCCGGGAACCATCATGATCGAGCCAACTGAGAGCGAGCCAAAGTCTGAACTTGATCGGTTCTGCGATGCGATGATCAGCATCTATGAAGAGATCAAAGCGATTGAAGAAGGCAAGGCTGATAAAACAGACAACGTATTGAAGAATGCGCCACATACCATGGAGCAGATCTGTCTCGACGAATGGAATCATAAATACACCCGCCAGGAAGCCGCATTCCCGCTGGCTTATGTGGCTAAAAACAAATTCTGGCCTTCTGTAAGCAGGATCAATAATACGTATGGGGATAGGAATTTGATTTGTACTTGTGAGCCGTTGGAGGCGTACCTTTAGTTAGGAGTTGGGAGTTAGGAGTTGGGAGTTGGGAGTTTAGAAAAATTCAAAGGCCGCTGAAATTTCAGCGGCCTTATTTTTTATTCATTCTCCCATTCCAACTCCCAACTCCCAACTCCCAACTCCTAACTCCTATCTAATTATTTTCTTCACAAACGGCACCTTTTCCAACGTTTTCTCTATCTCCACATTCAGCACTGCATCAAGCTGACCGGGGTATAAAACGATAAAACTTCGATCGATAAAATACTTTGTCAGGAGATACGGGATCTTATCCAATTCAGGGCGATAACTCAGGTGGCCCTTTCTTGAAGTAACAATAATAAACAAGTCATCCTTTTTAAGCTGACCACTGAAGAATAAAAATTCATCCCAATCATTGAATTCTTCTACCTGCAGATTTAAAGGCGCAGGTTCCGAATTATTCAATTGCTCGACCCTGGTTAAGGTATCCCTGTTTGCATGAAACTTAACTGGTATACCGGTTGCTTTTGATAAAAGAAACAATCGACTGAACCAATGGCTGAAACCCGGTTCCAGCTCGCCTTTTGGAGGAATGGCAACAAGAATTCTTTTAATGGTATTCAATGGTTGTACCGGGTGATACACATACAGAGTTTCAAAAGTTTTTCGAAGGATCTTATCCGCTACCGGACCAAAAATAGTATCCCCTTCTTTTTTATTCCGATGCAGTCCAATGATCAGGTCGGTAACCTGGTGTTCTTTCATGGCATAAATGATCCCACTGCTAATATTCTGATCATACCGTGTTATAGGTACCACAACATTATCAGTTGAAGAAGCATGCTTCACGATCTTGTCCATCAGTTTCCTGTTCTCACTGGAAGCATTGGCCTGTCCCTCCTGCTCATCGATCACATGCAATGCATACAATGGATCTCTGGATTTTGAAGGGCGCAACATTAAAGCGAGGTCAACAATATCATTGGCATTATCAGTGTATGCAACCGAGATCATGATCTTATCTCCTGCCGATTCTTCTTCAGCTGATTCTTTATTATCTTCCAGAACCACCAGCTTTCGTGCTGCTTTTTCTACCATTAAGGAACTTATGGTACAGGTTACGAGGATCATCAGAATTGCACCGTTCAATACATCTTCATTCAATAATCTCAAAGGCTCACCGGTTGCGGTTTCACCTATGATGATATTGTAACCAACCAATACTACAGCAAGCGTAGCACCTACTCTTGCATTACTCAATCCAAAGATCATTCTTCGTTCGTCAGCTGATAACCTGAATGATTTCTGTGTTAGCCATGCTGCAATGAATTTAGTAGCAATCGATAACACGATCATGAAGGAAGCAACCTTAAGTGCTCCAAATCCTTTGAACAAAACACTGATATCTACCAGCATCCCAACTCCAATAAGAAAGAATGGTATGAACAATGCACTTCCTACAAATTCAATCCTGTTCATTAAAGCTGAATTATGTGGAATGAACCTGTTCAAAGCCAGTCCGGATAGGAACGCACCAATGATTGCTTCCAGTCCTGCGACTTCAGCAAGGAAAGCTCCAAGAAATACAATTGCCAGTACAAAAATGTATTGAGAAATGCTGTCTTCAAATTTCTTGAAAAACCATCTTGCGATTATCGGAAATACAAGGAAAACTATGACCGCAAAAGCGATAGAACCTACGCCCAGCCTGACCCAGAACATGGTGTTAATATCGCCTTTCGTCATACCAACTACAGCAGCCAGTACTAGGAGTGCTAGGATATCAGTGATGATGGTTCCGCCAATGGTGAGTGTTACAGACCTTATTCTTGCTATTCCATATTTACTTGCAATAGGATATGCGAGCAAGGTATGAGATGCAAACATAGATCCCATCAATAAGGAGGAGGAAAGACTGTAACCAAGCCCATAGTAAACTGCAAATGCACCAATAAGCATAGGAATGATGAATGTAAAGAATCCAAAAACGAAACTTTTATTCCGGTTCTTTTTGAACTCTTCCAGGTCTATCTCTAATCCTGCAGTGAACATAATGTACAACAAACCCACTGTTCCAAACAATACTATGCTGCTATCACGCAGTAAAAGATTTGCTCCATATGGACCCAGTGCCACACCTGCAAGAATAAGCCCGATGATATGCGGGATCCTCAACCTGTTTAATAATAAAGGAGCAAATAATATTACAAACAACACCAGTGAAAATATGATCACCGGGTTCTTTATCGGCAGTGAAAAATCTATTTCTAATAAGGTCATGTGTATTACTTCTTTTCATTACGCTTAAGATCAAGTGCATAAAGGATCTTGCAATCCCCTACACGAATGATCTCTCTTCTTCCTTCAAGCTCATTGTTCTTAACCTTTTGCAACCTGACTGTCATTCTTGATAATACCTTATGCTCAGGATCTTCCTGTTCTGATTCCATGAACAACAGGTTACCATTGAATTTTCCTGTATAGGCCCTTACCAATGTATTTCCGCTCATTGCCTTTGCTATGATCTCATTGTCTTTTTGTTCAATGATCCATACTTCAGTCCTGGTATCGCCAACAGCTGAACCGGAACAATTGGTTTCAATGCATTGCATTTTCACTTCCCATTCTCCCAGGAAATCAGGATTGATAGCAACTGTATCTCTTAATACAACCGTACCGGTGCTATCCAAAGCTTTTTCTCTTTTAGTAAGTTCTTCTGCTTTAAGTTCCAGCTCTTTTTCTTTTAATAATAACTGCTGCTCTTTTTGATTGATCTCTTCCGTTTTATTTTGGAGCTGCTTTTCACGCTCCCTCAGTCCACAGGAAGAAACAAAAAATACCAGAAGAACAATAACAATGTTCAGCTTCATATCAATTCAATGCTTTTAATTAACAACAGTAAAACTCAGGCCAATACTGCGGTATAATTTTTTAGGAAGATACTTCAAAACCATGGCCGAGGATATTAAAACTGTTAATGAAGAGTTTCAAAAAGAGCCTTCAAGAGAAGAAAAACTTCGTGAATTATCAGATATCAAAGATTCTCCTCAGGATGAAGCTAAACTTCAACCTGAAGAAACATTTATAGAACTCCCTGATGTTGAGGATATTCCGGGACAGGAAAATATCACCGTACCCCCATTGGGCGAGATGTCGGATACTACCATTGCTTCAGATGATGAAGATCCGGACCTTTAATTTATCTTAGTCAATATTGTTTGCCATTCATTCTGAACAAAAAAACATGGGTACGGAAAAAAATCGCTTAAAAGAAAATGGATGGAAAAGGTGGGGACCTTATGTAAGTAACCGCCAATGGGCAACTGTAAGGGAAGACTACTCAGAAGATTCTAACACCTGGAATTTTACAACATATGAAAAAGCCATCAGCAGAACATACCGTTGGGGCGAAGATGGCATTGGTGCCATTTGTGATGATGAACAACTGGTTTGCTTTGGCCTGGCTATCTGGAATAAAAAAGATCCTTTTATAAAAGAAAGACTATTTGGACTTTCAAACCCCGAAGGAAATCATGGGGAAGATGTAAAGGAGTTGTATTATTATCTCGACAGCACTCCCACTCACTCATACATGAAGATGTTATATAAATATCCTCATGAAGCATTTCCCTATCAACAACTAAGAGAAGAAAGTGCAAGGAGAAACCGGCTGGAACCGGAGTTTGAGGTCATCGATACTGGTGTATTCAACGATAATAAATATTTTGATGTTTTTATAGAATATGCCAAAAAAGATGCGGAAGATATATTCATACGCATAAATGTAGTGAACCGTCATTCAGAACCTATCAAAGTGAACATCATTCCACAGGTATGGTTTAGGAATACATGGTCATGGGGTGATGACAATTATAAACCGCAATTATCAGTCGTCGGCAAAAATCACGTTAAGATCTCACATCGCAAACTGGGCAAAAGAGTGTTGTATTGCATGCCTCCTGTTACACCGGTTTTTTGTGAGAATGAAACAAATCCTAACATTCATTATCACAAAAAGAAAAAGGGTTATTTCAAAGATGGTATCAACAATTATGTTGTTTACAACAATAATCAATTCATCAACAGAAGAAATGTTGGAACCAAGGCTGCATGGAATCATGATGTAGAGATCGCAGGCAATTCGAACTATGTAGTGAAACTCAGGTTGGCAGGCGATTCCCTGTTGGATCCATTCCAGGATTATGACCAGGTATTTAATGACCGCATCCGTGAGGCAGATGAATTTTACCATGAAATCCAACATAATCTTGATGATGCTGATGTGAAGCTTGTACAACGACAGGCACTGGCAGGCATGCTATGGAACAAGCAGTTTTATTATTACGATGTTGATAAATGGATTGAAGGCGATGCTGTGAATCCGGGATTCGAACACCGAAAAAAAGGAAGGAATTCGAGGTGGACACACCTGCACAATGCCGATATCATTTCAATGCCCGATAAATGGGAATATCCCTGGTATGCCGCATGGGACCTGGCTTTCCACTGCGTGCCCTTAGGTATTGTAGATATAGAGTTTGCAAAACAACAGTTGCAATTACTGACCAGGGAAAGATATATTCATCCTAATGGACAACTTCCAGCATACGAATGGGATTTTAGTGATGTGAATCCTCCGGTGCATGCATGGGCTACCTGGAGAATATATAAAATGGATAAGAAATCCGATCAACATGGAGATACAGTTTTCCTGGAAGCCATGTTTCACAAACTGCTGGTGAACTTCACCTGGTGGGTGAACAGGAAGGATACTGCAGGTAATAATATTTTTCAGGGCGGATTTCTTGGATTGGATAATATTGGCGTGTTCGACCGGAATACCAAACTTCCCGGAGGCGGTTATATTGAACAGGCTGATGGAACCAGCTGGATGGCCATGTTCTCACTTAATATGTTACGCATCTCTTTGGAACTCGCTAAATACAATCCTGTTTACCAGGATATGGCTACCAAATTCTTTGAACACTTTATGTATATCGCCGGTGCCATGTCGCATATGGGTGAAGGTAGTCGTGGACTTTGGGACAAGGAAGATGAATTTTTCTATGACCAGGTAAGACTGACCGAACATGAGACCATCAGGCTGAAAGTCAGATCCATGGTAGGTTTGATACCGCTCTTTGCAGTGGAAGTACTGGACGAATCATTGCTTGCACCGCATACTGAATTCAGGGAAAGAATGCACTGGTTTTTAAAGAACCGGCCTGACCTTGCAAAGCTGGTATCGAAGTATGAGGAACGCAATGAAAATGAAAAGCACCTTTTGAGCCTATTGAAAAAGAATGACCTTGAGAAAATCCTGAGAAGAATGCTTGATGAAACAGAGTTCCTATCAGATTATGGAATCAGGTCGTTATCGAAATACCACCAGGAACATCCTTTTGAAGTCTCCATTCACAACGACAATTTCAGCATACATTATACAGCCGGTGAATCCACCAATGATATGTTTGGAGGTAACAGTAACTGGAGAGGACCTATCTGGATGCCGCTGAACTATATGATCATTGAAAGTCTCAGGAAATTTCATTTCTATTACCGTGATTCACTGAAAGTTGAATGCCCGGTTAATTCAGGAAATTATATGAACCTGAATGAGGTTGCGATGGAGATCTCTTCCCGACTGGTTAAACTCTTTACATTAAATGAGAACGGAGAACGAATAGCACATGGAAGTTCAAATCCGATCTTCAGGGATGAACATTTCAAAAATAATATCCTGTTCTTCGAATATTTCAATGGAGATGATGGTCATGGCCTTGGTGCTTTACAGCAAACCGGCTGGACCGGTCTTATCGCAGAGCTGATCCGGAAATTTGGAGTGATCTCATCAAGATCTCCCGAACAGGTACAGCATGACCAGCAGGAACACGGTAAGTAATAAGACCCATAACGGAAAGAATTGCTGCCGGCGATAGCGTCTCTTTTGGGCAAGGATAAAATGACCTACGCTTAATCGAAGCTCCGGATCGTCAGCGGTAATTCTTTTTAATTTCTCAAAGATCGACATAGATCTTTTGTACTGAAGAAATCTTGAAACACTCATGATATGATGAACAAATATTGTTCGCTGATCCGGGTAGTGAGAAAGTAATTCGATATTATGATTGGATAATAACTTCTCAATATGATATTGAAGTGCACTGTAATCCAGCGTATGCAGGTTCAATGTAAACACATACTGGCGGAGTTCTTCTGCCTGGTGCAGTAATTCTTCAGGATCCAGCACCAGGGTCACTTTCCGGAGATTATACCCGTTCCTGATATCATAGTCCCTTCTTCTTTCCGGATCTGTCAGCACTTCATAGGCCTGTTGAATTTCAAGGAAACGCTGGGCACCTTCAGGATTTTTATCAGGATGGAATTTCACCACCAGCCTGCGGTACGCTTTCTTGATCTCTTCCATGGAACTGCCGGGAAAAACCTGTAAAGTCTGGTAGTAATTGTTTGTCATCTTCGTTATACAATATTCGCATATTTTGCGTTTATAGCATATATCTCTGGAAACTATGAAATCCCCTATTATTCTGGCTCTTGGCATGCTGATTTTTGCAGGTTGTAATAATTCCATAGCAGTTAACGAGGCAAATGCCGGACGTATCGATTCTAACCAGGTTGAAGTAAAGGTTATCGACACTCCACGTAAAATGGCTGATGCAGTCACCATTCTTTCGCGAAAGCAAGTCCCTATTCTTTGTTATCACCAGATCAGGAACTGGAAACCTACTGATTCAAAAGTTGCCAAAGACTATATTGTACCACTCAGCAACTTTGAAGACCAGATGAAAATGCTGCATGACAGCGGCTATACTACCATACTTCCCGATCAATTATATGATTACCTGGCTTTTGGAATTCCGGTAAAAGAAAAATCAGTGATGATCACATTTGATGACACCGATCTCAGCCAATATGAAAATGCTTTACCGGTTCTAAACAAATATGGTTTCAAGGCAGCATATTTCATCATGACGGTAAGCATTAACAGGCCACCGAATTATATGAGCCGTGAGCAGATCCGGAATTTATTTGACCAGGGGAATACCATTGCCTCACATACATGGGATCACCAGAATGTCAAGAAACTAAAAGGAGATGATTGGGTAACCCAGGTGGAGAAACCAAAGAAAAAGCTTGAAGATATTACCGGCAATCCGGTTGAATATTTCGCATATCCATTCGGGTTATGGAATAAAGAAGCCATTCCGGAGCTGAAGAATAGAGGGATCAAGGCTGCATTTCAACTTGTAGAACCAAGGGATTCCAGTGATCCGCTTCATACGATCCGTCGAATGATCGTTCCCGGATCATGGGATGGTGCCAGAACCCTCAGGATGATGAAGCAGAATTTTAAATAAGTGTAAGCTGCGGACCACCATCATGGCCTAATTCCGGAAGATTATCATACCTGAATCGCTCATAGATCAAAAGTCCATCAGGTCTTTGTTTGGTGGTGCGAATACTGAAAACCGGCCAGGCTTCCATTTTTTCAGCAGGGAATTCATGTTCAGTCATTTCAAAAAGCTGCTCATCCGACAGTGATGGATCAAGCCATTTTTCCTGGTCTGAAACCGATAACACCATCGGCATCCTGTGTTTATTAGGTCCTCCATTATGTATCATTTTCATCAGGGAATTGGCAGGACGGGTAATAATTGTAAAAGTTCCCCTGACTTCACCGGTTTCAATATCCGGAATAGGAGAATAATTGTATAGCCCACCCAAAAAGAAAAGAGGTTTGTCTTTCACCCTTACGAAGTAGGGGACCTTATTTTTCCAGCCACTGATCTCACGGTGTTCAAAGAAACCGCTAACCGGAACAAGGCAGCGTTTGTTTCTCAATCTATACCATACAGATCTTTTATCCAGGAGTTTCTCACTTCTTGCATTGCACATGGAAGTCCGGGATTCTTTGATCTTTTCCGGAGTGTTCATGTAATCAGCTATCACCCCCCATTCAAATAATTTGAGGTGAGCAATTCCATCTTCCACCACAACAACAGGATATTTCCTGAAAGATTGAGCCAGTACATGTTGATGGGTTTCAAGATCGAGTTGTAATTGTGGGTCCACGACAAGTCCGGGGACCTGTTCCTGGATCATTTCTATAGGTGCATGCAGCGAAACATCGTAACACATGGACTAAAGTTAAGAAACTGGCACAGCTTTTATGCCCGATACGATATGAATTATGACCTCTCCCTTCCAGGAAATTTTCTATTGATCACTGTATTGCTGTTTGCTGTAATAGTTGGCAGGTATTTCCTGATAGCAGGGCTCTTCCACAGCTGGTTTTATATCCTCAATAAAAAGAGATACAGGGAAAGAAAACTGGGGAACAAACCCTACAGCAAGACACAATTCAGGAGGGAAGTGACTTACAGCATGGTAACTGCAGTGATCTTTGCCCTTACCGCAGCGATTAATGTTTTATTTTGGCAGAAAGGATTTACGAAAGTCTATAATGACCCTGAAGCTTATGGATACTGGTATTTGCCGGTTTCACTGGTCATTTACCTGGTTGTTCATGAAACCTATTATTACTGGCTGCATCGTTGGATGCATCATCCTTCAGTTTTCAGGATTGTTCATAAGGTTCATCATCAAAGTACGATCACATCTGCCTGGACAGCCTTTTCATTTCATCCGCTGGAAGGATTCTTCCAGGCTATTTTTCTGCCGGTCATGATCTTCCTGGTTCCCATCCATTATTCCATGTTACTGGTACAATTAACCATCATGACTTTTACCAGTGTGATCAATCACCTTGACATAGAGATCTATCCTAAAAAATTCAATAAACACTGGTTGGGTAGATGGTTGATCGGCGCAACACATCATTCACTCCACCACAAACAATTTAAGTTCAATTACGGATTGTATTTTACTTTCTGGGATAAGTGGAAGAAAACTGAAAGCCCTGATTTTCACAACCGGTTTGAATCCGTTACTTCAACTCCAGGTAAGCTTTCATAACCGAAGGATTGTCTTCCAAAAGCCGCATCCTGTAAGCATTCATGGCATATTCACCCAATTTCATAATGAGGTTATAATTGACCACAAAACCTACCACCGCTCCAACCACAGGAATAAGCTGGGCCATCTTTGCCAGGTCGATATGGTCACGATATTCCTGTTGAAAAGTGCGCCAGTCTAGATCATTGATATCATCCGGCATATCGTGTTTTTTCTCACCCCAGTGCTCCATCTGGTAAAATACATTTTTGCGGTGCTGCTGACTAGAGAAAGCAAGTTGAAATACATGAAGAATGTATAGTCTTTCCTTAAAATCCTTTACATCATACCCATAAATGGTAGCGATATCATAAAGTAATTTCAGCTTAAGACTTAATAGAATGGGAAAATCTGCAAGTCCCAGCAAAAGCCCACCCATGCCGGTGATGCCACCTTCGGCGGCTGCAGCTTTTTTATAGAAGTCAACTTTATTTCTCACCATCTCCTCTCTTTGTTCCCAGTTAAGGGATGAAGGGATGGAAGGAACCGTATAACCTGCACCCAGCAACACTCCGCGTACCATTTGTTTAATGGCGGAAGTAACTGCTTTGTGCACTTTTTCCGGTATCATATCATTGATCTTACCCTGTGCTGAACGAGCCATTTTACTGGCAAAAGAAGGGTTACGGGTAACCCTTCTCTGCCAGGCCTGCAGCTCTCTTATCATTCTTTGTTCGTAATGATTCATATTATTTTCCTACAAGTCCTTTTACCAATCCATTCCATTGGAAAGTTGAAATACCAGACAGGGCACTTAGTCCTACTGCTGCATTTCTTGTCTTGTCCACAACATTATGCACTGCTGTATTAGGAACTTCATTTCTCCCATATACGCCTGCCGTTACATTCAGGCCTTCCCTTCTCACCACAAAATTTGAAGTGGCTTCATCGGAAAAGAAATGGGCAGTATCATCCTTATCATCATGAGGATTAGAGGAAGGCCGAACGCGTATGGCGATGCTTTCCCAATCTTCGCGATGATTGGAGCTGGTATCTATTTCTTCAACCCTAACCCAGTCGTACCCTTCTCCAGTAAAAGATCCGGGTCCAGGGATGTCGATCTTGAAGTAAAAACCTCTCTTTATCGCACCATTGGTTTCTTTTCCCTGTTCGTCTGTCACACGGAATATCGCACTTACCTTTCCGGTGTATTTATCCCAACTGTTCACATTTAAAAGTCTTTCACAGGCATTCTGAAAAACGACCATTGCTTCATCAGTTGATCCGGCCATGTAAGAATATTCCGCATTTGTGCTGGCACCTCTCTGTTGTGCGGGCACAATTTTGCGTGAATCTCTTGTGTCCATTATCCTTTTTTTACTACCTTAAAAAACAATGTGCCAAGTATAACAGACAGGATATGATACATACTTCAGAAATAGTGATCCGGTTGGTAATTGCCGTTCTTGCAGGCGCTGTAATCGGGGCTGAGCGGGAATATATGAGTAAATCGGCAGGGTTAAGGACCCTCATTATGATCTCGCTGGGATCAGCAATTTTCACAATTGCTTCAGTTTTGGTGGGGACCGGTGACAGCCACGACCGTATTGCCTCCAATATTGTTACGGGGATCGGTTTTTTAGGAGCCGGAGTTATTTTCAAGGAAGAAAATAAAGTAAAAGGCCTTACTACAGCCGCTTCCGTTTGGGCAACTGCAGCCATTGGAATGGCTATCGGTAATGGGAATTATATTCTTGGAGCAAGTGCTACTCTATTGGTTTTCATTTCCTTATCCTTCATGACAAATGTGGAGGAATTAATTGAGCGACATAACCAGGTGAGGGAATACAGGATCGTAGTTCCCGTTTTGAATAATGATCTTCAACAATATGAGGAATTGATGAAAGAATGTAAACTCAAATACAAGAGAAATAAGCAAACGCTCTCGAAGACTTTTCTATCCGGAACCTGGTCTGTAAGCGGCTCCGAGAAGAAACACCAGGGATTTATTGATAAAATGATGAAGGATCTGAATGTGGTGGAGTTTGATTTTTAATGCAGGGGGAAATCGGAAATCGGTAATCGGAAATACCCGGGCTGAACGCGAGCGAAGCGATGCGGGCAGAATGTTGGGTGTATAACCCGTCGTTCTGCCCGCCTTCAGCGTTCAGCCCGCTTTCCGATTTCCGATTTCAAAGTCGCCCTAAGGTCCCGGCGCCTCATCTCCCCTCCTCGTATCCGTTGCGCCATCCATCGTATGTTCCAGGTTCAGTTCTCCTGCAGGTGGCTCCTTTACTTCATCCTTAACCTTTTTACCAACAGCTCCTTTTGCGGCAGTGATTCCCCCATCCACGGGAAATAAAGCCCCCGTAACATAGGATGCTTCATCGGAAGCCAGGAAAAGATAAACATTGGCCACTTCCTCGGGTGTACCCCTTCGGCCCAAAGGTGTGGCATTGATCAGCATCTTTTCATCTTTCCCGCTCATTGGACCGGTTTCCTTATGCGTCCAGGCAGTATCAATGGGACCCGGACAAACAGCATTAGCCCGAATTCCATATTGGGCCTGCTCTACCGCCACACCCTTCATGAATGCATGAAGAAATCCCTTAGTACCGCCATAGGGGGCATTATCAGGCTGACCTTTTTCCCCGGCCTCCGACCCTGCAAAAAGGATCACTCCCCTTGTTTTCTGGAGCCGTGGAATGGCATATTTGGTCATTAGATACGCTGACCGCACGTTATTTCTTACCAGGTAATCAAAAATATCGGTCGGATAATCCTGCAACTGTTCCATCACCGGGTATACCCCGGCATTGTTGACAAGGATATCAAGTTTTCCATATTTCTCCTCTGCAAACTCCACACATTTGCGCGCATTTTCTTCAACAGATATATCAGCAATAAATGCAACGGATTGTCCACCCAACTGGTTGATACTTTCCACCACATCACTAACCGGGTCCTGGGGGAAACCATTGACTATCACCAATGCACCTTCACGGGCAAATTTCCGGGAAATAGCTTCGCCAATTCCAGTAGATCCGCCCGTGATAATGGCAACTTTGCCTTCCAATCTTTTCATAATGGTTGATTTTATACATCTAGGCTTCCTTCAGCACCTTCTGCCAGCCTTTTTCCTGTTACAGCAGCAGCGATGATCTTAAGGAATTCCACCATTTTTCCTGATTCGGAATCCCAGTAATAGGCCGACTGAGGCGTTACTTTCAGCAGGCATAGATCCGGATCTTCAACACCCTGGGGAAACCATGCTTTAATAATTGGATTCCAGAGTTCCTCGATCTTTGCACGGTCAGTTACCACTGAACCTCTCCCTCTCAAATCCATATAACTGTCTTTACCAGGATGAGAATAAACCAGGTGAACATCATGTTCCTGCTCAATTTCGCTGGTCTTACCGGAAGACTTATGTGTAAAAAACCAGAATGTGCCATTGTCCTCCACCTTTATGGTAGCCATCGGGCGTGAGCTTTGCTTGTTTTCAGGATCAGTGATAAACATGCATATGTTGATTTCTTCTGCAAGTTTTTTCAACTTTTTCAGAGCTTCTTCATTTTGAAGGTTCTTTTCCATAGATAGTTTTAGCAGATATTAAAAAAGATTATGCCATAATGCTGATGCAGAAATTGCTATCTTGAATTCATGAAAAAACTGATCCTTTCTTTATTAACTATGAGTACGATTGCAGCATCCGCTCAACAATATTACCTGTTCACTGGAACCTATACCAATAATGGAAGTAAAGGAATCTATGTTTATAATTTTGATGGAAAGACAGGGATCATCACCGAAAAAAGTGTCGCAGAAAATGTGCAGGATCCATCCTATCTGGCTGTATCAAATGATGGTAAATACCTGTATGCAGTCAATGAAACCGGGGGAGAAAAACCTGGATCAGTAAGTTCATTTTCATTTGATAAGAAAACCGGTAAATTAAGTTTCATCAACAAACAACCATCGGGTGGTGATCATCCATGTTATATTGATGTGGATGCATCGGGTAAACATGTCTTCGTTGGAAATTACAGTGGTGGAAATCTTTCCGTACTGGTGTCAAACAAAGGAAACTTATCTGCACCTGTACAAACTATCCAGCATACAGGCAACAGTGCCAATAAAATGAGACAGGAAAAAGCGCATGTTCACATGACCCAACTTGGCCCTGATGAAAAATACCTGTATGTACCAGACCTTGGTATGGATAAGATCTTTATCTATCCACATCATAAACAGGAACCCATTCTCGATGAAAAAAAACATAGTGAAGTTTCCGTAACTCCGGGAAATGGACCAAGGCATCTTGCCTTTCATCCAAATAAAAAATATGCATACCTGATAGAAGAACTCTCTGGTACTGTTACATTGTTTTCAATGAACAATGGACAATTAAAAACAGAGCAGACTATTAGTTCTCATCCTGATAATTTTGAAGGAACTAAAGGAAGTGCAGATATCCATGTTTCTCCCGATGGAAAATTCTTATATGCATCCAATCGAGGTTCAAGTAATACGATTGCAATCTTTGAAATCGATCAGAATACCGGAAGGCTTATCTCGCGCGGGTTTCAGCCAACGCTTGGAGATGCACCAAGAAATTTTGTGATCGATCCTTCAGGAAATTATTTACTGGTAGCAAATCAGTTAAGTAATAATGTGGTAGTATTTAAGATCAATAAATCGACAGGACTATTATCAGAAACCGGTATAATGATCAGCGTGCCTTCTCCTGTATGCCTGAAGTTTCTGAAGAAGTAAATATTTTATAAGGAATCAGCATGGGAACTTTTTCCATGTATTCAGCATAAGCTGTTCCGTATTCGCGGAGCAGCTTTTTTTCTTCAAGAATAGTTCCTATTAAGGTATATAAAGTGATCATGGAAACCCCGATCAAATGAGCCATTGAAGGCATCAGCAACCATAATGCCCAAACCACCAGGAGCGTTCCGAAATACAATGGATGACGTACATATTGGTGCAGACCAGTAGTTTCAAGATGTGCACTTACTTCTTTCTTCAGAAAAACATCTATGCCACTTAAGTAAAGAAAATATTTATCGATACTGATGAGCATGAATACAGAACCAGTCAGTAAAAATGGGATCGACCAGTATTGTGGAGAAAATAAAAATTCTCCCGAAATATGAAACTCAAACCAGACTATGGCTACCAGCAGCATTGTTGCGAAAAAAGAATACCATGGACGGTAGTATTTCCCGGTATATTTTACCAGCCGTGATTTCACGGAGGGCAAAGCCAGCCAGCTGTGAGAAATTCCGAATAAGGCCCAGGATGCTATGAGAACCAGGTAATCCATTTACGGAAGATATACATTAGAACGTACATTTGCCGCATGCATTATGTATCTGTAGAAGGGTTGACGAAGTCATACGGCATCAAGCCATTGTTCAGCAATATTTCATTTCACATAGAAGAAGGTGACAAGGTCGCGCTCATAGCTCGCAATGGTAGCGGGAAATCCACTTTGCTAAAGATCCTGTCGGGACAGGAAACTGCGGATTCAGGAACAGTCTGGATCAACAAGGATGTAACCGTTGCACTTTTTGAGCAGGAACCCCATTTCAATGAATCGGCATCGATCATAGATAATATTTTCCATCATAATCATCCGATCATTAAGGCGATCAGGGAATATGAACTGGCCAGTGAAACGGATGATTCCATGGCATTAAGTGAGGCTATTGTAAAGATGGATGAACTGGGAGCCTGGGATTTTGATTCCAAAGTGAAACAGATCTTCGGAAAACTGAATATCCATCACCTGAATCAACAGGTCAGTACCTTATCGGGAGGACAAAGAAAAAGAGTTGCGCTTGCTAAAACACTTATTGATATTGGGTTTGAACATAAACATGTGCTGCTGATCATGGATGAACCTACCAACCATCTTGATGTGGAGATGGTGGAATGGCTTGAACATTACCTAAACCAGGAGAAGCTGACATTACTGCTGGTAACCCACGACCGGTATTTCCTGGATGCGGTTTGCAATGAGATCATGGAACTTGATCGTGAAGAGATATTCGTTTATAAAGAAGATTATGAAGGATATCTCGAAAAGAAAACTGCCAGGATAGAGAGTGAGCTTTCCAGTATTGATAAAGCAAAGAATTTATATAGAAAGGAACTCGAGTGGATCCGCAAGCAGCCAAAGGCACGTACCACGAAATCCAAGAGCAGGATCGATGCATTTTCGGATGTTGAAGCAAGGGCAAAGAAAAGAATCGAAGACCAGCAGATGGAGCTGCAGGTCAAGATGACCAGGCTCGGAGGAAAGATCGTGGAGATGAAAAAAGTTTATAAAGCCTATGGAGACAAGCAGATCCTCAAGGGCTTTGATTATACTTTCAAAAAAGGAGAACGTGTTGGAGTTATTGGAAAGAATGGAGCAGGAAAATCAACCTTTATCAATATTATCCAGGGACTGGAGCAACCAGATAGCGGAAAAATAAATGTAGGAGAGACAATTGTTTTTGGTAATTATTCGCAGACAGGATTGCCGGTAAAGGAAGACATGCGGGTAATTGAATTTGTAAAGAATATTGCAGAAAGTTTTCCGCTTGCCAAAGGGGGTAGCCTGAGTGCCTCACAATTTTTACAATTGTTTCTTTTTCCTCCGGAACAACAGTTTACTTATATTTCCAAATTAAGCGGAGGAGAGAAAAGAAGATTGCACCTTTTATCCATATTATTTCGCAATCCAAATTTTTTAATCCTCGATGAGCCAACAAATGATCTTGATTTGCCGACTTTAGGTGTGCTGGAAAATTTCCTAAGTGAATACCAGGGGTGTTTGCTGATCGTTTCGCACGACCGGTATTTCATGGACCGATTGGTAGATCATTTATTTGTGTTTGAAGGAAATGGGGAGATCAGGGATTACCCGGGGAATTATAGTCAGTATAGAGAAGAGACGAAGTGGAGAAGAGAAGAAGTGGAGAAGGGAAGACAAGAAGACATGAAGACGGGGAGACATGGAGACGTGAAGAAGGAAGAGAAGCGTAAAGTTTCATATAAAGAGAAAAGAGAATTTGAACAACTGCAATCGGATATTGCAGCACTGGAGAAAGAGAAAAATGAAGTACAGGATAAATTAAATTCGGGCTCTGCAGGATTTGAGGAATTGCAGCAACTGGCGAAAAGAATTGGCGAGATCACAGAGTTGCTGGATGAAAAAGAAATGCGCTGGCTTGAATTGAGTGAATTAATGGAGGATCAATAAATCAAATATAAACATCACGTAACATGAGAAAAAGCATCTTGTTATTGAGCATGTTTGCGGCAACAGCAGCAATGGCTCAAAAAACAGGTAACCCGGTTAAGTATGGCAAAACCATCACGGAAGCCGACCTGAAAAAGCATCTCTACATCGTGGCGGGCCCCGAAATGGAAGGCCGTGAAACAGCCACTGAAGGTCAGCGTAAAGCTGCCGCTTACATTGAAAATGAATTCAAGCGTATCGGACTGAAGCCAGCCGGTGAAAATGGCGGTTACCAGCAGTTCTACAATGTGTACACTGATTCACTGGAAAGAGCTTCTATTGAAGTAAACGGAAAGAAGTTTAACCTGGATAAGGACTTTGCAGTAAACATGGGTCAGAACTATAGTTCAACCATTGCTGCGGGACAGGTTGTATTCGCAGGTGCAGGCATTGTTGATTCAAGTCGCAATGATTATGCTAATGCAGATGTGAAAGGAAAAGTGGTTTTATTGTTCCAGGGTGCGGCGCAACAGCCTGCACGTCGCGGTATGGGTTCTGCTATCCAGGATGCAGCAGCAAAAAATGGTGCTGCAGCGATCCTGATCGTACAGAATAATTTCCCAAGAAGAGCATCCAATGCAAAAGGTTTTGCAAGCATCACCGGCTTCCGCAAAACTATCTATCCAAACACTTACATGATCTCTGAAGAAGTTGCAAGAGCCATCATGGGTGCTGATGTAGATGCTGCAAAAGCAGGAACACTTAAAACAAAATCATACGACACTGAATTGGTCCTCGATTTCAAAAAATCACAGATCAAAGAACAGAGCAGCAACGTACTTGGTCTGCTGGAAGGCACCGACAAAAAGGATGAGTATCTTGTAATCACTGCACACTATGATCATAATGGTAAAAGAGATACCGTGATCTATTATGGAGCTGATGATGACGGATCCGGAACAGTAAGTGTTATTGAACTTGCTGAAGCTTTTGCAAAAGCAAAGCAGGAAGGAAAAGGTCCGAGAAGAAGCATCCTGTTCATGACTGTTTCAGGTGAAGAGAAAGGTCTTTGGGGATCTGCCTATTATGGTGATCATCCTGTATTCCCACTGGATAAGACCACTGCAAACCTGAATATTGATATGATTGGCCGTATCGATCCAAAAAGAAAGATCGGTGATTCAACTAACTATGTATATGTAGTTGGTGATGATAAACTGAGTACAGATCTGCGCCCTATCAGTGAGTCCGTAAATAAGAAGTTTACCAAGCTTGAACTGGATTACAAGTACAATGATCCAAATGATACTGAAAGGATCTATTTCCGCAGCGACCACTACAACTTTGCAAGAAAAGGAGTTCCTATCATATTCTATTTTAACGGAACGCATGCGGATTATCACCGTCCGACTGATACACCGGATAAGATCAACTACGATATCATGGAAAAACGCGCCCGTTTTGTATTTTATACAGCATGGGAAATGGCGAACAGGAATGATATGCTGAAGAGGGATCTTAAGTTGGAGATACCGACGAGATAGAGAAGAAATGAAAAAGTAAAAATGAAAAATGCTTTTAGTCGGTGAAGCCGATTAAAAGCATTTTTCATTTCACGCAGAGGGTAATATTTTTCGCTTTGAATCTTTTCACGCAAAGATTTATTTCACGCAGAGCGCCGCCTGCGGCGGCTTCGCAAAGGAGCAAAGCGCGCAGAGGGATGGCTTCGCCATCCAATACAAGGACATATCTAACTTTAGTGTTTACTTCCGTGTATTCCGCGTATTCCGTGTATTCCAAGTATTCCATGTATTCCACGTCTTCCACGTCTTCCACGTCTTCCACGTCTTCCCTCACTTCTGAATCCTAAACGCCCACCTGAACAACTTTCCCTGGAAATCAAATGGAGTTGTAGCCTTTGTGATATCTTTTATGGATGATGCTTTTATGGATGCGGTATCAAGTTCAAACCTGCGATAGTTTGTACTGAAATACAAAATACCTCCTTCACTCATCGCATTCAGTACTTTATTGATAAGCTCAACATGATCACGCTGAATGTCGAGAAAATCTTTCATGCGTTTACTGTTGCTGAAAGTCGGGGGATCCATGACCACAAGATCAAATGAATCTGGTTTTAAGGTATCGAGATACTGCTTCACATCTTCATGAAGGAAAAAATGCTTTCTTTCATCCAGCAATCCATTCAACTCAAAATTGTCTTTGGCCCACGACAAATAAGTTTTGGACAGGTCAACGGATGTCACGCTGGAAGCCCCTCCTGCAGCGGCATACACGGAAAATGATCCTGTATAACAAAAGAGATTCAGGAAGCGCTTATCCTTCACTTCATTTCTTACCATTCCCCTGGTAATGCGATGATCAAGAAACAATCCTGTATCGAGATAATCAGTAAGGTTCACTTTGAATTTCAATCCAGCTTCTTCGATTGTCATGAATTCCATCTCTTCGGCAATGCGCTGGTATTGCCCTAACCTACCCTGCTTACGCTGACGTTGTCTTACATACACATGATCATTAGGAACTTCCAGTATCTCGCAGATAACATCAATACATCTTTCCTGCCATTCTTCGTGCTCTTCATCAGTCATTCCATGTTTTCTCCGATATTCCGCGAGGTAGATCTTATCATCATAAAATTCAATGCAGAATGGAAATTCAGGCAAATCATGGTCATATACACGATAACAACTAATCCCCTGCTTTCGTGCAAGTTTGGAAATATGCTTATGCACTTTGGTCAACCTGTTTCGAAACATTTCCAGTTTATCTGTCATCGTCTGATACTTTTCTTTTCAAGATTAATATGAAGTACAAAGAAGCCTGCAGTTGCAATAAATCCCAATATACCAACACTCCACCACAAGGTATTGAAACCGAACTTATCGGCCACCTGTGCTCCCATTAATGGTCCCGTAGTATGCGCAATACTCCAGGCAATGGTATACAGTCCTGCATATTGTCCACGGTTTCCAGCATTACTTCTGCTGGTCCAGAAACTATTCATAAATGGCATGGAAAAGATCTCACCAAAAGTGATCAGCAAAATCACTATCATACCCATTGCATGATTAATTTGAAACAGGTTCAACATGCAATAGGCAAGCGCTATCAACAATACGCCTGCAATAATATAAAACGTTGGACTACGCTTTCCTTCAAGTTTGTAGACGAGTACCATTTCAACAAAAGTGATAACAAGTCCGTTCACTGCCATTAGTCCTCCAATAAATAAAGATGTGAAACCTAATTGGTTTTTCATGTAAGCTGATAAGGTGGAGAACATCTGGAAGAAGCAGATGGCAAATAATATGGTGAGAAAAATGAAGACCACATAGACCTTATCGCGATATGCAGATTGAGCTTTGATCTCCGTAAAACCTGTTTCTTTCTTGACTTTTGATGATGAACCCAACAAATATCTCAACAAAAAAGCTGCAGCAATATTGGTGAATCCATCAACCCAGAATAAAACAGAAAAATCAATGCTGGCCAATACTCCGCCTAATGCACTTCCTACAGCCCAACCTAAGTTGACAGCAAGCCTATTAAGGGAAAAAGATCTTGTACGATTTCCTTCATCCGCATATGTGGCAATGGACGCAGCATTGGCCGGGCGGAATGCTTCATTGATGGAGCTTAATAGAAATGTGACAAGCAGAATCAGTTCGAAAGATTTCACCTGCCCGAGGACCATGAACAATAATCCTCCACCAAGTAAGGTGGCAAACTGAACTTTGTAGTGCCCGATCTTATCGGTGATCCTCCCGCCTAGATATCCACCCAGGATGGAACCAAGTCCGAAAGCACCCAGAACATACCCTGCTTTTCCGATGGAATAACCCATTTCCGGGCTGGTTAGATAAATGGTCATGAAAGGAACTACCATGGTTCCGCTCCTGTTGACCAGCATGATCATCGAGATCAACCATACCTGTTTGGGCAGACCCTGGTATGCTTCCCTGTATAACCTGAAAATTCCGCCCATAAGCGGTAAATTTCACAATAGTTATTCATTTATCGGCCAGTCTGTAAAAAAAATACCGCTACCTTGCTGAAAATTGAAAACGCTAAGCATGAAAAAAATTGTTTTGGGCTTGATGCTGTTAGGTACATTAACTAACGTGCATGCACAGACGAAGAAGCCCGTATCTAAAACCCCTGTGAAAAAAACCACTGCTGCTGCAAAGCCGGTAGCTGCCGCACCTGTAATGAAAAATGCTATTGACTCCTTCAGTTATGCACTGGGCGTAAGTATGGCGGAGTTTTATAAAAGCCAGGGAGCAAAAGACATCAATGTGGCAATGGTTCAGAAAGCATTGAATGATGTAAAATCCGGCTCTGTAAAGATTTCTGAAGACGAATGTAACATGGTAATTATGAATTATATGCAAAACTTAAAATCAGAAAAAGCTGCTGCAGTAAAGAAAGCAGGACAGGAATTTCTTGCAGAGAATGCAAAGAAACCAGGCGTTGTAACACTTCCTAGTGGATTGCAGTACCAGGTAATCCAGGAAGGTACCGGTGTAAAACCCAAAATAACCGATACGGTAAAGGTTCATTATCATGGAACCCTGATCGATGGAACCATTTTCGACAGTTCTGTTCAGCGTGGCCAGCCAATTTCATTCCCTGTTAATGGCGTAATCCGTGGATGGGTAGAAGCTTTGCAGTTGATGCCACAGGGCAGCAAGTGGAAACTTTTCATTCCTTCTGATTTGGCCTATGGTGATAATGATGCCGGTCCGGTAATTAAGGCTGGAAGTACGTTGGTGTTTGATGTGGAGTTGTTGGAAGTGAAATAATTTGGAATGGCGAATTGAGAATGGCGAATCGGAAAGGTTAAAACCCGAATATAGCATAAAGGTAGCGTTTAGAACTTTGTGTAAATAGTTTTTTAGGAGCTGTATTTAGAAGTTAGAAAAGGGTCTATGGACTTTTATTTCGTAACTTTTAAATACAGCTTTTTTTATGGAAAACAACCATGACCAACCATTAAACCTTCCTAAGAACTTCTTTAAGCAGTTCAAGAATAAGGAAGCTTTTCACGACTTCTTCAACAACCTTTACAAAGAAGGTATTGAACAAATGTTGCAAGGTGAACTGGATGAACACCTTGGATATGAGAAGTACGCCAAAGAAGGCAATAACAGCGGCAATAGCCGCAATGGGACCTCCTCTAAGAAGGTTCGTTCTGAGAGCCTGGGTGATATGGTGTTGAAGATACCCAGGGACCGGAACTCCGATTTTTCTCCCAAGCTTATCCCTAAAGGTCAGCGCATGAGTGATCAGTTAGAAGAAGCTATCATCAGCATGTATGGCAGAGGCATGAGTACTTCAGATATCACTGAACAGGTAAAGCTTGCCTACAAGGTAGAGATCTCTGAAGGAACTGTTTCTCATGTTACAGCAAGGGTTATGGAGCATGTCAGAGAATGGCAGGCCCGGGCATTGGAGCCCTTGTACCTGGTAGTTTGGATGGATGGCATTGTGCTGAAGATCAAGACCAATGGAAGATATGTGAACCGCTGTGTGTATTTGATTGTAGGCCTAAAACCGGATGGATTTAAGGAAGTGCTGGGTATGTGGATAGCAGAGAATGAGTCAGCGTCTTTTTGGATCAATGTACTGACCGATATCCGATCCAGAGGAGTGCAGGATATTTTGATTGCCTGTACCGATAATCTCAAAGGCTTTACAGATGCCATTATCAGTGTCTTTCCTCAAACAGTTACGCAGCTTTGCATTGTACACCAGATAAGGAATAGCTGCAAGTATGTGGTTTGGAAGGATAGAAAGCTCTTCTGTAAGGATTTAAAGGAAGTATATAGTGCTCCAAACAAAGCACTTGCAGAACACAACTTAGAAGTAATAGATCAAAAGTGGGGAAGCAAGTACAGGCTTGCCATTCAGTCCTGGAGAAATAACTGGGCCTGTCTAACTAATTACTTTGATTATCCCATGGAGATCCGAAGGATGATCTACACTACCAACACAATCGAAAACCTGAACCGCAACATCAGGAAATACACCAAGACCAAGCTTCAGTTCCCTGATGATCAGGCAGCAGAAAAAGCAGTTTATCTGGCAATTATGAACACCCAAAGAAAATGGAACCAAATACCCCATAACTGGGGTCTTGTGCTCCATCAGTTCGTTACACTCTTTGCACAGAGATGCCAGAATATTTAATCCGTTTCCCTGTGATCACTAAAAACTAACTTCTATTTACAGTGATCTTAAAAAAAGTATTTACACAAAAAACTAAAGGGTCTCAGCATAAAGAAAAAGGGCGGAATTAACTTCCGCCCTTTTCTATTATTTGTGTCGGGTCTTCAAATTCTCCATTCCCCATTCTCCCTTCCCCATTCCTACTTATACAGAAGCTCATAATACTCCGCCGCCATTCTACCACTCTCAAACTGGAATCTTACATCTTTCATTCCGTTCTGACAGATCTGTCTCCAGGTATCGGGAGCATCGTAATAAGCTGGAAGGATTTCGTTCTCGAGGATCTCGTACAACTTGTTCAGATCATACTCATCCTGCTCCGGAGTCGTCATGTTGTTGTAATCTGCTTTCGGGATTACAAAACCATTGTTTCCATGGTGTACAAATTCCGGGATCCATCCGTCATCGGTAGAGAAGTTTACAGCTCCATTCATAGCTGCTGTCATACCACTGGTTCCGGATGCTTCACGCGGTACACGCGGATTGTTCAGCCAGATATCTGCAGCCTGCTTCAGCCTTTTTGATAATGCCAGCTCATACCCTACCAATACAGCCATATTCTTATAATTCCTGCTTAAATGAACCAGGTTATTGAATTCATTGATAGCCGGGTAATCCATTGGGTATGGCTTTCCCGCCCAAATGATCTGTACCGGGTATTTTGTATTCGATAATAACTTTTCAAAACGCTCTTTATCACGCGTGATCATTTCTGCGCGCTTATATCCCGCAAATCTTCTTGCCCACACGATCGTCAATACATTCGGATCAAAGATCTTTCCTGTCTGGTCTGCAACGATCTCAAACGCCCTGCGCTTCAGGTATTTTTTTCGATCATCATACATGGCATCATTGCGCTCATCATATGCTTTGTATAATTGCTTGTCCGACCAGTACCTGTAATTCTGCGCATTCGTGATGTGAATGATCGGGCATACTCCTTCATGCTTCTGCCACATATGTCGAGATACTTCTCCATGCAACCTGGAAACTCCATTCGATAAATGAGCAAATCGAAGCGCTACCAGTGAATGGTTGAACTGATCATCCTGCATGCCAGTCAGGTCGCGGACTTCCTGCAATCCTAAACCGCAGAAATAACTCATTTTATGACAAAGATGAATATCGTGCTTTTCATTCCCTGCTTCTTCAGGTGTATGCGTGGTGAATACAAGGCGCTTCTTCACTTCATCAACACTTCCAAACTTCTTGTAGAGATAGAATACAGAACTCACACCATGTGCTTCGTTCAAATGGTATAATTCCGGATTGAATCCAAGCTCATCGATCAGTTTGGCACCACCTACACCCAGCAAAATGAATTGCGCGACTTTGGTTGCCACATTCGCATCATACAAACGATGCGTGATGGTTTGAGAAACGTAATCATTCTCCGGGCAATCTGTACTCAATAAGAATAATGGAGCTGTCTGGAATGTATCAGGATTCAGGTACAATGCTTTTACCCAAACCGGATGATCATGGATCAATATCTGGAATTTGATCCCGGTATCTTCCAGGAAACTGTAATTCTTTTCCATCCAGGTTGTCTGGAGTGTCTGGTCCTGGTTCCTGGCCTGGTCATAATAACCATACTTCCAGAGAATCCCAATCCCAATCATATTCTGACGCAGCTCGTAGGCACTTCTTAAATGTGATCCTGAAAGAAATCCAAGTCCTCCGCTGTAGATCTTCAATGGCTGATGAATAGCAAACTCCATTGAGAAGTAAGCCACCCGCTTGGCATATCGGTCATCAACAGGATAAGGAACCTTGTAGTTTAAAAAACTCATAGCTATCTAATCTTTAGGGGGTTATACTATTATGTATTTTATACACATTCGACTGCAATATAGTTCGAAAAATCTGTTTATTATTTTTTCTTCTTTGAGGACCTGGACGAAGCTTCTTTTTTGCGCGGATATGTTCCTTCAAAGAAACATTTGATATCACGATAGGATCCGCAACCTTCTAATTCTTTCATGGTCACGTTTGAAGATCCGAAAGTAAACTCTATGGTGCATGGATTACCGGCTTCCTTGTACTGAGCCGTTTTTGCCGAAACCATTCTTACTGTACCTTTCAATTCGCCATTACATTCGCCTTTATCTTTCTCAAAATGAACAAAAAATAATAACTCCTTATCATTCTTCCCGTCTCTGAAGGAAACGAAATTCTTCTTGTCTTTTATATAATCTCCTGCAAGCTTATTTTTCCTGCTAAGTGTATCTATTGGGTTGATGATATCTTCGATCATTTCTGTATTCGGCTCTGTCAGGATGAGCGTGAACTCATTCACTCCACTATTGAATACATAGATATTCCTTTTGTAATTGGCCAGGTCGCCGGTCTTCTTCTTCTCTTTGTATGTAGTGATCTGGTATTTCTTATCCAGCGAAGCATAATTTACTGGATATGCAGCATCTTTTTTCAGGAGGGTCATGCTGTTCAGGTATTGCTGGTCTTTGTTAAAACAGGAAAGAATAGCCACTTTTTTTGATCCCTGCACAGCCTGGATGAACAGGTATGTTTCCTTGTCCTTCTCTTCCACCCTTCCCAGCGGGTAGATCTTCGGTTTGCCTTCTTTCCCAAATTCCCGGGTCAAAACCGAATCCGGAATGAATTGCTTAAAGATCTTATTACCTATTAATAAGGAATCATCTCTTTTTTTATCAAGCGTGCTGTCATATACCGTAAATGGAAGTTTGATCTCCGGAAAGAATTCAATAAAATCAGCCACCTCAATTGTCTCCGCTTCCTGGTCATCCTTCAAAGAAACCTTTTTGTTATTCTTACAAGCCGTACCGATCAAACTAAAGCAAACGATCCAAAACAAGATTTTTCGCATAAACAGATCCAATTAAGCCCTTAAAAGTACCAATTCATACATAAAACAGAGGAAATATTCTTCCGGTAAAATTTTTATTTTTAGATTTACCTAAATTTATTTTTAGACCTGCAAAAGAAATTGGATCAACATGAAAGTTTCCTCGAGTAAAGAAAATTACCTGAAAGCCATCTATCACCTGCAGGAAGGTGAAGGGATGGTCACTACCAACGACCTGGCTCGGGAACTCAATACCAGGGCGGCTTCCGTGACCGACATGCTCAAAAAACTCAAGGAACAGAAGCTGCTGATCTATGAAAAATACCAGGGTTTCAAACTAAGCAATGATGGTAAGAAAATGGCCATCCAGATCATCCGTAAACACCGGCTCTGGGAATTTTTCCTTGTTGAAAAATTGAATTTCGGCTGGGAAGAAGTGCATGAATTGGCGGAAGAACTGGAACATATCCATAGTAAAAAACTGATCGACCGCCTGGATGAATTCCTGGGCTTTCCGCAATCAGATCCTCATGGAGATCCTATTCCAGACAGCAATGGAAAGTTTTCGATCCGTAAAGACATTAATCTGCTCGACCTGGAATTGAACCGTGAAGGAATTGTTTCTAATATCAGCGACCAGTCGGCCGAAATGCTCGAACTCCTCACCCACAAAGAGATTGCACTGGGCAGCAAGATCGAGATCTCAAAAAGGTTTTCATTCGACAATTCTCTTGAAGTAAAAATAAAGAACCAGCCACCGATCACCCTAAGTGAAACCGTGGCTAAAAATATATATGTGAAAGTATGATGTTCCATCAATCGGGCGATGCATCACTCAGCGAAGTGCATGAATCGGTAGAGATCAACAAGAAAAAAGGATTAAGAAAGATCCTCGCATTTTTCGGACCGGCTTACCTGATCAGTGTAGGTTATATGGATCCGGGGAACTGGGCAACTGACCTTGCAGGCGGAAGTAAATTCGGTTACTCGCTGTTATGGGTTCTGCTCATGAGTAATATCATGGCATTATTGCTGCAAAGTTTATCAGCACGACTCGGAATAGTTCGAAAGCGCGACCTGGCGCAGGCTAACCGTGAAACCTATCCTAAAGGGATCAATTTCATCCTGTACATTCTGGCCGAGGTTGCCATTGCAGCAACAGATCTTGCGGAAGTTCTTGGTATGGCTATCGGGATCCATTTGCTTACTGGTCTTCCTTTAATTTGGGGTGTTTCCATCACCATCCTTGATACCTTCCTGCTACTATTTCTGCAGCGGCTGGGTATGCGGAAAATGGAAGCTTTCATCATCAGCCTGGTGGCCATTGTAGCCCTGTCCTTTTTAATTGAAATCATACTGGCCAAACCGGTTCCTTCCGAAGTTGTACAGGGATTTATCCCGGGTTTCAAGAATGAAGAAGCGCTCTACATTGCCATCGGGATCATTGGTGCTACGGTGATGCCGCATAATCTTTACCTGCATTCAGCCCTGGTCCAGACAAGAAAGATCCAGAAGACTCCGCAGGGAATTAAACAGGCACTCAAGTATAATTTCATTGATTCCACCATAGCACTCAATATTGCATTTCTCGTCAATGCGGCCATACTGGTGCTTGCTGCTACTGTATTTTTTAAAACCGGTAGAACCGAAGTGGCAGAGATAAAGACCGCGCATGAACTCCTCTCTCCGCTCCTGGGTTCACAAATGGCTCCAATGCTTTTTGCCATTGCGCTGATAGCAGCCGGGCAATCATCCACTATCACCGGAACACTTGCAGGACAAATAGTAATGGAAGGATATCTTCAACTAAGGATCAATCCATGGGTGAGAAGACTATTGACAAGGTTGATCGCCATTCTTCCTGCCTTCCTGGTTATCTATATTTCGGGCGATGACCAGGTAGACGCCCTGCTTGTTTTATCGCAGGTTATTTTGAGTCTTCAACTCGGATTTGCGATCATTCCATTGATCCATTTTGTGAGTGATAAAAAGACAATGGGCGAATTCACCATCAGCAGATTAACCCAGGCCTTTGCATGGATCATTGCTTCGGTGCTTGTTTATCTTAATTTGAAAATGCTTATTAATGAAGCCAGTGGAGTGTTTGATGAACCAGGAAATTTGATTGGAAAAATTTTGATCGTTGTGGGTGGGATACTCTTCTTTTTACTCTTACTCTACACAACCTTCTACCCGATCTTCAGTAAAAGATCCAAGGCAGCGATCGGCATGCATAAAGGAATGGATAAATCATTGAAGCTTGATATTCCAAAATACAGGTCGATTGCCATTGCGCTTGAATTCAGTGAATATGATGAAAAGCTGATCGCAGCTGCATTGGGTCAAAAGCATGAGGATTCTGAATTCATCCTGATACATATCGTGGAAAGTGCTTCCGCAAGATTGCTTGGAAAAGATACCGGTGATTTTGAAACGGATAAAGATGCAGAACAAATGCAATCCTATATCGCCCAATTACAACAGAATGGCCTGAAAGTGCAGGGTGTATTGGGTTTCAGAAACCGGTCGCAGGAAATTGCAAGGATTGTAAAAGAAAAGAATGCCGACATGCTTGTTATCGGTGCACATGGACATAGCGGAATGAAAGACTGGTTATATGGGGAAACTATCAATTCAGTAAGACATGCGGTGAGTGCACAGATCCTGATCGTGAATCTTTAATTTTTTCTTACAAGATGTTTTAACCTGCTAAAAGTTTCAGGTTTGATATTAAGGTAGGATGCAAGAATTTTCTGGGGCACTCTCTGTAACATATGAGGGTGCTCTTCTACATAATCCAGGAATCTTTCACGCGTTGATTTTTTCAACTGCATATAATAGCGGGCATCTTTTTTCAGGAACATATAGGTAACAAGTCGAAGACCCAATTCCTCTGCCCCATCAATATGTTTCAATGCATATTGAACATGATCATAATGCATACTCAACACAACTGAATCTTCGAGTGATTCCAATACAACCTGTGTTGGCACCTGTAAATGAAAAGATCCTTCCGACTGGATCAAATGCCCTTCTGTAGCCAGTTGTAAGGTGGTTTCCTTTTTTCCTGCAACAATGTATTTACGTACCAAACCTTTCACTACAAAATTCAGGTACTGGTCAACTTCACCTTCTGCAAGTATGATGGATTTCTTCTTGAAATGCCTGACTTCAAAATATGGAAACAGCCTGCTGATATCTTTTGGACTAACGATCGAAAACCTTGAAAAGAACTTCAGGATCTGGTCATAATAAGGATCAATATTTGAAGTGTTTTTATGCATGATGTCCTGCTAAAGATTCTTTATAAACATTTTTCAACCTGCTGAAGGTTTCAGGCTGAATGCTCAGGTAAGATGCCAGAAATTTTTGAGGGACACGTGCAACAAGTCCAGGGTTCTCATTACAAAACTTCACAAAACGCTGTTGGGTAGTGAGTTTGATCCGGTCGATCTCCCAGTTTTCTTTATCAATAAGTAATTGAGACATCAGCAATCTGCCTAGTCGCTGCCATTTTGTATCCATTCTGAAAAGCTCTTCAATACTTTCTCTTTTGAAAGAAATAAAACTGGTAGGCTCGATGGTTTCTGTACAATATAAAGATGGCTGGCCCGAAAGATAGGAATCAGAAGCGCATATGATGTCGCCTTCTCTTGCAATCTGCGTGATCACTTCTTCATCACCACGTAAAAAATATTTACGCACCAGGCCCTTCACAATAAAATTCAGGTAATTCTCTACTTCGCCTTCATACACAATGATGATCTTTTTATCAAAGTTGCGCATTTCTGCTTTCGACATCAGCAGGTCAATATCCGCATCTTCAAAAGGCATAAGGTTGAATAAATATTTTTTAATCTTATTGACCATATCCGCAATATAATTAAACTAAAATATATGTTTATGACATATATCATATTTGGACATCGTAAATAGCAATTATTTTTTAATCCCAAACATGGCTTTATGCCTTACTTTTGCTCACCTGCTTAAAATTTGACACAACATGAAACAAAAAATCAAGGTAGCCAACCCGGTAGTTGAATTGGATGGAGATGAAATGACCAGGATCATCTGGAAGTTCATCAAAGACAAGCTTATCCTCCCTTATGTGGAACTCGATATTAAATACTTCGATCTCGGTATTGAATACCGCGATGAAACCAACGACCAGGTTACCATTGATGCGGCTAATGCCATCAAGCAATATGGCGTTGGTATCAAGTGTGCTACCATCACACCTGATGAAGCTAGGGTAAAAGAATTCAGCCTTAAGCAGATGTGGAAAAGCCCGAATGGGACCATCCGCAATATCCTCGACGGAACTGTATTTCGCGAACCTATCGTGATCAACAATATTCCAAGACTGGTTACCAACTGGACTGCGCCGATCATCGTTGGCCGTCATGCTTTCGGAGATCAGTATCGTGCCACTGATACCGTGATCAAAGGAAAAGGTAAACTTACCATGACCTTCACGCCGGAAGATGGTGGAGAACCACAGACCTTTGAAGTATTCAACTTTAAAGGAGATGGTGTTGCCATGACCATGTACAACACTGATGAAAGTATCATTGGTTTTGCTAGAAGCTGTTTCAATATGGCATTGCAGAAAAAATGGCCGCTGTACCTGTCGACCAAGAATACTATTCTGAAAAAATATGATGGTCGTTTCAAGGATATCTTCGAAGACATCTATCAAAATGAATTCAAGCAAAAGTTTGATGAAGCAGGCATTGTGTATGAGCACCGCCTGATTGATGATATGGTTGCTTCTGCATTGAAGTGGAACGGAAACTTTGTTTGGGCATGTAAGAACTATGATGGCGACGTACAGAGTGATACTGTAGCACAGGGATTCGGTTCATTGGGATTAATGACTTCTGTGCTGGTAACTCCTGATGGAAAGACCATGGAAGCAGAAGCTGCACATGGTACTGTAACCCGTCACTACCGTGACCACCAAAAAGGCAAACCAACTTCTACAAACCCGATCGCGTCGATTTTCGCATGGACAAGAGGGTTAGCTTTCCGCGGAAAGCTGGATGGAAACCAAGAGCTGATCGATTTTGCAAATGCTTTGGAAGCAGTTTGTATCGAAACTGTTGAAAGCGGCAAAATGACCAAGGACCTTGCGGTATGTATTCATGGAAACAAGGTTGAACACGGTTCACATTACCTGTACACTGAAGAATTCCTGGATGCAATCAACCAGAACCTGATTGCCAGGATGGGATAACTATTAATTCCTTATATTGTTAAGCACTGACCTGGTCAGTGCTTTTTTTATGTCCTGATTGATTCTAAATCATTAACTTCCTTATCCCATGAACCAGTTCAAAGAATTTTTCTACAAGCTTTTGGACACCAGTGACTGGCCTCCACGTTGGCATTGCGGTAAATGGACAGACTTTCACGGTTGGTTGTATATCATCAGTGACCTAATGATCTGGTCGGCCTATTTCGCCATACCAATTCTTATACTTCGATACATCACCAAAAAAGGTGATGTAAGGTTCAACAAGATCTTTATCCTTTTTGCCAGTTTCATTTTAGCATGCGGATCTACGCATTTATTGGATGCGGTGATCTTCTGGTTTCCCGCTTACAGGCTAAGTGCGCTTGTAAGATTCATCACGGGAACCATTAGTTGGGTAACGGTTTTCATGATGGTCAGGTACCTCCCTGTAGCGTTTTCCTATCGGTCTGCCACTGAAATGGAAGCAGAGATCGAGCAGCGAAAAAAGGTTGAAGAAGAATTAAGGCTGAAAAACAACCAGCTCAATGAGGCACAGCGAATCGCAAAAATGGGTTATTGGGAATGGGATGTTCAAAATAATCAATTGAGCTGGTCGGATAATCTTTTCAATATTTATGGAATTGAACCCAGGTCCGAGGAACTAAATTTTGAAAGCTATCTTTCCAAAGTACATCCCGACGACCGAAATTTCGTTCAGACCAATATTCAAAAAGCGCTGGAGACCGGCGAGTTTCCTCAATTTTATCATCGCATTATATTACCGGGTGGAAGAACTGCAACTGTTCACGCAACGGGCCAGGTATCACGCGATGAATCAGGAAAGATCGTTCGAATGGTGGGAACGGCCCAGGATATCACCAATACAAAAAATGCAGAAGTGGAGCTTTGGGCCAAGACCAAGGACCTTGAAGCGATGAATGAAGAATTGCAGAAGTTTGCCTATGTGGCTTCGCATGACCTGCAGGAGCCGCTCAGAAAGATCATCACTTTCACGAGCCTGATGCAAAAAGATTTTCATGAAGGAAATACAGAAAAATGCGGCCAGTATATGGACCGGGTGGTCAATGCATCGAGCAGGATGCAAAACCTGATCACGGATATTTTAGAATTTTCACTGGTGTCTTCTGCCAAGGAAAATTTTGAACAGGTGGATCTGAATGAAGTGGTGAAAGATACCATCAACGACCTGGAAACTACGATCGAAGAAAATGGCGCAGAGATCAGTTTTGAAAAACTTCCTTCGATAGAAGCAAACAGAACCCAGATGGGACAGCTATTTCAGAACCTCCTGAGCAATGCCCTTAAGTTCCGCAAGGAAGACGAACCGTCAAAGATCAACATAAGATCCAAGATCTTATCGGCCGGTGAAAGTGAGACCCATAGCCTGCTGGCAGGATATGCTGTTTTGGGAGATCCCAATTTCTGGAGGAATGAAAAATTTTGCAAGATCTATATTGAGGATAACGGGATCGGGTTTGATAATGCCTATAAGGAAAGGATCTTCAATATTTTTCAAAGACTACACAGTAAATCCATGTTCCAGGGAACAGGGATTGGCCTGGCCATCTGTAAAAAGATCGTTGACAATCATCATGGATTCATCCGCGCAGAGGGAACTGAAGGAAAGGGAGCAACCTTTATTATTACGTTGCCCTTGAGCCAGAAGAATTATGCAAAATAAAAAAGCCATCCTGAGAACAGGACGGCCTCTAACGATTGCTTGCCATATGAAAAAAAAGATTACTTCTTAGCTGAAGTATCGGCAGTAGCAGCAGCAGCAGTTGTATCAACTACTACAGTTGTATCAACTGGAGCAACAGCAGCAGTATCAACAGTTACAGCAGCAGCAGTGTCTGCAGTTACTTCTGTAGATTCAGAATTGTCGTTACATGCTACGAAAGCGCCGATTGCCAATACTAATAAAAGCTTTTTCATTGTACCGTGTTTTGTTTATTAATGAATGATTTGGTGTTTATTCCGGTACTTGAAAAAGGTAACCTCGGATTTCTAAAAATTTTTAAGATTTTTTTCCCGGTCATCTTTTTCTCTAAAAATCTGCTGCAAATTGCAGCTTTTGGGTTACTTTATCTACAAAGCTGTATTAAATAAAGGTTATCAGAGTGAAACTAGACCTAAACGACAAGCATTTACTGGAAGGACTGGCCAAGAACGACAGAGGGGCAATAGAAGCGATCTATTCCAGGCACTACAATATGGTCCAGTCACTGATCATCAATAACAACGGGGATGCCGACGAAGCGCGTGACATCTTCCAGGAAACGATGATCGTCCTATATGAAAAATCAAGAACAGGAACTTTTGAACTGAACTGCCAGCTGAAGACCTATATATATAGTGTTGCGCGGCGGTTATGGTTGAAGAGGTTACAGTATTTACAGCGGTATGTTCCGGACATTTCAGGAAAAGAAGACCTGGTACATGTGGAAGATGAGCTGGATGTGCATGAGCAGAAGAACCTGGAGTTTCAGACCATGGAGCGGGCATTATCAGGATTGGGAGAGCCCTGTAAGAGTTTGCTTGAAGCATTCTATTTGCAGAAAAGGAACATGAATGAGATCGCGGGAAGCTTTGGTTATACGAACAGTGATAATGCGAAGAACCAGAAGTACAAATGTTTAATGAGATTGAAGAAGTTATTCTTCACTGAATATAAAAACGAAGATCTATAATGGAACAGGTACAATTGATCGAGGCTGTGGAGCGCTACCTGAAGGGTGAAATGAGTCCTGAGGAGCGAGCTCATTTTGAGTACCTCAGGAATACCAATCCGGAGGTCGACCAACTCGTGGTTGAACATACCATTTTCCTTGAGCAGATGGACCAGTTTGGCGACTGGAAGAATTTCAAGAATTCCCTTCATGAGGTTCATAATAATTTACTGGAAGAAGGAACTATTAAGGAAGATAAGAACAGGGCGGTTATCCGTCAGCTCTGGAAAAAATACCAGCGTGTGGCTGCAGTAGCTGCAACCATTGCGGGTGTTACTACCTTATTGATTGCCGGTGGCGCTTTCTATGTAAACAAGAAAGCCAACACGCAATATGTACAGCAACTGAACCGCGAGTTCGAGCATACCAAAAGAACTGTGGATGCCTTGAAGAAGCAGGTGGAATATGTGAAGACGGAGAAAGCTCCTGATGCACCCGCGAAAGCAGGTGGAACAGGCTTTTTGATCGATGGAAAAGGTTACCTGGTGACCAATGCGCATGTGATCAAGAATTCATCTTCTGTGATTGTGGAGAATAAAGGTCAGCAGTATAGAGCCCGCATAGTGCATGTAAATCCGGAAGCAGACCTGGCTATCCTGAAGATTGAGGATGAGGATTACAAACCAGTTGGTGCCCTACCCTATGGCATCCGGAAATCCGGTGCAGAGTTAGGAGAGCCATTGTATACATTGGGTTATCCAAGAGATGAGATTGTGTACAACGAAGGATATATGAGTGCCAAGACCGGTTTCAATGGTGATACGATCAGTTTCCAGATCGGTGTAACCGCCAACCCCGGTAATTCCGGTGGACCGGTATTTAATAAGAATGGTGAGATCGTAGGTATCATTAACACCCGCCAGGGAGAAACCTTTGGAGTGGTGTTCGCACTGTCTTCCAAATTGATCTTCCGCTCATTGAAGCAGGCATCAAAAGACAGCCTGGATGAGAAGTTGAAACTGCCTTCAAATTCACAGGTGAAGGGAATGGACAGAACCGCGCAGGTGAAGAAGATTGAGGATTGTGTGTATATGGTGAAGTCATATTAAGAGAAAACCTGGAGACACGGAGACATGGAGACATGAAATAAAACAATACTAAGGCTGCCGATGGCAGCCTTTTTTGTTGTCCGAAAAAATAACCGCAACTTCAAAATTTCCAAAAGTTTCGGTTATAGCCCTAACGGGCAATGTATTTGCGCAACTTGCAGGGGTGGGATGTTTCGTATATATTTGAGTTACGCGCTACCCGCGACCAGTCCTAAACTCGTAGAGGTATGTTGACAAAATCATCTGAAGCCACTCACCGGACATTGTTGATTAGCTCGTTGCTTTTGACGGTGGTGACAATTGTCGCTACGGTCCTCGTGGATTTACAAATCGCCGAGCGCTTTGACCAGGCAACCGGTAAGACGCGAGCGCTGTTCGGGATCGTCGAGCTGACCTATAGCTACAAGTACTTTTTCTCGATTGGCGGACTTGCAGCGATCATTACAGCATACATAGCTTACCGACGCGGACATCGACACTTTGGAGTCACGATGATTTTTGCGGCAATAGTCGCGACGTCCCTGGTCTTCCTTCGCCTCTGGACCTTGATGGTCGACATGACCTCCTGAAGGGCAGCGCGTAACAGGGGCTGTTGCGCTATGGCCTCCGATCAGTCGCTATAGTTCGTAATTTCATTCTCGGCCACAGCGCAAAGCCCTGGTCGTTATACGCAATTTGCAGCCAAAATCCTTCATTGAGGGGACGTTTTGTGATAAGCCAGGATGTCAATCAAATTCCTATAATTTTTTAAAGCAATCAGGAAGTCATCGCTTTTTTCTTTCAAAGGCAAAGACCGAAGGGAATTGTCTTTAAAGATCTTGCGGCGAGGCCGATGAAAGACCGCTCTTTCAAATCGCTGAGACGATCAAGATCTTTATCGAAGTTAGCTGGCATTCAAGACAAAGTCAAGATTTCTACCATGGTATTCTCCGGCTAAAAGAAAAGAAAAAAACGAAAACATCCTGATCTTTTCATCATTATAATTATTGGAATTATTTGTATTAGATCTCTTTCTTCTATTGACATCCAAGCTATCAACATTCTTTCAGGCCGACTATCGTTAATCAGAGATTATAGAAATCGGCACATTCAAAACGTTACCACAATGAGCAGATGTTATAGTAGCAAACTACGCTATCACTGCGTATAACAGGGAGCTTTACAAAATGGCGGGGTATAGTACTAATTTTGAGCGATATCACTATATTGAGCTAAATAACTGGATTGAGCAACAGTGCTAATTACCGCCACTTCGTAAAGCTCCAGTCCGTTGGCGGAGATACACCCCCAAATTTGTTATTCCTCTTAAATTGAAGCTTCCCTTTGCCTTATTCTGTATATTTACTATATGAACTGGCAAGATTATATTGTTTCCGACAAAGACATTCTTCTTGGAAAACCTATAATAAAAGGATCCAGGATATCTGTTGAATTAATTCTTGAATTGTTGGAATCGGGCTGGAATGAGCAACAAATTTTAGAGTCTTATCCTGCGCTCAATGACCAATCGCTTAGAGCGGTATTTGCTTATTTAAAAGATTGTATGCAGCAAGAATTATATTTTCCAATTTCTGCATAATGTTTCTTGTAAACGAAAATTTCCCACGACCAAGTATGTTGCTCCTTCGAGCGAAGGGTTACTTAATTGAAAGTATACAGGAAAAGTATCCGGGTATTTCAGATGAAAAGGTTTTACAAATTGCTCATGAAAGTAAATTGATCATCTTAACATTTGATAAGGACTATGGTGAATTAATCTTCCGCTATGCATCTAGCAATCCTCCTTCGGTTATTTTCTTTCGTGAAAAAGGAGGAAATCCCCTTTACGCTTGACAAATACTTCTAACATTATTAACTGAAAACAAGTTTTCTTTCAGCAACAGTTTTACTGTCATCGAAGACAAAAGTATCAGGCAAAGATTTTATAATAAATAGTACCTCCGCCAACATTAGGTTTGCAAAACCAGGGCTTGTGAATATAAGCTGAGCAATATATCTTTAATCATCGACGGAAAGAATTTGGAGCTTTTGGATTTCGATGGCCCTGGCTTCGCAAACCCCTTTCCGTTGCACGAAAGCCTACTTTGCACCTATTCCAGTCTGTCCTTTCCAAGATTCAAA